>CP054187.1:1292464-2584928 GCA_015200345.1 Planctomycetia bacterium | reverse complement strand
TTTGACGTGCGTGCCGCCGCAGAACTCGACGGAGTATTGCCGCCACGCGGGGTCGTCGGGCGAGCCAAGCAGCGAGGTGGTTCCGGACCATTCGCCCCTGTCCCGGGCGCGCTTCGCCTCCTCGTCGGTCACGGGCACGCCGATCGAGACGACGCGGACCTTGTCGGGATATTTCTCCCCGAAGACGGCGCGGAGGCCGTTGATCTTCATCGCGGCCTTCTGATCGACCGGCACGTTGTCGTTGGTGAAGACGGGCAGGTCGCGGGCGATCTGTTCGTTGGTGAGCTGCTCGATGCGGGCCAGCTCGGCCTCGGTGATGGCCGAATGGTGCGACAGGTCGAACCGCGTCTTGTCGGGATCGACGAGCGAACCCTTCTGCTGCACGCCCTCGCCCAGCACCTCGCGCAACGCCCAGTTCATCAGGTGCGTGGCGGTGTGGTTGCGCATGATGGGCGCGCGCCGCGCCGAGTCGACCTGCAATCGGACTCGATCACCGGGCTTTACCCTTGCGCTCGTTGCCGCCAACAACTGTTCATGATCGACAAAATGCAGGACGACGTTACCGCTGCGCCGGGTATCAACGATCCTGATACGCAAACCCGACGCCGTTTCGAGGTAGCCTTTGTCTCCTGTCTGTCCGCCCTGTTCGCCGTAAAGACAAGTCCTGTCGAAGACCCATGCGATGCTGCCGGATTCCGCGTCGCCTGCCGGAAATAGGAACGTCGCCTCGATTGAATCGATCGTGTACTTTGAACGATCGTCGGTTTCCGTTGTGAGATACTCTTCCGGTATCGCCATGGTCGCAGCGACGTCCTTGGCGCGCGAGCGTTCCCTTGCCTCCTCCATCAGCCGCTCGTACTCGCCGATGTTCACCGTCAGGCCGCGTTCTTCCGCCATGAGTTCCGTCAGGTCGATGGGGAAGCCGTAGGTGTCGTGCAGTTTGAAGGCGTCTTCGCCGGAGATGCGGCCGTGGTGGTGCTGCGCGGCGTACTTTGCTGCTTCTTCAAACAGGGCGATGCCGCGATCGAGCGTTTTGATGAACGACGCTTCTTCGTCGCGGATGATCGCGGCGACGCGTTCGACGTTTTTCCCACCGTGGGCGCTGCGCAATTCGGGGAACGCCTCGCCCATCGCATCGGCGACAGCGGAGACGAGTTCGCACATGAACAGTTTGTGTGTGCCGAGATACTGCCGCCCGTAGCGCACGGCGCGGCGGAGGATGCGCCGCAGGACGTAGCCGCGGCCTTCGTTGCTCGGCGACGCGCCGTCGGTGATGGCGAAGGTCAGCGTGCGCAGGTGATCGGCGACAACGCGGTAGGCCACGTCTTTGAAGACCTGGGGTTTGAGGTTTGAGTCCTGTGCTCCGCTCTCGAGCAGGCCCGTATACGCCGGCGCGCCGGTCACACGCTGGATGGCGGCGAAGATGGGCGTGAAGACATCGGTATCGTAATTGCTCACCTGCCCCAGTCGGCCGGTCTCGACGCCGCGGATGACGGCGCAGATACGCTCGAATCCCATGCCGGTGTCAACGTGCTTGGCGGGCAGGGGCGAGAGCCTGCCGTCGGGGCCGCGGTTGAACTGGATAAAGACAAGATTCCAGATTTCCATCACGCGGGCGTCCCCGGCGTTGACCAGCCTGCCACCGCTTCTGTCGGGCGTGAGGTCGATGTGAATCTCGCTGCACGGCCCGCACGGACCGGTGTCGCCCATCTCCCAGAAGTTGTCCTTCTTGTTGCCGGGGTGGACGCGCTCGGGGGGCAGTATCTTCAACCACAAATCTCGCGCTTCGGTATCCGGCTCCAGCCCCTCGCTCGCGTCGCCCTCGAAATACGTCGCGTGCAGGCGCTGCGGGTCGATGCTCCAGACGCGCGTCAGCAGGTCCCAGGCCCACTCGATGGCCTCCTTCTTGAAGTAATCGCCGAAGGACCAGTTGCCGAGCATCTCGAAGAAGGTGTGGTGGTAGGTGTCATGCCCCACGTCGTCGAGATCGTTGTGCTTGCCGCCGGCGCGAATGCACTTCTGGGTATTGGCGGCGCGCGTGGGCATGCCGGGCGTCGCGCCGGGCCACGTGTTGACATCCGGGGCGCGCTGACCGAGGAAGATCGGCTTGAACTGGTTCATCCCGGCGTTGGTGAACATCAGCGTCGGATCGTCGTGGGGAACGACCGGGCTGCTGGGGACGAAGGTATGGCCGCAGCGCTGGACGAAATACTCAATGAATTCGCGACGGATCTGGGCGGCGGATCGGGGTGTATTCATCCCGATATGGTAAGAGCGAACGCAGCGGCGGTGAAGCGAATCGGCCCGCGTCAACCCACGGCGGCGACGGCGTGCTCGGCGGTGGTCACGCGATTGCGACCCGCCTGTTTGGATGCGTAGAGCGCTGCGTCGGCGCGGTGCAGGATGTCGTCCACGGCCTCGCGTCCTTCGCGCTGGGCGACGCCAAGACTGACGGTGACGTTGAGCTTGGCTTCACCGATTTCAAAAACGACGTCTGCGACCTCGGAGCGAATCTTCTCGGCGCACGCCAGCGCGCCCTCCAGGGGTGTGAACGGGCAGATGACGAGAAACTCCTCGCCGCCGATCCGGCAGACGGCGTCCATTGCACGCACGCAGCGTTTGACGATCTCGGTCACATTTCGGAGCACGTAATCGCCCGCGGCGTGTCCGTGCCGGTCGTTGAATTTCTTGAAGTAGTCGATGTCCAGCAGGATGCAACTGAACGACTGCCCATAGCGGTCGCCGGCGTAGGTCAGGGATTTGAGCCGGTTCATGGCCTCGCGCCGATTGAAGGCGCCGGTCAGTTCGTCGGTGACGGCCATGATCTGGAGCTTTCTGTTGGCTTCGGCGAGCTTTCTGTTGGCAATCGTCATCTCGGCGCTAAGGCGACAGATTTCGAGCTGACGTCGAGCGATGTTCTCGTCGAGTCTGACCATTCGATCCGCGGAGCGCATCCACGCGAGAAGGGTCTGCTGGTCGACGGGCTTGGCGATGAAGCCGTCGGCACCGGCATCAAACGCCTGAATCAGCGTCTGGGGGTCCGATTGCGCCGTCAGGACGATGACGTAGGCGAAGCCGATGCCCTCGTGGGACCGCAGCGTGCGACAGAAGTCCAGACCGTTCAGCCCGGGCATGTTCAGATCGGTGAGCACGATCTTCGGCTCGTCGCTGAACATTCGCCCCATGGCCTCGTCGGACGTGGTCGCGCGAAGAACTTCGTAACCTTGTGTCGAAAGATAGCGCTCGATCAGATCGATCGCGGCAACATCATCATCAACGATCAGGACCCGTGTACCCACCGAGTCACCCTCCTCCTCTAGTCCGAAGTTGCGCGCGCTTTGGCGCACAAGTCGGCCAGTTGATTCAGCGAGGCCTCCATATCGGCATCGCTCCCGCGCGATTTCACAATCGTTTCCAGAACCTTCGCCGCGTCGGAAATCCGCGGGAAGCCGTAGCCGCCTGCCGAGCCTTTGAGCTGGTGCGACAGGCGCGCCATCGTGAGATAATCCCGCTTCGCCAGCGCAGCCTGCAACGCGACCACGCGCTTGGGCAGTTCCTGGACAAACAGCTCGACCAGATCGCGCAGATCCGGATCGGCCGCCAGCTCGCTCACCAGCACGTCAGATTGTGTCTGCGTCATGGAGTTCCACTCCCGCCGGCGCACAACGCCATGCTCCGCCGCCCGCGTCGCGCTCACGCGTCCGGCGGCTTGCCCCATCACTATCGACGATCCATGCTGAACAATTCAGTAACAGCCGACGGTGCAAGGCCGACAATTGACAGGTCCGAGTTGCGTTCGTAAAAGCGCGCGCGATGTGGTGGAAGGCGCTCGTGATTATGGGGATGTTGGTCTGCGGCGGCGTGTCGCTTGGCACGGCGCTCGCTGCGCGGGCGCGCCGGGCGCGTTATCGGGCAGCGCTTCAGGCATGGCGCGCGGCAACGCCGGACCGGCGCTCCACGGCGATGGCGTCCGTTCCGTTCGGGCCGGATCGAGCGGTCGCGTGGTTTCTTCTCGGCGTGGACTGGCTGCGGGCCGGCAGAATGGTCGATGCGGCGCGGGCCTTTGGCATGGCCCACCACGCCGACTGGGCGCTGGAATCGGCCGCGCTGCTGACGTACACCTGCCTCAAATCGCGCGATGAATTTGGCGAGACCTTCCTGCGACATCTGTCAAATACGTGGAGCGAAATGAGACAACCGGCGCTGGGGGCTCGCGCGGCCGAGCAACTCGTACTGGAGGGCCTGGCGGACGAGGGCGATGAGCCGGCGCAGCTGTCCACGCTGGGTCGAGTTGCGTGGCGCGTCGGACCGCCGGGCACGCGGGAAGCGCTGAAGCGGATCGCGGCGGGCACGGTGGAGTTGGAAGATTGGGCAAAGGCGCTTCGCGCAGGTTGAGCACATGGAATCCGAGAAAACAGGGCTGCCCAGCGCTGCGGTCGTGCCGCTCCGGGTGTGATCGCGCCGCGCGACCTCATTTCAATTACGGAATCAGCGCGGCGATGAAGTGCGCAACGTCCTTCCCGTTGGCGAGCGCATCGTTGTTGAAGTCGGCGTTGGCGATCGGGCAATCGGGGTGCGCGGCGGCGTAGGCGGTCGGATCGATCAGCGCCTGCACAAACGGTCCGACGTCGTCGAGCGTGACGGTGCAACTGCAATCGAGATCACCCTTGGTCTCGCGCGGAGCGAGCGCGACGTACACGCCGCTGCCCCATTCGATTTGATCGTTGTCGGGCGGAGCAAGGCCGGCGTTGAAAATCACGTCGCCGCATTCGTTGATCGAGACGCCGCCGCCGAAGACCGGGTCCGACGGGTTGTTCTGATCGACGCGCGCGGGGCCCAGGTCCGACGGCAGGATGTCATGCTCGCGCACCACGCGCCGCAGCGTCGTGCCGTCGCCGACCCAGATCGCGCGGAGGCTGCCCTCAAAGGCGCGAAACGCGACCCAGCCCTGATCGTTCACCGCCGGCGCGAAGAACTCGATGTTCGTCGCCGCGCTGGTCGACGTGTGTGCGATCTCGATCGTCGTGGTTCCGTCGGACAAATACACGCCGCGCCCGCCTGCGAACAGGTTGGCAATGAATGCCACACGGCCGTCATCCGTGAGCGCGACGGAATTGTCGAACGCCGAAAACGGCGACGCCGGGTTGGAATCGCGATCCTCGGCGATCAGGACGCTGGTCGAATCGGCGTTGAAGATGCGAATCTGATCGGGCTGGGAGTTGCCCACCTGCCCCGGCGGGCCAAGCCGCAGCTTGCCCGCGATCTGCCGCTGGTTGTTGAACGCCGGCGTGAACACAAAGGAGTACGGGCTTTCCGGCAACACGCCGTTGTCCGCGGCGTGCAGCGCGGCCGACGGCGCCGGCGTCGGCGTGTACGAATACCATGCCTGCCCTGTGCCGGAGAACGTCACGCGATAACCCATCTGATTCGCGTCGTTCAGCGTCGGGCTGGACCAATTGCTCGCGCCGATCGGCAGCGTCGTCTGGCGCACGGCCGTCATCGTCGCATGGGTATAGACCCAGAGGCCGTTCTGCGCGGAGAAGGTCTGCTCCCATGCGACGCGTTCGTTGTTGTTCAGCGTCGCGCCGCTGACAAACGCGTCGTCCGCCGCCATGTGGACGATGCTGCCCGTGCCGTGTCCGCCGAACCAGATGCCTTTTTTGAGTTCATTCGGCGGCGGAAGAACGGACAGGTGAAACGCAACGCGGCCGGCGTCGCTGATCTGCGGCGTGTTGTTCGCGAAGAACGCGCCGTTGGGGAGATTGAACGCACCGGAAAAGTTCGCGCGGGCCTGCAACTGATATTGCGTATAAACCGGCACGCCGCCGAGCGCGACCGGCGCAACCAAAGCCGCGATCAGTCCGGCGACCAAACCGGCGCGAAGTGCCCTTGCGGGCGTCTTTTCAGCGAATTGGCCATGCATGGCAATCCCCTTCTGGGCGGGTCAACCTTCGCATAATGTACCATGAATCGAGCCGCCGATTCAACCCGCGCGAGGTACACTCACGCCGATTATCGCGGCTGTTCCTTACGGATTCTTCCATGATTCAGGCCGACGATGCGCTGCCGTTCGTCATCCTCGCGTACGGCCGCTTCGCGCCGAAGCGGCTGCACCTTGTGCTCGAATCCACGCCGCGCGAAACGACGCCCGAGATCGACGCCGCCATCACCGCGACGTGGGACGAACAGCTCCGCGCCGCGCAGGCCGCCGGGCGCGTCCTGTTCAACGGTGACATGCTCCGCTACATCGCGCACGAGCAGACAACAACACCCGACGGCGACGCGCTCACGCTGCGCGTCGGCCCGACAAACTACCGCGATTTTGTCGGCACCAATCTCTTCAACCGTCACCGCGTCGAGGAGTTCGGCTGGCATCGCTTCTCCAATCCCATCGGCACCACCGCCACGATCCTCACGACCGACGGCTACCTCTGCTACGGCCGCCGCTCGTCGCGCGTCTCCTATCACGCCAACCACGTCCACACGTTCGGCGGCGCGCTGGAGGCGTGCGACGCCGGGCCGGATGGCCGTGTGGATGCGTTTGCGTCGGTGCTGCGTGAGTTGCGGGAGGAATTGGCGTTAGAGCGCTTCGACATCCGCGAGATCGTCTGCGCCGGGCTGATCCGCGATCGGGAGATTTATCAGCCCGAGATGCTGTTCGAGGCGAGCATCGAACTGACGGCTGACGAACTGACGACGCACTGGCAGCAGGCCGAATCGCGCGACGAGCATGAGGCGATCGTGCGATTGCGCAATGAGCCGGGCGCGATCGCGCCGTTCCTGGCGACCTGCGGCCCCATCGCCCCGGTGGCGGTGGGGGCGTTGATGCTGTACGGACGAAACTGCTGGGGGGCAGAGTGGTATAAGCAATGTAGAATATAGATATTGAGAGTGCAGAAAGGACTTGCATTTGAACGGAGCGCGGCCGCGGCACGCGGAGCTTTCTCCATTCTCAATTCCACATTCCTCACTTCAGGTGCGCTGGGCGCACAAGGAGCCTCCATGCTTCCCAACGTGAACGACCTCTTCAACGCCTTCGGCTACACCTTGAGCCTGCCCGAGCGGCTGGTGCGCTCCGTCGCCGCGGCCCTGGGCGGCACGACGAAACTCGTGACCGACATCGTCATCCCCGAGCCGCTGCGCAAGACCAGCACCTACACCGCCATCATGGGCAACACGCAGCGCTTTCTCATCGAGAAGGTCGCGCAGGTTCAGGGCGCGTACGCCAGCGAGGCCGCCGAGGCCCTGCCCGAAGATTTCGTCCCGCGGAAGATCGCCGGCAATGTCGTCGATGCCGTCGGCATCTTCTCGCTGCACCTTTCTCCGCTGTGGGTCTTCGCGATCGCCACCGACGTGGCCAGCGGTTCGAAGGAATACCTCGGCCGCCTCACCGCGGAACTGAAGGCCAACAAGGTCATCCCCGAAGACGCGACCATCCAGAAACTCGACGATTTGCTGGATTCCATGAGCCGGGCCGGCGCCGAATCGGCCAAGGTCTTCGACGCGCCGCCGCTCGACGTGAACGCCGTGCGCGAGCTGCGCGATCGAATCAGCAGCGGTTACGCAGGCGTGTTCAAAAACGCGACCAACCTGCTGCCGCGCATCGACGACCTGTGGAAACAGATGGAAACCCTCGCCAAGCGCGACGGCGTTGCGGTCGATACCATCGTCGGCCTCATGACCCTCGATCTCGGCAAACAGGCCGGCCGGGCGATCGACGCGGCCTTCGCCGTCGGCGCGGTGACGACCGATCTGCTAAGCGAAAAAATCCTCGCCTCGTACGGGCAGACCATCGATCAGATTCAGCGCGAGGGCGCGCTCACCGTGCTGGAGCGCTCGGCCAAGCCGTTTGTCGACGCCATCGGCGCGCACTTGAGCGGCAAGACCGAGACTTGGACGGAATGGGCACTGAAGAAAATGTGGCCGTGGGGGGAGGCGAAAGCGTAGGGCGCGCCCTCGACGCACTAACCGATTTCAAAACTCCTCTCCCCCCTGGGGGAGTGGACGGGCGAGGGAGAAATGTGGTTCAAACGAAATGATTCACCCTCACCCCAACCCTCTCCCTGGAAGGGAGAGGGAGTTTTGAAACAGCTTTGTCAGTTCAACGCGGCGTCCTCAATACTCTGCATTGATACTCTACTTGCAGCGCAGGGTGCGTGTTCGGCGCTTTTGCGTTTCTTACCAGCCGACCATGTTGTACCCGGCGTCGACGTAATGAATCTCGCCGGTCACGCCGCTGGACAAGTCGCTGCACAGGTACAGGCCGGCCTTGCCGACCTCGTCCGAGGTGATGTTCCGCCGCAACGGCGTCTTGGTGGGGTAGTGCTCGAGAATCTGATCGAACCCGCTGATGCCCGATGAACTCAACGTGCGGCACGGACCGGCCGAAATCGCGTTCACGCGCACCCGTCGCAAATCACCGAGATCGGCCGACAGGTAACGCACCGTGCTCTCCAGGGCCGCCTTGCAGACGCCCATGACGTTGTAGCCGGGCACGAAACGCACGGCGCCGAGGTAGCTCAACGTCAGCACGGATGCCCCCTCGCGCAGCATGTTGTAGGCCTTCTGGCAGATGCCGATCAGCGAGTAGACGCTGATGTCCATGGCCTGCTTGAAGTCCTCGCGGCGGGTCTCCCAGAAGCGGTTGGTCAGGCAGTCGCGATTGGCGAAGGCGACGGCGTGCACGATGAAGTCGATCTGATCGTACGCATCGCGCACTTTGTTCATGAACGATTCGATGTCTTCATCGCGCGAAACATCGCACGGGGCGATGACCTTCGCCCCGATCGGCTCGACGAGCTTGCGCACGCGGCGCTCCATCTTCTCGCCCGGAAGATGGTTGAACGCCATCTCGGCGCCCTCTTTGTGCAACTGCTCGGCGATGTACCAGGCGAGGCTGTAATCGTTCGCCACGCCGAACACGACGCCCTTCTTGCCAGACATCAAACCCATGACGTGTTCCTCACCTGCCGCCCCGGACGGCCGACCGCCGCGGCGTTTCTCCGCGGGGAATGAATCCCGCTACTTTAGACCCGCCGGCGCGGGCTGTCCAGTTGATGCCCGCGCTTGCGGCGGATGCGTTTCGCCGCAGTGAATAGGCTAATTGGTTGTCATCGCATAACATACAGCCGCCGGCGGGTTGCGTTCGCCCCAGCCGCCATCCACGCATGACGCCCACGCGAATTCTCGTTTTTGTTCCGAACTGGGTCGGCGATGTCGTCATGGCGACGGCCGCGATGAACGCGCTGCGCCGGCGCTATCCCGAAGCGCAAATCGCGCACCTGATGCGTCCGTATGTGGGCGACGTGCTGGCCGGGGCGGGGCTGGCGGATGAGTTCATCCCCTGGCCCAACGGGGGAATCGGCAGCCTGCTGGGGCTGGCGAGGCGCTTGAGGCGGGAGCGTTTTGATCTCGCGGTGTTGTTCACGAACTCGTTTCGGTCGGCGCTGCTGGCGCGACTGGCGCGCGTGACTCAACGAATCGGATACGCGCGCGATGGACGTGGCTGGCTGCTGACGGATCGGTTACGCGCGCCGCGCGCGGGGGGCAAGTACATCCCGATTCCCGCATTGGATTATTACAACGCGCTGGCGGTCGCGGCGGGCTGCTCGCCACCGGGCGATCAGCTCGTGCTGGCCACCTCGCCGGAGGACGAAGCGGCGGTCGACAAACGAATCGGCGCACGGCGCGCAGGCGATGCGCCGCTCGTGGTGTTCAACCCCGGCGCGAATTACGGATCGGCCAAGTGCTGGCCGGCGGAGAAGTACGCAGCGCTGGCGGATCGCCTGGTACGCGAGCGCGGCGCGCGCGTCGTGGCGTCGCTGGGGCCGAAGGAGCGAGCGATCGCCGAGCGGCTGGCGGCGGCGACGCGGAACGTCGAGGTATGCATTGATCCGCCGCTGGGGCTGGGTCCGCTCAAGGCATTGGTGCGACGGTGCGATCTGCTGGTGACGAACGACACGGGCCCGCGGCATTTCGCGGCGGCGTTCGGGGTGCCGGTCGTGACGGTGTTCGGATCGAGCGACCCGGCGTGGACCGATACGCGCTTCGCCCGTGAGCGGAACGTGATGCTCAAGCTGGATTGCCAGCCGTGCATGAAGCGCACCTGCCCGCTGGGGCATCACCATTGCATGAACCAGTTGGAGCCGGATTTGGTGTACGATGCGGCGGCGAGGTTGTTGGAGGAAGGCGTCGCGAAGCGGACGCACGAAGGCGCGAAGAAAACGGTGATGTAAAGGGGCCTCGGCACACCATTCACGCCGCCTGGTGAGGAATGAACCGCCTGGTACTCCCGTTGGGCGAACCGGCGCGTCGATGTTTCGACGTTGTGATTGTTGACATGCTCCACACCGATACGATTCATATTGATCCGCCGTTTCGTGAGCGCCTGGCCGCCGCGCGATTGGACAGCGTGCCGGCGGTGCTGGAGCGATTGGGCGATCACCTTGCGGCGTGGAGCCGCACAAGCGACACGATCCGCTGCACGCTCGACGACGGCGCATCCCTTTACGTGAAGCGTTATCACTACCCGCGCTGGAAACAGCGGATTCGCGGATTTTTCCGCGGCACGTTCTGCAAGGCGAGCCGCGCCCGAAACGAGTTCCACACGCTGACGCTGATGCGCGATCTGGGCATCCAGGCGGTGCGCCCGGTGGCCTACGGCGAGCGGCGGACGGCGCACTTCCTGCAAAGCTGCTTTCTCATCACCGAGGCCGTGCCGGATGCCATCAGTCTGTCATCATTCATCCGGCGGTACAGCGATTTTCCCGAGTCGTCGCGCGTGCGACGGGCGCGGCGGGAGATTCTCCTGTCGCTGGCGCGGCAGGTGCGCCACATGCACGAGGCCGGCTTCGTCCATCGCGATCTGTTCTGGCGAAACGTGCTGATCCGCTCGCTGCCCGACGAGCGGTTTGAGTTTTACTTCCTCGATGCTTCGGTCGGAAAGCGCATCCGCCTGACCACGCGGCGACAGGAAAGCATCGTGCGCGACGTGGCCGCAATGGGCGTGCTCGCGCCGGATTTCTGCTCCAAGAGCGACCAGTTGCGATTCATCCTGGAATACCTCAACCGCGACGAGCTGGACCCGGTCAACCGCGCCTGGCTGCGGCGCGTTCAGACTCACAGCGAATTGCTGCGCGACAGCGAGTTGCAGCGTCTGGCCCGCGCCGACGCCTTCGACCCGAAGGACAACACCGAGGACGAAACCGAGACCCCGGGCATCGCCGATGCGGCGGAGGCTCCGCTCTCGACGCTTCCCTGATTCCACGGCACAGTGACGCACCCGCCCGCGCGACCCAATCGCACGCGGCTACCGCGCGTACTCCACCGCCCGCACCTCGCGCAGGCAGGTCACCTTCACTTCGCCGGGGTAGGTCATCTCGGCCTCGATCTTCTGCGCGATCTCGCGCGCGATCCGCATCGCGCTGGCGTCGTCCACCTTGTCGGCATCGACGATCACCCGCACCTCGCGCCCGGCCTGGATCGCGTACGCCTGCTTCACGCCGTTGATTCCCGTCGCGATGCCTTCCAACTGCTCCAAACGCTTGATGTACCGCTCCAGCGACTCGCGCCGGCTGCCGGGCCGAGCCGCGCTGATCGCGTCGGCCGCCGCCACGAGCGGCGTGTACGGACTGGTCGAAGGAATATCGCCGTGGTGACCGGCGACCGCATTGAGGACTTCCGGCCGCTCGTTCAACTTGCGGCAGATTTCCTCGCCCAGCGCGGGGTGACTGCCTTCGACCTCGTGGACAACCGCCTTGCCGATGTCGTGCAGCAGGCCGCAGCGCCGCGCGAGCGTGCCGTTGAGACCCAGTTCGTCCGCCATGATCTGGCAGAGGTACGCCACTTCGATCGAGTGCCGCAGGACGTTCTGCCCATAGCTCGTGCGATAGTGCAATCGGCCGAGCAATTCGATCAACTTCTTGGGCAACCCCTGCACGTTGGCTTCGAGCGCTGCCTTCTTGCCGTACTCCATGATGTCCTTCTCGACCGACTGGCGGACCTCTTCGACGACTTCCTCGATCCGCGTCGGATGGATGCGTCCGTCGACGATCAATTTCTGCATCGCGTTGCGGGCAACCTCGCGCTTGATCGGGTCGAAACACGTCACTTCGATCACGCCCGGCGTGTCGTCCACGATCACGTCCACGCCCGTGGCCTTCTCGAACGCTCGAATGTTCCGCCCCTCGCGACCGATGACGCGCCCCTTGATCTCGTCCGACGGGATGTCGATCGTGCTGACCGTGCTGGCCGACGTGTGCGCCGCGGCGTATCGCTGAATCGCCGTGACGACGATATCGCGTGACTTGTTCTCGGCCTCCTCCTGCGCCTCGTTGATCTTTTTGGCCACCAGTTCGGCGCACTCGTGTTCGAGCTGCTGCTCCAGCAATTGGAACAATTGCCTCTTGGCCTCGTCCATGTTCAGGCCCGACACCTTGAGCAACTCCGTCTTTTGCTTGTTGAGCAACTCATCGATCTCGGCGGATTTCTTCTCCACCTCCGCCAGACGCTCCTTCACCTGCGCCTCGCCGCGCTCGATGTTCTTCTCTTTGATGTTCAGCATGTCCAGCTTGCGCTCAAGCTGGTCCTCGCGCTTGTCCAGCCGCTTTTCCGCCTCGCGGATTTCGTTCCGCGTAATGGTCGTCAGGCGGTCGAACTCCTCCTGACGCTTCACAAACGTTGCCTTGGTCTCGAGTTCGGCTGCGCGGACGATCTCGGCGGCCTTCGATTGCGCCTCGCCGATGATTTGCTCCGCTTCCAAACGGCGAGCGCCGGCTCGGGACTTGGCTTGCATCGACAGCACCGCGTACACCGCGCCGCCGCCCAGCACCAACCCGAGGATCAGCAATCCCACCGACATGCCGGTCGAGACCTCCGCCATCATGCAGGGTCCCATGATCTTCACCTTTCAATTCAATCGAACTCTACGAAACAGGCTACCGGCGAAGCGTCCGCCGAGGCGAACAACCGCACCGTGATAACGCTCTATGCCGTCAATCGAACAGAGGTTCGCGAACGAAGGGTCTGTGCTACGATCAAGTGTGGATGGCCCGGCGGCAGCGAACGCCGGTCATGAATGGGAAACTTGCGTCGCCCGTCCGGCCCGGGAGAGCGAACCCTCAACGCATCGTGTCGCCAGAGAGTGAATCGTCCTTACTTGCTTCCGACGACACCCGCCTGCGTCACGGCCTCTCGATTCCGCGTCAATCGCGAGATCATGCACTCGCACCGCGTTGCACGAACGGCCAAACTGCTTTCAAAGGTTCGCATCTGGTTCAACTTCACGCTGGGTCGGCTCACAACCAATTGCACTGCCGTTCTTCAAATCAGCGCCGGCCAAAGGGCAACGCCGAAAGTTAGGGGATCCACGGACTCGATCTGCTTTCGCCGAACACTCATGCCGGGCGACGCAAACCGAAACTCCTTTTCCTGGCGAGCCTTGCGACTCCGCCGCGCACGACCGATCCGAGCGACCCGAGTCGCCCGCGCCAGCCGCGCATCTATCTATAATCAGGCGCGATGCTTGTCGCACCTGGACTTCGATAGAGTATAAATGCGCCGGCCCGATCGTCAAGACATTTTCGACTGCTATTCGCACGGAAATGGTTGACACGATTAGAATTAGGGCGTTTTCGACGAGGCCGATCGATCGACCGTCTGCCTCGGGACCGTCAGATCCGACCCCGGATATGGGAATGAACCGCCGCACGAAGCCGTATAGGTCTGTACCGATTTGTTACCCCGCCGCAACCCAGCGGCGAATTCAATAAACAAGGGAGCTTTTCTTGCCAGCCAGTCGCCACGCGCCGAATTCGAAATACCCCGTCAACATTCGACCCGGCCGCACCGCGCGGTTGCGAACCGTCCTCATTCTCGCGATGTCGATGGTGAGCCTGCCTGCCGCTTCGACCGCGCACGGCGAGCCGGCCAGCAAACCGGTGACCGCTTCGCATGTGACGCTTCAGGCATTTGCCGATCGCGCGGCGATCGTGCCCGGCGAGCCGGTCAATCTCGCCGTGACGCTCCAGCCGGAAGAGGGCTGGCACACCTACTGGATCAACCCCGGGCCGAACGGCGGACTGCCGACCGTCGTGAAGTGGACCGGCCCCGCGGGATGGCAGGTCGGCCGCGCGCGGTACCCCGTGCCGACGGTGAAGTACGACCCGACGCTGGAGGGCGACTCGTACTATCTCCCTTCGAATGCCGTTATATTGACACCCCTTCGCGGTCCGAATGACGCGGCGAGCGGAACGAACGTCGAATTGATTGCCGAGGTATCGTTCCTCGCGTGCAAAAAGGAGTGCATCCCCGGCAAGGCGAAGCTGACGCTCACGTTGCCGGTCGCGGCGAAGGGCGCCAAACCGTCGCCCGCCAACGAAGCGCTCTTCAAGCGCGCCCACCGCGCGCTGCCCGAACCGCTCGACCAGGCCGAGCATGTGAAAATCTCCGTCGCGTCCGACGCCCCCATCGCCGCGCCGGGCAAGTCGTTCAACGTGATCGTATCGGCCGATCTCGAGCGCGGAGCGCACATGCAGTCTCACAAACCGCTCGATGCAGATTACATCGCGGCGTACGTCTTTGTGGAACCGACCGACGGTCTCGAAATCGGCGACGTGGATTACCCGCCCGGCGTCGAACGGACCGACAAGGTGCTGGGCAAGTTGAGCGAGTACTCGGGCAAGGTCGCGTTCAAGGTGCCCGTGACCGTAAGCGAGGACGCAGGCACGGCACCGCGACACGTCCGCGGCATTCTGCAATACCAGATCTGCAACGATTCGGGCACGTGCTACCCGCCGCAGCGGATCGAATGGTCGCTGCCGATCCGCATGGAAGGCGGCCCCGCGCCGGCGACCGGTGACGACGAGTTCGCGGCGACGGCGACTCCCGAAAATGCCATCGGTGCGACACCCACCGGCTCCGAAGGAGCCGAACGCGCTGGCGATCGTACCGTCGCGGAATCATCCGGGGCGACCCATTCGGGCGCCAACGCTCCATCCGCGTCCGGCTCCTCCAATCTCGCAACCTGGCTTTCTTCCGCCGAGGCCTTCTTCAACCGCTACGGCTTCACCGGTGTGCTCGCCATGGCCTTCATCGGCGGACTCGTGCTGAACCTCATGCCCTGCGTGCTGCCCGTCATCTCGCTCAAGGTCCTCTCGTTCGTGCGCCAAGCCGGTGAAGATCGCGGGCGAATCCTCGCGCTGGGTCTCACTTACTGCGCCGGCATTCTCGTCTTCTTCGGCTTCCTCGCCGTGCTCTTCGCCACCACCGGCACCGGCTGGGGCCAGCTCTTCCAGAAGCCGCGCGTCGTCATCGGTCTCGCCGCTGTTGTTACCGCATTCGCGCTAAGCCTCTTCGGCGTCTTCGCCGTCTTCACGCCCAAAGTCATTGACCACCTCGGCCAGAAAGCCGCCGAACGCGAGGGGCTGCCGTCGGCCTTCGCCACCGGACTGCTCGCCACGTTTCTCGGCACGGCCTGCACCGCGCCGTTTCTCTCGGCGGCGGTTGGCGCGGCGACACGCTATCCGCCCGCGCAGGGCGCGATGATCTTCATGGCCGTCGGCATGGGGATGGCGTTTCCGTTTGTGTTGTTGTCCGCGCAGCCGGCGTGGTTGAAGTTCGTGCCCAGGCCCGGTCCGTGGATGCACACGTTCGAAGTGCTGATGGGATTCCTGCTGCTGGGCACGGCCGTGTGGCTGCTTAATCCGCTGCGCGATCAGATCGGCGACTGGGGCCTGTTGCTCACGATCATCTTTTTACTGTTTGTTTCGTTGGCGGTATGGGTAAAGGGGCGCATCCAGTTCGGCGATCCGCCGTCGCGCAAGCTGGCGATGAACGGGCTGGCGCTGGCGATTGTCGCGGTCGGCTGGCTGCTGCCCTTCCGCGCGATGGGCACGATCGACGACTTGCGGCTCGACGCGTCGCACCGCCGCAAACTGATCAACGACGGCAAACTGTTTGCCCAGCTCGACCCCGAGAAGCGCGGCGAGGTCGCCTGGAAGCCCGACTGGAGCCGCGGCATCCCGTGGCTGGAGTACGACGAGGAGCACGTGCGCCGCTACGTCGAGGCGGGCTACACGGTGTTTGTCGATTTTACGGCGAGCTGGTGCGCTTCGTGCAAGACGAATCTCAAGACCTCCATCGACGTCGAGGCGACGCGCGCCCTGATGCGCGAACTGAACGTCGTGCCCATCGAGGCCGACTACTCCAGCGAAGACCCGATGATCAAGTCCGTGCTGGCGCGGTTCAAACGCGCCGGCGTGCCGCTGTACCTCGTCTATTCCCCCGGCCGCCCCGACGATCCGCAGATTCTTCCCGAACTGCTCACGCCGCAGATCGTGACCGACGCCCTGCGAAAGGCGGGGCCGAGCAAACCCGAGCGCCTCGCCGCGGGTTCGTAACGGCAACAATCTTCAATCGAATCTTCATCGAACCCGTAGGTCGGGTCCGCAGAACCGACCCACATGATACAACGCGCGGCGCGGGGCATTCTTACGGCGTCAGACGCGTCAGGAGCAGGAACTGATCCTGCGTCACGCCGTCGCGGTCCAGCGGCGCGGCGATGTCCAGCAGGCCGTTGCCGTCGATGTCGGCAAAGGCGCAGCGGCCGATCGTCGCCGGGGGGTTGGTGCCGAGGATCGTGAACGGCGTCCAGAAATCGCGCGGGTCCAGGCCCGGCTGGTAGCCGACCATGCTGCCGCTGGCCCCGGCGAAGCAATCCAGCCGCCCGTCGAGATTCAGATCGACCAGTTGCAGCGCGGTAACGGAGACATCCGTCTTGAACGTGCCGAGGTTGTACACGTTCCACGGAAACGTCTGCAACCCCACCGACGCGCCGGGGTTCTCGAACCATTGGATGAGATCAAGCTGCGCGAAGACGCTGACCACGTCGAGATCGCCGTCGCCGTCGACATCGCCGACCGAGACGAAATCCGCCCCCGGGACCTGCTCGTCGCCCGGCTGTTGCAGGATGCGCTGCTCGCCGACGGTGCGCGTGATCCAGTTGCCGGCCAGCACCGCCGCCGTGCCGCCCTCAATCAGCGGATTGCGCAGCCAGCGAATGTTGAAACTCTTGGCGAAGGGATACGTCGCGACGATATCGAGATCACCGTCGGCGTCGATGTCGGCGGCCTCGAGTTGCTTGAACTGCGGCACGTCGGCGCCGATCTGCACCTGCACCCAGGCATTGCCGCTGCGCGCGTTGGCCCCGCCGGGATTCGCGTACAGATAGATCGGGTTCAGGTCCGGCGGCGTCGCCAATTGCTCATTCGAGCCGAGGACGATGTCCGGCCCGGCGACCCCGTCGAAATCACCCACGGCAAAATCCGTCACACCGTCAGCATCGCCCGGAAGGAAGAACGTGCTCGTGATCGTTGTCGCCTGCCAAAGCAGCGCATCGGCCGCGTTCACCGGCGCAAACAAGACGACCACCGCGCCGCGCTTGGTCGCACCCGTCACCGGCACGAAGCCCGTGTCGTTCACCAGCACGGCGATATCAAGCCGGCCGTCCTGATCGAAATCATCGACGGCGAGATCATACATCGTGGAGATGGGCGCGCCCCCGGCGATGGAGAAGGTTGTGAAGTCGAGCGTGGCGGCGTTATCGCGCAGGTGAATCTGCACGGGTTGATTCTCGGCCGAGCCGGAGACAAAGTCGGTCAGGCCGTCGCCGTTCAGGTCGGCGGCGACGATGACGCGTGCGCCGGCGGTGCTTTCCAGGGTGGGATCGATCTGGCGGGAGGCGAACAGCGGCCCGGGGATGGCCGACGGCTGGGTCGTCGAGCCGCCGGGGCGATTGTTGGAGCCGCCGGGCGGATACGGCCCGCCGGGGCCGAAGATCAGATACAGCTCGGTGCAGCCGCTGATAATCAAGACAGCGGTCGTCAATAACACGACGGCCGAGAAGCGGTTCGAACGGCGCATGGCACCTTCCTCCGAGGCGAGGCTTCCTTCACTCTTGGGCGCGACGAATCATCGCGCCCGGACGTGCCCCGGCGTCTGTCACGGCCGCCGTTTCCACGCCCCCCGGACCGATGGGGCCTTTCACGAACCAATCACCGGCAGATTCAAACCGCCGCCCTGCGCCGCGGGAGCATTGCCCGCCGTCGCCGGCGCGGTCGCCAGCGCATCCGCCGGATAGTCTTCCAAGTACACGTCTTCGATGTCGGTCGCGTCCACTTCGCGGCGGAGCAGCAGGTAGACAATCGACGCCGCCGCGTAGTAGAAACTGATCGCGAACGCAGCCACCAGACCCCAAACCGCGTACAGCCAGCTCTTGATGAGAAACCGGCCGAAGCGGCTCATGCCGCCAACCTCGAACTCGTCGAACCTGCCGACGAAGGCATTGTCGAACGTGAGCGTCGGCGCCTGCCAGATCGCCGTCAGCTTGCCGACGTCGTCAGGCAACTTGGTATCGCCGGCCGTGGCGCTGCCCAGGTTCATCGTCGCGCCGAGGAACAACGCCGCCGCCGCAAGACCAAGCCGAACGAAGAACTTCACGAACAGCAGGCAGATCGCGCCGTACGCCGTGGCCGCGCCGAGGTACAGCGCCGACCGCCACGGGCGCTCGTACACATAGGAGATACTGCGATTGAGCGCGTCGAACGGATCGGAGCCTTCCGCAGCGATGGCCGGATAAAGCAGCGGCATCCCCGCGCACGCGCCGATCAGAATAAACGCCATGCCCAAGGCCGCAGCGATGACCAGCACGAACAACAGCCCCACCACCAGATCGCCCAGCCACGGAATCGCGCCGACCAGCCCGAAAAGCATCAGCACCAGCCCCGCGATCAGAACGATGCCGAATCCAAACGTCGGCGCGAGCAGGAACGAACCAAACCGCGCCCGCGCGAAGGCCAGCGCCTCGCTCAACGGGATGCGCTCATCGCGCGTCGCGCGCATCATCGCCACCCGGCAGGCCGCCCCGCCGAACAGCGCCCAGACGCACAGCTTGAGCAGGATGAACAGAATTCCGTACAACGGATGCACGCTGACCAGCCAGAGCGTCGCCAGCGCTGCGCCGTAAATCGCGCCGAGTACTTCGCCGGGGTTGAGCGCCATCACGCCGTGCATGGCACGATTGGCCGTCACACGCGCGTGCTGCAACAACAGTGCAAACGCGCCGACGCGTCGCGCGGCCTTATTGCCCCCTTGCTCCTTAATGAATTGCATCGCGGCGGATCGACCGCCCAGGGCGTAAACATCCAGCTCCGAGACGTGCGCCGAGGACACGATCGGCATGTGGCTCGATGGCCAGACCAGATCAAGCGTTCGACCGCCGAGATACGTAACGAACAAGCCGAGGAACGCCAGCAGCAGCACCTTCCAGTCCAGCGCCATGCGAAACGATCGAAAGACCGCCGTGAACGCGAAAACGTCGGACCAGTGGATGCGTTTGATTTCCGCCGGAGACTCGGACATCCGATTTCCCTTCTGACCGCGGGCATCCTGCCCCCCAATGTCCCGCCGGGCTGATGGGATGCGATTATAGAAGGGCGGACATCGACAGCAAGACCGCGGCTAGTTCACCGGGCCGGCGAAGCGCTTCGCCAGTTGGGCTTGGATCCGCGCGATGAGATCGACGCGATTGACGGGCTTGGTCAGAAAATCGTCCGCTCCCATTTCCACGCCGCGCTCCTGATCCCCCATTTCATGCAGCGCGGTCACGAGAATGACGGGAATGTCCTGCGTCGCCGGATCAGCCTTGATCTTCTTGCAGACTTCAAAGCCACTCATCTTCGGCATCATGATGTCCAGAAGCAGGAGGTCGGGCTTGTCGGACGCGACCTTGGCCAGCGCGTCCTGCCCGCTCGTCGCGGTCAGCACGCGCGCACCGGGTAATTCCTCCAGATAGGCTTCGAGCAGTTCGAGGTTCTGCGCGTTGTCATCGACGATCAGAATCGTCGCCGGTCGCGTGGCGCCAAGAGTCACGGGGTGTCTCCCAATTCAAGGCCTGCTCGCGGCGACCCGCATCGGCGCCGCCGTCGGCGGATATCTTCGCCGAGATGCGCGCGCATCGCCAGCCTGTTCGCAATAACGTGATCGGATTTCATTCAGGGAGCCGTCGAGGCCCTGGCGCGCGAAACGCCGCCCTGATGCACCGCCCGGCTTGCCGATTCCGAGCACTGCGCCTCGACCCACTCCGCGATCCGCTGTGCCCGAAAGTCAAAGATTCGGTGCACGTCGCGGCGCACCACCAATGCATGCGCCAGCCGGCCGATCGGCCCAAGCGGCAGGGCATACTCGACGATGTCCTCCATAATCGTCGCATCCCCTTCCGGCTCAAATGCATGGGTGTGATGCCAACGGCGATAGGGCCCTCGAATCTGCTGGTCGACAAAGCGACGACCCGGTACCCATTCGACAATCTCGGTGAGCCAGCTCATGGGCAGTCCGCGCCAGCGAATGGTGTATTGAATCCTCGTGCCGGCCGCCATCGCGATCGGCGAAGGGGTCTCGATGCGAAAGTTCATCCAGGGCGGCGTCAGGAATTCAAGATTGTGCGGATCTGCAAAGAAGGGAAATACCGCTTCAACCGGCAGCGCCAACCGCTGTCGACGAACCAACCGATACGAATGGTATTGCTCGGGCATGCGACCCGTCCTTGCCCTGTGGAGCATCACTTCCACATGTAGACAGAAATCCCGTTCAGATCCCGCACAAAGACTTGATTGTCACACACCGCCAGATGCGCCCACGCTTCGCTTTCGCTCACTTCGTGCCGATCCAGGAGCCGAAACTGCCGCGGATCGGCCGCGATCAACAGCAGCTCACCGCGTTCATCCAACGCAAGGATACGATCCCCCCGCGCGACCATGCTCCAGTATTGCCCGAACGGGCGCGAACGCCACGTCTGCTCGCCGGTTTTCAGATCGATGCAGCTCAACCGGCCGTTCCCCAGGTGCAAGTAGGCGTGCCCATCGATGACAACGGGCGAAGACATGTAACCCTGACCGGGCAATGTCCACGACTGCGCCACCTCGAAACCGGCCTCCGCGCGGCGCACGGAGTAGAAAAACGTCTTGTTTTTGTACGTACTGGTAAACAGCCCGTCGCCGACGACCGTCGGCGTCAGGATGTTCATGCCGCGATACGAGGGAACCTTCTGCTTCCACAACACGGCGCCGTTGTCCGGATCGATGCCGGCCAGCATTTCCCTTGTCTGGACGACAAGCTGCCGCCGACCTTGAATCGTGGCCACGACCGGGGATGAAAACGCGCTGCTCATTCCTCCGCCGTCTTCCAGAGTCCGCCAGACGATCTCCCCCGACTTTTTATTGAGCTTGACGAGGGCGCCGCCGGCCTGAACGTAAAGATGATCCCCGACGATCAGCGGTGAAGACACGAATCCGAACGAAGGGAGCGGCGTGCCCAGTTTCGCCGGGAAATCGACGCGCCACCGCTCCGCGCCATCCTGCGTGTTCAGGCACACGAGAACGTCGCGCATTCCGGCGACGTAAAGCGATTCGCCGTCGCATGCCGGCGTCGCGCGGATCCAGTCTCCGTTGCGCCGTGCGAAAAACGGTACACGCATCGCCCCCGCCCACGACGCGCGCCAGCGCTCTTGACCGCTCGACCGGTCCAACGCGCGCACAACTTCGTCCTTCTCGGCGCGGGTCTCCACCGTGAACACCTGATCCCCCCAGACAATCGGACCGCCATAGCCGGGACCCAGCGACTCACGCCATTGAAGCGACAAACCCTTCAGATCATCCGGCCACGTCGATGCGCCGGCGAGCGTGGCATCGCGATTCGGACCGCGCCACTGCGGCCAGCAGCCGCGCTCTTCAGCGCGGACCGCCAGGCCCCCGCCTGACCCAACCGTCATCAGGAGCGACGCGAGGAGCCGCGCGCGCAGCGGAGAACTCGATCTGTAATCATACATTTGTATTTCTCCAACGGATTCAGCCCACCGCCGCAAGCGGCCGATGGCGTGAATCCGTCCTCTCGTCCATCAGCACCGTGTGCAGCGATGAAGCCCGGGTGGCTGCTGCTTTGATCCCGTTCAACATGCCCTGAAAGACGATCCCATGCAACGGCGCCACCGCGTACCAGTAAGCGATTCCCGCCAGACCGCGCGGTTTGAATCGAGCGGTCTGAATCAGCTCGCTTCCGCCTTCTCCCCGCGGGATCACTTCAAACGTGAGCGTCGCGACCCCTGGCAGGCGCATTTCCGCTCGCAACTCGAGGAGATGACCCGTTTCGATCTTTGTCACGCGCCAGAAATCCACGGCCTCGCCGAACGTCAGCCGCGCCGGGTGTCGTCGACCGCGGCGCAGGCCCGGGCCGCCGATCAGGCGATCCATGAACCCGCGAAGGCGCCACAGCCAGTCCGCCGCGAAGTAACCGTGGTCACCGCCCAATCGACACACGACATCGAACACCGTGTCCGGGGTTGCCGCGATTTCTACACAACGCTGATCGATGAACACCTTCCCGCCCGCCCAGTCGGCGTCCCCGGGAATCGGTCCGGCGTCGCTCCACGCCGACTCGATCTCGGCCCGGCTTCGCTTGCCGAGTGCCGCATTTATGGCATCACCGACACCCATGCAATCGTGGGGCAGAAGACCCAGAACATCGTGGTTGCGGCAAACAACCCGATTGCGAAGCCCTTCGGCCAGCGGCCGCGCGATCCGATGGCTGATCGGTGTGACCAGATGAATCCAAAGCGAGCTTAATCGCGGCGTCAGGACGGGAACCGGTATGACCTTGCGGCGGCGAAGTCCGAGCGCGTCGCTCATGATGTCCATCAACGCCCGATAGGTCAGGATGTCCGGGCCGCCGATGTCGAGGGTTCGACCGACCGTCGCCGGCGCTTTCAAACAAGCCACCAGATAATGCAGAACATCCCGCACGGCGATGGGCTGACAACGCGTGTTCACCCAGCGCGGCGTCACCATCACCGGAAGCCGCTCCACGAGGTAGCGCAAAATCTCAAACGAGGCGGAGCCGGATCCGATGATCATGGCCGCGCGCATCACGGTCACCGGCACGCCGGTCGAAGCGAGGGCCATTTCCACTTCGCGCCGCGATGACAAATGCTCGCTAAGCCCCTCCCCCGTTTCACCCAGCCCGCCGAGATAAATGATTCGAGCAAGTCCGGCATCGCGCGCCGCGCGGGCGAACGACTCCGCCAGCTCCCGATCAACCCGCCGATAGGCCGGCCCCGCAGCCAACATGGAGTGGATGAGGTAATACGCAGCCTCGCAGCCGCGCATCGCACGGGCGACTTCTTCGACGGACCCCGCGTCGCACTCGATGACGTCCACCCTCGGATCGCCGGACCACGTGCGCGAAGCAAGTTTCCGCGCATCGCGCACGAGACATCGAACGCGATACCCCGCCTCCAGCAGGCGCGGGACGAGTCGCCCCCCGATGTAACCGGTCGCACCGGTCACAAGGATCACGGGGGCATGGGATGCATTGTTGTTCTCGACGATCGTCATGGCTTCCTCGCTTGCGAGCGGCGATCGACATCGCGTGCCGATCAGGGCGATTGCGCGGGGAACTGCGGCATCAGCTCCAGTCGCGCGGGATCGTAGCCCTTGGCCGGAAGCCGATCGAGGATGCCCTGATAGGTGGCGTCGTCGAGCGTGGGCGTGCGACTAAGAATCCACAGAAACGTGCGACTCGGGTCGCCGACGACGGCGTACTGGTAATCTTCGTCCAGGTCAATGATCCAGTAGGGGGCGCCGAACGGGAAGAAAAAGTAAACCGTCAGTTTTGAATTGGTGGCCGGATCCGCAACGGTCGCGAAGCCCTCGATGCTGCGCTCGTTGCGCGTGCCGTCGGCGTTGCGACAAACGTTGACGACGCGAACGGTTCCATCGTCGCGCAAGGTGTATTCCGCCGTCACGCCGAAGCAGCCTTGTTCGAATCCGTTAGGGTACTTGGCGATTTCGTACCACGTGCCCATGTACCGGGCGATATCCACGCTGGCCACCGTCTCCAGCGGCGGGCCTGGCGTAAACAACTGGCAGCCCGAAAGACTCCCCAGACCGAGCATCACGCTGACCATTCCTCCAAGCAGTCGCAGATCCATGCTCACCTCCTCTTGCAGTTGCGGTGCCCTTGTCCTTGGCCCTTGACTTCATCATGAGTTGGCAGGAGCACCGGACGTTTCGGCCCGGCTGCCCCTGCCACCCCCACTCCATTCGGCTTCATCACGCCAGCGCGGGCGTGCGGCCCACGTTCCAGCGCTTTTGAATCCCGCGCAGGCCAATCGCCTGATACAGCGCCGCCGCGCCGACCAGCGAATAAACGATATTGGACAACACCGAGCCGGCGCCCAGCAGCGCGGCGACCAGATCAAATTGCGCCACGCCGACCAGACCCCAGTTCAAGCCGCCCACTACCAGCAACACCGCCGCGATCACATCGAACACTTTCATGACCTTCTCCTTTTGTTATCCCTTTCTAAGGATTCACAGAACACATCCGAAGACAACGCAAATCACCTCCGCGGACGCGGCGCCTCGGCTCGCCACCAGGCCGCCGCGCGGCGCGGTTACTTCGGCAGAATCACCGTATCGATCACGTGGATGACGCCGTTCTCGGCTCGCACGTCGGGCTTGATCACGCGTGCGCCGTCCACCTGCACCCCGCTGCTCGCATCGATCTTGACCGACTGACCCTGAACGGTCTTCGCCTCCTTCAGCTTGACGACATCCGCCGCCATCACCCGCCCGGGCACGACGTGGTAGGTGAGAATCGAGGCGAGCTTCTTCTTGTCCTTCAGCAGCGAATCGAGCGTGCCCTTGGGCAGCTTGGCGAACGCATCATCGGTCGGCGCGAACACCGTGAACGGGCCTTCCGAGCGCAGCGTGTCCGTCAGGCCGGCGGCATCCAGCGCGGTCAGCAGCGTCTTGAAACTGCCCGCGTTGCGCGCCGTCTCAACGATATCGTTCTTCGGCAGCAGAACCGTGTCGATCACGTGAATGACGCCGTTGCTGCATGCGATGTCCGGCTGGGTCACCGTCGCGCCACCGATCCGAACGCCCTTGCTCGCATCGACCGGCACCGTCTGACCGAGCAGCGTCTTGATCGATGTCATCTTCACGACATCCTTCGACATCGCCTTGCCGGATACGACGTGCTGAAACAACACGGCGCGAAGCTGATCTTTGTTCTTCAACAGATTGTCGAGCGCTCCGGCCGGCAGCTTGGCAAAGGCCGCGTCCGTCGGCGCGAGAACGGTGAACGGACCCTCGCCGCTCAACGTGTCGATCAGGTCCGCGGCTTTCAGGGCAGTCGCCAGGGTCTTGAAGCTCCCGGCAGCAACGGCCGTCTCGACGATGTTCTTCTGCGCCGCAGAAGCCTGTGACGCGGCGAAGCCGACCAGGCAGACACAAACGTTCAATACGTTCACTTTGAATCTCGTCATGTTTTCTACTCCGTTTCTTCACTACTGACTTACTCGTGTCATCGAACGCTCGATTTAACGCGTAAGTACGTCATTTGTTTAACATGACCGGCTTTGCCGGTGCGGATCGCGGAAATTGTTGCAAGCAACCCCGAACGAATTGAATCGTTCAAAACGATCTTAGCAAGGCAAGAGATCGTTTACAATACGCCGAGCTGCTTGGGATATGGCCGTAGCATGGTAAAGGCTTGGAAACAAACAAGTTATGTACGGTAAAAAAAATTCAACGTATCAGGCGAGCTTCTTTGAGTTGAGATGAACTGAACGCAAGTTTGACGGAAGGGAAACCCCAATGCCTCATGCGTCGCAGGCCGACAACGCCGCACCGACAAGCCCGGCGTCCGAGCCGAGGGTCGCCAGCGAAATCTCGGGAGCCTGACCGAACATGGGTGACGCGATCCGCGCAGCTGCTTCGCGCACCGGACCGAGCAGTCGCTCACCTGCGCCGCTCATGCCTCCGGCAAGCACGAAGCGCTCGGGGTCGATGATGTGCTGAAGGCTGACGCATGCCGTGGCGAGCAGTTCGCAGGTTTCGCGCCAGACTTCGCCGGCCAGCGGGTCCCCCTGCTGCGCCGCCTCGGCCACGTTTTCGCTCGTGAGCGCGGCGCCCGACTCGAACAGGACTCGAAGGCGCGACGGCTCGCCGGCGCGAAGCCGTTCCAGCGCCCGGGCGGTGGTACTGCTCGCCGAGGCATACGCTTCGAGGCAGCCGCGCTGGCCGCACGCGCACGCGCGCCCGTTCGGAACGACGATCATGTGCCCGATCTCGGCCCCGCTTTCGTTTGAGCCTCGAAAAAGACGACCGTCGATAACGAAGCCGCCCCCCACGCCGGTCCCCAGCGTGATCAGAACCATCGATCGACAGCCACGCCCCGCGCCGCAAACATACTCGCCCCAGGCTGCCGCGTTCGCGTCGTTCTCCAGCGAGACACGAAAGCCTGTCGCCGCGGCCAACCGTTGCACGATCGGCACGTTCCGCCAGCCCGGCAGATTCGGCGGCGCGAGCACCGTCCCCGTCGCGTGGCTCAACGTCCCCGGCACGCCCAGCCCCACGGCCTCCACTTGTTGCCCCGCCTCGCCCGCCATCGCGGCCAAGTCGCGCACCAGATCGGTCATCCGGCCCACCACATGGTCCACGCCGCGATCCGCCTCGGTGGGAACGGACCGCTTGGTCGCAATCGCACCGTCGGCGCGCACCAGGCCGCCCTTGATGGCCGTTCCTCCCAGGTCGATGCCGATATAAATATATTTGTCGCTTTTCATGAGGCCTCGCTGGAGGGGGCCGCGCCGCGACTCGGCAAGCCGAAGAAACGGCGCGTGTTCTCCGCTGACGTGTGCGTCAGCGCTTCAAGGCTTATTCCACGCGCCCGCGCGATGCACGCCGCCGTGTACGCGAGGTGCGCCGGCTCATTCGGTCGCACGCTGCGCACCGGCTCGGGCGAAAGATACGGCGAATCGGTCTCAACCATCAGCCGATCGGCCGGCATGATCCGAGCCACCTCGCGCAGTTCATCGGATCGCTTGAACGTTACGACGCCGGTGAGGCTCAACCAGTACCCGCGTGACCAGATCTGCTCGGCCTGCGCCAGCGTCCCCGTGAAGCAGTGGAACACCACCGAGCGCACCCGCGGAAAGTTCGCCAGCATCGCCATCACGTCGTCGTGCGCCTCGCGGCAATGGACGACCACCGGCTTGTTCACGCGCTCGGCTAGCGCCAGTTGCCCCTCGAACACCCGCACTTGCGACACGCGGTCGGAAAAATCGTAATGATAATCCAGCCCCATCTCCCCGACGGCGTACACATCGGGCCGGCGCACGATCGCCTCCAGCGCAGGCTCCCAGTCCTGCTCGGCTTGCGCGGCCTGGTGAGGGTGAATCCCCGAGACAACGTGAATGCACGGCCGCCGCTCGGCCAGCGCTTGCGCCCGCGCGGCATCGCGCAGATCGGTCGAAATCGTGACGAACTCGTCGACGCCCGCGGTGCGTGCCGACTCAATGACATGATCGATCCGCTCGACCAGGCCCTCGTACGTCAGATGGCAATGAGAATCGATCAGCCCGGCCATGCCGCGCGCTCCGCTGGGTGAAACGTCCGCACCGGGATTCTACCGCACGCGATGCGTGACGGGCATGGCTTCGATGGCTCGCGCAATCGGATCTTGATCGGCGCGGCGTAAATCATCCGCCCGACGCGCGGAAGGCATCCACGATGTGTCGAACAATGGGATCGCCCGCTTCAGGCATCACGATGCTGATCGCGTCAAAACGGTAAGCGGTGTCGGGCCGGCCGTTCTGCGCGATCCAGAATCGCGCCGTGCGCTCAATGTGGCGCTTCTTCTCGCTGCGAATGTTGTTCTCGGGGGCGGCCTGGGAGTCGTCGACGCGAGTCTTGACCTCGACAAAGGCAATAACGCCGTCGGCCGAGCAGACGATGTCAATCTCACCGGCGGGGCATCTGTAGTTGCGGGCGAGAATTCGATAGCCGGATTTCTTGAGGAACTTGCACGCCAGCGTTTCCCCCGCGTCGCCCAGTTCCTTGCGGTTCCAGAACGCCATGGCGAACGCTGCGATGAATCAGACCGTGGCGACGGCGGCTTCGGACGAGCGATTGCGCGACGCGGCGCCGGCAGGGGCAGACTCCGCGGATTCGCCCGCTTCCTCGGTGCCCATGCGGCGTTCGCGCAGCTTGCGCGATTTGCCGACGCGATCGCGCAGGTAGAAGAGCTTGCCGCGACGTACCTTGCCGTGACGAATCACCTCGACGCCCACGACGCGCGGCGACTGCATCGGGAAGATGCGCTCGACGCCCTCGTTCGCAACGATACGACGAACCGTGAAGGTCTGGTTCATGCCCTTGCCATGGATCGCGATCACCGTGCCGATGAACGGCTGGATGCGCTCCTTGGTCCCTTCGATGATCCGGACGCCGACGCTGACCGTGTCGCCGATCTCGAACTTGGGCACGTCCTTGCGATAATGTTCCTGCTCAACGGCTTCGATGATTCGGTTCCGCATCGGTCATCTCCCTGCTTGGCGAACGGCAAATGTTACGTCGCGCTGTCGGTTTCTCTGTCCTTATCTTTCGGTCTTCCGTCGGCTGCGGTCGGCTCCTGGCCGTCGCGCCGGACCTCGCCCGACAACAAATCGGGCCTCTTGGCTCGTGTCCGCCGGATCGCCTGCTCCCGCCGCCACGCCTTGATCTTCGCGTGATCGCCGCTTAGCAGAATCTCCGGCACTTCCATCCCCTCGTACACCCGCGGACGGGTGTAATGGGGGTATTCCAGCAATCCGGCCGCGTCAGGCGAATCCGGTTCGAGTTTCATTGCGTCGGTCGGCGAGAACGACTCCTCGACAACCGATTCCTCATCGCCCAGCACACCGGGCAGCAACCGCACGACGGCATCGACCATCACCATCGCCGCCGCTTCACCACCGGCCAGCACATAATCGCCGATCGAGACTTCCCGCGGCGACAGGCCCAGGCGAATCCGCTCGTCAAATCCTTCGTAGCGACCGGCGATCAGCAGCAGCCGCTCGCACCGCGAAAACTCCCACGCCATCTCCTGCGTGAATCGCTCGCCCTGCGGCGTCAGCAGCACGCGCGTCGCAGGCAGCGGTGATTCGCGTTCCACGGCCGCCACGGTGTCAAAAATCGGCTGGCACATCAGCACCATGCCGGGCCCGCCGCCAAAGGGCCGATCATCCACCTTTCCATGCGGGTCTTTCGTGTGCGCCCGGATATTGTGACACCGGATCGACACGATCCCCGTCTGTTGCGCCCGGCCGAGGATGCTGGCCGCGAAAAACGGCTCGCAGGCCTCGGGGAAGATTGTCAGCACATCGATCCGCATGGCGATCCCGCCGGGACGGACCGCGGACCGAGACATACACCCGTCGCGATTAAGCCTTCGCGCTCGTGCCGATGCCCTGCTTCTTCAACAGGTTGCGCACCGTCTCGCTCGGCTGGGCACCGCGGCTCAACCAGTACTCAATGCGATCCTTCTTGAGGCTCACGGCCTTGGCCGGATCTTTCTCAATCGGATCGACGTAACCCAGTTCTTCGAGGAATCGTCCGCCTGACGAAGCGCGGCGATCGCTCGCGCGCACGCGGAAAAAGGCCCGATTCCGGCGACCCATCCGTACCATCTTGATCGTGACTGCCATATCCGCCTCGTTCGATCGTTACTCGACAAAATGACTCTTCGGCAGAGTCTTCACCGGCCCGCGATCGTTGCACGGACCCTTCGCTGCCCGACTCTGCTCGGCTGGTTACAAACCTGCGAGTGGAACGCTCCATCATAGCAGGACCGTGAGTTTCATCAACAGGTACTTCCCACACTCCCCTTGAGCCGACGCCAGCGGTATAATGCTCGCCGGCGCAAGCCCTTATGAGCGGGGTACCCCTCCATGTCCGATAACTCCAGCCTTCGTAACCTCATTGATGTCGCCGCAGGACGCAAACCGCCAGACTTGGTCCTGAAAAATGGTCGCATCGTCAATGTGGCCTCCCATGAAATCCACGAAGGAGATGTCGCCATCATCGGCGACCGAATCGCCTCGATCGGGCGGTGCGACGGTCCGGTGACGATCGATCTGAAGGGCGCGTACGTCTGCCCCGGGTTCATCGACGCGCACGTTCACATTGAATCGTCCCTGCTGTCGGTGCCGGAGTTCGCGCGGGTTGTCGCGGCGCACGGCACGACCGCCGTCATCGCCGATCCGCACGAGTTCGCCAACGTCATGGGGACCGAGGGCATCTCGTTCGTGCTTCGCTCGGCCAAGTACGCGCCGATTGATGTATACGTCATGCTAAGTTCCTGCGTGCCGGCCAGCCCGCTTGAATCCGCCGGCGCGAGTCTGACGGCCGAAGACCTCGAGCCGTATCTCGCGAACCCGTGGGTGCTGGGCCTTGCCGAGATGATGAACTACCCCGGCGTCATCGCCGCGAAGGACGAAGTGCTGGCGAAGATCGCCATGGCGCGGCATCGCGTGGTGGACGGCCACGCGCCGGGCGTCACCGGGCGCGATCTGGGCACCTATGCGGCGTCCGGCATCATGAGCGATCACGAATGTATTCGCGCGGAGGAGGCGGCCGAGAAGCTGCGGCAGGGCTTGTCGATCATGATTCGCGAAGGGTCGCAGACGCGAAATCTTCGCGCGCTGCTGCCGCTGGTGACGCCGGCGACGGTCGATCGGTTCATGTTCTGCACGGATGACAAGGACGTGCGCGATCTGCTGGAAGAGGGTCAGATTGATTACATGGTGCGCACGGCGATCTCGATGGGTCTGGACCCGATTCTTGCGATTCGTCTCGCGACGCAATCGACCGCGCGGTATTTCGGGCTGCGCGATCTGGGGGCGGTGCTGCCGGGCCGGCAGGCGAACCTCACGGTGCTGGAGGATTTGAAAGCGTGCCGTGTATCGCGCGTGTTTCATCGCGGTCAGTTGGTGGCCGAAGACGGGCAATGCATCGCGCCGCGCAACGAGGCGGCGCAGAAGATTCCGCTTCGCAGCAGCGTGAACGTGGCATATATCCACTTGGAGGATTTCGCCGTGCCCGCGCCGCCGGGCGCAACGCCGGAAAGCCCGCCGCGCATGCATCTGATCCACGTGTTGGAAAATCGCATCGACACCGAGCGGTCGATTGAAAGGGCGACGGTCCATAACGGGCAACTGGTGGCCGACCCGCTGCGTGACATCGCCAAGATGGTGGTGATCGAGCGGCATCGGGCCAGCGGGGAGATCGGCCGGGCGTTCGTGCGCGGCTTCGGCCTGCGCAGCGGGGCCATTGCCTCGACCGTGGCACACGATGCGCACAATCTCATCGTCGTCGGCGTGAATGATTCCGACATGCTCAAGGCAGCGGTGCGGATGGTGAAACTGCACGGCGGGCTGGTCGTGGTCGAGGCGGGACAGGTGCTGGCCGAAGTGCCGCTGCCGGTGGCCGGGCTGGTGAGCGCCGAGCGCGCCGAGACGGCGGCGGATCAACTCCGCGCGTTGGCCGCGGCGGCGAAGCGCCTGGGCTGCAAGCTGGATCAGCCGTTCATGGCGCTGTCATTTTTGAGTTTGTCGGTAATCGGAAAGTTGAAGCTGACGAATCAGGGGTTGATTGACGTGGAGAAGTTCGCGGCGATTGGGCTCGTGGCGTGATCATGGTTGCAATCGTTCTTCGCCCCGGAAACCAGTCCAAGTCGTGAGTTTGAAACAGGAATTGTGATGTCACGACGACGCAAATCGAAGACCGATCCGGGGCGATCCGAGCGGGAGCATGACCGCTCATCCGGCACGGTGCGAGGCAACGAGTTAACCATTCAAAACGACGGCTGCGCGAACATAGACCGTGCCGCGCACGACCGCGAAACGAGCAAGACCGACCGCGCATCGGTCTCGCGCGGCGCGCGTCCGGCTCCCGCTGGTCGCGGTCGATTGTGGCTCTTTCGCGCTGCGGCACTGGTGCTGATTCCCGCGGTGTTCTTCGGGACGACCGAACTGGGGCTTCGGCTGTTCGGATTCGGGGTCGATACCGGCTATTTCGCCCGCCTGCCGGATGGCGGCGCGGCCGTGGGCAATCCGTTCTTCGGCTGGCGGTTTTTTCCGCCGGCGATCGCGCGCGTGCCGGGGGTGTTTCGAATCGAGGACCCCAAGCCGGCCGGAACGGTTCGCCTCTTCGTGCTGGGGTCCTCGGCCGCGCAGGGGTTTCCCGATCCGTCTTTCAGCTTCTCGCGGTTTCTCGATGTCATGCTGCATCGGATCTATCCGGGGCGAAGGTTCGAGGTCATCAACACGGCGATGGTGGCGATCAACTCGCACGTGCTCGTGCCGATCGCGCGCGACTGCGCCGAACACGAGCCGGACCTGTTTATCGTGTACGAGGGCAACAACGAGGTGGTCGGGCCGTTCGGGCCGGGAACGGTGTTCGGGCGATTCTCGACGAGCCTGGGAATGACGCGGGCGATGGTGGCGCTGCGCGGTCTGCGCGTGAGCCAGATGGTTCAGCGCGGCATGGCGTCGCTGGTCGGCGGCGGCGAGACGATGTGGCGCGGGATGGAGTTCTTTCTCGGCAATCAGATCGCGGCGGACGACCCGCGGCTGGACGCGGCGCGGGAGCAATTCGCGCGCAATCTTGGGGACATCTGCGACGCGGCGCGCGGAACCGGCGCGGAGGTGTTGCTCTGCACGGTGGGCGTGAACCTGCGCGAATGCGCGCCGTTTGCGTCGCTGCACCGGTCGGACCTGGCCGAAGCCGACGCGGCGAAATGGAAAGCGCTGTACGACGAGGGTGTGAAACGGGAAGACGCGGGCGACGCGCGCGGCGCGGCGGACCTTTTCATGCAGGCGTCAAAGATCGACGACGCCTACGCCGACCTGCACTTTCGGCTGGGCCGCTGTCGCCGGGCGATGGGAGACGGCGACGGTGCGCGGGAGGCGTTCGCCCGGGCGCGCGACCTGGACTCGCTGCGATTTCGAACGGACAGCCGATTCAACGCGACGATCCGCGACACCGCGAAAGGTCGCGAGGGTGTTCGACTGATCGACGTGGAAGCCGCGATGAACGCCGAGGCGGCGGCGGGCGGGCCGGGGCGCGATCTGTTCTACGAACACTGTCACATGAACCTGCGCGGAAACTACCTGATCGCGCGAGAGATCGTGACGGTGTGGACGCCCTCGTGGAGCGATGCACCGCGCGGACCGCTGCCGACGTTTGAAGAGTGCCTCGCCGACCTGGCGTATGGCGAGTCGGATCGGTGCGCGATCGCGAAGGAAGTGGCGAGCCTGATCGAGCAGCCCCCGTTCGTGAATCAACTGGATCACGCGCAGCAGCGTGCGTCGGCGCGGGCGGACGTGGCGGCGTGCGCCGCGGAAGATGGCGCCGCGCTCGAGCAGGCGCGCCAGGCGACGGCGACGGCGCTGACTCGGCGGCCGAACGACCGGCTCCTGGTAAAGAAGCTGGCGGGGCTGGAGTTGAAGCTGGGCGACGCGACGGGGGCGGAAAAGCGCCTGCGGGGAGTTCTCGATGAGTATCCACATGATCTGACGACGACGGCTGAACTGGGCGCGGCGCTGTTGCAACAGAAGCGGGCGGCCGACGCGCTGCGGGCGTTTGAGACGATCCTGGCATCGCCGTTTTGCGACCCGGCCAGCGCGGCCGAGGCGCATTTCAACATTGGCGTCGTGCGCGATGCGCTGGGAGAGAAGGACGCCGCGGTGCGGGCCTATGAACAGACGCTGGCCTTGAAGCCGGGGCACATCAAGGCGCACACGAACCTGGGGCTGGTGCTCTCGCGCGAAGGCAGGCTGGACGAAGCGGCGGCGCATCACCGGGCGGTGATCTCGGCGCAGCCGGACCTGGCCCTGGCGCGCATCAACCTGGCGCTTGTCTTTTTCCGTCAGCAAAAGTGGGCGGAGGCCGCCAGCGAGCTGGAGACGGCGCTGCGCCATCAGCCGCGTGATGTGACGGCGATGCTGCTGCTTGGCGAGGCACTGGTGCAGGCGAGACGATTCGATGAAGGGATCGCGCGCCTGCGGGCGGCGCTGGAACTGGCGCCGCGGGCGGCCGAAGCGCACAACGCCCTGGGCAGCGCCTTGTTGCGGGCGGGGCGTGCGAAGGAGGCCGTGCCGCACCTCGAAACGGCGTTGCGGTTAAAGCCCGGTTACGCGACGGCGGAAGCGAATCTCAAAGCCGCGCGGCAGGCGGGCGGTTGAATCAGATGGGCAGGGTGTTTCCGATGTTTCGCGCGTGTGGCGCCGGCGCTCCGTTCGTACGGCGGGATGAGATTCTGCTGGCGATACCGCTCGCGGGGTTGGTTCAGCCGCGGTGCCCGGAGTGCGGCCGAAGGTTCGCAGCGGCCGACGCGCCGTTGGACCATCACGCGAAAACCCAAGCCGCGGCCTCCATTCACGTCTTCACGCTCGCCATCATCACCGCGGCGACCGGCAGGAACACCATCACCGGCAGCCACTCCGGCAGGGCCGGATCGAGAAACCCCGGCAGGTTCACGCTCTGGCAGATGAACGTGAACACGTAGCACGCGGCGCACATCAGCAGGCAGCGCCCGCCGGCGACGATCACGCTATGCCGCTCGCGGCTCAAGTAAAACGGCACGCCCAGACAAAGCAGGATCATGTTGATGATCATGGTCGTGATGCGCTTGTGGCGCACTTTGACGATCTCGGCCGAGCCGCCGGGAAACCGCTCCTGCAAGCGGCCCAGCTCCGCCAGGCTTAGAAAATTCACCCACATCGTCGCCTGTTGCAGCGCCAGTTCCTTCGGCGTCAGGTCCGATGCGTAGGCCTTGATCGGCAACTGGCCCAGGGCATCGACCCCGGCCGGGTCGCTGGTCGCGCCGAGCTTCATCTGCGTGCCGTTGGCGAGGTGCCACACTTGTTCCTCTTCGTCCCAACGTGCCTGGTCGGCCTGGATGACCTCCGTGAGCCGGGCGTTCTGGTCGCGTTTCATGATGACGACGCCGCGCATCTCGCGCACGCGCGGCTGAAACATGCTGGCCGAGACGAGCGAGTTGTTCTTGTCGGGCTGGAACCAGACGGCGAAGGCGTTGCGCCCCTCGATGTCATTGTGCTTGCGCACGAGCTTGTCGGCATGGCGCGGGATCAGCACTTCCTGGTCGAAGAACCACAGGGCGTTCATGGCCATCGCGGCGATCAGCACCGGGGCCGCCATGCGATAGAGGCTCGTGCCCGAGGCCAGCACGGCCGTCAGTTCGTTCGTGCGGTGCATGCGGCCGAAGGTGAAACAGCCGGCGACAAGGGTGATGACGCCGGCAAGCTGGGCGAAGTAAAGGAGCAGGTTGTAGGAATAGAAGTCGATGATCTTTCGGATCGTCTCGGCGGTGGACTGGCTCTTGACGGAGGTGAACTCGTCGAGGTTCACGAAGAGATCAAGGATGACATACAGCCCGATGCAGACCGCGAGCGCGATGACGTAGTTGGTGAGAAAGGCGCGGAGGACGTAGCGATCAAGCGTCTTGAACATGAGAGGATTGTAGAAACGAACCGCAAAAACGCAAAAAACATCGACAAGCGGAAATGCCAACGCCCCGACGCGCATCGCCTGCTCAAGGAGTCGGCAAGCTTGCTCGTAGCTCGCTATCTTCGGTGCGGCGCTTTGATCCGATCCGAATACCACGCCGGCGAACTACCAATCCAACTCATCATCACTCGGCACAGGCAGCCAGTTCGAACGCAGGACGTGCTTGAGATAGTCGAGAATTGCTTCGCGGCGCTGCGAATCGGACCAGTCCTTCTGCCGCTGCGCCCAGAGAATGAACGCAGGTTGCGGCCGCACAATCTCGAACGGCTTGGCGGCCATATCGGGGAACTTTCGGGCCAGTTCGAGCGATCGTGGCTCGTCGAGCTTCGGGTTCTTCTTTCGCAGGCTCGCCGCGACGACCTCGATCCCGCATTGCGATGCCAGCGCATGGGATGGCGCGACGACGGCCCAATCGGCGCGTGGAACGTGCAAGCCCAGCGCGGCGAGTCTGGCCGCCGAAAGCGGCAGCGACGCGGCGCGGGCCATGGGCGCTTCGGGAATCCCTTCCTCGTCAAGTCGCTTGCGAATCTCCGCGGCGGATTTGGGCTTGCGCGGCGGCGTGACGATCAGCGTCGGATCCTGCTCCATCGCGAGCTGTTCTTCCAGCGTCGGCGCGATCGGCGCATCGCCCGGCTCGGAGACGATCACCACGCCCTTGTCGAGCGTCGCCCTGTGTTTACGACTAATGTAGTTTTTCAACTCCGCGAGCCAGCGATCGGCCTCGCCGGCGGACTCGGGGCCGGCGGCATAGATGTACGCATTCGGTGTGTTATAGAGCGCCTTGCCTTGCCACTGGGTCGGAACATCCGTCGGCGCAGCGAGGACGACTTTCGGCGGACCGGCCTGCGGCGCGCAGCCCGTCGCAGCCGTCAGGAGCAGCCCCATCAGCCCGCCGCACGTCAACATCCCGAAACGATTTCTTCGCATCATGGCGATCCAGGCAGCGCCGCCGTACGAACCATCGATTGTGGTGCCCGCCGCGGCCGGTGAATCACAGGCGAGACGCCGGTGCCACAACATGCCTCTCACCGCGGCCCTGCCTAGGATAGCCGAAGCACGACAAATCAGTAAGGCAGGCGCCAGCCGATTCGGTCCGGGGCGCAACAGCGATGATGCGCTGCACCTTTTTGCCGGTCCGTCGAGCCGTGCGACGCGGTGCGCGGCATCGTTTACAATTTCATCGCATGAAGTTCACGCGGGCGGTGATTGATTCCATCGGTTACGAACTGCCCCCGACGGTCGTCACGTCGGCGGAGATCGAAGAGCGGCTCGCGCCGATGTACCGCGCGCTGCGGATGCAGCCGGGGCAACTCGAAGCGCTCACCGGCATTCGCGAGCGGCGGTGGTGGTCGCCGGGGCAGACAATGGCCGAGCCGGCGGCGGCGGCGGCGCGGCGGGCGCTGGCACGCTCGGCGGCGGCGATCGCCGACATCGGCATGGTCATTTACGCCGGCGTTTGCCGGGACAACCTGGAACCGGCGACGGCCTGCGCCGTGGCCGATGCGCTGGGTGTCTCACCTTTGGCACAAGTCTATGACGTCTCCAACGCCTGCCTGGCGGTGATCAACGGAATTGTGCAGGCGGCCAGCGCGATCGAGCTGGGGCATGTTCGCGCGGCGCTGGTCGTGTCGTGCGAGTCGGCGCGGCAGATCGTGGACCTGACGATCGACCGCATGGTGAAGCAGCCGACGATGGAGACGTTTCGCCTCTGCCTCGCGACCATGACGGGCGGGTCCGGGGCCGTGGGCGTCGTCGTGCGCGATGCATCGCTGGCGCCCGGGGGGCACCGCGTGCTTGGCGGCGTGATGCGCAGCCGGACGAAGTTCCACAACCTTTGCCGCTGGGGTCCGGACACGGGCATGCCCTCGACCGCGCCGATGGAGATGGTGACCGACGGCACGGTGCTGATGGAGCACGGCGTCGCGCTGGGCGTCGAGACGTGGTACGCGTTTCTGGAGGAGATGGGCTGGCCGGTCGAAGCGGTGGATCGCACGATCTGCCATCAGGTCGGCGGGCCGCATCGCGATCTGGTGCTTCGCTCGATCGGCGTGCCGTTGGAGAAGGATTTCCAGACGTACGAGTACCTCGGCAACATCGGCACGGTGTCGCTTCCGCTCACCGCGGCCATCGCCGAGGAGCGCGGCGTTCTGCAACCGGGTCATCGCGTCGGGATGCTGGGCATCGGCAGCGGATTGAACTGCCTGATGCTGGGGGTGGAGTGGTAGGGGAATTGCGAATCGCGAGCGGCGATTTGCAAGAACAATGCAGAATGCATAATTGAGAATGTGGAAATGCTCCATGCAGCAGGCGAGCGGCCCCGCGTCTGCGTCAGCACTGCTCCATTCTCAATCTTTCATGCTCCGTTTTCCGCGGCGTTTGCGCGATTCGTTAATACAGCGGATTGATCACCATCCCCGTCGCGAGCTTGGGGGCGAAGTACGTCGACTTCTGCGGCATCAGTTCGCCGGCGGTGCAGACAGCGCGCAACTGCTGCATCGTGGTCGCGGGCATCAGCGCCGCGACGCCATGATGCTCTTTCGCGTCCGCGATCGCCTCATCCATGGTCTTGTGATAGTGCACCGTTGGCGGATTGCCGACGCAGAACTTCGGGGACACGACTTCATCCAGGATGTACCGGTGAAAAATGGAGTACGCGCTCTGCCGCCAGGCGGCGTGCCGTTTCGGCTCATACGCCGCCAGCAGGTCGGAATCCTTCGGCGCCAGCACGGCGCACACGTCCTGCCGCGGGTCGTACAACGCCAGCGCCTGCGGACCGGCCTCGCGCAGCACCTTCGCCAGTTCCTCGTCGTTGGCTGGTCGCGCGACCGGCTTCCACGCGAACTGATCCGCCAGCGCGTGGTGATAATCCTTCGCGAACACCTGCGGTAGATCGCAGATGCTGCGGAAGTACGGCTGGATCGTCGCGCCGGGGTCTTCCATCGCGCACAGCACGCACAGGACAAAATTCACCGGGTCGTCGTCGGCAATCCGCCCCATCTGATCCATTTCCTGCTGGCGGAACATCAGGGCCGTGCCGTAGCGATGGTGGCCGTCGGCGATGAAGACTGGTTTCTCTTTCATCGCCGCCCGCACCGCCGCGATCACCTCCGGGGCGGCGACGACCCACAGCTTGTTCTCCACCCCGTCCAACCGCCCCACCTGCTCCGGCGTCTCGCCGACGGCGCGTTCGAGCATCGCCGCAACCTCGTTCCCCGCGTCGGGGTACAGGCCGAAGATCGGGCTAAGATTGCAGCGCGTCGCGACCGTCAGCTTCAGGCGATCTTCCTTCGGCCCGCCGAACGTCTGCTCATGGGCGAAAACGCACCCTTTGCCGAACTCCTCGAGCCGCAGCCGAGCGAAGAACATCTTGCGCGTCAGCGTCTTGCGGCCCAGCCGATAGGTCTGGTGATACACGTAGATCGCCGGCGCCTCGTCGCGCTCGAGGGCGTGGATGTCCATCCAACTGGTCATCTCACCGGCCGCCTGGCGATAGACGCTGTCGGGGCCGGCCGTCTTCGGCGGCACGTGCGGCAGGTCAATGGCAACGATGTTGTGATCGTCGGCCGCGAGCAGCCGCGCCTTGTCGGCTTCGTCGAGGATGTCATAAGGCGGCGCGATCAGCCGCGAGACATCGACGGACGTATAGCGTATGCCGCGAAAGGGCTGAATCTCGGCCATGGGCAAACCCTCCAGAAATGCCGCGCCCGATCAGGCGACGGACATCGGGCAACGTGGGTGTTTCCTCGCTGAATCTTCGCGCTGAAAGCGTGCCCTGTCTAGCGCGCCGGCGCAAAGCGCCGGCGCAGTGCGATTCCGGTTGCAACCGCGCGGCGTCTTGCATAATCGGCCCGATCGCGGTTAAATTCCGGCCTTTCATGAACGCCAACCACACGGGGAGACGCCGTCTTGACCGAGATCAAAGCAACCAACATCGTCTGGCATGAGGGACACGTCGAGCGCTCACAGCGCGAAGCGCTGCTCAAGCAGAAGGGCGCCACCATCTGGCTCACCGGCCTGCCCTCCTCGGGCAAAAGCACCATCGGTTTTTCCCTCGAACACCTGCTCGTGCAGCAGGGCCGGCTCGCCTACGTGCTGGACGGCGACAACATTCGCCACGGCCTGAACAAGAACCTCGGCTTCTCCGCGGCCGACCGCGCCGAGAACATCCGCCGCATCGGCGAGGTGGCCAAGCTCTTCTCCGACGCCGGGCTGATCACGATTACGTCGTTCGTGAGTCCGTATCGCGCAGACCGGGACGGCGTGCGACAGATGCACGTCGCGGCGAAGCTGCCGTTCATCGAAGTGTTTGTCGATACGCCGATCGAGTTGTGCGAGCAGCGCGATCCAAAGGGGTTGTATCGCAAGGCCCGCGCCGGTGAGATTCCCAACTTCACCGGTGTGAGCGATCCTTATGAGCCGCCCGTCAACCCCGAGCTGACTCTTAAAACCGGCGAGCACAAACTCGAAGATTGCGTCGCCCAGCTCGCCAAGTACCTGCAACAGCGCAGCATTCTGCCGGGATGAACTCACCCCACCGCGCCGTCCACGCCGCGCGCGAACCGAATCATCGGCCGCGCTGGGCCGACCTGCACATGCACTCCACGGCTTCCGACGGCGGCTACGCGCCCGCGAAGCTGATGAGCATGGCCGCCGCGCGCCGGCTCGCCGCGGTCGCGCTCACCGATCACGACACGATTGATGGATTGACGGAAGCAGCCCAGGCTGCGACGACTCATGGGATGGAGTTCGTGCCCGGTATTGAGCTGGAGGCGCGGCAGGGTCGGCGCATCGTGCACATCCTCGGGTATTTCATCGACGCCACGTCGCCCGCGCTGCTTCGCGCGCTGGCGGATGAACGCCAGCGGCGCGATCAACGCAACCGCGAGATCGTCGCGCGGCTGGCCGCGCTGGGCATTCGCCTGGACTACGACGCCTTGGTGAATGCGAACGGCGGCAGACCGCTGGGGCGCCCGCATCTCGCGAATGAACTGGTCAGTTTGGGCATCGTCTCGAGTTTTCGTCAGGCGTTCGCGCGGTATCTCGGCTCGGGCGCGGCGGCGTACGTGCCGCGCGTCGTGCGCGAGGCGGGCGAGGCCATCGCGATGATTCGCGCGGCCGGCGGCGTGGCATCGCTGGCCCATCCGTCACGCGTGGGGTGCGAGACCAGCCTGGAGCTGGAGAACGTGGTGCGGCGGCTTGGAGAGGCGGGGTTGGCCGCTCTGGAAGTGAGTCATCCTGATGTCACTGGGGAGTTCGCGCGCACCTGCGAGCGCCTGGCCAGGAAGCTGGATCTTGCGCCGACGGGTGGCAGCGATTTTCATCGATTTGTCGGCGCGGAGCGATCCGGCACGGGGTTCTACGGCCATCGGGTGCCTTGTGAATGGATCGCGTCGCTTCGCGAACGTCGAGCGGGTTGATTGCTCCTCGTGTTGATGATTGATTCAATTGTCGTTGCGAGTCGCGTCGTTCAACGCAGCGCGCAAGGAAAGCCCCAGGCACCTGCCCGGGGCTTGGAACTCCTTGTTGCGCGTCGCGGAAAGGGACTCCAGTGTTCATGCTCGACGCGAATAACTTGCCGCTTCTTACGCCGCGGCGCGCCTTCGTCGCGGCAGGACGGTCACCATCCCCACGGCGAGCAGACCGATCGTGCCCGGTTCCGGCGTGTAGAAGAGAAAGTCGCGCGTGTAGTCGGAACCGCCGCCATTGGCCGACTTGAGCCAGCCGTGCCCGGTGACGACGTTCCACTGCGGCGCGGCGAAGACATTGGGATCGAGCCGGTGCCGGTAGTCGATGATCAAACCCGGCATCATGCCATCCATCGTGTTCTCGACGAAGACGCGCGGGCCGCCGTAGACCGCCGGCGTCACCCCCTCGTTGAAGAGCGGCGTGAGCGTGACATCAAAGTCCCAATAGTTGATGGCGTTGTTGCTGATGCCGGCGGCAATCAACTGATTCAGCATGTTGGGATTCGGCAGCGCGGGCTGGAAGATATTGCCCTGGCCGACCTGGCCGCGAATCGTGGCGTTGATCGTCCAGCGCTGGTCGAGCGCATCGAGGCCCGAATTGCCGGCGTAGCCCAGCGCGACGCCGTTGCTGCTTTGAAGGTGTGCGATCGTGCCGGTAATGGTCGCATAGACCGAGGCCGGGCCGGCCGGCTGCGGGTCGAAGAACGTCATGGTCACGTTCTCGAAATGAAACGTCTGCACGCCCTGGCCGTTATCGAGCCGCAGCCCGTAATCGCGTGAGTCCACCGCGTTCATGTTCGCGGACGCGTTGCCGTTCGGATGGCTGAACAACGGCACGGAGATCAAACTGGCGTCGGCGGTCGGCGCGGTTGACAGCGCAACGGCGGCGACAAGTCCGGCGACACACTTCGACAGTACGTTTCGCTTCATCTGCGAATGCCCCCCAATGCTGGTCTCGTTCATCACGCCGCGAGTTCCGTCGCGAGCGTGTTATCGACCCGGCGCCCACCGGGTCACGACGAGGGGGTTGCAAGGTCCGTGCCATCGGCCGCCGCATGGGAAACTCACGCAGGCAGCGCCGGGCGGACACGTCGGATAATATGGCTACATTTGTATAATCCACGCGTCGGCCGGGGGTTAGGGAGGATGAGCCGGAAAAGGATATCGGCGGCGCGGGGCCGTTTGTGCGGATTAGCGAAGCGCGGCCGATGAAGCAGGTCGTTCTCGATGCAGCGACTTGGTGCGCCGCAACGACTGGCTACGCCTTCCGTGCAGCCTTGAAGCGCGCCACCGCCGCGTCGACCTCGGCCAGTCCGTCGGCGGCATGGGACCAACCGTGCGTCGTCGTGGGCGAGCCTTCAAGCTGCTTGTAGGTGGCGAAGAAGTGCTCGACCTCGCGGAGGAAGTGCGGCGGCACGTCGACCAGATCGCGATACTCTTCAAAGAGCGGGTCGGTGTCGGGCACGCCGAGTACTTTGAAATCGTTCGCGCCCTTGTCGATCATCTTGAACAGGCCGATCACCCTTGCGCGGATCAAGCAGCCGGTGAAGGTCGGTTCGTTCACCATCACCAGGATATCCAGCGCGTCACCGTCCTCGGCGAGCGTGTGCGGGATGAACCCGTAGTCTCCGGGATAGTGACTCGACGAGAACAGGTATCGATCCAGCCGGAACAGGCCCGTCTCCTTGTCGATCTCGAACTTGCTTCGCCGGCCCTTGGGAATCTCGACGATGGCGTTGACGACTTCGGGCAGGTTTGTTCCGGGCGGGATGTTCACAAACGCGTCGTAGAGCATGCTATATCTGCCAGCGACTGGTTAGTGGTCAGCGATGGGCCGGCGCTGCGCAGAGCGGGCACTGCCCACTCGCCATTTCGTTGTTCTTCGTGTGCGTTGCGACTTCGTTATTGGTCGAGCAAACAAACACCGACCCCTTGACGGCAAAATTGTTCAGGGCCGACCTCGACCCTGCGCGCCTTCGTGGATCATAACACCGATTGGGAGCCGGAATGAAATCAGCCGCCGCACCGATTACAATGCGGCATCGCACGCGGAACGCCGACAAAGCGTACGGGCCTGGAATTCGGCATTTCGCAGTGCGCGGGAGTGGCGCATGTCCCAGCCGTTGATCGAACTGACCAACGTTCACAAGGTCTATTACAAGGATCGCATCGAAATCCCCGTGCTGGCCGGCCTGAAGCTGAACATCCCGGCCGGGGAGTTCGTCGTCCTCATGGGGCCCAGCGGGTCGGGCAAGTCCACCCTGCTGCACCTGATCGGCGGACTGGATTCCCCCACGGCCGGCAGCGTTCGCGTCGGCGAGGCGATGCTCGAGCGGATGTCCGAGCAGGAACTGACGGCCTGGCGCAGCCGCCACGTCGGCTTCATCTTTCAGATGTACCACCTCGTGCCGGTGCTGACCGCGGCGCAGAACGTCGAGCTGCCGCTCTTGCTGTTCAAAATGTCTGCGGCCGAGCGGCGGCAGCGCGTGCAGACGGCGCTGACCATTGTCGGCCTGGGCGATCGAATGGACCATCGGCCCAATCAGCTCTCCGGCGGCCAGGAGCAGCGCGTGGCCATCGCGCGGGCCATTGTGACCGACCCGGACGTGATTCTGGCCGACGAGCCGACCGGCGATCTCGACGCAAAGACCTCCACCGAGATTCTCAACCTTCTCGGCCTGCTGAATCGCGAGTTCAACAAGACAATCGTCATGGTGACGCACGATCCGCGCGCCGCGGCGCACGGGCAGCGCATCCTGCACCTGGACAAGGGCCAGCTCGAGCGCGACGAGAAGAACGATCCGTCGCTCGTGGCCGCCCATTGAGGCTTCGCACCACCCATGACCCTCGCCTACGTCCTGCTTCAGAATCTGCGCCGCAATCCGACGCGCACTTGCCTGACCGGCATCGCCTTCGCCCTGCCCATGGCCATCTTCGTCGCCGCGATTTCCTTCGTCGTCGCCCTCGTAGAAATCGGCAAGGCAAACGAGCGCGAGCTGCGCCTCGGCGTGCATCACAAAACCACGCTTATCAACCTCATCCCGCAGGGCCACCGCGCCAAGATCGAGGCCCTCGATCCGGATCGCTCGCGACTCACCGCTGTCTGCGGCATGCGCTGGTTCGGCGGCCGCGTACCGAACACACAAGGCGTTATCCAGAGCCTCGCCGCCGATCCCGATACGTTTCCGACCGTCTATGCCGAGGTCGGCATGACCGACGCCGACATCGAGAACTGGACGAAGGACCGCCAGGCGTGCGTCGTCGGCACGGGCGTCGCCGAGAACAACGGCTGGAAGATCGGCGACCGCATCACGCTGACCAGCAGCGTGCCGCCCTATCTGTCGCTGGAGTTTCACATCATCAAGATCATGACGGCCCAGTCGCGGGCCAACGTGCTGTACTTCCGGCGCGATTATTTGAGCGAGTCGCTGAAAGACGCGGGCATTGACCGATACACCGATTGCAACATTTTCTGGGTGAAGTGCAACAGCGCCGCCGGCTTGCGCGCGCTTCAACAGGAGATCGACGCGACCTTTGCCAACTCGCCGGACGAAACCAAGAGCGAAGACGAGCTGACCTTTGCCGCCGGGTTCGCGCAGGCCGCCGGGGACATCCCCGGTTTGATGCGCGTCATGGCCATTGTGGTCGTCGCGATCATCGCGATGGTCGCCGGAAACACGATGATGATGAGCTTCCGCGAGCGGACGCGCGAGTTGGCGGTGTTCAAGGCGATTGGATTCCCCAGCTGGCGCATCGTCGCCATGGTGCTGGGCGAAAGCGTGATGCTGGCGCTGCTCGGAGCGATGGCTGGAATCATTCCGGCGGTGATCCTGCTTACCGCGATTCCGATGCGCAAGTTGATGCCGGGCTTTCTTCCGATCGCGCAGCTCTCCGTCTCGCCGCTGGCGGTGGGAATCTCCGTGGCCATCGCCGGGGCAGTCGGTCTGATCGCCGGGCTGGCGCCGGCCTGGCACACGCTTCGAATGCAGACGGTGAGCGCGCTGCGCCGGGTGGGAGAATAATTGGAACGGCGAGCAGGTCGAAGATCCGCCGTGGCGGGCTCTCCGGCTGAATGCGAAACCGGCAACTAACCGCTGAACTCTGGACTCTGACCACCGACCACTGACCACTACTGCATGGCACTACCCCTCTCCTACAACTGGCGCAACCTGCTGATCCGTCGCACGACGACGGTGCTGACGGTGCTGGTCATCGCCGTGGTCGTGGGCGTCTTCTCGTGGATGCTGGGGTTTCGCGGGGCATTAAGCCGCTCGCTCTCGGTGGCCGGCGATCCGCGCACGCTCATCGTGCTGCGGCAGGCCTCGACGTCGGAAACCAACAGCGCCATCCCGCCCGACGATTACAACAAGCTGACCCAGCTCAACGAGGAGATTGCCGTCGATCCACGCACCGGCGAGCAGCTCAAAAGCCCCGAAATGATCGTGCAGGTCTCGCTGCCGCGCCGCCGCGATAACGGCGCCACCAACGCCAACGTCGCTGTGCGCGGTGTCACGGATGCCGCATTCAGCGTCCATCGCAACGTGCGGCTGCTCGGCGCCAAGCCGACCGACGGGGCGATGGAGGTCATCGTCGGCGTGCAGGCGGCGAAGCAGTTCGCCGGGCTGGAGATCGGCGACACGATCAACCTCGGCTACGGCGGCAATCGCGGCTACCGGGTGGTGGGTTACTTCTCCGCGGACGGCGGCCCGCTTGAGAGCGAGATCTGGGGGCCGGCCACCATGCTGATGAATGCCTACATGCGCAACGCCTATTCGTCGGTCGCGCTCCGGCTGAACGACAACGTCGATCCCGCCGCCGCCATTCGGCGAATCGAAGGCCCCGGCATCGAACTGACCGCGCGAACCGAAGGCGAATACTGGCTGGAGCAGACCAAGAACATCGGCATGTATCTGATGATCGTCACGTTCCTTGTCGGCGTCATGTGCGTTGCCGCGGCGTTCTCCATCGCCAACACGATGTTTGCATCGGTCGCCGGGCGCACGCGCGAGTTCGCCATGCTGCGCACCATCGGTTTCACCGGGCGGCACCTGCTCACGAGCGTCATGATCGAGTCGCTGCTGCTGTGCATGCTCGGCGGTGCGATCGGCTGCCTCGCCTGCGGCGCCTGGCTCGCGCTCGTCGGCAATACCAAGGACATGTTCGGCCAGAGTACCTTCACGACCCTCGCGTTCGAGATTCACCTGACGCCGCTCATTGTCGGTATCGCCATCGGCGCGATCTGCCTGGTCGGGCTGGGTGGCGCGATCGTCCCCGCACGCCGAGCCGCTCGCACGCAGGTCGTTACCGCGTTGCGGGAAGCCTGATCACGTTTTATAGTCCGGTGGCCGGTCGGACGCTTCATTCGATTGCCTCGCGCCGGCCCTGCGAACCCACCCATGCTTCGTCTCACCTACGTCTACCGCAACCTCACGCGAAACACGCGGCGATCCATCATGACCAGCGCAGCCGTCGCTCTGCCCATTGTCATCTTCGTGCTCTCCACCGCCGTCATCGACGGCATCTCGCGCTTTCTCGATAATTCCGCCAAACAGCTTCGACTCGCCATCACGCAAAAGACGTCCATTGTTAATCCGCTGCCCGAAGGACACCGGCGCAAAATCGAGTCGCTCGATCCGACCGGCACGCGCATCCTTGCCGTTTGCGGCATGCGCTGGATCGGCGGCCAGCGCGAGAACGACCCCATGCCGCTTTCCACGCTCGGCGTCGATCACGATACGTTCGTCGAGGCGTTTCCCGAGCATCGACTGACGCAGGAGGAAATCGACGCCTGGCTGCGCGATCGGCAGGCGCTGATGGTCGGCCGCAACACGGCCACGCAACTGGGCTGGAAGGTCGGCCAGCGTGTGACGATCATGCCGTCCGTGCCGCCCTATACGCCGATTGAGTTTCACGTTGTCTCGACAATGGAACAGGCGGAGGACGTGGTCACGCTGTGGTTCCGCCGCGATTACTTTGAAGAAATCCTCAAGCGCGAGGGCAAGGATTACCCCGAAGGGCTGGTCAGCTTTTATTTCGTCAAGTGCGGCAGCAAGGCGGACATGGATTACTTCCGCCAGGAAATCGACCGCATCTTCGCCGGCACGCTCGACGAAACCAAGACCTCGGACGAAAAAACGTTCATGAACGAGTTCATCACGCAGCAGTTCGACCTGCCGCGAAACCTGACGATCCTGTCGGCGATGACCGTCTTTGTCGCGGTGATCGCCGCCATGAACGCCATGAGCATGAACGTGCGCGATCGCATCAGCGAGATCGCCACGCTCAAGGCGCTGGGGTTCTCCGGCCTGTTCGCGCTGGGGTTGATCCTCGCCGAGAGCCTGCTCATCTGCGGGCTGGGCGGCCTGGCCGGTTCGCTGGGGCCGTATGTTGCGTTCACCTACACGCCGCTGCGAAAGATCAACATCCCGGTGATTCAAACGTTTGAGATTCCTTTCGCGATGTGCATTAAATCGGTGCTGGTGGCGCTGGGGATCGGTCTGTTGGCCGGCGCGTGGCCAAGCTGGTTGGCCCTGCGGATGAAAGTCGTGGCGGCGCTGCGGAATCTGGAGTAAGGAAGCGGCGAGCAGGCTCGTCGGCTAAATGCAAAAACTTATACCGCTGACCACCCTCAAATGGCACTCCCTCTTTACTACAACTGGCGAAATCTGCTCGTGCGGAAGTTGAGCACCGGCCTGACGTTCGTCATCGTCGCGGTGGTCGTGGCGGTGCTGGCGGTGCTGCTGTCGTTCTCCGAAGGCATCCGCGCGTCGATGAAATCGAGCGGCTCGAGCGCCAACATCGTCGCCCTTCAGACCGGCGCCACCGCCGAGAGCACCAGCATCATCCGCCCCGAAGAGGCCGCGCGCATGATGCAGACGCCGGGTGTGGCACGTGAGCCTGACGGCCAGCCGCTCGTCAGCCACGAATTGTGCGTGCAGGCGTCCATCCCGCGACGTCCTCCTCCGGGCAACCCGGCCAACGTCGCCGTGCGCGGCGTCGATGACACCGCGTTTCTCGTCCACAACGAGGTAAAACTGATCGAGGGACGCATGTTCAATCCCGCCGCGCACGAGGTCATCGTCGGCCGCGCGGCGCGCGAACGCTATCGCAACCTCGAAGTCGGCGGCCAAATCACCATCGGACGATCGACGGACAAAACCTTCACCGTCGTCGGCGTATTCGAAGCCGGCGGCGGCGCGCTGGAAAGCGAAATCTGGGGACCGCGCAGCATGATCAGTGACGTCTACCTGCGCCGCTTTACCTCCAGCGCCATCATGCGGCTCGAAGACCCCGGCGCCGCGCCCGCGGCCATCAACTACATCCGCGGCCCGGCCGTGCGCATGAATGCCAAGACCGAGGCGGATTACTACGTCGATCTCTCGTCGAAGACACGCGAGATCGTCGTCCTCACGACGATCCTGATCGCCATCATGGCAGTGGGTGCGGTCTTTGCCGTGGCGACGACCATGTACACCTCGGTAGACAGCCGGCGGCGGGAGATCGCCATGCTCCGCACGCTGGGCTTTTCCCGCCGCTCGGTCATTGTCGCATTCCTGACCGAGAGCCTGCTCATCTGCCTCGCGGCCTGCGCGGTCGGGCTGATCGGTTCGCTCTTTGTCAGCGGCTCGCGGCAGGATTTCCTATCGGACCAGACCTGGACCGTGATCGCCTACGAGCTTCGCATCACGCCCGTAACCGTCGCCGCGGCGATCGGGCTTTCCATCCTCGTCGGCGTGGCGGGGGCCGTCGCCCCGGCCCTGCGAGCCGCTCGCATCCGCGTGATCGAAGCCCTGCGTAAGGGCTAGCCGCCCGCTAGAATGGTCTGCATGCAAGCGCCTACCGACCTCCGAGCCCAGCTTCGCAGCCTGACGATCAACAAGGATCAGCGGCCTGCCTCTGCGTCCAAGCCCACCCCATCGGCAGCGGTCGGCCAGGTCCGATCCGGCACGCGATTCGGCAAGCGGTTCTTCCTCTTCGGCGGCATCGTGATCGGTGCATTTCTGCTCTGGTACTTCGCGCCCGACGCAGCGACGCTGGGCCTAAGCGGCGGCAGCAGCGCCGCGGCGGAGGTACGACTCATTACCGTCACCTCGCGCGGGGCGGCCGATGTCCCCCCGGTCTTCACGGCGGCCGGCAAGATCGTGTCAGACCACAAGGTCTCGGTCAGCACGAAGGTCTCTGGGCAGATCGTCGAGCTGCGTTTCGAACAGGGCGACCGGGTGAAGAAGGGGCAGGTCATCGCGCGGATTGAGGACGTGAATTACCGCGCCATGCGCGATCAGGCGGCCGCGCACCTCGAGAAGAGCCGCGCGGCCCTGGCTTATCAACAGGTGAACTTCGATCGCGTGGCCCGGCTGCACCAATCGAGCGACGCGCCGGACATCGAGTTTGTTGATGCCAAGCGCGCGGTGGAAGAAGCGCGGGCGCAGGTCGCGGCCGACGAGGCGGCCCTGACGTTTGCGGAAAAGGCGCTTCGAGATTGCGAAGTCGTGGCGCCGATCGAAGGCGTGATCTTGGAGCGCAGCGTGGAGGTGGGCGATTTCGTGGCGGCCGAAGGCGGGCGCGGGGCGATTGCCAACGCGCAGTTCGCCGTGATCGCGGACATGACGGCCCTGCGCGTCGAGGTGGACATCAGCGAGCTGGACATCGCGCGGATTCGCCAGGACATGCCCTGCGTCATCACGCCCGACGCGTACAAAGACCGCCGCTATGACGGTCACGTGATGTGGATCGACCCCGGCGCGAATTACTCCAAGGCGACGGTGCAGGCCAAGGTACGCATCGACAATCCCGACGACTTTCTGCGAGTGGAAGGCGCCGCGCAGGTGGCATTCTTCAACGACAAGCCGCAGACCGACCGTGCATCGAGCGCGCAGGCGATCTGGGTGCCGCGGTCGGCGTGCAAGGTGGAGGCAGAGGGCAGCGGCGCGACAGTCTTCCTCGCCGAGGGCGGCGTGCTTCGCGCGACGCGCGTCACGACCGGACGGATCAGCGGCGCACAGATCGAGATTGTGAGCGGTCTGAAAACCGGCCAGCGCATCGCCGCCGATGGCGTTGACAAGCTCGCCGACGGCCAGAAGCTCGCGCCCGCTTCACCGTGACGCTCTGATTTGACAGCCGGCCTCCGACCGTGAAACAATCTTCCGATGTACGTTTCGGCATGTCGCGCACCTTTTATGGAAACGAGGAGTCTTTCATGCGAACCATTCATCGAATCGTTGCGGGAATCAGCCTGATCGCTCTGACGGGCTGTTCGCCGGTCGCCGGAACCTGGGTCAGCGAGGGCGGCGCGGACAAAACCGTCAGCCCCATTGCCCGCGTCACCTTCTGCCACGACGGCACCTTCACGGCCGAAGCGGAGTACGGCGACAAAGGCAAGCATGCCATGAGCGGCGGCTACTGCGTGAAGGGTGACAAGCTCTGTATCATGGCGGACGGGCAGAAGCGGATGTACCCGTTCAGCGTGTCGGGGGATGTGCTGACCCTTGGCGAGCACAAGGCGCAGATGAAGCGGCTCAAGGGTTGTTCGGGCTGCTGCGGAACAAGTTGCAGCGGTTCCTGCGAGAAGAAATAGCAGGCGCGGCGACTGCCCTTGGAACCACTTGAAGCAAGAACACAAAGCCCCGGGCAATTTGCCCGGGGCTTTTTTTCATCTGATCGACCCGCGCCATGAGAAGCCCGGATCGCGCAAACGCAAGCGCGGTTACTTGATCAATCCCGCAAGCGCCGCCTGAAAGTCCTTCTTGCCGGTGAGGCCGACAAACTTCTGCACGACTTCGCCCTTGTGGAAGATCATGACCGTCGGGATGGCCTGGATGTTGTATTGCATCGGCACCTGCTGGCTGTTCTCGGTGTTGAGCTTGCCAACCTTCACCTTGCCGGCGTAGTCGTTGGCCAGCTCGTCGATGGTCGGCCCCAGGGCGCGGCAGGGCATGCACCACTCGGCCCAGAAGTCCACCAGCACCGGCTTGTCGGACTTGATCACCTCGGTCTCGAAATTGTCATCGTTGAATTCAAGCGTGTTTGCGCCAGCCATCGGTCCCTTCCTCCTTCGGTCCTGGGGTGTGCGTGGTTTGGATTGTCATGCCAACAGATGGGCGGTCGTCCAATCACACCGCGTGGCGCCGCCTGTGAATCGGAGGGATTCTAGGAGGCGCCGCGCGGTTCGTCAAAAACCCCGTGCGATCGTGCGGGTTGACGCGCGCCCGAAGCCGGGATTACCATTCCACGCCTGTCCGGCATGAGTTGAAACAACCCCAAGACAGTTAGACCGCAAGGAGATGCACCATGGCGCGAACCACCACCCTCAAGGGCAAACCGCTTGATCTGGAAGGCCCGGAGCTGAAAGTCGGCGACGCCGCTCCCGACGCCGTGCTGAAGAAAAGCCTCGTGGATGATTTCCGCATCAGCGAAACCAAGGGCAAGACGCGCGTCTTCTCCGTCGTGCCCTCACTGGATACACCCGTCTGCGCCGAACAGACGCGCCGGTTCAACAAGGAACTGGCCGCCATGCCGAACGTCACGTGCTACACCATCAGCTGCGATCTGCCCATGGCCATGAACCGCTTCTGCGGCGCCGAGGGCATCGAGACCGGCAAGATCGTGCCGCTTAGCGATCACAAGGAGGTCGCGTTCGGCAAGGCCTATGGGACGCTCATTCCGTCGCTTCGCATTCTGTGCCGCGCGGTCTTCGTCGTGGACGCGGCCGACAAGCTCCGATACGTCGAATACGTCCCGGAAGTCGCCAGCCACCCCAATTATGAGGCGATCCTCGCCTGCCTGAAATCGCTCTAGCGCGACAACTCAACATTTGGCTCCGGCCGCCCGATCAATCGGGTGGAAGGCGTTAACCTCGCGTTTAGCGCGGAAAGGAGCGGATGGGATGTTTGATTTTCAGGCTTCTCTGGACAGTTTCTTGAGCGGGTTTCTGGCGTTTCTCAACGACCTGTTGAACGCGCTGTTCGGCGGACTGGCGTCCGTCTTCAGCATTTTCACCGGTGGCGGCGCGGTCTAAACCCGCTGTCGAAATCACCACACACACCGCACGCGGCCCGCTCGGCACCCTTGCCGGGCGGGCCGTTGTGTTTTGCCATGCGCCGGCACGCAACGAAACGCCCCGGCCAGGCTCGACCGGGGCGTTGGTAGGATTCTGTTTCATCGACGGCAAAACGGCTACGAGTTCTCGTCGTCCGTGTCTTCATCGCCGTTGTCATCGTCCTCTTCACTCTTGTCAGCGTCCTTCGCCGCGTCGGGCGTCGGCGTGACCTTGAAATCGCCGGCGCGAATCTCGACCAGCTTGCTCGGATCGATGTGTTTGCGAAGCGCTGCGTTCACTTCGTCGAGCGTCAGCTTCTCAATCTTCGCCAGCTCCTCCGCGCGGAACTTCATCGTGCGGCCCAGGTACAAGTCGTTCGCCAGCATCCCGGCGATCCCGCCGTCGGCCGACAACTGCACCTTCATCTGCTCGAGATATCCCTTGCGCGCGTCCTCCAGTTCCTCGGCCGTGACGCCCTTCTTCAGCAGCTTGTCGAGTTCCTCGCGGGCACAGGCGATGGCCTTCTCGGCGTTCTGCGGTGCACAGATGCCGTACACGCCGAACATGCCCACGCGATCCAGCGCGCTGGCGTTCAGCATGGACCCGGCTCCGTACGACAGACCTTCCTTCTGCCGCAGGCGATTGAGAATCCGCGAATTGCTGCTCTGACCCAGAATGAAGTTGCCCAGTTTCAGCGCCGCGAAGTCCGCGTCGTCGTCCTTGATCGGCAGATTCATCGCCATGGCGATCAACGCGTTCTGCTTGTCGGGCGTGTTGATCGCCACCGTGTCGGGCTTGGTTTCCTTGAACTCACGCGCGATCCGCTCGAATGGCCGCGGACTCTTCCAGCCCTTGAACGTGTTCGCCACGATCGTCCTTGCTTCGGACGCGTCAATATCGCCGACAATCGACACCTCGCCGTGGCTGGCGCCGAGCAGTTCCTTGTACGCCGTCTTGATGTCGTCGAGCGTAACCGCCTGGAGCCGCTGGAGTTGCTCGGACGGCGTCGGCACGTAGCGCACATCGCTCGGCTCGTATGGATTCATTCGACGCATCATCTCGTTCATCGCCAGGACCATCGGCTCGGAGAGCTGGCTTTCCAGCGAAGCCATGGCCTGCTTTTTAAGCTTGTCGAACTCCTTCTCGGGGAAGGTCGGCTCGCGCAGCATCTCGCGAAGCAGCGACATCGCCTCGGCGAAATACTTGCGCTCGGTCTCGATGCTGATCGACAACGCGCCGGTCTCGCCGCCGCCCCCGCCGCGGCCCATCCGCCCGCGACCGCCGCCGCCACCGATGCCGATCGACGTCTTGATACGATCCAGCTCATCCGCCAGCTCGCGCCGCGAATGCTTGGCCGTCCCCTTGTCGAGCATCGAGGCGATCATGCCGACCGCGTCGATTCGGCCCTTGAAGTCTTCCTCGCTGCCGTAACGCAGCGTGATCGTCGCGCTGATCTTCTGCCCGCGCGTCTTCTTCGGGATCATCGCGAGCTTTAACCCGCCCGGAAGTTCCTCGCGCTGCGTGCGCGACTCGATCGCCAGGGGATCGGGCGGAAGCGCCTCACCCTGCACGACCGCCTGCTGCCCCGTGTAGTCCTTCAGCATCGCCAGCACGTCGGGCGGCGGCGGTACCGTCGTGCGGATCGGATCCTTCGTCGGGATGAACATGCCCACCGTGCGATTGCTCGGCCGCAGGTACAGCGCCGCGACGCGCTTCACGTCGGCCGGCGTCACCTTCGCGACCTGGTCGCGATGCCAGAACATCAGCCGCCAGTCGCCCATCGCCGCGTACTCGCTCAACTGCACGCCGACGCGACCGCTGTCGTTGATCAGCCGCGTGAACTGCTTGGCGTACGAATTCTTGGCGCGATCCACTTCGGCTTCGGTGATGTCCTGATTCGCCAGGTCGTCCAGCACGGCAAGCATTGTCTCGCGCACGTCGTCCAGCGACTTGTTCTGCCGCACCTCGGCCATGATCTCCAGATGCCCCGGCTCGCACAGGCTGTAGGCACTGGCCCGCACCGACGTCGCCTTCTCGGTCTCGATCAGAGCCTTGTACAGCCGGCCGGTCTGGGTCGCTTCGAGGATATCCGCCATGACGTCGACCGCCGCCATGTCCGGGTGCGATCCCGAGCAGATGTGATAGACGCAGCCGACGGCCTGAATATCGCCGACGCGCCGCAGGGTGACGAACCGCTCATCGTCCTGGGTCGGCTCGACGGTGTAGGTCGGCTCAAGCGTGCGCTCGGGCCGGGGGATGCCGCCGAAAAGGCGCTCGATTTTCTTGAGCGTCGCCGTTTCGTCGAACTTGCCGGCCACGACCAGCATGGCGTTGTCGGGTTGATAAAACTTCTTGTAGAACGCCTGCAACCGATGAATGGGCACGCGCTCGATGTCCTCGCGCGAGCCGATCGTGCTCTTGCCGTAGTTGTGCCACAGGTAGGCCGCCGACGTGATGCGCTCGGAGAGAATGCCGACCGGATCGTTCTCGCCCATCTCGAACTCGTTGCGCACGACGGAGAATTCCGACTTCAGGTCCTTCTCGGCGATGAAACTGTTGACCATGCGGTCGGCCTCCAGCTCCAGCGCGAAGTTGAGATTCTCCTCCGTGGCCGCCAGCGTTTCGAAGTAATTCGTGCGGTCGTACCACGTGGTGCCGTTGAAGCTCGCGCCGTGATCCTGGAGCGACTTCCAGACCTGCGGAAACTTCGGCGTGCCCTTGAAAACCATGTGTTCCAGCAGGTGGGCCATGCCCGTCTCGCCGTAGCCCTCGTGCCGCGAGCCGACGAAGTAGGTGATGTTCACCGTGACGGTCGGCTTGGACTCGTCGGGGAAGAGCAGCACCTTCATGCCATTGTCGAGCGCGTACTCGGTGATGCCCTCCACGCTGCGAATCTTCTTCGCGTCGCCGGCGGCCTGCACCGATACGGCGATTGAAAGAAAGCAGATCACGACACCGGCCATACAGACCGGTCGCCACGGTTTGGTGAACGATTTCACGGCGATTCCTCCCGAAAAAATGGATCTCGATGCTCGACTGAAGCGGGGGAGGATTATACCGCCGACGGCCATGCAGCACAAACGGCGACGCATCACGAATGACCGTGGATAAGCCGTTTCAGCCGGCTCGTTGCGAAGCCGGTTTGGGGATTCGAAGGTTGAGGCTGATTAATTGCGCAGATCCACCGGGCTGCCGCGGCCCGGCTCTGTTTATGGCAGATACGCCGCAAGAAACAGCGCGAGGTCCGCGCCATCGGCCACGTCGTTGCCGTCCAGATCGCTGCGATCGACGTGATCCGGATCGGTGTCCGCGCCGAGCAAGACCTGCACAAACAAATCGACATCGAGCTCATCCGCGTCGCAATCCGCATCGATGTCCGCCGCGACAATGCACGGCGCCACGCTGAATCGAATCACCGCGTCGCCGCCCGCCGTGCCTTCGCCCGAAGGCAGCGACGCCGGACTGGCCGGGTCCGTCATCTCGCCGTCCAGTGCCATGCCGCTGTTCACAGCCGTCAGGGTGTCGCGAATCGTCAGCGTATAGCTGTCGGGCGGGAGCGGAGCGGCGAAGTTCAGCACCACGGGATTGACGTTCGCGCCCGAGGCCAGTGTGAACGCAACCGGGCCGACCACGTCACCGATGACGGTGAAGTCCGCCGCGGTCGTATTGACATTCGTATGAAACCAGACGCTGACCTGATTCGCGCCCCAGTCCACCGTCGCGCCCGGCACCGGCGCCGCCGTGACGATCTTCGGCGGGCCTGCCTGATAGGCGGCGCTCGTCGGCGCAGGCCGCAGGATGTATTGATCGGGGTCGAGCGACAGCGCCGTCACCGGACCGCTGACCGGCACCACGAACCATTCGGTGCGAGCATCGTTCCAGACGGTCACCGTCTGCGGGCTGCCGCCGATCGTGGCGCGCAGATCCACCGGCATCGTGAACACATTCGGATACCCGGCCGTCGTGTGCGTCTGTGCGATCCGCACCGCGAGGTAGTTCTGCCCGGCGACGTTCAGCGATTGCCAGCCGAAGTTGTACGTCGGCGCGCCGGGCTGGAAGACCCACTGGTTGAAGAACCAGTCGAGGTCCTGGCCGGTCGTGCTCTCGGCGACGGTGATGAAGTCGTTTGTCGTCGCTGCATCGAACTCGTAGGCCGCGCGATAATCCGTGAGCAGCTGGAAGAACGTGGCGTCGCCCAGAACATGCCGCAGCATGTGCAGCACCCACCCGCCTTTTCGATAGCTAAGGTCCGACGAAAAGACGCGATTCATCCCGCCGCTCGTGACCGTCGCCGGCGGAATATAAACCGTGCCCGTGCTTGTCACCGACGGCTTCCGCGCGACCACCGCCGCCAGATACGCCGCCGTGTCGATCGACCCGGTCTTGCGCTCCTCCCACAGGCACTCGCTGTACGTCGCGAAACCCTCGTTCAGCCAGATATCGCTCCACGTCTTGCACGTGATCATGTCGCCCCACCACTGATGGCCCAGTTCGTGCGCGGTCACGCTCTCGGAGAACGTGCCCTGGCCCGTCATGGTCTGGTGCTCCATGCCGCCGCCGAAGTTGAAATGATAAATGCCGTACTTCTCGTTGATGAACGGGTATTCGCCGTAAACCGATCGAAACGCCGCCAGCATGTCGATGCACTTTTCCCAGCTCGCGCGATTGGCCGGCGTGTCACTGTTCGGATAGATATAAAACTCGACGGGCATCGTGCCGCCGGGGTACGTGTACGTCTGCGTCCACTTTGTGTAATTCGTCGCGGCAAATGAGAGAAGGTACGTCGACATCGGGTAATTCGTAGCCCAGTTGTATCGCTTGCGACCGCCGCTCAACGTATCGACACCGAGCAACGTGCCGTTGGACGGCACCACCCAGTTGTTCGGTGCGGTCAGCGAAAACTCAAACGTCGCCTTGTCGCCGTTGTCGCCCGCATCATTCGTCGGCCCGTCCTTCGCCGGCCACCACGTATACGCATACCACGCCTCGCTCAACGTCGCGACGACGGCCGTGCTGCCGCCCGTCTGCGTGTCCACTTCGATGGAGCCGAACCCGGCGGAGAACGACGTGCCGGTGTATTCAATCGTGAGTGTGAACACCTCGTCAGCGTTGTAGGCGCGATCAAGCGTCGCGAGGCGCGTCGTCGTGCTTTGCGTGGCGACCGAGATCGGCGTCGTGCCGTTGATCAGGGCGCTGGTGATCGTGTATTGCGTGCGCAGGCGAAACGTGAACTCCGACAACCCATCGACCAGCGACTTGATGGTCATCACATTCCGGCCGGTGATGGTGCACGTGTTGCTCGCGATGTTGATGTTTGAAATTTCAATGTCCAGATCGTAGTGCAGCACGTCGGTGTCGATCAGCGCGTCGCGCATTCCCGCCGCGCCCCCCGATTCAGCATCCTGCTCCGCCGCCCGATCGCGCAGGACCGCCGCATGGGCCTTCCCACACCGCTGGCCGTCCGCATCAACACACGGATCCGCTGACGGCTCAACCGGACCGAACAGACCGGTACACCAAAACGCCAATGCAAACCAATGAGTTGTCACCACCACTCCACCTTTCCCCCCGATCCCCTGATTCGCATTATAGCCGCTCGCCGAGCGAGTCCGAGATCCAGACGATCAAGAATCGGTTCCGAGCCGACGCAGTCATGCGGCGGAAGGTTCCGGGCCATAACCGGCCCGGCTCGGATGGGCGTCTGGTAATTGACAGCCTCGCGCCCCAGTCCTAACGTAGCGCCTCTATGGCCGTGGACCTTCGCAGCTATACCTTCCTCGACAGCCTCCAGCCGCAGTTCGCCTCGTTTCAGGCGACGGTCTCGCAGGGCTTTCTGCCCAACCCGTTTCAGGCAGCGCTGTTTGTGGAGATTTCCCCGGGCATCGAGATCAACCGCGTGACCGATATCGCCCTGAAAAGCACGCGCGTCACCCCCGGCATGCAGATCGTCGAGCGGCTCTACGGCCTCCTCGAAGTTCACGCCGACAGCCAGGCCGATGTCCGCGCCGCGGGCCAGGCGATCCTTTCAGCCTTGGAGTTGAAGGAAGAAGACCGCATCAAGCCGCGCGTCCTCTCCAGCCAGGTGATCCGCCACGTCGATGCATACCAGACGCAGTTAATCAATCGCATGCGCCATGGCAACATGATCCTGCCAGGCCATTCGCTGTATGTCATGGAGCTGGAGCCGGCGGCCTATGCGGCCCTCGCGGCCAACGAAGCAGAGAAGGCCGCGAACATCAACATCCTTGAAGTGCGCTCGTTCGGCAGTTTCGGGCGCGTGTACCTCGGCGGCGAGGAGCGCGACATTGACGTGGGCTATCGCGCAGCCGAAGCGGCGATCGCCGGCGTGACCGGGCGCAGCGCGAAATAACCCGATACCCCGGGTAGCGTGAGCGTCCCACCCGCAAGATGGCCGGACGACGAATGTGGACTACACGATCAGATGGGTTTCGTGACTTGGATGGAGGTATGCGGTGAGTACCGAAGCACTGGGAATGATCGAGACGCGCGGATTCGCCGCGATGGTCGAAGCGGCCGACGCAATGGTGAAGGCCGCCAAGGTCGAGCTGGTCTCGTATGAGAAAATCGGCGGGGGCTATGTGACGGCGATCGTGCGCGGCGACGTGGCCGCGGTTCGCGCCGCCTGCGACGCGGGCCAGGCCGCCGCGGCGCGCGTGGGCGAGGTGGTCGCGGTGCACGTCATCGCTCGGCCGCACACCAACGTGGACATCGCCCTGCCGCTGGGCCGCGCCGAACAGGCGAAGAAGGCCGGCAAGTAGCGCGTCGTTTCCAAGCCGCGACCGTCAGGAAGCGCGAGCAACCGTTCCGCGAGCTGCGTAGCGCTTCAAGCGTTCGCAGACTTCAGACGAGCGATTAAACAACTGCCGGCTTCGGGACGCATCGGTGAAGTTCGCCGCACGACGGCCTTGGCTCGACAAAAAAATGAACGCACCACGTTGAACGGATTCGTTCAATGCATTGACACAAGAATCTCATGCTGCTCGCCCAAGTCATCGGCACGGTCGTCGCCACCCGCAAGGAACCCAGCCTTGGCGGGCTGAAGATGCTCGTGCTCAAGTGCGTCGATCTCGACGGCAAGCCGACCGGCGCGACGGTCGTCGCGGCCGATGCCGTCGGCGCGGGGATCGGCGAAATGGTGCTGTACGCCGCCGGCTCCTCGGCGCGGCAGACCGAGGCGACGGACAAGAAGCCCGTCGACGCCGTCGTCATGGCGATCGTCGATCAGTGGGAAGTCGGCGGGGAAACGAAATACAAGAAGTAGTTCCGCATCCCTCGTCCAGGAGCTTGCGCCGTGTCTCGCCTCGATGACAGCCAAATCGACGCCATCGCCGCCCGCGTCTTCGATCGGCTGCGATCCGGCGCGGCGCCTGGCGCGCCGAACCTCCCGCCCGCCCAGCGCGAAACCATCGCGCGCGGCGGCGCGCTCCCCGCCGGCGTCTTCCGCACCATTGACGAGTGCGTCGCCGCGGCCACCGAAGCGTTCAGGCAATTCAAACGCGTCAGCCTCGAGAAACGCAAGGAAATCATCGCTGCCATCCGCGAGTCGATGTTCGCCAACGCCATCAGCCTCGCCCGCGATGCACACGAAGAAACCGGCCTGGGCCGCGTCGAGGACAAGATCATAAAAAACCGCCTCGTCACGCGAAAGACGCCCGGCCCAGAAGTCCTCGAACCGCGCGCTTCCTCCGGCGACAACGGCCTCACGCTCATCGAGCGTGCGCCTTTCGGCGTCATCGCCGCCATCACGCCGACCACCAATCCGACGTCGACCATCATCTGCAACACGATCGGCATGGTCTCGGCCGGCAACACCGTCGTCTTCAACGTGCATCCCAACGCGAAGCGCGTTTCGTGTCGCAACGTCGGCCTCATCAACGAGGCCATCCAGCGCGCCGGCGGACCTCCCAACGTCGTCACCGCGCTGGCCGAGCCGACCATCGAGTCGGCGCAACAACTGATGCAGCATCGCGGCGTGCGACTGCTCGTCGTCACCGGCGGGCCGGGCGTCGTGAAGGCCGCCATGGCCAGCGGCAAACGCGCCGTCTGCGCCGGGCCGGGCAATCCGCCCGTCGTCGTCGATGAGACGGCCGATCTCGACAAAGCCGGTCGAGACATCGTGCGCGGAGCGTCGTTCGACAACAACGTGATCTGCACCGACGAGAAGGAAGTCTTCGCGGTGCAGGCGATTGCCGACAAGCTGCTCAAAGTGATGGAGTCCAACGGCGCGATCATTCTGACGGCGCCGCAGACCCGCGCGCTGGAAAAAGTCATCTTCGAGGAAACACGCGGCCCGCGCAAACCCGGCGTCATCAACCGAAAGTGGATCGGAAAAAACGCCAACGTCATTCTCGAACAGATCGGCCTGCGCGTGCCGGACACGGTGCGACTCGCGGTGCTGGATGTGCCGGTCGAGCATCCGCTCATCTGGACCGAGCAGCTCATGCCGGTTCTGCCGGTCGCACGCGTCAAGAGTGCCGACGAAGCCATCGATCTCGCCATCGCCGCCGAACACGGCTTCGGCCACTCGGCCGCCATGCACTCGCTGAATCTGGCGAACCTCTCGCGCATGGCGCGCGAGATCAATTGCAGCATCTTCGTGAAGAACGGACCGATTTACTGCGGCCTCGGCGAGGGGGGAGAGGGATACTGCTCGTTCAGCATTGCCAGCCCCACGGGCGAAGGTCTGACCGACCCGCGCACCTTTTCCCGCGAGCGGCGATGCGTGCTGGTCGATCACTTTAGAATCGTGTAACGAGCCGCGGGTAATCAACGAGCCGCGGGCCGCCAACGAGCAGCAGGTAGTCAACGAGCCGCGGGCCGCCAACGAGCAGCAGGTAATCAACGAGCCGCGGGCTTCAGCCCGCGCGGCCTGACGAATGTGAGTATCGCCTGACGAATGTATACGACACCAACGAACCATTAAGGTGAATCCCGCTTGTCCGACGCACCCGCCATCGCACTGATCGAATACACCAGCGTCGCCCTCGGCACGCGCGCCGCCGACGCGCTCGCCAAGAAGGCCCCCGTGGACATCGTCCGCGTCGGCACGTTCCAACCGGGCCGATTCGCTGTTCTTTTTGAGGGCGACGTCGCATCCGTTCAGGAATCTTTTGCCGCTGGTTGCCAATATGGTGCGGAGAGCGTGCTCGACCGCGTCCTGTTGCCCGACGTCAATCGCTCCGTGTATGACGCCGTGGGCGGCGCGACGACCGACTGGTCGCCCGATACGCTGGGCATCATTGAAACGCCGACGCTTGCGGCCGTGCTGGAAGCCGCCGACGCGGCGGTGAAGGGCGCGAACGTGTGCATCGTTCAATTGCGCCTGGGCGATGGCCTGGGCGGCAAGGGGTTGGCGTACTTCACCGGCGAGCAGGCCGACGTGGAGGCGGCGATTGAAATCGGCTGCGGTCGTATTGCCAATCGCTCCGCGCCGGCATGCAGCAGCATCATCCCGCGATGGGACGATGCCCTGCGCGAGAAGCTGTCTCGCTCGACGCGCTTCGGGGAGGGCTGGTGATGCACCTCGGTCGCGTGATGGGAACGGTCGTGAACGCAGTCGCCTACAAAGGCCTGACCGGCGTGCCGTTTCTCATCGTGCAGCCGCTGGACAAGCTGCAACAGCCGGCGGGTTCGCCGATTGTCTGTTGCGATGCGACGCGCATGGCCGGTCCGGGCGAGCTGATTTACTTCGAAGGTGGACGTGAAGCGGCGATGGCGCTGGACGAGACGTTCGTACCGGTGGATCACGCGATCATCGGCATTGTCGACGCCGTCGAGTTGTCGGGGGGCGAATCGTGATCCTCGGCATCGTTCGCGGCAACATCGTCTCCACGATTCATCATCCGATCTGCGCCGGCAAGAAGCTGATGATTGTCGATCACATTTACGCGGACGGCTCACCGACGGGCAAGTATCTCATTGCCTTGGATTCGGTCGGCGCGGGGCCGGGCCAGCGCGTGCTCGTGCTCGACGAGGGCAACGGCGCGCGACAGGTGCTGAACGACCCCAAAGCCCCGGTGCGGTCGATCATTGTTGGAATTATTGACGAGATCAGCGCCGCCATCTAAGCCCCGGGCGCCGACGGCCTTCCGGCGCGCGCGGTTGAAACCGTCATGGAAACGTTTCTCTTCATCGCCCTGGTCACACTCGCCCTCGCCGGCGTCGCCCTCGCCGCGTTCACGTTACCCGGCTCGTGGGTCATTCTCGCCTCCGCCATCGGTTACGACTGCTACTTCGGCTGGCAGCGATTCGGCTGGAAATGGCTCGTCGCACTTGGCGCGATCGCGCTCACGGCCGAGATCGTTGAACTGGCCGCGTCGGCCGTCGTCGCGGGCAAGGCCGGCGCCAGCCGCCGCGCCGCCGTCGGCTCGCTCCTCGGCGGTTTTGCGGGCATGCTGCTGCTCTCCGTTCCCATTCCCGTCGTCGGCACGATCCTCGGCGGCTTCATCGGCTGTTTCATCGGCGCGCTCGCCGGCGAAATGACCCTGCGCGATGACCTGCGCAGCGGCGTGCGCGTCGGCCTCTTTGCCACGCTCGGCCGCCTGCTCGGCATGATGGTGAAAATTTCCGCCGCCATGGCCATCGCCGGCGCCGTCGTCTCGCTCGCGTTCATCGCGACATGGTAGAATGGCGCAATGCCTCGCTTCGCCCGGATCACGCACCGACTTGCCCGTTTCACTCTGCTCGCGCCGGCCTGGACGGCTCTCGCCGCGGGGGTGCTTCCGCTTCTTCAACCGTCCAGCGCAGACCAAATTGCCCCGCTGCGGCAATCAACCTCCGCGCCGAGTTCTCGGCCTACGACCCAGCCCACTTCGCGTCCGGCCCAGTCGTCGCTGGCTCGGCGCATCGAATCCCTCATCGTACAACTGGGTGACCGCGACTACCGCCGCCGCGAAGGCGCGCAGCAGGAGCTGGCCTCCCTCGGTTCCGCTGCCCTGCCGCTGCTCATTCAGCGCGTGCCGCATCCCGATGCGGAAATCAACGACCGACTGATCACGTTGATCGGCGCGCCGGCCGCCATGGCCCTTCGCATTGAGTTTGCCTCGCGCCTGCTGGAGACGGCCGACCCGGACCACCTGGAGCGTGCCGTCTACTTGCTGTTTGACGACCCGGTGGCCGTCTGCGAGCCGTTCAAACTGCGCGTTCGCGATGCGACCGGCGCGATGGCGGCGATTTGCGCTCCGATCATCGAGCAACTGGACCGCTGCCGCGCATCGGACGAGATCACGCGAAGCCACCTCGAGAAAATTCGGCGCAAAAGCCCCGAGAAGGCCGCCGAAACCCTGCGGAAGAACAAGGAAGGCTATCTGTACAACGCGGAGGCGGCCTACTGGTCAGCCGTGGAGGCGCTGGCGGCGTACATCGAACAAGAGACTTCGCGCCCGGGCGCCAGCACCGCGACGACGCAGCGCGCCACCCCATGACCAGCGCGCTTAAACATGCGCGGCGACCGGATTCGCGGCCCGCGAGCCGGGGTTGCCCGACGTTCCCAGCAGCAAGTCCATAATAGACGTTTTGCGTAATACAGTCCGAACGGCGTCGCTGACTTCCAACTGGGATTGATCCAGCGTCGCCTGAACCGCCGGCGGCAATCCTTTTACCAACGACGGCTTGGATGGGTCGGACATCAACGCCCCGACGCCGTCGAACACATCAAACAGCGTGATTGCTTCCATCGGCTTGTTCAACCGAAATCCGCCGCGCGGACCGCGATCCGATCGCAACACGCCGGCGTTGGCCAACTGGCTAAGGATTTTGGCGACATACGCCTTGGGGATGTGATGCTTCTCCGCGACGTCGCCGGCGCGCACGCCAAGCGGCGAGGAAGAACCGCGTTGCTGCTCCGCGATCTCGTAGATCGCAAGCAGCGCATAAGCAGCCGTCTTTTTTCTCAACATGGGCGACTCTCCTGTTCGAAGCCGGCGTCGCGTGCGCGACGCGGCATTCCAGGGGCGGGGTCGAACGGTCGCTGATGCGAGCCGTGGGTCGCCGTTCCGGACGTCTGACTGCCCTCGAAGCGTCGTGCTCACCTCGAGGGATTCAGACACGAGGAATCCTAGTGAGCGAGAATATCCTCCGCCACCGGATTCCGATTATCATTAAAGCCTACCATTCTGGCGGCGGGACGCCAAGAAAATCTGAACTTTTTGTGCCCCATTTTCGGGCGCATCCCCATGGAACGGAATCTTCGCACTGCGTGAATCGCGATGGCTCAACACGATCGCAAATCCCCGCCAAGCTGGCTGCGTGCGCTTGGCTCCGATGACTTGCCCGAGTCACTTAACACCGAAGGCCGCTCCTATCGGCTCTCGAAAACGTTTAAGCACGACTTCTTCGCCGCGACCGGCCTCTATCAATCCGGTGATGGACACAAGATCATCCTCAAAATCGGCCGCCTCGCCACGCTCATGGGCATTCCTCTTTCGTTCATCGGGCGCTATCTCGCGCGGCACGAGGCGCGCCTCTACACCGCCGTCCAGGGCATCGAAGGCGTCCCGCGCTTTCTCGGCCGATATGAAAAGACCGGCATCCTTCATGACTTCGTTGAAGGTGCTCCCCTGTCAAAAGAAGGCACGCTCGCGGACGACTTCTTTCCCCGGCTCGAAGCCCTGCTCGGTGAAATTCACCGCCGCGGCATCGCCTACGTCGACCTCGAAAAACGCGAGAACATCCTGCTGGGAGACGACGGCCGCCCGCATCTGATTGATTTTCAAATCTCCTGGCGCGCCGGCGATGGCATCCTCGGACGATCCTGGCCTGCGCGAAAACTCCTCGCCACACTCCAATCCGCCGACCGCTATCACCTGTACAAACATTGGCGGCGCATGCGGCCCGACCAGCTCAACCCGGCGCAGATCGACGATACGTACCAGGCGCCGATCTGGATCCGCTGGCATCGTTTCTTTTTCCGTCCACTGACCTTGCTGCGGCGGCGGATCCTGGTCTGGCTCGGCGCCCGCGACTCCGCTCGCGTCCGCTCACCGGGTTGACTCGGACCCGCCGCGACGATTCGACACTCGCGCGATACAATCCCGGCATTCGATCACTGCTTCGCGCAGGAGGCGATCGGCGACCGCGATCGGTTCAACCGAAGTGGAGCCGCAGAATGATTCATAGGGGTGGCACCCGCCGCGGCGGGTGAATCACAGGCGAAACGCCTGTGCCACAGGTGAATGCGCTTCGTGGCTTCACTTTGCGACCAACCGGGATACAGGAACACGCCGCATGGTCATCACCGCTGCTCAACGCGACCTCGTCGATTCGTTTCGCGCCGCTTTTGAGGAGGCGTTTGCAAACGACGCGCGATTCAAGGCCCCCTTCCGCCACGATCGGCCCGACGGCTCGACCCTCGCCACGCGCTGGCCCACCGCCGCCAACGAGCACGTCTGGCTCGAGATCGCCGTGCGTCCGCTCATCCCGCAGGTCCGCGTCGGCATCCTCACCGACGATCGCTGGAAGAGCGAGGACTTTGAGGAGAAGATCGAAGAATCCGGCGATACGATGTCGGAGTTTGTCGAGATGGGATTCGAAGAGGCCGGTCTCACCTGGCTCGACCCGCCCGTCGAACACTATCGCGAAGAGATGAAGTTCTTCTATTTTGCGTCGGCCGTGGAACTGCCGCGCCTCGAAGATCTCGCCACGCCCGCCGTCCGCGAAAAAACCCGACAGATGTTCGAGGGCTATTTCCACGCCTTCGGGCCGTACCTTGAATAGAGCCGCGCTCGCTCAAGCCCGCTCGACCAGGAACAACTGCTCTTTCACATGAAGCGGCCGATTGCGCAGATTCCGGCTTCCGCGAAAGGTGTTGTAAACCGTCTCGATCACCTCGACGCGCCCGTGTCGCGACAGGAGGGCATCGAATTGTGCCCGCGAGATGAAGCCCTCGTTGTTGTAGGATATCAGCAAGTGCGATGCCGGCGTGTGTACGATCAAATCTTCCAGCGCGTGGGCCGCTGCCCCGCGCCGGTTGTATTCCGAACGCTGCCAGCCCTGCACGATGCCCGATACAGCGCTGATCACCGCCGGCTCCTCGTACGTGGCAATCAGATTCAGCATGAAATAATTGGAGCCGTACGGATGCTGGTTGTACGGCGGATCGAAGTACGCCACGTCCATCGCCGGCAGGCGACGCACCAGTTGGTTCGCATCTTCCCGATGCACCTGAACATCGCACTCAAATCGGCTGAAGACCGGGAACGGCAGCTCGATACGCCCAAGAATGCGAGCCAGTGCATCACCATTTTGCCCGCCGAATCGACCGATGCCACGCGCGTCTTTGTAGAACCCCTTGAACACGCCGGACGTATTGTTGTGAACCGACGCCTCCGCCAGCAGCGGCGCCAGCAGAAACGACTGCATGGCCGCGGGCGCCTCTCGGATCGCCGCGCGCATCGAATCGATCCGCATGGCGTTGTCGACCGTGAAAAACACGCGCTCGCCGGGCTGGATCGCGTCGTCGCGCTCCGGCGAATACAACCGCCGGATGAAGCCGTCGCGAACAGGAAGCGACCTCGCCGCGCCTTCGACACGCGCGTGATGTCGACGCAACTCCGTGAAGTCAATCTCTGAAGCGTTGGCGAGATAACACTCGCCGATGATCTTCGCGTATGGCTCCAGATCGTTTGAAACCAGCAACGAGGCGTGCTGCTTGAATAAACGCGAGACCACGCCCGACCCGGCGAAGGCATCGAGAATGCGCAGCCGATCGCGACCCAGCCGCCGTCGAACCCGCGCCAGCGCCGCGTCAATCGTGTGCAGCAGGCCGCGCTTGTTGCCCAGGTATGTTATCAATTGCTCGCGGAGGTAACGCTCATTTTCCACACGGACCCGCGAGGCATTGGGGGCTTTTCGGCCTGTTGTTCCGGTCATCGCAATCATGCGTCATCACCTGACGCAGCGTTGTACCGTTTGCGGCGCGCGGGAGCAACAAAAAACCGGCGAAGCAGCTCGCTCCGCCGGTTGGTAAGTATTCACCTGTGATCTTCGATTTGCCGGCAATAAGCCGTGATTCAACCAAGCTCTTCCGGATGAATCAGGTTCCCATCGCGATCCATGAAGCCCTCGAGCTTCCGGCAGCGGACCGGATGCTGAAGCTTGCGGATCGCCTTCGCCTCGACCTGTCGCACGCGCTCGCGCGTCACCTTGAAGATCTTGCCGACTTCCTCAAGCGTGTAGGTGTACCCGTCGCCGATGCCGTACCGCAGCTTGATGATCTCCCGCTCGCGATAGGTCAGGCTCTTGAGCACCTGCTCGATGCGCTCCTTGAGCATCTCGTTGCTGGCCGTGCTGACCGGGTTCTCGGCCGCGCCGTCCTCGATGAAATCGCCGAAGTACGAATCCTCGCCCTCGCCGACCGGTCGATCCAGCGAGATCGGGTGCCGGCTGATCTTCAGGACGCGGCGCACTTCGGCCATCGGCATCTTCGCGCGCTTGGCGATCTCCTCGATCGTCGCCTCGCGGCCCAGTTCCTGGAGCAGATCGCGCGAGATGTTCCGCAGCCGGCTCATCGTCTCGATCATGTGCACGGGGATGCGAATCGTCCGCGCGTGATCGGCGATGGCCCGCGTGATCGCCTGGCGAATCCACCAGGTGGCGTACGTGCTGAACTTGTAACCTCGGCGGTATTCGTACTTGTCCACCGCGCGCATCAGACCGGTGTTGCCTTCCTGAATGATGTCGAGGAACGACAGGCCGCGGTTGCGGTATTTCTTGGCGATGGAGACGACGAGCCGTAGGTTTCCGCCCGACAGCTTCCGCTTCGCCTCTTCATACTCGGCGAAAACGCGGCGGATGACCGCGACGCGCTTGCGAAGCTTGTCGGGCGACTCCAGAACCATGTCGCACAAACCCGCCAGCTCGTCACGCATCGCCTCGATGTCCTCGGCCGGCGTCGTCTCCGCCAGGCGCGGATCGTTCAGTTTCGACTCCAGTTCCGTCATCTTGTCCGACAGCGCGAACAGCTTGCGCATCATCGGCGTCACGCGGCTGGTGCGCAGGGCCAATTCCTCCAGCAGCGTCACGCACTTGCGCCGCCGCCGTTGAATGTTCGACCACAACGCACGGCGCGTCGCCTGCGCCACGCGCGGCTCGCACAGCTTCGCCCAGTCTTCCTGGTTCATCGCCATCAGCTTGCGCGCCGTCACCAGATTGCCCGGCAGCCGCGCCATCACGGCGTTTTTCACCTGGTTCTCGCCGCTGGATATCTTCATCGTCCGATCGAACGGCAACGTGCCGTCGAACACCTGTTGCAGCGTCTCTACGGCCGCCGCCAGACTACAGTCCGACTCCAGCACCTTCCGACGAAACGCCGTCCGCGTCAGCTCGATCCGACGGGCCAGCGTGATCTCCTGCTGACGCGTCAGCAGCGGTATCTCGCCCATCTGCGTCAGGTACATCCGCACCGGATCGTCGATCCGGCGGCTCGGCGCCTCGATCGGAAACTCCTCCTCGGCCGGAAGCGCCTCGGTCGGATTGAACTGCGGCTTGGTCGCCGGCGACGCGCTGTCATCGGCAAAGACGGGTTTTTGCGCGTCGGCCTCGTCCACCATCTCAATGCCGTATTCTTCGATCTTATGCAGGATGACCTCGAGCCGGTCAGCTTGAATCACCTCGTCCGTGAGCGATTCATTCAGCTCCTCCCAAGTCAGGTACCCGCGCGTGCGGCCTTTTTCAATCAGGTCCGACACGCTTAGATCGATCGGGTCCGTCGACTTGCGTTCGCGCGCCACCGGAGCTTGAACCGGGGCCGGCGTCTCAACGGGGGGTTGTTTGGACATCATTCGACTCATACCAGTGCGACTCCCATCAGTGCGCTTGATGCTGCGGGGCGGATCCATACCGACAACTCGATCGCACCCTGCGCCTCGCTCTCGTTTCACACCACGCCGAAGCTCCCTCGCCCCGACGCGCTCCCTTCGCACTCCCTCTGCTACGTCGTCCCTTGCGGCCCGACCGATCCGACGCCACGCAGTGATGGGGCCGTCAGATGCTTGCGCGCCGCAAAATGCCTGATTCGTTTCGCCGTCTCCTGAACCGCGCGGGCCGCCTGCTCCTGACTCGCCGAAGGTGACTTTGATTCGGCTCTCGTCTGTGAACCGTCCGCGGACATGGCCGCCGGCTCACGAAGCCGCGACACCTGCTCGCCCAACTGACGCTGCTGTTCTATCAATCGAAGCCGAGCCACCGCCCCCTCGACCGTCTTCGCATAATTCCCCCGATGCTCGCCGGCCATCTGCAAGTCCGTTATCCGACCGGCGAGCTCCACCGACTCGAACCGGCCGATCAACTCCGCAGGCGAGAATCCACCCTCCCGACCTGCCATTTCAATGACCACTTCCGCTATCTGACGCAAATCCGGATCGGTGAAGCCGTCCGGATGAAACACATCGGCCGCGTCGTGATAATATGCCGGCGCGTTGATGAAGACCTCCAAGAGATCCTTCAGCGCCCGGCCCGTCGCATCCGGCGCACCGACGAACGTCGGTTGGGAAGTCGCCGGAACCTCCGGTGCACGCTGCCTGCGAGCCACGATCCGTAGCTGGCGGTTGACCTCCTCGCTCGTCAAACCAAGCAACTTGCCGACCTGATTGAGGGCAAACCCCCGTTGAATCGGATCGTATGACCCGAACTCCCCGGACCGCGCGAGCAGGCTCAAGAACTCCTCCACCGCTCGGCGACGGGCTGGTCCGGGTGCGTCGGCGTCGAACTGCCGGACCACCTGACGCCATTTGAATTCTAGCGCGCTGACCGCCGAGGTCAAAGTCTCGTTGAACCCCTCTTTCCCCTGAATTTGCAGCAGTTCCGCAGGATCCTTGCCTTCCCGGACCTGCGCCAGACGGACGTCAAGTTGTGCGCCGGCAAACACAAACAGCGACGCCTCCGCCGCCCGCATCCCCGCCGAGTCCGTATCAAATACCACCGTCACGCCGTCCACATACCGCTGGAGCATCTGGACATGGTGCTCCGTCAGCGCCGTGCCCAGCGTCGCGACGGTCGTATCAAAACCATGTTGATGCGCCAGCAGACAGTCGAGATACCCCTCGACGACCACCGCCCGGCGATTGTCGGAAAAATGCGACTTGGCCACGTCCAGACCGTACAAACAGCGACTCTTGTCGAACAGAATCGACTGCGGGCTGTTGATGTACTTCGCCGGATCGTCCCCCAGCGTGCGACCGCCAAAGCCGATCACCCGATTCATCGCGTCGCGAATCGGGAAGATCAACCGATCGCGATACGCGTCGTATTGCGAACCATCCTCCCGACCTTTCGTCAAACCCGCCGCCAGCAGCAGCGCCGGCGGGATCGACTGCTGCCGCGCCGCGCGGACCAGCGACTCCCACGAATTCGGGGCATACCCCAGGCCGAATCGCTCGACCGACTCCTCGGAAATCCCTCGGGACGCCGCATAATTCCGTGCCGACTGGCCCGCCGCGCCGGCAAACTGGGCGCGAAACCAGTCGGCCGCCCAGCGATTGACCCGCTCCAAATCAGCCTTGGTGATTGCGTCGCCTTCGCCGGTCGGGCCGCGCGATTCGCGCAGCTCCAGCGAGATGCCGGCACGCTCGGCCAGCAACGCCCGCGCCTCGGAAAAGCTAAGCCCCTCGCGAAGCTGGATGAACTTGAACACGTCGCCCCCGACCCCGCAGCCGAAGCACTTGAACAACTGCCGCTCTGGCAGAACGTTGAACGATGGGGTCTTTTCCTGATGAAAGGGGCACAGGCCCTTGAAATTGCGGCCGGCCCGCTTCAACGTCAGATGCGCGGAGATGACATCCACGATGTCACTCCGTTGACGAATCCGCTCTGTCAATTCCGCAACTTCAGCCGAGACCACAATCGCTCCCTGAACCGCCGGCCCGCGCAGGTTAACTCTTTGCCGATAAGGATTTTAGGTTAGCTTCGAGCCGCCTCGCGATTCGCTGCATCGGACGTGTCTTGCAGACCGTTTATTATACACCAATATTGGCAAGGGGCAAAAAAACTGTCGAAATTTCCTAGATTGAGACCGTTACCCGGATATGGGACGGCCTTTCTTATCGGGCATTTGTCATTTCGGTTCCCCGCACACTCATCTGCCAAGAGATTTGATGACCCCTGCTCCCGATCGTAACCGTCGTCGCACCCAACGGCTGTTCGGTGACGCATCCACCCCCATCAGGTGGTCCGCGACGCATGCATCGAGCATCTCACGAATTGATCGCTGCCGGTCGACTGACAACGGCAGCAACGACCGGTCGCAGCGCCTCCGATAGCCTCAAACCGGCAACGGCGGCACGGAGATCGCCTTCCTGCCGAATCGACCTTCCACCACGGTCCGCGTCCGAGTCGTCGCGACGGACGGCGCCAACAACGTCGCCATGGACGCCGGCGACGCGGTCTTCACGGTGCTGGCGCCGCCTGGGGGGCTGGTGCCGGTGTCGTCGTTACCAGAAGGGAGAATCGCCCAAGCAAACGATCAGGTGATCTTCAATTCCGGCGCGGCGGGTTGGAGCAGGTTGCGCGTGCTGATGCGCCCGGCGAGGTTGCGTACAAATGCCATGATCGCGTCACGCGCGAGGGCATCCGGCCCGTCGAAGTTCGTCTGCGGCGAGCCGTTATCGCCCGAGACGCGGATGTTGATGTTGATCGGAATCTCACCGAGAAACGGCACGCCCACGCGCTCGGCGGCCCGCTTCGCGCCGCCGCGGCCGAAGAGGTCGTACTCCTTCCCCGTGTCGGGCGCGGTGAAGTAGCTCATGTTCTCGACGATGCCGAGGATGTCGACGTTCAACTGCTGATACATGCGCAAGGCCTTGATCGCATCGAGCAGGGCGACCTCCTGCGGGGTGCAGACGATGACCGCGCCGGTCATGGGGATGCTCTGCGCGAGTGTCAGTGGTACGTCACCCGTCCCGGGCGGCAGGTCGATGATGAGATAGTCCAGCTCGCCCCACTCGACCTGATCGAGAAACTGGCGAATGACCCCGTGCACCATCGGCCCGCGCCAGACCACCGCTTTGTCCGGCTCGACGAGAAAGCCCATCGACATCACCTTCAGCCCGAAGGCCTCGATCGGGAGAATCTTCTCGCCGCTGACACGCGGTCGCTCGAACTCCACGCCGAGCATCTTGGGAATGCTCGGGCCGTAGATGTCGGCGTCCATCAGGCCGACCTTCGCGCCCTCCCGTGCGAGGCCGACGGCGGCCAGCACCGCGATGGACGATTTGCCCACGCCGCCCTTGCCGGCGCCAACGGCCACAGTGTTCTTCACGCCGGGAAGTCGCCCCGCAAGATTCGGCGTCGAGCGCACCCGGGCCGACCATTCGATGTCGACGCCGCTGACGCCGCCGAGCTTTGCCAACGCGGCCTCGATGTCCGTTTTGATTTTGTCCTTCAACGGGCAAGCCGGCGTGGTCAGCTCGATTTGCAGCTTGGCGCGACCGTTTTCCATCACGGCGGATTTGACCATCTCCAGCGTGACGAGGTCCTTGCCAAGTTCGGGATCGATCACGCCGCGCAGGGCGGTGAGAAGCTGATCGTTGGAAACGCTCATGGAATCCCCTGGGGTCGAGTGTGTTCCGTGCTTCGCGTGCAGGTTGATTGCTTGCGAACGATGCTGCTGCGATCATGCGAGTATAGTAGAAGATCCGCCGGAGGGCATGGCCGCGGCCTTTGGCAGCCATGCGACTCCCACGTGTCGCCGCAGCAGGGTTCATTCATTGGGGCGGCCGCCGTAGCAGGTGAAACACAGGCAGGACGCCTGGGCCACCGGTTTTTCGATTGTGCGGCGCCGCGTCAGCGTTTGCACGCCTTGAACAAGAACACGAGCGCGCCACGCTTCATCTCATGAATCGCTCATGCCCAAGTCGCGCGCAATCTCGCGCAATCGTTGATAATGCTCCGCGCCTTCTTCGGCCAATTCCCTAAACAGCGCCCGCAGCGCGGCGGTCGGCATCTGCCGGGCGTGTTCGGCATAGAACGCGGCGGTCTTGCGCTCGGTGTCTAGGATCATTTGCATGGCTGCGGCGACCGACGCCTCGTTGCGCACATCGATCACGCGCGGACCGGTCACGACCCGTTCCTTGTCTTCGGGCGTCAGCACGAAATCGGCCTGCGGATACAGTTCGGCCAACAGCTTCTGCAAACGCTGCTTGTGACCCTGCTCCTCGTCGGCCATGTCGGCGAAGGCGCGGCGATGGTCCTCGCGCGAGGCTTTCTCCGCAAGAACCAGATAACGATACGCGGCAACGGTCTCACCGTACGCGCCGATGGCCAGCAGCTTGTCCGATCCGCGACCGTGCGCAGCGTCCGGGAGCGGCTGCGCGGCGTCGGGTCGGTCTTCGGCACGTGGTCGAGAATCGTGCGTCGGCATGACCACATTGTGCGGCGCGAAGCGGATCAGAACAACACGAGACACGTGTGAACTCGGCGCGGCAGGTGCCGACGCTCGGTGCCCCAGGCAATCCGCGCTTCCTTCTTATCCGGGCGTTCCGGCTAAGTGAAGCCGCGAAGCGCATTCACCTGTGGCACAGGCGTCTCGCCTGTGATTCACCCGCCGCGGCAGGTGCCACACCCGATGAATCATTCTGCGGCTCCACTTAGAATACGTCGCCATGCTGATCCAACCCGCGCGGCCGTTTGCCTTGTCGTTCGCTGTCTTCATTGCCGGGGCAGCCGCGCCGCTCAACTTCCTGGCGCTTTGCGCGTCCACGGATCCCATTCCAGCGACCCGGCCCGCGACGACGTACCCATCCGCCCCAACCCAGCGCGTGCTGAACGTTACGACGCTGGACGATTACGGCCCGAACGATCGGCCGATCCCCGGCAGCATCCGCTATGTGCTCGAGCGCGCTCGCGGGCCGGCGATTATTCGGTTCACGCTGGGAGGCGGCATCCACCTGAAGAACAAACTGACCATCAGCACGCCCTATCTCGCGATCGACGGCGGCACGGCACCGGCACCCGGCATCACGTTCTATCGTCATCAGGTCGAAGTGCTGGGAACCCATCACGTCGTCTTGCGTCACCTGCGGTTTCGCTGCGGCGATGGGTTTCCGACGGCATCATCGCGCCAGCACGTGCACGGCGACTACGAAGGCAAATCGGGGCACGGAAGCGGCGGCTGGCGATCGCTGCTGATCATGGGGGATCGTGGCCGCCCGGCCACCGACGTGCTGATCGAGAACTGCTCGATTCAGAATAGCACCGACGACAACGGCTCCGTGTGGGACGATTGCCGGCGCATCACGTTTCGACGTTGCCTCTTCTCGGGGGGCTACGCAAGCTTTACCAAGGGGCTGCTGGTCGGCTCCTCGCCGGGACGGCCGAACGTGGAGGATCCGGCTTATGTCCATATTGATCAATGCCTCTTTGCATTCATGAAAGGTCGCGCGCCGGACATCAGCGGCGGCATCGTGCAGGTCACCAACAACGTCATCTGCGGCAGCCGGCAGGGCGGGCTTGTCAGCACGGCACGGGGCAATTTCGTCAACAATTACTTTCTCACGCTCCAGGACCATCCCTGGGGCGACAAGGCGGATCGGCTGTTGACGACCGATCTGACCGGGCGTGAAGGAGCCTACTACCTCGCCGGAAACAGGGTCGACGGAATGCCCGGAGACCGGCAGGTGATCGGCGTGCGCAATCAGGGACAGCAAGACGTGCCGGACCGCGTGCTTCGTGCCTCGCCCTGGCCTGGTCTGCCTGACAGGTTGCTCGCCGCCGATGAGGCGCTGCGGGTCGTGCTTGACCATGCCGGCTGCACGCAACCCGTGCGTGACGAACACGATCGCGAAGTCATTCAGCGTGTGCGTCATCGGGTCGGCCTGAAAGAGTGAGTTTCGACCGCACGAACCGCGATTAATCCTTTCTTAATGCGACGGAATCGCCTGGCCGCGCCCCCTGCGCGAAGCCGCACGCCGCCGGTATAATCACCGCCGGGAGCGGAGCGAATGAAGCTGATACTCGTGCGCCACGGGATCGCCACGCAGCGCGATGCCCCGCCGGACTTGGACGATGCGGCGCGGCCTCTGACACCGGCGGGCATCCGTCGGTTTCGCCGCGCGGCGCAGGGCTTCGCGCGATTGCAGATCGCGGTCGACGAAGTGTGGACCAGTCCGTTGCTTCGCGCCGTCCAAACGGCCGAGCTGCTGGTCCAGGCGCTGGCGCGGCCGTGCGGCATGCGAACCGTGAGCGAGCTGGAACCGGGCGGAAGCTTTGACGAATTGCTGGCACGATTGCGCGCTGCATCGACGTTGACGTGCGTCGCCCTGGTGGGTCATGAGCCTTACTTGGGCGATTTCGCGACGTACCTGCTGACGGGCAGCCGGTTCGGCGCGGTGCGGTTCAAGAAGGGTTCGATGGCGGCAATCACGGTGGATTCGTTCGAGCCGCCGATCCGCGGGCAGTTGCAGTGGCTGCTGGCGCCGAAACAGTTACGACTGATGGCGCGGAAGCGATCGTAACGGATCGGCGCCGTTGTGCGTCGCGGGCTGGATGAGTCGCCCCAGCCTATGATCGCATGGGAACCGGACCATGAAGAAAAAAGCGACAGGCAGGACGTTCGAACCGAGTCCGGCGGACTTGCTCTCGGAATTCGCGTGGCGTCAAGTGCGACGGCTGAATCGCGCCTGGTCGGCGGCGCGGCAGACCGGCGAGCCGGGCGACGTGCATGACTTGCGTGTGGCGGCGCGGCGATTGAACGAGCCTCTGCACCTGATGGAAAAATCGCTGGGCACCCAGCGCGTCCGCCGGGGTCGCAAGGCGCTGCGCGCGATGCGGCAAGCCTTTTGTCATCTGCGTGATCTGGACGTCCTGGGCGAGACGTTTCGCGAGCACGAAGCATCGGGCCTGATCCGCGCGGACCAGCGCGCCGGACTGATGCCGATTCTGGACGCCTGGCGCGATTCCGCATGGCGCCGTGCCCGGAAGTCCTGCCAGTCCGGCGATGCGGCGCAGGCCATGGCGCGCGTGGAAGCCGCCATCAAGCAGTTTGCAAAGTCCACCCAACGCGTGCGCGCCTCGACGGTTGAGATCCTGGATCGCCACTTCGCCAGGCGAATGGCAGCGCTGAAGGCCGGCGCGATCGGCGCCGGGGCCGATCTGCATCCGGCCCGCATCGCCGTGAAGAAGCTGCGTTATTGCGCCGAATTGCGCCAGCGACTGGGCCTGGCCGACCACGAAGCGATGATCGCGCACCTGACGGACGCGCAAACGCTCCTGGGACACTGGAACGATCAGTTGACAGCCGCCGCCTGGCTGACGGCGCTGGCGTCCAATCGCGAAATGATGGCGTCCATGTCCAGTCTCTGCGCCGACCTGCTGGAGATCGCGGCGCGGGTCATGCGCGTGGCCGAGGCCGATCGGGATCGGATCGAGACATCGTGGCCGCGCGTGCTGGCGGCGCTGGATCGCCCCGCAGCCGAGGCGATTCCGTCGCGCACCGTGTCGCGCTTGGCGGCCGATGGGGAGTTCCTTCGAAACGGGTCGCCGGCCGTCAATAATTGAACCAAGTCGTCGCGCCGGTTACCGGGCTGCGACGCATGCAACGCAATCGAATGAGCAGACACACGACACCCTGGACGCATCCGCTGACCCATGGCGACACATCGCCGACCGGCGCGATCGGCGATTCGGCAGCGCCGGGGCTGGACGCGCGGCGGCAGCAGGTCATTCGCAAACCGCCGCCGGCCAAGTTCGGCGCAATCGATATCGGCACGAACAGCATTCACCTCGTCATGGTGGAGATTTCGCCCGATGGAGACTTTCGAATCCTCGGGCGCGACAAGCAGATGGTGCAGCTCGGCAAGGGCGGTTTTGTCGAACACGTCCTGACCCCGCGCGCATTGAGCGAAGGCCTGGCGGCGTTAGCGCGCTTCAGCAAGATGGCGGCGCTCAAAGGCATTGATCGGGTCCGCGCCGTCGCCACGAGCGCTGTGCGCGAGGCGCGCAACGGCGGCGACTTCGTCGAAGCCGTCCGACAGACGCTGGGCATGGACATCCGCGTGCTCTCGGTCGACGAAGAAGCGAGGCTGATCTATCTCGCCGTCCGCCACGCCGTCGATCTTGGCACGCAGGACAATCTGATCGTCGACATCGGCGGGGGCAGCATCGAACTGATCGTCGGAAACGCCGTGCGGCCGGAGCTGCTCTTGAGCGCCAAGCTGGGATCGCTTCGACTGGCGGAGGTGTTTTTGCGAAGCGATCCGCCGTCGGCCGGTCAGATCAAGGCCATGCGCCGGCACATCGAGGATCAACTGGCGCCGCTGGTGAAGCAGATCGGCGAGCGGCGCTTCGCGCGATGCATCGGCACGTCAGGCACGTTTCAAATGCTGGCGACGGTTTGTGCTCACCGGCGAGGCGTGTCGGAGATCGACCCGGTGATGCAGTTGCGGCTGCGCCGCGCGGCGCTGAAGGAGCTGCGCAGCGAACTGGGCACCATGAAGCGCGAAGACCGCCTGCGCATGCCCGGTGTGGACGAGCGCCGCAGCGATACCCTTTACCCGGCGACGATCCTCCTGCTGACGCTCATGCGCATGCTCCGGATCAGCGAGTTTGAATACTGCGACATGGCCATGCGCGAGGGGATCATCATCGATCACATCGCGGGCCATCGAGCGCACTTACTGGCCCGCGCTGCCTGGCCCGATCCGCGATCTCGAAGTGTGATTCAACTGGCCGAGCGGTGCAGTTATCACAAAGCTCACGCCGAACAGGTCGCCCGACTGGCGCTGATGCTCTTCGACCAGTTGCGCTCGTTGCACGAGCTGGAAGACGCCCATCGCGAACTGCTGCGCCATGCCTGCCTGCTGCACGACATCGGCTATCACATCAGCCACAATGCGCACCACAAGCATTCGTATTATCTGATCCGCAACGGCCGGCTTCAGGGCTTTACGGAGCAGGAGATCGAGATTCTGGCGAACGTCGCACGCTACCATCGCAAGGGCCGCCCGCGCAAGAACCATTACACCTGGAAGCGGTTGTGCCGCAAGGATCGCCCCGTGGTGCGCAAGCTCGCGGCGATACTGCGGATTGCGAACGCGCTGGACCGCACGCACTACAACGTGGTCGAGGGCGTCACGTGCCGGGTGTTGCCGGATGCCGTGGAGATCGTCGTGCGAACGCCGCGCGACGTGGAGCTGGAATTGTGGACGGCACGGCACAAAGCCGAGATGTTCGAACGCGAATTCCATCGAGCCTTGCGGTTTGCCGTGACGCCCTCGCCCGATGCCCCGGCGCCGCACATCACCGACGTGAACAAGACCGCCCAACGCCGCGGCCAGACCGAACCCGCTTCGCAACCACCGCCGATTCTGCCAAACGACCCGTTCAGTCCCGGAGACCCCCTCTCATGACCCCCGCGATTGAAAGCATGCTTAGCCCGCACAATTACCCGGGCCGACTCATCATCGTCGAAGGCATCGACGGTTCGGGCAAGAGCACCCAGATCCGCCTCGTCCAGCGCTGGCTGCAAGCAGCCGGTTACAACGTCTTCTTCACCGAGTGGAACTCGGCCGACCTCGTGAAGAAAACCACCAAGAAGGGCAAGAAACAACATAGCCTCACGCCGACGACCTTCAGCCTGCTGCACGCGACGGACTTCGCGCATCGCATGGTCACCAACATCGTGCCGCCGCTCAAAGCGGGGATGATCGTCCTGGCCGACCGGTACGTCTTCACGGCTTACGCGCGTGACGTGGTGCGCGGCTGCGACCCGCTCTGGGTGCGAAAGGTGTACCGGTTCGCTCCCAAGCCGGACATCGCGCTGTACTTCAAGGTGCCCATCGAAGTATCGGTGCAGCGCATCACCATGGCACGCCAGGTGCTTAAGGACTTCGAAGCCGGCATGGACCTGAAACTGCACCCCGTTCCGCTGGAGAGCTTCAAAATCTTCCAGGGGCGGATTCTCGATGAATACGATCGCATGGCGAGCGAGAATCAGTTCGTGGTCATCGACGCGAGCCGGAACATTGCCGATCAACAACGCCAGGTCCGAATCGAGATCGAACGAAGACTGGGACACTACGACAAGAATCCGAGGATCGCATGAGTCAGCTTCAATTCTTCGGCGAAGGCCTGCCGTACATCGAACCCGCCGATTACCCCGGAATCCTCATCACCATCGAGGGCACCGACGGCGTCGGCCGCACGACGCAGATCGCCATGCTCCGCGAGTGGCTCGAAGTGCAGGGCTACGGCGTCGTCGAGACCGGCTGGACGCGCAGCCGCCTCATCGGGCGCACGATCACCGAGGCCAAGGAAGGCCGGATGCTGAACCGGTGGACGTATTCGCTGATCTACGCCGCCGATTTCGCGGACCGGCTGGAAAAGGAAATCCTCCCCGCCCTGCGGAGCGGTTTCGTTGTTCTCGCCGATCGCTACGTTTTCACCGCCTTCGCGCGGGACACGGTCCGCGGAACGGATCGCCAGTGGGTGCGCGATCTCTTCGGGTTCGCGCCCAAGCCGCACCTGGTGCTCTATCTCAAGCTGGACATCACGACGCTGATCCGGCGGGTCATGGTGCGTGGCCCGATCGACTACTTTGAATCGGGCATGGACATGGCCATGGGGGACGACCCCTACGACAGCTTCAAACGCTACCAGAACCTGCTCATCAAGGAATACAACCAGATGGCCGAGGAGTTCGGCTTTCATACGCTCAACGCGCGCATCCAGCCCGAGCGGTTACAGGACCAGATCCGCCAAATCGTGGCCGAGTGTTTCCAGCAGCGGGGCTTCGGCGCCGCGAGTCTCTCGCCGGGAGGGCTGCTCACCGGGGCCGATCTGCTCCCGTTCGACACGCCGGTGCAAAACACCGGAATCGTCGCGTCCGATGCCGCCCCGGGCACGACACCGGAGGAATCCATGCGTGCGAATCCCATTCCTTCGACCACCGGGCGACCCGCGCCGCAGCCCGTGCGCGACCTTGAGTGACCCCATCACGCCAATCTGCCCGCTCACGAACTCCCACTGCTCCCCGGAAATTTTGGACCCCACCCTTTTATGGGGACAGCCGGTCCGCGTGGCCGGGCCATCTGCAATTCGGATGCGCGACTTGCAGGGTTTAATAGTGACACTTTGACCGCAACGCGTTAAAATGAGACCGAAGACAGGAAGCAGGAGAGGGGTAATCTTCTTTCCGCGCGCCTTGCCACCGCGACCGTTTCCGGCCAGGTCAGTGCCAGCTCACTGATTTTCAGCTCCTCCTTTTCGCCTGTCTCGATTTTAAACGCGGGTCGGTCCGCGCGTAATCAACGCGCCGGGCCGCGGAGGGAGTCTTTATGAGTCGGTCTCGTCTTCGAATCGTCGCGGTTGCATTCCTGGTTGTTGCGGTCACCGTCACCGCCGGCATGACCGGCGACGGCTGCACGTTCTCGCTGGACAACTCATTAAAACTCTCCCCGGTGAGCGGGCCGACCACCGGCGGGACCGAAGTGACCATCATCGGGCAGAACTTCACGCCGGAGACCGCTGTGCTGTTCGACGAGACGGCCTCGCCGACCGTGAACTATATCAACTCCGGCTTGCTCACCGTCACCACGCCGGCGCACGCAGCCGGCACCGTTGACGTGAAGTTCCGCACAAACGGCGTGATTACCGTCATCCTGCCGCAGGCGTTCACCTACATCGAGCCGCAGGTCGGACTGCCCCCGATGGAGTTCACCAGCATCGCACCCAACACCGGCGCGACCCTCGGCGGCACGCGCGTGACGATCGTCGGCAGCAACTTTGAACCGGGCATGGTCGTCCTGTTCGGCGGCTTCCTCGGCACAAACGTCGCCGTCGTCAACTCCAGCGTCCTCTCGGTGGACGCGCCCGCGCAGGGCGCCGGCGTCGTCAACGTCGTGCTCATTCGACCGGACGGGAACACCCTGACTCTCAACGATGCATTTGTCTATCAGCAGTCGCCGGTCCGCATGCCCGGCGGTCCGCGCGTGGTCAGCGCCGTCTCCACCGGCAACACCAGCGTGCGTGTCACGTTCAACGAATCGGTCGATGCCGGCGCCGCGGACCCCTCGAACTACAGCATCGTGCAGCTCAACGTCCAGCCCGAGGCCGGCGCGCTGCTCGTCACCGCGGCGGTTCCGTCAGACGACGGCACGTCGGTGAGTCTCACCACGTTCCCCCAGAACGAATTGACCTATCTGCTCACCGTCACCAACATCAAAGACGTCGACGGCAACCCCCTTGCCCCGCCGGATATTCTCGTCAACCCGACCCAGGCGACCTTCGCCGGCACACCGCCGATCGACGGCGGACCCGACACCGACGGCGACGGCCTGTCCGACAACGAAGAACAGCGCGGCTGGGTCGTGTTCGTGCGGCTGACCAACGGGCAGGTCGTGTCACGCGATGTCACCAGCGACCCGACGCGGGCCGACAGCGACAACGACGGGCTATCCGACGCCGATGAAAAGGCCATCGGCATCGACCCGCGGAGCAAGGACACCGACGGCGACCAGGTGCAGGACGCACCCGAATGGAACGACTGGTACAGCGACCCCACCGACCAGGACAGCGATCAGGACGGCTTGTCCGACTCGCTCGATCTCTACTTCAAGACCTCACCCATTCTCGCCGACACCGACGGCGATCAGATCTCCGATTCCGATGAGATCACCACGACGAATCGCAACCCGCGCATCAGCGATCTGCCCAAGCCGCGCATCTCGATCGGCAACATCGCGCTCAATCTCGATGTGCGATTCAGCTACACCGACGCCATGGGCAATTCCCAGACCGTCACCGAATCCAAAGGCTCCACCCTGACCAAAGGCAGCGAAACCACGCTCTCCACCAGCGACGAAGACAGCACCAAGGCCTCCATCGAAGTCAGCAACGAACTCGAAGTCTCCGTCGACATCCCCAAGGGCGGCGGATTCAAGAACACCTTCGGCCTCAAGGCCGGCTTCGAGCAGGGTCACACCACCACCGTCAGCGAGGAATCCAAAGAATCTTCCGAGCAGGCCTTCGAGCAATCGTTGAGCACCAGTGCCACCGTGGATGTCTCACGAAGCGTGACGCGCGAAGTGGTCGGCGCCTCGGTGCTCGTCGATGTCACCATCCAGAACGTCTCCTCCATCGCCTTCACCATCGACAACCTCGAAGTCACCGCGCTCCAGCAGAACCCGCAGAACCGAAAGCAGTTCCTCCCCGTTGCCTCCCTGCGCCCGCAGAACCCGAACCTCGGCCCGATCAACCTCGGTCCGCTGGGGCTCGTCTCCGAACGCGGACCCTTCGTCTTCCAGGCCGTCCAGGTCTTCCCCCAGCAGGTGCAGGACCTGATGAAGAACCCGCGCGGCCTGATCCTCAAGCTTGCCAACTTCGACATCACCGATGAACTCGGTCGTAACTTCGCCTTCACCTCCCAGTCCGTCTTCGACCGCACCGCCGGCATCTCCATCGACTACGGCGACGGCACCGTCGAGTCCTTCCGCGTGGCCACGAACAGCACCTTCGACGCCGAAGGCCGCTCCAACGGCATCACCATGGCCTACGCCCTGCAAGACATCCTCAAACTCAAGTTCGGCAACGTCATCCGCGACGGCGGGAACATGATCTGCGACACCACCAAGGCCGGCGACGACGTGCAGGTCAAAGCGCCGGGCTCCGCAGCCGCCATCGATCAAGTGCTCATCACCGCCGGACCCAACGGTGTCCTCGACACCACGCCCGAAGGAGATGACTACGTCGGCGGAACCGGCTATGAAGTGACCCAGGTCATGCGCGACGTGGACGGCGTCATGACGCCGGTCGACATTCTCACGCGCGTGAAAAATACCAAGTCCGGATTCCTCGATGACCCGCTCACCCCTCCGGCGGGCAGCCTCGTCGATCTGGCCATCGACGAAACGCGCACCTTCTGGGTCGTCTTCTCCAACGGCGCGCTCGAAGACAACGCTCCGAACTTCAACGACATCGTCCTGCGGGCCAATGACCAGTTCGCCTTCGCCTTCGTCCAGGACAAGGACTCCGACCAAGTCTATGCCCAGGAAGAATTCATGTACGGCAGCTCCGACAAGAACCCCAACACCGACGGATGCCCCGATGACAACGTCTCCACCCCCACGTACGACGGGACCTGCCCCGGACCCGGCGTCGGCGGCGGACTCGTCCCCTTCGATCTGCTCACCGATTACCAGGAAATCAAGGAAGGCTGGACCGTCTCCGTCGAAGGACAACCCGCTCGCAAGGTCTACTCCGACCCCGTCCAGCCCGATTCCGACGGCGATCAGCTCTTTGACCACGAGGAGCGCGACTGCAAGATCGACCCGCGTCAACGTGACACCGACGAAGACGGCCTCACCGATTACGAGGAGCTGACCGGCTACAACATCAACGAGCAAAGCGGCCTGCTCGTCTTCAACGTGCCCCTCTACAGCGGACTCGCCATCCTCGATGGCGGAAACGGCATCGCCGAAACCACCGCGGCGGGCGACGACGTCTACCTCGGCGGCGCGGCCGGTTTCACCAAGGGCAGCATCGTGGTGCTCCCCGGCGCCAACCTCGCCCTGGACACCACACCCGGCGGCGATGACTTCGTGGCCGCGGCCCATCCCGTCGTGACCGGCTGCATCATCACCAGCGCCGGACTCTCCGTGGAAGGCTACGCCACCGATCCGCTCAATCGCGACACCGACGGCGACGGCATTCTCGACGGCGCCGAAAAGAAACTCAAAATCAACCCCAACAACCCCGCCGACGGCGCGCAGTACCGTGACGCCGACGGCGACGGCGTGGCCGATTTCTTCGAGGTCAACGGCTTCATGGCGTCGATCAACGGCGTGGACGTGCTCGTCACCTCCGACCCGTTCGATCCCGACAGCGACGACGATCGGCTGCCCGACCTCCTCGAACACATCCTCGGCAGCAATCCCAGGAACGTCGACACCGACGGCGACGGCCTCTCGGACTTCAACGAATTCAACGGACCCACGACCTGCATTTCCGTCGCCGACCCGTGCGGCAACTTCAACGCCGGCTGGGGCGAGTTCCAGCTCGCCTGCGCCGATGCGGACAACTGCAACTTCACCCTCCAGGTGCTCGACGACTTCGGCTCGCGCAAGCTCGGTACCAATCTCAACCGGACCGACACCGACGGCGACGGCGTCAACGACAACGTCGAGCTCGATGTCGGCTGGAACGTCAGCGTCGATGGGGCCCTCGCCGTCAACGTGCGCTCCGACCCGCTCGACCCCAACTCCGATACCGATGGCTGGAACGACGGCACCGAGCTGGCCAACCTGACCAACCCCAACCTCTCCGACACCGACGGCGATGGAACCATCGACAGCGCCGAAGGGGCGATCTGCGCCGGCGCCAACTGCCGCAGCCCGCTCTGGCGCGACCAGAAGTACACCTTCACTTACACCATCGTCGAGATCAACGGCGACTGCGATGCCCTCGACAACGATGGCGAGTTCAACTTCCAGTTGCGCATCAAGGGACCGGCCGACGCCAGCTTCAGCACCGTCGCCCATCAGAACAACCTGGGTTACCCGGCCTGCGGCTCGGGCGATGACGAGGGCTGCATCAACGGCGACGGGTATCTGCTCGTCGATGGCAGCTACAACGTCGGCGTCAGCATCGCAAACGCCTACATTGTCCGTTACGGCCAGTCGCTCCAGGTAGCCGGGTTCGTTCAGGAGATTGATGACGGCGCGGATGCCTCGCTGCGTTACGGACCGGCCGGCTGCGATTGCGGATTCGCCGGGTCCATCGACGTCAGCGACAACACCTCGTTCACGCCGCCCAGCGCGACTGCCAACACTTATTCGTGGAGCAAGAGCGGCAACTGTGGAAATCTCGACGAGCAAAGCTACACCTGGACGGTGTATGGAACGCTTGCCATTGAGTAGAACTGGTTTCAAAACGTGGCACAGGCGTCCGGCCTGTGCCGAAGGGAGAGGTCGTCGCGGGGTTAAACAGACACCGGCGGGACGCCGGTGCCACAGAATGAGTTTTGAAGCGCCTTGTAGAAACGCAACGGGCAGGTGCGCCGGGAGCGCTTCCTGCGGCTCATGGAGCGAGGATGGATCGGCTCATGGCTCAAAACGCTAAGCTCACGGCTCCTTGCGGGGTGATGCTTTGCGCGGCGATCGTGTTCTCCGGGCACGTCGCGTGCAATCCCAGCGTGCTGCCGCTCGCCGGGCTCCCCCAGAACCCCGACGGCGAGCCGCCGGCTTTCCAGTGGGATGCCGTACCGACGACGCCCGCAGCGGACGCCTGGCCGACCGGACCGAGCGACGAGGATATCCTCGCCGCCCTGCTTCACGACCTCGACGGCGATGGATTGTTGACGATTGAGGAAATCCAACTGGGCACCGACCCCTTCGACGCCGATACCGACGACGATGGCCTCGGCGACGGCGAAGAGCTGGCTCTCGAAACCGACCCGCTCGATGAGGACAGCGACGACGACGACGTCGAGGACGGCGAAGAGGTGGACGACGAAACGGACCCCAACGACCCCGATACCGACGACGACGGCGCCGACGACGGCGAAGAGAAGGACGAAGACACCGACCCCAACGATCCCGACACCGACGACGACGACGACGACGATGGTGATGAGGACGACTGCGACGGCGATGGCAACGAGGACGACGACGGCGACGGCAAAAGCACCGATGAGGGCGATGACAACGACTGCGAAACCGACCCCAAGGACCCGGATACCGACGACGATGGCTTGAACGATGGCGAGGAGAAGGCCCTGGGCACGAGCGGCGTGAAGGCCGACAGCGACGGCGACGGGTTGAAGGATGGCGAAGAAGTGGCGATGGGAATCGACCCGATGGATTCCGATTCAGATGATGACGGCGCGTCCGACGGCCTGGAGGTCATGGGCAACCCGTTCACGGGGCATACGAGCGACCCGATGGACGATGACAGCGACGACGACGGCGTCGGCGATGGCGAAGAGCACGAACGCCATATGAATCCGGGAAGCTCGGACAGCGATGGCGATGGCGTGGAAGACGGGACGGATACGCAGCCGACGGATCCATCGATGCCCTAGCAGTTTTCCACGGCTCCGAGCAACGCCGGATCGGCCCCGCAGTGCGGGATTTCACGATCTAAACTATTGGCCGGGGGCGGTTTGGCCGAAACATTAGTGCGGGTGCTGGGGAACATGGAGGTTCCTCGTGCTGACCAGCGCAATTCTTGCCGACACCGGCCACGCCGCCACGACCGTTCCCGGGCTCGCCAGCGTCGTGCCCTTCGTCATCCTCCTGCTCTGCATCGCCATCCTGCCGCTCGTTCACAAGACGTCCCACTGGTGGGAGCACAACAAGAACAAGCTGATCGTGGCCCTCTCCCTCGGGCTTGTGACAATCGTCTATTACCAGATACGCGGTTACGGCATCCTCCACGGCGACCACGCCACAGACCCGGGCATCAAGACCGTCCTCGCCGTGCTGGATCACGCGATCCTCGGCGAGTTCATCCCGTTCATCTCGCTTTTGTTCAGCCTGTACGTCATCTCCGGCGGCATCCGCGTGAAGGGCGACATCCCCGCGCACCCGATCACCAACACCGTCTTTCTCGCCATCGGCGGCGTGCTCGCCAGCTTCATCGGGACCACCGGCGCCTCCATGTTGCTCATCCGGCCCGTGCTGCGCACCAACTCCGAGCGCAAACATGTCGTCCACACCGTCATTTTCTTCATCTTCATCGTCAGCAACATCGGCGGCTGCCTGCTGCCCATCGGCGACCCGCCGCTTTTCCTGGGCTACCTCAAGGGCGTGCCCTTCCTCTGGACCTTCAAGCTCTGGAAGGAATGGGCTTTCTGCCTCGTTGTGCTGCTGGTGATCTACTACGTCTGGGACACCGTCGCGTACAGGAAGGAGAGCAAGCAGGCCGTCACGCTCGACGAGACGCGCGTCACGCCGATCGGCATCGACGGCAAGATCAACTTCCTCTGGCTGGCCGGCGTGGTATTCGTGACGGGCACCATGGACCCGACCAAGCCGTTCCTCGGCACCGGCTGGACGCCGTTCCCCTTCCTGCGCGAGTTGCTCCAGACCGCTTTCGTCGGCTTGTCCCTCGTAACCACCGGCAAGGGCGTCCGCGCCGCGAATCACTTCAGCTACACGGCGATCGTTGAAGTGGCGTGCCTTTTCATTGGCATCTTCATCTGCATGCAGGCGCCGATCGAGATTCTCAACCTTCAGGGCGCCAGGCTCGGCGTCGATACGCCGCACAAATTCTTCTGGGCTACCGGCGTCCTTTCCAGTTTCCTTGATAACGCCCCGACCTACGTCGTCTTCTTTGAAACGGCCAACGCCCTCACCCACGAACCCGGCCCCGGCATCCTCACCCTGCTTAGCGGCCATTTCATCCGCGAGGACCTGCTCATCGCCATCAGTCTCGGCGCGGTCTTCATGGGCGCGAACACCTACATCGGCAACGGGCCGAACTTCATGGTCAAGTCCATCGCCGAGCACGCTCGCATCAAGATGCCCTCGTTCTTCGGCTACATGGGCTACAGCGTTTGCATCCTGATCCCGGTCTTCTTCGCGGTCATGTTCCTGTTCGTGTAAGGAGCGGGATCAAGAGCCATGGGCTGCGAGCTGGCAACCATGGGCCTGTCCAACATCCCTTCGTGCCTGTGGGATCCCATGCCTCGTTGAGCCATTCCCCGCTTCCGCTACAATGCTCGCGGCCAACCGCACATGGCTCGCGACCAACGCCTTCCAATGGACCCGGTCCCATGACAACCCTCACCGACCTTCAACCGACGACGCTCCAGCGCGACGATCTCGGCGGCGATCTGTGGACCCTTAACTTCGGCCCGCAGCACCCGGCCACGCACACTACCCTGCGCCTCGTGCTTGAATTGGACGGCGAGACCGTCGTCGGCTGCACGCCGCACATCGGTTACCTGCACAGCGGCTTCGAGAAGCTGGGCGAGCACTTGAACTACGATCAGTACGTCGTCGTCACCGATCGCATGAATTACATCAGCCCGATGGCCAACAACATCGCCTGGCACACCGCCTGCGAAAAGCTATTCGGCATCGAGCTGACGCCGCGCTGCAAGGCGATTCGCACCATCATCGCCGAACTGGCCCGCATCCAGGACCATCTGCTCTGCCTCGGCACGGCCGGGCTGGACCTGGGCGGCTTCACGGCGTTCCTCTACGCCTTCAACGAGCGCGAATACATTTATGACCTGTTTGAGGAAGTCTGCGGGGCTCGCTTCACCACGAGTTACACGCGCGTCGGCGGATTGATGTACGACATCCCCCCGGAATGGCCCGACCACGTGAAGGCGTTCATTAAACGGCTCCCAAACGCACTCAACGATTTTGAATCGCTGCTCACGCGCAATCGCATCTTCGTCGAACGCACGCGCGGCATCGGCGTGCTCTCAAAGGAAGACGCCATCGCGTGGAGCTGGACCGGCCCCCTGGCGCGATCGGCCGGCGTGGTGCGCGATCTGCGAAAGGACGAACCCTACCTGTGCTATGCCGACAACTGGGACGGCAAGGGTTCCAGCGGGGTGGATTTCAAGGTGCCCATTGCCACCGGCGGCGACGTGTTCGACCGTTACCTTGTGCGGCTGGAGGAGATGCGCCAGTCGATCCATATCATCCAGCAACTTATCGATAATATCCCGAGCGGCCCGGTCAACGTCCTGCCCAACGCCAAGACCGCCCTGCCCGACAAGCGTGAAGTCTATTTCTCCATCGAGGGATTGATCCATCACTTCGAGAGGATCATGACCAACCGCGGCTTTGAGCCGCCCATCGGCGAAGCCTACGGCGTAAACGAAACCGCCAACGGCGAACTGGGCTTCTATCTCGCCTCCGACGGCGGCAACACGCCTTACCGCGCTCGCTGCCGCCCGCCGAGTTTCATCAACTACCAGGTGTTTCCCAAACTGGTGATCGGCCACTGCATCAGCGACATCGTCGCCGTACTCGGCAGTTTGAACATCATCGCGGCGGAGCTGGACCGATGAGCGAAGCCGCTGTGAGCACTGCGGTACCGTGGCACCGCGGCACTGCGTCACAGGCCTCTCGCCTGTGATGGGTGGTTCACCCGCTGTGTCCCCATTGCGACCATTCACGCCGACAAGTCGATGTGCACGCGGCCGGAATCGTCCACGGTCACGCCCGAGGTTTCGTTCGAGGCATCGTCCTCCGCTGGCGCTTCTTCGTGGTTTGCATCGTGTCGTCCCTGCCCCCCGGCCCCGCCGCCGGAATCGGAATGGATCTGCGTGTCGGTATCGGTGGCTTCGATTTCGAGTTCGACCAGGGCGTCCGGCCCGCCGGTGAGCTTGCGCGTCGTCTCGGTCGAGGCCTGCCTGGCGGTCTCCACGTCCTTCGCGGCGTTGCGCTGCACGACGCCCGACTGGAGCACCGAGGCAATGGCGTTGGGGGGAATGGCGGACACGATTCAAACACCTGAATCAATGGGTGGTGCGGGCGTCTCGCCCGTCAACAGGCGCCGCATTGTTTGCCCCGCCGCGTCAGAGACGAAACTCCTTGTCGCGCTGGCGAAGCTGAAAACGCAGGCGTTCCACGATCGCCGAATGCATCTGACTGACGCGGCTCTCCGAAAGGTCCAGCGTCAGGCCGATCTCCTTCATGGTCATCTCTTCATAGTAATACAGGATCAGAATCAGGCGCTCCGTGGATGAGAGGCCTTTCTGGATCAACTGCTTCAGATCGGCCTTCTGGAGCTCCCTGACCGGGTCCTCGGCGCTCTGGTCCTTGATGACGTCGATTTCCGTCAGGTCGCGCGATGAATCGCCGCCGTACGCCTTGCGCGACAGACTGGTCATCGAGACCGCCAGCGAATCGCGCGACATGCGGTCGTACTCCTCGGCCGACACCCCGATGCGCTCGGCCACTTCGCGCTCGCTGGGGATGCGCCCCAGTTCGCTTTGCAGGGCCTTGGTGGCGCTTTGAATCTTTTGCGACCGGTTGCGCACGAGCCGCGGCACCCAGTCCATCGAGCGCAGCTCGTCGAGGATCGCCCCGCGCACGCGCGGCGAGCAGTAGGTCTCGAACTTCACGCCGCGGTCCAGATCAAACGCGTCGATCGCGTCGATCAGGCCGAACATGCCCGCCGAGATCAGATCGTCCACGTCCACCTCGGTCGGCAGCTTGGCATGCACGCGCTCGGCATTGAACCGCACGATGTGCATGTACTGCTCGATGAGCTGGTTTCGCAGCGCCTGGGTCGGTTCCTTCTTGTACTGCTTCCAAATCGCTTTGACATCCGTCTCGGTCTGTACCATCCCACATGCTCCTGCCGCGACATTTCATCGCGCGATTCACCGGGCGATTCACACACCACGTGGCGACGGCGGCGCTGCTGCACCCTCCGCGCCCACGCTGTCAGGCTCCGCCTGGTCACTCGCCGAATCCTCCGGCAGGTTGATGTTTTCTTTCATGATGGCCAGCCCCAGCCAGCCCGCAGCCGATCCCAACGCCACGCCCGCCGCCATGCCCACGACCGAACGCAACAGCAGCCCCTGCACCTCCGTGCCGGCCAGCAGTCCGTGCGTGAGCATTGCACAGAAGACGGTCAATCCGCAACAAGCACCGCACAACCGCACCAAGCGTGACACTCCACCACGTTGCCATGCCGGACCGCCCGTGCCGCGCGCGGGATCCGGATCTTGTCCACGGTGTGGCATCGGCGAAGTTCGCGGACCAGTTCAGCAGAAAAATCGTGTAACGCGATGGAAGAATCCGTGACGCCCCGCCAGCCCTACCGCGCGCCCTTCCATCCGCTCTGCCAGTATTGCCAACGCCTTGGCCGCAGGGCTGCGCGGATACCGCTCCACCACCGGTACGCGCATCCGAACCGCCTGGCTCACGTGCCCGTCGCGCGGAATCTGCCCGATCACGTCCACCGTCGCATTCAAAAATCGCCTCGCCACCCCTGCCACTCGCTCGGCGCACTCCCGGCCCTCGCGGTAGCCGCCCGCCTGGTTCACGAGCAATCCCAGCGTTCCTCGCGCCGGCTGGTGCTGCATCGCCTTGATCAGCGCGTAGGCATCCGTCATGGCTGGCGGTTCGGGCGTGAGCACCACGAGCACATCATCCGCCGCAGCGGCGAAGGCGACGACGTTTTGCGAAATACCCGCTCCGCAGTCGATCAGAATCAAATCACAGGCGGACTCCAGCCCCGTCAATTGCTCGATCAACGCGCCCCGCGCGCGCGGGTCCAGGTCCGCCACCGCGCTCATCCCGGACGCTCCACGCAGCACGCGCAGGCCCGGCCGCACCGCCATCAGCACGTCGTCCACCGATCGGCGGCCGCTCGCGACGTGCGACAGGTCATAGGGCGAGGCGAGTTTCATCAGCACATCGACGTTGGCCGTGCCGAGGTCGGCGTCGATCAGCACAACGCGCCGGCGCAGACGGGCCAGGCAGATGCCGAGGTTGACTGCTACATTTGTCTTGCCGACGCCCCCCTTGCCGCTGGCGATCGCGATCACGCGCGCGGCGCGCGGCGCTTCGTGCATCGCCGGGACCGGACGAATCCCCGCATCCGCGCTCGACCCGCTGCGCGCCATCAGATCGCGCAGTCGACTGGCCTGATCCAGCGGCAACGCACTCACGCGATGTACCCCTCCTTCCGCCGTGCCGCGCCGAGCGGCAAAGTCGAATCCTCCGGGTCCGCCGTCGCGCCGCCGACGATCAACCGCGCGACGCGATGCGCCGCCGCCGGCTCGATGTCGTCCGGCACCGTCTGGCCCGTCGTGAAGTACGACATGCGCAGGCCCGTCTTGTGCAGCACGTTGAGCAATACGCCGAACCCCACCGCTTCATCCAGCTTCGTGAACACCACGTGTCGCGCGCCGACCTGCGCAAACCGTTCCATCGCCTCGCGCAGCGCCGATTCTCCGGCCGTGCTCGAGAGAACAAGGTGAATCTGATCGGGCTGCGCGGCGGCGAGAAACTCTTTCAATTCCGCCAGCCTCGCCCCATCGCGCTGACTCCGCCCGGCCGTGTCAATCAGAATGACATCAACGCTCGAAAGCTTCTGGATCGCCTCCCGCATCGCCTGCGGCGTCAGCACCGGCTCCATGGGGATGCGCAGGATTCGAGCATACGTCGCGAGCTGCTCGACCGCCGCAATCCGGTAATGATCCTGCGTGATCAGGCCTGCCCGACGCCCTTCACGCAACGTCAGGTTCGCGGCCAGCTTCGCGATCGTCGTCGTCTTCCCCACGCCCGTCGGGCCGACCAGCGCGATCACCGTCGGCTGCCCGTCGCCGCGCAAGGTCAGCGCCTCGGCGGGCGGCATCATCTCGGCGATGCAACGCGTCAGTTCAGCCTCCACGCGCTGCTGGAACTCCGGCGAGCCCGAAGACCGCTCCGAAGGCGGGAGACCTACAGTTGCCTCTGCGACGCGATCGATCAGCTCCTTCGCCAGTTCGTCCGCAACCTGCTGGCCGATCACGCGCGAATAATGTTGCACCAATTCAGCGGGAACATCCGGCGTGCGATTCGCGGGCGCTCGGCTCGAAAGCTCCTCCACCATCGCGCGAATCGCGCTGATCTCCTCCAGCAACGCGGCGTCATCCAGACGCGGTGCGGCCGGTATCGGTGCCGGTTTTATCGACCCCTTTGACGGCGGCAGCGGGCCTGGTACAACGTTGCCGGAATCCACTTGGGTCAATCGCGGCGCCGCGTGGAGTGTCCCCATGCCCGCATCCGGAGGCCGGCGCGGCACGCCAAGCCGACTCGGTTGACTCGGTTGATTCGATCGGCTCGATTCGCCGCTTTCTCGCGCCCGAACAATCGGCACGCGCGAATCCGCCGTCGCCGTGATCTCAATCTCCGTGTGCGCGCCCAGACCCAGCAACCCGCCGCGCTGGATCGACCGCGTGTGCAGGATGACCGCATCCCGCCCCAGCGCCGCCTTCACGCGCGCCAGCGCTTCAGGCATGGACCGGCCGCGAAACGTCTTCAGTTGCGTCGACAAGCGTCACCATCCCATGCGTCCGCACGCTTACCCCGCGGACAATTTCCCCATACCCCAGCACCGCCACCGTCGGCAGCGCCGATTCGATCAGCCTTCTCACCCACATGCGCACCTGCGGCGACGCGAACACGACCGGCTGCGCGCCGCCCGTCTTGGCGGCCGCGCCGTCCAGCTCTCGCCGAATATCTCCGACAATCCGGTGCGCCGTCGCCGGCGGCAACGTCAGATACGAACCTCGGTCGGTCCGCTCGACGTGCGCGAGGATGGCGTCCTCCAGCGCGGTATCGAGCGTGATTCCGTGGATCGTGTTCGTCGCGTCCTTGTGCAATTCGCAGATCGTCCGCGCCAGCGCCGCTCGCACGTATTCCGCCAGCACCTCGGCGTCCTTCGTCCGGCCGGCCCAGTCGCCCAGCGTCTCGAGTATCGTCTCCAGATCGCGCACCGGAACGCGCTCGCGCAGCAGATGCTGCAACACCGACTGCACATCGCCCAGCTTCAGCAGGTCCGGTACGACCTCCTCGACCAGCTTCGGCGATTTCTCCTTCAGATGATCCAGCAGCTTGCTCACGTCCTGCCGCGTCAGCAGCTCCGACGCATGGCGGCGAATCACCTCGGTCAGGTGCGTCGACAGCACGCTGCTCGTTTCGACAACCGTATAGTTTCGCAGCTCCGCCGTCGCCCGGTCGGCCTCCGTGATCCACACCGCGGGCAGGTTGAAGGCCGGCTCGACCGCGTCGATCCCGCGCACCGGCTCCGACACCGCACCCGAATCGATCGCCAGCAGGTAGCCGGGCATCAGCTCTCCCTTGGCGATCGCCGCGCCGCGCAGTTTCACGCTGTACTGATTCGGCTCGAGCTGCACGTTATCGCGAATGCGAATCGGCGGTACGATCAGCCCCAGCTCCGTCGCCATCTGCCGGCGGATGTTCCCGATCCGGTCAAGCAAATCCCCGCCCTGCTTGCGATCCACCAGCCGCACCAGTCCGTAACCGACCTCCAGTTCCATCGCGTCGACGCCCAGCAGCGTTTCGATCTTTTCCGGCTCCTTCGGTTTGGCCGCCTTCGCCCGAACCGCAGCCTGTTCGTCCTTCTTCGCTCGGCCGAACAGGACGTACCCCAGCCCGCCGACGCCAATCCCCATCGCCGCGAGCGGCGCCTTGGGCAGCGGCGTGAACAGCAAAATCCCCAGGAACGCCGACGACAGCACCATCGAGATCGGGCGCGACGTGATCTGACCGATCAACTCCTCCCCCATGTTGGTCTTGGCGGTGCTCCGGGTGATGATCATGCCCGCGGCGATGGAGATGAGAAACGCGGGAATCTGGGCCACCAGTCCGTCACCAATTGTCAGCCGCGTGAAGACGCTCAAGCAATCCATGATCGGCATTCCCTTTTCGACCATGCCGACGTAGATGCCGCCCAGGATGTTGATCAGCGTGATGACCACGCCGGCGATGGCGTCGCCGCGAACGAACTTGCTGGCTCCATCCATCGCTCCGTAGAAGTCCGCCTCGCGCGTGATATTCTCGCGCCGCCGGCGCGCTTCCTCCTCGTTGATCAGGCCCGCCGACAGATCGGCGTCGATCGCCATCTGCTTGCCGGGCATCGCGTCGAGCGTGAACCGCGCCGCAACCTCGGCGATACGCGTCGCACCTTTCGTGATGACCACAAACTGAATCACGGAAATGATCAGAAAAATAATGATGCCCACCGGCAGCGAGCCGGCCGCCACGAACTCCGCGAACTCGCGAATGACGTGCCCCGCCGCGTTCATGCCCTGATCGGCGTTGGTCAGGATCAGCCGCGTCGTCGCCGTATTCAGCACGAGCCGCAGCAGCGTCAGCGCCAGCAGCAACGACGGAAACGACGAGAACTCCAGCGGCCCGTTCATGTACATGACCGTCAGCAGCACCAGCGCCGACAACGTGACGTTGGCGATCAGCAGGAAATCCAGCATCGCCGTCGGCAGCGGGATGAGGATGACCAGCACCAGCGACATCGCCAGCATCGGCAGAATGATGCCCCGCTGCTCGTGCAGGAACGCGGCCGCGCGCCCGATGGCGGCGCCGCTGCCGCCCATTCGCGATCCCGCAGGGTCCGCTTGTTTTACTGCCGTCGCCATGTCATTTTCTCAAGCCGAACGTCCGCGTTCCGAAACTCAAGCCGCGACTCACGCCGCCGTGCCGCGACGCATCGACCGCGCCTTGCCCGACAGCTCGTACACGTACGCAAGCACTTCCGCGATCGCCTTGTAAAACTGTTCGGGGATCTCCTGCCCGACTTCCACCATCTTGTACAACGCCTGCGCCAACGGCTTGCGCTCCAGAATCGGCACGCCGCTGGCGATCGCCACTTCGCGAATCTTCGCCGCGATCAAATCTGCCCCCTTGGCCACGACCTTCGGTGCCGCCATCGACTTCTGGTCGTACTGGATCGCCACGGCCAGCTCCGTCGGGTTCGTCACCACCACGTCGGCCGTCGGCACCGCCTTGCGAATCTGCTGCATCAGCGCGACGAACTGCATCTTTCGCCGGCGCGATTTGATGATCGGATCGCCCTCCATGCTGCGCATCTCCTCCTTCACCTCGTGCTTGGTCATGCGCAAATCGGCTTCGAACTTTCTCCGTTGATAGGCGTAGTCCAACAACGCCAGCACCACCAGCACAATCGCTATGCGCAGTCCCAAGTCGTACAGCACGTCCGCCAGCAGCCCGAGTTGCTCCCATCCGCCGACCGCCATCGCCATCAGAATGCGCCCGCTGTGGTCCATCGCGGCCTGATACACGAAGTACGACACGACTAGCAGTTTCAGCAGGTTCATCACCAACTGCATGCCCGTACGACCGCTGAACAGTTTGCCGAAGCCGCTGATCGGATTGAGCCGGCTCACGTTCGGCGCCAGCGCCGTGCTCGATACGAGGATGCCGACTTGCACAAGATTCGATAGCGCCGCCACGACCACCAGCCCCAGCATGATCGGCCCCACCGCCACCAGCAGCGTCATGCCGATCGCCGCGAGCAGGACCGGCATGTCGAGCCGCGCCGCCGTCGCGGGATCGTGCATCGTCAACTGCGCCGACATGAAATCCATCAGCGCGGTCATCAGGCGCGGACCGAACAACTTCAGGCTGACCAGCCCGCCCAGCAGCAGCAACGCCGAGGTCAGATCAGCGCTGCGCGCAACCTGACCCTTCTCGCGCGCTTCGAAGCGACGCCGCGGCGTCGGGGCCTCGGTCCGGTCTTGTCGATCATCCGCCACGCGTCAGACCCTCCGCGGCGACTTGCCAGGATCGCCCCACCGAATCGAGACTCTCGCTGGCCGTATCGGCAATCAGATTGCCCGAGTACGCCATCGTCGCGGCCACGGCGATCAAGCCGACCGCGACCTTGAATGCAAAACCGACCGACAGGATGTTTAACTGCGGCATCGTCTTCGTCAGGAAGCCCAGCACGAGCGACGTCGCCAGCAGCGCCAGCACCGATGGTCCTGCCAGACGCAGCGCCACCTCGAACATGCTCGTCGCCAGACCGGCGGCGACATCCAGCAGCCCCGCATCCAGCGCCAGGCTCATCGGCGGCACTAGCTCAAAGCTCCCCAGCAACGCCGACACGACGGCCAGATGTCCGCGAAACGCAAAGAAAAACATCAGCGCCCCGAAAAACCACAACTGATCGAGCACGGTCGTCTCTTCATCGAGCATCGGGTTGAACACCTGCCCCAGCGAAAGGCCCGCCTGCTGACTCACGACGTTGCCCGCCATCTGCGCCGCGAACAGCGCTGCACCCGCCGCCAACCCCAGCAGCTCGCCGATCAGAAATTCCGATGCCAGACCGGTCGCCGCCTGCGTGAGTGAGACATCCGTCGGCAACATCGGCATCACGACGGGAAACGCGACGAAGCCCAGCGTCACCGCGAGCAGCACCTTGACCATCGCCGGGATCTGCGTATTCGAGAACATCGGCACCGCCACGACCGCGCCGGCCGTGCGCGCCAGCACCATCATGAAGGCCGGCAGGAGCATCTCGAGTTGCAACAAGCTCAAAGGCATGGGTCGGACGATTCCGCGTTTCGACATCTCAACAGTTTGGCGTATTGAATCCCTGACGCTCGCTCCTCATCCGCCTCCCCACAACCGCTGGGTGTATTCCACCATGCGCGTCGTGAGCCACGGGATAAACAGCGCTGTCGCCACGCCCATCGCCACGATCTTCGGCACGAACGTCAGCGTCTGCTCGTGCAACTGCGTCACGGCCTGCACGATGCTGATGATCAACCCCACGACCATGCCGATCGCCATGATCGGCCCGGCGAGGATCAACGCGAGCAGCAACGCCTCGTGCGCCAAGTCCAGTGCCGTTCCGGTGTCCATGCCTTACTCCGACGCCGCGCTCATCCGAAACTGTGCAAGAGCGACCCGACCACCATGCCCCAGCCATCAGCCAGCACGAACAGCATCAGCTTGAACGGCAGCGAAATCAGCACCGGCGGCAGCATCATCATGCCCATGCTGATCAGAATCGACGCGATGACCATGTCGATGACGAGGAACGGAAGATAAATCTTGAAACCCATCACGAACGCCGTCTTCAACTCGCTCAAGACGAAGGCCGGAACCAGCTCGGCCAGCCGCACGTCGTCACGCTTCAGCTCGGCGCCATCGGGCAGCGGGCCGCGCGCGTACTCGGCGAATAAATAGACGTTCTCCTCATTACCGGCGGCTTCAATCTGACGGAACATGAACTCCCGCAGCGGCGCGCTGCCGCGATCCAGGGCCGTCGCCTGGTCCATGCGCCCTTCCAGGTACGGGTCCACCCCTTCGGCCTTCATCTTCTGCCACGTCGGCGCCATCACGAGCATCGTCATGATGAGCGACAGGCCCACCAGCACCTGGCCCGGCGGAAGCTGCTGCGCCCCGATCGCCTGACGCAGCAGCGCCAGCACGACCATGATGCGCGTGAAGCTCGTCATCATGATGAGGATGGACGGCGCGAGCGAAAGCACCGTGAGCAGGACGAGAATGCGGAGCGACGCCGACACGCCCGCGCCGTCCTTCGCAGCCGGAACCAGCCCGCTCACGTCGGGAATGCCCAACGGATTGTCGACGTGAATCGCTCGCGATGCGGAGGGCTGGTCCTGCGCGATGGCGGGAGCAACCACCGTACCGAGTAACAGTGCGGCGGCGCAGAATGCCCGCGCGACGCGCAAGCTCGCACGATTCCCACTGACTGCTCGTCCGCCTTCGCGCTCCGCGCGCATCACGCAACTCCGTTGCGAATCCCACGGCGGCATCCTGCCGCCGATCGCATCACCGCGCCGCCGCGCCGCGCCGGGCCATGCTGCGAACCCGGTCCGCCAGCGCCGACACGCTCGGAAGCGACCCATTTACCCATGACTCGTTCCGCCCAGGCACCTGCTCCGACTCTTCGCTGCCCGCCTCATTCAGCGCACCAGGCCGGTACGCGCTCATCATCCCGACCAGCGCGCTGCGAAACGACTCCGCCCGTTGGCTCGACGCCGCCGCGATCAACAGCGCCGCCTCATCCGGGTCGCTTATTTCTGCTAGCGTATTGATCCGATCTGGTGTCAGGCCGACCAGCACGACCCGCCGACCCAGCCGCACCAGACACAGGCTCTGCTTGGGTGACAGCACGCAGCGCGACAGCACCGTGATCGCACCGTCTCCACCGGCACGCCCCATCCGGGGGAACAGCCGCCGCGCCGCCCATGCCAGCGCGACGATCACCACCAGCACAACCGCCAACGGCAACCAGATGCGCAACCCACTGGTCGCAGCGCTCGCACGGCCCGGTGCGCGGTCGCCCGTCGCCGCGTTCGCACGGCGCTCCGTCCCTCGCCGAATCACCCCCGCACCAAATGGTTCCGGCGAGCTTGCGCTCGCTGATGCTGCAAGCCCCCCGGCCGAGGACGAATCCGTCAACACGGATCCATCGGTCTGCACGGGAGCATTGGTGACGACCCGACCGCTTTCATCCTCCGCGATCACGCGCGACGCGGCGCAGAGCAGAATCGCTGCGGCCATGCCCCGCGCTGCGCATCGTACGAACGAAATGACATAATAATGACGCACGCGACGCTCCCCTAATTGGCCGCGTGTTCCAGGTCCGGCGTAATGATTTCGCTGATGCGGACGCAAAAGTTATCGTTGAGCACCAGCACTTCGCCCCGCGCCACGAGCCGATCGTTCACCAGCACGTCCACCGGGTCGCCCGCCAGCTTGTCCAGCTCCACGACCGAGCCTTCGCCCAGTTTGAGCACCTCCTCGATCAGCATCTGCGCCCGGCCCAGCTCGATCGTGACGTTCAACTCCACGTCGTTCAGCAGATCGATGGCCGCGGTCGCTGCGGTAGCCGTTCCACCCGCCGCGCGATCCGGTTCGAACTCCGGCAGGTCCATCGCCGCTCCGCCGCCGACTTCTGCCCGCGCCGGCGCCGTCGCTTCTTTGCCTGATGCCGGAACAGCTTCCGGCGCGGCCCCCGGCGACGCCGCCATCGTCGACGCGCTCGACGTCGCATCCCCCACCGCATCGGGCGGCGGGGTCGCGGAGTCCGGCGCTTCGGCCACCGGTTGACCTGGATTGGGATTGGGTTCCTGCTGTGCCATCGGCTCCGCCTTCCCTGGCTTGCTCGCGGACATCCTGTCCGACCGTTTCGATCCGGCGAGCGCTTAGAAGCCCGCCGGGATCGGTGTGCACTCGGGGATCAACACCTGTTCAATCGCCCTGTCATCCCCAAACAACGTGCTCAACTCAAATCGAATCTGCCGCTTGAGCGTCTCCAGCCCCGGCTCGGCAAGATGCCCCTCGTCGGCGCTGCGAACCACGCGACTGATCACGTCTTCGATCGTGCTCTTGCGATTCTCCATGAACTCGCGAATGCGATCGGCCTCGGCATGATGCACGCTCAACACAACGTTGACGCTGTACAACACCGTCCGCGCGCCATTGTTGTTCGGCACGCGCACCTTCGCGACCGGCATCTCCACGCTCTGCGCCCAGGGCTTGCTCGTGACCGTCATCTCCTGCATGCCGTGCGTGGGGTCCGGTTCGGTGCCCAGGAACTTCATGCACGCGAAGATGGCCACGCCTTCGATCAGCATCGCCCCGCCGAAGATGGCCATCGTCATCATCTTGCCCGATTTGCCGCTGGCCTTTTCGGGCGCCGCTTCCCCCGCGCCGTCCTTGGCGGGTTCCTCTTTGGGCTTGTCTTTGGCCTTGTCTTGCGCCATCGTGATGCGACTCGAATCAAATAAACCAATCGGCCATCGCCGCGCGACCCGACGCCCCACGCAGACGGATGAGGCAACGCCCACCCTGACGTTCAGCAAGCGCAGAGCGCACGCCTACTACCGTTTATCGGTACATATCACCATCGGCTGAAACGACGCGTGAGTCGGCAATTCCTGCGCGAGGGGTCAGCAGCTGGGTAAGCCGTACCCACCCTGCGATCCTGCCCCGATCGTGCTTCCGTGCCTGGCGCCCGACGTTTTGGCGTTTCAGCGTCTTGGTGTTTCCTTCTTTACCGCCGCGCGATCAGCAGCAGCTCCTGAAGCAACTGGTCCGACGTGGTAATGATCCGGCTTGCCGCCGAGAACGCCGTGGACGACGTGATCAGGTTGATGAACTCGCGCGAAAGATCGACGTTGGAAAGCTCCAGCGTGCCCGCGCTCACCTTGCCCGCGCCGAGCGTCAGCGGGGTTGTGATCCGCGCCTCGCCGCTGTTCGGCCCGACGAAGTAGATGTTGTTCGCCCGCGCGAGGAGGCCGGCCGGATTGGCAAACGTCGCCAGCGCGATCTGGCCGATCGTCTGGTTCAACCCGTTGGTGAAGGTGCCCGTGATGATTCCGTCCTGCCCGACGCTGTAATCCACCAGCGTGCCCGACGAGAAGCCGTCCTGGAAACTCATGACCATGCCCGACGCGCCGGACGTGAGACCGTTCAGGCGAGTCAGGTCAAGCGAGACGGGCAGCGGATCGTTCGCGCCGGTGCCGACCCGGTTGATGACGATGCCGCTCTCCGGCGCGCTGACGAATTGGCCGTTGGCGTTGAAAGTCAGCGTGCCCGTGCCCACCGAGAAATCCAGATCGCTGTCGTCACCCGATGTCGCGTAGAACCGCCACGTGCTGCTTCCCGTCGTACGCTGCTCGAGCACCATCGTGACGTTCACGCGCAGCGGCGTGCCGAGCGAATCGTAAAGAATGAACGATGTGTGCGCGCTCTCCCCGTTGGCGGCCTGCGCCTCCGTGAACAAAAACGGCAACTGCGTCGCGCCGCTGCTCGTCAGCGTGCCTGCCTGAATGCTCAACGCGTTTTGCGTGCCCACGTTGCCGCTGAACTCCAACCGCCCGTCCAGCGTGACCGACACCCCGGGCGATCCTCCAACCCCGGCGGTCGTGTCGATGCCGAGCACCTGGTCCATCCAGTTCAGGAAATCGCCAACCGTCGTTCCGGTCGTGCCGACGATGAATTCGGCCGTGGGCACGTCGCGGCCGCCGCGCTTCACGCCGTTGACGGTGATCACATCGCCATTGGCCAGCAGCGGCACGCCCCCCGGCTCCTTCACGTCGGTCAGTGCGGTGGCGGCGGTGATCGGCAAGTCGGCGGCATCGTGGAGTATCTGCGAGCGCAGGATCGTGCCCTGCGTGGCGACGACGCCGCTGGAGTTCAGCGTGCCGTCGAGTCGCGCCGAGCTCGTCGCCCGCGCGGTCGTCAAGGTGCCCAGCGGAATCGCAATATCCGTCAACGCGCCGGGAAGCAACTCGAAATTCGAGTTGACGGCGTAGCCCTGCACGTAGAAACCGTCCTGCGTCAGCAGGCGGCCGTCGGCGCTAAGCGAGAAGGCGCCATCTCGCGTATAGACGTTTTCATTTTCCGGCGTGCGCAGCACGAAGAAGCCCTCGCCTTCGACCGCGAGATCGCTGGGGACGCCGGTCGTCTCGACCGAACCGGGCAGGAAGCTGCGCTGCACCGCGCCGATGGTCGAGCCAAGTCCGATCTGCATCGGGTTCGTGCCGCCCTGCCCCTCGCCGGGCTTGGTGCCGCCCGAGATCGTGCGCGAGAACTGCGTCTGAAACAGCGTGCGCGATCCCTTGAAACCGATCGTGTTGATGTTCGCGATGTTGTCGCCGATCACGTCCAGCCGAAACTGGCTTGAGTTCAAACCCGACAAACCCGTGTACAGTGCGGATGTCAAACCCATACCGATCTACCTCCCGTGGCGAAGGTTGTGTGTCCCAGGATTCCCAATGACGACGTTCTCTCTTCCCCTCCATCGAAGCGAATCTCACAGCTCCAGCCCGAAACTCGGCGCGAGCAGCGCCGCAAGAACGTCACCTCCATGGGTCCATTGCGCGTTGAGCTTCACCGCGCCGGGCTGATTCATCGTCGCGGCAATTGACGGCGTGTTTCGCAGGCGCGACGCAACGAACGCCCCCGCATCGCCCGGGTCATCCTCCCCGCCAGCGTCATCCACCGCGCCGTCGCCCTCGCCGGCCGGATCGGTGTCTTCGCCCGCGGGATCACCCGTCGGCGGCACGCGCCCCAGCTCCTGCTGAAGCTGCGCCAGAATGTCCGGCGGCAGGTTCTCGACCAGCGTCACCTGCTCGACCTTGCTCGCCGGCAGCGAACGCCCGTTGTGCAGTTCAAGAATCGCGTTGCCGCGCTCAAAGCGAACGCCGATGACCAGCCCCTGAAGCTCCGTCGCGTTGCCGGCGTTGTCCGTCACGCGACCCGCGACGTAGTGCCCGATCAGGCCCGACGTCGCACCGAACCGCTGCTCCGACGCCAGCGCCGACAACGTCGCCGTGAGATTCTCCGACTGCTCCATCTGTCGAATGCTCGACATCTGATTCAACAACTGCTGATTGTCCGTCGGCTTCATCGGGTCCTGCGCCTGCAACTGCGCGATCATCAATGCGAAAAAATCCTCGCCCTTCAAATCATCAAACCCACGCGTCGTCGCCCGTTGCGTCGGGATGAACGTGCTTGAACCAATTGTCGAAGCTTCCATGTCAAAACCTTTCCACAACTCGGCGCGCCGCGCCGCCTGATCTCAACCCGCTACGCCACCAGATTCATCGCGCCGGCTCGCATCGACACCGCCGATCCGGCATTGAATCCGCTCGCTTCGTCCCCCTGAACAGCTTCACGCGCGGCCGACCACGCATCGTCACCTGATCCTGTCGTCTCCGCGGGAGTCCACCCGTCTCGCCAGGAATGTCCCGCCCCGCCGTCGCGATCGGCATGCCCTTCCGAGAAGAATCCTTCCGAACCGCCATGGTGCCCGCCCGGCTGCTGATTCGCGCTCGAGTCCGACTCCTGCCCGAGCGAACCTCCGTGCGCATCGGCCGTGCGAATGATGACCTGTGACTTATCTATCGAAATGCCGTGCGCGCTCAACGCGTCGCGCAGCTCCGGCAGGCGCGTCTCGACGAGCTTCGCCACGGCGCGGCTCTGCACGTCCACGCGAAGGCTCATCGTCTGCTCTTCCATGCGCACTTCCAGGCGCATGCGACCCAGCTCCGGCGGATCCAGTTGCAGTGTGACCTCCTGCTTCCCCGAGCCGCTCGCACCACCCAGCAACCGCACTGCCGCGTCCAAACCGCCCGCAGCCGGCTGCTGCGCCAGCAGCAATTCCGCCACGCGCGTTGCCGCCGGGCTTTGCTGACCCAGGAGCGCGCCGAACGCCTTCGGCGGCAGCGCATTCCCGCGCTCACCCGATGATGTCACGTTCAGGACACTCGTCCCGGCATGAGCTTCGCTTCCGGTCGTGCCTGCGGCCCACGAATTACCGCTCAAATCCCCGTTGTGCGACGCCAGCAGGGCTTTCGCCAGGGAGGCCGCCGCGGAATCGCCCTCGACGCGCGACACCCCCACCCGTTCCAACGCCGCGCGCGACCACGGCTCGACTCCGACGCTCACCGAACCCGATGACGCCTGCGATGCGCCACCGCCAGCGCTGGACGCATCGGACGCGCTCACGCCGCTCGTCGGAGACTCGCTCGCGCGATCAACACCCGCGCTGCTCGACACCTTCGCCTTGACCGCCGCCTGCCGCTGCGCCACCGCCCCGCCCTCCGCCGACTCGCGAGCCGAAGCCGATCCCGATGCCGTATCGGCCGCGTTATCTGTATCCGACGCGCTCGTTTGCACGGCACCAATCGCCTTGATGACATCCTCCGCACGGCCGATCGTCGCGCTCAACGCACCCGGCGTCTGGCCGCCGTTCGAGGTCGGTGACGCGGTTGTCACGCCGTTGCCCTGGTTCTTGATTTGTGATGGGTGACGCGCGCTCGCGTCCGCGATGAAGCGCCGACCGGCCCAACCGGCTCGCCCCGTCTCCGGCGACGTTGCCAGTTTCACCTTCTCCGCAAGTTCCAGCTCGGGATCATCCACCCCGAGTTTGCCAAGCGGGATCACGCGGTCCTGCGGTTTGAATTCGGGTTGGGCCGGTTTCTTGATGTCGACCGTCGCCTGAAGGACTGCCTTGTCAGCCGACGACGACGCCTTCCACGGTGAGGTCGCGCCGCGAGACTCCGCCTCATTCGATTGTGCCGCCTTCGAGGCCGAGGCTTCCGCTTCTATCGAAGCCGCACTGACCCACTCCCCATCGGCCGCAACCGGCTCCGCCAGCGCGACCGCGATCTGGAGTGTGCCAGCAATCTGCGCCTCGGCACCTTGTCGCGATTCGACTTGCGTACTCTCCGGCGACGTCGCCTCGTCGCGCGGTGCCTCGGCTTCGTCTGATTGTGACGGGGAAGGTTCTTCCGGCCGCTGGACCTGCTCGGGACGCCTGGACGAGGCGTCGTCGCGCGCGGACGTTCGCAACTGCTTCAACTCACGCGTGAACGAGCGTTCGGTCGGCCGCGCCGACGAACCATCAAATGGAATTCGTGCACCGCCGTCAGATGCCGGCGCCGGTCGACGCAGGAGCTGCGTCAGGAGTCGGGCCATCTCCATGGGTGGCTCCTTCCGACCATGGCGGCATACGGCCCGCGCGATCGGAACGATTAGGAGCTGCCGCCCAGGACCTCCGCCCGTGCTGCATTCTGCTCATGTAACTTGTCCAAAATGCGCCCGATCCACAGGCGCTCCTCGGGTTCCTTGCACTCGCCGACGATCTTGCGGCCGACCCGCGCATCCAGCGCCATGAGCGTCCGCACCACGTCGGCGTCCGGCTTGAGCCGCAACAGCGCCTTGGCGTCCTTCGCCTTGATGCCGCCGAGAATCTCAAGCTCTTTCGCGAAACCATCGTCGCTTCCTGCCGCGGCCTGCTGCCGCACTTCTTCGGCGAACCGCTTGCGATCAGCCTCGAGCGACTCCTTCTCGCGCACCATCGCGAGTTGCTGCATCTCCAGCAGCTTCCACGCATTGGCGATTTCCTGACTGCGCCGCTCAAGTTCCGTCCTCGCGATCTCTTCCGCCGTCTCGCGCTGCCTCAACTGCTCCGCTGTCGCCGGCTGCGGTGAATCCTGACCCGGCTGCGACGCCGCACTCGGCTGCGTCGTGGCCGCGGGAGACTCGCCCCGCAACACCGCGAGCGCCGCGTGCACCCGATCGCGTGACAAATAGCCTCGCGTCGCCGCCCACGCCGCCACGCCCGTCAGCGCCGCCGCGTTTAACATCGTCACAATTGCCGCCGCAAAAAAAGCGCGCTTGAGCATCAGATTCTCACTTCCTGACCCGCGCCGGCCGCGAAGCGCGCCGTGTTCATCTCATCCAACTGGCGCGCTTCGACGCGCTGCGATTCGGCAATAACTGACGCACGCCAACGCTCCTTCAGGCGATCCAGCACGCCGACCTGCTTCCGAGCGTCATTTAACACCGCGCGCTCCTGCGCGAGCATTGCGCGGTGACCTGCAACTTCGGCCTGTGCCTCCAACACGCCCAGCCGCAATCGCCCCAGCCAGTGCCGAGACCAGCGCAATTGTTCCACATCAAGATTCTTGTTTTTTTCTCCAAGCGACGCCCGAATCGCCTCGGTTTCCTGCGAAATACGCTCCGATAACGCCGCCTGACGCTGCTCCACTTCCGCGATCTGACGCAGCCGCGCCGCCACCACCCGCCGGGCCGCGTCCTCCTTCGCCCGGCGAATCTTCAGCAGCGTCTCAAATCGATACATGCGTCGTGATTTCATCTCGTGGGACCTTTTACCGTGAGCCGATCCCGATCACCTACGTGCCCTCGCCCATCGGCGAGCCGTGCTCATCCTACTTCTGTCGTTTTGGCGCTTCGGCGTTTGGACGCTTGGGCGTTTCCTTCCGCTCAAACTCCTCCACCAGCGCCATCAGCGCCGCCTTCGACGCCTCGAAATCCACGCCGACGTCCATCTCCTGCCGAAGGAACGCGGTGACCGCCGGCATCATTCGTATCGCCAGGTCGTACTCCGGATTGCTGCCCGCCGCGTACGCCCCGATGTTCACCAGGTCCTCGATCTCGTCCCACACCGCCAGCAATCGACGAACCGCGGTCGCCGCTTCCAACTGCTTCGCGTCCACCACGTCCGGCATCACCCGGCTCACACTCTCCAGCACGCTCACCGCCGGATACTGCCCCCGATTCGCCAGCCGCCGCGACAGCACAATGTGACCGTCGAGAATTCCTCGCACCGCATCGGACACCGGCTCGTTCACGTCGTCGCCTTCCACCAGCACGGTGTACAGACCCGTGATGCTGCCACTTTCGGTCCGACCGCTTCGTTCCAGCAGCCTCGGCAACATCGCGAACACACTCGGCGGATACCCTTTCGTCGCCGGCGGCTCGCCCGCCGCCAGGCCGATCTGCCGCGCCGCCATCGCCAGGCGCGTCACCGAATCCATCAGCAGCAGCACGTTGGCGCCCTGATCCCGGAAATACTCTGCGATCGCCGTCGCCACGAAGCACGCGCGCACGCGCAGCGGCGGAGATTGATCCGACGTGCTCACCACCAGCACGCTCCGCGCCAGCCCGCGCTCACCGAGATCCTTCTCGATGAAATCGCGCACCTCGCGGCCACGCTCGCCGACCAGCGAGATCACCGCCACATCGGCCGACGTATGCCGCGCCATCATGCCGAGCAAAATGCTCTTGCCGACGCCCGTGCCCGCGAAAACGCCCAGCCGCTGACCGCAACCCGGCGTCAGCATCGCGTTGATTGAGCGAATCCCAACGGAAAGCGGCGCGTCGATGCGCGGCCGACGCAGCGCATCGGGCGCCGCGCGATGCAACGGATAATGGGCATCCAGCGCCGCGACCGGCAGGCCATCGCTGGGCCGACCCATGCCGTCCAGGACGCGCCCAAGCAATCCCGGACCGACCGCGACCTTTTGCGTGCTGGTCACATGGCGGATCCATTGGCCCTTGGCGATTCCCTCCGCGCCGCAGAGCGGCATCAGCAACGTCGCCTGCTCACGGAAGCCGATCACCTCCGCCAGCGCCGAACGACCGCCGCCGAAATCAATCTCACACAACGACCCGACCGGCACCGGCAACCCCGCGGCGCAGATCGTCATGCCCGTGCATGACAACACCCGCCCGGTCACACTCAACGTGTCCGCGCGCCGCGCCGTCTCGATCGCTTCCGCCAGCACCGTCATCGATTGTCGCCTCGCCGTCGCGCCGTCGTACCGCCTCGCTGACGTGCGATCCGCACCCCATTTAGCCGGCGCGCTTGTCCGCCGAGTCCGTGTCCAGTCCCAGCGCTGCCAGCCGCTCGCGCCATCCGCTCACCAGCTCATCCGCAACCCGGTCGAGCCGCTGGGCAATCGTCGCGTCCACCACCGAATCGGCCGTCTCGATCCGCACACCGCCGCGCGCCACCGACTCATCCGCCACGATGCGAATGTGTGAACTCTCTTCCGCGACGCCCTGCACCGACGCGGCGAAGCGCTCCAGCGCCGCCGCATCCGCCGGATTCACGCGCACCATCGCCTGCGTCGCCCGACCGACCATCTCCAGCGCTTCGCCCATCGCGCCCAGCGCAACCTGCGTCACCACCGATTCATCCGCCGCCAGCCGCGACCACACGCGCGAGGCGATCGTCGCACCGAGCAGCACCACATCACGCCGCGCCTCGGCGTACAACTGCTCCCGCCGCGCGGCAAACGCGGCCAGCGCCTCGGTCAGCGCCCGCCCCAGCGCAGCGTGTTCCTCCGCGAAGCGTGCCCGCGCTTCCTCCAGCGCCGCGGCGTGGCCTGTCTCCTGCCCACGCGCCTGGCCCTGCGCGTACCCTTCCCGATGCGCCGTCTGCCGGGTTAATTCACTCTGCGCGTGTGCCGCGGCACGCGCCTCGGCGATGATCCGCTCCGCCTGTGCACGCGCCGCGGCCAGCACCTGCGCCGCCTCGTGCTCGATGTCGCGCAGGTCCAGCGAATACATCCCACGCGTCGCCAGCCGCGCATCGCCCGCCTTGATCACCGATCGAATCGCTCGCGTCATGCCGCCCTTTCGCACCCTCGCCTAGACGACGAGTTCCTTCTCGCCGCCGCGACCGGCGATGATGATCTCGCCGGCGTCCTCCAACCGCCGAACAATGTCCACGATCTTCTGCTGCGCCGCCTCGACATCCGACAGCCGCACCGGACCCATGTACTCCATCTCCTCGGCGATCATCTGGGCCGCACGCTCCGACATGTTCGACAGAATCTTCTGCTTCAACTCGTCCGTCGCCGTGCGCATCGCCAGCACCAGCTCGCTCGTCTCCACTTCCTTCAGAACGGCCTGGATGCCCTTGTCGTTGACCAGCAGAATGTCCTCGAAGACGAACATCAGCCGGCGAATCTGTTCCACCAGCTCGGGATCCTCCTCGCCGAGCTTCTCAAGAATCCCCTGCTCGGTGGATCGATCACACAGGTTGAGAATCTCCGCCACGCTCTCCACCCCGCCGACGCGCTGCAACCGCTCCGTCACCAGACCGCTCAACCGATGCTCCAGTCCGCGCTCGACTTCCTTGATGACCTCCGGGCTGGTCTGCTCCATGCGCGAGATGCGCGCGACGACTTCCTTCTGTTTCTCCTCTTTCAATCCCCCCAGAATCTCGCTCGCCTTGTCCGGCGTCAGGTGCGCCAGGATCAGCGCGATCGTCTGCGGGTGTTCGTCCTGGATGAACGTCAGCAGGTTCTCCGTCGCCGCCTTGTGCAGGAACGTGAACGGCTTGGAGTTGAACTGATGCTCCACCGTGTGCATGATCCGCTCGAAGTCTTCCTTGTTCAGCGCCGTGCTCAACAAGCTCCTCGCGCAGGCCAGCCCGCCGACTTCGCCGTACCGCCGCGCCAGCGCCAAGCCGTGAAACTCCTCAATCACTGACTGCCGCACCGACTCGTCCAGCTCCGAAATGTGCGCGATCTCCCGCGTCAGTGCCTCGATCGAATCGCCGTCCAGTTGACGCAGGATCGCCGACGCCGTCTCCCGGCTAAGGCTGACGAGCAGAATCGCCGCCTTGCGCAGACCGCTCTGCTTCTCCTCGTCCTCCTTCTGGTTGCGATTGTTGCGCGCCGCCATCTCGTCTATTTCTCTTCCTGCAGCCAATGATGGACAATGTTCGCCGCCGACGCCGGATCCTCCCGAACCATCTGACTGATCTGCTGCACAATCTGATGCGTCCGCACCGTCTTCTCATCCACTTCGTGGCCTTCCATCACCGCGTCGGTCTCCTCGGCCTCGCCGACCAGCATCGTCCCGCCGCCCAGCTTCTGAAGCGGACCGTCCGGATCGCCAAACCCGCCGAAACCCCCGCCGATCGATGCGCCCGCCGGCACGGGCCGATTCCGACCGGCTCGCCCGATCGCTCCCGCGCCCTGCCGCGCCAAACGCATCAACATGAACAAGCTGAACAACACGAGCAACCCGACGCCGATCTGCGCCCCATAGTCCCGCGCCAGCGCCACCATGCCCGTCGACTGCGTCGCCGGCGCGCTGGACTCCGGCGCCGCCATGTCGTAGTACCAATTCACCACGACCTGCTCATCCGACGTCGCGTTGATCAACGGCTTCACCAGCGCGCGAATCTTCGGCAACTCCGCCTCTGCGATCTTGCCGATCACCGCGTCATCGGGTTGACCACCGCCGCCGCCCGCGGCGCCCACCGCCGACGCGATGCGCTCCAGGTAACTCCGCGGCACGTTGATCGCCGCCGTCAGCTTCTCCACCACCCCCACCGCGTGATTCGTGCTGCGCACCTTCGTGTCGCGCTCACCCTTGAGGCTCGTCTCCGTCTCTTCCTTCGTGTTCGACGTGCCCGTTCCACCGTCACTGATGCTGCGCCCCTGGTTCGGCCGCACGCCCGGACCGGTCGCCGTCGACGCGCTGCGCGTCTCTTCGGTGCGCGATGTTTCGTTATCCACCGCTGGCGGGCCGAGGGTCTTCTCCTGAATCTGTTCCTCGCTCGTGCGAAGCTGCGCGTGCACGTTGACCAGCACGCCGGGAATGTATCGCAACTGGTCGTACACCTTCTGCGAATGGTAATCCTCGGCGTGACGCTGGATGTCCAGCAACTCGCTGGGCACCTCCCCGGTGCTCTCCGGCGGACGATAGAACCGCACGCCGTCGGTGATCTTCACGTTGCGCGGGTCCAGACCGCTCACGGCCCCGGCCACGAAGTTCGCAATCGCCGCCACGCGCTGCTTGTCCAGCGATTCGCCTTCCGCAAGCGTCAGATGCACGCTCGCCCGCGACTGCGTGGACTTGCCCGAGAACCCTCGCGTCTGCGGAACCTCTATAAAGACATGTGCATCTTTAACGCCACGAAACCGGCCGATCACACCCGACAGCTCCGCCTCCAGCCCGCGATTCTCCATCCACACGCGGCTGCGGTCGCCCATGAAGACGCTGCTCGCCTTCACCAGCGCGGCATAACCCAGGCTCGTGTCCTTCGGCAGCGATCCGCTCTGCGCCAGCATCGCCGTCAATTGCTCCCGGCGGCCTTCGTCCCCCTGGATGAGAATGCGATCCCCGTCCACTTTCGACCGTTCCCCCGCCACGGCCAGCGACGCCTGGATCGACTGAATCTGTTCCGGTGTGAACGATTGCGGCAGCAGCGGCACCCACTCCGGCTGGCCGCTCCAGCGCACCAGACCGTACATGCCGCCGATCAGCACCACCACGAGCAGGCCGATCGCCGCACGCTGCGAAACCGACGTGCCGCGGAGCTGCTCCCCGATCTGCCTCAATTGTGACGACAGGAAATCCATTTCCGTCTGATTCCGATCCCGGCTCCGCCGGGAAGTTCGCCATGCATCGTCCGCTTGGTGCCTGGAACCGATACACGACAGCGCCGATCCGACGCCCCGCCGCATTCAGGCTCACGGCTCGCCTACACCCGCATCTGTTTGATCTCCGTGTACGCTTCCATCAGCTTATTGCGAATCTCCATCAGCAGATCGAACGCGATGCCGGCCTTGCGACTGGCCGTCAGCACTTCCGACACGTTGTTCGTCTCGCCCGTCATCAGGCGCTGCACGCCCTCGTTCGCTTCCGTCTGAAGCGCGTTCACCTTGTCCAGGCTCTCCAGCAGAAAGCTCTTGAAGTCCTTCCCTCCCGCCGCGCCCGTCTTCGCGACCGGCGACGCCCTGCCGAGGCCGTCGGCCTCCTTCAGCGGATTCGCGCCGGTCAGCGGCTTCAGGCCCTCCAGGTTCTTGATGCCTAGGTCTGACATGACTGCCCTTCCTTCACCGAACTTCAGACTGGGTGCCGCGAGTTACCTTCATGCCTTCGAGACAACTCATGGGTGCGTCTCACACGCACCCGGCGGCTCATGGCTCACGCCTCTACGCCAGCAACCGCAGCGTGCTCGCCACGATCGACTTCGTCGCCTCCGCCGCCGTCACGTTCGCTTCGTACGCCCGCACCGCCACCATCGCGTTCACCATCTCCGTCGCGAGATCCACGTTCGGATACCGCACGATCCCACGCGCATCCGCATCGGGATGGCCCGGGTCCTTCACTTCACGCGGCTTGCCGGAATGGTCTTCGACAATCTTCTCCACGTGCACGCCCGCCCCGCCACGGCCGTCGCCCGGCGCGAACAACGCCACCTGTCGCAGGTACGGACCGTCGCCACCGTCGGCTCGACGCGTCGTCTGCGCGTTGGCGATGTTCGCCGAGATCGTGTCCAGCCACGTCCGCTGCGCCGCGAGGCCGCTCGTGCTGATGTCCAATGCGCCGAACATACGTCTTTCCTGGTTCCCGGCCGGTCATGCCCTACTAAATCGCCCGGCCGCGAATCGCCTTCGACAGCCCGTCGATGTTCGCTTTCATCAACTCCACCGCGGCCTGATGCATCATCGTGTTCTCGGCCAGCAGCGCCATCTGTCGCTCGATCCGGGCATTCGTGCCGTCGTGAAACAAAATGTTCTCCGCAGGCTCGGTGCCCGGCGTCACCTCGAGTGCGCCGCCCGCGCCGACGCGCACCTCGCGCGTTGCCTTCAGCTCCAGCGGCGGCGATACCACGCCGCGCCGCTCGGCTGCGTCCTGCCGGTCCAACGCCTCCCGCAACGACGCCTGAAACGAGCGAACGTCCAATTGCTTCGTTCGATAGCCCGGCGTCGTGATGTTGGCGATGTTCTCCGCCAGCATCCGATTCCGCGCCTCGGTGAACGAGAGCACCTTCTCCAGCAGCGGTATCGACCCGCCGCCGATCACCTGATCCAGAAACGTCATCCGCGTCTCCGACGCTCGGGCGCACCCGGTCCTCGTGCTTCAGCAACCGGCGTGCCATGCAACCGACGCCTGCTCACGCCGCACGCCTGCCGTTCTTATCGACACAATGTCCGCCGAACCGGCAAATCGTGCCGCGCCGCGCAAAAACCGCGCGATTCAACCCGCGATGCGCTGCGGACCCTGGGCCGCCGCCAGCGATGCCGCGGCCTGCGCCGCCGCTTCGTCGCGCCACTGCTTGAGCTTCATCCCCAGCGTGCGCACGCCGATGCCCAGCGCCTTGGCCGTCTTCTCGCGATGCCCGTTGAATCGCACCAGCGTCTGCTCGATCAGCGAGCGTTCCATGTCTTCCATCATGTGGCCCGGCCGCAGCGGGCGGTTCACGCCCTCGGCCTTCGTGCTCGCCGACGCCAGCCACGGCTCGATCAGGGGCGCATCGATGCTGTCACCATGACACAACACCGCCGCGCGCTCGCAGACGTTCTCCAGCTCGCGCACGTTGCCCGGCCAGTGGTAGGCTTCCAGCACACGCAACGCCGCGGGCGTGATCGACTTCGTGTTGCTGCCCTCGCGCCGCGCGATGCGACCCAGGAAATGGCCCACCAGCTCGGGGATGTCCTCGCGCCGATCGCGCAGCGGCGGCAACGTCACCGGCAGCACGCTCACGCGGAAGAAAAGATCCTCACGGAACCGCCGCCGCGCCACCCACTCCGTCAGATCACGATTGGTCGTCACGATCACACGCACATCGGTCTGAATCGTCACGCTGCTGCCGACGCGCTCGAACTCGCGCTCCTGCAACACGCGCAACAACTTCGCCTGCACCGGCAGGGACACTTCGCTGATCTCGTCCAGCAGCAGCGTGCCGCCCGTCGCCAGCTCAAAGCGCCCCTTGCGCAGCTTGTCCGCGCCGGTGAACGCACCACGCTCATGGCCGAACAACTCGCTCTCCAGCAACGCCGCCGACAACGCCGCGCAGTTCACGCACAGCATCGGCGCCGCCGCGCGCTGGCTCGCCGTGTGTATCGCACGCGCCACCAGCTCCTTCCCCGTCCCGCTCTCGCCCTGGATCAGCACCGTCGCCTGGCTCCGCGCGACCTTCTCGATCTGCGATCGCACCGCCCGCATCGCCCGGCTTGAACCGACCAGCTCGCTGTCACGACCCAGGTCCATCAGGCTCGCACGCAGCGCCTCGTTCTCGCCACGCAGCCGGCTCACCGACGCCGCGCGCTCCACCACCAGGTGAATCGCCTCGGCCTCGAACGGCTTCTGGATGTAATCAAACGCACCCATCTTCATCGCTTCGACCGCCGTCGAGACGCTTGCATACGCCGTCATCAAGACGAACGGCGCATCAACGCCGCGCGATCGAAACGATCGCAGCAACTCGATGCCGTCCATGCCCGGCATCTTCAGATCGCTCACGATCACCTCGAACCGACCCGGCGTCGCCGCCATCAACGCCTGATTCGGTTCGGCGAAAGCCGCCACCTCATGCCCACCCGCCGTGAGAATATCCGTCAGCGAGTCCCGCATGACATCCTTGTCGTCCACGATGCAAATTCGCGCCATGTTTGCTCCCTTTGGCGACGCCGCGCGGCGTGTCCCCGCTCGCACGGCTTGTCGCAATCCTTTCGTTTATGACTTCATCCCCGCGGCCACGTCCCGGTCGCCGCAGGCTCGTTCACTTTCCTATCTCCCTGCGTGATCGCCCGATTCACCATCCGGCAAACGCAGGGTGAACACGGCCCCGCCGCCCGCGCGATTGCTCACCGCGACGGATCCCTCGTGCGCCTCGATGATGCGATGCACGATTGCCAGCCCCAGCCCCGTGCCCGTATCCTTCGTCGTGAAAAACGGATTGAACACCCGCGGAAGCAACTCCTCCGCGATGCCCGGACCGCTGTCGGCCACTTCGATCACCGCCGCATCCGCATCGCGCCGCGCCGCGATCGCCACACGCCCCCCGCGACCTGCCGCCTGCAAACCGTTCAGCACCAAGTTCACGAGCACCCGGTGCAACCGGCCTATATCGATATCGGCCTCAATTTCGTCCGCCTCCGCGTCGATCGTCATCCGGGCGCCGGTCTGTTCCTCCCACGGGGCCATCGCATCGCGCAACGTGTTGAACACCGTGCCCAGGCGACAGCGCTGCCGCTCCAGACGATGCTCCTGCGCGAAATCCAGAATCTCCGCGATCAACCGCTCCAGCGTGCGCACGCCGTTGGCGATGCGCGTCGCCGCCGTGCGCGTTCGCGCCGCGTCGACCGCGCTGCCGTCCCCGCCGGCCGCCTGCGAAAGCATCGACGCATACAGCGCGATGCCACCCAGCGGATTGCGAATCTCGTGCGCCAGACCGGCCGCCATCTCGCCCAGCGCCGCCAGCCGCTCGCTGCGGCGCAACGCTTCGTTCGTGCGATGCAGCTCGCCGTGCAGCCGCGCGACCTCCCGCTGAAGCGACTCGTGCGATTGCTTCAATCGCTCGGTCACGTCGTTGTACGCCGTGATGATCGCGCCCAGCTCCCGTTCCCGCTGGGTCACGTCTGGCGCGTCGTGCGTCGTCTCTGCAAGTTCGATCATTGTCTCGCGTCTCATTTTTCCGGCGAGCACGCTCGCCGATTCAATGCTTGCTCGGTGTTTCATCCTGCGAAACGCCGCCATCCACATCATTCCCGCTTAGGCGCTGGCATCCGTCCCGAACCGCCCCGGCGCCGCGGACCCGGCGGGCGCCGCCGCATAGGCCGCCGTCGCGCGCGCGATCTGCCCCAGCGTCGTGATCCGCTCCGACGTCTCCTGGCGTCGTGTCGTTAGCGTGGCACTATCCCGCGTGTCTCCCTGTAAAATGCCGCCCAGCGCCTCGTTCGCTTCTTCCAGCATCTCCGTCACACGCTTGCGCGTCGGTTCATCCAGACCCTGCATCGTCGCCGGCCAGTTCGCCCGGTACGGCGCCAACTGACCGTGCACCCGCATCAGCGCGTCCACCAGCGCCTGCCGCTCGCCCAGCAAGGCCAGCAGCGGCTGCATGTCGTCCTGCACCACCAGCACGCGCTGCCGCTCCGCCAGTTGGCGAAGTCGCCGATACGTCGCCCGCTGCTGCTCGAGCAGCATCACCAGTTCGGCTGCGCTGCCCTGCGGCGCGACCCGGTTCAGTGTCGCCGTCATGACTCACCTCGCTCCCGCCAGCAGGTCGCCGCTCGTCCGTTCCAGCCGTGCGACCAAGCCTTCCCAGTACGCCTTCGACGACATGCCGCGCCGCGCTTCGAACGCTGATTCCGGCAGCTTCTTCAACAACCAGCCCAGCCGCGCCAGCGCCATCCGTGCCTCGTTCGCATTGCCCAGCCGCACAAAGCAGTGATACAGCTGCACGCCGGCCGACACCGCCGACGGATCGGCCTCGTACCGCCACTGCGCCTCGCGATACCCATCCGCGGCCGCTGCATAATCGCCCAGTTCAAACAGACAATCGGCTCGATACAAATAGCTGCATCGCAGGTACAGCCGCTCGGATTCACTCAATGCGCTGCCATCCTGCCCCGCCAGCCGCGCCATGATGCGCTCGTACGCATCCACCGCGCGCCGCAACCGGTCGTCCGCCGCGCGAGCGGACTCCTCGCGTGTTCGCGCATCCAGTTCCTTTTTCAGCGACTCGCGCAACCGTCCCGCGCTGCGCCGGTACGACTCCCCCAATAAAAACAGCAGCTTGGGCGCCTCGGCCGCGTCGGGATACAACGCCAGCGCATCTTCCAGTCGCGAAATCGCCAACTCGTCGCGATTCGGAATCCGCACAGGATCGGCCTGCGTGTAATACTCCGCCAGCTCAAACAATGCCTCGCGGTATTCCATCGCCCGCGGCGTGAAGATTTCCTCCGGCCCCAGGTCGTCTACGATCTCCGTCAAAATCGCCACGCCGCGCTGCGCCCGGTCGCCGCCCTGACGAATCAAACACCGCGCCAACGGCACCATCGACGACAACGCATCCGGCAGCCGTCGGTAAACCGTCATGATCTCCTGATACGATGCCGCAGCCTCGGCATAACGACCCTGCGCCTCCAGCGCTTGCGCGAGGCGGAACATGCCCGCCGACCGCCGCACGTTCGTCGGATGCCGCGCCACCAGTTTCGTCAGCGCGCGGATCATCTCATCGGTCCGGCCCGCCGCGTCGAAATCCTCGGCCGCTGCCTCCAGCGCCTCGGCCTGGAACCGCTCCTGCGTCTCAATCTCCGACCGCGCCAGGTTCAGCCGGCCCGCCTCGGCGAACCACTGCGCCGCGACCCGTGCGTCGCTCGCATCGCGCGCCTGAACACCCAGCGACCGGCAATTCGCCGCGAGCTGACCCGTGTAATGCGCGCGCTGCGCCGCCGAATCCGTTCCCGCCAGCTTCAGCCCCAGTCGGTAGTAATCGTTCGATGCCTCGTACTCGCCGGCGCCGCGCAATCGCTCCGCGATCACGATCAACGCTGAACGAACCGCACCCGCATTCACGTAGCGCGAACGCTCCCACGCCCCGCGCTGCTCGATCAGCCCCGAAAAGGCCTCCCGCGCCGCTTCAAACCGCTCCAGTCGTGCCAGACATTCGGCACGACCCTGTTCACATGCCCATTTCATTTCCCCCGACGCAAACGAACGCAGCACCTCCTCGTAGAACGCCAGCGCCATCTGCGGCCGGTCGTCTTCCTGCTGCAATCGTCCTAGCAACCAGCCGGCCCGCGCCCACAGATCATCGCGCTTCGTCCACTCCTCCCGGATTCGCCGAAGCAACGCCTCCGCCTCATCCGTCCGACCCATCGCGCGAAGGCACAACGCCTCCAGGTATCTCACCGATTGCCGCGCGTCCGGTTCCCCCCCGCGCGCTTCCGCCTGTTTCACCAGTTTCAAGGCCTCGTCCGCCCGGCCCGCCGAGAGCAACCGATCCACCGTCAGATCCGTCGCCCACACAAAGTTCTCCGGCGACGAATCGGCCGCGCTCAACACCGCGGCGATGTCCGACACATTCTTCGGATCCGTCGGCGCGGTCGTCGCCAGCCGCAACTCCACGATCTTCCGGCGAATCGCATCCGCCGGCGTCATGCCCGCTTCGAGCGCCTTGCCCAGCGCATCAATCGACTCGGTCCATTGACCGGCCCACCGATACGCCTCGCCCAGCGCGTACCAGTCCGATGCCGCAAGCGCTGCACCCTCTTCGCGCGCCTGCTGCATGTTGCGGATGATCGCCCGCGTATTCGCCTCGCCATGCGCCGTCGCCGACGACTCCGCCTGATAAGCAACCTGCGCATACAGCCGATACAGTTCGCCCCGCTCGGCCGCAGGCCGCTCCGGCCGACTCAACAAATACTTGATATACGTCGCGGCTCGACCCAGCGCATTCGCCTCGCGGAGAACCGCCACACGCTTCAGATGCTCCTCAAAGCTTACCGGTCGATAGCGCGCCACCTGCCGCGAGACGCCCGCCGAAAGCGCCAGCACACTGGCGATCAGCAGGGGAAGCTGCCAGCGGCCCGCAAACCGCTCGCGAAGCCCGCCCCGCGGTGCGTCACCCCCCGGCGCGTTCGCTGCGCCCGCTGCGTTTCCTGCCATCACTTGCGCTGTCGCCGCAGCTTCCGCCATGGCCCACACACCCACCAGTCGCCGAAATCGCCTCGACGACGCAACACCGAGTCACACGGAATCACGCCGAATCGTCGCATCCTCACGATCGCTCCGGCGGGAACCGCCGGGAACAACGCATCCGTTGCATCCGTTCGTGAGGGAGATATCGGCGGGATGTGCGCGACTTCAAGCAAACATTTTTATCGGCGCGCGCCGCGGCGATCGGCAAGAACTGCTCTCAATGCTGGTAAATGCGGCAGCGCTGCCCCGGCGAAATGAAAATGATCCGTCGGACCGGTCCCATGGCACGTGATGCGGAGTCACTCGGGCGGTGCGTCGAGTCGAGGCTCCGACGTGGCCCGGACGCACCCTGCGATTACTGCGAATCCCCGCGATGCGCCGATTCACCCTCACCCCGGCCCTCTCCCTGGAAGGGAGAGGGTGTTTATTCCTCGCTACGAACGCTTCTTCGACTTCACTTCAGCGCTGCGCCGATTCACCCTCACCCCGGCCCTCTCCCTGGAAGGGAGAGGGTGTTTATTGCTCGCTACGAACGCTTCTTCGACTTCACTTCAGCGATGCGCCGATTCACACCCTCACGGCCCTCTCCCGGAAGGAGAGGGTGTTTATTCCTCGCTACGAACGCTTCTTCGACTTCACTTCAGCGCTTGCGCGATTCACCTCACCCCGGCCTTCTCCCTGGAAGGGAGAGGGTGTTTATTGCTCGCTACGAACGCTTCTTCGACTTCACTTCAGCGATGCGCCGATTCACACCCTCACCCCGGCCCTCTCCCTGAAAGGGAGAGGGTGTTTATTCCTCGCTACGAACGCTTCTTCGACTTCACTTCAGCGATGCGCCGATTCACCCTCACCCCGGCCCTCTCCCTCGAAGGGAGAGGGTGTTTATTCCTCGCTACGAACGCTTCTTCGACTTCACTTCAGCGATGCGCCGATTCACCCACACCCCGGCCCTCTCCCTGGAAGGGAGAGGGTGTTTATTCCTCGCTACGAACGCTTCTTCGACTTCACTTCAGCGATGCGCCGAATCCCCGCGGCGCGCCGGCTCCCCGAACAGCGCCGCGCGGGCCTCAATGAGCGATTCCAACGCATCCCCGCACCGATCCACGCGAATGCGATGGTCCCATGGAGACATTCGCACGCCCCCCAAGGCATCACGCGGCGTGCGAACGTAAAAACAACCGGCCTCCGTGAACTCCAGTTGAAGAATGAACCGCGTACCGAGCCGAACCGCGCGCTCGTAGCGCTCCACGCGCTGCCGGTCACCGATCCGCCGGGCCAGCACCAGGCCCTCCGCCAGGGCTGACACATAGGCTGCACTATCCGAACCCACCACGCCCGGCTGCCCTGCGTTGATCGAACCCCAAAGCTCCGGCATCGGACAAGCCGCCGGCGTCACCTGCAACGCCGCGATCCGATCCAGTATCGAGAACGCCAGGTCACTGCACCGCGCATCATTCGTCCGGTCATAAAGCTGCATCAACGCCCGCGCCAACGCCGCCGATGCACGCGGCTCGCCCTCGCGCTCATACCAGGACTGATAATGCACCCGCGCCCGTTCCACCATCGCGGTGATCGCAGCGTCCCGTGCCGATTCATCCCAGGACATCAGCGCGCGCATCCCCCACGCGCCAGCCACGACCGACTCGGGTTGCGACTCCCCACCATTGTTGAGTTTCAATTCAAGCCGACCATCCCCGCCCTGGCTCGCGCGAATCGCCTTCGCAAGGCCTTGAGCGATTCTGTCTTCGCGGGCCGTGCTCGGGACGAAAGGTTCAAGGGGTTCAAGGGGTTCAAGGGGTTCAAGGGGTTCAAGGGGTTCAAGGGGTTCGAGGGGTTCGAGGGGTTCGAGGGGTTCGTGGGTTCCAGAGGGTTCAAGGCGTCCCAGGGCCAGCTTTGCCAGCAGCAGCTGCGCGGTCAGCTCCAGGCAATCCACCTCTCCCGGAAACTGCACCGCCAGCCCCACCTCCTCGATCCTGATCTCGCCCCGGTCATCCTTCGCCGCGCGTTGAAGCTCTGCGGGCTGAAGCTCCGCGCGATGGATCGGCTTCACGGCCAGCGCGGCCCGCTCCACGCAGCGTTTCAACCGCTCCCGGTCCAACGCCTGACCCGTCCACTCCGCCAGCACCGCCAGCGAGCTCAAGGCGCTCATCTGCAACCGTGGTGTCGGACCGTGGTCGAATCGGTCCGCGGAAGGGCTGTATTCCTCCGCGAAGCCGCCATCGGCCATTTGCAGGTAACGCAAATACCTCCGCATCCGCGCAATGGCTTCATCCAGGCCTCGCGCGCTCACCGCAGACTGTTCAACCAGTTTCTCACCACGATGCAGGCGGACGGGAAGTTGATCCGCGCCTGGTTGCCAGAGATGAAGCGAAGGGAAGCGAGAGTACTTTATCTGTCTCTGCAATCGAACCTTATGAATGAATTGCACCCCGGCCTTTGACTCCGCGGCGGCCAGCGCGAGGTCGGGACTGTAGTTCCGCGTCACAATCTCGCTCGGACAGATCCAGGCCTGATTCCCCTGAAACTCCACAGCGATCCCCTCCACCCCCGGCTCGAACGAATGCAGCAACTCCTCCGACCACTGCCCCCCTTCGGCGAGCCCCGATACCAGTGCCTCCGACGGACCGAGCCACTCAAGTTCCAACCCAAGACTCCGTCCCCCATCATCACACTTAACCTTATTTTTAATAATGGTTTGCGCGAGTGCAACGCCAGCCGAACCAGCCGCTTCAACGATCGGCTTGCGGCCCGAGGCCGCCTCGCAGATCAGCCGGCCGCCCGAGCGCAATCGCAGGCATACAATTCCGCTCCTTTCGCGAAGGGTCGGGGGAACATAACCCGGCGCGAGTTCGGAGTCGGCGACCAGCTTCGCTGTGAGGGAACGCCGTGCGATCTTCATCAGGTGCGCCAGGTCTTCGTATCCAACCCCCTGCCAGGGATCGGCGTAAGGGGTCGGTGCCGTTGCAGTGACTGGGCCATCTTTCGCCTGCGTCGATAGGCGGCTGCGTGCTTCCGACGCCGGTGCATCGGCGGTTGCCTGCCAGGCATCGACGCGCGACGCGGGCATCGCCACGAGGACCCAGCCAAGCAGGGAAAAAACGCGGATCCCGCCATCGCGAATCGTCAAGCGACGGCGGGGGGCGAGCATCTCAATCAGCATGATTCACCCTCACCCCAACCCTCTCCCTAGTAAGGTAGAGGGAGTTGTTGGCAGCGTGTCACATTCGCCAGCCCTGCGGCACGATGAACCGCGCGCCGCGGGGGATCACTTCCAGTTCAATCGGCAACTCGCCGCAGGGGTCACCGTCCATCTCCACGCAGGGGGCCGGTGATGCGTGCTGCGAGCGATGCGCCGAATCCATGGCAGCGCCGTGCGGTTCGTTAGCGGCGTCAATTCGCACCACGCGGCCCTGACGGTACACCACGTCGGGGCGCCCGACGTGTCGCGCCAGGGCCGCCCGCACCGCGTGATGAATCAACCCGCGACGCGACCTCACCGCGAAGATGCAGACATCCATCAGGCCGTCGTCGGGGCGCGCGTCTCGCAGAATCCGCAGGCCCATCGCATAGCGCGGAATGTTCCCGGCGATGGCCAGCCCCGGCCCCGCGAACACGCGCCGTCCATCCACGTCCACGCATATCACTGGATGGCGATACGACCAGAACGTCCGCCAGAGCGGCCAGAAATAGGCCCCGTAGTCCAAGTGCCTCCTGCGCACGGCGTGCACACGCCGCACCACTTCGGCATCGAACCCCACCCCCGCGACCAGCATGAACGGCCGACCATTGCACAGGCCCAGATCGATCTCCTGCGCCCGGCCGTTCAGCGCTGCCTCGGCCAGAAGATTGCCATCGAGCCGCAACCCGAGGTACTTCGCCAGCACGTTCTCCGTGCCGCGCGGCGCGATCAGCAGCGGCGGCAGCGCACTGGCTTGACCGTCCTGCGCCGGCCCATCGGCTTCGCGCAGGCCGCACACGACTTCGCTCACCGTGCCATCGCCGCCGGCAACGATCACAAGATCGGCCCTGCTTGCAGCCGCTTGGCGTCCCCACCGTCGGGCATCACCCGGGGCGGTCGTGCGAAACACGTCCAAGTCGGCGCCGACCGTCCGCAGCCGCCGAAAAAGGTGCATCAAGGCGTGGTCTCCCCGGGTTCGACCGGAAACAGGGTTAATAATGACAATCACGCGCTGGGTCATGGAGGTTCGCTTATTGAGGCGGATGAATCGGGCAAACAGCCGCCGTGCCGGGGATCCAGGGAGCCGCACCATGGGGCCGCACCATTGAACCGCACGATTGACCCGCTCGTAAGGGGGGAGTATGGTCGATGAACCGACGGCCGCCGGCAGAAGTCCGGCCCGTGAGAGGCGCTGCGTCGCGGCTCCGTTACGTCACTCGAACCATCATGACCGCCACCGCCCCCCAGACAGATGCGCAGGCCGCCGGCAACGACCGCGCGCTCGCCGCAGCAAGCTCCTCGGCTCCGCCGCGTGACGGCATCCGTGACACGATTGAATCGATCGTCGTGGCGTTCATCCTTGCCTTTGTGTTCCGCGCGTTTGTCGTTGAGGCGTTTGTCATTCCGACCGGTTCGATGGCGCCGGGGCTGTACGGCCTTCACGCCCAGCACCGGTGTGAGATGTGCAAATATCCTTTTGTCTATGGCATCCGCGAGGCGTTGCAACTGCCGGGCGGCTACCGGCAGGACGGCACGCTGGATGCGCCGCTGGGGTTTGGAGTGCGCTGCCCGAATTGCAGTTGGGCCGGCGCGGGGAACAATCAGCTCAACCGCACGCCGCAGACGCGCGTCGTTCCTGACGCCGGCGATCGCATCCTGGTTCACAAGTGGGCCTACGACATCGGCGGGCCGCTGCTCGGTCCGAAGCGCTGGGACGTGGTCGTGTTCAAGGATCCGCAGGACGGCGACACCAACTACATCAAGCGCATGCTCGGCCTGCCCGGCGAAGTGCTGGAGATCATCAACGGCGATCTGTACACCGCGCCGATCAGCAAAGTGCCGAAGGACATCATCGATGCGTTGTCGCAGCCGCCACCGAAGGGCAATCCGTCGGCACGACGCCTGACGCCGGCGCAGGAAAAAGTCCTCACCCAGCAGCTGCGCATCCAGAGAAAGACACCTGTCGCGCAGAAATCACTCTGGATGATTCATTACGATCACGACTACCCGCCGGCCGCCAAGGCCGTGCCCAATGAGCCGATGTTCGACCCGCCGATGTGGGTGCCGGAGACGAGCGGCTCGCCAGGGGAGTCGTCCACGGCGGAAAGCGGCGCGAAGAAGGGCTGGGACGCGGGAACGCCCATCGTGCGATTTGTTCCGGAAGGCAAGGAGACGAAATGGCTTCGGCTGACCGGCCGCCGCATTCAGGATCATTATGCGTACAACGACGTGAGCGCCGGATCGGTTCCGACGCAGCACGACGTCGGCGATGTCAAATTGAGTTTTGTCTTGTGGCCCGGACCGACCGAGGGGGAGCTGGCGCTCTCGCTGGCGCGTGGGCCGGATGAGTTCCGCGCGATCCTTCACACCGACGGCACGCTGATTCTGGATCGATCCGACAAAGGCCCGGTGCGGATTGAGCTTTCCCGCGCCAAAATCGAGCCGCTGCGGCCTGGCCAGCCGGTCGTCGTGGAGTTTGAGAATCTTGACTATCGCGTGGCGCTGCGCATCAACGATCGCGAAGTGCTCGCCACAACGGATCAGCAGTACGCGCCCGACCTCGATCGGCTGCTTGAGCGGCCGTATCAGGACGGGCGTTACAATCGCGCCGAAGTGCGAATCGGCGCGAGGGGCACGCCGCTGGAAATCCGCCATCTCGTCGTCCATCGCGATGTGTTCTATCGCTCGGACTTTACGCTCGACGGGGGCGGTCCTTCGCGTCAGCGAAATGAGTACGCGCAATATCCGGCCTGGGGCACGGCGAACAACCCGATTCTGCTGCGCGAAGACCCCCGCGAATACTTCTGCTGCGGGGACAACAGTCCGCAAAGCAAAGATTCGCGGTTGTGGTGGGAGGTTGCGCCGTTCCTCGTCGAGCGTGGAAACTACTCCTACGGAACCGTGCCCGAGGACCAATTGATCGGCCGAGCGTTTTTTGTGTATTGGCCCGGGGGACTGCGCATTTCAGATGGCTCTCCGCCCATCATCCCCAACTTTGGCCGGATGCGTATCATCCGATAAGATGGAAGCTTTCATCACTTGGCGTGTTCTGAATTGATCGTCAGCGGCGTCGTGAATTTCGCAGGTTATCCACACGCGGGAGCAGATTACATGACGCAGAGGAAGGCGCGATTGTGCGGCGGATTCGAGCGCCGCGTGCAATCGTTTCGATCTGCCGATAATTTTACGTCTGGACGTCGCTAACTTACTGAAACCACGCGGGTTAAGGATGAAATGAACGAATTCCTCAAGCGTTCGCACTGGACGGCGCATTCGTTATAATTCCACCCGCTGATCATCGGTCCGTCCCGGTTCTGTCCCAGGTCGATCCGGGCTGTAAACAAGTTGTCAACATGCGGCGACCGGCGCGCCGGGCACGATGAGCGCAAGGGCCGACTGGATCCCCCATGAGCCACGGGAAGCTGTTGTTACAGACAATTGACTTGGTGAAGAGCTACGGCGGCCGCATGGTCGTGAACAAAGTCGGCTTTCACGTCAACCAGGGGGAAATCGTCGGGTTGCTGGGCCGCAACGGGGCTGGAAAAACGACAAGTTTCAGAATGACGATGGGCATCGTCACGCCCGACGCGGGGCAGGTACTCTTCAAGGGCGAGGACATTTCCCGGCTGCACATGTACCAGCGCGCGCGCAAGGGGCTGGGCTACCTGTCGCAGGAGAACAGCGTCTTTGTGCGCTTGTCGGTGGAGCAGAACCTGCTCGCGATTCTGGAGATGCTGCCCGGTTTGTCGGGCGCCGAGCGCCAAAAACGCGCCGCGGCGCTGATGGAGCAGTTCGGGTTGTTACGAAATGCCAAACAAGAGGCACGCACGCTGTCGGGCGGCGAGCGTCGCAAGCTCGAAATCGCCCGCGCGCTGATCACGCAGCCCGCCATCATTCTGCTGGACGAGCCGTTCAGCGGGGTCGACCCCATCGCGGTGCAGGATCTGCAACGCGAAATCTCACATCTGAAGAACGATCTGGGATTGTCGATCCTGCTGACGGACCACAACGTGCGCCAGACGCTGGAAGTGACGGATCGCAGCTACATCATTCACGAGGGCCGCGTCATTGCCGAAGGCTCCCCCCGGGCGCTGATCAATGACCAGACGGTCCGCGACGCCTACCTCGGCACGACGTTCCGAGGCGACGAGTTCGACCATCGCCCGACCGGACCGACGCCCGCCGGCGCAGTCGGGGCAACTCATTCATCCGCGTCGTAGCATGAATGCCTCATCGACCCGTCCGAGGGCGGCGCAGGCGTTCGGCCTGACGCCGTGGTCGGCCGAAGCCACCACCACCAGATTCGGAGGGTGAGCCAGAATCGACTGATGGTTCCGTGGGACGCGGCGCGGGCGTGGTTTCTCTGCATGGCGGTTTCCCCCGATCGGCGCGTCCATCGCCGATCGTCGTTGGGCGAGGCGGTGAATGGGGCATTGCAGGGCTTGTTCCACCAGTAAAACCCGGCGTCACAAGGCGAATCCGGGGCTCCATCGGGTAACTTTCCCCTCGGGTTCACCGCGATAAGCCACCGATCTTTGCCCACTTCGACGCCTCGCCCCAACTCCGGCAGGAGCGTCGAGCAAAGCGGAGCGCGTTGGAAAGACACGTGGCTTGTCGGTATCATTGGATTGACCGTGAGCGCGGGAGATTGGAACCTGGGTTCAGCGTCCGTTTTTGCCCTATTTCCGTCCATCATTTGCGGACCTTCGTTCCCCGTTCGCCTCACTTCACGATACGCGTACCATCAAGAAAGATGGTTTCCGGGGCAATTCCCCGCACGATTGCCCGTTTGAAGAAATAACTTGACAGGGGAATGGACCGGCGTTCTGGGTCTTCCATTGCGGTCGCGGCCGCGGCCATTCGGGGCAGATTGGGCCTTGCATGGGCATGTGCCCCGTGATGAAGACAACATCCAACGGGTTGGCTGGCCGATATTAGGAAGCCGCAGAACAGGACGCCGTTTGTCTGAAGCGAAGCCGTGTCAAAGCGCCTTGAAAGCTTGATGTTCGTGCGTGAGCTGGGAACCGGCGCCGGGACCCGCGTGACGCTCATGCGCGACGCAAAGGACGGCAAGCACTACTGCAAGAAGTCGGTTTCGGCCTCGGCGGAGAACTGGCAGTCGCAGGTGCGCCAGCTGAAGAACGAGTTCGATATTGGCGTGCTGAACAGCCACCCGGTGCTTCGCAAGACGGTGGAGTACGGGATCGTGAAGCGGAAGCTCCGGGCGATCGAGGCGTACAACCTTCTGGAGTTTGTGGAGGGCGTTCCGCTGGACAAGTTCGCCGAAGGCGCGCCGCTGCTGCTGGTGATCAAAGTTTTCTGGCACGTGGCCGACGGTTTGCACGATCTTCACCGTCGCGGGTTCATTCACGCGGACCTGAAGCCGCAGAACATCCTCTGCGCAAAGAGCGGTCGCCCGACGATCATCGACTTCGGTCAGGCGTGCCCGATGCTGACGCGGAAGGAGCGCATCCAGGGGACGAAGGACTTCATCGCCAAGGAACAGGTTGAGCGATTGGCGCTGGATCAGCGGACGGACGTGTTCGGGCTGGGAGCGACGATGCACCGCGTGTTTCTGGGCCGCTCGGTCGAGACGGAGTTGAACAGCTCGGCGACGAGCAAGGCGGGGGTCAGCCTTGATCGGTGGCGCAATCCGAATCTGGATTCATCCCAGCAGCTCGACCCGACGCTGATCAAGCTGATTGAAGACTGCTGCCAGCCCGAGCGCGGCAATCGGCCCGACAACATGCAGCTCGTGAAAGACCGCCTCGAAGTGTCGTTCGATCGGTTGGCGAAGACGGCGTGACTGCGGCACGGTATTCTGAAAGGCGGATGCAGAAACCTGTGCGTCGCGTGCGACGACTCGGATCGCGGCGTTGGCGCTTGGTCGTTCTGCATTTTACATTCTTTACTTTTTCCCCAGCTTCGCCATCGCCGCGTCCAGCAGGGCCGCCGCGAGAATCACCAGCCCGAGTACAACTTTTTGCCAGAAATGCTGCACGCCCATCAGGTTCAGCATGTTGTTGAGCACGCCGATGATCAGCGCGCCGACGAGCGTGCCGGGGATGCCGCCGCGCCCGCCGAAGAGACTCGTCCCGCCGACGACCACGGCCGCGATGATGTTCAGCTCCCACATTTCGCCGATCTTCGGATCGGCGGCCATCAGTTTCCCGTCGTGAAGCAGGCCGACGAGGCCGGCCAGTCCGCCGGTGAGAACGTAGACAAACAACTTCGTTCGCCGTACGGGGATGCCGGCCAGCCGGGCCGCCTCCTCGTTGCTGCCGACGGCGATGACGCAGCGGCCCACCACCGTCCGCGCAAGGAGCATCCAGGACGTGGCGAAGAGAATGGCCATGACGAGCACCGGTACCGGCAACCGCCGGCCCAGCGCGCCCTCGAGGACGAAACCGCGGCCCAACCAAAGCAAGCCGGTCGGCAGCCCCTCGTAGATTGGTTCACCGCCGCAGAGGATGAACGCCAGCCCCCGCGCCACGAGCATCAGGGCCAACGTCACGATGAACGGCGGCAGGGCAAAGCGCGTGATGATCGCGCCGGCCGCCGCGCCGCCGACGAGGCCTGTGCCGCAGGCGGCGATCGCGCCAACCAGGATCGCGCCCGTTGACTGATCGCCGGCCGCGCGCATCGCCAGCGCGGCGACGACGCCTGCGAGCGCGACGACTGAACCGACGGACAAGTCGATTCCGCCGGTGATGATGATCAGCGTCATGCCGAAGGCGATCATCGCCTCGAAGGAGATTTGCCGGGCGACGTTGACGAGGTTTTCGGGTTGAAGAAACACGCCGTCGGTGAGCAGGGCGGCCGCGGTGATCAGCAGAAGCAGCACCACCAACATCCGACCGCGAATCAGTAGGTCTCGGGACGTGTGCGTCATACCTGCGTTCCTCGATCAAGCCGCGCGGGGTGATTCGCTCTCGCGCTTCGCCTTGGGCCGGCTTGCTCATCGGATTTCAACCATCATTACGTACTCACCGCGAGCGCCATCACCTGCTCCTGCGTGACGCGGCGGCCGGTATTGTCCAGTATCCCCGCCAGGTGTCCGCGGCACATGACGCCGATGCGGTCGCACATGCCGATGATCTCGGGCAGCTCCGACGAGACGATAACGATGGCCAGCCCCTGCGCGGCAAGCTCATTTATTAAAGCGTAGATTTCCACCTTGGCGCCGACATCCACGCCGCGCGTCGGTTCGTCAAGCAACATGACGCGACACGATCGATCCAGCCAGCGAGCCAGCAGCAGTTTCTGCTGATTGCCGCCGCTGAACGTCCGCGCCGGCGATTCCATCGCCTCGCCGCGAAAACGCAGTCGCTGTGCATGGCGGCTGACGGATTCGCGCTCGCGGGAGGGATGCAGCAGTCCGCCGGCGGCGTACGCGCCAAGGTTGGCAAGCGTGATGTTTTCACGAATCGGCCGCTCCAGCAGCAGCCCCTGGCGTTTGCGATCCTCCGGCAGATAGGCGACGCCGGCGGCCATGGCGGCGCGCGGCGAGCGGAAAGGCCCGCGTGTATCGCCAACGTCGACGTGGCCGCGCGATACGGCGCACGCGCCGAAAATCGCCTGCAATACTGACGAGCGGCCGGCACCGACGAGGCCGGTCAACCCGAACACTTCGCCGGCGCGCACGTCGAAGGCGACGGACTCGAACCGACCCGGCGAAGTCAGATCGCGCACGCTAAGAACGACCGGCCCGAGCGACGCCGATCGAGCGGGGAATTCCTCGTCGAGCGGGCGGCCAACCATTTCGCGGATCAGGCCGTCGCGGGTCACGTCGGCGATCGGGCGGGTGCTGATGTGCCGGCCATCGCGCAGGACGGTGACGCGGTCGGCGAGATCGAAGACTTCCTCGAGACGATGCGAGATGTAGAGGATGCCGGCGCCTCGCGCGCGAAGCTGCCGCAGCAGGGTGAAAAGCGATTGAAGTTCGGCCGGCGTCAGCACGGCCGACGGCTCATCGAGGATCAGCACGCGGGCGTCGAGCGACAGTGCCCGGGCGATCTCGACCATTTGCTGCTGGGCGACTGACAGGGCTTCGACCGGCAGGCGGACATCCAGCGTGATGCCGAGGGTCGCCAGCAATGCGGTGGCGCGGCGGTGGAGCGCCGGAAAGTCGATAAGGCCCGATCCGGCGCGGCGCGGCCAGCGGCCCAGGAAGACGTTCTCGGCGACGGACAGGTGCCGCGCGAGATTGAACTCCTGATGGACGATGGCGATGCCCAGGCGCTGCGCGTCGCGGGCGTCGGCGATCGGCGTCGAGCGGCCGTTGATCTCGATGCAGCCGTCATCAGGCTGATGCACGCCCGATAGTATTTTCATTAATGTCGATTTTCCGGCGCCGTTCTCGCCGGCGATGGCATGAATTTGCCCGGCCCGCGCGTCGAACGACACGGCCTCCAGCGCGCGAACGCCGGGGAACGATTTGCCCACGCCGACGAATCGCAGCAACGGTGGGGCATCGGTCATGCGATCAGGGCGTGTCCTTGGTAAAGACGCCGACATCGACGGGAATCACCGCGGCCGGCGTTCGGCCGCTGAAGTGATCGTGAATGGCTTGAATGGTCAGCCTTCCGATTTCGCGCGGGTTCTGGATCACGTCGCCATAGATCGCGCCCTGTTTGATCTTCGCACGCGCCTCGGGCGTCGCGTCGTAGCCGACGATGGTGACTTGGCCGAGCTTGCCGGCGGATTCGATCGCCGCCAGGGCGCCGAGGGCGCAATCATCGTTGATGGCGAACACGCCGGCGAGGTCGCTATGTGATTGCAGCAAATCTTCCATCACACGCACGGCTTTATCGCGCTTGCCGTCGGCCGACAGCTCCGCGGCGATGGTGATGCCGGGCGTGGCGGCGATCTGCCTGCGAAAGCCGTCGACGCGCGCGCTGACGCTGGCGACTTCCGGGTGTGAGAGGATGGCGACTTTGCCCTTGCCGCCCAGGGCCTGGGCCATCAGGTCGGCGGCCTTGCGCCCGCCGGCGACGTTGTCGGAGGCGATGTGCGAGACGACCTTGCCGAGCGGGGAGGTGCTGGCGATGTCGGCGGTGAAGACGGGGACGCCGGCGTCGTTGGCGGCGCGGATGCTGGCGCCGACGCTGCGTGAATCGCAGGGGCAGACGACGATGGCGTCCAGCTTCTGGACAAGAAACTCGTCGATCTGGTTGGCCTGCCGGGCGGCGTCGAATTCGCCGCTGGTAATACGCAGCGCATAGCCGAGGCTTTTCGCTTCGTCTTCCATCCCGGCGCGCAGGTCCTGGTAGAAGGCGTGCTGGACGGTCAGCAGCGAAACGCCGATGCGCTTGGCGGATGTTTGTGCGCCGCCCGGACGACTGCTCGCCGCATTACCGCTTGCGTCAGGCTTCGAGTCGCAGGAGAGTGCAAGAAGCAAGACAGCCAGTAACGCGATCCTGATTCGCTGCATGGATTGATACCTCGTGGAACAAACTCAACACTGTCTTGCATGTCGTCGGTGCCCGCTCGCTGGTGCTCGGGGCTAAGATTTCGGCGGATGCCCTTTCTGCATTCTTAATTCTACATTCCAATGGGCTTCAATATACTCGATGCCCCGTGTGTGCCAGCCATTCGTCAAACAATTTCGCGCACTCGGACTGCATGATGCCCGGAACGGCCTGTACGCGGCTGTTGCCGATGCGATAGACCTCGCCGATCGGCAGGGTCAGCTCGGTGAACCCCGCGCGCTGGGCGTCGGCGATGGTCGCACCGTAATACACCGCGTCCAGTTTGCTCCAGTGAATCGCCGCTGCGCACATCGGACACGGCTCACACGTTGAGTACATCACGCAGCCCGACAGGTCGATGGTCTTCAGGGTCGCGGCCGCCTTCTGGATCGTGACGATCTCCGCGTGGGCCGTCGGGTCGGTGCGATGCCAGACTTCGTTGTGCGCCGCGACGACCAGTTTGCCCTCTCGCACGACGACTGCGCCGAACGGACTCTGCCCGCCGGCGATGCTGGTCCGCGCCTGCTCGATGGCCAGGCGCATCCATTTCTCATGCCCGTTGCCGCACATCGTTCGCTCGTTGCCGCTCATGGGCGGCCATTATAGTATGAACTGCTCCAGAAACCCTCTCCCCTCGGGGGAGAGGACAGGGTGAGGGGATCACGCGTCGGAATCGAAGGCCTCCCCCGATACTCGCTCATCACGAGGTCGTTCAACATCAAGGAATCACATTCATGCTCGACTTTTCCGCGATTCGCAAACAGGCAGCCAGGTATCAGCCCGCCATGGTCAAGTTTCTCCGCGACATCGTCGCCATTCCGTCGCAGACCGGCATCGAAGGTCGGGTCATCGCGCGGATCCGCCAGGAGCTGAAAAAGGTCGGCGCGTATGACAAGGTCTGGACCGACAAGTTCGGCAATCTGCTCGCGAAGATCGGCAGCGGTAAACGACTCATCGCCATTGACGCACACGTCGATACCGTCGGCGTCGGCAATCCCTCCGAGTGGAAGCATGACCCGTACAAGGGCAAGGTCGCCAAGGGAATCGTGTATGGCCGCGGGGCGGGCGATCAGAAGGGGGCCGTGCCGGCGATGGTCTATGCAGGGCGGATCATCCGAGACCTGAAGATTCCCACGAAGGATTACACGCTGCTGCTCACGTTCACCGTAGCGGAAGAAGATTGCGACGGGCTGTGCTGGCAGTACCTGGTGAAGGAGGGCGGCATCCGGCCGGAGGCGGTCGTGGTGACGGATTCGACCAATTGCAGAATTCTGCGCGGCCAGCGCGGGCGGATGGAGATCGGCGTCACCGTGCGGGGCAAATCGTGTCACGGCTCAATGCCGCACAAGGGCGACAACGCGGTGTATAAGATGGCGCGGGTCGTGCGCGAGATCGAGGCGCTGAACACGCGATTGCGTGATCACGCTTTTCTCGGCAAGGCGACGATCACCGTCAGTTACATCGACTGCAAGACGCCCAGCCTCTGCGCTGTGCCGGACCAGGCGTACATCCATCTCGATCGGCGGTTGACGGTCGGCGACACCAAGGCGTCGGCCATCGCCGAGGTGAAGGCGGCGATGAAGAAAGCGGGCGTCGCCGGCGAGGTGAAGATCGTCCGCTACGACAAGCCGACCTACACCGGCCTCGTCTATCCGACGGAGAACTTTTTCCCAACCTGGTGCGAGGCGGAAAATGCCCCGCAGGTGGCGGCGGCGGTGGACACCTACGCGGCCCTGTTCGGCGAGCGGCAGAAGCCCGGCCGCTGGACCTTCAGCACCAACGGCGTCTCCATCGCCGGGTTGTACGGGATTCCGTGCGTCGGCTTCGGCCCGGCGCCGGAGGCGGTCGCCCACACGGTGAACGACAGCGTGCCGATCGAGCATCTGGTGAAATGCGCGGCGTTTTATGCGGCGTTTGCGAGTGTGTATTGCCAGCGCAAGGCAGGGAAGTGAGTCGCCTAGTCAGCATTGAACAGCCGCTTACAAGGTTGGTTGGGTTGCGGACTTGCAGTGAAACTCTCATTCATTCCACAACTCGATGCTTCTATGGTCTAGTGGACGATGCAGCGGCCGATGTCGGCTGCGATCGGATTGTGGCCTGCTTTTGAAGCAGAAGCGGCTCAAGCCGCGCTTTGAGCCGATCAAAAATCGCGCTCACCGGCTGAAGCAGTTTATCTTGTTGTGCCTGCACGGCAGCGAGTTCCTTGGAAGACGGATCCAGCGTGTTCTGCCGCGATTCAAGCTTCTCCAGTTCCGGCCGGTGTTTCTCCAAATAGGCACGTGCTTCTTTTCGACAATCGTCCAGAATACCCCTCGCCGCCGTACGCTGCTTTTCATTCGCTTCGTGACGGATGCACCACCTTCGAACGTAGGCTTCCCATTCGTTCGGATCGGTCGGCACGCCTTTCAGTCCATTCAATCCTGCGTCATCGTACCACCAGGCGGGATAGCGATAATGATCTGCCTTTTGGCGCCCGGCCAGAGTCGTATCAACGCTCTGATTTGCAGGTGGACGCTTGGTCTCTAACCATTCTTCCCGTGAAACAGGTGAATTGCCGTTCCAGACTCGCACGTCACGACGCCCGCCCGATGGGGATCCCACAAAAGTGCCTTCCGGGATTTTGAGCATGTCAACCGTCAAGGTGCGCGGGTGATGTTCCTTGTCCAAGGACGCTTCCAGCAGCTCATACTCGGCCCGTAGCACTTCGTCTTTTTTCCCCTCTCGCCATCCTGTGAATGCGCACGGAATCCAATGGCCGTCAATCCGTTTGTAGGTGGTTTCCCCTTTCCCCCACGTGCGAGGAGCCTGATCCTGCAGCGCAACTTCAATAACGATGCTGACTACGACATCATCCCGACTAGGATCAATCGTCCAAACCCATCTCTGGCGATGCTTGGGAGCTTGCTTTACGTCAAAGTCCCTTTCGGCAACAACTTGTGTAAAGTGGCCGCTCTCCTGAACTCGCCAATGCCCCGGCGAAGGAAAGAACTGCTTCCAGTTCTCAATCATCACCGACGGATCAGATATCAGCGGGAATGGCTCAAAGCCTATTGTGCGAATATCCAAGGCCGTTGCCTCGGCCGGCGTTTGCGAGGTCGCTGAACCGCTCCCCTCCTGAAAATACCAGGCGCTGCCCGAACTTCGATCAACCAACTCAAGCACCGGAGCGCAAGCGCCCCGCATCCCCAGATTGGGCAGCCCGGTGTGAGCACTGTACGTAATAATCCCATCGTCATCACCCCGGTCGATGACCATGTACGAAGCGCCCGCAATCCGTGATTCGAAATTGCGAAAATTGTCCCCCCAAGGCCCGACCAGCTTCAACCTATATCGCATCTCGGCCGTTTGAAAGGATCGCCTCAACTCCAACGAACGGCGCAGCGCATCCGGAACTTGTGCTTGAAGGCCCTCCGCCAAACTGCACAACACGACAATGGGCATAACGAAAGATCGCATAGGCCCCTCTTATTGATACAAATAGCAACAAGGTTCAGGGTACGAAGCCCAATATCCATAGACATTCCATGTTTGGAGCGATAGGTTTCCAGAACACTGACTATTTGTAAAACAAAACCCAAAAAGTCCCGTCGGAACACAGAATAGTACTCGCCCGCAAGCCTGCCACTCCAAAGCAAAGCAAAACCCGGCACAACCAACCGAGAAGCAATCGATGATGTCATTCGGGGGATCGCTCGCAAACCGAAAGAACGACCAATTCGTCACTTTCAACCCATTAAGACAGCCAAGGTCAACACAAGAACAAGGGGTGTCATCGAAGCAATAGGGTTGCCCGACTCTTTCGTATCCGCAGCTTGTACCTTGTGGGCAGGGGCAAGGATGATCCGCTCGAAGGCCAATTGATGATGCAATAGAGCAGATAATTATCAGCACGAACACATTTCTGCCTCGAATTGCCATGCAACACCTCCCGCTTGGAAGGAGGGTCCAGAATTATCCCTTTTCCAGAGTCGTCCATTTAGACGACAGGCCCAATACTACCCCCCTCCCCCCCCGCTATGTCAATACTTTTTGGGTGTTCGCCTGGTAAACCGCGGCTGGTACCTTGCTTTAAATAATTGTCTACGCTGCACTTAAAAATGCGATATTACATGCGTCTTAACTTTCGTGTGCTCGCCAGCGAGCCGAGCACCGTCGCGGGATTCTCAAACCGTGTCAGCAGGATCATCGCCGCGATGATGAACGGCTTGTACGACGCCTCGCGGTAGGTCGTCAGGCGATAGCGCTCGAACACGTCGGCCGAGACTTCGCCCTCTTTGCATGAGACACCGGTGATGTCGGCCGGCAGGCAGTGCATGTAGAGCGCCTTGCCGCCGCGCGTGAGGCTCATCAACTTGTTGGTGCACTCCCAGTTCTTGAACTTCGCGTTGTTGGCGAGCGCCTCCTGCTCGAGCGCCTTGAGTTTGTCGCTCTGTCCGCCGCGCAGCAGCCGCGTGCGCTCTTCCATCACGCGGAACGGCGCCCAGCTCTTGGGATAAACCACGTCGGCATCGCGAAACGCCTCGGCCATGTCGTGCACGCGGGCGAAACTGCCGCCGCTCTCCTTCGCGTGCCGCTCGGACACCTTCAGCGTGTCGCCGATCAGGTCGTATCCCTCGGGATGGGCCAGCACGACGTTCATGCCGTATCTCGACATCAGTGTAATAATCGCCTGCGGCACCGACAGCGGCTTGCCGTACGACGGGCTGTAGGCCCAGGTCATCGCGATCTTCTTGCCACGCAGGGCCTCCAGCGAACCGAACGTGCGTTTCAGGTGCAGCAGGTCGGCCATCGCCTGCGTCGGGTGGTCTTCATCGCATTGCAGGTTCACCACGGCTGGTCGCTGCGGCAGGACGCCCTCGCGAAAGCCCTCGTCCACCGAGTGCGCGACTTCCTTCATGTACTTGTGGCCCTCGCCGAGAAAAATGTCGTCGCGGATGCCGATCACCTCGGCGAGGAAGGAGATCATGTTCGCCGTTTCGCGGACGGTTTCGCCGTGCGCGATCTGGCTCTTGCCTTCGTCGAGGTCCTGCGGGGTCAGACCCAGCAGGCTCGCGGCCTTGGCGAAGCTGAACCGCGTGCGCGTCGACTGGTCGCGGAAGATGCTCACGGCCAGGCCGCTCTCGAACACGCGGCAGCTCGTGCCCGCGCGATACAGCCCGTGCAGCGCCTCGGCGGCGGACAGCACGGCCGTCAGCTCCGGCTGGGTGTGGTCCCAGGTGCGGAGGAAATCCTTGTTATAGAATGATGTCTTGATGTCGCCCAGCTTGCGGATCAACGCGTCAACGGTTTCTTCGGACATGCAGGCCTCGCTAATAGGACAACCCATTTTTCCGCAGATGCACGTACGGTTTGGCGCCCTCCGCGCCGCCGTCGGCATCGATGATCTCTCCCACGTACAGCCAATGATCGCCGGCGTCGACCTTCTGCCGCACCGCCACACTCAAACGCGCGATGCGGCCGGGAATCGCCAGCCCTCCGGGAACCGACTCGATCGCCAACCCCGCGAAGGCATCGTCTTCCAACGCGAAACCGCGGCCGAAATGCTTGAACATCGCCGACGGGTTCTCGCCGAGCAGATTCAGCACGAATTGCCGCGATTCGTCGATGAGCGCTACGGCCGGGCGGCCCTTCTTCACGCCGACCGATACCATCGGTGGCTCAAAGGCGGCCTGCTGCACCCAGGACACGAGCACGCCGGTACGTCGATCGCCCGCGACGACCGTCAGGATCGAGCAGCCGCTGGGGATTCGACCCAGCGCCCGGGCGACGTGTTCCTGTTCCGAAGCATCGAATGCCATGAAGAACCCCTCCGCGCCGGGCGCTTCGCGTTCCGTGGCGACGACGCGGGTAATCCGGCTTATTCTAACCGCGCAGCGCGACGCGACCAGCACCGGGCCGCACGCCGAAGCCGGCATCGAGCTGCTTGCACCTTTCGGAGGCTTCGAACGCGATTGACACCGCACCTGACCGCATCGACCTGGCGACACGTTGCTGCGATTGTGCTGCTGGCGGCGCTGGTGCGCGTTCACGCAGCGTCGCGGTTGGAGTGCATCAGCCGCGACGGCGTGCACTTTGTGGAGTTCGCGAAGCAACTGGCGGCCGACCCGGTCGCAGCGATGAAGGGCACGTCGAAGCAGCCGGGGTATTCGTATCTGCTACTGGGCGCGATGCGAATGCTCGGCGGCGATTCGACGTCGAAGGATCCGCAAACGTGGCTGCGCGCGGGGCAGATGGTGGCCGTGCTGGGCGGGGTGGCATCATGCGTACTTGTCTACTTTTTGACACGGCGATTGTTTGATCCGCTGCTGGCGGGCATCGCCGGGTTGTTCGCCGCGCTCTGGCCGCAGGGGGCGGAGTTGTCCGGCGACGTGCTCTCCGACATGCCGCACCTGGCGCTGTACCTTGCGGCGCTGTTGGGGGGGCTGCGCGCGCTCGAGCATAGCGACTGCATGCGGCGAATGACCGGGTGGGCTGCTGCGTGCGGCGCGATGGTGGGGGCGGCGTACTGGCTGCGGCAGGAGGCGCTGGGCGCCGTGATCGCCGTCGGGGCGGGCCTGGCACTCGGATCGAAACGCGGACGGCGTGGGCGCGCCGCAATTGCGGCACTTTCTATCTTCGTGACCTTCGGCGCCGTCGCCAGCCCGCCGTCACTGATTACGGGCAGCGTGATGCCTAATAAAAATCTGAGAGACCTGCTGCTGGGTGAGCCGGCTGGTTCATTATCGGTGAACAGTCCGTTCGGAGCCTTCGTACTGGCCGAATGGCTGCCCTGGTACAAAGCCCCGGGGCGCATGGCCGACGCATGGGGCGCGAGCGGAAAATACATTCTCTCGACGCTTGTCGTCATCGGATTGTTTCTGCGCAGCGCGCCGCGCGCTCGCACAACCGGCGCAAGACTGGTTGGCATGGCGATCGGGTTGCAATTGGTCGCGGTGCTCCTACGCGTCAAGACATACGGCGAGATCAGCTCCCGCTACATGGTCATTCCGGCGGCGCTCACGATTCCGTGGGCAGCCGCCGGATTTACGACACTCGTCTCACTTGTCGCCGCGCGATGGCCACCGCATCGCGCCCCGGCAGTAATTGCCGCAGCCTTGCTCGTCGTCCTCGCGCCGCTGGCGTGGTTCTGCACGCGGCCGATCCATGCCGACAAGGCGTGCCTGCGCGAAGCCGGACAATGGCTTGAGCAGAACGCCGGCAGGGATGCCGTTGTCATGGCACATGACCGGCTGGAACAACTCATGTTTTATGCCGGTCGCTTCAAGGGCGATCCGCGCTGGATCGTGGCGGGTTCCGCCGGGGCGCCCGACGCGCCGGTCAAGCCGGCCGCGCTCCTGAACGAACTACGGGCAACGCTGGCCGATCGACGGTCGCAATGGCATGTCGAGGTGACACGAACTCGCCGCTGGAGCGATGCCGAGGACGAGGCGTTCTTCCTCGAACTGCGCGGCGGGGCCATGCCGCTGCGCGTGGTGAAGCGGTTCAGCACCGGCAAGCACGATGTCTTTGTCTTTGAAGCAAACCGGTGAATGGATCGCCTAATCGCCGGACTTTTCCGCACCGGAGACCGTTGCCGTTTGCGGCAACCGCGTCCGCTGGGCGCTGGTCAGCACGTCGGCCGCGAGGCGTTCTTTCATGCGCTGGAACAGGTCGCCGATGGGCGCGAGGTTCTTGTTCAGCTCGGCCGTGAGCGCCGTCTTTGCGGCGGGGTTTTTCTCATTGGCGATTCGCGTCTCGTATTGCGCGATCACGTTGCGCCGGCTCTCACGATAGCGGATCGCCTCCTGTTTAGCCGTCTTGAGAATCGCGTCGGCCTTGGTGCGCTGCGAGGCGTCGCACTCGAAATAATCGCAGAACCAGCGGACGTATCGTTCCCATTCGTTCTCGTTGTTCGCGAAGCTCGGATCCTTCCAGTTCTGATCCGTTGAGGCGTTGGCGCCGCTGCGCTGGGCGATCTCCTGCATCACGCCCGCATGGATCGGATCGTTCTGCAAACCCCAGTCGGCCGGCGACCATTCGCCTTTTTTCCACTTGACGACCATTTTCTCAACGTCACGATGCCGCTTCAGCAGCGCGTCCATATCCCGCTTCAGGATGCGGCGCTGCTCTTCGGTCATCGTGCGCTCCAGCCGCTGGGTCAGTTTCTTGACTGTTTCAAGCGAATCGTTGAGCATCGGCTCAAGGCTGCTGGACCAGCGCTGCACCTGCTCGGGCGTGAACGGCTGATCACTCGCGCGGGTCTTGGCGACCTCCAGCACAACGGGCACGATGTCCTTGAAGTGACGCGCCATCAGCGCCATGCTCTCGCGCTGCATCTCGTTGTTCAACAGAATGCGCTGATCGTGCGTCAGGCTCAAACGGCCCTGCAATCCGTTCAGGAAGATTTCCTGCCGTTCGCGCGCCTGCCACGGAGGAATCTGGCCGACCTCGCGCAGCAGATTACGTGCAAACTGGTCCGGCTCGCTGTTCCATCCGTTCTGGCGGAACATCTCATCGGTCGCCTGCTCCATCACCTGGTACTGGCGATCCCAGCCCATCGCCTTGGTCGTCTTGACAATGTCCTCGGCCTCTTTGAGCTTCTCGCCGCCGAGCGAACGAATCAGCCTGCGTTGTTCTTCCGGAATCTCGCCATCCTGCCCCTCCTGCGCGCGAACAGCCGCGCACCATCCCACGACACTCACAACCACCGCCATCAGGATGTTTGTATTTGGCTTCATACTGCTTACAGCGCTCCGCCGTTGCGATCCTGCGCCTTGCGAATCGCCGCCACGACCTGCTCATGCACTTCGAGCGGCCTCGCCACGATGCGCCACAAGGTCGACCCGCCGCCCGCGGCCGCCGCCGTCATGAACACCAGCGTGCCGGTGCGCGTGAGCCGCTCGGCGAGCGTCAGGGACAGGTACATGTTCTGGATCTTCTTCAATCGGCATTCGAACAATTCGACGTGAAACACCCCGCGTATCCGCATCAGGCGATGGTTGGTCAGAACGTACAGCGTCGATACCCATTCGAGAATCGCCCAGCCGATCCGCAGCACAGCGGCCCACGCGCCGGCGCGAAGGAAATACCATTGAAACTCCGGCGGGCTCCATTCGCTCATGCCCAGGGCCATCAGCCCGATGCCGGTGAGAATCCACCGCATCGACACGAGCGGAACAAACCACATCGACGGCTTGATCGCGAGGATGACGATCTCGCCACCGTCCAGCAGGTGTTCGGGCACGACGGCATGCGAGGTGAGTTTGACGGCGTTGCCCTCGGCGTGAATCTTCACGTCGCGCACGGGCGAACGGGGACGATCCAGCGTCGCGGTCATGCGTACAATTCCGGGCGAAGCACGCCGATGTCCGGCCAGTTTCGATATTGCCCGTCATAATCCAGTCCGTAGCCGACAACGAAGACATCCTCAATCTCAAAGCCAACGAAATCGGCGTTCAGGTCTTTCGGGGCTTTGGCCGTCTTGCGCAAAAGCACGCAGCTTCGCAGGCTGGCGGGGTCGCGTGCGGCGAGCTGCCGCGTCACCTCGCGCAGCGTATGACCGCTGTCGAGAATGTCGTCCACGACCAGAACGTGCCGCCCTGCAATGTCCTCGTTCAGATCCTGCACAAGATGCGTCTCGCCGCCGGTCGTCGTCGCGCCGCGGTATCGGCTGACGGTCATCAATCCGAGCTTCATCTTGAACGGCAGGCATCGGATCAAGTCGGCGAGGAAGATAATCGAGCCGGACAGAATGGCCGCGATGACCAGTTCTCCGGACTGATCGCCATACACGCGGGCGATGTCGCGGCCCATCTCCTGCACGCGCTGCTGAATCCGCTCACGCGGAATCAGGATCTTCGCGAGGTCGGATTCCATCGGGACATTGTAGCCGCGCCGATCAGGCCAACAACGCCGTCGGCCCGAGCGCAAAAAAACAGGCCGGATTCCGCCTTCTGTTGACGAAACCCGGCCCGCATGGATCACACATCACTCACGGCTGAACTCGGCGTCGAGCTCCGCCGCGCGTTGTGCGGCCTTACTCCTTGCAGCAGGACTCGGCCTTGGCCTGGTCGCAACCGGCCGTGGCCGAGCAGTCGCACTTGCTGCAATCTTCGCAGCCGGCGCAATCGCCACCGCAGGCGCAATGGCAGGCATCGCCGCAGACCGCGGCGCACTCGTCGCCGCAGCAGCAGTCGGACTTCGCCGCCGTGCTAGACGGCGCGAAGGCAAAGGCCGTGGCCACGAGCCCGCACAGAACAAGCGTCAGAACGAAAAAGCGCTTCATGGAAAAACTCCTTTGTGTCAAAAACCAGATTCATCCTGCGCGGCGGCGCACCCGCGCCCCGCGCGTTAAAACATACAACTGTAGAAACAATGAATGGGTTGCAACGCCGGCGCGGTCGAAGGGCGCGCCGGCGCGGATGAATCAATTCAGCCAGACACAAAGGGATGCCTGCCGGTCGCAGGCCGATCTGTATTTCAGCGGAAGGGTACCTGGATCGAAATCGGCAAGTTGCGTCTCCACGCCCGAAAGCGACAGGCCTGCAAGAATCGCCGGCACGGCGGCGAACTTCGCTTTGACCAGCTCGGTCGAGGTCGGTGACGACGGAACGGCCGGTATCGGTTCGGCTGGAGATGACCGTATGCAACAGACGCAGGTCTTGAGAAGACGGCGCCCCTCCTCCGCTTTCACCATGACGGAGCAGACAACCGGCATCGCTCGCGCCACCGGCACAGTTGTCTTTTTGGCACAGCAGGACGATTGAAGTTTGACGGCTTGGCGCGGCGATCGAGCGGCGGGTTTGCAGCAGAGACAGCCCCGCGGCGAGGTCTCGCACTTCATCATGCCCGGGCAATCGGCGCAGGCCTGCGCCCCGAGCGGCGATACGAGCATCCCAAGCGTAATCAAGAGCCGAAGCGTCATGTCTTTCAGGCGTATTATAGCGGCAAAGTCCGGGCCATTTACAAGCTTCCTCCGTAAATCAACCCAACCCGTTTCCGCATAACGATTTGCGCCGATTTGGTGTCCGCCGTCGAGGCCCGTACCATCGGAGCCGGTTCGACTTGCAGCGAAAAATGACCCGACGCTATCAACTCATCATGATCGTTCTCGCCAGCGGCGCGTTCGCCCTTTCGAACGCCGTGCCGTGGCACGAGAGCGCGGCGATTCGCAAGTCGGCCGGTCTCGTTGCGGCGACGCTGATTCTGTGGATCTCCGAGGCCGCGCCGCTAGGCGTGACGGCGCTGGTTGTGCCGATCCTCGCGACGTTCGCCGGATTGCTGACGTGGAAGGACGCGCTGGCCGCGTGGGGCGATCCGGTGGTGTTTCTTTTTCTGGGGACGTTCCTGCTGGCGCGCGCGCTGGAAAAGCACGGGGCGTTTGACTGGCTGATGTCGGGTCGGGCCCTGGCGGGAGCGCGCAGCGCGCGGGGCCTGGCGATCGGGGTGCTGCTGCTGTCGGGCGCGATCTCGCTGGCGCAGAACAATACGGCAGTCTGCGCGATGCTGCTGCCGATCGTTGCCACTCTGGCCCGGCGCACGGCCGCACCGGCTGCAGCCCTGCTGGCCCTCGCATGGGGCAGCACGTTCGGCGGCATGGCGACGCCGGTCGGCACGGCGCCAAACTTCATCGGCTACGCGGCGATGAAGAAGATCAGCGACGACGTGAGCTTTCTCTCGTGGATGAAGGTCGGCGTGCCGGTCTGGCTGGGAGCAACGCTGATCGGCTGGGCCGTGCTGGCGTTCGTGCGGCGTCGCGGCTCGCCGGGCACCATATCGCCGCTGGTCGTCACCGACGTCGGACCGGTGCTGGACCATGCCGCGCGTGGCGCGGCGCCCGCGTGGCAGGCCGGTGCGCGGCGACTGGCACTGGGAGCATTCGCCGTGGCCGCCCTGGTGTGGCTGGGCAGCGGGGTGATCATCAGCCTGACGCGCGAGGCCGATCCGATCAACGCGTGGGTGAAGGCTTATCTGCCGGAATCGCTCGTGCCGATGGGGGTGGCTTGGGCGCTGTTTCTGCTGCGTCCAGCGCCCAATTCACCGGCGGTGCTGGATCGGCACGATTTTCAGGCGCTGGACTGGGACACGCTCTTCCTGATCGCCGGCGGGCTTTGCCTCGGGCGCGTGCTGGAGTCGAGCGGAGCGGCGGAGGCGCTGGCGGGGGCCGTGAGTGGCACGAATCTGTCACCCACGGTTCTCACCCTGCTGGTCGCCGGCGCCACGGTGCTGCTCTCCGAGTTGACGAGCAACACCGCCACGGCCTCGCTGATGGTGCCGGTCGCGGGCTCACTCGGAGCGGCCATGGGGCTGTCACCGGTTCAGGCGACGTGGCTGGTGGCGCTGTCGGCGAGCCTGGGGTTTGTCCTGCCCGTCTCGACGCCGCCCAACGCGCTGGTCTACGGGACGCGGCTCATCCCGCTGCGCACGATGATCTTCACCGGTCTTGCAGTGGATGCGTTGTGTACGGTGTGGCTGGTGTGTTGTATTCGATGGTTTTCGTAACGTGCCCAGCATCGGGTGGGCAAGTCCCCCTACGGATTGCTCGGCATTTCAACATCATTCATTGGGCGTTCGAAACCCAGCCACGGCACGATCACGCCTGGCAGCGCCCAGATGATCTGCAACAGTCGCATTCCCAGCGTCAGAGCCAGCATCTGCGAATACGTCCCCCAGTGGCCCTCGACGATCACCTTCGCGAAGACCGCCTCGAGCAGGCCAAAGCCCTGTACGCTGATCGGCACGGCCGCCAGCAGGTAGCCGACGACCGTGGCGAGCAGGCAGGCGGCGATGAGGGAGACCTGCGTTCGGCTGCCGGTCGGATGGATGCCCAGTGCGCGGGCGAGAAAATAGACACTTAGCACGAGCAGGGCGTGGGCGAAGAGCGTGATCGCGAGCGAGAGCAGCGAATCCTGCCGGTGATAGCGAAGCGAGAGCGTGGTGTCGTCGATGCGGCGGATCTTGTCGGCGAAGGGCAGCCGGGCGATGAGCGCGTCGTAGCGAATCAGGCTGCGAAACCTGCGCGAGAAGAACATCGCCGTGCAGAGCAGAAACCCAAGCATGAGGTAGCCGACCCATCGGCCATAGACGCCGATCATGGGATGTCGCCAGGAGAAGAAGATGGTCACGCCGGCGAGCAACAGGAAGCTGACGAGGCCGAACACGCGATCGAGCAGGACGACGGTGACGCCCTCGGTGCGTTTGTGTGTGCGGCGCGCGATGTGATAGGCCTTGTAGACGTCGCCGCCGGTGGTGCCGGGCAGGGCGAAGTTGAAGAAATTGCCCGCGAACGTGAGCAGCAGCGAATCACGATAAGAGAGAGAAATATCCTGTGTATCAAGCAGCAGGCGCAGCCGCCACGCCATGATCAGCACGATCGGCCCGATGAGCAGCAGGGCGAGTGCGGACCAGCCCATGTCGGCTTGCCGGATGATGGAGCGCAGACCCAGCTCGAGGGCACGCTGGCCGGGCTGAAGCTGGTCGGATCTGGCGAGTGCGTCGCGCGGCACAGTGCGTTCGGCGCGTGATTCGGGATCGCGCAACGTCAGGACGCCGTCGCGCTCGGCAACGAGGGCCAGCACCTGCTCCGGCGCCTCGGCCAGTCGCACGCGATCCAGCCAGTAAACCTTGCCCGAGAGATACCACAGCGCGCCGGCGCACACGGCCAGCTTGACCAGCCGAAAGACCCATTTCTTCCACGTACCGCCGAACCGCGTTTCGCTCAACCGTCACTCCCGTTCTTGCTCACGTCACGATAACGGGAGGCGTGGTGAGTGACCAGTGGTGAGTGATCGGTGGTCAACGGACGTACCGAGTCCACCGCCCACCATGCCGCGTGCAGCGAAGCGTTGGAAGGCGCGGGGTGCGTCCTCGACGCGCCTTCGTATCAGGGTCGAATCACGGGTCCGCGACGGTACACCGCTGCCACGTCATCCGTGTGAACCGATTGCCAATTCGACCTTTCGGCAAGGTGTCGATCGAGCTTCGTGTTGCGCCGCACGATCGCCAGATCGATGCCGTCGTAGTCCGCGAGGCCGACAAACAGCTCGGGGTGCGAAACGACCTCGCGGTAACGGCGCAGGCCCGCGTCGCCGTACAGCTCGCAGCGGTCATCAATATAGACTGGCAGCTCCGGCGCAAAATAAATGAGATAGCCGCCGAAACCCAGATCGTTGAACACTCGAACAGGTTCACGGCCGCCGCAAGCTGAATCCGCATCGCGCTGAATGGATCGCGCGGTGCGGCGGGCCGCTTCCACTGCCGCCACGGGCCAATTCCGGTCCGACACGCGCGCCCAGTTCGCCCCGATCACGGGCACACTCGCTCCGGCGGTCTTGAGCACCGCGCTCAACGCTACAAGGATGATCGCGGCCGTCCACGCCGTGCGCGGCGCCCGAACGGTTTGCAACGTCAAGCCTTGCGCGGCGCCAACGCCGCACCAGGCAAATCGCCAGCGACTCCTGAAAGCCGCCGCGCGGGACGACTGGCGGATCGCGTCGGCCATGTCGCCGATGGCCAGCACGGCCGTCACGGCAAACAACGGTCCATGCCGTACACGTGACATCGCCAGCGCCAGCCACACCAGCGGCAGCAGCCACGTCACCCGCAGCTCGATTCGGGCAACCGACGCCAGCAGCGCGAGATACACCGCCGCCAGCACGCCAAGCATCGCCCCTTCGGGACTCGTCCAGTCCGGGCGGCCGTGCTCGATGATCATCTGCGGGATGACCTGCGAGCGCATCAGGCTCAACCAGGTCGCGGGCAGATTCGGGCCGAAGGGTGTGATGAGTGGTGCCACGGCCGACAGGCTCGCGGCCGCGCCGATCCAGCGGGGCGCAGCCGGATCGATCATCCAGCGCCGCACGACCGGCAGGTGCGGCACGAAGAGCCATCCGAAGAACACGATCAGCGCCGAAGCGAGGCCACCCAGCGCCGCGCCATGCGTGTTGGACCAGGCAACGAGCAATGTCGGAATCCACAGGAGCCGGCGCGGATGCGCCCGGCCGGCATCCACGTCCAGAAGAATCACCACCAGGGCCGCCATGAAGAGCAGCGACGCCAGATGTGGACGCAACAGAAAGTGGTAACTGCTGGCACCGACCGCGAGCGCCGTGAGGACGACCGCCAGAGGCACGGTCAGGCCGGCTCGATGGAGCCGATGCGCGAGCCATGCAAAAAGCGTCGCAAGCATGGCCACGCCTCCCCAGAGCACCAGGTCCAACCCGCCGAGGCGATGCACCAAGGCCATCAGGCACTCACCGAGCCATTGCTGCGCCAGCCAGGTCTGCCCGGATTGGGAGAAGCTGAACGGATCGGTTCGCAGGATCGTCAGATCCGAGAGCATGCGTTCACCGGCGACGATGTGCCAGAACGTGCCGGGGTCTCGGAGCATGCGCTCGCGGCCGGCGATCATCAGCCCGATGAAGAGCACGAGAAAGACGAAGGCGGTCCATCCACCGATCGAGGGAATCGCCGCGTTCCGGCGCTGCGGGCGAGCGTTTCGATTTGCAAGGGAGGCGCGCGGGTTCACGCCGCAACTATCGGTCCGTTTCGGGAGCGGCTACGATTGTGTCATGGTAAAGAAATCGCATACTCGCCGGCGCGGGGCGATGACAGGCGCCGCCCGACGGCTGACCGGAATCACCAACGCCCAGCTGCGCGGCCGCCGCGGCCTGTTCGATCTGACATTTGACGATATCGGACACATCCGCGCGATCCGCGCCGCCGGTCGCGCCCGTCGAAGCGCTGGCGTCTTCGATGCGAAAGGCGGATTGGTGTTGCCCGCGTTCGTGGATCCGCACCTGCATTTGGACCTCGCTTATTCGGTAGAGCTGGTGAAGCCGAACAAGAGCGGCACGCTGCTGGAGGCCATTCGCCTGTGGGACGAGGCGAAGCGCAAGCTGTCGGCCGATAACGTTCGCGAGCGGGCGATCCGCGCGATCCACGCCGAGGTGTCGTTCGGGACGGGGTTCATTCGCACGCACGTGGATGTGGGAACCGGCGCGGGGCTGCGTCTCACCGAGGGGGTGTTGGCGGCGCGCGAGGCCTGTCGCCATCTGTGTGATATTCAAGTGGTGGTCTTCCCGCAGGACGGCATTCTGCGCGATCCCGGCGCGCTGGAGCAGATGCGCGCCGCAATCGAGATGGGCTGCGACGTGGTCGGCGGCATCGCCCACAACGAGCGCACTGATGAAGACTCTCGCCGGCACATCGATCTGCTCTTTGAGCTGGCCCGTGAGTTCAACCGCGACATCGACTGCCACATCGACGAGACGGATGACCCCGATTCGCGCTGCACGGAATACCTCGCCGCGCAGACCATCCGTCACGGCTGGCAGGGCCGCGTCACGGCGAGCCATGTCTGCGCGCTGTCCAGTTATGACCACGCGCACGCGCGAAAAGTCATGAACCTGCTGCGCGAGGCGCGCGTGCACGTCGTGACCAATCCGCCGGTGAACCTGCACTTGCAGGGCCGGTACGATCGCTATCCCAAGCGGCGCGGCCTGACGCGCGTGACCGAGCTGCTCGCGGCCGGAGTGAACGTGGCGGCCGGTCAGGATTGCATCGCCGATCCGTTCTATCCGCTGGGCACGGGCCAGATGCTGGACGTGGCGCACATGCTGTTCCATGCGGAACACATGAGCACACCGCCGCAGATGGATCAGACGCTGGACGCGGTGACGGAGAATGCCGCGCGCGCGATGAGGCTGCCGAGTTATGGGGTACGCGCGGGGGCGCGGGCGTGCCTGGTGGCGCTGCCGTGCGAGGACGTTCACACGGCGCTGCGGACGCGGCCCCGTCCGATCGCGGTGATTCGCGACGGGCGTCAATTGTTCCGATAGAAGGCGCGACGCGCGGTCGGAGCAGGGCATGCGGTCGAGCGGGGCCGAGTTTTCCGGAACAATCCTGCGCCCGCTGAAATTCCGGATCCGGCATTTGCCCCACATCGCAATTGAATCGTATCTTAATTCTTGCATAAACGAAGGTTTCGTGCGCCGGACCTGGCGCCGACTCTGCTAATGAACATGCAACGCCGCGCCGATAGGGATAACACCTGTTCCGGCTGCTCCATGCTGCCGGGTGCGGCGGATGGAACCGGATGTTTGAGCGATTCCGCCCCGCGCACGGTTGCGAGGCACGGGACGAGTTCAAGAGGGAGAAAGACATGACGCGACGAGCAACCATTCGAAACGCCTTCACGCTGGTGGAACTGTTGATCATCGTGATCATCCTCGGCATCCTGGCCGCGGTGGTCATCCCGCAGTTCTCGGATGCGAGCACCGACGCCCGGCTAAGCTCGCTGATGACGAACCTTCAGACCATTCGCGGGCAGATCGATCTGTACAAGCTGCAACACAACGGCAGCTATCCGGCCCTGGCGACGTTCGTCGACCAGATGACCAAGAAGACCAACGCCGACGGCACGGTCAACGCGTCCGGCAAGTACGGTCCTTATTTGCAGCGTATTCCGACCAATCCGTTCACGGTCGGCGGCACGGGCAACGACGTGACGAACACGGCGGCCGCCGCCAACAAGGCCTGGAACTACAACGAGACGACCGGCGAATTCAAGGCCAACGACGGCGGCACGACCAACGGCGTGGCGCACGACGCGATGTAATCCTGCTTCGCGCGGCGGCCTGATCGCCCGCGGCCGGTCTGACCGTCGCCGGAGCCATGGACGGTTTCTCCTGATGTTTATTCGGGACCGGTAAGCCGCGACACTTGTCGGTTTACCGGTCCCGATTCGTTTTTCCGCGCCGCCGTGCGGACGATTGATGCGGCCCATCAGCCGCGGCGCAGGCCGGCGAATCGTATGGTTCAAGCGGGTCGCACCACGAAGCGACCCGGGATGGATCGATGGACGTGAAATTCTCCACAACGTTCACGACGCGCCGCTGCGTGGTTCGGCTTCGCCGGTCCGCCGCGGTGTGCGCACGTCCCGGAATTGCCTGCATGCGGCGCCGCGGTCTGACGCTTGTGGAATCGCTGATGGCGGCCGTCGTGCTTTCCATCGTCGCCACCTCGGCCCTGCTGCCCTTCACGGCGGGCGCGAGCCACGCACTCGCCGCGATTCGACTTCAAAAGGCAACGGCCTACGGGCAGGCCATGATGGAAGAGGTGCTCGCCCGGCCATTCTACGGCCCCGACGGCACAACCAATCCGCCGGGTCCGGATACGGCGTTCGAAGACCGCCGTCAACGCTACGACGACCTTGACGACTTCAGCGGATTCACCGAGCAGATCACGGGAATGCGCGATTACATCAACCAGCCGATCACCGATCCGGACGCGGCGGGGCTGTGGCGCGATGTGACGATCACCTACGTGTCGTTTCCCGACCAGCAGGCAGCGGATACGAACAGCTACATCCTCGTGCGGGTTCGAGTGTGGGACGGCAACGCCCTGATGGTGACGCTGCACCGGCTGGTGGCGAGGGAGTACTAGACGATGCGCGCGAATTGCATCCTGAAACATCGCCGGGGCATGACGCTCGTCGAGCTGCTCCTGGCCAGCATCACGACGGCCATCGTCGCCGGGGCGGCGGCTTCGATGATGTCGGCCGTGAGCAATGCGTCGCTGGCGACGCGCGACGCGCGGACGCTGCACGTCGCCGGCCAGTTCGCGCTGACACAACTGTCTCGAACGATTCGCGGCGCGCGGGACGTGGGCAAGGTGACGGCGAGCGAGATCACCGTGTGGCTGGACGACTCCAACGGCGACGACAAGCTGAACCTCTACGAGACGGCGCTGATCCGCTACGACTCGCTGGGCAAGCAGCTTCTCATGGAGCGAATGCAAAAGACGGACGGAACGATCCCGGCGACGACCGTGCCGGTGGCGAGTTTCCTCGATCCGGTCCAACTGGGTCTCCTGATCACGGGTCCTGACAAACGCTCGTACGTCTGGGCGTCGGACGTAAGCAGCGCGAGCTTCGCCCAGTGGCCCAATTCGCCGGAAACGCGCATCGTCGTTGCAACGTTCACGCTCGGCACGGCCCCCAATACGGCGACGTTCAATCTCAATGCCAGCCCCCAGGCACCGGCGGATTACCTGTTCTACAAGGAAACCAAAAACGCCGCGCGGCCGGATTCCACCCCCCCGCGCAAGACCCGGTCGTACTTCTCGCTCTACAACGGTTTCACCGGCCATGCCGCGCTTCCCACCGTCACGCTGGAGAGCAGCTTATGACGCGCGACGGCATTGATACGCAACTCCTCAATTCGCAAACCGGCCGAACGCGCGCGCGACGGCCGGGGCGACGGCGCGCGTACATTCTTGTCGCGGTGCTGGCGCTGGCCGCGCTGGCGACGGCGCTGGGCGTCAGTTTCCTGGAGGCGCACAGCACGGCGATGCCCGAGGCGATGAACTACCGCGCCCAGGTCCGCGCGCAATACATTGCCGACTCCGGCGTTGCGATGGCCGCGCACTTTCTCACCTACCCCCCGACCACCGTGCCGGTCGGTCAATACTGGACCGGTCAGGCGTCGGTCTCGCTTGACGGCTCTCCCGACCTGCTCGACGTGACGGTGACGCAATCCAAGACCGACCCGAATCGGTACGAAGTCATGAGTGCGGGATGTGCCAAGGACCCGGACGGCTCGATCCGTGCGAAGCGTTCGATCTCGGCGAGCGTCGTCGCGCCCGTGACGGATCAATGCACCTTCTCCCAGGCGCTTCTTGATCGGGACGTGCTGAACGTCGTCTCACGTGTTTTCATCACGGGTTCGGTCCATGCAAACGGGAATCTCGATGTTCACGCGGGGTCGTCCATCAGCGGAAGCGTGTCCTCCACGGGAATCATCCGCAAGGAGCTGATGCTGAATATCTTTACCAACATGTGCCTGTCCGCCGGCTTCACATGCAACACGCAGGCGGTGAAGCTCCCGACCGGCGCGGCGGCGAAGTATCGAAACTACGTCGTCAACGGGCGGTACTATTCCGCACACGATTACGACCAGTACAACCGCACGACGCTCAACAAGCTCAACGCCGATGCACTCAATGCCATCGACATGTCGGCGACCAATCCCGGTCGGCTGATTTCTTACACGAAGGGCGATCTGACGCTTCGAGCCGTCTCCGGCAACGTCCAATTGAGCGGCGGCTTGATTGTTTCGGGAGGAGACCTGATCCTCGGTGACTCCGGAGTGTATGAAATCACCGCCGAAACAGGCTACCCCGCACTGGTTCTAGCCGGAAACTTACGCGCCGGGTCCGGCAACATCACGCTGCGCGTGATCGGCCCGGTTCTGATCGTCGGCAATCTGGATCTGAGCAACAAGGCCAATGTGACGATCGAGATGACCGGCACGCTGATCAAGACCGGCACCTTCGCCGGCATCAGGAGCGATTCGGCTTTCAACCTCACCTGGACGAGCGCGCGCTCGTGGCTGTGGGATCTGGAGTCCGGCCCCAAGCCGTTCACGATCCTGAATTGGAGAGAAAAATGACCCTTCCACGCAGTGAATCGGAATCAGGCCGTCCGGCGATCGTGACGCTGGACCGGGCGACTCGGCGCTTGCTCTCGATGATCGCCGTGCTGCTGGCCTTGCTCATGGTCGAACTGTGGGCGCTGCGGTCGGACACGGTGCCGTCGGCCCAGGCGCAGATTCCCGACACGGGTCTGCAACGGCAGCAAATTGTCGAAGAACAGCGCCGAACGAACGAACTGTTATCAGCCGTGCTGGAACACTTGCGGACCAAGCCGATCAAGGTCCGGGTGGAGTCGTCCGAAAAGCCGGCCTCTGCGGCGAAACGGGCCGATCGACCCTGAAGCGGGCGACGGCGGCGGGCGATATTGCAGGATGGGAAGCGCTGACGAAAGGGGGGTGTTATGAAGCCCGGAACAAGCCATGCAGGATCGTTGAAAGCGCGTGCGCGTGCGGGCACCGTGCGCGGCGGCTACACGCTGGTGGAGATGATGATGGTCGTGGTGATCCTGGTCATCGTGGCCGTCGGGGCCTGGCCGGATCGCGGGGCGGATCTTGCTCAACAGGTGAAGATCGCGTCGCAGCAGTTCGATGCCGACGTGTCGTATGCGCGGAGTCTGACGATCGCGCAGCCGGATGATCCCGCGGCGATCAAGTTCGACAAGCCGAATGAAAAGTACTGGATCGCGCGCGAATCGGCGGAGGACACACCGGTGTCGCATCCGCGCACGAAGAAGCCGTATGTGATTCAACTGGGCCAGAACGGTCGGCCCCAGACGAAGGACGTATCGATCAAGGGTCTGGACGTCGGAGGTGACAGTAAGTTGTCCTTCGACAGCACCGGCAACACGAAGGAAGCGGATACGTCCCTTGTGCAATTCAGCGCGGGCGGCGTCGAAGCCGAAGTGGCGGTGTCGCCGGCCGGGGCGAAGGTGACGGTCAGTTCCACGCTGACGAAGGTCCTGACGTCGACCCCGGACACGATTGGCGCGCTACTGAACGACTAGGATGAAAAGTAAGACCCGTCGCCTGACGGCGCGCGGTATTCCGGAGCAACGGACGGCATGTTCAGGCGAACGCGAAAACACGGCCCGATCGGACTGGACCTCGGCGCCTCGAGCGTCAAGCTGATCCAGTTTGCCGAGTCGCAGGGGCGATTGTCCCTGATCGCAGCGGCGCATCGCGATCTGCCGATCGCGGATGATCCACAGGCTGCGCACGAAGCGGCGGGTCGGGCGATTCGCAGCCTGCTGACGACGCACCGCTTCGAAGGGCGCGAGGTGGTGACAGCATTGGGTCACCGCGAGTATCAGATGAAGAGCATTCGCGTGCCGCCGATGCCGCCGGAGGAGATGGAAAGCGCCGTGGCGTTCGAGGCCCAGGAGCGTTTCGATCTCGGCGGTGCGCCGGCGCAGTTTCGCTACCTCGAAGCGGGCGAAGTGCGGCACGGCAACGAGTTGAAACACGAGCTGATGGTGTTCGCCGCGACGGATGCGGTCGTTCAGGAACGCCTGACGTTCCTGCAATCGCTCAAGCTCGATCCGATCGCCGTGGATCTGTCGCCGTGCGCGGTGGCCCGGAGCTTTGTGCGGTTTCTGCGGCGCGCCGCGGACGCCTCGGCGGTGAACGTGTTTCTCGATGTCGGCTTGCGCGGAACGACCATCCTGATCACGCGCGGAGCGGAGCCTGTGTTCCTTAAAGTGATCGACGTCGGCGGGCAGGTGATGACGGACGCGGTGGCGCGCAGCCTGGCGATTCCGGCGGAAGAGGCAGCGCAGCTTCGCTTGACGATACTGCGGGACCAGTCGGGCCGGCGCGGCGACGTGGAGTCGATGGTGCCGGCGGAGGTCCGCGCTGCGGTGGCGGACGCCGTCCGCCCGTCGGCCGATCAGATTGCCAAAGATGTGCAGCTCTGCCTTCGATACTACGCCGTGACTTTCCGCGGGCAACGTGCCGAAAGCGTGACATTGGTCGGTGGCGAGGCCCACGAGCCGGTGTTGCTGAAGTCCCTGCAAGACGCCGTCGACGTGCCGTGCATGACGGGCTACCCGCTCCGCGGGGTGCAGAATCTGGGCGATCTGACCAGCCGGGAGGAACGCGCGTTTCATCCGGCCTGGGGCGTGGCGTGCGGCCTGGCGTTGCGCGGGTTGACGTGTGTATCGAGCCTCGCGGCGGGCGCATCGCACGGCGGCGTCGCGGGACGGACCGGCCAAGTTGCGGCGGCGGGGAGCGCGTGAGACCGCGCGGGAGCCATCAGGCATGAAGGATTTTGACTTCATTCCAGGCGAGTATCACGCTCGTCGGACCCAGCGCAAGGCGACGAAGCTGCGCGCCGGATGCGTGTCAATGCTGATCGTCATGATGGTGCTGTGGACCACGGCGCACGTTCGGGAGCTTGAAAGCGCCGACGCAATGATCGCGCAGCTCGGCGCGCAGCGTGACGAATTGACGAACCTGCTCGCCAAAAAGGCGGACATGCAGGCGCTGCACGAAAAACTCGAGCAGCATCGCCGGCGCGTGGCGCTGCTGGAACGGGACGAGAGCCTGACCGTCGTTTTCAGCGATGTCAGTCGCCGCATGCCGTCGACGGTGTTCCTCACGGGACTCCGGCTCGACGCGCCGTCGGTGGCGCGCTGGGCCGCGCCGATCACGCATGAACCGGCCGTCGTTCCGACGCCGGAACAGAAAAGCGCCGGCGCGATGGCCGCGGCGGTGTTGAACGGGCAGCGTGCGATGGACCCGGCCGCAGTCAGGAACCAGCCGAATGACGTGGGGACGGAGGGTCCTGCGTCCGCCTACTCCCGGCTCATCCTGCACGGGGTCGCGGGTCAAACAGCGGAGATCATCCGCTTCGCCGCGGCGCTGGAAGATTCACCTTTGTTCGCACGAGTGCAGATGCGGGTGAAAGACAGCGTGAACTGGGGCGGGCGGCGCGCGGAGGAGTTTGAGCTGATTTGCGAGCTGGCGGAACAGGAGCGTGCGGCGCCATGAGTCAGCGAAAAGCAACCACCCTGATGATGGTCGGTATCGTGGGCTTCAGCGCGCTGTTCGTCGCCGCGTTCATGGTGCCCGGGCATCGGCGCCTGAAGGAAAAACAGGAACAGGTCGTCGCGGGCAGCAACGAGGTGCGCGACTTGCAGCAGGATCTCGGCTCGGTCAGTGATCTCTACGCAGCCATCGTGGACCTCGAATCGCAACTGAAGGAAGACCGCCGTCGACTTCCCAGCGAGCGCAGCGTTGGTGATTTCTTGAGCGATCTGGCCGATGCCTTGAGTCATTGCAACGTGATGGACTACGTCGTTCAGCCGCTCCCCGTGCTCGAGGTCAACCCGGGCGCCGTGCCCGAATCGCACGCGGTGGCGGCCGGAACGCGCGTGCTCCCGTTCAAGGTGGTGTTCGACGGGACGTTCGCCCAGACATTCGACGTGATGGGCCGGATCGAGTCCTTTCGGCGATCGACGCATGTCGCGGGGTTGCGGATCGTGAACGACAAGGATCAACTGGGCCGCCTGCATGTCGAGGTGGAACTGCACACGTATCAGTATGACGGATGATTCGAGCGTCGGGTGGGTTTTGCCCACTGTTCGGCTCACGGCACCTAGCTCCAAGCTCACAGAACCATGGCAAACGCGATGCTGAATGAAAAACTCGAGCTGTTCAAGCAGCAGCTTCTGGCAGACAAGAAAAAGACCGCCGTACTCGGTATGCTCCTTCTTGTCTTGATCGTGGTTGTACTCAAGACCTTCGTGGCCTCGGGCGATCCGGACGCGGTCGTGGCCGGTCTGCCGCCCGCCGTCGCGGCCCCCCCTGCGCCGATCACGCCGATCGCGGCCCCGCCGACCGGCGCGGCGACGGGGCCGATCGTGTGTCCATCAGCCGGTAACCCAGTCGCACCGCGCGAGTCCCTGCCGGAAGACGAGCCGCTGAAGGTTGTTCGTGTTGCCGATCTGCCGCGTACCCTGGAGCGGGATCTTTTTGTTCCCGAGCAATGGTCTCGCTACGAGAGCCATCGCGGCGCGCACGCGGGGTCGGGCGGCGGCGCGACTTCGCAACCCGCACCGTCCGCTTTCTGGACCGCGCTGGTCGGCGGCATGAAGGATTACCACGCGATCCGCCAGCGTGAAGCCGGCGAGATCACGCAGGAACTATCCACCCTCATCCTGCAATCAACCATGACGGGTCCGCAGCCACTGGCTTATATTTCCGGACGACTCGTCCACGAAGGCAGCGAGATCAACGGTTTCGTCGTGATGCGCATTACCGATCGCCGCGTTCTTGTCCGCAAATACGGACAAACTCGGACGCTGACGATGCAGTGAAGCCGTTCGCGATGAGCCGTGGTCATCGAGCCGCCCGCAGAGGAGCGAGTCCGCGCCCCCCGCATTCTCGACATTACCCTTTGCTGCGTTGCATCGTCCCAAAACCGTACGCCCGAATTGCAACGGCGTCTTCATACACAACCCCCAGCGTCCGACAACCGAAATACCCCACGAGAGGATTCGGGGGATGCCCATGCTGTTGACTCCACTTTTTCGCGTTTCATCGCCGCCGGCCCTGTTGCTGACGGGCGCGCTCATCGTCTGGCATGTGATCGGCTCCGCGCCGCTCCACGCGCAGGACAGCGTCGGATCGGTCGACGAACTTTCCGCCGCGCTTGGCGCGACGTCCCAGCCGTCTGAACAAATCGTCTCCGTTGAGAACGGTCGCGTCACGGTCCATGTTTCGGGTCTGCCGCTGGCCGATGCGCTGCGGATGCTGACCGAGCCAATGAAGAAAAACGTCATCATCGCGTCGGGCGTGCAGGGCACCGTCACGGCGAGCATGTATGACGTCACCTTTGACAGCGCGCTCAAGGCGATGCTTGTTTCCAACGGATTGGCGCATTATTCCGAAGGCGATTTCATCTACGTCCACACGCAGGAAGAGATGGAGCGGATCAATGCCTCGCGCCGCAAGATGGCCTCGCGCGTCTTCAAGCTCACCTACCTCAACGCCGCTTCCGCCAAATCCCTCATCGAGCCGCTGTTGAGCGCCGCCGGCAAAATTTCCGTCACGCCGCCCGCCAAAACGGGCCTCGGCGGCCAGACCGGACCGGGTGACACCGAGGGCGACAGCGTGGCCTCGGCGGACAAGATTCTTGTGACCGATTTCGAGGACCATCTTGAGAAGATCGCCAAGGTGATTGAGGACCTCGATACGACGCCGACGCAGGTGTTGATCGAGTCCACCATTCTTCGCGCGACGCTCAACGAAGACAACGCTTTCGGAATCGACTTCACGACGGTCGGCGGTGTCGACTTCGCGGCGGTCAGCAGCGTCAGCCCCGCGGCCCAGAGCATCGCCACCGGCAACATCCCGACCGCCGAGCTGAACAACACGAACTTCACGGTGCGCAGCGATTTCAACGCGGCGCTGCCGTCGGGCGGATTCACCTTCGGCATCCTGAAGGATCAAGTCGGCGTGTTCGTTCGGGCGCTGGAGGCCGTGACGGATACCGAGATCCTCGCGAATCCGAAGATTCTCGCGCTGAACAAGCAGGTCGGCCAGGTCATCGTCGGGCGACGCGATGGCTACCTCACGACGACGATCACCGAGACGACCGCGATACAAACCGTGGAGTTTCTCGAAACGGGTACCGTTCTGACGTTCCGCCCCTACGTGGCCAACGACGGGTGGGTGCGCATGGAGATTCACCCGAAGGATTCCACGGGCGGTCTGACGGAAGCGAACCTGCCGTTTGAACAGACCACGGAAGTGACGACGAACGTGCTGGTGAAAGACGGGCACACGATCCTCATCGGCGGACTCTTCCGCGAGGTCAGCACGGCGGCGCGCGGTCAGGTGCCACTGCTGGGAAACATCCCCGTGGCCGGATCGCTGTTCCGCCGCACACGCGACACGACGGTGCGCGAGGAAGTGATCGTGCTGCTCACGGTGCACGTGCTGAAGAACGATCAGGATCACAAGGCGTCGCGCGAGCTGGGAGAGGACATCGAACGCTTTCGCGTCGGCATGCGCACGGGTCTGCAATGGTTCGGCCGCGAGCGCTTGAGCGAAGCACACTATCGCTGGGCACTGGAGCATATGAGCCGGGGCGATACGGACAAGGCGGCATGGGACGCGGAGCTGGCGCTTTGCAATTATCCGCGGCACGTTGAAGCGATGAAGCTTAAGGAAAAGATACTCGGCCGCCGTGCCTGGGAGACGGAATCGTCCAGCATTCGGCATTTCATCATGGATCGCATCGAGGAGGAGGCGGGCGTCGATCACCCTCCGTTCGGCCGCCCTGCGCTGCCGTTCGCCATGCCGGAAGGGTTTGAAGGCCCGACGGGCGTGGAAGACGAATCGGACGCCGACGAGGCGGCGGCGAAAGGCGACACGAATGCAGACGTCGAGCTTGAGTCGAAGGAGGAGATCGGAGCATGAATCGCCGAAACGCCCCCTCTCGTTACCCTGCCTGCCGCCGCGAACCGGTACCGGCCTGTCGAGTCACTTTGATGGCGCTGGCCTGGCTGACAATTGTCGCAACCAGCGGTTGCGGCGATTTTGAGAAGACGCCGTTCGGCATGCACATGACGCAGGACCAGAAGGCCGAAGCCAAGCAGAACTGGAACGCCGTGCGCGGGGACGTGAAGCTTCAGATTGTCCGGCAGCAACTCGACGCGGGCCGCCTGGACGAGGCGCAGAAGATACTCGAAACGGTGCTCTCGACTTCGCCGCAGGATGCACGGGCCTATGTGCTGGCGACGCGTCTGCGGCTGGAACAGGGCCGCATGGCGGACGCGCGCTCGGCGATCGTGATGGCGCAGCAGCTTGCGCCGACGGACGGCGAAGTGCAGTATTATGGCGGAGTTGTAGCACAGCGGTACGGCGATCTGAATGCGGCCCTGGCAGCATACGAAGCGGCGGCCACAGCCTCGTCAAACAACGCGGCGTATTTACTGGCCTGGGCGGAGACGCTCTCGGCGATCGGTCGCCCGGGAGACGCCCTGGCGCTGATTGAATCGCGCCTGAATGATTTTGACGACAACGTTCCGTTGCGCGTCCTGGCGGCGCGGGCGGCGCGGCAACTCGGATTGAAGGCGCCGGCGGTCCAATACCTCCGCGAGGCGCTGCTCCTGGCGCGCGATGACGCACTGCTCGCCTCCTTTGCGGCGGAGACGTTTGTCTGGGCCGGCGCCTGGGACGAAGCCTTCGACGTGCTTCACCCAATGGTGGCAAAGGCGGATGCACCAGCCAGCGCACGCTATCTGCTCGCCGAGGCCTGCCTCGCCTGCAACAAGCCGGCTGCGGCGCTGGAGGCCGTCGCCCCGCTCACCAAGGAGACCGATGCCGACGCCGTGGCGCTTCTGCTGGCTGCACGCGCTTCGCTGGCGACCAGCCGCCTCGATGAGGCCGTCGCGTATGCCGATCGCGCGCGCCGCCTCGCGGCCGATTCCGCCGATGTGCGTCTGCTGTGCGCCTATCTTGCGATGCGTCGCAATCGCCCGGATGAAGCCCTGGCGGAGATCGATCACGCGCTGCGCCTGGGAGCCGATCCCGTCGCGCCGCTCTGCCTGAAGGGCCAAACGCACGAACGAACCGGCCAGACCAACGAAGCGCGCGAAGCCTACCTCGCCGCGCTGGCCGCCAATCCTGATGCCGCCGCGCCGCAAAGACTGCTCCAGCGTTTGAACGAACGAGTCGGGGTCGCGCCGACCGCCGCGTCCGTTTCGACCGCCGCGCTGGCGAACGACGCGGAGCCTTGCACGGAAACCGGAGTAACGCCCTGATGGCAACCCATCCCAAACCGTGGGCGTTTCTGGATGACGATGACGATGCATCGTCCGCCGCTGCGCCGTCCTCCTTCGCAGACGACACGTCCGCGCGCTCGGCCGCGCCGCGCCTGCGCTCGCGCGTACTCAAATTCGTCACCTCGTTTCAGTCGCGTCTCAATCTTGACCCGCGCTGGTCGGCTCTGCCGATCGGCCTGATCGCGATCTGGATTTGCATTGCCACGGCAGTCGCGCCGTCGGATCTGGGTCTGGCGCGCTGGAACGGCTTCGTGGTGACGCTCTTCGCCGCGGCAGCCATGACGATTTTGTTGATCGGACGCTCCGCGGCAGGTGACGGCCGCGACGGCTCGCGCGAAGCGATGCGCCAGGCGCTCGCGCAACGCCTGGGAATCGCGCCAGGCGGCGATGCCGAATCGCTTTGGACCAGCATCGAGGCTCACGCCACGAACATTGAGCAGCGCGTGAATGAACTGGTGCAGGAGCAGCGGCGACTGCAACTGGAGGCGTCGCTTCATTCGGCGCAGCGCCGGAACCTGGAAGCCATCCTGCACGGCATGGCCGAGCCGCTTCTCGTCGTGGACCGTTTTGAACGGATCGTGTTCGTGAATCAGGTTGCGGCGGAGCTGCTGGAGATCACGACAAACGACGCTATTCGACAACCGTTGGACCAAGTCGTGTCCAATGCGAAGCTGATCGACGTGGTCCGACAAGCCTGCCAGGCCGACGCTCGCGCCGCACGGCGTCGCGTGGAGCTGGACTTCGGCGATCGGGCCTTTGCCTTGTCGATGGCGCCGCTGCCCGATTCGGCGACCGCCGACGGAACATCGGCCCAATCCAGTGCCCATGGATTGGTGGTGCTGTTCCGCGACGTCACGTGTGATCGATTGGCGGCCAAGGCCAAGAGCGAGTTTGTCGCGCACGTGTCCCACGAATTGCGCACGCCGCTCTCGTCCATTCGCGCCTACACCGAGATGCTCGTGGACGGCGAAGCAACGGACGAAAAAACCCGCGCCGAGTACTACGGCATCATTCAGACGTCGGCGGACCGGCTCGGCCGCCTGATCGACAACATGCTGAACATCAGCCGGATCGAGGCGGGCACCGTTCGCATCAACAAGGAACCGGTGGCGGTCTCGATCATCGTGAAGGAAGTGGCGGACAGCCTGAAGCCGCAGGCCGAGGAGAAGAACATCGCGTTGCTGGCGGACCTGGCGCCGGTGGTGGACCGGGTGATGGCGGATCGCGATCTGCTGTACCAGGCGGTGCTCAATCTCGCGAGCAACGCGATCAAGTACACCCCCGAGGGCGGTGAGGTCACGGTACGGATGATCACGCTGGAAGAGCAGAACGCCCTGCGGATCGAAGTGTCGGACACGGGCGTGGGCATTCCCGCGGAGGACCTCCCGCACATGTTTGAAAAGTTCTACCGCGTCGAGGCGAACAAGCACATGGCCAAGGGCACGGGGCTGGGCCTGAACCTGGTCAAGAACATCGTCGAAGTGGTCCACGAAGGAAAAGTCTCACTCCGCAGCGAAGTCGGCAAGGGCAGTACCTTTGCGATCACGCTCAACAAAGTGACATGAATACAGCATGACCGGCCGATTCGGCGGCCGACGACGTTTTGGGGGATCTGACATGGCAGCGAAGATTCTGGTATGCGACGACGAGCCGCACATTGTGCACGTGGTGGCCGCCAAGCTGCGCGGCGCGGGATTTGAAGTGCTCACTGCGGCCGACGGGCAGGAAGGACTGGAACTTGCCCGCGAGGCACACCCGGACCTGATCTTTACCGACTACCAGATGCCCAGCTTGAGCGGGCTTGAGCTGTGCGCCCGACTTCGTGCCGATCCGGCGACGCGCGATATCCCGGCGGTCATGCTTAGCGCGCGAGGCTTCTCGATCGTCGATGAAGACCTGACCCATACGAACATCCGCAAGGTATTGCCGAAGCCTTTCAGCCCGCGCGAGGTGTTGGCCATCGCGCGCGAGCTGCTCGAGGGCGCGGCGGCCGGCGCCCGCTAACCGTTGAGGAGCGCGTTCGATGCAAACGGAATCCGGACCCCTCCATTCGCCCGAGCACATTGGGCGACTGCCGACGCCGGTGGTGGAACACCCCCTGGCCGCGGAGCGCTTTCGCGAATTGTGCAACGCGTGGCAGGCCGTGGGCATCCCGCTGTGGCAGTTCGACGTCGAGGGGCGTTGCACCGATCACCCCGAGCACCCGACCGGCTTCTGGAAGCACCTGATGGGAACACCGGAGTCGATGCTGCGGCTCGGCCATGCGGCGCGCGATCGGCTCACGACGACGCAGCACGCGTATGAGCCGTTTCCCGGCGTGGTGCAGGTCATTCACGCACCGGTTCGTCTATCGCGGAAGATCATCGGCGTCGTCATCGGGCTGGCCCGCTGCCAAGGCAGCGACGAAGCGCTGGCCCGGGTTTGCCAACAGGTTCAGCTCGATCAGCAAGCGGTGCGCCACCTCGCGCAGGATATCCCCGCGCGCGATGCCACAGCCGTCAAACATTTCGCTCACTTGCTGCGCACCGAGGTCGCGCGCATCTGCGAGCTGGACGAACAACGCGCCGCGATTCAATCGCTCACCGGCAATCTCGAATCCACCTACGAGGAACTGAACCTCGTCTATCACATCAGCGAGGAAATGGCGCTGCCGCAGAATCCGATTCTGCTTCTCGGACGCGTCGGGCCGCAGATTCTGGAGGTCTCGCGCGCCGCCTCGCTCGCCTTCGTGCTGACGCCGCAGGACCTGCGACCGGGCGCTCCCGCCGCGCCCGCTGAAGAGCGCATCGTGCGCGTCGGCATGCGTAATCTCCCTGACAACGTCCTCGACCGGCTCGCCGAACTCGCAGGGGGCGAATCCGCCCGCGCGGTCGGGCACGTCCTGCTCAACAATGTGAAGAGCCGCGGGGAAGTGCAGTTCGCGCACGGGCACGCCGAGCACATCGTCGCGATGCCGCTCCGCCAGGGCGGCCGATTTCTCGGTGCGATGATGGCGATTGACTGCCGCGACGGCGGCGACTTCACGTCCATCGACGTGCAACTGCTTCGCGCCGTGGCCGATCGCATCGCGTCGTTTCTTGAGAATCAGCGCCTGTATGACGACCTCGCCGACCTCTTCATGGGCATGTTGCACTCGCTGGTGAACAGCGTGGACGCCAAGGATCCGTACACCTGCGGCCACTCCGAGCGCGTCGCGTACATCAGCCGGTGCCTCGCGCAGGCGGCCGGGTTGTCCGCCTATGCCTGCGACCGCATCTATCTCGCCGGCCTGCTGCACGACGTGGGGAAGATCGGCGTGCCGGATGCGATTCTGACCAAGCCCGGAAAATTGACGGATGAAGAGTTCACGGTGCTCAAGCGCCATCCGCAGATCGGCGCGCACATCGTCGAACACGTGCGGCAGATTCACGACCTGATCCCCGGCGTGCTGCATCACCACGAGCGCATGGACGGGCGAGGCTATCCCGGCGGGCTGGTCGGGGAAGAGATCCCCCTGCTGGGCCGGATCATCTGCCTGGCGGACTGCTTCGACGCGATGACGACCAATCGTACGTATCGCTCGGCCCTTCCGGTGAAAGCCGCCATCGCGGAGATCCGGCGCTGCGCGGGAACGCAGTTTGACCCGCACCTGGCCGAGGTTTTCATCCGTCTGGATCTCGAAGATGTGTTCGTGCAGACGCGCAAGTTCGCCGGGTTCGATCCGGCATTTGGCCAGAGCGGTGCGTTGAAAGCGATGACCGGACACCTGGGCGTCGCCCCGCCGCGCGATGCCGTTTGCTGGGCCCAGGCGAAGCGACCATCCGCTCACCGTGACACGCCGGCGATGGGAACCCACGCAGTGGATTCGCCGCGCGGGAAGGAGTAACGCGCATGCCTTCGACCGTCAGCAAATACGGCAACGTTTCGATCATCACCGTGAAGGACGAGCTGATCGGGGACGAAGTCGAGCCATTTACTTCGCAGGCGCGCAAGTGCATGGCCGAATCCGGTTACCAGGTGGTGATTGACGGCTCCACGATGACGGGGCTGGACAGCGCCGCGCTGGAAGCGCTCGTCGGGCTCCAGAATGAGTGCGAGGAGCACCTGGGTGCGGTGAAGTTCTGCGCGTTGAGCAGCACGTGTGACAAAATCCTGGAGATCACGCGCTTGGCGCGGCGCTTCGAGCGATTCGCGGACCTCGAATCCGCCGTCAAAAGCTTCCAGTGAGCGCAGAGCGCGGGAATGCCGACTCGACGTCAGCGATGAACGCAACCGGGAACTGATGGAAATGCAATGAACGCCGCCACGACGCAGACGCGAAACCGCCGACACCTGGGGCAGATCCTGCTCGCGCGGGGAATCCTCACCCAGGAGCAGATCGACCGCGCCATCGAGGAACAGAAGCAGCGCGATCATCGCCAATTGCTCGGCGAACTGTTCATCGAGCTGGGCTACGCGACCGAGGACCAGGTGGTCGAAGCGCTGGCCGAGGCATACGGCGTACCCTATGCCAAGCTGACCCCGCGCCTGGCGGATCCAAAGGTCATCGACCTCGTCCCGCGCGAGTTCCTCGAAAAGCACTCCGTCCTGCCGCTTTTCAAGGTCCACGGCGTGCTGACCGTCGCTATGAGCGAGCCGTCCAACGTCTTCCTCGTTGAGGAACTCGGACGCATGACGACGTGCCAGGTGCAGGTGGTCGCCGTGTCCAACGCCGACATCCAGGCGATCCTCGGCCAGTACGTCAAGGCCGCCAACGTCTTCGTCATCGACGACATCATCGAGGACGTCTCGACTGACGCGTTCGAGCTGATTGAGACGAAAGTCGATGACATCACCAACCTCGAAGGCATGGCCGGCGACTCGCCGGTCATCAAGCTGGTGAACTTTCTCGTGTACTCCGCCGTGAAGGAAGGCGCGAGCGACATTCACATCGAACCCGACGAAAACTGCCTGCGAATCCGAAACCGCGTGGACGGCGTGCTCTACGAAAAGCTCACCCCGCCTCACCAGCTCATGGCCCCCGTCGTCTCACGCATCAAGATCATGGCCGGACTGGACATTGCCGAGCGCCGGCTTCCCCAGGACGGCGGCATTCACGTCCTCATGGAAGGCCGCCCGATCGATCTGCGCGTCTCAACGCTGCCGAACATGTACGGCGAAAAAGTCGTCATTCGCATCATCGACAACGCGAAGGCGATGATCAATCTGGAGACGCTCGGATTCTCCATCGACATGCTCAAGGCCTTTCGCGCGCAGCTCGCCCATCCGCACGGGTTGGTGCTGGTCACCGGCCCGACCGGCAGCGGCAAAAGCACGACGCTTTACGCGGCGCTCCAGGAAATCAACTCTCCCCAACGCAACGTCTGCACCGTCGAGGACCCCATCGAGTACAACCTGCGACGCGTCAACCAGTTCCAGGTCAACGAAAAGATCGGACTGAAATTCGCCACCGTTCTCCGCGCCCTCCTCCGACAAGACCCCGACGTCATCATGGTCGGAGAAGTCCGCGACGAGGACACCGCTCGAACCGCCGTTCAGGCCGCCCTCACCGGCCACATGGTTCTCACAACGCTTCATACCAACGACGCCGTGTCCGCCGTCACGCGCCTGCACAACATCGGCGTCGAGTCGTACCTCATCGCCGCCGCCGTCGACGCCGTACTTGCGCAGCGCCTGATCCGAAAAATCTGTCCCCATTGCAAAGTTGCCGCCAAGCCGACGCCGGGCCAGATGCTCGCGCTGGACAAAGCCGGCCTCACCGCCGAAGTCCTGTACAAAGGCAAGGGCTGCGCCAAGTGCCACGGCACGGGCTACCTCGGTCGCATCGGTATTTACGAATTGTTCATCCCCGATGACGCCGTCCGACAGGCCATCTCCGACGAAATGCCGCTCCAGGAGCTGCGCAAACTCGCCCTCCACAGCACCATGACCACGCTCTTCACCGACGGCATGGCCAAGGCGAAATCCGGAATCACAACAATCGAAGAGGTGCATCGTGTGTGCGCAGCATGACGGAAATGAAGAATGGAGCATGGAAGACAGGATCGGCCGCGGCTCCAAAGCGGCCATCGCCCGAACCGAGTGCGCTCCATTCTCAACGCTTCATTCTGCAGGGCTTGCCGAGCTTCTCGCCGCAGCGGCGCGGCGAGGCGCCAGCGATCTCATCCTCGTGGCCGGCGCGCCGCCAACGATCCATCGCCAAGGGCAGTGGCTGCCGCTCGGCGACGCGCCGCTCACCGGTGCGCGCATCGCGGAGATCCTGCTGCCGGTGCTAAACGACGAACAGCGCGACCGCCTCGAACAGACGCGCGATCTGGATCTGGGTCTTTCACTCCCGGGGCTGTCCCGACAACGCGTCAACATTCATTACCAGCGCGGGTCGCTCGCCGCCGCCCTCCGCGCGATACCCTCCGTCGTGCCGCCCTTTGAGTCCCTCAACCTCCCCGAACACGTCCTGTCGTTCGCCGATTATCCCCATGGCCTGATTCTCGTCACCGGCGGCACCGGCCAGGGCAAGAGCACGACGCTGGCCTCGTTGGTCAACCACATCAACCGTTCGCGCGCCGCCCACGTCATCACCATCGAAGACCCGATGGAATTCGAATTCGCACACGACGCGGCCATCATCGAGCAGCGCGAAATCGGCGACGACAGCCCGACCTTCGCCTCGGCCCTGCGCCACGCCCTCCGCCAGCGGCCCGACGTGATTCTCATCGGCGAAATGCGCGATCTGGAGACCATCTCCACCGCGCTGACCGCCGCTGAAACCGGTCACCTCGTCATGGCCAGTCTTCACACCGCGACGGCCGCGCAGACCATTGCGCGGATCATCGACGTGTTTCCCGCGGCGCAACAGGCACAGGTCCGCGTGCAGCTTGCCGCGACGATTCGCGCGATTGTATGCCAGCGACTGGTCAAGGATGTGCTGAACGATGCACTCGTCCCGGCGTGCGAAATTCTCATCGGGACGACGGCGATCCGCCGCGCCATCCGCGAAAACGAAGCGCACCTGATCTACTCGATGATCGAAACGGGACGACGGCAAGGCATGAACACACTGGAACAGGCGCTGGTGGAACTCGTGCGCAGCGGTCGCGTTCGCGCCCAGGAGGCCCTCGCGACGACAACCGACGTGGTGCGATTGGAAAAGTTGCTGGGGATGAACCATGAGACGAATGGAGAATGAAGCCTTGAGATGGCAGAACGGCTGACGCCGGCTCGGCTGCACCCGCGCAACCCGGATACCTTTCACCTTGCCACATTCAGGATGCATGCATGGCCACCTTTACCTACACCGCCCGCGACTCCGCCGGCCGAAGCGTCACCGGCGAGATCAACGCCGCCTCGCAGACGGATGCCGCGCGCCTGATTCGCGCGGACGGCAAATTTGTCGTGAAGATTCAGCTCGGACCGGCCCACAAGCTGTCTCGACCGACGGCCGAACCTGCCGGTAACGCTGCCCCGGCGATGGATACGCTCCGCCCGGCGACCGCATCCAAAATCAAGACACCGGTGTCCATCGTGAAGTCGTCCGGTCCCAGGCCAACCGCCGCCGGTCCTCGCCCGCTCGTCGCAGGCAACAAATTCAAGCCCGACGACGTGATCTTCTTCACCAATCAGCTCGCGGTCATGGTTGAGACTGGCGTCTCACTGGCCGACGCCCTCGAAGCCTGCGAGCACGAGGGCAACTCGCCCCGTTTCGCCCGCGCTCTGGCCGCCGTGATCGAATCCGTCCGCGGCGGCAGCGAGTTCTCCGCCGCCCTGGCCGAACACCCGAAAGTCTTCGGCGCGCTCTACGTCAGCCTCATCAAGGCATCCGAGGCGTCGGGCATGATGGCGCAGATGCTCCGCCGCATGGCGACGCACCTCGAAAACCAGCGCGACATGAAGAAAAAACTCAAGGGCGCCATCACTTACCCCCTCGTGATGTTCACCTTCGCCATCGGCGTCACGGTGTTCATGGTGACGTTCGTCCTGCCCAAGTTCACCGCCATTTACGCCGGGCGAGAAGACAAGCTGCCCTTCATCACACGCGCGCTGCTTTCGCTTAGCGACTTCGTCACGGCCTACGGCTTATATCTGCTCGGTGCCGTCATCGCGGCGGGCGTGAGCGCGTTCCTTTACCTCCGCACGCCCGGCGGCGGCGCGGCGTTCGAGACGCTGCGATTAAAACTCCCGCTTGTCGGGCCGATGTTCCACAAGACCTACCTCACGCGCAGCCTGCGCACGCTCGGCACCATGCTGCAATCCGGCGTCTCGATGCTCGAAGGCATCGAGCTGACCGCCAGGTCTTGCGGCAGCCGCCACTACGAAACGATGTGGCGCACGGTCTATTCCCGCCTGGAAACCGGCCAGCAACTCACCGACGCCCTGGGCGATCAACGCGACATCCCCAAGGCCATCAACAAGATGCTCGGCGCCGGCGAGCGCGGCGGACAGCTCGGCGCCGTCATGGAACGCGTCGCCAACTTCTGCGAGGCCGAGCTGAACATCGCCATCAAGACCCTTACCGGCCTGCTCGAACCCGCCATCATCATGTTCCTCGGAGTCGTCGTCGGCGGACTCGTCCTGGCGCTGCTCCTGCCGATCTTCACGATCAGCAAGGCCATGCATTGAACATGCCGAAGTGCGAAGTACGAGAGATACCGGCGGCGCAGGTCTGACACTCGATTGCACACGTACTCCAAGGCCGTCCCTGCGGGGTTTCGATCGCACGCGCAGTCGGCGCCATCGTCTCGATCACCATTCGCGCTTCTCACACCCGTATTTGCCGCTCCCCCCGCCGCGCCGCTACGATCCCCGTGATACGCGCCGTGTCGCGCAATAAAACCACACCAGGAGCGAGCACCATGGCCGCCGAATTCCGCACCGAGAAAGACTCCATGGGCACGATGCAGGTGCCCGCTGACGCCCTTTACGGCGCGTCCACCCAGCGCGCCGTCGAGAACTTCCCCATCTCCGGATACGTCTTCACCCGGCCCTACATCCGCGCGCTGGGACTCATCAAGCTCGCCGCCGCCGAGGCCAATGCCCTGTTCGGCACGGTCCCCAAGGACAAGTGCGAGGCCATCATCAAGGCCGCGCAGGAAGTCATCGACGGCAAGCTCGATCGCCACTTCGTCATCGACATCTTCCAGACCGGTTCGGCCACCAGCACCAACATGAACGCCAACGAGGTCATCGCCCATCGCGCGATGCAGCTCGTCGCCGGCGCGAAGATTCACCCGAACGACCACGTCAACCAGTCACAAAGCTCCAACGACGTCATCCCGACCGCCATGCACGTCGCCGCCTGCGAAACACTGCGAAACGATTTCATCCCCGCACTGGAACATCTCGCCGACGCTCTGGATGAGAAGGCCCGCGCCTGGGACAACATCGTCAAGATCGGCCGCACCCACCTGCAAGACGCCACCCCGATCCGGCTCGGCCAGGAATTCTCCGGCTACGCGGCGCAGGCACGCCTCGGCGCGATGCGATGCCAGAAGGCCATTCGCGCCCTGCGCGAGCTGCCGATCGGCGGTACGGCCGTCGGCACCGGCATCAACACGCCGAAGGGGTTCGGGGCGGCCGTCGCCGAGCGGCTGGCGAGCAAGACCGGCATCGATTTCGTGGAAGCGGCGAATCACTTCGAGGCGCAACACGCGAAGGACGGTTTCGTCGAAGCGTCGGGCCTGCTGAAGACGGTCGCAATCAGCCTCGGCAAGATTGCCAACGACATTCGCTTTCTCGGCAGCGGGCCGCGCTGCGGCATCGGCGAGTTGAAGCTCCCCGCCACGCAACCGGGCAGCAGCATCATGCCGGGCAAGGTCAACCCCGTGATGTGCGAGATGCTGATGCAGGCCTGTTCGCACGCGATCGGGTCGGATGCGGCGGTGACGCACGCGGCGGCGACGCTGGGCAACTTCGACCTGCACGTGGGCATGCCGGTGATGGCGCACAATTTTCTCGAAGCGACGCGCATCCTGTCCAACGCCGTGCGCGTGTTCACCGATCGCTGCATCGCCGGACTGGAGGCCGATCAGCAGCGCGCCGAGCAACTCGTGGAGCAGAGCCTTGCGATGTGCACGTCGCTCGCGCCGGTGATCGGTTATGACAACGCGGCGGCACTCGCTAAAAAGGCCTACGAGACCGGCAAGACCGTGCGGCAGGTGGCGCTGGAGCAGAACGTGCTGCCGGCTGACCAGTTGAACAAACTGCTCGATCCGCGTGCGATGACCGAACCGGGCGCCTCGGCCGGCCCGGCGGGAGGATAAAGCAAAATAGCGAATTAAGCATCGCGATGTGCGAACGGTGTGTTCCCTGCGCCCATTTCGCGATACGCCGTGCGCGCAGGATCCTTCTCTGGGGAGCGTCCGGGTGCCTGGTGGCCCTCGCGGCCTTCAAAGCCGTTGCGGCGCTGCATCGCAGCGCCGGGTGGGTTCGATTCCCATCCGCTCCCGTGCAACGAACCGGTCGCTTCCGGCCTCGCTGCGTCAGATCGCAACCGAGGAACACGTTCGAAGCTTCGGTACCGCACAGGCCTGTCACCCGCGACGCGTTACCCCGCTTGCGATCTGCTTCCACGAACCGGATAATGTCGCGTTCTGAACAGGATGACTCGCGTTAGAGTAACTCTAAATTCATGGCCAAATCCGACTCCAAAGCCTACGACTCCGCCGCCGTCGAAGCGCGCATCTTTCAGCGCTGGTTCGATGGCGGCCACTTTCACCCGACCCCTGACGCTCGCGGACCGGAACGCCGCTTCAGCATGGTGATCCCACCACCCAACGTCACCGGTGCTTTGCACCTGGGTCACGCGCTGAACAACACGTTGCAGGACATTCTCATCCGACGTCACCGCATGGCCGGCGACAACACCTTCTGGCTCGTCGGCACCGATCACGCCGGCATCGCCACGCAGGCGACCGTCGAAAAAACAATCCGCAAAGAGGAAGGCAAGAGCCGACACGACCTCGGCCGCGAGGAGATGGTCCGCCGGATATGGGAATGGAAGAAAAAATACGGCAGTCGTATTGTCGAGCAGCTCAAGCTCATGGGCTGCTCCTGCGACTACCAGCGCGAGCGGTTCACGCTGGACGAAGGCTGCGCCGCCGCCGTGCGCGAGACGTTCTTCAAACTCTTCCGCGACGGCCTCATCTATCGCGGCAAGCGCCTGGTGAACTGGGACACGCAGTTGCAGACCGCCGTCGCCGATGACGAGGTTTATCACGAGACGGTGAAGGGGCATTTCTATCATTTCAAGTATCCGATCATCCCGGTCTCAAATAATGTGGCACCGGCGTCCCCGCCGGTGGATGAGCCGCAGTTCGTCCACATCGCCACCACGCGCCCCGAAACGATGCTGGGCGATACGGCCGTCGCGGTGCATCCCGAACCCGACGCGGCGATGGAAGTCGCCGAGACGCAGTTGCAGGTGAAGCTGCGCGAGGCGAGCGCCAAAGAGCGGCCGGAGATCGAGGCGAAGCTGGCGGACATCGCCGAGCGCAAGCGCACGCTGCTTCCGACGCTGCTGACGCTGCGTGACATGGCGAAGGCAGGGCGAATGATCCTGCTGCCGTTGGTGAATCGCGAGATTCCGCTGATCTGCGACGAGTGGGCCGATCCGACGCTGGGCAGCGGCTGCGTGAAGATCACGCCGGGGCACGATGCGAACGACTACGCCGTGTGGGAGCGGTCGCAGCAGAATGCTGACGCCGCGCGGCGGCTGGCGATCATCAACATCATGACGGCCGACGGAAAGGTGAATGAACACGGCGGCAAGTACGCAGGCCAGAAGTTCGCCGACGCGCGGAGACGGATCGTGGAGGATTTGCAGAACTGGACCGATCCAAAAACCGGGCAGGTGCACAATCTCGTGGAGAAGGTTGAAGATCGGCAGATTGATCTGGCGCACAGCGACCGGAGCAATCAGCCGATCGAGCCTTATTTGAGCGATCAGTGGTTCGTGAAGATGGGCGATCTGACGGCGGAGGAAGCATCGCGCGTCCAGACGCCGTTCCTGCGCGAATACATGGAACGCGCCGCCAAGGAGCCGATTGCACAAGCAATCGATGGCACCAAGGAGCCGCGGGCTTCAGCCCGCGCGCGCCCTAATTCAGGAGCGGACGATTCACGCGCATTCGATCAGCCGCGCGGGCTGAAGCCCGCGGCTCATTACGATGGAGAATCTCCGTCGTTGTTTCCCGGATTGGCGCAGATGGCCATCGACGCGATTTGCAAGAATGACGCGCACTACGATGATCCGGCCGCTCGCGCGAATTGCGACAAGGTGCATATTTTCCCGCGGCGGTATGAGAAAACCTACACCGACTGGCTCAGCGCCAAGCGCGACTGGTGCATCAGCCGACAACTCTGGTGGGGGCACCGGATTCCGGTATGGCGCGGCGTCGAGAAATACCCCGCCATAGGCTCGGTAGCGGTGGTCGTGTCGAAATTGCAGATTGACGAACTTGAGAAACTCTCATGTGACTACGACATCAAATGGTATGAAGAGGAATTCAGGCCGGACGGTTCACCGATGTTTCGTGCGTGCTATGTCTGCCTGCGCAAGGAGCCGACAGGAGATGACAGAGCGTTACTGACTAATTTTAGCTTCATTGAAGACCCTGACGTGCTGGACACGTGGTTCAGTTCGGCGTTGTGGCCGCACTCGACGATGGGCTGGCCCGCGGGAACGTCGTCGCACGGAGACGACCAACGAGCCGCAAACCCCAACGAGCCGCGGGCTTCAGCCCGCGCGGCGCCGATGCGGCGAGTGAACGCGGCGATCCCGATCCAACGGCCGCGCGGGCTGAAGCCCGCGGCTCGTTGGATTCGCGCGGCTCTTTGGAGAACACCGGCGGCTCTTTGGCACTCATCGACTACTACTACCCCACGTCGGTGCTTTCCACCGCGCGGGAGATCATCACGCTCTGGGTGGCCCGCATGGTCATCACCGGACTGTACAACACCGGCAAAGTCCCCTTTCGCGACGTGGTCATCCACCCCGTCATTCAGGACGGCCAAGGCCGCAAAATGTCTAAATCTCTCGGCAACGGCGTGGACCCCGTCGACATCATCGACGAATACGGCGCCGACGCCCTGCGCTTCACGCTGGCCGAGCTGGCCACCGAGACGCAGGACATCCGCATGCCGGTGCAGAAGAAGAAACTGCCCGACGGGCGCGAGATCAACATCAGCGAGAAGTTCGAGAAAGGCCGCAACTTCTGCAACAAGCTCTGGCAGGCGGCAACGGGCTACGTGCTGCGAAATCTCGACGGCTACGACCCGCGCCCGCTTGATCCGATGTCGCTGCGATTGGAGGATCGCTGGATTCTCTCGCGGCTCACCACGGCGCAGCAGGCGGTCGACGAGGCGCTGACGCGCTATCGTTTCGCCGACGCGGTCGGCACGCTGTATCGCTTCATGTGGGACGAGTATTGCAGTTGGTACATTGAGATGACCAAATCGCGGCTCCAGGGCGGCGATTCGCGCGGTGAAGCATCATGCGTCGTTCCACGAGCCGCGAACCCCCAACGAGCCGCGGGCTTCTGCCCGCGCGGCGCCGACGCGGCGAGTGAACGCGGCGATCCCGATCCAACGGCCGCGCGGGCTGAAGCCCGCGGCTCTTTAGAATCGTGCGGCTCGTTGGACAACGCGCGCGGCGAGGCCCAGCAGATTCTCGCCTTTGCCTCTCGACCAGTTGCTTCGGCTGTTGCACCCCGTTGTGCCGTATGTGACCGAAGCCGTGTGGCAGGAGCTGAACGCCGTCGCTCCGTGCCGCGGGCTGCGCGAGATCGCCGACGTCGCAGCGACCCAACCCGACCTGATCGCCGCCGCATGGCCAACGGTGGATCTGGCGCTGCGCGACGAATCGGTCGAGCGCGAGATGGAAGTCCTCCACAACATCATCCGCAGCGCACGGGACATTCGCGCGTCGGTGAACGATTACCGTGGCAAGGCGAAGCAACCTTCGATGCGCACGTTGCCTGCAATTGCGATTCGAGCCGACGCGGCAACCTGCAAACTGATCGAAACCTATCGCGCGTTCATCCTGCCGCTGGCCGGGTGCGACACGCTCACAGCCGCACCGGACGCACCGAAGCCGCGCGGCGCGATGGGCCGCGTGATGGGGGCCTTGCAGGTGTACGCGCCGGTGGCGGACCTGATCGATCTCGCGGAGGTTCGCAAGACCGACGAAGCAAGGCTGGCGGAGTTGAAGAAGTCCATGGCGCGCGACGCGGGCAAACTGGCCAGCGTCGACTTTGTGCGGAACGCCAAGCCCGAGGTCGTCGAGCAGGCCCGTCAGCGCATGACGGAGCTGGGCGCCCAGATCTTCGCACTGGAGGAACATCTCAAGGAATTGGGCAGCTAGCGAGGAATTCAACGAGCCGCGGGCAACGAACGAGCCGCGGGCTTCAGCCCGCGCGGCGCCGACGCGGCGAGTGAACGCGCGCGCATTTGACGATCAACGAGCCGCGGGCTTCAGCCCGCGCGCGCCGACGCGGCGAGTGAACGCGGCGCATTTGACGATCAACGAGCCGCGGGCTTCAGCCCGCGCGCGCGCCCGACGCGGCGAGTGAACGCGGCGATCCCGATCCAACGGCCGCGCGGGCTGAAGCCCGCGGCTCTTTGAATCGTGCGGCTCGTTGGACGATGCCTGCGGATTATGGGATCGGAATCACCGTGCCTTACTCCTTGTCGCCGCACGATTTCCCGCGACAATTCACAGCCCATTGTCAGCCGCGCGCCCGCGCTATACCCTTCCGCGCTGTCGAATCTTGGAGGCGTTGGATGGACGTCCGCATGGACCTGTCCCGAATCGTGATTCAGGACACCAGCGATCAACAGGTGATCTTTCTCCGCGAGCGCGACGGGGAGCGCGAGTTCCCCATCGTCATCGGCGACAACGAAGCCTACGCCATCGATCGGCGGCTCAAGGGTCTCAAGAAGGCGCGACCGATGACGCACGACCTGCTCGCCGACGTCATCGAGCGCATGGGCGGCGAGCTGGAGAAGATCATCATCAACGACTTGAAGAATCACACGTTCTACGCAAAGCTGGTCATCCGGTCGAACGGAGAGATCATCGAAGTGGATTCCCGTCCGTCGGACGCCCTGGCCCTGGGCGTGGCCGCCGCCCCCGAGCCGACGCCGATCTACGTCAGTGAACACGTGCTGCGCGAGGTGCTGGGCCAGTAGTCCTGTGGTTCGCCCGCGCCGGCATACAGATATTTGTCGTAATGGATGGTGATAACCTCATGAGCGATCAGACCCAATCGACGGATCGACTGGCCTCGCTTCTCAAATCCGCCTTGGCCCAAAGGCCCGCTACGGGCGAACCTGCCATCACCAAGGCCCCTGGCGTGATCGACGTCATGGGCGGCATCGGCGAAGACAGCGGCTCGCTAGTTATTACCTCGACTGCCGGCGTCTCCTTCACCGTCGCCCTGTGGGCCACCGCCGAACCGAACCTCGCCGTTCGCTTCTGCTCCGAGGGCGGCGAAGCCACGCCGCGAGACTTCGTTCTCCCCCTCGACGGCCTCCTTTCGACCGCACCCGAAGCGATCATCTCCGACACCCAAAACGCATCCGCCGAATGGGCGGCGCCGGTTCTGCTCGCCATTCGCCACGCCATCGCCCACGGCGGTTTCGCCCGGCCGGCCGGCGGGTTCGCCGCGCTGGTGCTCACCGATTTTCCGCCCGATGCGGACCTGGGGCGTCACGCCGCGCTGTCGACCGCCGTCATCGACGCATTCTGCCGCCTGTTGGCCGCGCCACACGAACGGTTGGAGAAGGCAGCGCTTGCCGCCGACGCCGTGCTGGCGCTCACCGGCATTCCCGCGCAGCGCATCGCGCTGACCGCGCTGGCCGGTCCGGCCGACGGCTCGCTGTTGCAGATTCAGTTTCACCCGCAACCCAAGCTGGACCCGCTGCCGCTGCCGCCGTGCATCGCCGTTGCCGCCGCGCGCACGTTCCTGACGCGCCCGACCACGCCCGAGCGGCTCATCGAAACCCGCGCGTGCACCGCGATGAGCCAGTTGCTCATCGCCGAATTGCAGCGCGCCGACGGCGTCGCCACGCCGGCTCATCGGCTCGCCGCGATTGACCCGACCGAATACGTCGAGCGGTTTCGAGATCGACTGCCGTCGAAAATGACCGGTCGCGCCTTCCTTGAGAAGTTCGGCGAGCTGCGCGGCGTCAACGGTTGCGTCGTGCCGGCCGATACCTACAAAGTCCGCTCGCGCGCCGAGCATCACATTTACGAAAACCGCCGCGTCCACGATTTCGCATCGCTCATCACGCGCGCCAAGCGAACGAACTCGAGCGAAGCCCTTGCCGCGGCCGGCGGGCTGATGTACGCCTCGCACTGGTCCTACAGCCAGCGATGCGGCATCGGCGGCGTCGAAACCGACCGGCTCGTCTCGGCCATTCGCAAGCAGGGCGCGGCCGTCGGCCTTTTTGGCGCGAAGGTCACCGGCGGCGGTCACGGCGGCGAAGTGGTCGTCCTCAAACGGGCCGACGACACCGCGCGCAGCGCGCTGGCAACCGCCGTTCGCGAGGCCCAGGCCGCTTCCAACCGCACGATCCACACCTTCCGTGGCGCGCTGCCGGGGGCGGAGTTCTTCAACCCCGCGCCAACCGCCGCGCTCGTCGGCGCATAATCACTTATTACTCGCTCTGGGTTGGCCATGTCATGCACGACCCGAACGACAAGCCCCATGCCCCCGTCGCACGCCCGATCGTCAACGAGTCCCCTGTGCCGCGCGCCGCATTCACCGCCCGGCCGGTTGATGGCGCCGCCGATCCCGTTCAGCCGGATGCTTCGACCGGCTTTTCGCGGCTGATGCTGTCGCGCCGCGCGGCGCTGACGGACATTCTCGCCGTCGCCGCGATGGTCACGCTCTACGAAACCGTCACCATTCTTTCAGGTCTGCACGAGATCCTGCACGTCATCGTCCCGCAAGGCGGGCTGTACGTCGGCATCGCCCTCAACGGACTCTTCTGCCTCGGAGCAGTCAGCGCCGTGCTCAAACTCCGCGATCAGACGCCGGCCGATCTGGGCCTGACGCGGATCGCTCCGCGCCGGCTGATCGGCTGGACCGCCGCCGCCGTGCCGGCCTGCTACGCGCTCGGCGCCGCCGCCGTGATCACGACGCTGTTCGCGACCGGACGGAACATCCTGGAAATGGCCGGCGAGCGAACGGTATTCCTCGACCGCATGAGCGACATAAATGTGTCATGGATCGCGCCGATCGTGCTGTTCGTCGGCGTGTACGAGGAGATTCTCTTTCGCGGGTTTCTGCTGCCGCGGCTGCGAACGATCTTCGGCAGCGAGATTGCCGCGATTATCGTGAGCGCCGCCCTGTTCGGTCTCGCGCATTATCCGAGCCAAGGTCTCGAAGGGGCGATGCAGACCGGCGCGGTCGGTCTCGTGCTGGCGATTCTTGTGACGCGGCTGAAAAACCTTTGGCCCGCGATTCTCACCCACGCCGCCATCGACGGAATCAGCCTGCTCGCGACAATATTACTTCTGCCGGCGATGCAGGAGGCGCTGAACACCCTGACGTCGCAACCGGCGAGCGGGCCGGTCGCACCCTGATCGACTTCGCTACTTCACTTGGGATTCAATCACCCCCAGCGCCTCATCCACCACCGCCACCAGGTACGCCGCGTCGGCACTGGTGATGCACATCGGCGGCTTGATCCGCAGCACGTTACCGTAGAACCCGCCCTTGCCCAGCAGCAGGCCGCGCTCGCGGGCCAGCTCCAGCAACTGCGCGGTCTCCTCCTTGGCCGGCTCTTTGCTGACGCGATCCTTCACAAGCTCGACCCCCAACATCAGGCCCATGCCGCGCACCTCGCCGATCAGCTTGTGCTTGTCCATCAGCGCGGTCAGCCCCGCCTTCAACTCGCCGCCGACCTTCAGCGCATTCGCCTGAATCCCCTCTTCATCAATAATGTCCAGCGTCGCCATGCCATACGTCGCCTGCACCGGGTTGCCGCCGAACGTATTGAAGTGCAACTTGCCGGTCAGCGCCTTGGCGATCGTCGGCGTCGTCGTCACCGCGCCCAGCGCCGTGCCGTTGCCGATGCCCTTCGCCATGCACACCATGTCCGGCATCACGCCCCAGTTCTGAAAGCCCCAGAAATGCGTGCCGGTTCGGCCGAACCCCGTCTGCACTTCGTCGGCGATGCACAGCCCGCCGGCTTTTCGCACTTCTTCGTACGCGATCTTGAAATACTCCGGCGGGGGCGTGACGGCGCCGCCGACGCCCATGATCGGCTCGGCGATGAAGGCCGCGACTTTGCCCGGCGTGGTGAACTTGATCAGCTCACCGATGTCGCGGGCGCACTTCACGTCGCAGCTCGGATACGTCAGCCCCAGCGGACAGCGGTAGCAATAGCCGGGCATGCCGTGGTGCACGCCGAACGAATGCGGCGTGGCGTACTTCCAGGTGCTGTGAGCGGTGAGAGCCATGGTCGATTGCGAGCCGCCGTGATAGGCGTTGCGCAAGGCGATGATGTCGAAGCAGCCGGTGCAGGCGCGGGCGGTGAGAATCGCCAGATCGTTCGTTTCGCTGCCGCTGTTGGTGAAGTAGGTGACTTTCAAATCGCCCGGCATGTGGTCGGCGAGCTTCTTCGCGTACTGCCCGACCGTCGGGTGCAAATAGATCGTTGTCGTATGTTGCAGCAGACCGACCTGGTCGCGGACGCGCTCGACCAGCTTCGGATGGCAGTGGCCGACCGAGACGGTGACGATGCCGGCGAAGGCATCGAGGTACCGCTTGCCGGTTTCGTCCCAGAGGTACTGCATGTGCCCCTCGACGACCATGAGCGGGTCTTTGTAGTAAGTGATCAGCGCGGGCGTGAGGTATTGCTGCCGCAACGCGAGCGCCTCGGCCCGGCTCGGCCCCGTGTACGGCCGCGGCTGATGGTGGCAGACGGGGAGGGAGATGGATTTGGACATGGTGTTTGCCTCGGTGGGCGGCACGACGCATCCGGCATCGAGACGACCTTCTTACGGACTGGGCCATTGTCCCAAGCGAATGGAGGCAAGTCAAAGAACGCGTCGGTCATCGAAGTCGCGGAGAATCAAGGCGTCACTTTCACAAATCGGTGCGGCGAGAACTCACCCTATGCCGCCGACACGAATCTCTCGTACGGGCGCCTGGGCGTTTCAGTACACGCCCTCCACGACCGTCGTGCCGAAGCCCGAGAACGGCCGCACGTTCGCCGTGCCGTCCCACGGATAGCGTTCGCACGGCGGGGTGCGTTTGGCTTCGTCGCGCTCGAGGAAGCGCGGCACGAAGAACTCTTTCGTGAGCGTCGTCAGTCGCACGCGGCCCCACTCGCCGTACGCCACGGGCGTTTTCTCGTCGGTAAAGCTCACCACTTCGAGCATCGCGCGCGGCAGCGGCGGATGATAAATGATGTCGTAGTTGTCGGCCGGGTCGAACGGCTTGCACGTCGCCAGGCCCATCAATGTGTTGCCGTAGGTTGGCACGAATTCGATCTGGCCCTCGCACAGTTCCTCGCGGGCGAACTTGTGAAACTGCGGCGTCATGCTCGTGCCGCCGCAGAAGATGCCCGTGATGCCGGCCTTCACCAGCGAGATGCGATCGGCCAACGCCTCCAGCAGCTTGGGCGTGGCAAACAGGCAGCGGATGTTGTCGTGGGCCTTGAGCAGCGTCAACGCCTGATCGATGACGTGATTGCGATACTCGTCCATCACGTCCAGGCGGCCCTTTTTGATCACCTTCACAACCCATCGCGGGTCCATGTCGAGCATAAAGCAGATGCCGCCGCGAAATTGACAAAGGTGTTCCACCGCGAGGCGCAACCGCCGCGGACCGGTCGGCCCGAGCATGAGCCAGTCAGCCCCTCGGGGGAATGCCTTGTCGTCGAGCGTCTCGCTGAACATCTCGTAATCAGTGCGATAGTCGCTGATGTTGATGCGGCTCTTGGGCACGCCGGTGCTGCCGCCGGTTTCGAAGAGCGATACGGGCTGATTCGCGAAGGCGCGCGGCACCCACCGCCGCACCGGTCCGCCGCGCAGCCACTCATCCTGAAACGGCGGGAACTTGTCGAGATCGGCGTAGCAGGTAACTTCCTTGCGCGGGTCCCAGCCGAGCGACTTGGCGTACTCCAGCCAGAACGGACAGCCGCTGGCCGGGTCGAAGTGCCACGCGACGATCTCGCGGGTGTGTTCATCCAGCCGCTTTCGTGCGGCGGCGACTTGGTCGGTGAGTGATCGGGTCATGCTTTGTTCGCGCGACAGTGCTTACGGTTCTCGATTGGTTGCCCGGCGATCCCGAACGGTCGCGGCTCGGACGGCTCATGCGCCAGCGACTATTTCTTCCCCTCAATCGCAAACACTTCCTTGCGATTGGTGACGTACAGCACGCCGTTGGCCGCTACCGGCGTCGTGTACACCGAGCTGCCCATGTCGTTGGTGGCGATCAGTTTCTTGTCCTTGCCGTGTTCGAACACCAGCACCTCGCCGTCTTCGGTGCCGAGCATCACTTTGCCATCCACAACGTACGGCGAGCCCCAGATCGCCGCCATCGTGTCATGCACCCAATAGCGCTTGCCGGTCTTCGCGTCGAGGCAGTTCAAGAAACCGCTCAAGTCGGCAGCATAGACCAGGCCGTCGGCGATGGCGCACGTCGAAATTGAACGGTGAAAATCCTCATTGCCGATGTGCCAGACCTTGCCGCTCTCGGTCACGTCGCCGGTCCGGGTCGCGTCGATGCAATAGAAGTGACCGATCCCCTCGCCGTGCTCCGGATCCTGGCCGACGCAGACGTAGACCTTGTCGTCATAAATCACAGGCGTCGCGATGATCTCATTGGCCGTGCCGCGACCCCCCAACACGTATTTCGCGCCGGGCGGATTAAGATTGAACTTCCAGATCGGTGCGCCGGTCTTAGGCTCAAAGGCGTAGCACCAGCCGTCGCCCCCGCCGAAGATGATCTGGCTCTTGCCCTTCACCATGCCGTAGGCCGGGCTGGACCACTGGCCGTGAAACGTCTTCTTGCCGCAGTCATTCCGCTCCCAGACGAGTTCGCCGGTGTCCTTGTTCACGGCGATGAAGTCAGCCGCGTCGGGACTGGGCAGATTCAAGTGACCCTCATCGACGCCGTTGGAGGTCAGCACGAACACAAGCCCTTCGGCGACGACGGGGGAAGACGTCGCGAGGTTGTGCGGGAAGACGCCCAGCTCGTCGATCATGTCATAGATCCATACGATGTCGGCGTCCTGCGACTCGGCATACTTCTCGTCCTTGTACGGCCCGTCGTTCTTGCCGTCGAGAAAGCCCTCGGTATCCGCGCAGACGATTTCGCACCGATTGCTCACGTACCAGAGCCGGTTGCCCTCGGCGTACGGGCTGGAGCAAATGCCCTGCTCCGGCCAGTCGTTCACACGGCCCGACGGCAGCTTGTCGTGCGTCGCCTGCCAGAGCATCTTGCCGGTCTTTTCATCGAGACACATGACGACCCCCTTGTCGCCCTTGATCTTCGGACGGTATTCGCCGGTGTTGTTCGTGCCGATGAAGATTTTGCCCTGGTGGATCACCGGGTTGCCGTAAGTCTGCGAACCAAGCGGCGCGACCCACTTGATGTTCGTCTTGTCCTTGATGTTCCACTTCGCGGGGATGTTCTTCTCGCCGGAGACCATGTTGCGATCGGGCGAGCCGCCCCACATCGGCCAGTCGCCGCGCTTGGCCTTCTCCAATGGCTCGGCATGGGATGACAGCGCAAGACCGCAAACCCCGACGGCCAGTGCCGCCATGGCAGCAATTCGAAAACGGATTGAATTGAAATGAACGCTCATCTTCGCGATTGCTCCTGTTCGTTTCGATTGCTCGCGCAATCGGCTCTTTGCGGTTTCGATGGCCTGCGCGCCATCGGCGTCCTGCGACGGGCAAGCCCGTCGGCTGTGCATGCCTACTGATTCACGAGCACGCGGAAATTGTCGATGTACACTTCGGCGCCGTCGCTCTTGTCCGTGGTACCGTTGGAGTAAACAAAAATCCCCGGGCTGCCCTCGGGATTGGGGCACGGGTCTTCGATCTCGATCGTCCAGTCCTTCGGCTCCGCTTCATCCCGTAGCCAGACCTTGCCGCGCACCAGCGCCTTGCTGCCCGCCGGCTCGACGCGAAGCCGGAACCGATACCACGCATTTTCTTTCAACTCGAACGGCATGCGCTTGCGCAGCGCGTGCGTCGGCTCGTCGCGCCACCGCGCCAGCTCCAGCTCCTTCTGCATGCCCAACAGGATCAGTTCGTAGCGAGAATTGATCACGCCCATGTCCGGCCGGAAACGCTTCCGCGCCAGCGTCCCCTGCAAGTCCGCCTCGACGGTGTACCCGCCGGGGATCGGTATCGTCGCGAACGCGCGCATCTTCCAGACGGGCGAGGGCTTGCCCTTTTCGGCCAGCTTCTGAAGCACCATGCTCCCATCGTGCTTCGTCACGCGCGTCTTGCCGCCGACGCCGATCCAACCCGTCGGCGGAAGGCCCTCGCGATGACGCTCGAAATCCTCGTGGATCGGCAGCCACGGCGACACGCGCACCCGTGCCGACGCCGACAAGCCGCCGCCGCTCACCGTCAACATGCCCGTCGTGAACGGAATCTTGTCCATCGTGCTGAACGTGCCGTCCTGACTGATGATCCCGCGAAGGTTGCCGGTCAGCGACCACTCGAGCGGCCCGGCCGTCTCGTTCGTCGGGACGCCGCGGCTGTTGAACGCGCGCACCTCGAACTGCTGCCGCGCACCCGGCATCAGCGTCACGTCCGCGGGGACGATCTGAATGGTCGCGGGCTTCCTATCGTCGCCGGGGTCTTCTTTCGGCTGCGGCGTCGGGTCGGCAGTCTGGATTTTCGCATTCTTGTCGGCAAGGCAGTACATCCCGTAGCGCGTCATGAAATAAACGCGCCCGCCGCAAACCGCCGGCGAGCCGTACAGCTCGTCGATCGCGCCGCCTTCGCGCGGGGCGAACTCCTGCCGGCTAAGCAACTGGCAATGCGCGCCCGCATCTTTGAGGATATAGAAAATACCGTTCTGCTCGCCGACGTAGATCACGTTGTCCGCCGTCACCACGGGCGAGCCTTTGCCCACGCGCCCGAGCTTGAACTTCCAGGCGACCTTGCCGGCCACGGCGTCCACGGCGAACAGCGTCGCCGAATTGTCCACGGCATAGACGCGGCCGTTCGCATATGCAAGTGACGCGTATCCGGCATCGAGACCATCGATCCGCCAGACCTCGCCGCGCTGGGTGATGTCGCCGGTCTTCGATGCGTCGATGCAGACCATGCGGCCCATCACGGTCGAGTCGCGATTCTCCTCGCTGTGCGAGATGAACACGTGTTTGCCCACCCAGACCGGCGAAACGTTCAACCCCAGTTTGCTCAAGGCATACGACCAGACGACCTTGCCGGTGCGCGCTTCCATGCCGTACACGACGCCATCGCCGCACGGCGCCACGAGCAGGCGACGACCCTCCACGACGATGACGATCGGTGTGGCGTACGTCGTGTCCACCGGCGGGCCGCCCGGCTCGGCCCACCAAACCACCGACCCGTCGTGCTTGTTGAACGCGACAAAACGATGGCCCGGCTTGGCGTGATCGCCCCAGTTCGTGTTCAGGAAACTGACGATCACGCGGTCTTCATCCACGATCGGCGTCATCAAGCGGCCGCCGTACCCGCTGATGCGATTGTATTCTTCGGTGAGCGAGTGCTGCCAGAGCAGCTTGCCGTCTTTTGACAAACAGAGAAACTGTCCGCCGGTGCCGTGTGCGTAGAGATTGCCCGTCTCGGGGTCGGCGGCAAGAGCCGTCCAGCCGACGCGCTGGGCGACGATGTCGGAGAAAAAGACATTGAAGCGATAATCCCATAGCGTCTTGCCGGTATCGGCATCAAGACAAATGACTCGCTCTTGCAGGCAATCGCCATCGCCGGCCGGAGCAATGTAGAACACGCGCCCGCCCATTACGAGCGGCGTGGAGCGCCCGCCCTCGGGCGATTTCCAAAGCAGGTTTTCGCCCTCGAGCGACCACGTCTTGACCGTGCCGTATTCGTTCGAAGAACCGTTCTGGTCCGCCCCGCGCCAGTGCGACCAATCGGAAGCGGCGGCCGGCGCAAACGCAATACCCAGCGCGATCGCCGCCGGTGCCATCGCGCGACAGGCCACGCGCTGCGGCGAACGGAAAAGCAGGAACAGAGTTTGAAGAAACGCGAGAGCGACCGCACCACGCGCCGATCCGGCGCCGCACGTCCGATCAGGGGCTTGTTGTCCATATTCGACATTTGTCATTCATCAGGCTCCACGTGTCCCTTTGTCCGGATCCAGCGCTGCGCCTTCATCTCGAACCGCGGCAGGCTCCCCGGTGCGACCAATCGCACCGTCGGACGAAAATTCAGCCGGTCTTTCACGGCCCGCGCGACCGTCTCCGGCAAATCGGAAGCATCCACTCCCGGCGTCGGCTCCAGATCGATGCGAAGCTCGGCCAGTGCGCCGTCGGTCAGCGCTTGCAGTTGAAACTCCACGATGCCGGGATGTTCACGAAGTATAGCCTCGATCGCACCGGGAAACACATTGTTCCCCCGGATCGTCACCATGTCGTCGATGCGCCCCAGGATGCCGCCCACCAGCCGCGCGAACGACCGCCCGCACGCGCAACGACCACGCACCCGCTGCACCAAATCCCCCGTGCGATAGCGAATCAGCGGGCAACCCAGCCGCCCGAGGTTGGTCAGCACCAACTCGCCGGGATGCCCCGCCGCCACCGGTTGCAGCGAATGCGGATCGATCACTTCCGCGATGAACTCGCTCTCGGTCACGTGCATGCCGCCCGGTGCTTCGATGCACTCGAACGCATACGGGCCGATCTCGGTCATCCCGGCGTGATCCAGCACGCGCGCGCCCCACGCCGTCTCAATCCGCTCACGCGTCGCGGGAATGCTGCCGCCCGGCTCCCCCGCGACGATCAGCGCGCGAACACGCGACGCCGAGAGATCGATCCCCGCCTCGCGCGCCACCTCCGCCATGCGCAGCGCGTAGGTCGGCGTGCAGCAGACAAAGGTCGCTTCAGTCTCCAGCAGGTAGTCCAGCCTCGCGCGAGTGGTCATGCCGCCCGCCGGCAGGCAGAGATTCCCCAGTGCCGCCGCCGCCTCGAACGCCGCCCAAAAACCCACGAACGGTCCGAACGAAAACGGAAACACGCACCGATCTTCCGGCGTCAGACCGCCCGCTCGATAGACCATGCTCCAGCAGTGCTTCCACCACGCCCAATCCTCCGGCCGATCGATGAAACGCAATGTGAAACCCGTGCTGCCCGACGTTTGATGAAGTCGAGTGTATTCATTGACCGGATGCGTCAGGATCGTGCCAAACGGCGGCGCGGCTTGTTGATCCTCCTGAATCTCCGCCCGCGTCGTCAACGGCAACGCCGCCAGCACCGCTTCCACCGTCGCCGCTTGACCGATCGACTCCAGGTCAAGACCGTCCCATTTGCTCTGATAAAACCGACTGCACCGCGCGGCCTCGTCCAGCACGCGCGCAAGCTTGGCGCGCTGAAGCTTCGCCAGCCCCTCGGGCGACAACGTCTCATCCTGCCGGACGTGATAACTCATCGGCGCTCATCACGCGGACTTTCATCCACCGCACATCCGCAATCGATTCTAACGGCCTCGGCCGTCAACCGTCACACAGCCGCCCGCAGCACTCGCTCACCGCAACGGCACCGCTACCGCTCCTGCGGGTTGCGCATGCACGCGGCAATCAACGTCCCCGCAAGACAACGAATCTTAACGATCCCTCGGCCGACGACGACGTCGGCCGCGACGTCCCTGCGCAAACCGGAATCATCGCGCTGCGATTCCTCTGGTTTCTCAAAGGATCACGCCATCCTGCGACACGGGACGATCGCGCAAGGCAAGAATGCTGTCCATGATCGTCGCGGCCGCCGCAGCGTACGCCTCACGATCCTTTTCGCGCCCGGCGAAGGCCGAGAGATCCACCGGCGGACCGAATCGAACCGTTGCGTGATGGCGCTGGAAGAACGGCAACATCATGCTCAACAGGTCCAGCAGATTCGACCAGCGCGAGCGCCGCGCCGCCGAGCCGCTGGTCCAGTCGTGCGCCGGGCGAAGACCGTCGATGTAGGCGGGGATCACGATCGCCCCGCTGCGCAGCGCCAGCAACCCCACGCCTTCGCGCGGCTCCTGCGGACCGTCACGTGGAACGATCCGTCCGGTTGGAAAGATCCCCAGCGCCTTCCCCTCGGCCAAGTGACGCAGCGCCGCCTTGATCGATGCCGTGTCATTCCCGCTGCGCGAGACGGGTACGCATTCGATCGCCCGGCACAAACTTCTTAGGATCGGCAGCGCCGCGTACTCCTTGGCGATCATGTAGCCGATCGAGCGATTTGGCGAGCCGGCGGTGAGAACGAACGGATCAAGCACGGAATTGTGATTCGCGGCGATGATGACCGGCCCCTCAACGGGAATGGTGCACAGACCGATGCGCCGGCACCGCGGCATCCACGCGCAATAGAACGAATTGAGATTTCGCCAGAACGTCAGCCACACGCCGAACCGTCCGCGGCGCAGACGCACGCGCGTCGTCCAAACACCCGTGCCGATCAGCGCCATCGAGACGATCGCCGTGATCCACGATACATGTTTGTCGATCTCCGGCCAGTCGGGGATGCCCAGCGCGCCGGTCGCCGCCAGCAGACCGGCAATGCTGAACATGTCGTTCACGCCGAAGATGCGCCCGCGATGGCTGTCGGGCACGATGCGTTGAAGCAGAGCATTGACGCTGACCCCGATGCCCGAACCAAAGAACCCCACCATGAAAATCGCCGCAGCCCCGGCCGGTCGGCCCCAGCCCAGCAGGATGACCGCAGCGAGAAACAGGCCCGCCAGGCCGGTGAGCTTCAGACACCACGAAATCGCCAGTTCGCTCCGCAGGGCCGACCCCAGCAGCGTCAGCACGACGGAACCCACGAGCAGACCGACGCCAAGCAGCCCCTGAAAGACCCCGATCTGCTCGTAGGTTCCGCCGAAGACGTCCTTCACCAGCGCGGGGATGATGCTTCGCACGACCGAAGCGCCGGCCCAGAAAACCGTGGAGACCAGAATCACCTCCAACACGCGGCGATGTGTGCGGACGTATCGAAACGCCTCGGTGACGGCGCGCAGGCCGTGCTCAGACGGTCCACGATGGACGGCGGCCGGCGGTCGAATCGCAAAGACCAGCACAGCGCTGACGAGAAACGTGGCGGCGTCAAGGATGAAGTTCGCACGCACGCTGTAACGCTCGACGAGCATCGCGCCGACGAGAAACGACGCGATGCTGGCGATCATGCCCAGCCCCGCGGTGCAGGCGTTGGCGCGAATGAGTTGATCGGTGCGCACGAGCGTGGGCAGCAGGGACAATCGCGCGGGCGAGAACATCGCGGCAAACACGCCCAGCAGGGCCAGCGGCAGAATGGCGACGCCGACGGTGAGCGGCGTGTCCGGTGCGTGCCCCAGCCGCTGGTGAATGCCGGTGAGGATCGCGAACATTTCGAAGATGACCACCGCGCGGATCAGGTCGGCGGCGACCATGATCGCGCGACGCGGCAGGCGATCGGCCAACCATCCAAAGATCGGCCCCAGGCAGAAAAACGGCGCCATGAAGGCGAACAGCATGATGGCGTTGCGCCGCGTCACGTCGGTGACCGATGGATCCAGCGCGTTCTGCATCTTCAGCAGCGCCATCTCGGAGACGTGATCGCCGAAGGCGCTGACGCCGTAAGCCAGCCACAGCAGGATAAAGTTGCGATTGCGATAGAGCGGCACGGGGTCGACCGCGCCGGGCGACGCCGCGGCGTAACCGGCTTCGGGGCGTGGCGAGGTCGCGTCAGACATTCTCAATGAACAGGGTGCCTTTGGTGCGAACCGCGCGAACGGTGCGACGGATGTTCTCGGCGACCTCGGCGGGTACGTCGATGGATTCGAGAACAACGTTTTCATCGGTGCGGTCGCTGCCGATGACCTCGACGTTGCCGGTGTTCAGGATGCGATCCATCAGACCTTGCTTAAGACGAACGTCTTCAACGCGCACCAGCTCGGTCTGATCGGTCGTCCGGCTCAAGATGCCCCGATGAATGAACAGCCGCTGCGTCGTGAGGCGATACTGCCGGCTGAAGACGACCAGGGCGTGGCGCACGAACAGCACCACCGCCGCCGCGGCGATCAGCCCCCAGGCAACGTCACGCAAGCGACTGCCTTGATCGACGTACTTGTAGACCAGGATGGTCAGCGCGATCGCGCCAAGCAACCACAGCGCCCAGACGCCGGCTGACGCCTTCCATGCCGGCCGGCCGCGCCAGACTTCCTTCTCGTGCGCCGGGTCGCGATAGGTTTCCGAGCCGGGCGGCGCGTGCTGCGCCAGCGATTCCGGAGTGGCCCCCGCCGTCAAGGCGGTGGATGGGGCCGATGCCCCGGGCGATTGCGCCGGGGCAGCGCCAGACCGCGGCGTCGAGGCGGACCAGACGCCCCCGGGCGACGACGCGGTTTTCGCGCCGGGGCCGACGCGCGTGCCACAATGGCGGCAAAACACGCTGTCGGCCTCGATCGTCACCTTGCACTGGGGACAGGTCATTTTGTCGGCGCCTTCGTGCGCCGACCGCTTGCGCGATCGGCCCGTTGTAATCACTTCATCGCGGCGGCGTAGCGAGACTCGACGTCCTTCCAGTTCACGACGTTCCACCACGCCTTGACGTAGTCCGGCCGGCGGTTCTGGTATTTCAGATAATACGCGTGCTCCCACACGTCGCACATCAGCAGCGGCGTCGTGCCGACCGGCGTGCCCATCTGCTGATTCAGCATCGTAAAAACCACCAGCCGACGCAGCGCCGCGTGATAGGCCAACACGCCCCAGCCGTTGCCCTCCACCGTCGTCGTCGCGGCCGTGAAATGTGCCGTGAACTTGTCATATCCGCCAAAATCCCGCTGGATCGCGTCGGCCAGTTTGCCCGACGGCTGCCCGCCGCCGCCCTTGCTGCTCGGCGCCATGTTGTTCCAGAATACGACGTGATTGAAGTACCCGCCTGCGTGGAACGCCAATTGCCGCGTCAGCGCCGGCACGCCCGCGAGGTCTCCGCTCGCCCGCGCCTCGGCCAGCTTCTTCAAGGCGCCGTTCAATCCGTCCACGTAGGCCTTGTGATGCTTGCCGTGGTGAATCCGCATCGTCTCTTCGTCGATGTGCGGCTCGAGGTCTTTGTAGTCGTATGGCAACGCCGGCAAGGTGTATTCCATCGGCGGATCGCCGCCCTCCTCCAACAGGGCCATCGCCGAGGCCGCGCCCGCGCAACCGGGCAGCAGCGCCATTCCGCCAAAAGCCGACAATCCGCTGATAAACTCTCGTCGCGTGGTCATCTTTGAATCCTCCTGGGGAGTATCACCCGCAGCCATATCTTGACCGCACCGCCGAAGACTTCAAGCACGCGCCATCACGTCGGCTCGATTCGGGTGGTGCGTCGAGGACGCCCCCTACTTCTTCGCCAGCCAGTCCTTCACATGCCGCGCCAGCAGGGTCGGGTCGCGCGAATCCAGGATGTGCTTCGCCAGCGACTCCTTGACCTTCAGGTTCTTCATCGCCAGCGCGACGCGCTGCCAGAGGCGTTCGAGCTTTTTTTCGCCATCCGCGAGGAACAACTCCCCCGCCAGCTCCGACAGCTTCGCGAGCATGATATCGTCGCGGTGTTCGTAATAACGCTCGACGATTTTCTTCTGATGCCGTGACAGGTCCGCCATATGCATCACGCGTTTTCCATAAACCCATCGGTGGGCAGCGCACCACCGATGCCTGTTCCTTTCATGCCTTCGTATAGTCGCCTCGGCGTCACCTACAAGCGGTTTCAAAACCCCCTCTCCCTTTCAGGGAGAGGGTCGGGGTGAGGGTGAATCATTTTGTTTGAACTACTTTTCCCCCTCACCCAACCTCTCCCCCAAGGGGGAGAGGAGTTTTAGAACCTGTTCTAGATCGTCCCGCTGTTGCCGCTCGCTCGGCGGCGCGCGTCAGAAGCAGCCGGACCGCCCGACGCGCCTTCCATCCGGCCGAAGATCATCCGCCCCGCCGACGTCTGCAATACGCTTGTCACCGTCACGAGCACCGTCTCGCCCAGTCGATTGCGCCCCTGCTCAACCACGACCATCGTGCCGTCATCGAGATACCCCACTCCCTGCCCCGGCTCCTCACCCGGCTTGATCAGTTTCACCTGCATCGCCTCGCCCGGCAGCAGGACGGGCTTCATCGCGTTGGCCAGATCGTTGATGTTGACCACTTTCACGCCGCGCAGCTTCGCCACCTTGTTCAGATTATAGTCATTCGTCGCCACCTGACCGTTCAGATGCTGCGCCAGCGTGAGCAGCTTCAGATCCACCGGCTCGTTCGGATCGGCCCCCGGCGGCAGCGCATCGTATATCTGCACGTCGATGTGCGGGCTGCCCTGCATGCGGTTCAGCACGTCCAGGCCCCGGCGGCCGCGATTGCGCTTCAGCTTGTCCGTCGAATCGGCCACCGCCTGCAACTCCGAAAGTACGAAGCGCGGCACAATGAGCCTCTGATCAATAATTCCCGTGTCGCATATGTCGGCGATGCGACCGTCGATGATGACCGACGTGTCGAGGATGATCGGCCGCTGTCCCTTTACCTGCTTCGCGAACTCCACATAGGGTATCACAAAGCGGATGTCGTCCTTGGTCTGGAGAATGAAGCTCACGCAGAAATAGCAGACGATGATGCCGATCAGAACCTTCGTGATGTCAATGACGGGGCGCGTGTCGCCGACGGTAAACGACGGCGGAAGAAACGCGGCCGCCAGGGCATCGACCACGAACGCCAGGCCGAAGGCAATCAGCAATCCGATGGTCAGCCCGAAGAACAGCCCCGCCAATGCCTGGAGGCTCTTGCGCGGGATGGATGCATCCACCGCGATGACGCCCGCAGCCAGAACCAGCGAGCCGAGAATCAGCCAGACGCGATACTCGGGGAGCAGGCTGCCCTTCTCGACATAGCTCATGCCGACGGCGAGCAGCGCCAACGTCAGGAAGACTCGAAGCGCAATGGACAGCACGGTACGACCTCCGAACGGATGAAGGATGATTCGGATGCGGCGAACCGGCACGGTGGATAAACCGAGCGCGGCGGGCGACCGCGCCGATGGATCGGACCGAAGATGAAGCGCCCGAGAACGAACCGGTGGCCGCCATGACGGAGGGAAGTATAGGCGGACTTCAGACGTTCGTCGCCTGAATGGGAGGCCGAAGAATCAGGTTTGCTTCGTTGAAAACATCTTGACTTCGAGGCGTTGATTTTGTAAACGCCGTTCATGGCGAAGAACACCAATCTCCTGCTGAACGTCGCAACGCTGAGCATGAAGGTCGCCGGGCGGTGCCTGCTGCCGTACGGCCACCCGAAGAGTCCGCATAAGTTCACGCAGCGGCAACTGATGACCTGCCTGGTGCTGCGGGCTTATACCAAGACCACCTATCGCGGGGTGATTGAACTGCTCGAAGCCTCGGGCCAGCTTCGCCGCATTCTGTGCATGGAGCGGCTGCCGCACTACTCGACGCTCAAGAAGTTCGCTGATCGCACGGTGATTCCGGAGATTCTGGAATTCCTGCTGCAAGAGATTCTGCGTGAGGTGGGTGACCAGAGCGACGAAGTGGCGATGGATTCGACGGGTCTGGAGACCTCGTCGGCCAGCGCTCACTACGTCAGCCGCAGCGGGCGGCAGCGCCAGCAGTACGTGAAGGTGTCGGCGTCTGTGACCTGCAAGAGCATGCTGGCGGCGGGCCTGGTCGTCGGCTGGGGGCCGGGCAACGACAAGGCTGAAGCGCGCTGGCTCCTGACGGAAACCGCCCAGAAGCTGCGCCCGAAGTATTTGTACGCGGATGCCGGCTACGATGCGGAGTGGGTTCATACGTACTGTCGTGAGACGTGGGGCGTGCGCAGTTACATCCCGCCGGCGGTGCATCGCCGCGATGGCGGCGTGAACGGTCGCTACCGATCGCAGATGACGCGGCTGCCGAAGCGGTATGGTCGTCGCTGGCATGTCGAGTCCTTCTTCAGCGGGCTCAAACGCACCATGGGATCGCACCTGAACGCCCGCACAGAACGCGGTCTGTTCACCGAAGCAGCGATCCGCGTCCTGGCCTACACCCTCCGGCGATAGCCGGGGGCAAATTCGCAGCAGATGTTGTCAACAGAGCAAATCAGGTTCAACCACGTTCGCCCGCGATCACGGCGGGAGGAAGGCATAGTCGATCCGAAATCCGCCGGGCGCGGCCGGATCTTCTTCAAACGTAAAAGTCAGCAGGCCCGCACCCGTGGTATCGGTTATGTCCTTTCGCGCGCAGGTGAAATCGACCCCGTTGAGCAAGTTGATGCCTTGTGCCGTCCCTTCGGTCGGCTCGGCCTCCAGCGGGTCGCCCAGCGGCGCGGAGGAGAAAAAAACTCCCTCCACCAGCGCGCGCTCATCCGTGATGTTGATCTGCGGATTGTTGCGATTCTGATCGATCAGGCGAATCAACTCCTCGCCGCCGATCGAAAACGTCTTGCGACATGGCGCCGCCACCACGGCCGTGGCGGTGTTGCCCTCGATTCGTCGCTGCCCGAAGTTGGTCGGCAAGCCGTCCTGATCGAGCGGGTTGTAACTCCCAAACGTAAAGATCGCGCGGAAGGGCGTATTGTTGATGAAGCCGACCTGGACCGCACGCGTCGCCACTTGGCCGATCGGCCCGGCGAAATCGCTCTGCGCCGCCGGCAAATTCACGACGGCTGTCGTCGTACACGAGCCACATGCCCACAACCCCACGCCTATCAGCAAGAATAAACTTATCGGACGACCTGGTGCCATGACTTGCTACTCGTCTCGCGAGGAAACTTCGGCCGCGCATCGGCGCGACCGGCGCGAATTCCATCGGTCAGCCGTCACGAGCGTCATCAGTCAAAGGCGAGGACAAAATCAGAACGCGGCCCAGCGCAGATGCGCAACGTCCGTTCCGCGCAAAATCGGCATCGGAACGCGCAAGGCTTGCCTGCCCCCTGCGCGACAACCAACGCACGATGGCCGACACACGAGAACTGGAACTACCCGCCAAGTTCCTGATCCACGGCCGCCCCGAGCTGCGCCGCGGTCTGGAAACCGGCGATTCGCCGAGCATTGACAAAAAACGTCGGCGTCGAGGTCACCCCCAGCGCGCTGCCGGAGTTCACATCCTGCTGAACGCGCGCAGCCTTGGCGTTGCCGCCAAAACAGGTGTCGAAGGTGGCGCCGCTGGCCCCCAGGGCAATGGCGTAATTGCGCAGCGACTCGTCCGACAGCGTATTGACATCGCTGGAATTGGAAAATACGTCGTCGATGTAATCGTAAAAATCAACCTGATCCGACGCGCACTCGCTCGCCTCGGCCGCCGGTTGCGCGCGCGGGTGAATGTTCGTCAGCGGGAAATGGCGATAGACGAACCGCACCTTGCCGGTGTCAATGTAATTGGCCTTGAACGTTGCGAACTCCTGCCTCGCGAATCGGCCGCAGAACGGACACTGCAAATCACTGTACTCCACGACCGTCACCGGCGCATTCGCATTGCCCAGGACATGATCCGACGCGGTGATCTGCGGACCGCCGCCCGTGTTGCTGTTGCCATTGTTGTTGCCGTTGTTGTTGCCCGGCGGATTCAGGTTGACGTTGCAGGTGCCCCCGGACATCCCGCCAGTGGCCAGGAACATGCCGGCGGCGGTCACGGCCAGAAGATAGACCGATGCAGGCCGACGGCGGGAAATACGATTCACAACGTTGGAACGCGCGCTACCCATATGTGACTCCACGATTTGCTGCGCTGGGCGAGGGTGATGGCACGCCCTGTCCGAAAGGCGGGAACGCCAACTGCTGCTCTAGTATACGAGCCCGCTCAAGCGACGGTCAATCCAATCTTCTCTCGGCCTCCCCTCTCGGCAACCGTCCTGAACACGCCTCGCCGACCGGATTATCGGTCGTCCAGCCAAACTCGCCCGATTCGAGCCTTGCTATTCGCTTTGCGCTAATCCAAAGCGGACCGTCGGGCGAAAGAATAGGAGGATGAACCCTATCAGCCGAGTGGAAATGGACACCTTCACCATGCAACAATCGAATGGGCGAGCCTCGACAGAGGCCCCCGATCCTCGCCAGCCTATTGAGGGGTACGTCGCGTGAATCCCAATCGAAGCGTGGGGCCGGCTTTTCCGCGCCGAATCGTCTGCAAATCGTTCGTGCTGCTGGCGGCGCTGGCGGGGCTGGGCTGCACCGGGCTGAACTTCCTGTTCGGGCCGGAGCTGTTTCCCCCGGAAAAGACGACCGACCTGGATCTCGGCATTGCCATTGTGAATCCCGCCGCTGCAACGACGACGACCGTGGGCGTGCAGACGATTGTGCAGTGGGCCGACATTGCGACCATTCCAGGTACCGTCGTGCGCATCTCCGCGCAGCGAGAGAACAATCTGGCTGAACCGATCGGTGAGCCGATCCAGCTCGTTGGCGATGGAACCCCCGGCAGCGGACGCGATGCCATCGGCGACGGCGAGAACGACAAGTTCGTTTGGGACATCGTCGGCGTGCGCGTCGGCGACTACGTCATTACCGCCACGATCGAAGCGCCCGATGGCACCACCAAGACCGCCCGATCGCGCGATCCGGATCGAGGCACGACCGGCATCTTCACCATCACCACGGCCCTGCCGGTACCGACCTTCACGTTCACCGCGCCGGCCGCCGACACGACCGTCACGACGGGCAACACGACGAACATCGCCTGGAACGACAACGGCAACGCGAATGCTGACGCGCTGCTGACGCTCGGCCTCGACCCGGACGATGACCGCGACAACGGCAACGAGATCATTCTCGTGCGGGATCAGTTGCTTAGCGAAGGTGGCAACACCGGGCAATTCACCTTTGCGTTTCTCGATGAAAACGGCAACGGCGTGCCCGACGGAACTTACAACGTCTTTGCGATCGTTGATGACAACGCCAACGACATCGTGCGGGCGACTGCGGCGGGCCAATTGCTGCTGAATCCGTAAGATGCCCTGTGTCGGCGTGATGCCACGTCGCAATTCCGCGAACGCCGGAATCCACGCATGCCCACCTTACCCGGCCCTCCGCCTTGGCGGAGGTGACGGAACCGAGGCAGCTTCTCGTTCGCCACGGCTGACGGATCGCCAGCCGCCGGCTTGCATGCGCATGGATGCAGTGTGAGCTGTGGGATTTGAGATTTCAAACCCACGGCCGCTTCACGACCGCGCGTCATCCACCGTTGACGGTGTGGCACTCAAAACAGACATTGGGGTTGGTCTTGTACTTCTGGGGATGCCAGGGAGGCAACGGATAAACCGTGTCCTCGCCGATGTGACACTTGCCGCAGGCTTCGACCGGCTGGTTGTGCGAATCGCCGCGCGTGGCGTCGAAGCGTGATTGCATCTCGCCAACCGGCTGATAGACGCCTGTAGTTAATCCTTCGAGCTGGTTCAGCACGGCCGACAGCGCTTCACCGCTTGCTTCGTCCTCGCCGTACACCGTCACCATCTTGTCGGTCGTGTAGTCGCCCTGCGTGTAAAAGTTGACGGGAAACGACGCGCGCGCCAGTCCGTTGGACGGCTCGATCAAAACGCGCCAGTCGCCGCAGCCGCACGAGGCGAGCATGAAGTCGCCGATCGGCGTGCCCTGCGCCGTTCGCAGTTTGCCGAAATAGGGATTCGTATTCGCCGGCCCGCCGGGCACGATGGTTAACCCCGACGGCGGTAAAATCGGCGTCGGAAACAAATTGCAGCCGACGAGAATGACAAGAACACCAAGGTATAGAACGCGGTGAGTCGTGCGCATATTGCCCCTCGCAAAACCGACCGATCTGCACGAGAGATCGGTCCGACTTTCCACTCCGATTGCACTATTCTATGCTTTCCGGCGTGGAAAGACCATACTCAAGCCGCGCGTGGCTGTTATCGGACTAATCGCCCGCAACGGAAGGACGTTCGATGTCACATAGCCAATCCAATGCACACCATCCTGAATCACACCTGACATCCCAATCCACACGGCGGCGGAGTCGCAGAATGCTGTTTGCCGCGGTGGCCGGCGGGATGGCGCTGTGTGTTGCCATTGCAATGGTGGAATTGGGGCTGTGGATTTTTGCGCCGTTAAGTTACCACGAATGGCTGGAGATGATCCCCGACGGGAACATCTCCTATCGCATGGCGCCGTTCCAGGTGGTGGACAACGCTCGGGGCAACCAAGTTCGCATCAACAAGTACGGCTTTCGCGGGCCGGACTACGCCTACGCCAAGGCGCCGGGCACACTCCGAATCGAGGTGTTCGGTGGGTCCAGCGCGTTCGAGTATTTCTCCAGCAGCGACGAAAAAACTTGGCCCGGCGCGCTGGAAAAGAAGCTGCGCGAGCGTCTGAAGATGCCCGTGGAGGTCATCAACCTCGCGCTGCCCGGGCTGGACAACTTCGCTGGAAAAATAAACTACCTTTGCAATGGCCGTGCCTTCAAACCGGATGTCATCATTCAGTACGAAGCGTTCAATGACATGGGCCAGCGCCGTTTCCGAACGCTGGAGTCGCTGCCGTTCATCCCGATGGGCGTGGGCGGGAATCGGCCGCTGTGGATGCAACTGGCGCGCAAGACGCAGATCGGCCGCCGCGGACGCGTGCTGTACTTCACGATGACGAAGCGCTCGATGGAAGGCGCGTACGTCCTGACGGATGAGCAGAAGGAACCGGAGATCGCCAGGCCCGTGCACCCCAACGCCTTCGCGTGGTATCGGCGGAACCTGGAAGATTTCGCGTTGCTTTCCGCGAGCGATGGCGTGTTGTGTGTGCTGTGTTCACAGTCGTACCTCGGCACCAAGGAGAATATCACGCGCCCGGAGATCCGCGAGGCGCTGGCCTATTCGCCCGACCGCTGCGGCATGACGCTGGAACTGATCGTCGAGACGTATGAGAAGATGAGCGCGATCGGAGCGGAGGTGGCAGAAAAATACAATTGCATCTTTTTCGACGGCTACCGCGCTGTGCCGCACGACCTGGAGCACATCCGCGACAACGTGCATTTCTTCGACAAGGGGTCCGAGGTGCTGGCCGAAACCCTGGCGCAGCGATTGTTGAACGACGCGCGATTCATGAAAGTCGTCGAGCGCGTACGAAGCGAAAAGGCAGGCAGACCGGTTAGCCAGGGTGCGTCCTCGACGCACCAGGCTGACCGAAGCGCACGTTCAGGATTCACCGCCAGCCCGGCTCGAAGACCTTCAAGACCGCCGACCTGGGCATCGAACTGTTCCACCCCGGCCAGCGCAACCGCCCGCGGCCTCGACGGCAACGACGAGGCCGGCCGGGCCGTAGAAGCTGTTTCAAACTCCCTCTTCTTTTCAGGGAGAGGATTGGGGTGAGGGTGAATCATGTTCCTTGAAACGCCTTTCCCCCTCACCCGACCTCTCCCCCAAGGGGGAGAGGAGTCTTGAAATCAGTTCCAGCCAATCACGCACGATTATCGCAACTCAATCTCAAACGATTGTCGGAATGCCTGCGCCGGGCCTTCGCCGCGGACCAAGGAGTACGTCGCAGTGCCGTGGAGCGACATTCCCCTGGCCCGTTTGCCGGCAGGCAGCGTGAGGTGAAAGCGCACCAAGCGCGGGCGCGAGGCCGGCGGCTCGTCATATACATTTGTATGCGACACGCGTTCACCGGGGCTGCGGGCGTGCGGTTCCGCACCCTCCTCCTCCTCCTCACCCTCGCGCGAGCGGCCGTCCCGCGAATCGGATTCGGCAACTGCTTCCTCCGCGTCTGATTCGGCACCCGGCCATGCCGGCCCACCCACCGCCGGCCATGTCACGTATCGAACCGCGTACGACTGCTCGGCGATGTCCAACTCGCCGGCGGGCGGCTTCTCCAGCCGAACGGTCGGCCCCTGCTTCGTCGCCCAGCCGAAACCGTCGGCCGCATCGGGGATGAACGCCACGATCACCGTCACATGATCGGCCTTGTTCACGCGCCATGTATGCTGCGCCGTCTCGATGCGAACGGCCGTGTGATCCTCCGGCGCGGCCTCGCCGGCATCGGGCACCGCTTCATCATTTGCCGCGATCTTGTCACCCGTTTCGACCGGCAACGGTTCGATGTCCAACCGCGCGTGGCTGCCCGTCGCGTTTGCCTTGCGGAGCCATTCGTAGGGCGCGGGGCCTTTGCCCGTCGGGAGGAACGGCACGAGCCGCAGTCGCAGCGCATCGCACTCCTTATCGAGCCTGGCCGCGGCGGCCCAGGCATCGATCGCGGCGGCGAGATCGCCGGGCTGGCGTTGTGGGCGATCGAATCGCATGCGATAGGCGATGCCCAGTCGCAGGAGCGCCTCGGCACGGGCCGGTTCCTGGGACGCGAGCTGGCGATAGAACTCGATGGCTTCGTCGATCTGCGGCGGCTTGCCGGCGAGCACGAGGGCGTCGGCATGAGCGAGAAGCTGCTCGGGGCCGGGGGCATCGCGCGCGGCGCGGCGCGTGACGCGCGTTTCGGGCAACTGCTCGCGATCCTCCTCGGCGATGGCAGCGGGTTCGATGGGCTTGCCCCGGCCCAGCATTATTAGCAAGTTATCAAAATCCTCGTTGCCGGCTACTTCGCGCGGGGCCCCCTTGCGAGGAACGTAGACCAGCCGGGGCAGATGCCGGGCGCCGGTCAGGTTCAGCACGTCGTGGGCGATGGGTTCGGTGATCCGGTGAGCGGACGCGAGCACGCGCACGCGATCGGCGTAATGATCGTGCGCGATGGGCAGCAGCCAAAGCTTGTGGGCCTTCACCAGCGCGGCGGACTTCTTGTGCCAATCCAGCAACGCCTCGCGCGACGCCGCATGACCCGCGGCGAAATGCACCACCAGCACCGGCCGCCCGCGAAAGTCCGACAGCGCAATGCGATCGGTGCCGTCGAGCGTGGGCAGCACGAAGCGGGAGTACACCTGGGCCCGCGCATCGGACGGCTCCTCGTGCGGCGGAGGCGCGGGCTGGTTCGCACGGGTAACGCCTGCCCCGGCCATCAGCGCGCCCAGCGCCATCGCACGGAACCGCGCGCGATGCATCGCCCCGCGGGTAACAGGATGTCGCGAGAAAATGCTCATTGGCTCGAATGCCCCGGAGATCATGCATTATACAACAAACGAGTGGACGCGTCTTGTTGACAACCGGTCGGCCCTGCGTCGCGCTCCGCCTGTTGGAGCGATGGCGCGGCTCGGCTATACTCCGCCTGGCAGGTGGGTTGGTAACACAAGGCCGATGGAAGGGTGCGCTGCCGGACTCAATCGGCGCGATCGAGGGACAGGCATGGCGACGGCGCGGGAGTACTTCCGGAACATTTTCGACACGGTGCGAACAATCGCCATCGGCATGCGCATCACGCTGAAATACAACTTCGCGCGGACGATCACGCTGCAATACCCCGACATGGCGCCGGCCCTTCAGCCGCGCTATCGCGGGTTCCACTGGTTCGAGGCCGAGAAGTGCATCGCTTGCGACCAGTGTGCGAAGGCCTGCCCGGTGGACTGCATTTACATCGAAAAGAGCGGTCCTCGGAAGATCGACAAGGCGACGGGCGTGGCGGTCGGCGGGGCGCTGGAGCGCTACGCGATTGATTACAGCAAGTGCATGTTCTGCGCGCTGTGCTGCGACCCGTGCCCGACGGACTGCATCCACATGGGCGACAACCACGATTTGAGCGCCTACACGCGCGAGGACATGTGCGTCGAGTTCACCGAGCTGGCCAAAATCGGCAAGCAGACGCCCGAACCGTACTGGATGCAGAAGGACGACATGCCCGAGTGGGCGGCGGCAAAGAAGGCGCGCTGGGAGGAGCGGGCGCGGCCCGTACGCGAGGAAATGCTCAAGGCGTTGCAGCCGTCCAGCGCGAAGAAGGAGTAAGCCGAGCCAGGACGGGTCCTGCTCGGACTGATCGAACGGAGTGTTGCTTGCATGTCAGATGGCATTGACGTGGTGATCGGCCTGCTGTTGTTCGTGGTGGGCGGGCTGGCGATTTCGCTGGGCGGGTTGACGGTCGGCCGGCTGGTACGCACGAGCCTGCCGCACCCGGAGAAGGGCGCGCCGTACGAATGCGGCGAGCCGACGATCGGCAGCAGCTGGGTGCAGTTCGACCTGCGTTTTTATGTCGTCGCGCTGGTGTTCCTGATTTTCGACATTGAGATCGCGCTGTTCTACCCGTGGGCCGTGGTTTACAAGGAAGCAGGCATCGCGGCCTTGTGGGACATGCTCTTTTTCTTCGGTGTGATCGTCGTGGGCTTCCTGTACCTGTGGCGGTTCGGCTATCTCGACTGGGTGCGGGCGACGGGGTTGAAGGAGCGGCCGCAGGCTGCACCGCGTGATGAACTGTACCGAGCGGCTCGGCAGTGGAGCTAGACAGGGTGATTCCATGAGTTGGATTGAAAATCGGTTTGAAGAGGGCCTGATCGTCACGTCGCTGGACTGGGCCATCAACTGGGGCCGCAGCAGCAGCGTGTGGCCGATGACGTTCGGCCTGGCGTGTTGCGCGATCGAGATGATGGCGGTCGGCGCGAGCCGGTTCGACATCGACCGGTTCGGGGCCGGTGCGTTTCGCGCGACGCCGCGTCAGGCCGATCTCATGATTGTGGCCGGCACGGTGACGTTCAAGATGGCCAGTCGAGTACGACGTTTGTATAATCAGATGCCGGAGCCGAAGTACGTGATCGCGATGGGTGCGTGCACGATCGGCGGCGGGCCGTACTTCAAGCACGGGTATCACGTTGTGAAGGGCGTGGATCTCGTGGTGCCGGTCGACGTGTACGTACCCGGCTGTCCGCCTCGGCCCGAGGCGTTGCTCGAAGGGCTGATGCGGTTGCAGGACAAGATTCGCAATACGTCGATCGCCAAGGATCCGTGGTTGAAGGCGAAGGACCAGTCGAGTCGTTTGGTCGAAGCGGTGTGAGGGATCGGGCATGACGTCGGAAGAGATTGTTTCAATTCTCAAGGAGCGTTTCGGCGAGAAGATTCGCGGGGCGAACTTCGCCGGCGCGCTGCCGCATGTCGAATTGGACGCCACGGCCTGGCCTGACGTCGCCCGCTTTCTGCGAGACGACCCGCGCATGGGCTTCAACATGCTGCGATGCATCACCAGTCAGGATTTCCTCGAAGACGATCAACTCGCCGCGACGTATGACCTCGACGCGCTGGCAGGCCAGCCCCACGGGCGCGACCCGTGGAATCGCCGCCACACGTTCAGCGTCAGAATCAAAGTGCCGCGAAACACGCCGCACATTCCAAGCGTGGCCGACGTCTGGCCCGCGGCCGACTGGCACGAGCGAGAGGCGTATGACCTGATGGGCATCGTGTTTGATAACCATCCGGACAGCGTGGAAGGACCGGATGGCCCGCACCCGCGACGCATCCTCTGCCCGGACGATTGGGAAGGCCATCCGCTTCGCAAGGATTACAACTTCCCGATGGAGTATCACGGCATTCCGGCGGTGACGGAGTACGGCCAGACCCGCCCGGTGCATTAGCGCGCAACGAACCGGCGCACGAGCGGTTGGATCAATCAACGAGCTGCGGGCTTCAGCCCGCGCGGTGAATCGACGCCGGGCGAGCTGCCGAGTGCGGAACAACCCGTTGCGAGCGTGGAGCAAGTGAGATTGCAATGGCGGACATGATTCTTGAAGCACGGCCGGACATCAACGTGGACCTGACGGACGAGGAGATCGCCCAGGGCGACATGCCGACCGAGGAAATGCTGGTCAACATGGGCCCGCAGCATCCGGCGACGCACGGCGTGCTGCGCGTGGTGCTTCGCACCGATGGAGAGATGGTGCTGGAGGCCGTGCCGCACATCGGCTACCTCCATCGCTGCGCCGAGAAGATCGGCGAGAACGTCGCGCCGTATCAATACATCCCGTACACGGATCGCATGGACTACCTTGCGGGCATGAACGACAACCTCGCGTTCGCCGTCGCGGTGGAAAAACTGGCCGGTCTGGAGGTGAGCAAGCGGGCGCAGATCATTCGCGTCATCTTCGCCGAGCTGAACCGCATCGCGTCGCACCTCGTGTCGATGGGCACGTATGGCCTGGACATCGGCGCCTTCACGCCGTTTTTGTATGCCTTCCGCGAGCGCGAGATGATCCTCGACCTGTTTGAGTCGGCCTGCGGCGCGCGGCTGACCTACAGCTACATCACCGTCGGCGGGGTCACGCAGGATCTGCCCGATCGCTTCATCGACCTCACCGAGGAGTTCCTCGATTACTTCGAGCCCAAGATCGACGAATACAACAATCTGCTTAGCTACAACCACATCTTCGTCAAGCGCACCGCGAACATCGGCGTCATCAGCGCGGCCGACGCGATCGCATTCGGGCTGACCGGACCGTGTCTGCGGGCCAGCGGCGTGCGGTGGGATCTGCGCAAGGTGCAGAAGGATCTCGGCTACGACGAATACGAATTCGACGTGCCGATTGGCGAGGGGCTGAAGGGAAAGGTCGGCGACTGCTGGGATCGCTACTTTGTGCGCATCCTCGAGATGAAGCAGTCGGTGCGCATCCTGCGCCAAGCGCTTCAGAAGCTGCGCGGCACCGAGGGCGACGTACTGGACAAGAAGGGCAAAACACTCAAGCTGCCGGCCGACGAGATCTACTACGAGATGGAGAATCCGCGCGGCCAGCTCGGCTTTTTCGTACAAGGCAACGGCAGCGCCATCCCCGCGCGGGTCAAAGCCCGCGGGCCCAGCTTCTGCAATCTCTCGATCACCAGCCAGGTCTGCACGAATTGTCTGCTCGCCGACGTGGCCGCCATCATCGGCAGCATCGACGTCGTGATGGGCGAGGTCGATCGCTAGACGAGTGTTCAGCGCCCCGGCCGGACTTGCCGTCCCTACCCGCTGAAGGCCGCCGTGAACGCCCGCACGTCAAGTCCATCGACCGCATGGTCGCCATTCAGGTCGCCGCGGAAGCGATCGCATTCCTCGTGCATGGCGTCATACCCGTCGGGGTCCACCAGCGCCTGCACAAAATGCGGGATGTCGTCGAGCGTGAGCGCGCCATCGCAGTTCATGTCGCCCTGCACGAGGAATGCGATCGCTTCCGCGGCGACGGGACGTTTCCGTCATCAGGAAAGTCTCGCTGCGCGGGGAGGCGGAACCTCCGGCAGAATCGAATTTGTCACGGGTATGAAATCATTGAAAGGAATCTTGCGCCGGCTCCCCGACACCGGTGCGGGTACGCGGATGGCGAATGCCAAACCAAGGTCGCAAGAGACGGCGACCCAATGCGAGGTCTTCCCCTGGCAGGACAGCGGAGCAATAACAAGGCCGACGATCTGATCCGACGGAGCCTCACCGGCTTCGCACACTGCGGAATCATCACATTCGGCCCGCCTGCCTTTGCTGCAGCAAGACTTTGTCGGTGTGGGTTTGAAGCAGCAGCATTGCGTGCGGCACATGTCCGCGTTAAGACAACCACAGGCATGATCTCTGCACGGAAAGTCTTCCGCGGTTTTGATGGGCCGATCGGAAATGGGAAATCCGATCGTCGCCGCCAAGTAGGCCAGCACAAGGATGGTCGAGATGCTGCGGATTCGAATCACGGGACCGGGCATTCTAACCCGTGCGACGATGCGCACAACGACCCTGTCGCCGATAGGAGGCCATGACGAATTATCCACGCAAATGTGAGGCGGCTTATCCCGCCCGTAGAACGGATTTTCATGGCGGCCTGACATCCCCGGCGGGAAGAACATTCCGCCCGATCGGCGTCGGCTTGCAACCGCCCTTTTTCCTGCTATAAACCTTGCTCTTGGCGCGATTGGGGCCGCCGAACGGGCAGCCGTCAGCAGTGGGAGAGCCGGGTTTGAGCACCTATACGATACCGTGGTCGGAGAAAAGCCCGGACACCCTTGCCGGCTATCGCCGCAAAGCCATCGGCCTGCTTGGCACGCTGGGCATCGCGTCGTTGCTCATCGGCGCCGGATCGTACGTCGGCTTCGGTCTGGGGCAGGCGAACCGAATGGCCGACTGGAAGGTTCTTCCCGCGCTGCTGCTGGCCATCGGTCCGATTATCGGGTTCTTTGCGCTGTGCGGCGGAGCGCTGGCCATCGCATCCTATCGGGTCATCAGGCGGATCCTCAAAGGGCCGTACGTCGCCTTCACGCTCTTCTGCGGCGGAGTGATCGGTACGTGTCTGGTCGTCTGGCTGCACTCGATTGTGTTCGATCTCATCAAGGAAATGCTCGCCGGTGCCGCCGGGAGCAACGAGTTCACGACACCGTTGTGGATCACCACGGCCCGGCTGACGGTGCGGGAGATTTACGACGCCTTGGCGGCGGAGTTTCCGAAGTTTCCGGTCATTCTCGCCTATGCCCTGTGGCCGTTGCAGTTCGATCTCGTGCGAGACCTGATCGCCCTCGGCGCAATCATCGGATTCATCAACATCGTGCCGGTCTTCGGCATCTGGTGGGAGCGCAAAATTGCCGGCCGCATTCAAAGCCGACTCGGGCCGATGCGCGTCGGCGGCTGGCACGGCTGGGCGCAGTCACCGGCCGACGGCATCAAGCTGCTGTTCAAGGAAGACACGATCCCACCCGAGGGCGACACGATTTTGTTCCGAATGGCGGTGCATCTCGCGTTTGTGCCGGCGGTGTGTGCGTTCATCGCGCTGCCGTTCGCCGGGTCGTGGGTCTTTCGCGATCTGGACGTGGCGCTGCTGTTCATCCTGGCGATGCTCGGCATCGAAGTCGTCGGCGTGATCCTCGCCGGCTGGGCCAGCAACAACAAGTGGAGCGTGTACGGCGCGATGCGCGAGGCGTGCCAGATGGTCTCGTATGAGATTCCGATGGGCATGAGCCTGCTCATTCCCGTCATGCTCGCGGGCACGCTGCAACTGACGGCCATCGCCGATCAACAGGCCGGCGGCTTCTGGACGTGGTTCATTTTTGCCAATCCGTTCGCATTCGTAGCGTTCTTCACGTACTACATCGGTTCGCTGGCAAGCTGCAAGCGGGCGCCCTTCGACCTGCCCGAAAGCGAATCGGAACTGGTGGCGGGCTTTCACACCGAGTATTCGGGCTTCCGCTGGTCGTTGTTCTTTTTCGGCGAGTATGCGGCGATGTTTGTTGTGTCGGGCCTCGCGGTGATTTTGTTCCTCGGCGGTTGGAAGTCACCCTTCCCGGCAAGTTGGGCGCTGCCGACCGGCGGCGCGTGGTATCTCGATATCCCCGCGCGAGTCATCAACGGAATGTTCCTCAAGGAGGGGCCGATCCTGTTTATCCTCAAGTCAGCGTTCCTGTATTACGTGCAGTTGTGGATTCGATGGACGCTGCCGCGCATTCGGATTGATCAGGTGTTGTACGCCTGTGTGCAGGTGCTGCTGCCGTTGACGATGGTGGTGTTGCTGGGCAACACGCTGTGGATCCTCGGCGTGCATCATCTCAAGGCGCCGTGGATGCTGGCGGTGGACAAGGCCTTGCATGGGACGCTCGTGGCCATCGGCGTTGCCGTGATGTTGTCGATGCTGGGCGTCGCGTGGTACGGCTGGGTGAATCGCAAACGACTGCCGGGCAGCCTGGTGATTGACCATCTGCCGGGGTCATGACGAACCGATTGCGCAAGCAATCGAAAGAGAGAGCCGATCGCGCAAGCGATCGAAAGAACGAATGGAAACGCTCGCGTTTTATCTGTTCGCCGCCGTCTCGCTGGGCAGCGCCGTCGGCGCGGCCCTGTCGAAGAACATCGTGCGCACGGCCGTGTGCCTGCTGGGCACCCTGGGCGGCGTGGCGGGATTGTATTTCCTGTTGAACGCGAATCTGCTGGCGGCGATTCAGTTGATCGTGTACGCCGGCGGCACACTCATCCTGATCGTGTTCGGCGTCATGCTGACCAGCAAGAGCCCGTACGCCAAACTCACGCCGACGCGCGGGCAGGTGGTCGCGTCGGTGTTCGTCGCCGCCCTGCTGGCGACCGGGCTGATCACCCTGATGAGCCGGGCGGATTGGTCGAAGCCCTCGGGCGAGTTGACCGCCTCGCCGCACGTGGCCGACGTTGGCCGCATGCTGCTGACGGATTATCTCGTGCCGTTCGAGGCGGCGAGCGTGCTGCTCTTGGTGGTGATGATCGGCGCGGCGTACATGGCGAGGCCGGAGAAGTAAATGCTGGCGATCGGACTGAATCATTATCTTGTCCTCTCGGCGTTGATCTTCTCGCTGGGCGTGCTGTGCATGACCACGAAGCGCAACGCGATCGGGATCCTCATCGGCGTCGAGCTGGTGCTGAACGCGGCGAACATCAACTTCGTGGCGTTTTCGAAGTATCAGACCGGTGCGGGCGACGGGCACATCTTTGCGGTGTTCGTCATCCTGCTGGCGGCGGCGGAGGCGGCGATCGGCATCGCCATCTTCATGAACTTCTACAATCGCCTGGCTACGATCGACGTCGATCGCGGAGATGAGTTGAAGCATTAAGAAACACCCTGACTCCGGCCCTCTCCCTGGAGGGGAGCGGGGGAGCGGCGGGCAAGCCCGCCGGCTAAATGGAGCACGGACAACTGACAACTGGTCACTGAACACCGTTAACTGACAACCGTACATGCAATATCAGACAGCACTGGCTCTGGGCGTCGTCATCCCGCTGATCAGCTTCGGCATCCTCGTGTTCTGGGGGCCGCGGCTGGGCAAGCCGAAGGCATCGTGGGTGGCCCTCGCCGCGATTGGAATCTCCGCGGGCCTGGGCATTTACGTCCTCGCCGGCTGGCTCGGCGCCGACGCCGCCACGCGCGCGACGCTCGCCGAGCAGGCCTATCGCTACGACTGGGGCCGCATCGGCGACCTTCCCATCACCGTCGGCGTCAAGCTCGACAGCCTCACCGTGATCATGTACTTCATGGTCACTTTCATCGCCTTCTGGATTCACTTTTTCAGCATCGGCTACATGGCCGGCCACAGCGACGAGGTCGACGGCGTCAGCAAGTATCACCGCTTCTTCGCCTACCTCTCGCTCTTCTGCTTCTCAATGCTCGGCTTGGTCATCAGCAGCAGCCTGCTGTTTCTGTTCATCTTCTGGGAGCTGGTCGGCCTCTGCTCGTACCTGCTGATCGGCTTCTACTTCGATCGCAAATATGCGTCGAACGCCGCCATGAAGGCGTTCATCACCAACCGCGTCGGCGATTTCGGGTTCATCCTCGGCCTCGCGCTGGTGGTCATCTACACCGGCACGTTCGATCTTGACGCCGCGGCCGCGTCGATCTCGCAACAGTTTCACGCGAAATCCGGCATCTTCGCCGAGTCGTTCACCCTGTGGGGTTTGAGCCTCGCGACGATCATGGGCATCGGTCTCTTCTGTGGCGCGATGGGCAAGAGCGCCCAGTTCCCGCTGCACGTCTGGCTGCCCGACGCCATGGCCGGCCCGACGCCGGTGAGCGCGCTGATCCACGCGGCGACCATGGTCGCGGCGGGTGTGTATCTCGTCGCGCGCGTCTTTCGATTGCTTACGCCCGAGGCGCAGATGTTCATCGCCGTGATCGGCTGCATCACGCTGACCATTACCGCGCTGATCGCCATCGTGCAGACGGATATCAAGAAGGTGCTGGCGTACTCCACGCTTAGCCAGCTTGGTTACATGATCTTCGGCATGGGCGTCGGGGCCTGGGTGGCGGCGCTGTTTCACCTGATGACGCACGCCTTCTTCAAGGCCATGCTCTTCCTTGGAAGCGGTCAGGTCATCGAAGGCTGTCACCACGAGCAGGACATCACCAAGATGGGCGGTCTGCGAAAGAAGATGCCCGTCACCTGCTGGACGTTCTTCATTGGCGTGCTGGCGATCGCCGGGTTCGGCCTGCCGGGCGTCGCCTTCGGGCCGGATCATTTCAAGCTCGGCCTCGGCGGTTACTTCAGCAAGGACGAGATTCTTGCGGTTGCGTACGAGCGGGCGTTCAACTTCCCGGGCGTCTTAAACAAGTCCGACGCCGCGGCCGACGATGCGGGGGAACATGCGGCGGCGGAGCCGAAAGAAGAATCAAGAATAGCGGATAGCGAAAAGACTGCCGCTCATATTCATACGCCCTCCGTCGCGCTGGCTTCCGGTCTTAATTCTCAAGCTTCAAGCCCCAAGTCCCAGGTCTTACCGCTCACCGACGAAACCGGCCGGCATGGCGCGCAATCGACCGCTTCACACGATGCCGCACACGGTGAAGGCGATCACCATGACGCCGCAACCGGCACGCCGGCGAAGCTGGCCATCGCCCAGCGCCTGCCCAATCTGCCGACGTGGATGTTCTGGCTGCCGATCATCATCGCATACATCACGCCGTTCTACATGATGCGTGTCTGGTGGCTGACGTTCTGCGGCAAGCCGCGCGATCACCATGTGTACGATCACGCGCACGAATCGCCCATGATGTGGATTCCTCTGGCCGTGTTGGCCGTCGGCACCGTCTTTTGCAGTTACAACCTGTTCGGCACGTTCCGGCCGATGCTGGCCGAGGCGGCCGCCATCGCGACGGACAGTTCGATGATCGTCGCGGTCGACGGCGAGGCGCACCACGCGGGCGGCTCGATGCTGACGTTGACCCACATGCCGGGGCGCGATCCGCATGCGGCCCTGGCAAAGATTGTCGGCTGGTCGTGGCTGATCGGCATGGGCCTCGCGGCGTTTCTGTACCTGCGCGGGTTGGAGATCGCGGCGGGTCTGAAGCGCATCTGGCCGTTGAGCGCCGTTCACAAGGCGCTGGACAACAAGCTTTACTTCGACCACGTGTACGACGCCGTGCTGGTCGGCGGCACGGTGATCTTCGGGCAGGTCTGCGGCGCGATCGACAAGTACATCGTGGACGGTCTGGTGAATCTCTCCGCCGGCGTGACGCGTCTGCTCGGCGTGTTCATGGGGCGACAGCTCGACATGCCCGTGAAGAAGACCGACTGGGGTCTGATTGATCGCATTGCCAACGAACTGGCCGAGGCGATGCTGGATATCGGCATGCACATTCGCCGGCCGCAATCGGGCCGGATTCGTTCGTACGTGGTGCTGGCGGCGGGGACGGCGGCCGCCGCGCTGCTCGTGGTGTTGTATTACGAGCCGTTGTCGTCCGGGTGTCAGTGGTTCCTGCGCAAGACGCTATCGCTGGCGTCGGCGCAGCAGTAGAAGTCGATTGCATCGCGTGGCACCGCCGTCTCGGCGGTGGGTTCACGGGCGAGACGCCTGTGCCACATGGGTGGAGTGCGGATACGCGGGAGTTGAAACGTGACGAGTCATCTGTTGACGTGGCTGATCTTTCTACCGTTGATCGGCGCCGGTCTGGTGCTGATCGCCCCGGCGCGGCAGGCACGGATGATCGCGTGGGTGTTTACCTTCGCGGTGTTTCTGCTGTCGTGCAGCCTGTTTGGGCCGTTCCTGTCGGGCGACGCTTTCCAGGGCGACTACGGCACGCTTCAATTCGAGCACAAAGTCTCGTGGATTCACGTCGGCGGCTTTGAGATCAACTGGCACGTGGGGCTCGACGGCCTCTCCTTCCCGCTGGTCATCCTCACGACGCTCATCACGTGGCTGGCCTGCTGGGCCGGCTGGAACTTCGACCATTGGCACAACAATCGCAGCCCCAAGGGTTACTTTTCGCTGTTCCTGCTGCTGGAGACCGGCGTGCTGGGTACGTTCGGCGCGATCGACTTCTTCCTGTTCTACATCTTCTGGGAAGTCATGCTGCTGCCCATGTACTTCCTGATCGGTGTGTGGGGCGGGCCGCGGAAGGAATACGCCGCGATCAAGTTCTTCCTGTACACGCTGGCCGGCTCGGTGCTGATGCTCGTCGCCCTGCTGGCGATGTACTTCATGAGCGCCGACGCCAACGGCGGCGCGGGCACCTTCAATCTCATCGATTACGCGACCAAGCCCGCCATTCACGAACTCTTCAACGGCGCGAACACCACCTTCCTCGGCTGGAACTTCGGCCAGGCGATGTTCATTATGCTGTTCATCGGGTTCATGATTAAGGTGCCGCTGTTCCCCTTCCACACGTGGTTGCCCGACGCCCACGTCGAAGCGCCGACGCCGATCTCGATGATCCTGGCCGGCATTCTGCTGAAGCTCGGATCGTATGGCTTCCTCCGGATCTGCTACCCGATCTTTCCCGAGGCAGGCCAGACCCTGGCGTGGTACGTCGCCATGCTCGGCCTGATCAACATCATCTACGGCGCATTCTGCTGCCTGGCGCAGACCGACTTCAAGCGGCTCGTCGCCTACAGCTCGATCAGCCACATGGGCTACGTCGTGCTGGGCTGTGCCATCATGACGACAACTGGTTTCCAGGGCGCCATGTTCCAGATGCTGGCCCACGGCATCAGCAGCCCGATGTGCTTCTTTCTCGTCGGCGTGATTTACGACCGGGCGCACCATCGCGACCTCAATCGCTTCGGCGGCCTGTGGCTGGCCATGCCGCGTTACGGTTCGCTGGCCACGCTGGGCTTCTTTGCGTCGCTTGGCCTGCCGTCGTTGTGCGGCTTCATCGGTGAAATCTGGGTCCTGCTCGGTACGTATAGCGCGCCCTACTCCTGGGCCAAGCCGATGGCGTTCGCCGCGGCCTTCGGCGTGGTCCTGACCGCCGGTTACATCCTCTGGATGATTCAACGGGTTTACCTCGGCAAGAAGCGCGAGGAGTACGCATCGTTCCCCGATGCCGACGCACGGGAGACGGCGATCCTCTTCCCGATGGCCGTGCTGGCGATTTTCCTCGGCGTGCTGCCGAAGTACACCTTTGACCTCATGAACGGCACGATCGACAAAGTCGTCGGCCTGTTTAACTAGGAGCGGTCCCGCGTGCAGATTCTTGCGGCAACACCATTCTGGCTGCCCGATGTGGAGCAGCTTCAGGCGCTGGCCCCGTTGTGGAGTCTCGCCGCGTCCATTGTCGCCGTGCTGCTGGCGGCGCTGGTCTTCGGGCGCACCGGGCGCGTCTCGGCAACCACTGCGGCGATCGGAGCCGCCGTCACGGCGTACATCTGCTACAGCGGGTTTACCTCGCGCGCCGGCAGTTTCGCGGGCATGTCACCGGACGCGAGCAAGCCGATGCTCGTGGTCGATCAGTTCAGTTACTTCTTTATCTTCCTGTCCAGCGCGTTTCTGCTGCTCATCATCGGCATGTGGTGGATCGGGCAGTGGTCGGCCCAGCCCGGCTCGATGTCGTCCGCGGACGATGCGCCGGAATACTTTACCCTGCTGCTGGGCAGCGCCTTCGGCATGGCGCTCATGGTCTGCACGACGAACCTGCTGATGATCGTGCTCGCCGTCGAATCGGCGTCGCTCCCGTCCTACGGGCTGGCCGGCTTTCGAAAGAAGAACCGGCTCTCGGCCGAGGCGTCGATGAAATACGTGCTCTTCGGCGCGGTGACCAGCGCCATGATGATCTACGGCGCGTCGCTTCTGTACGGACAGTACCACACACTGGACCTCGCGAAGATCGGCGCGGAGATTTCCACCGGCGGCGCGAGCGTGCTGATGGGAACGGCGATCATCGCATTTCTCGCGGGGGTCGCGTTCAAAGTCTCGGCCGTGCCGTTCCATTTCTGGTGCCCGGACGTATTCGAGGGCGCGTCGATTGAAATCACCACGTGGTTGAGCGTCGCGAGCAAAGCGGCCGGTCTGGGCCTGATGCTCCGCGTCATCTCGGTGCTGACCTCCTCCACCGCCTCGCCCGCGGTGCTCGCGACCGTCTCGCAGGCCGTCGCGATCATGGCCGCCGTCACCTGCACCGTCGGTAACTTCTCCGCCTTCTGGCAGACCAATCTCAAGCGGCTGCTGGCGTTCAGCTCCATCGCTCACGCGGGGTACATGCTGATGGCCGTGGCGATTCTCTGGCGGCCGACGCTGAACGAGGCGGGCGCGGTGCATCCGGCATTCAGCGCGATCGTCGCCTACACGCTGGTGTACGTGCTGATGAACCTCGGCGCGTTCGGCATCGTCGCGATGGTCGGCTGGGCCACGGGCAAGGAGACGCTCGACGGCTTCGCCGGGCTGGGGTGGCGCAATCCGCTGCTGGGCGTCGTGATGACGATCTGCCTGTTCAGCCTCGTGGGCCTGCCGCCGTTCGGAGGATTCGTCGCCAAGTATTACCTGCTCGTGGCGCTGTTCGAGGCGAAGCTGTACTGGTTGATCTTCGTCGCCGTGTTCAACACGCTGATCAGTCTGTACTACTACGCGCGCGTGGCGTATGCGATGTATTTCGTATCTAGCGACGAGCCGCCGATCCGTACGCCGGCGCTCGGCAGGCTTGCCGTGGTGGCGTGTGCGCTGGGCATCGTGCTGACCGGCACGCTGTACGCCGGCGGGTTGATCGGTTTCGCCGAGAACCGCTCGCGCGATCTGTATCGCGTGGTGCAGCCGACGGCGACCGCGGCGATCTTCCCGTCGCCCGACGCCGCGCGGGCTGAAGCCCGCGGCTCACTTGGCGATTGAATCCATTTAACCGGCGCGAGCTTACCTGCCGCGCCGGTGACGCAACCTTTGCATGGAATCCATGAACCATCAGGCCGACATCGACACGCTGAACGCACTCCTCGCTGCCGAGTACGGTAGCCTCGTGCATCGGCTCGCCGAGGCCGGCGCGCACGTCACATGGCCGGCCGCCGGTGATCATCAGATCGTCCAGCAGATGCTTCGCGAGACGCAGGCGCACCAGGCGGCGCTGGCCGAAGCGATCCTCCGGCTGCGCGGCGCGCCGCGTCCGCCGACTTACCCCACCAGCGTCGGCGGCGTTCACTACCTCAAGCTGTCGTTCCTGATGCCGCAAGTCATCGCCAACGTTCGCAACCTCGTGCGGCTGTACGAAGCGGCCCGGGTCGTCGACAAGGCCGCCGCGCAGGTCGTTCGCCGACACCTCGACGACCACCGCCGGCATCTCACGGAGCTGGAGCGCCTGCACGCAACGCTCCCGCGGCAAGCGTCTTAAAGCAAGGCCTTCACCCGGTCGATGGAGCGGCCCGCTCGGCAAATCGGGGTGACTCATCGGCTTGCGAAAACGCGAGCCGATGCAGCCCCGCACTGACCGGTCAACAAACGCCCGCAGGCCGCGCCGTGTCCCGCAACCCAATCGCCGTCTGCGGGTATGATTCCTTCGCATGTCATCCACGCCGTCCACGTCGCCGATCGATGTCCTCGCGCTCTTGCGCAACATGGAGGCCATGGAGGCGTCGGACCTGCACCTTGTCGCCGGTCACGTACCGATGTATCGCGTCCACGGAACGCTCGTGCCGACCGGCACGACGCCGATCACGGCCGAGGCCGTTCGCGCGATGCTGGCGGCCGTCGCACCCGCCGGGGCGCTGGCGCGGCTGGAAAGTGCTACAGATGTTGATTTCGCGTTGTCGCTTCCCGCCGCGGGCGCGCAGACCGTCGCCGCGCGCTTTCGCGTCAACGTTTTCACCGCGCGCGGGCAGATCGGCGCATGCTTTCGCGCCATTCCGACGCGCCTGCCGAGCTTCGAGGAACTGGGCTTTCCGCGCGATCTGGCCGAACGCATCGCCGCCCTGAACAGCGGGCTGGTGCTCGTGACCGGCGTCACCGGCAGCGGCAAGACGACGACGCTCGCCGCCCTGATCGCGCTGCTCAATCAGCGCGGCGGCCATCGCATCCTCACCATTGAAGATCCCATTGAATACATTCACCCGCCCGCGCCGGGGTCCATTGTGACCCAGCGTGAAGTCGGCGCGGACGTCGCCTCGTTCTACGACGGCCTGCGCTTCGGTCTGCGCCAGGATCCGGACGTGATCCTCGTCGGCGAGATTCGCGATCGCGACACGGCGCAGCTCGCCATCTCCGCGGCCGAGACGGGGCATCTGATCTTCTCCACGCTGCACACCGCCGACGCAAAGGGCGCGATCTCGCGACTGGTCGATCTCTTCCCAACGGAGCAGCACGACGACATCCGCACGCAACTCTCGTTAAGCTTTCAGGCGGTGATCGCGCAGCACCTGTTGCCCGGCGCGCAGACCGGCCGTCGCGTGCTGGCGATGGAAGTCATGCTCGGCAGCTTCGCCGTGCGCAGCGCGATCCGCGCCGGAAAGACCGAGCAACTCGACACGGCGATTCAAAGCGGGCGAAAGGACGGCATGTTCACGCTCGATGCACACCTCCGCCACCTGCTTGATGAGAATCGCATTGCGCTGGACACGGCCCGCGTGCACGCGAAAGACCCGGCGGAGTTCGGCACGTAACAAACTTGTCTTATCGCAGGTGATCCCCCCGCTGTTATGAACGACTGCCGCTTTTATAGTGGCCGAGCGGACCGCGGCGACGTTACACTTCCTGTGACGCGGTCGATCCGCGCCCATCGCATCCGGCGGTGGGCGGCGTCGAGCCGTTTTCGCGTGAAGAGGTGCTCCATGTGCCCGGTCTGCAAGAACCCGATGCTGATCCTCGAACTCGACGGCGTCGAGGTTGATCACTGCCCGACCTGCCTCGGTACCTGGCTCGACGCCGGCGAACTGGAGTCCCTGCTGTCGTCCGACGAGAACGGCGCGATCGCGTCGCTCACGTCGGCCATGCAGACGGCCGAGCGCCTGGGCAAGTCGCGCGAGCGGCAGTGCCCCCGGTGCCGTCGCAAGCTGGAGGCTCGGCGCGTCCGCGATGCGAATGTGACCATCGACACCTGCCCGCGCGGCGACGGGCTGTGGCTGGATCACGGCGAACTGGCGGCGCTGGTGCGCGCGTTTGCCTCGACGGACGGCGGCACAACGGGGTTTCTCGGAACGCTTTTTGAGCGCGAATTGCAGGATCGCGCGAAAGGAGACAATGCGTAATGGCCATCTGGATCGCAATCGGCGCGGCGGTGGTGTTCGTGGGCTGGTTCGTGCTGACGTACAACTCGCTCGTGGCGCTGCGCAACCGCGTGAAGAACGCCTGGTCGCAGATCGACGTGCAGCTCAAGCGGCGGCACGATTTGATCCCCAATCTTGTGGAGACGGTCAAAGGCTACGCTGGGCACGAAAAATCGGCGCTGGAAGGCGTGACGCGGGCGCGGGCGGCCGCCACCAGTGCGCAGGGCATCGGCGCGTCGGCGCGTGCCGAGGGCGAGTTGAGCCAGGCCCTGTCCCGCCTGTTGATGGTCGCCGAGCAGTATCCTGACTTGAAGGCGAATACGAACTTCCTCGCGCTCCAGGAGGAGCTGGCCTCGACCGAGAATCGAATCGGCTTCTCGCGGCAGCACTTCAACGACAGCGTGATGGGCTACAACAACAAGGTGCAGTCCTTCCCGGCGAACATCGTCGCGGGGATGTTCAACTTCGAGCAGGAGGAGTTCTTCGAGCTGGACAACGCCGCCGCGCGCGAGGCGCCGAAGGTCAGCTTCTCCTGAACACCGCCGCGGCGGGCACGCCCGCCGGATAAGGAAGGGCCGACGACGCGTTGCATCAAAGCGTGCGCGGGCCCGGACATTCCATGTGGGACGCGATTGAACAGAACAAGCGCCGATCGTGGATGCTGATCGGCGTGATGGCCCTGCTTCTCGCGGCGATCGGGTACGCGATCGGCGGCGCGGTGTATCTACAGGCCGCCATGCCGCGCGATTGGATTCGCGGCTACCAGGATTACGCCGGCAGCGTCGACCGCTTCGCCGAGGGCGACCCCGATGCGCTGCGCAAGCCGCGTTTCTTCGCGTGGCTCGACAATCCCGGCGATCTGCTCAACAAGGGCGGCTTGGCCGGCATCGCTTCCGGGCTGGGCATCGCGGCGATCTTGGGGCTGTACGGATGGTTCCTCGGTGCACAGTCGCTGTTGCGCACGGCCGGAGCGGTCCCGATTGACAAGGAGCACGCGCCGCAGCTTTACAACGTCGTTGAGGAAATGACCCTCGCGGCCGGACTGCCGAAGATGCCCGAGGTTTATGTCATGGATGACGACGCGCCGAACGCATTTGCCACCGGCCGCTCGCCGGAAGAAGCGTCTGTCGCCGTAACGCGCGGGCTGTTGTCACGATTAAATCGCGACGAGTTGCAGGGCGTGATCGCGCACGAGATCGGCCACGTTCGCAATTACGACATTCGCTTCATGACGCTGGCGGGAACGATCCTCGGCAGCATCGTCCTCATCTCGGAGTTGTTTCTTCGTGCGCAGTGGTACGCACCGCGGCGATCCTCGCGCGACAAGGGAGGCGGTGCGCAGGCGATTCTGTTCGTCCTCGCCATCGTGCTGGCGATTCTCGCGCCGATCTTCGCGCAAATGCTATACTTCGCCTGCTCGCGTCGGCGCGAGTACCTCGCGGACGCGTCGGCGGCCGTGCTGACCCGCTATCCCGAGGGGCTGGCATCGGCGCTGGAAAAGATCGGCGCTTCGGCCAACACGCGTTTGACGTCTTGCAGCAAGACGCTCGCGCCGATGTTCATCGTGAATCCGCTGCAATCGGAGGAACGATCAAGCGTTTTCTCGTCGCACCCGCCGCTCACGGAGCGAATCAAAATTCTGCGCGGCATGGGCGGCATGGCGGGCTACGTCGATTACGAAGCGGCGTTTGCGAAGTTGCAGCGCGGCAAGCACTGCATGCGCGCTGCCTTTCTCAAAGAGCAGCAGTCGATCCCCGCGCGAAGGCCGACCGTGGAGAAAGAAACGCGCGGCGACGCCATTGCGCGCGTGCGCGAGGCGATGGGATTGCTGGATGCGGCGGCTGGCGTGCTGCCGATCGTGTGTTCGTGCGGCGTGCGGATCAAGCTTCCGCCGGGACTCGCTGCAACGCAGGTGGTTTGCCCGCGCTGCGGAAAGCTGCATGAGCCGTCACAGGCCGTCGCGGAAGCCGGCGACGAAATGCGCGGCAGCGCAGCGCTTGTCGGCAACGAGTATCGTACGCGTGACAATACATCCGGCGCGCCCGGGACGGCGCGACGCATCGCACGGCCCGCGCAGAACATGGTCTATCGCCGCCGCAGCGGAGGCTGGGAATCGTTCCGCTGCGGATGCGGCCACGCGGTGGAATTGAGTCCGCAATTCTCCGCCCCGCTCGTGCAGTGCAACAAATGCGGCGGGCGGATTCGCGTGGAAGAAATGCGCTCCTAGGTCGGATCCTCTACCAGACGTTCCTGCTCACCTCTTTTTCTCCACCTTCGCCCAAGTGTCCTTCAACGACACCGTTCGATTGAAGACCATCGCTCCGGGCTTCGAGTCGGGATCGACGCAGAAGTAGCCCAGCCGTTCGAATTGCACACGGTCTGGGTTGATCGTGCCGTGGGCATCCGCGCGGCACGCCGCGTCGGCCAGCGCGGGTTCGAGCTTGCAGCCGGTGAGTACTTCCAGCGAGTTCGGGTTCAGGTTCGATCGCCAGTCGCGCCCGGCGTCGGCCTCGCCCACGTCGTCGGGGTCTTCCTTGGCGAATAAGTGATCGTATAACCGCACCTCGGCTTCGAGGGCGTGGGCGGCACTCACCCAATGGATCGTGCCCTTCACCTTGCGGCCGTCGGGCGAATCGCCGCCGCGCGTGGCGGGGTCGTAGGTAGCGTGGACCTCGGTAACATTCCCTGCCGCATCTTTCACTACATTTGTACACTTGACAAAGTAGGCGTAGCGCAGCCTCACCTCGTTGCCGGGGAAGAGGCGGAAATAGCCCTTGGGCGGATCCTCGCGGAAATCCTCCCGCTCGATATACAGTTCGCGTGCGAAGGGCACCTTGCGCGTGCCGGCGGCGGTGTCCTCGGGATTGTTGCCCGCGTCGAGCAGCTCCCCGGGGCCTTCGGGGTAGTTGGTGATGACCAGCTTGAGCGGGCGCAACACCGCCATGCGCCGCGGCGCGGTGCGATTCAGCTCCTCGCGGATGGCGTTCTCCAGTCGTACATAGTCGATCACGCTGTTGAACTTCGCCACACCGATGTCGGCGCAGAAGGCGCGGATGCTGGCCGGCGTGTAGCCGCGGCGGCGCAGGCCGCATACCGTGGGCATGCGCGGGTCGTCCCACCCGCGAACGTGCTTGTCGCGCACGAGTTCGAGCAATCGGCGTTTGCTCATCACGGTGTAGGTGAGTTCCAGTCGCGCGAACTCGATTTGCTGCGGATGGTGAATCGGCGAAGGGTTGCCCTCGTTGATGGCGTCGATATACCAGTCGTACAACGGCCGGTGATTCTCGAACTCCAGCGTGCAGATGCTGTGGGTGATGCCCTCGATGGAGTCCTCCAAACCGTGCGCCCAGTCGTAGGTCGGATAGACGCACCATTTCGCGCCTTGTCGATGATGCTCGGCGTGAATAATGCGATACATGATCGGGTCGCGCAGATTCAGATTCGGGTGCGCCATGTCGATCTTGGCGCGGAGCGTCCGCGAGCCGTCGGGAAACTCGCCGCGGCGCATGCGGTCGAACAGGTCGAGATTCTCTTCCACCGAACGATCGCGGAACGGGCTGTTGCGACCCGGTGACGTGAGCGTGCCGCGATAAGCGCGCGTCTCTTCGGCAGTCAGATCGCACACGTACGCCTTGCCCTTGCGGATCAACAGTTGCGCCCATTCGTACATTTTGTCGAAATAATCCGAGGCGTGGAGCAGCCGGTCGCCCCAGTCAGCCCCGAGCCAGCGCACGTCGCGGATGATCGAGTCGACGTATTCCTGCTCCTCCTTCTCCGGGTTGGTGTCGTCGAAGCGCAGGTTGAACAGGCCGCCGTACTCGGCCGCCAGCCCGTAGTTCAGGCAGATGCTCTTGGCGTGGCCGATGTGCAGGTAGCCGTTCGGCTCGGGCGGGAAGCGCGTGTGCACGCGGCCACCCCATCGGCCGGAGGCGTTGTCGGCGGCGATGAGATCGTGGATGAAATGGCGCGAGGCCGGTGTCGTGTCGTCAGCAGTCATGTCACGTATTCCTCGTGTCGGATCGTGTGGAGATTATCAAACATCGGGAAGCAGGCCGCAAAGCGCGGCGCCCGCGAACGAATGGCCGCGTGCCATCACCCGAATCGTTTCACAACGAACGTCGAACGGACAATGGTAATGAAAAAGGTGGATTCAGCGCGGCGCGCGCCGCTGCTGGGCCTGGCGGCCTGCCATGCGAAGTTCAAATGATGAGGTCCAACGGTGCACTTCGATGCTCTCTATCGACCGTATTATATCACTGCATTAACGATTGTCCAGGCACCTGCGAATCCGCGCCAGCGTCCGCTCCCGCCCCAGCAACGCCAGCGTGTCCCCGATCGACGGGCTGACCGTCCGCCCCGCCACGGCCACGCGCAGCGGCTGCGCCACGTCGCCCATTTTGGCACCGCTCGTTTCGCAAAATGTCTTCACCCAGGCTTCAACCGCCTCGGCGCTCCACGGTGAGAGCGCCTCCAGCTCCGGCAGCACGTGCCCGAGCATCGCGTACCCCGCGCCGTCGTTCTTCACCAGCACCTTCTTCACCGCGTCGGCGTCGTAGACCACCGAGGCGTCCTCGGCGAACAGGACACCGGCCTTGGAGGCGATGTCGGCGAACGTGCGAAATCCCTTGCACGCCGCCAGCACGCGATTGATCGTATCATCATCCAGCGCCGCCATCGGTGATTCGCACGCCGCCGCCCAGTCTCGAAACGCAGCCAGCAGGCGCTGCGGCGTCGCGGCTGCGACATACGTCGTATTGAACGACAGCAGCTTCTCGCGGTCGAAGCGCCCGGCCGTCTTGTTGATGCGGTCGATTGAGAATGCCTGAATCATCTCCTCGCGCGTGAGAATCTCCCGGTCGTTGCCAGGTGACCAGCCGATGAGCGCGACGAAGTTCACCAGCGCCTCGGGCAAGTAGCCGCTCACGCGAAAATCGTGAACGTCGATCTCCGGCAGTTGGACGCCGAGAAATTTCCCCAGCCGATCCAGCGTCGCCGAATCCGGCGCATCGCCCTTTTTCAAGCGATCGATCACTTCGGCTCCGCCGGCCGCCGACTGCAACGATGCGTGCCACGCCGCGCCCTCCGGCGTCTGCGGCGACATCCTTGCGCCGCGCTCTGTGATCGCCTTCTGCACCGCCTTGGCCTTGTCGCGTTTGGACATTTTCGAGCCGTCGAGGTTGAACACCAGCGGCAGATGCGCGAACGCTGGCGACGGATAGCCCAGCGCCTGCTGCATGAACACGTGCTTGGGCGTGTTCATCAGGTGCTCCTGCGCCCGCAGGACGTGGCTGATCTTCATGTGCGCGTCATCGACCACGACGGCGAAGTGATACGTCGGCCAGCCGTTGCTTTTGACGATGACCAGGTCTTCCAACTCGCCCGCGCCGAACGTCACGTCGCCGAGAATCTCGTCGTGAATGGTGATTGCCTCGTCCGGCACGGCGAATCGCACGACGACCGGCCGTCCCTCGGCCCGCGCTCGAGCCGCGTCCGCCTCGGTGGGGAAGTGCGCCGGCCGCGGATATCGAAAGCCGACTTTTTTCGCCGTCGCCTCGCGCCGCAGGGCGTCCAGCTCCTCCGGCGTGTCGAACGCGTAGTAGGCCTTGCCCTCGGCGAGCAGCTTCTTCGCCGCCGCGTCGTACAGATCGCGCCGCTCGGACTGGCGATACGGCCCGGCCGGCCCACCGACATCCGGCCCCTCGTCGTACTCGATGCCGAGCCAGCGGAGATCCTCGATCAGCTTGGACTCGGCCCCCTCAATGTTTCGCAGGATGTCGGTGTCCTCGATGCGCAGAATGAACGTGCCGCCGAAGCGCTTGCAGAACAACCAGTTAAACAGCGCCGTCCGCGCCCCGCCGACGTGGAGATAACCCGTCGGCGAGGGGGCGAACCGAGCGCGGATCGGATCGGAAGTCGTCATAGCCCGGAAACTCTATCACAAAGAGCCTCGGGCTTCAGCGCCGCGCGGCGCTATCACAATGAGCCGCGGGCTTCAGCCCGCGCGGCGCGACGATCGTGCGAGAACGACGCCATTCATCGAATCTCTCAAAATCGCACCACCGTAGCCAAGTCCGCCAGCGTCGTGCGATCCAGCAGATCGTCCATCTGTCGCCGCACAGCCGCCCAAGCAGGCAAGAGATTGCATGGATGCGAGGCGTCGCAGCGCGACGATCCGTACATGCAACGATAAGCGCGATCCGGACCGTCGATGGCTTCGGCAATGTGACGGAGCGTGATCTGCCCGGCGAGGCGGTTGAGCGCGAAGCCTCCGCCGCGGCCCTTGGCCGACGCCAGCACGCCGGCGCGGACGAGTTGTTGTAACAGCTTGCGAAGGTAATCGCGCGGCACGTCCAGCGGCCCGACGATGTCCTTCACCAGGCAGAACCGACCCGGCTCGGCCGTGTGAACGACCCGCACCAGCGCGGCCACGGCGTAATGGCAACCGGTGGATAGCAGCATAGGGCTGTAGGTCCGAGAACAAAATTGCTGCGAGCAAACCGTCGATACACCGCAGCAGGCTCACTCACTAACAGGCGGGCGAGTCACCCGCACCACCCGATGCGGTTTTTGACTTTTCGACTTTAAGCCGTTCTGACGGTTCCTATTCCCACTCGATTGTCGCCGGCGGTTTGCTGGTGATGTCGTACACCACGCGATTCACGCCCGCGACCTCATTCGTGATGCGCGTCGAAATTTGCGCCAGCACGCCCGGTTCGATCGGTACCCAGTCGGCGGTCATGAAATCGCGCGACTCGACGAACCGCACGACGATGACATTCTGCCCGGCGTAACTGCGCCCGTCGCCCATGACGCCGACGCTCGAAACCGGCAGCAGCACGCCGAAGGCCTGCGCGATCTTGCGATACCAGCCCGACGCGGTGATCTCCTCGATGATGATGCGGTCGGCGGCGCGCAGCAGCTCGCACCGTTCGTGCGTGACATCGCCGATGATGCGCACCGCCAGACCCGGCCCGGGGAACGGATGCCGCCAGACAAGTTCCTCCGGCAGGCCGAGAATTTCGCCGATGATGCGCACTTCGTCCTTGAACAGATCGCGCAACGGCTCGACCAATTTGAAGCCCAGCTCCGCCGGAAGCCCGCCGACGTTGTGATGCAGCTTGATGTTCGCCGCCGGTCCCGCGGCCGAATGGCCCGATTCGATCACGTCAGGATAAAGCGTGCCCTGCGCGAGGTAGTGCGCGCCGGGGATGCGCGTCGCCTCGGATTTGAACACCTCAATAAACTCGTGGCCGATGCGGCGGCGCTTCTCCTGCGGATCGGTCACGCCGGCAAGACGATTGAGAAATCGCTCGGCCGCATCGACCACATGCAGGTCCATGTGAAAATGGCCTTCAAACACCGCTTCGACGCGCTGCCGCTCGTTGGCGCGTAAGAGACCATTGTCAACAAAAATGCACGTGAGGCGGTCAGGAATCGCGCGATGGATCAGCGCCGCCGTGACCGCCGAATCGACGCCGCCGGACAGCCCGACAATGACGCTCGCGCCGGGTTCGACGGTGCGACGGACGGCCTCAACGGACTGATCGATGATTGAGCCGGGATTCCAGGTGCCGGCCGCGCCGCAGATTTCGTAGAGGAAGTTTCGCAGGATCTGGCCGCCTTCGGGCGTGTGCGACACCTCGGGGTGGAATTGCACGCCGTACAGCGGGCGGGACTTGTGACGAACGACCGCGTGGGGGCACGAGGGCGTGCGGGCGAGCGTGACAAAATCGCCGCCGAAATCGGTCACCACGTCGCCGTGCGACATCCAGACGGTCGTCGATTCCGGTACGTGGGCCAAGATCGGATCGGGCCGGGTGATCTCCAGTTTCGCTCGGCCGTATTCGCGCAGCGCCGCCGCTTCGACGCGCCCGCCGAGCTGATGCGCCGCCGCCTGCATGCCATAGCAGATGCCGAGGATCGGCAAGCCGAGTTCAAACAACCCAGCGTGCGGCTGGGGGGCATTCTTCTCGTACGCGCTCGCCGGCCCGCCGCTCAAGATGACGCCGATGACGTTGTGCTTGCACAGCTCTTCCGGCGACGCGCCGGGCGCGAAGATCAGCGAATGCACCTGATTCTCCCGCACCCGCCGCGCGATGAGTTGCAGATACTGCGAGCCGAAATCGAGAATGGCGATGGTCTGGTGGGTCATGGCGATATTATATAAGATGTCGCGAGATTCCACTTACAAGGAATTGGCACGGGTACCGGCCGATCAACTTTCGTTGTAGGCCTTGAGAAATTGCTCGCGAGAGATTCCGGCCTGATTGCAAATCGTTCGAAGCGTTGATCCTTTGAGTGTCGCATGGTTTGGAATTGTCATCGGAGTCGTAGTGCCGTCGTCATTTGTACGCTGCAAGGCAATATGTTCGCGCTCACGAACCACAACAAATCCGAGTTTCGCAAATGCTTTAAGAACGCGTCGCTTTGGGGCATCAATCGGAAACTTTGGCATCCATTCCGCTCCATGACTACCTACCGGCCGACTTTACCCTAATTTCTTCAAGGAGGCCGTCGAGGCGAACTTCTAATTCTTCTTAGTCCGTTCCCGCCGTCGTCACAAGCTTCCGCCGCCCTAGGGCTTGAAGGCAAGTTCGAAATTTGTCATCGCTAAGGCCCGCAGTAAACGCCAAGTAATCAAGACTCGGTAGGCGCGTCAAGTTTGGCCGCTTGTAGCCCACGATCGCAAGCACTGCGGCCAGATGATCTAGGCCATCCTTTGCTAAAAAATTGAGCTTAAGCATCGCAAGAGCTTCTTAGGGAAAGGAACAAACCCCTCATTGAGAACATCGTAAGACCACTTTTCAGTGACCACCCCCGGCAATTCGTTCTTTGTCAATATTGTCCGAACAAAGCCTGCCATGAACTCCTCCAAATGGTGAACGTACTGACCTTCGCTGGCCGTAACCAACTCGGCACTAAGGTCTAAATAGCCTATTCACTAAATAGTCTATATACTATATAGAGGAAACTGTCAAGCAGAAAAATCATCGCGTGACTGCGGTTTCAGCAATGAATGCTTCAATGGGTTCGCTTTCACCAAACGCGTCCGCGCCGAAGGTGTCGACGTGAAACTGAATTGCAGACCTGATTTCACGAACCGCATCGTCAAACGTGTCCCCCTGGGCGACGATAACCCCTTTCATGCCAAGTGGATACGCAACATATCCGTCGGCGTGCTTTTCAACAACTATCTTAATTGGACCGTTATTCATGGGCCTGTTGTTCCTTCTCAACAACTGGATTGTATCTCCCACTGCCCGGTTTCTCAAATCCAGTATCGGGCCCCAGGCATCGTTCTTCAATCATTAACGCCTCACGGATAAAACCGACCCATCATCCGCGGGAACGGGATCGTCTCCCGAATGTGCTTCAATCCGCACAGCCAGGCCAGCGTCCGCTCGACGCCCAGGCCGAAGCCGCCATGAGGGACGGTGCCGTACCGCCGCAGGTCGAGGTACCACTCGTAGTCGGCCGGGTTCAGGCCGTCTTCGTGGATGCGATGCAGCAGCACGTCCAGACTGTCCTCGCGCTGGCTGCCGCCGATGATCTCGCCGTAGCCGTCGGGCGCGAGCAGATCCACGTTGTTCACCCGCGTCGGATCGTCGGCGTTCTGTTTCATGTAAAACGCCTTGCAGCCCTTGGGGTAATGCGTCACGAACACCGGCCGATCGTGCAGCCGCGAGATGATCGTCTCGTCGCTGCCGCCCAGGTCGCCGTTCTCATCAAATCCCTCGGCAAGCTGAATGTGATGCGGAATGTTCTTCACTTCCACTTCCAGATCGTCCAGCTCCTCCTTCAATTCCGCCATCTCGGCCACCAGCTTGTCCCGCTCCCACTGCTTCACACCGGCCGCCTTCTCGCGCGACTCCATTTCGGCCAACAGTCGCCCGATCTCCTCGATCCGCGCGGTCTTCACTTTCAGATCATTCTCCAGCAGCGCCCGGCCCCGGCCGCCGCGCAGAATCTCCGCAGCCGCCTTGTGCGTCAGTCGATAAAAGGGCTTTTGCACTTTTTCCAGCGAAGCCAGATCGCGCCCAAGGAACTCCAGATCAGCCCGATGATCGCGCAACACCCGCTGCACGATGCTGCAAATGAAGTCCTCCGCCACGGCGATCACATCATCCAGTTCGGCGTAGGCGATCTCCGGCTCGACCATCCAGAACTCGGTGAGATGCCGCCGGGTCTTGCTCTTCTCCGCCCGAAACGTCGGCCCGAAACAATAAACCTTTCCAAACGCCATGCACGCCGCCTCGACGTACAACTGTCCCGTCTGCGCCAGATAGACCGGCTCGCCGAAGTAATCGACCGTGAACAGCGTCTGCGCGCCCTCGCCGGCGGCCGGCGCGAAGATCGGCGTGTCGATCAGCGTGAACCCGTTGCGATTGAAGTAGCCGCGAATCTCATCGACCAGCGTCGCGCGAATACGAAGGATGTGCCACTGCCGCCGACTGCGAAAATGCAGGTGGCGGTTCTTCATGAGGAACTCGATGCCGTGCGGCTTGGGCGTGATCGGGTAATCGACCGCCTCGCCCACAATTTCCAGCGCGGTCACGTCCAACTCGTGCCCGCCAATCTGCTTCTCGTTCGCGCGCACAACGCCGGTCACGCGCAGCGACGACTCCTGCGACACGTGTCGCGCCTTCTCAAAGAAGCCTTCGGTTTGCGGCGACTTCGCCACGACGCACTGGCAGAGGCCCGTCCCGTCGCGCACGACGAGAAACGCGATCTTGCCCGAGTCGCGCTTGTTGTAAAGCCAACCCTGAAGCGTGACGGTCCGGCCGACGTGCTGGTGAAGGTCTTTGATGGCGGCGATCATAATGATGCTCTCGATTGATCGAGGTCTGCGGGTTCTCGAATGCCCGCATTCTATGGGTTTTGCGGTGGACGTTGAAGCGATGCGATTCACCGCGGCGTGCACCGCTCCAGGGGCGCGCCCACGTGTTGCCAGGGGCGCAGCGAGCAACGCGTGCAAGCCCCTGTCGATCGGTGATTCTTGATTTCTTTTTCACCGACCGGAGGACGGACGGAAAATCAGAGGATTCTCGCGTCGAACCAATCCGCGCTCGTCCTTCGGTGAGAGTGTCCAACAGGGGGAATCCATCCGGCGGCGGAAGCCGCCGACAACGCTCGCGCCGTGCGGGGAGGATCCCCTGCCGATCAACCGAGCCGATCACCCTTCTCGGCAACCGGTCCGCACAGCGGACCCTACTTTTCGCTCTTGCTCATCAGGCTCATCGCCAGCGAGGTCATCGCGCGCACGCCAGTTCGCAGCGTTGGCTCGGGGACCGGCGCGAACTTCGCCGAATGCACGCTCGGCAGCGGATCGGCACCGGGTTTCTGCGAGGCAATGTATCGCGCCTCGTCCACCGTGCCGATGTTGAACATGAAGCCCGGCGCGCCCGACCGCGCGGCAAATTGCCCGAAATCCTCCCCGCCCATGCTCGCCGGCCGCTCCAGGACGAGGTCGTCTCCGAACACAGCGCGAAACACCTCGACCGACGCGGCCGTCAGCGTCGGATCGTTGTAGCTCGCCGGCGTATGATCCTGCTCCAGCACCGTCACCGTCGGCGGCTTCGGGCAGCCCGCCGAATTACAGACATCCGTCGCGATCTGACGAATCGAATCGAGTAACAGTTTCCTCGCCTCGGGCTTGTACGACCGCACCGTCAGTTGCAGCGTCGCGTCATCGGGAATGACGTTGTGCTTGCTCCCCGCGTGAAACGAGCCGACGGTGATGACGCCCGGCTCCTGCGGATTCATGCGGCGGCTCACGATCGTCTGCAACGCCAGCACAACCTGTGCCCCGGTCACAATCGGATCGACCGCCTGATGCGGATAGGCCCCGTGGCCCCCGCGCCCGTGAATGGTGATGTCCACTGAATCGACGTTGGCATAGACCCAGCCGGACGTGTAACCGATGGTGCCGGCGGGAATCTCATGCGAGACATGCAGGGCGATGCACGCGTCGGGCTTGCCGAATTTCTCAAACAGACCCGCTTCGATCATCATCCCCGCGCCGCGGCCGATCTCCTCGGCCGGCTGCGCCACAAACACCGCACGACCGCGCCAATGCTCTTTCATCTCCGCGAGCATCTGCGCCGTCGCAACGAGAACGGTCTGATGCACGTCATGGCCGCAGGCGTGCATGACGCCGACATGCGAGCCGTCACCAAGCTCGACCTTTACTTTGCTCGCATACGGCACACCGGTGTCTTCGATGATCGGCAGAGCGTCCATGTCGCCGCGGATGAGAACCGTCGGGCCTTTGCCATTTTCGAGCACACCAACGACGCCGTGGCCGCCGAAGTTCTCGGTCACGGCGAGGCCGGCCTTCCTGAACGAAGCGGCGATCCGAGCGGCGGATTCCTTTTCCTGAAGCGATAGCTCGGGATGAGCGTGGCATGTTTTGTAGAAAGCAAGCCAGGCCGGCAGGGCGGCGTCCACGCGCCGGTCGATTTCGTTCAGCACAGCCTTGTCCGCCGGAATCGCTTCAATTCCCGCGCGTTCCCCCGCGCCGACCGACCGCGCAATCGCGCCGAGGATGAGCAAACCCAGCATGCCGCGTGTTAGAGAAATCGATCGCATGGACCTTGCCTTTCGCTCGTCACAATTCAACATGATGCCGACCTTGCGAGCCGGCGACAAACCCACAGACGATCCCGCTATTTCGTGCCCATGAGACCGTTCGGAATCTCCACTGCCTCCACGTCGCGCGGTTCGAGCTTGTACAGCCCGCCGCCATACACACGACGGTGCAGCGCGATCGCGCGCTGGCCGGCTGCGCTGCACAGGTACTTAAACAATTGCTTCGCCTTCCGGCGGTCGGCTCCATCGCCATCGCTCGCTCGCGGATAGATGCCGTGATACGCGGTGAGATTCATCGCCCGGGCCTCATTCCAAACAACGCGAAATTCGCCGCGTGAAAACACGGCGATTAGAATCGGTGCGGGCGGGCGATTCTCCGGCATGTACCAGACCGGCCGATGGCTCGGCAAGTGGCGGCGGTCCACGCCCAGTGACCGGCCGTGCGCCAGATAGCGTTTCATCGCGGGGCAAAGCGGTCGCCGGGGATGCAGGAGAAGGATCCGTTCGTCGCGTTCCACGAGCCGGCGGAGCGCGACCGCATCAAGTTGCCGCTCGCGCAGCTGCGCCGCTTTGGTAATACACGGTCGCAAATCGGCAAGGCTGATTTTCCATTTGCACCGTTCGGACTCGCGCAGCGCGAAAAACGTGTTCGCCCCGGTGGCGATGCCGCGCGAGCACGTCGCCACGTCACCGAGTCTCATGGCTGCACCGGTTGCAGCATGCGCGTCGCGAGTTCGCGCGGAACGCCCCGCTGGCGTTGCCGCGCGCGCGGCGTCAAACAACGGCGACCACTTCCGCGTCGGGTCCAGATCATCGCGCCGCACGCATCGAGCGCCGCGCAAGTTCACCGCCGGAAGATCATCCAGCGTCTTGATGTTCATCAGCCTGATTGAATCACCCTCGCGCCGCCCGCGGCGCAGCAGCACGATCTCCGCCGTCGTCAGCGCACCATGGAAGACGAGCAACGACGGATCAAATTGAATCATCGCGTCGATTAAATTGCGCTCCAGCAGAAAAGCCTTTAGAGTCACGCCAAACTCCGCATTGAGCCATTCCGCAGGCGTGATGATCGCCGCGCGGCCACCCGGCGCGAGCAACGACGCGATCCGCACAAGAAACAAGCCATACAGATTCGTCGCACGCGACAGCCGCCGGCCCGCCAGCGCGTCAATCCGCCGCAGCACCGATTCGCCGTACTCCAACTCGTGATGCCGAACATAGGGCGGATTCGCGATGATGGCGTCGTAGTGCGTCGCAATGTCGGCAAGCAGAAAATCCTCCCATCGAATGGTCAACAAACGGCAATCGTGGCCGGATTGCGAACGAGCAACGGTTCGATCCACCTCAAACGAGTCGATGCGCGGCGACCATCGGCTGCGTCGCGCGAGCGCCTCGACCGCGTCGACGAAGACGCCTTCGCCCAGCGCAGGATCGAGAACGCGCTCGGGACGACGCGCGCAGACCCATCGCGCCATGAAGTCGGCGACGAGCCGCGGCGTGAAGACTTGCCCCAGCGCGCGGCGGCGCTGGCGGGCACTGAGTGAGGGAACCAGGCGCGGCATGGCGGGAGTATACAAAAAACGACCCGCGGGGTTAAGCCGCGGGTCGCGCAGGTTACGGTGAATCACAAGCCAGATGCCTGTGCCGCAGATGAATTCTCATTGCGGCGCTGCGTTGAAGCGACGGGAGCCCCGGCTTACGGCACGAGCGTCTTCACGAAGCGCACGACATCGTGCCCGTTCACTTCGCAATCGCCGTTCATGTTCGCGCGAATGAACGGATCCAACCCGGGGAAAGCCAGCGCGTAGGCCACGGGGTCAACGCAGGCCAGCGCGAACGAATCGGCGTCATTTAGGTTGACGACGTTGTCACCGTTCGTGTCGCCGACGCCGCGCGGAATGATCTTGAAGACCTCCCCGCCGGACTGATCGCAAATATAAAGCTCGCCCTGGGCGTCCTCGCCAAAGGACGTGATCAGGCTGATGGCCAACCCGCCGCCGGGGGCCAGTTCAGCCGTGCGCGACGTGACCGTGCCGCCGCCGGCCGGCATCGACCAGATCTCGCCGCTGCAATAGTCGGCGAAGAAGTAAGTGCCTTGCAGACCCGGCATTCGGCAGCCGCGATAAACGTAGCCGCCGGTCACGGCGCAGCGCGAGCCGATCGTCTGATCGTAGTCATGAACGGGGGCGATCAGGCCCGCCGCCCCGCAGGTGCAGCCGTTGGTCGTGCCGACGCATTGTGACGACAAGTTGGCACAATCAAATCCTTCCATGCAATCCCAGCCGTAGTTTCGATTGGACACGCCAGCCGGATCGATGTCGATCTCCTCCTTGCGATTCTGCCCGACGTCTCCGATGTACAGGTTCCCGTTGGCGCGATCGAACCCGCACCGCCACGGATTGCGAAGTCCGTAATTCCAGATTTCGCCGAGTCCGCCGCCGCCCACATACGGATTGGTGGGTGGAATGGTATACCCGGTCGCCCCGGAGACATCCAAACGCAACGTCTTGCCGAAAACGACGCTCAAATTCTGTGCGCGTTGCGACGGATCGCACGCGCTGCCGCCGTCCCCGGTCGGAATGTACAGGTACCCATCCACCGGGCTGAAACCCATCCAACCGGCGTTGTGGTTGGTAAACGGCTGCACGTACGAAATCACCGTGTTCGGGCTGCCCATCGCATCCGTGTGAACGTTGTCCAGCGGGTTCGCGTCGATTCTCCGCTGAACGATCGACGTCCCGCTGCCTCCCGATTGCGTGAAATTAAGATAGAACCGGCCGTTCGACAGATAGTTCGGGTCGAACGCCATGCCGAGCAATCCCTGCTCATTTCCCGTGGCAAGGCCGCTTATGACCAGGAACGGCGTGCCCAGCAGCGTAGGCGGATTGGTCGTGAGATCCATCACAAGGATGCGCGCCTGCGAGGCACTGGGATTGCCGCGCTGTTCCACAATAAAGAGCCGGCTCGTGTCGCCGGGCGGCGCCGTCACAAAAATCGGATTGGTCAGACCGCTCGCCACGCGAACCGTGGTCAGTGGCTGGCCGCGCGCGGCGTCCGAAAACACCGAGATCGCCAACGCCGTCAGAATTCCCCCAAGCGCCATTCGTCGAGTCATGGATCGTCCTCTTCAGTTAAATGATCGTTTCGTCAAACTACCCATCAGGCTGGAGTACGCAGGCAGGAAGATGCGGGAAGCCGGTAACGACGCATCCCCTCCCATCCAAAGGCGGCTGCGGGGTCCGCCTTTCGAGCGCGGTCATTCAGTCGCGCTCGAGCGTTATTCTATCAGAATCCCCCTTGCGAAACAATCGGACGCGGAGGCAATCCCGCCCGCGATTCCCGCTCGAAATCGGCTTCGCAGGGCCCCAAAAAGAAGGGGGCACGGCCTGAATCATTCAGACCGTGCCCTGGCCTCGTCGATTGTGCCCTGTCGCCCGGTTTAGCGCAGCAGCGCCAGCACGTTCTGCGGCGTCTGATTGGCCACCGCCAGGATGCTTGTCCCGGCCTGCACGAGAATCTGATTTCGCGTCAGATTGCTCGTCTCTTGGGCGAAATCCAGATCGCGAATCGTGGATTCCGCCGAGGTCAGGTTCTCCAGGGTGATGCGAAGCTGGTTCACGTTGGTGTCGAGTGTGTTCTTCTCGAACGCGCCGAGCCGGCCGCGGATTATCGACACCTGTCGTATTGCTTCGGCCACGATCTCGCCCGCCTGCTTCGCGCCGCCGTTGAGCAGCGAATACGACCCGCCGCTGGCGATGTCCGACAGATACCCGACGGTCAGATTTCCGAGGTTGGTCGCCGCGGTTGATTGGACACCGATGTTCACCTGCTGATTCGTGTCGACTCCGGGGCCAAGCTGGAAGATCGCGCCGCCCCCGGTGATCGTGAAGGAGCTTGACCCGGCCGTGTTGAAGGCCTCCTGCAGCCGCAGCTCGATCGACAGGCTCGTCGTGTTCAGGAAGAGATTGAGTCCCTTGCCGAGGGTGCTGGCGCCGTTGACCGTGGCCGAAACATCGCGACCAGTGTCGCGCCGGACCGCGTTGCTGAATTCGTCCACCGTATTGAAGACGCCGCTCGTGCCGCCCAGCTCGGTGACTTGTACGAAGGCATCGCTGCCGTAAGCAATCGACTCCAGGACGATGCCGCTGGCGGCGTTCGCGTTGTTGATGAGCGACGCCCGCACGCCGGTGGCATCGCTGACGAGATTGATCGCCGCGCCGATGGCGCTGGCCGCCGTCCCGGCGATGAACGAAAGGGACGTGACCCCGTTCGGACCCGCCAGTTCGATCGTGACATCCGACGTCACGGCGCTGGTCTGGAATTGCAGCGCCGCATGCTGCGCCGATTGGATGACGTTGACCGTCACGGGGATGTAGCTGGCGGTGCCGAACGAGACGCTGTTAATACGCAGGTCGGTCAGCTCGGCGTTGTTGACGCCGCTGGTGACATACCCCAGCGCGCCGTTGAGCAACTTTCGCCCGCCGAAGGTCGTCGTGTTGGCGATGCGCGTGATCGACTCGATGGCCGAGTCGATCTGAAGCTGGTTGGCACGGATTTCATCGTCCGAGACGGCGCCGACGTTGGCCGCTTCGACAATCTTGGCCTGGATGTCGTTCAGCAGGGCGGCCACCTCGTTCAACGCCCCTTCGGTCGTGGCGATCACGTTCGCGGCCCGCTGCGAGTTGGCGACAGCCTGGCGCACGCTCTCGATTTCCGACCGCAGGTTCTGGGAGATGATCAAGCCTGCCGGGTCGTCGGCGCCGCGGTTGATGCGCAGGCCGCTGGAGAGCCGCTCCAGCGACGTGAGCAACCGGTCGTTGGAGCGCGTCAGCTCGCGCGCCGCGGTGATCGAGGCCGTGTTCGTGTTAATGCGTGACATATCACAATCCTCCGTGATTGTCGCTGGCGTCGCGGCGTCATGCCGCCGTCAAAGTCCAGTCCAAGTCGCTGTCGCTCGCCCGCACCGTGCAGGTCCGCGTTTGTCTCGCGGGCTGACTCCTTCAGCCACCCGCCACGCGCTCCCTTCGCCCCGCTTCAACCCCGACGCGGTCCACGCGGCGGCCTTGGCCCATCGCCCGGCGGTGGGTTGCCGCCCGGGCGCGTCGCGTCCGGAGGCAAGTCCTCGGGCTTGATGTTGGCCGCGGCGCGGTTCTCCCGCTGGATCGCGTCGTACACTTCCTTCCGGTGCACAGCGACGTGCGACGGGGCCGTGATCCCCAGGCGCACCTTGTCTCCTCTGATATCGACAATAGTAATCTCGATATCGTCGCCGATCATGATTGTTTCATCGCGCTGTCGCGAAAGTACCAGCATGCCAGGCTCCTTCCTGGTTGCGAAGCCGTCGGCTCCGCAATTTCCGCCCGCACACGGCAAACCCTGCCGCCGCACTCACGCGGGCTTTCAACTTCCGAGGCCGCACGTCGCGCCTCCGGATCGGGCGAATTCACCTCACCCAATCCTAGGCATCACGCGGTCTCGACGCCTGCCAACCTCCCTGTTTCAGGCCGTCCGGGCCATGACGCCGCGCTGCGGCAGCTTCATCAATTCATGGCGCGTCGTATACTTCTTCTCCGACAGCACCAGCTGCTTGCCCACGCGCGTCGCCACGTTGATCAACAGCGGACCCTGAAGATTCGCCGTCAACGTCTCGCCCACCTTGTTCACGATCACAAACACCTGCGAGCCGACCGTGTCCGACAAGCCGATCTGCGTCAGATCCTCCGGCTTGATCGCGATCTGGTAATCCGGAAGAAACATCCGCGGATCGCACACCACGAAGGCCAGCTCCGGCCGATGCACCGCCTGCATCCAGTAGAACGCGCTGTTCTCGCCCGTCTGAATCAGGGCGAACTCGCGATCGTCGGGAAAACCCAGGATGCCGCGCGGAAAATTCAAAAAGCGTTGATCGTCCACTTCGATTCCTCCGAACCGTGACGTTTCAATAACCATGTCCTCTGCTCCCGGCCGCCGACCCGGCGGCATGTTGCGACCGTCGCGGCGCTGCGATGCCGCCGACCGTCCCGTCCCTGAAAAACCCGTCGCCGCCTGCCATGCGTCCTCTCATTGCAGGAAGTCCAACAGCGACAGATTGGATATCCGACTGCTGCTCAACAAGCTGGCCTGAAGCGCCGTCTGCGCCTGTTGAAACCGCGTCACCGCTTCCGTGTAGTCGATGTCTTCCAGCTCGCTTAACAAAATGCGCGTCGCCGCCACCGCATCATCGGTCTGTTGCAACCGATCGCGCATCGCCTTCGACGCCGCGCCGACCTGGCCCTGCACCGTCGCCACGTCGCGCTGCAAGGCGTTGATCTGCGAACCGGCCTCGGTGATCTCCGACGAACTGTCCGCCAGCAATGCATCGCGCAACCGATACAACGCGCTGAAGATCCCCGGCTGCCTGAACGGCGCGACGTTCTCGCCCTCCAGCGCTGTCGGCGTACCGCTCTTGAGAATTCCCAACTCCGCGGCCACCGGCGACAGGTTCAATGCCTCGACCATCAGATTGTTCGGACCCGCCGGACCCGCCAGCCGAAGACCTGCTCCGCCCTGCGACGTGCTGGCCGTCACGCCCGCGCCGGCCAGCACCGACGCCGCGTTGATCGCATCAATCACGTCGCCGATCGTGTTCGCACCGGTCAGATCGACTTCAAACGACACGCCGTTGGCGTTCGTGATGCGAAGATCACTCCCGCTCACCGGGTGAATGCCGCGCTGGTTGTTCACACGGGACAGCGAAACCCCGCGGTCGATCGTCTTGATTCCCAGCGCTTCGGCGTCGGTCCCCGCGCCGTTCTCACCGATGATCAGCGGCGTGCCCGCGATCAGGTTCTCAATCTGGATCGAGCGGCCGTCCTCGGTAATCGACGCCCGCACACCTGCGCCGGCGGAGTTCAGCGCGTTCAGCACATCCTGCACGCGCGTCGCGCCGGCGAAGCTCACGTTCACCGTCTTGCTGCCGCTGGTAATCACCACGCCGTCCGGCAACGCCAGCCCGCCGGGCTGCAAGTCCGCGAGACGTGTCGTAATCGTGACCCGGCGGTTCAGGTTTCCGCCATCCAGCGGCGTGCCTGCGCCGACCGTCCCACGCAGGCCAAGATCAAACGCCGTTGTTCCGTTGCCGATGTCCGCGACGGTGATGCCGTTGCCGCCGCCGCTTGTGATGCGCAGCGCGCCGCCGTCGGCCGGGCTGACCCCCAGGCTCAACGTTGCGCCGGCGTTCACCGCCGCGTCATTGAATCGCGCGATCAGATCGTTGATCGTCTCGACGCCGGTGAAATCGACGTCGAACGTGATGTTCGGGCCGGTCTCGGTCACGCGAAGCACGCCGAGCCGAACGCCCGCATTCGCAAAGCCGCCCAGTTCGTTGATGCGTCCGGCCGGATCAAGCTGCACATCGAAGTCAACAAACCCGCCGCTTACCTCGCTGTTCAAACCGTAGATGTCCGCCAGCGGAATGCTGAACGGCAGCGCGAGGTCCTCGCCGACGAGCGTCCGCCTTCCGGCAACGTCGCCCTGGAGCGTCACGCGGCCGCTGCTCGTCGCCAGCGGCGCCAGGCGCGATTGCCGGCCTCCGAACAGGTAGTCGCCCTGATATTGACGGTTGCCGATGTTCAGCAACTGATCGATCAATCCATCCACGACGGCGACCTGCGACGCGCGTTCCTCGGTGCTTTGGAGGCTGCCGGCCTGCTCGCTGGCGATCCGCGCCGCCTGGGTCAGCAAGTCGCTCACATCCACCAGGGCCGAGTCGGCCGCCGTCAGGTAGTTGTCCGCATGGCGCAGGTTCTGAAGGATTTGATCCTGCCGCTGGAGCGACTGGTTGAGCCGGCTGATCTTCTCGGCCGCGAGCGGGTTGTCGCTGACCGAGAGCAACTGCTTGCCGCTGGCCAGACGCTGCTGGTCATACGCCAGGCGCACCGTGTTGCGCTGGAGCTGGTTCAGCATGGCCAGTGCCTGCATGTTGCTCGAGACTCGGTTGATTCCGCTCAAACCCATGTTCGTCTCAATTCCTTACCGCACGATGCCCAAGAGCACCTGGAGCATTTCGTCCACCACGGTCATGTACCGCGCGGCGCCTTCATAGGCCCGCTGGTACGTAATCATCGAGATCGCCTCCTCATCGAGGTTCACCCCGCTGATGCTTTCGCGCTGGTTCGTCAGCGACTCGAACACGATCGCGCCGGCATCGGACGCGCTTTGCGTGCTCGCCGACGTCACCGCGATTTCCGCGACGGTCGATGCGTAATACTCATTCAGTGATGCGCCCAGCGCGGTCACGACCTTGTTCTGCAACGCCGCGATGTCCGTCGCGTTCGAGCCGTCGCCGGGCAGATCCGTCTTGCCCGCTGCCAGAAAAGCAGCGTTGTTCTTCACCACCGCGTTGATCTCGATATCGCGGCTCGTGCTGCCGGCGAAGAATGTGTTCACACCCACCGCCGCCAGAAATCCCGACGTGTCGTCCGCAAAGGAGAACGTGCTGCCCGCCGCCGCCGAAAGCTGCAAGCGACCGTCGGCCAGAACCGTGGCCGTGACGCCAGGCACGTTGGCGGTGATATCCGCCGCGACCGAGTTCAGCGACGAATCGCTGCCGATGCCGTCCAGATCGATGTGAATCTGATGCCGCGTGGAGACACCCGTCGCGTTGTCCTTCACGTCGATGAAGAACGAACCCGTCTTCGGCGGAAACGTAATGCCGTTGCCGGTCGTCGAAAGCGCGAGACTCGGATCCGTCGCCGCGTACGTCCCCGTCACGCTCGAGAAACCCTGCAACCCCTTGCCGCTCGCGTGAAGCTTGTTGACCTCGTGAATCAGCGCCGACGCCATCGCATCGAGCCGATCCAGTTGCGACTGCCCGTACGAATCGCGCGCCGTGATCAGCCCGGGGACGCGACCACTCGTCGCATCGACCGGGCCGTTGTGATGCTTGTACCGCACGACGACCGAAGCCAGCCCGTTGGCGTCGATCTCCGTCGTCGTCTTCAGCCCGAACGACTCGCCGAACTGAATCAGGGCGTCGTTGCCGACGTACACGTTGATCGCGCCCGACGGCTGCTCGCGCACCGTGATCTCAAACAGGTCCGATAGCTGACCCAGCAACTGATCGCGCTGATCGCGCAGTCCGGCCGCCGTCCCGCCCGACGACGCCTCCGCCGTGCTGATCTGCACGTTGAGCGAAGCGATCTGCGACGCGAGCTGATCGGCCTGCTGCACGGCGACTTCGATTTCGCGGTTGGCGTCGGTCCGAAGCGAAAGCAGATCGGCCCGCATCGAGCGAATCTTGTCGATGACCGCGCCGGCGCTCGTCGTGACCATGCTGCGCGAGGCGGTGTTTTGCGGATTGTTCTGCAAGTCGCCGACGGTCTTGAAGAACTCGCTCATGAGCGAGCCGAGATTCGTGTCCCCCAGCGGATTGAAAATGCCCTCGATCCGCGCCATCACGTCGCGCTGCGCGACCGACGATTGCACGTTCGACCCCGCCGTGCGCAGCCGCGCATTGAGCGCCTCGCTCACGTTGCGCCGTACCCCCGTCACGGTGACCCCGTAACCGACCTGGCCCACGCCCAGACTCGCCCCCGGCACGGCCGACAGGTTCGCGACGTTCCGCGCGTAGCCCGGCGTCCCCGCGTTGGCGATGTTGTGGCCGACAACCTGCAACGCCGCCTGATACGCGGCCAGCGCCGAGCGACCAATCCCAAGGGCTGAACTAAGTCCCATGTCTCATACCACCGTGTTGAACACCTGCGGTCCGGCCGGTCGTTCGACCCCGCCGCCCGCCGAGTACGTTCTGTTCGAATCATCCGGATGCACGAGATCGGCGAACACCGCTTTCATGTGCTGGAGCATCTGCTTGCAGACGAGCTCCACCACGCGATTGGCCCGCGCCACCGCCAGCATCTTCTCGCGCAGCACGTCCGCGCGATCGATCAGCTTCTTCGCCGCCGCCGGCTCCAGCCGCGCCGCCAACGCGCGAATCCGAACCGTCACATTGGCCGGCCACTGCATCCGCGTCGCCAGATCCGTCGCGACCGCCGCGCGCTGCTGATCCAGCTTCAGAATCTCGTCCGTCATCGCCGCCTCGCGCGCCGAAGCCTCCAGCATCGCCGGCACGTCCGACCGGCGCATCGACTCGAGCTTGTCCGCGATCACCGTGTGCAACGCCTCGTGCCGCGCGATCAACTGATCCAGCAGCCGCGCCAGCGCCTCCACACCCTGCGTCATGGGCGCCAACTTGTTCTTCGCGCTCGCCGTCATGACGCCGCTCCGTCCGTTGCATTCCCCAACCGTCGCTGCATCGAGCGATGAATCGCGTTGGACACCGGCTCGTTCTTCGAGCGACCGATCCGCTCCGCCAGGTGCTGCACAAGCTGCCCCTGGAACGCCTCTTCACCGCGACCGCCGTGAAACAGATCGCTTCGCAAACTCGATTGATTCATCTGACGCAGCAACTGGCCATAAAAAATGCTGCCGACCAGTTCGCCGACGCGCTTGCGACCGATCTCGCTCGCCGTCTTTCCCGCCGGCGCAGCGTCAATCGCGCGAGCCACGTTGCGCGCGGAATCCGCCGCGAGGCTTAGCGCCGCTTGTGGGCGTATCGAGAATGCCGGATTGATTTCCATGCTCGCGATTACTCCACCACCACCAGTTTGCCGGTCACCTTCCCCAGCCTGTGCAGGTTCTCGACGATTTCGATGATGTCCTTCGCCGGCACGCCCAGCGCGTTCAGCGAATCCACCAGCTCCTGCAACTTCGCACGCGTTGCATCATTCGCCCCGGCAACGCCGCCGCCCGGCTGAATCGCCGCCACGAACTGCTCACCGACCACCGGCGCATCCGCCGTCGGCACCGGCGGGGGCTGCCGCGTCATGATGGACATCCCGTTGTGCGAAATCACCGCGGGGCCGACTTCCACACCATCCCCAATCGCGATCGTCTGCGTCTTCCGGTTGATCACGATCCGCGCCTCGCCCGGAGGCATCAGCAACTCGGTGCTCTCGATCCGGCCGATGAACGCCGCCGGCCGATCACGCTCCTCCTCGGGAATCGTCACCACGACGTTCTTCGGGCCGATCGCTTCTGCCAATCGCCGCGACTGCCCCATCTCCGACACGCTCTCGTTGATCATCTGCGCAATGACCGACGCCAGCGCGTGGCTCGCATGCACGTCTTCGATCACCAGCGTGATCTGCCCTGCTTCGTTCACGTAGTTGTGGATGACATCCGCCTCCATCGTCGCCCCCTGCACGATGAGGCCGCTCGTCTTGACCGCCGGATCGGTCAGTCGCACCGATCCCGACGCGAACGCGAATATGCGATCCAGCCCCGGCCCCTGAAGCGGCGTCGGCACGAGGTAGCCGCCCATCAGGCTCTTCGCCGAACCGGTCGAATTCACCCGCACATCGATCCGGTCGCCCTCCCGCACGCCGTTCTCCGGCAGCGTTGCCTCGACCATGACGATCGCGACGTTCTTCGTATCCGCCAGCGCGGCCGCCGGAACGGGGATCTCAAACTTGGCGAGCATCGCCTGGAGCTGCATCACCGACGCGAGATACTTCCCGCCGTCGCCCGTGCCGGGCAACCCGATCACCAGACCGTAGCCCAGCAACCGGTTCTCGCGCCGGCCTTGCAGGTGCGTCACGTCGGCGATGCGCGTGGCCCGCGCCTCGGCCGCGATGCCAAGCAGAAGCAGCGCCGCGATCACGTGCACGCCGCGTGTCGACGCGAAGCGGTCTCGATCATTCGATCGGCCGCGCGGGCTGAAGCCCGCGGCTCGTTGTGTCAACTCAATCATTCCCAATCCCGTCAAAACGCCTTCGCCGTATCGAGGAATTCCTTGAACCAGCCGCGCTTCACCGCGTCACGCACCGCGCCGTCGTTGTCCGTCTTGATGACAAGGTTGAAAATCTTGTCGCTGGTCACGTTGCCGTCCGGGGCGATGTCGGTCTTGTTGCACTCGCCGGTCATCAGGATGAACTGCTTTTCGTCGTCGATCTCGACCTGCGTCAGCGCGAAGATCGTGAGATTGCCGTTCGGCTTCACGTCCACGACTTTCGCCTTCAAGCGCGTCTCGAACACGTCGCGCCGATCGGACACGCCCCGGTTTTGAATGTCGTTCTTGTGATCCAGCTTCACCTCGGGCGTGCCACGCTCGAAATCCTGCTGCACCAGCTTGCGATCATGAAACCGGAACCACGCCGCCAGCTTCGACTGGAGATTCCACTTGTTTTTCTGCTCCAGGCGCGAATCCGTCTGATACCGCAGCCGGTGCCGAACGATCACACCGATGAAGTCGTTCACGCCGATCGCCTTCGGCTCCGGAGGAGCGATCGACGTGAGCGAATACTGCACCAGCGCGAGGTTGCGAGACGGCGGCGGAATCACCATCGGCACCTGCGGAATCGCCGCGCCGTTCTCCGCTCGAACCGCTCCGTTGATCGCCGGCTGCGTCGTTGCGCCGGCCTGCTGCATGGGCTGCGCCTGCGCGCGATTGAACAGCGACGACGACTGCCCCGCCGCCATCGCCGGCGCCAGACCGAGCACAACCAGTCCCATCACGTACCGACGCATCACGTCTGCTCCTTCAGCGGCTTGCCAGGCGCATCGAATCCGAGATCGTCACCGTCCCAGGCCCCGTCACCACCGCTTCGATCAAATCCTGCTTGCGCTTCGTCCCTTCACGGCGAACAGAAATCACATCCCCCAGCCCGCCCGCCTGCTGGGCGCGACCCGATGCCTTCACAACGACTCCGCCGCGACGAATCCAGATCGTCACCGCATCCCCACGCTCCACCACCGGCGCGGCCTCGATCGATCCCGCCGTCACCATCGCGCCCGCCGCGATGAAGTCCCGCGTGCGCTGTCCGACCGCTGCGCTCACGTCCGTCAACCCGATATCCGCCGCGTCGGTGAACCGACGCTCCTGCACCGCCAGGTCCGCCGGCTCGATCAACCGGCCGCGGTTGATCGGCCTCCGCGCAACGACCACTTCGCGCAGCACGGCGACCTCGGCGACCAGCGGTACCTCGCGCGTCGCCCCATCCGCCGAATGCGACCGCACCTCCAGCGTGACCAGGCCCGGCGCCACGGGCGACGCCGCATGAATCTCAAAGTGATGGCTTTCGGCCGGCAGCGCAAGATCTAGCCGATTGGCACGGCTGAAACGCACGTCTATGCGACCGGGCAGCCCCGCCAGCCGAGCAGCCAGGAATTCGCGAACCTCCGTCTCCAACGTCCGCACGTCGCGCGCCGTCGGCTCCTTCGCCTGAACAGACGGTGCCATGACGCCGCGCTTGGCGCGCCGTTGAACCCCTGTGTTTCCGGCGGATGCACGAACCGGCTGCGACGACCGACGCGGCGCGCCCAACGGCCGCGACACTTTGCACCGGGACGCGCCCAGCAACCGCACCTCGGCAAGGTTCGCACCGCCGTCCACCAGCGCCCGGCGAACATCATCGTGCGTCAACAGCGCCTCCCCCCCTTCGCACGGCGCAGGCGAGACGACCGCTGCTTCCAGCCGGGCGCGCTCGGCGCGCGAAAAATCCACAAACTCCGCCACATCCTTCAGCGTCACCTCGCCATCCGACACGACCGCCGACGGCCAGATGCGCACTTCACCGGCCGACGCCAAGTCCGGCAGCACAGGGCAAATGCAAATTGCCAGCGTGACCGTCAGGCGCGCCACGCACCCGCGCGGCGCGGGTTCTCCTCGCACGATCGCAGCGGTCCGGCTGGTCATCATCCCTCGTGTCATGCCTGCGTCTCCGACGTCATCCCGGATTCAGCGCGTCACGCGCCGATCCGCTGTTAGAATCTCCGAAGATTGTTCACCGTCTGAAGCGTCTGATCCGCGCTCTGGATCGACTGCGAGTTCAACTCAAACGACCGCTGCGTGCGGATCAGCTCGACCAGCTCCCGCACCGGATCGACGTTCGACAACTCCAGGTTCGCTTGAAGCAGCGAACCGGTCCCGTCCTGCGTCGGGTTCGCGATCAGCGGCGGGCCGCTCGCATCCGTCTGACCGTACAGGTTCTTGCCCAACTGCTTCAGACCCGATGGATTGATGAATCGCGCCAGCTGGATCTGACCGATGTCCTGAAACTCCAGCGCTCCCTGCGACCGCACCGCCACCAGCCCCTGCGGCGAGATCTGAACATCCACCGCGTCCTGCGGAATCGTGATCTGCGGCTCCAGCCGCGCCCCGAACGAATTCGCCAGCACCAGCTCGCCGTTGGCGTTCTTCGTGAAGTTGCCTGCTCGAGTATAGACAGTAGTCTCTTGTCCGTCGATGAACGCCTGCACCTGGAAGAACCCCTCGCCCTCGATGGCGAGATCAAACGGTTGCTGCGTCTGGTCAAACGACCCCTGCTCGAAGTTCAATTGCGTGTTCGAAACCTGCACGCCCAGACCCACCTGCTGACCCAGCGGCAGCGGCTGATCCAGCCCGTTGCGCACTCCCGGTTCTTCGATGGTTTGGTAGAGAATGTCCTCGAAGTTCACGCGCGAACGCTTGAATGCCGTCGTCTCGATGTTCGCCAGGTTATTCGCCGTGACGTCGAGCTTGAAGTCCATCGCCTTCATGCCCGTCGCCGCGGTATAAAGTGCCTGAATGCCCATGCTCAACCCTTCAACCGGCGAGCCACTCGCCGGCAAAACACCAATCGCCCTTATCCGACGCGCCCGAGTTCGTTCACCACCCGGCCCAGCGATTGATCCTGCATCGTGACCATGGTCGCGTTCATCTGATACGCCCGCGACGCCGCGATCATCTCCACCAGCGCCGCCGCCGGCTGCACGCCCGACGCCTCGTATGCCCGAGACACGATCTCGGCACGGCTCGCCCGCGACGCCTGACCGCCCGCGTCGAACAAATTCTCGCCCTGCGCAACCAACCCCTGCCGATCGGCGAACTCCACCACGCCCAGCCGGCCCGCAATGCTCTCGCCCTGCCACACCCGACCCGTCCCGTCGATCCGAGGCTTGTCACCGCTCAACGGATTCACCACGATCGGCCGCCCCTCCGACGAAAGCACCGGCGCGTTGCTGGCCGCGTGACGCAGCATGCCGCCCTGGTCCATCACCATGCGACCATCGCGCGTGTAACGCGGACCCTCGGCCGTCTGAACAGACAAAAAGCCCTCGCCGCGGATGGCCACGTCGAACGGGCTGTCCGACGGCACGATCGGGCCGTCGGTGAAATCTGTATAGATTTTTGTCTCGAATACGCCCCCGGTGAGCTCCGACCACGGCCCCGATAGCGAGGCCAAATCGCCGCGCGCACGAGCGGCGTTGAGGCGCTCCAGGAAGCCTACGCGCTGCGGCTTGAAGCCCGGCGTCTCCGCGTTGGCCAAGTTGTTCGCCAGCAGCGTCTGCCGGTAATCCTGCGCCAGCATGCCTCCGGCCGACTGCCAAAGTCCCTGAACCATGTCCCAGCGACCTCCTGTCGCCCCGGCCTCGTCGCTCCTAGCGATCGAGGCGTTTTGCTTCCTCGGCCCGCTCCCGGGTCGGCGATTCAATCATGTGCAGCGTCGCGGCGATCATCGCGCTTCGCACCACGGCCGCCCCCAGCCGTCGCAAGCCGTTCGGCTCGTGCCGATTTACCTCACGGCCCCACGTCGCTCGCAACGCATCACCGGTTGTCGCCGCTCGTTCGTTCATTCACGCTCGCTCACTCATGCTGACCACGCGCACGGCGCAGGCCGGACGCCGTCTGGCCTAAGCATCGGGCGTGCCAGCGCGCGAGGTTTGAGCCGGCATCAGCGCCTGCGATGTTCGCTAAGTTTCGATTTCTCGGTGGATTGAGTGCGAAAAAAAGTTGCGTGTCGCCCGATGAAGCGCCTCAATCACGCTTCAAGAATCACACCCCGCCGCGCATCGTCTGCCGACCCGCGACAACCATCGCGCGACTTTCGCCGGGAAAGATTTGATCAGAAATTGGTGCGTCGAGTGCGCACCCTACGGCATTCTCTGACCACTGCTCACTGACCACTTCCGACTGCTCCCTGCGGCAGCGGCATCCCCCGCTCCAGCGGCAGCGCGAACACAATGCGATAGACTGATTTCGGTCCACCCGCCGCGACGTAGTACGTCCGCCCTTCCATCAGCCGCGGCGGACGCCCGCTGGTCGGCACGATCTGCACAAACCCACGCGGCAACTCACCATAGACAATCGCCAACTCCCGCGCGGGGATCCCTTCGGCCGATTCCGCCGCCAACTGCCACACCGCCCCGTCTTCATCGCTTGCTACGGCGAACTCCGTCACACGCGGGCACACGAACGGCCGCGGCCAGCCCTGGTGGTCAATCAGAAATCGCACGGGATGGCTGGTCAGGTCCACGTCGATCGCACCCGGCCGATTGCAGCCGCACAGAAACACCCCCGCGGCAAACCCCATAATCCATCGGGCGTTTGCGCGCACACACCTGCGCCACCAAATTCGGTCCGCCATACCCGCGAGTCGGCGCGCGAATCGACCGAAAGCAATCAAGCATCGGCAAATTCCGCCGTTTTCGCTTTCATCCTGCATCCTTGCGTGCTTAAAATAGACCGTCATGAATGCATTCCGACCTGCTCGATTCCTGTGTCCGACCGTCCTCGTGCTGTTCGCAGGGCTGCCTTCCGCATTCGCCCAGCCTCGTGAAATCCCCAGTCGATTGGCCCCCACGCCGATCGACTCCGGCCCAGTGGAGAATATCGGTCGTTCCAACGACGCCGTCTTTGCGGAAACCATTCGCGTCCCCGATGCCTCATGGATCCGGCTCAAATTTGACGAGGTGCGGCTAGCGGGCAATGAAGCCGACGGAACCGGGTCGTTCCTGGTTATCACCTCGCTGCTCGACGGTTACTTCCAGATCCTGTACGCCTCGCACGTCCGGCAATGGCAGAACACCAGCGCCTATTTCAACGGCGATGCCGTGCGCATCGAACTCTTCGCCACCCCGCGAACCGGTGAGAATCGCATCGTCATTCGCGAGACCATCGCCGGAGAGCCGGTATTCGAAGAAGACGCCAACGAACGCAGCATTTGTGGCACCGTCGATGACCGCGTGCTGTCCAACGATCCGCGCGTCGGCCGCGCCATGCCCGTCACCTGCACGGCCTGGCTCTTCAATGATGAAAACAAGTGTCTGCTTACAGCCGGGCACTGTGCGGGGGCTTCGCTTCAGGTCATGCAGTTCAACGTGCCGCTGTCCACCTCGGGCGGCTCGACGGTCAACCCGCCGCCGCAGGATCAGTACCCCATCGACCCTGCCTCCGTTCAGTCGCAGAACGGCGGCGTTGGCAACGACTGGTGCTATTTCGGCTGCTTTAAGAACTCCAATACCGATTTGACCCCGGCCCAGGCGCAAGGGGATTACTTCATCCTCGCGCCATTCGCTCCGCCCGTCTCCGGCCAGGACATCCGCATCACTGGCTACGGCGGTGTCTCCGCGCCGGTCTCGCCGACTTGGAACTACGTGCAAAAGACGCACGTCGGGCCGTACGTCTCGCTCTCCGGCAACACCGTGCGTTACGCGACGGACACGACGGGGGGCAACTCGGGTTCACCCGTCATCGACGAGTCCACCGGCCTGGCGATCGGCATCCACACGCACGCCGGTTGCACAACCGGCGGCGGGTCGAACCAGGGCACGGCGATCCAGCACTCCGGCCTGCAAAACGCGCTGGCCAATCCCCAGGGCGTCTGCGACGACGACCTCGACTCGCCGGAGCCCAATCCGATGTTCTTCACCATCCCGCCGACGCCCACAAGTACGACAACCGTCGTGATGCAGGCCGCCGAGGCGACCGATAGCGGCTCGCCGCCGGTGCAGTACTTCTTTGACTACGTCAGCGGCGCGGGCGGCGGACAGGACAGCGGATGGACCACCGATCGCGACTTCTCGAACATCAATCTCACGCCGAACTCGGTTTATAACTACGTCGTCCGCGCGCGCGACAGCAACGCCCCCTCGCCCAACGTCACCGCGAACAGCTCCACCCTCACCGCCGCCATGCCGATTCAGACCCCGACCGGCGTCTCATTCTCCAACGTGACGCAAACGTCCATGACCGTGCAGGCCCTCGGCACCTTCACCAACGTCGGCTTCATCCAGACAGGATTCTATTACGAACTGACCCCGCCCGACGGCAGCGGCGCCAACGCCTGGATCACCGGCGCGGGAGCTACCAGCGTCAACCTCACCGGCCTGACGCCCTGCACCGAATACACCCTGCGCATCAAGGCGCGGAATTTTCAGGCCGACGAAACGCCCTTCACCGAGGCCGTCACGCAGTTCACCCTCGGCTGCCCGTGCGCCTTGTTGGGCGACATCGACAACGACGGCTTCGTGACCGGCGCCGACATCGCGGGGTTTGTTCGCGCCAAGCTCGGCTCACCGCTCAAGACCGACAACGCCGTCTGTGCCGATTACGCCACGGGCACACTTGAAGGCGACACGGCGCTCTTCACGGCGGACCTGCTGGGATCGAAATAAGGCAGACAGACCGTCCTGGAGGGTTCCAGGCATCACTGCTTCATGTTGTGCGCCGCGGCCTTCATGCCGCGACGACCTGGCGCGTTCTTTCGCGGCCGCGCTGCAACTCACCCTGCTGACAGCACTACAAGCTGTTTCACAATCCCCTCTCCCTTTCAGGGAGCGGGTCGGGGTGAGGGTGAATCCTTTCGTTTGAACTACTTTTCCCCCTCACCCAACCTCTCCCCCAACAGGGAGAGGAGTTTTGAAACCAGTTCTAGACTGACGGCTTGCCATCAATCTGCCGCCAGGCCCACGGCAGCGCCAAGGCCGCGAGAGCGATCTTGAGCACATCGCCCGGAAGGAACTTCAGCACGCCTTCGAAGAACGCGGCGCTGATGCCGACCTGAAACGCCAGCCAAAGGAATCCGCCGCACAGGATAATCACCTGACCGACTGCCATCGCCATGGCAGCCGTGGCGATTCGCCGGCCCATGCCCAATTCGCAGAGCGCTCCCACCACGGCCGCCGCGACCGGAAACGCAAACAAATAGCCGGCCGACGGACCGGCGAAGTAGGTGATCCCCGCGACCGGACCGGCGAACACCGGCAAGCCCGCGGCGCCTTCCAACAGATAAACCGCCAGCGCCGCCGCGCCGCGCCGCATCCCCAGTGCCGCGCCCACCAGCAACACCGCGAACGGCTGGAGCGTCATCGGGGCCGGCCACATCGGGAGTTGCACCTTCGCACAAAGTGCCACCAGCATCGATCCCGCAACCACCAACGCGAGGTCGGCGGCCAGGGAGCGGCGCCGGGCACCGGCGAAGAACAACCTGTCAGCAAGCGGGGCGTGCGTCATTGCGATTCCTCGATTGAATTCCATCCCCGGGGCGCGTATCCGTCAACGCGGCATCATCGCCTTCAATGCGTCATACTCGGAGCGATTCGCCGGGGCAAAGCCCTTCACCATTAATTGCTTGCAAATCGCCTCATTCTCCGCCGTGCGATTCAGCAAATAGTCCGTCAACTTCTTCACGTCGTCCTCGGCCGCGCCGGGCCCCGCCACGATCACCATTTCCGGGACCGGATCGGTCTCGCCGATCACCTTGAACTGATCCTTCGACGGGCCGCTGATCGGATTCCCTCCGGTCGATGGCAGCTTGTTGAAGACGGTCTCGTCGACCACGCCGGCATTCACCGTCAGATCCAGCGCGATCTTCACGGCCGCGTCGTTCTGAACATACAACCGCTGCTCCCAGCAGAACGGCGGCGGCAGCAACTCGGGGAGCAATTTATTCATCGGCACCCCGCCACGCTCCAGCGCCTTTCGCGCCGCGTAGTCCGTCAGCAAGTCCTTGTACGTCCCGAACGCAAATCGCTTCGCGGCGCAATCCGCCACCGATTTGAATCGCTGGTCACTCGCGCGCGCGATCAGCAGCCCCTTGCGCGACGTCCGACCCATCTCGTTTACGGCGCTGGCCAGCAATCTCAAATGCGATGCATCGGGGATTGAGGCGTATTCCTGGGCGGTCAATATGGCAAACTTCATGTCGCCCATCGTCAGTTGCTGGGCGATCGCCTCGCCACCGGGCTGCGGATTGAAACGTACCGGCCGACCCAGCGCCTCCTCCATGCCGGCGTGCAGCGCCCGGTATTCGGCCGGAATGCCGAACGGGTCGGCCTTGGTCGTGCCCACCATGATTACGTCGCGCATCGCGCTGTCGCCACCCGCCTGGGAACATCCGGCGCCTGCGATCAGCGCCAAGACCGCGACCCACGGAAACCTGGATTGAAGCAATCGGGCTGAACGAAACATGCGTGGCATGGCCGCTGCTCCTGAAGGGGGTTGCCGGTCGGGCTGACTGCCCCCGGCACCCGTTCGGGGGCAAAGTATAGCGTCCCCAAGCCAGGCCCCTCAAGCGGGCCGCTCCAAGAGCGATTCCCCGGCCAGTGCAGCGAGCAGGGCCGCCGCGTCGCCGGATGAAACACACAACGACGCCACGTGATCCGCCCGTGCGATGATTCGCGCGAACGTCGACGTTCCACTGTGGTGCGCATCCGGCGTCGCCGCACCGGGCAGCGGCTCAAAGTGAACCCAGTCTCCGCCGCGAAGCACCGTGTCATTCGGCCCGGCGGTGAAGAAGAACCGCCGACCCGCGGAGGTGACAAGGCTTCCGTCAAGGGTGAGAGGACGATAGGCCAGCACGTATCCCAGCATGGAACAGAACTCCAACCGGCGACGGGGTGGAGTCCGTTCCGTGGCGTGATGCGAACCCGAAGGCGATGAATCACGCGTGCGTCCGTGCGATGCATACGTTACCCGGCTGGACGCGTTGTTGCACCCAAAAAATCCGCGCAGCCGACAGCGCAGCCGCGCGGTCTGATAAAGAATCACGCGGACGCAGCGGACCGGCCGATGGGTTGCGTTGTGTTGCGAAAAATCAACCCGGATCGGGAAGGTGAATCGTGTCACCGTTTTCGTTGGTGACGAGCCAGACGACTTGATTGCGCTGGTTGCTCGCGGCGTCGCCCGAACGATCCAGAACCGTCGCGACGATCGTGCCGCCTGCGGCATACTGGAAGGGCTGCACGGCGTTGTTGAAGGGTGTTTTGTCCAGCCGCCACTCCGGTGCCGTGCCGAAGCCCTGCGCACAGAGCGTGCCCTGAATGCGAATGACCTCGGCGGATTTGCCGACCGGAATGCCCGACGGATTGGTATAGACAAACCCGCGCTGGGTGCAGAGGTTCGCGCCCGTGCAGATGAAATTGGGATCCGCATCCCCAAAGATGATCAGTTCCGGCAGCGGAATCAACGGGCTGCCGGTCGCAGTCAGCAGGGTGCGCGTCGTCTCGGCACCCGGCGCCGCGGCCACGAGCGACGGGCTGCCCAGCTCGTTGATGCCGTAACGCCGAACCAGAATCCGCGTGCCCGAGAGCAGCGGCACCGTGTCGCAGCCGACCACCAGGACCGTCTGTCCCGGAATCAGGGCATCGACGTACCCGGCGTTGAGATAATTCGGCAACTCGGCATCGCACACAAAGCCGCCCGGACCCGCCGACACCGCCAGCGTGATCGCGAACGACACCGGCTGCTGCGCTTGATTCACCAGCGCAATTTGTATATTTCTATTGGCCGCATCCAGCGCGCACACCGACGTGATCGCGGTGTCCGGCGTGGTGTTATCCGGTGTCGTGGTCGGCGTTCCCTGATTGCGATCGGGAAGGTTCAGAAATGTCTGCGCGAACTGGGCCGACAAGAACGGACTGATGTTGCCGCCGCAACCCACGGCGATGAACGCCGCCATCAGACCCAGCGCCACCACGCCGCGCGGGTTCAGAACGTGATCGAATCGAGTCCTCATGAAAGGGCCTCCCTTACAAGGCTGCCTGGGGGTTCCGCGAGGCGGGGGCACGACCGCAATCCACCAATGGTTGAAACGCTTCGCGCCGTGTTGCATCCGCCGCCATGTCCGGCACGGAACGGCGGGGTAGGTCGAGACGGCCGGTCCCCGGTAGCAACCCGGCTGTCTCTCGCTGGATTTTACCGCCTGACCGGGGCGGAAGCAACGACGAAACATCCGATCAATACGAAGGTTCGGGTATGTCCTAAAACCTCCAGTTCCAGTAGCACACCGCTGCGCCTGGGCATCGCCTTGATTATGGGGGGAGGCCGATTGATGCAACGACTATCAGCCGGCAACCGCAAGACCACATAAACACGCGCTCCAGCCGGCCTATCTGCTCGGCCGATGGACATTTACGTTCGATGGTTCGCGGACGTAACCGGGGGGTGGGCGAACCCCTCATCCCGATGCCGGCAATCGAACAGGAGTATGACTTCGTGCGGTTTCGCAATCTGACAGCACTCGATACCGACCGGCTCCTGAAAATGATCCGCGAGGCGGCCGGCGAATGGCCGCTCCACGGGCTGGATGTAACGATTCGCAACAGCCGCTCCTCGGATTTTTCAGGTACGTGCTTCTATAAGACCGGGCGAATCTACGTGAATGTCGGGCGGCACGTGAGCTACCCGTACCCGTTGAAAACCTACCTTGCCCGGGCACGGTCCAGTCGCGGCCGGTGGTGGCGGGAGATTTACAGCATTGTCGTCCAAGACCCCTACCAGTTGGTGCTGTTTGTGTTCATGCACGAGTTGTATCACTGGCTGGTTCGCCAGGCTCGGCGCAACACTCGGCAGAAAGAGGCCCGCTGCGACCGGTTCGCCGCGCGAGCGCTCGTGGACCACCACGGATTGGTCGTCCTGGATTCCCATGCCGTCCCCGTGGCGCGAAACGAGTGGGATTTTCAGGATTTGGACGGCTTTGTCGCCGCCGCCCATCGCGCTGCCGCCCGCCGGCCAAGGGTAAACGAAGCGGCCGCCCAACCGATCCTTGCCGCCCGCCCCGCAATCCGAAATCGGCTCAAGCCGCCGCCCAAAAATCTGTAGCCCTTTCAATCCTCGTTACACTGATCTCGGCTGCGGCGTCCTTTGGGCAGTTAACAGCATCGAACTCACGCCCCATTTGGCTCGTTTTCGCGGAGCGATCAAGTGCGACCGGGCCTTCCTTTAAAATTCTCTCGGCTATGGCTCGAATTCGCGAACTTTTCATTGACTGCTAACCTTCTGTAGGATATGATGTTATTGTGATGACGTAGCGGCCGGTGACGTTTGCGGGCAACAGAATTTCATATCCCCGCCACCACACCTGTTCGCTGCGTAGAATGAGTTAACCGCTTCTCATCGATCGGCCTCGTGCTGACCGATGGGGAGAACAACTAATCGTCTTCCACTCGCTGCGGCACCCTTTGACCGCGCCAATACCAACAGGGTGCCGCACGCCTTTTTTACTCCGTAGAGAATTGCGTTCGTAATCACTCGAACCGGGCCGGGCCGCGTGCGCGACGATACCATTACGCACGCTGCGCTCGATCGCAACAGGCTCCTGGAAAGGATTGCTTCATGGCTGGCTCAACCTCACCGACGACCTCGCCCACGACGTGTGATTACCCACGCCGCTTTGTTGCGGCCGATGCCGTCCTCGGAGACGTAGCGGTGATCGAACCGTACTACCGCGATCTGGAAGGCCGCGTCCTGGGCAGCCGCGCGGCGCTCGAGGCCTTTCTGGCGGACTGGTCGGAATTGGATGCATGGCTCGACGAGGAAGGCTCGACGCGATACGTGGCGATGACATGCCATACAGACGACACTACCATTGAAAAGCGCTACTTGGAGTTTGTGGAGAACGTCGCGCCGCAGGTTAAGGTCTGGACGAACACGCTGGAACGCAAGGTGCTGGCTTGCGAGCATGCGCGCGATCTGCCGCCGGAGCGATTCGAAGTCTGGTTGAAACAGCTTCGGACGCGAGTGGATTTGTTCGACGAGCGAAACGTCCCGCTGGCGACCGAGGATGACAAGCTCTCCCAGCAGTACCAGAAGATCGTCGGCGGGATGTCCGTGCAGCACGACGGCCGCGAGCAGACGCTCGAAGAAATGAGCAAGCTGCTGGAGTCGCCGGATCGGTCGGTACGCCGGGAGGCGTGGGAGAAGATCACCGCCTGCTGGACCAGCCGGCGCGACGAGATCGAGCAGATCTTCGACGACATGGTGCGCATCCGACATCAGATGGCGGTGAACAAGGGGCTGAAGGACTACCGCGAATACGCGTTTCGAGACTGGGAGCGGTTCGACTACACGCCGGCGGATTGCGAGGCGTTCGCCACCAGCGTGGAAAAGCTTGTCGTGCCCGCGGCGCAGCAATTGGCCGAGCAGCGCAAGCGGCAATTGGGTCTGGATACCCTTCGGCCGTGGGATATGGACGTGGACCCGCAAGGGCGCGAACCCCTGGCGCCGTTTCATGGCGCGGCGGAGTTAATCGCGGGATGCGGAAGAATCTTCGCGCGCGTCGGCGACGTGTTTGAAAAGCAGTTTGCGCAGATGATTGAGGGCGGCCTGCTCGATCTGGAAAGCCGCAAGGGAAAAGCGCCTGGCGGGTACATGACGGCGTTCGAAGGCCGTCGTTTGCCGTTCATTTTCATGAACGCGGTGGGCACGCAGGACGACGTGCAGACGATGCTGCACGAGGGGGGGCATGCGTTTCATGTGTTCGCGGTGCGCGACGAGCCGATGACGGCGCTGCGGCAGCCTCCGATTGAGTTCGCCGAGGTCGCGTCGATGGGGATGGAGCTTCTGGCCGCACCGCACCTGACGGAGTTTTACTCGCCGGCCGACGCGAAGCGGGCGCACTTGGACAACCTAAGCAATATCGTGCGTTTCTTTCCGTGGATGAGTACGATCGACCTGTTCCAGCACTGGGTCTACACCCACCCGATGCACACACGCGAAGAACGCCGTGCGGCCTGGACCGCGCTGAACAGGCGATTCAATCACTGGGTCGATTACGGCGGCATGGAGGACGCGCTGGCGACGAGCTGGCATCGCAAGAATCACCCGTTCACCGTGCCGTTCTATTACGTCGAATACGGCATCGCGCAGCTCGGGGCGCTGGGGGTCTATTTCAACTCGCGGCGGGACTACGCCGGAGCGGTCAAATCCTACCAACGGGGCCTGGCCCTGGGCGGCCGCCGACCGCTGCCGGAGTTGTTCGCCGCGGCGGGGGTGAAGTTCGATTTTTCCGCGGAAGCGATCGGGCCGCTGATCGCCGGAGCGCGGGAGGAACTGGCGGCATCGTGAATACACGAAGCAGACGGATTGCACGCCATCGGCTTCAACGCCGTCGCAAGCTATCATTATGCAATCGATGAACGTCCTCCTTGCCAATCCCCGCGGGTTCTGTGCCGGCGTCGATCGCGCGGTGAAGATCGTCGATCTGGCGCTGGAGGCGTTCGGCCCGCCGGTCTATGTGAGGCGGGAGATCGTGCACAACAGCCACGTCGTCGCCGATCTGCGCGGCAAGGGGGCCGTGTTCATCGAGGAATTGTCCGAAGCGCCGGTCGGCGCGGTCGCCATTCTTTCGGCGCACGGCGTCGCGCCGAGCGTATTCGACGAAGCGCGATCGCGCGGTCTGCGGCTGATCGACGCGACCTGCCCGCTGGTCACGAAGGTGCACCTGGAAGTTCATCGCTTTGTGCGGCAGGGCTATCACATCGCGCTGATCGGCCACGCCGGGCACGACGAGGTGATCGGCACGATGGGCGAAGCGCCGGGGAAGATTACACTTGTCGAGAACGAAGCGCACGCCCGAACGGTCGAGTTTCCGCCGCACGACAAACTCATGGTACTCACCCAGACGACGCTCGGCGTGGACGATACGGCCGGCGTGCTGAATGCCCTGCGCGCGCGATTTCCAAGCCTGGAACTTCCGCCGACCGACGACATCTGCTACGCGACCCAGAACCGGCAGGACGCGGTGAAGGAGATGGCCCGCCGCGGGATGGACCTGCTGCTGGTCGTCGGCTCGCGCAACAGCAGCAACGCGGCGCGGCTGGTGGAGGTCGGCGCGGCGCGGGGCGTGCGCGGCTTCCTGATTGACGGGGCGAACCAGATCGACCCGGCCTGGGTCACAAACGCGACACTTGTCGGCGTCACGGCGGGGGCCAGCACGCCCGAATCGGTCGTGCGCGGCGTGCTGGATCGGCTGGCGTCGCTGGGGGCCGGCGGGGTCGAGCTTTGCACGACGGCCGAGGAAGACACGGTCTTTCAGATCCCGCCGCAATTGCGGGAAGCCGTGGAGCAGAAGCGCGGCGTCTCGCTGAAGGTGCTCGGCGGGTGACTTGCCGGTAGAATCGCAAAGCGATGGGCAATCCTGACCAATCCCATGAGCAGGTCTCCCCCGTGCGGCGCGAACCGTCGAGCGGCAGCGGCTTGGTGTCTTCCATGGCCTCGGGCGTTATCGACACAAGTCGTGATGCGTTGTCGGCGGCGGCGAACACGGCGCGATCCGGCGCGCGGCTGGCGCTGGGGACGATCTTCGCCGGGGCCAACGTACTGATAGATCTGGGCGTGCGCGCGGCGCGGGCGCTGCCGCTGCGCGATGGGAACGCTTCATGGCCTCCGCAAGCCGCTGCCATGCCGCACGGTGTCGCTTCCGAGGCGCCCGATGCCGTCACACCACTCGACGAATCGGCACCGGCCAAGCCCGCGTCCAAGCCGATTCGCGAACCGTGCTCCGCCGCCGCGCCGCTCGTGCGCGGTTGGTGGCGATCGTCCGGCAGGCAACCGGTGTGGGAGCCGCATGACGTGCGTCAGGCCCTGCGCCGAGTCAACTCGCCGATCGCCGTGGTGGTGCACGGCGAGCGCATCGCGCTCGCGGTGGACGGTGTCTGCACACTCGGCACGACCGTGCCGATTGATTCCACATCGAGCGCCGGCGAACAGGTCCTGCCGCTTTTTGCCCTTGCTCCGGCGCTGCACCCTTCAATGCTGGGCGATCCCTCGTTCCGGCATGACTACGGATTGGAATACGCCTACCTCGCCGGCGCAATGGCCAACGGCATCGCCTCGGTCGAACTCGTTGAAGCGATGGGACGCGCCGGAATGATGGGCTTCTTCGGCGCGGCCGGATTGAGCGTCGACCGCGTCGCCCGCGCCATCGACCACGTGCAAGCAGTGCTACCCGGTCGACCGTTTGGCTTCAATCTCATCCACAGCCCGAGCGAGCCGGACCTCGAAGCCGCCGTGGTCGATCTCTACCTGAAACGCGGTGTGCGCGTCGTCGATGCGTCGGCCTACCTCGATCTCACACTCCCACTGGTGCGCTACCGGGTCAGCGGCATCGCGCGCGACGCGGAAGGCCGTGTGATTTGTCCGAACCGCGTGCTGGGAAAGGTCTCGCGCGTGGAAGTCGCTCGGAAGTTTCTCTCGCCCCCGCCCGAAGCCATGCTCAACAAACTCGTTGCGTCCGGCGATATCACCGCCGAGCAAGCCCAATGGGCGATGCGCATTCCCGTGGCGCAAGACCTCATTGTCGAGGCTGACTCGGGCGGGCACACGGATAACCGTCCGTCGCTTGCGCTTCTGCCGACGATGATGGCCCTGCGTGACGAGTTGCAGGCCGAGTTTGAATACGACCGATCGCTGCGCCTCGGCGCGGCCGGCGGCATCGGCACGCCCGCGGCGGCGGCGGCGGCCTTCGCGATGGGCGCGGCCTTCGTGCTGACCGGCTCGGTCAATCAGGCGTGCGTCGAGGCGGGCACGTCCGATGCGGTGCGCGAGATGCTGGCGAAGGCGTCGCAGGCCGACGTGACGATGGCTCCGGCGGCCGACATGTTCGAGATGGGCGTGAAGGTGCAGGTTTTGAAGTTCGGCACGATGTTCGCCATGCGCGCCCGCAGGCTTTACGATTTGTATCGTCAATACGAAAGCCTCGATTCGCTGCCCGCGGCGCATCGCACGGCGCTGGAGCGGGACTTCTTCCGCTGCTCGCTCGAACAGGCGTGGGATCAGACCCGCGCGTTCTTCGAGAAGCGCGACCCGTCGCAGATCGCTCGCGCCGAGGCCGACCCCAAGCATCGCATGGCCCTGGTCTTCCGGTCTTATCTTGGACAAGCGTCAAAATGGGCGAACGCCGGCGAGCCGACGCGCAAGGCGGACTACCAGATCTGGTGCGGCCCGGCCATGGGCGCGTTCAACGAATGGGCGCGTGGCTCGTGCCTTGAGCGCTGGCAGAATCGAACCGTGGTGGCCGTGGCAATGAACTTGATGCTGGGCGCGGCGGTGCTGACGCGCGTGAACTGGCTGCGGGCGCAGGGCGTGGAGATCGCGCCGGACCTGGGGCGCTTCGAGCCGATGGAACTGGCGGACGTGCAGGGAATTCTGGCTGAATAACGACGTGCGAGGAGCATCTTGCGAAAGCTCCCTTGACGGCGAGAACGCTCGAATACCGGTCATTTCGCTGTTGGCAATTCGCGCCTTCCAATTCTGTCCGCAGCCATAAGCTTGTTCTTCTCAATGTTTTATAATGACGGCATCCGATACAGTCCGGGCGTGCTTTCCCTTATACTTCCCCCTTTCACAAAAGACCTGCCCGGATCGGCCAGGCACTTTACGCACTTTCCGAAGTCGGACCCCTGAATGAACAGCGTGCGAACGTCGGACAAACCCTCCCAGCCCATCGCCATCATTGGCATGGGTTGCATGTTCCCCAAGTCGGCGGACATCCGCGCCTATTGGCGGCTGCTGCGCCGCGGAGACGACGCGATCACGCCGACGCCGCCGACCCACTGGTCCATCGCCGACTACGTCGACCCGGATCCGAAGCGGCCGGACTTTACGTATTGCGGGCGCGGAGGGTTTCTCTCGCCGACGGAGTTCGACCCGACAGAGTTCGGCATCCCGCCGACGATTCTCGAAGCGACCGACACGTCGCAACTGTTGAGCCTCGTCGTTGCGAAGGCGGCGTTGGAGGACGCGGGCTACGGCGAGTCGCGCGAGTTCAATCGCGAGCGGGCGAGCGTCATTCTCGGCGTAACCGGCTTGCAGGAGTTGGCGCTGCCGCTGGGCGCGCGGCTGGGTCATCCGATCTGGCGGCGAGCGCTGGCCGAGGCGGGCGTGCCGGCCGATCAGGCTGAGGCGGCGCTGGCGAAAATTTCCGACGCGTACGTGAGCTGGCAGGAGAATTCGTTCCCCGGCCTGTTGGGCAACGTGGTGGCCGGTAGAATCGCCAATCGTCTTAATTTGCGCGGGACAAACTGCGTGGTCGATGCAGCCTGCGCCAGCTCGTTGAGCGCCGCGCACCTCGCCATGATGGAGCTGGCCACGGGGCGCTGTGATCTGGCGCTCACCGGCGGCGTCGATACCCTGAACGATATTTTCATGTATATGTGCTTCAGCAAGACGCCGGCGCTTTCGCCGACGGGCGACGCGCGGCCCTTCGCCGACGACGCCGATGGCACGGTCCTCGGCGAGGGGATCGGCATGCTCGTGCTGAAGCGCCTGCCCGACGCCCAGCGTGACGGCGATCGAATCTATGCCGTCATCCGCGGCATCGGCACATCCAGTGACGGCCGCTCGCAGAGCATTTACGCCCCGCACGCCGCCGGCCAGGCCCGGGCGCTGCGCAATGCGTACAAGATTGCCGGGCTTGCGCCGCACGACGTTGAGTTGATCGAAGCCCACGGCACGGGCACGAAAGTCGGCGACGCGGTCGAGTTCGACGCGCTGTCGGGCGTGTATCGCGAGGCGGCAAGCGACGCCGACGCGCGCTGGTGCGCCGTCGGCTCGGTGAAGTCGCAGATCGGCCATACAAAAGCGGCGGCCGGCGCAGCGGGGCTGATCAAGGCGGCCCTGGCGATCCATCACCGCGCACTTCCGCCGACGATCAAGGTCGCCCGGCCCAATCCGAAGCTGGATATCGACACAAGTCCTTTTTATATCAACACCGAATTGCGCCCGTGGGTGGCTCGGCGTGGCCGTCCGCGCCGCGCGGGCGTCAGCTCGTTCGGCTTCGGCGGCAGCAATTTTCACGCGTTGCTGGAAGCCGCGCCCGGCGCACTGGCCGAACCGGCGTGGGACGGCTCGGCGCAGATCATCGCGCTGTCGAGCGAATCACCCGCCGGACTGCGCGAACAATTGGAGGATTGGTCGAAGCACGTGCGCGCCGGCCGCTCGTCACCCGCGTGGATCGCACACCTCGCCGGACGTTCACGCAAGGCTTTCTCCCACGAGCACGCGCATCGCCTGACGATGGTCCTGGAGACCGGCGACGATCTCGCTGCGCTATTGAACGACGCTCGCCTGCGGATCGATCTCGGCGAAGGCCGTGATTCCGGCCGGCGTGCGCCGCACAAGCGGCCTGCGACGTTTTGGCATGGCACGGGGCGACCCGTCGGCAAGCTGGCGTTCCTGTTCCCCGGTCAGGGCAGTCAGCATCTCGGCATGGGGCGCGATCTGGCATGCACGTTTCCCGAGTTGATCGCATCGCTGGAGTCGGCGGAGGCCGCAGCCGATGAATCTGACCCGCGCATCAGTGATCTGATTTACCCGCGCGGGCCGCTGGACGACGCCGCGAAGTCGGCCGCCGCACGCGAGCTGAACCAGACCGAGCATGCCCAGCCCGCGCTGGGGGCCGTCTCGCTCGGCATGGCGCGCGTGCTGGAGCGGTACGGCGTTGCGCCCGATCTGCTCGCGGGCCACAGCTTCGGCGAATTGGTCGCGCTGTGCGTCGCCGGTCGCTACGACGAAGCAACGATGCATCGGCTCGCCCGGTTGCGCGGTCGGCTGATGGCCGCGGGCGACGGCGGGCGCGGCGCGATGCTTGCGGTGAAAGCACCCGTCAACGAGATCGCATCGCTCATCGAAGCCGAGCGATTGGATGTGGTGCTGGCGAATCGCAATGCGCCGGCGCAGGCGGTGCTTTCCGGCGCGCGTGAATCCGTGGCCGCGGCGGCCCAGGCGTGCAAGGCGCGAGGCTGGGCGACGAAAGCACTGGAAGTTTCCGGCGCGTTTCACAGCCCACTCATGCAATCGGCTGCGGCACCCTTTCGGCAGGCACTGGAAGCCGTTGCGTTCGCGGCGGGGCGCGTGCCGGTGCTGGCCGGTGCAACGGGTGCGTTGTACCCCGCCGGAGCAGCGGCGCGGGCCGTGCTGGGAGAGCAGCTTACGTCGCCGGTCGATTTCATCGCCGTGGTGCGAGGGCTGACCGACGCCGGCGTTGATACCTTTGTCGAAGTCGGACCGAAGCAGGTCTTGTCTGGCCTGGTCCAGGCGACGCTCGGCGATCGACCGCACACGCGATTGGCGATGGATGCGCCGACCGGCCGCGACGGAATGTTTCATCTCGCCTGTGTTCTGGCGCAGCTGGCCGCGCAGGGCCGCCGTGTTGACCTGACGAAATGGGAACGCGAAACGCCCGAGCCGCGTACGCCGCGCATGATCATCCCGCTGACCGGCGCGAATTACCGCGCACCACGAAAGACCGAATCCGATCAAGGCTCCGCGCGTTCGCCGTCGAAACCATCGGCCGCCGCCGCCGCGCCCACGCAACTTAGTCCACTCGCGTCATCCGCCGCGCCGCGAACGCCGACGCCTTCACCGACGCCGACCATACCGGCACGATCAATACCCGCAGCCGCAGCGGCATCGCCCGTTGCACCGAATACAAAGAAGATCGAGACAACCATGAACGAGCATTTTCATTCCGCCGCGCCGACCGCGCAGCGCCATCATGCACCTGCGGCCCCAGCTTCAGACGCGGCGCACTTGCTTCGCGAGGGGTTGCAAGCCATGCAGGCGCTGCAACAGCAAACCGCCGCGGCACACCAGCGATTCCTCGAAGGGCAGGAACAAGCCCACCGCGCGTTTGTGCAACTCCTTGAAACGCACGGTCGACTTCTCGCCGGCGCGCCGTCGGCCACGCCAATGAACGCACCGCCACCATCGCCTCCGGCTCCATCGCTCGCGCTGTCGATCGCTCGCGCGGCGACGCCAACCAACAGCTCCGCACAGGCTGTTCCCATGACGACCGGTTCGCATCTTCCGCCGCCCGTCGCGCCGGCCACGCCCACCGCACCCGGCCCCGCTGCCGCACCGATCGCGCCCGTGGCCCAACCAATTTCGACGCTCGCGCGGACCGCGGCGGCCCCCACCGCGTCTGCGTCCCATGAGAATGTCGTGCTGGAGGTCGTCTGCGAAAAAACCGGATACCCGCGCGACATGATCGAGCTGGACATGGACATCGAGGCCGACCTCGGCATCGACTCGATCAAGCGCGTGGAGATCGTCGCGGCCATCGAGGAGCGCATCCCGGCGTTCGGCGGCATCAAGCCGGAATACATGGGCGGCATCCGCACGCTGCGCGAGATTCTCGCGTTCGTGGAGTCGAGCCTGAACGCGCCCGCAGGCGATTCATCGGTCAGGAGCGAGCCGAGCCGGCCGACCACGCCGGCGACCGCCCACGACGCCGCGGCAAGCTCGTCAGCCTCGCCCGCTTCCGACGAGCCGGACTCATCAACGACGTCCGTCTTTTCGACCGTCCTGCTCGACGTCGTGGCGCAGCTCACCGGCTACCCGCGCGACATGCTCGATCTCGGCATGGACCTGGAAGCCGATCTCGGAATCGACTCGATCAAACGGGTCGAAATCCTCGCGGCGGTCGAGGGTCGCCTGCCCGATGTCGCCTCGGTCAAACCCGAGTACATGGGCAGCCTTCGCACGCTGGCGCAGATCGTCGATTATTTCGCCTCGCAGGGGGGCGGCATTGCGAACGCATCCTCGACGCAACAAGCCGGATCGCGTGAAGTCACTCAACCGGCAGCGCCGCGTGCTGAAGCCGCGCCGAGCGCGGCTGATCCGGTGCGACTTCGGCGTCGCGTCCTAGTCGCGCGGGAGTCCTCCGCGCCCGCCGATCGCGCCTGGCGCGTGCCGAACGGCGCGACGATCTGGATTGTTGGCGCAGGCGACGAGCTGGCGGATCGCCTTGCCGACCGGCTTCGCTCGGACGGTTTCGCCGCTCACGTTGTTTCGAGTACTCCCGACGATTCGGCGGCCGCAGCATGGCCCGCGAACCCGTCCGCGCTGATTCTCACGCTTCCTCCGACCCATCCCGGCGCGCCGCTCTGGTGCAGCGAGACCGAGCAAGCCACGCGAAATCTCTTTGCGCTCGTTCGTCGTGCCGCGCCCGCGCTCCAGGCCGCCGTGAAGGAGGGAGGCGCCTTGCTCGCGTGCGTTACGCGAATGGACGGCCGGTTCGGCCTGACCGGCGGCGACTTCGACGCGGCGCAGGCAGGCTTGGCGGGCATCCTCAAGACGGCAGCGCATGAATGGCCCGGCGTTTGGTGTCGCGCGATTGACATCGCGCCAGACTTGGAGGCCGACGCGGCCGCCGACGCCCTGGCGACGGAGCTGCGGTGCGGCGATGAAATCGAGGTCGGTCTGTCGGCTGCGGGGCGCGTTGTGCCTGAACTCGCCGATGCGCCGGCAATGGAGGCAAAGCCCTCGCTGCACCCCGGCGACGTGGTCGTGATCAGCGGCGGAGCGCGCGGGGTCACCGCGGCGGCGGCCGAAGCGCTCGCGCTGGCCGTGCAACCGGCACTGGTGCTCCTGGGGCGCTCGCCTGTTCCGACGGATGAGCCGGCCTGGCTGCACGGATTAAGCGACGAGGCGTCGATCAAGCAGGCCATCGCGACGAACGCGTTCGCCGGTCAGCGCGTCGGGCCGCGCGAGCTGCGCGCCGCGTATGAGCATCACCTGGCGCAGCGCGAGATTCGGACCACGCTCGCCCGCCTCATCGCAGCCGGGGCGCGCGTGCGATACGAGTCGGTCGATGTGCGCGACGCCGCGGCGACCCGTGCCTTGATCGAGCGCATACGGCGTGAGTGGGGGCCGATTCGCGGGTTGATTCACGCCGCGGGCGTGCTGGAAGATCGTCGCATGGAGGACAAGACCGACGAACAGTTCGCCCGCGTGTATGACACCAAGGTGCGCGGGCTGGCGTCGCTGCTCGGTGCGCTGGATACGAACGAACTGCGGCAGATCATTCTCTTCTCGTCCGTCGCGGGTCGATTCGGCAACGCCGGTCAGGCCGACTACGCCGCCGCCAATGAAGTGCTGAACAAGGTCGCCCGCCGGCTCGCCGCGCGCCTGCCGCATGCCGGCGTCTGCGCGATCAACTGGGGCCCGTGGGACGGCGGCATGGTCAACGAGGGCCTCAAGCGCGCCTTCGCCCAGCGCGGCGTGTCGCTGATTCCGCTCGACGCCGGCGCGCGGGCCATGGTGCGCGAATGCATCGGTCCGACCGATGCCGTGGAAGTCATTCTCGGCGACGGCTTCGAAATGCCGGCGCAGACACGACGCGCGGCGGACGCCACCGACGCCGACATGCGTCCCGCGTTTAATCGCCGCATCGACATCGAGAGCCATCCGTTCCTCCGCTCGCACCTGCTCGATGGGCATCCGGTCCTGCCGGCCGCCGTCACGATGGAATGGCTGGGCCAGGCGGCCATTCACGCCAACCCCGGCCTCGTGCTGGGGGGAATTGAAGATTTTCGTATTCTTCGCGGCGTCGTGCTGGACGGCGGTGCCCGCACGTTGCACTGGCTGACCGGCGCGCCGACGAAGCGCGGCGGCGAATTTGTCGTGCCGGTTGAGATGCGCTCCATCGGCCGAGGCGACCGCGAAATTCTGCACGCCCGCGCCCAGGCCGTGCTGGCCAGCGCCCGGCCGGCGCCGGCCAGCGACGATCGCGCCACAATCGAGACTCTTTCCGAACGCCCGTTCTCGCTGGCGATCGACGCGGCCTATGGAAAGGTCCTTTTCCACGGCGAGCATTTCCGCGCGATACAGGCGATCTCCGGCATCTCGCCACGCGGCCTGGTCGCCGACGTGCGGACCGCCCCAAACGCGCGCGAGTGGATGGCCCAGCCGATTCGCGGTGAATGGCTCACCGACCCGCTGGCGATCGACGCCGCGTTTCAACTGGCGATTCTCTGGTGCCACGAGGAGTTGTCCGCGCTGTCGCTGCCAAGCGGGCTGGCCGCGTATCGCCAGTATCACGCGCGATTCCCCCGCGATGGCGTTCGCGTGACCCTGCGTGTGACCGAGTCGTCTCGCGCCCGCGTCACCGCCGACTTCGTTTTCAGCGACCACCACGGCACGATCGTCGCGCGGATCGACGGCTATCAGTGCACCGTCGACGCCGGCCTGTCCGCCGCGTTCCGCAAACAATCACCGATCGGCCTGACGGTCTGATCCGGCCTCGATGACGAAACCATGAGTGCTTCGGTCCCGATTGCAATTGTCGGCATCGGCGGCGTCTTCCCCGGCGCGGCGTCGCTCGCCGATTTCTGGCGCAACATCGTGCAGCGCACCGATGCCGCGCGCGAGGTGCCGCCCGGTCGATGGATTCTCGATCCGAAGGATGCCCTGGCCGACGGACCCGCGCCCGACAAAGTCTATTCGCTTCGCGCGTGTTACGTCGAGAATTTTCGCCTTGATCCGCGCGGGCTGACGCTTGCTCCCGACCTGCGCGAAGCGCTGGAGCGACTTGATCCGCTCTACCACTTCGTGCTGCATGCGGGCCGCGACGCACTGGAGGACGCCGCGCCGGCCAGCCGACCAGTCGATCGCGCACGCACTGGCGTGATCCTCGCCGCCATCGCCCTGCCCACCGACGGCGCGTCGGCCATCACGCGCGAAATCATCGGCCGGGCGTTCGCACAAAGCGTCCTCGGGCGCGCCGCGGACACGGTGATTCCATCGAGCGAATCGCCGCACCCATTGAACGCCGCCGCCGTCGGCCTGCCCGCCGCGCTGCTGGGTGAAGCCCTCGGCCTGGGTGGTTGTGCCTACACGCTCGATGCGGCCTGCGCGTCGTCGCTATATGCGCTCAAGCTCGCGTGCGAGGAACTGGCGTCCGGGCGCGCCGACGCGATGTTGGCCGGCGGCGTGTCGCGCCCCGAATGCCTCTATACGCAGATGGGCTTCTCGCAATTGCGGGCGTTGTCGGCAAGCGGACGTTGCGCGCCGTTCGATGAATCCGCCGATGGGCTGGTCGTCGGCGAAGGCGCGGGGATCGTCCTGTTGAAGCGGCTGAACGACGCCCGTCGCGACGGCGACCGCATCTACGCCGTCATTCGCGGGATCGGCCTGTCCAACGATATCGGCGGCAGCCTGCTCGCGCCCGACAGCGAGGGGCAGCTTCGCGCGATGCGCGCTGCTTACGAGCAGGCGGGCTGGTCGCCGGCGGATCTTGACCTTGTTGAGTGCCACGGAACCGGCACGCCCGCGGGGGATGCCGTCGAGCTGGCGTCGCTGCGCACGCTGTGGGCCGATGTGCCGGGGTCGCAAGCGCCCGTGCCGATCGGATCGGTCAAGTCCAACGTCGGGCATTTGCTGACTGCGGCCGGAGCGGCCGGGCTGATCAAGGTGCTGCTCGCGATGCGCGAGGGCGTGCTGCCGCCTTCTGCGAACTTCACGCGCGCCTCGCCGAACAGCCCGCTTGCCGATTCGCCGTTTCGCGTGCTCGCCGCGCCCGAGCCTTGGAATCGCCGCGCGGAACCGACGCCGCGTCGCGCGGCCGTCAGCGCCTTCGGCTTCGGCGGCATTAACGCGCATGTGCTGATCGAGGAAGACGTCGTCGAGGCCGCTCCGGTTCTCGCCGGGTCAATCGCCGCGACGCCTGCGATTGAACCGCCCGTTGCCATCGTCGGTATGGACGCGCGATTCGGGCGGTGCGAATCCCTCGACGCATTCACCCGCGCGATGTTCTTAGACGATCCAGCAGCACGCGATGCGACCGCGCGGACGCGACCGCCCAATCGCTGGCGCGGCGTGGAAGATTATCTCGACCACCTTGTTCGCGAAGGGCTTGCGCGATCGGCCGCGCGCGGCGCTTACCTGCGCGACCTCGATATTTCCATCAAGCGTTACCACATTCCGCCGGCGGAGTTGCCCGAGATTCTGCCGCAGCAGCTCGTCATGCTTGAATCCGTCGCCGCCGCGCTGGCCGATGCGAAGATGCCGATGCGCGGCCGCCGACCTCGCACGGCGGCGCTGGTCGGCATGGCGCTGGATTTCGAGACCACGAACTTTCACCTGCGCTGGTGGCTCGCGGGGCAGGTGCGCCGCTGGGCGGAGGCCCTGGGGCTAACGCTGGATGAAGAGCAGCTCGAATCGTGGCTGGACGAGCTGCGCAACGCCACCGGTCCGGCGTTAAACGCGCCGCGAACCGTCGGCGCGCTGGGTGGCATGATCGCCAGCCGCATTGCGCGGGAGTTCCAGTTTGGGGGGCCGTGCTTTGCGGTCTCATGCGAGGAAGCGTCGGGCCTGCGAGCGGTGGAGATCGCCGCGCGAATGTTGCAGCGCGGCGAAATTGATGCCGCAGTCGCGGGAGCCGTCGATCTGGCCGGCGACGTGCGCGCCGCCTGGGCGACGACGCAATCACGGCGTGATACCAGTGAAGACCCGAAGCCAGTAGCCGAAGGCGCGGCAACCGTCGTGCTCAAGCGCCTGGACGATGCCGAGCGAGACGGCGATCGTGTTTACGCATTGTTGACCGAATTTTCCTCCGCGCGCGCCCAGGGTACCTGGCCCGCCCAACGAGCCGCAGGCTTCAGCCCGCGCGGCGCGTGGAGCGTGAGCGCCGCGCACGGTGCCGCCGGCGCTGCCACGGGCATGGCCTCACTCGTTCGTGCCGCGCTGGCGCTGCACCACAAGACCCTTCCATCCGGCTCGCTCAATCTCGCCGATCCTTCGCGCTGCCTGGCGCGGCCGATTCATTGGTCGCACGATCGTGCGGAAGGCCCTCGCCGCGCGCTCGCTTCGGCCTCGTCGCCGCTCGGGGAATCCATCGCGATTTTGCTGGAAGAGCCTGTCCGACCGGAGTACGCGGCGACCGCGCCTCGGCCGATTTGCACGATCGCGCCGGCGATCTTCGGCCTGTGCGCTGCTTCGGCGACGGAACTTCTCGCGCAACTGGACGAGCTGGCGCAGATCGCGGCGCAAGCCGGGAACGATGTGCATCTTGCCGCCCGTCAATGGTTCGCTCGCACAGACCCCGCTGCGCGCGCCAAGCCGATCTCCGTGACCGACGACATTCGAAGGCTCGCCTTGGTCGCCTCGGATGCACCGGCGATTCACCGGGCGGTCGACGCCGCTCGGGCTGCGCTGTCGCGCGATGCCGACGCCGCGCTCGACGGGCGCGATGGCGTTTATTACGCACCCGCCGCACATCGCCGCGCGAGCGATATCGCGTTCGTCTATCCCGGTTCCGGCAATCACTACCTCGGCATGGGCAGCGCGTTGCTTAACGCGTTCCCGTCGGCGCTCGCCGCTCTGGAGCGCGATTCCCAGCGCGCCGCCTCGCTAATGATGATCGACTGGTTCGCGCCGTGGCGTTTCTCCGACGACGCCGCGCAGCGGGAATTCGAGCGTAAGATCTCCGCCGATCTGCGCCGTCCGATCTTCGGACAGGTCGGCTTCGGCATGGCGGTCACGGATCTGCTGGCGGCCTTCGGGGTTCGCCCTCGCGCCGTCATCGGCTACAGCCTCGGCGAATCGGTCGGCCTCTTTGCCTCGCGCGCATGGCGAACGCCCGATGAGATGCTTCGCCGGATGTCGGCGTCGCCACTGTTTGGTTCGGAGTTAGGCCCGCCCTATGACGCCCTGCGCCGAAGTTGGGGGCTGCCGGGTGACCTGGAAATCGACTGGCGCGCGGTCGTTGTGCCGCGATCTGCCGACGCCGTGCGCAAGGCGCTGGTCGAATCCGAGCGCGAGGGCCGGCCGCTCCGTGCGCGACTGCTGATCGTCAACACGCCCGACGAGTGCGTCATTGGCGGCCTGCGCCCGGACGTGGATGCCGCGATGAAGGCACTTCGCTGCCGCGGGGTCGCGCTGGCCGGCGTGCCGGCGGTGCATTGCGACGCGGCGAAATCGGTCGAGCAGGCGTATCGCGATATTCATTTGCTTGACGCAACTCCACCGGCCGGCGTGCGCTTTTACAGCGCGGCGGCGGCCGCGCCGTACGAAGTGACGCGTGCCAGCGCCGCCGAATCCATCACGCGCCAAGCGATGGCAGGCTTCGACTTTCCCGCGCTCATTGAACGAGCCTGGTCCGACGGCGTGCGCCGATTCATCGAAATCGGTCCGCTGGCCTCCTGCACGCGGATGATCGGCCGCACACTGGCCGATCGACCCCACTGGGCGCGGTCGGCCGTGCCGCGCGGCGAGGACGAAGTCGGCGAGTTCATTCACCTGCTGGCGTCGCTTTACACGGAGGGCGTGCCGATTGACTTCAGGCCATTGTTTGAATCAGACGGCGCCCCAATCCATCGGCAACGAATCGAGTCGGTCACGTCTCGCCCTGACACGACGGTTCGCGTTCCGGTCGGCGTACGGCTGGGCAAGCCGCGATTGCCGACGGCTCGCCGTCTCGCCGCGCCGGCCCTGGTCGCGACCGCGGAAACCCGTGAGAGGGCGTCGTCGTTTTCCGCGCCGTGCGATGCGGGGTTGATCGCGTCCCATCGCGACGTGACCCATGCCGCGTCGCAAGCGCACGAGACCTTTCTGCGATTCTCGCGCACCGCCATGGACGACTATGCGCGTCTGCTCGCTGGTTCTTCGCAACTTCGCGACGAGCAGGGACCGTCTTCCGTTTCGACCGCGGCGTGGCGCTCCCCGACGGACGCAGCAGCGACAAGCACGCCGCCTCCGCTGCTGGATCGCGCCAAGTGTCTTGAATTCGCCGTCGGCCGCGCCGCGAACGTCCTCGGCCCCGAGTTCGCCGTCGTCGACACCTACCCCGTCCGCGTGCGCCTGCCCGACGAGCCGCTCATGCTCGTCGACCGAATCCTCGAAATCGAAGGCGAGAAAGGCTCGCTCACGCACGGCCGCGTTGTCACCGAGCACGATGTGTTGCCCGGCGCGTGGTACCTCGACGGCGATCGCGCACCGATCAGCATCACCGTCGAAGCAGGCCAGGCCGATCTCTTTCTCTCCGGCTACCTCGGCATTGATTTCGTAGCGAAGGGCGTTCGCGCGTATCGCCTGCTCGACGCGACGGTCACCTTTCACCGTGGCCTGCCTCGGCCCGGCGAGACGATCCGTTACGACATCACCATCGATCGCTTCGTCCGCCAGGGCGAGACGTATCTGTTCTTCTTCCGGTTCGACGGCACGATTGACGGGCAGACCGTTCTCACCATGCGCGACGGCTGCGCCGGTTTCTTCACGGCGCAGGAGATCGAAAACTCGCACGGCATTGTGTTGACCGCAGAAGACAAAGCACCGTCGGGCGGCCGCGTCGCCGGCGGCTTTGCCCCGCTCGTGTCGCAAGAGGCGCCGCAGTCGTTCGGCGACGCGCAACTCGAAGCACTGCGGCGCGGCGATCTGGCCGGTTGTTTCGGCGCGCCGTTTGATTCGCTGTCGCTCCGCGATCCACTGCGACTGCCCGACGGGCGCATGACGCTCATTCATCGCGTAACGACGCTCGATCTGTGCGGCGGGCGCTTTGGGTTGGGTCTCGTCATCGCCGAGGCCGACGTGCAGCCCGACGATTGGTATCTGACGTGCCACTTTGTGGATGACCTGGTCATGCCCGGCACGCTGATGTACGAATGCTGCGTGCACACGCTGCGGTTTTTCCTGCTGCGGCTCGGCTGGGTCGGCGAGCGCGACGGCGTCTGCTACGAGCCGATTCCCGGCATCGCCAGCGCCCTGCGATGTCGCGGTCCCGTCACGCCGAGAACGCGAACCGTGCGATACGAATTGCATGTCAAAGAGATCGGCTATCGCGCCGAGGCCGACGGCGCGCAGACACCGTACGTGCTCGCCGATGCGCTCCTGTATGCTGACGAAAAACGCATCGTGCGCATGGATAACATGTCGTTGCAGGTCACGGGCCTTTCGCGCAAGCGAATTGAATCGACGTGGGAGCGATCACGCGTGGCGCCGACCTTGAAGCGCGCGCCGTCCTCAAAACCGACGGACCGCAATCCGTCGACTCCAATCGCGAAACCGCGTCGCCGCGCCGCGATCTACGACACCGATCGCATCCTCGCTTTCGCCATCGGCAAACCCTCGGACGCATTCGGCGAGCCGTACGCCGTCTTCGATTCAAAGCGACGCATCGCACGCCTGCCGGGACCGCCGTATCACTTTCTTGATCGCATCGTCGACATCGAGCCGCCGCCGTGGGTCCTGGAGCCGGGCGGCTGGATCACGGCCGAGTACGATGTGCCCATCGCGGACGACGCTGCGCCGCAACCCGGCGCATGGTACGTCGCAGCAAATCGACAACGCGCGATGCCCTTCGCCGTGCTGCTCGAAATCGCTTTGCAACCCTGCGGCTGGCTTGCCGCCTATTGCGGATCCGCACTGACCAGCGATGTCGATTTGAGCTTCCGCAATCTCGGCGGCCGCGCGGTGCAGCACATGGAGGTTTTAGCAGAGCCGGCCACGCTCACGACGCGCGTGCGCATGACCAGCGTCTCCCGCGCCGGCGGCATGATTATTCAGAAATTCGATTTCGAGATGCGCCGTGGCGATGAGTTGATTTACTCCGGCGATACGTCGTTTGGCTTCTTCTCGGCCGCAGCGCTCGCACAGCAGGTCGGCATCCGCGACGCCGCCGCGCGACGATTCATTCCCACCGCGGCACAACTCGCCGCCGGCCGCGCGCCGTTTGATCTCCCCGATGATCCGCCCTTCACGCCGGATGATGCGGTCAAGACTCGTGGCGATCTCGGCGAAGGCCTCGCACTGCCCGGCCGCGCTTTTCGCATGATCGACCGCATCGATGCCCTGCTGCTCGATGGCGGACCGCACGGTCTGGGCTATGTCGCAGGCTCGACGACGGTCGATCCTTCGGCATGGTTCTTCAAGGCTCACTTTTACCAGGATCCGGTCTGGCCCGGCTCGCTGGGGCTGGAATCCTTCCTGCAATTGCTCAAAGTATATGCCCGCGATCGCTGGCCGGAGCTGGCTCACACCCATCGCTTCGAATCCATCGCCATCGGCCTGCCCCACGAATGGCAATATCGCGGCCAGATCATCCCGCGAAACAAGCACGTCGAAGTCACCGCCGCCATCACCCGCCGCGAGAACGGCCCCGCGCCGCTGCTTGTGGCCGACGGGTTTTTGAGCGTGGACGGGATTATCATCTACGAGATGAAGCACTTCGGCATTCGTGCCGTGCCGATGTAGTGAAGGGCCATGCGCGGCTTGAACCAGCTCGGATGGCCTGGTCGCGGCGTCTGGCAGCCAGGTTGCGGGTTTGCGATTCTGACCACAACGACAAGATGACGATCCCCTTCACCAAGATGCACGGCCTCGGAAACGACTACGTATACGTAGACGCGTTCCGTCATCCGATCCCCGTCGAGCGGCACGCGCCGCTGGCGCGCGCCGTGAGCGACCGCCATCGCGGCATCGGTTCGGACGGTCTCATTCTGATCGGCCCGCCGAGGCCTGGTGTTGCCGCCGATGTGCGCATGGAAATGTACAACGCCGACGGTTCGCGCGGCGAAATGTGCGGCAACGGCATCCGCTGCGTTGCGAAGTACGCCATCGAGCACGGCTTGGCGGGGCGGGAACAAGGCGGCGGCGACGCGCGAACGATCTGCATCGAGACCGACCGCGGCGTGCTGGAGACGACTTGTTTTCTGCGCGGCGGTCGCGTTGAGCGCGTGCGCGTGGACATGGGTCCGCCGATTCTCAACCCGCGCGACATTCCCGTGGCCGCGCCGGGCGAGTGCTGCATCCAACAACCGCTGCAAGTCGGTGAGCAGCGCCTCACCATGACCTGCGTCTCGATGGGCAATCCGCATGCGGTCTTCTTTGTCGAGGATGTCGCCGCGGTTGATCTCACGCACATCGGCCCGCTCATTGAACGGCACGCGGCTTTTCCCAATCGCGTTAACGCGCACTTCGCACAGCTCCTCTCGCGGCGCGAAGCCATCATGCGCACCTGGGAGCGCGGCAGCGGCATCACGCAGGCCTGCGGCACCGGCGCCTGCGCCGTCCTCGTCGCCGGCGTGCTGGAAGATCGCCTCGACACCACGGCACTGCTTCATCTGCCCGGCGGCGATCTGGAGATCGAATGGTTGCGCGATAGCGCGACAAGTCCGAGCCGCCACAGCCGTGCGGCGGATCGCCCGTCTGCATTTCCGGGCCATGACTGGCCCGGTTCGGACGCGAGCGATGAATCCAATCCAGGCGTCAATATTCACGGCCACGTATTCAAGACCGGGCCGGCTGTCGAAGTCTTCAGCGGCGTCTGGAACGATTTGGAGGACACGACGCCATGAGCGATCCCGTCATTCATCGCGTCGGCATCGGCACCGATTTGCACCGCCTCGCGCCGGGCGGCCCGCTCACACTCGGCGGTCTCAAGCTGCCCATTGACCAGCACCTCGTCGGCCACAGCGACGCCGACCTCGTCCTCCACGCCATCACCGACGCCATCCTCGGTGCGGCCGGCCTGCCTGATATCGGCGAACACTTCCCCGACACCGACCCGACGAACGCCGCTGCGGACAGCACGCGATTCCTCGCGCACGCCCTCACCGCCGCCGCCGCGAAGGGATTCGCGCCGGTCAACGTCGATGTTGTCCTGCACGCCGAGCGGCCCAGGCTCTCGCCGCATAAGGCTGTGCTTCGCGCAAACGTCGCCGCGCTGCTTGGCATCCCCGAGGAGCGCGTCGCCATCAAAGCGAAGACAAACGAAGGCCTCGACGCCATCGGTCGCGGCGATGCAATGGGCTGCATCTGCGTGGTCGGCATGACGCGCCGCGCCGGCGCGTAAGCGCTTCCACGCATTGCGCCGCCTCGTTATCCTGTACCCCGCTGTCCGGCGGGCGGAACGGCCGACAACAGGCGGCATGGCCGCGGCCCCCGGCGGCCACGCTGGAACAAAACGAGAACACACGCCACATGACGCTACGTGTCTACAACACGCTCTCCGGCGAGAAGGAGCTTTTCGAGCCGGTCATCCCCGGCTTCGTCAGCATCTACCTGTGCGGCCCAACGGTCTACAAACCCGCGCACATCGGCCACGCCGTCGGCCCCGTCATCTTCGATGTCATCAAACGCTATCTCACCTACAAGGGTTACAAGGTCACCTGGGTGGTCAACGTCACCGACGTGGAGGACAAGCTCATCGCCCAGGCCGCCCAGCAGGGCACGACCGTCATGCAACTGGCCCGCAGCCTCGAGCAGCAATACGTGGAAGTGCTGAACACGCTCGGCGTCCGCGCGATCGATCACATGCCCCGCGCCAGCGAGCACATCGCCGAGATCATCGCGCACATTGAACAACTCATCGCCAGGGGCGCCGCTTACGTCGTCGAGGGCGACGTGTATTTCGACGTGAGCAAGGACGCCGACTACGGCAAGCTATCGCGCCGCAAGGCCGAAGAGCAGCACGCCGGCACGCGCGAAGGACTCGTCCGCGGCGGCAAACGCAACCCCGGCGATTTCGCCCTGTGGAAAGCCGCCAAGCCCGAAGAACCCGACGACGTGAAATACGACTCGCCCTGGGGCAAGGGCCGCCCGGGCTGGCACATCGAATGCTCCGCCATGGCGATGAAATACCTCGGTGAGACGTTCGACATTCACGGCGGCGGCATGGACCTCAAGTTCCCGCATCATGAAAACGAAATCGCGCAGGCCGAATCCGCGACGTGCAAACCCTTCGCGCGCTTCTGGCTGCACCACGGCCTGACGCGTTTCAACACCAAAAAAATCTCCAAGAGCGATCCCGAGTTCGAGAAGGTCATGGCGTCGCTGCAACTGGTAAACCTGCTCAAGCAGCACCCGCCGGAGCTGCTGCGCTTGCTCATTCTCCAATCGCAGTACCGCTCGCCGATTGATTTCTCCGATGCGACGCTCGAAGCCGCTCGCACCGGTCTGTCCACGTTCTATCGCCTCCTCGAGCGACTGCGCCGCGCGACCGAACACGACCCCTATCAGCCAGCAGGCGGCATCGATCGTCTCAACGAGCCGGCGCTGCAAGGACCGTCGCTCGCGCTCATCGACGACCTGCTCCAGGCGCGCATCCGCTTCCTCGAAGCCATGGACGATGACTTCAACACCGCCGGCGCGATCGGCGTTCTGTTCGACATGGCCGGCCTGATCAATCGCTTTCTCGACGCGACGCGGCTGGAGACAAACAAAGACAAATCCGCTCGCGGCATCGCCATCGCCGCTGCGGGGACCTTCATCACGCTCGGCCGATTGCTCGGTCTGTTCGAGCAGCCCCCGGCCGCCAAGTCCGTCGGCGACGACAAGACGGCCAAATTGGTCGAGCTGCTGATCGAGGTGCGCAATCAGGCGCGGCAGGCCAAACAGTTTCAAATCGCCGACCATGTGCGCAATCAACTGACGGCCCTGGGCATCACGCTCGAAGATCGACCGGACGGAACCCTATGGCGACTCGAATGACCGCCGCGCGGCCCCGTGCCCGGCGCGCCGCCGCGCCGCTCGGACGCGGTTCGCCCATCGGAACGCCCCGGCTGTTCCTCGGTGTCGATCCCGGTCTGAATTGCACCGGCTACGCGATTCTCGCGGCATCGCCCGGCTCGTTCGCGCCGCGCGTCGTCGATGCGGGGGTCATTCGCACCGCCGCAGACCGGCCGCTCGCCGAGCGCCTGGCTGAAATCGACGCAGGCATCCGTGAGATTCTGGCGGAACACGCGGTGTGCCTCGTCGCCGTCGAGGAGCTTTACGCGCACTACAAGCACCCGCGCACCGCGATTCTGATGGGCCATGCGCGCGGCGCGATCCTGCTCGCCGCCGCTCGCCGCGGTCTCTCGGTCGCCAGCCTCCCCGCAACAGCCGTCAAAAAGACACTCACCGGCAACGGCCACGCGAGCAAGATTCAGATGCAACGCGCGATCGCGTCCACGTTCAGGCTTCGCCGGCTGCCCGAACCGGCCGACATCGCCGACGCGATGGCCATTGCGTGGTGCGCCGCGATGAACGACCCGCTGCGAGACGAAGGCCGCGCGTCAAAGACGCGCCCAACGATCGCGGCGACCAGCCGAGACCGCGGCAAGCGCCACGCGACAGGAGTCTGACCGGACATGATCGTCAAACTGCGCGGCACACTCACCGACGCCAACGACGAGTCCGTCGTCCTCGAGCAAGACGGTCTCGCCCGCGAGGTGCTGGTGCCGGCCTATGCCCTGCCGGAACTGGCCGCGTCGCGCGGCGAATCGATTCAGCTTCACACGCTGGAATACCTCGAAGGCAACGCAGCCGGGGGAAACCTGACGCCGCGCATGATCGGCTTCCTGCACGCCGAGGACCGCGCGTTTTTCCGCCAGCTTATCACCGTCAAGGGCGTCGGCGTGCGCAAGGCGCTTCGTGCGCTGGCAGCCCCCGCCGCGCAGATCGCCGCGTACATTGAGTCGGGCGATGCCGCATCACTGGCACGCTTGCCCGGCATCGGCAAGCGCATGGCCGAGCAGATCATCGCCGAACTGCGCGGCAAGCTGCGCGAGCACGCGCTCGCCGCCGGCACCGTGCCCCCGGCGGCACAAGGCCCGTTCACACCGCCGCAGCGCGACGCGATCGAAATCATCGTCGCCTGGGGCGACAGCCGTGCCGACGCCGAGCGGTGGATCGCCCGCGCCGCGCAGCTTCACGGCGACATCGCCACGCCGGACGAATGGGTCAAAGCCGCCTATCGCATCCGTGCCGGCGCGGAACGCTGACGCGCCGTCCTCTCTCTCCCTCGCAGAGAGAGCGCTTGGCCGAAAGCCCGGCGAACCGTTCACCGAATACCTGTTTCGTGTTACGCTTTCCCCATGCCGCGCGAACGAATCATCTCCGCCGAAGCTGCCGACGACGCCCGCGAGGAGACGGTCAATTGGGCGCTTCGCCCACGCCGGCTCGACGAGTGCATCGGCCAGCGCCAGGTGATCGAGCAACTTCGCATCGCCCTCGCCGCCGCGACGAAGCGTCGCGAACCGCTCGAACACGTCCTGCTCGATGGCCCACCCGGCCTGGGCAAGACCACTCTTGCCCACGTCATCTCCGAGGAGATGGGCGTCGCCGATCGCATCCGCGTCACCAGCGGCCCGGCCATCACGCGCCAGGGCGAACTGATGAGCACGCTCACCAACCTCGACGAGGGCGACGTGCTGTTCATCGACGAGATTCACCGGCTGAACACGGTTGTCGAAGAATTTCTCTATCCCGCGATGGAGGACTTCCGCGTCGATTACACCATCGAGGGAGGCCTCGGCGGGCGCACCGTGAACTTTCAACTCAAGCGGTTCACGCTCATCGGCGCGACGACCCGCGCCGGGATGCTCTCCGCGGCGCTGCGCGATCGCTTCGGCCTGCGCTATCACCTCGACTTTTACTCGGCGGACGATTTGGTGGAGATTCTCCGCCGCTCGGCCGAGAAGCTGGATGCACCGGCCGAGCCCGGCGCGCTGGCGGCGCTGGCGGCGCGCTCGCGCGGCACGCCGCGCGTGGCCAATCGCCTGCTGCGCCGGGCGCGCGACTATGCGCAGGTGCGGGCCAATGGAAAGTTAAGCGCGGCCGTCGTGCAACAGGCCCTGGCCATCGAGGAGATCGACGAGCTGGGGCTGGACAAGCTCGACCGGGCGTTTCTGGCGGCGCTGATCGACGTTTACAAGTGCGGCCCGGCCGGAATCGAGGCCCTCGCCGCCACGATGGGACAGGATCGTGACACGCTGGAAGACGTGGTCGAGCCGTTTCTGCTCCAGATCGGCTTCGTCACGCGCACGCGCCAGGGCCGCTGCGCGACGCAGGCCGCCTGCCTGCACCTGAAACGGCCGTACACGCCGGCGCAGATCGCATCGGGGGCTGCATCGAACGAAACCGCGCCGTTGTTTGATGCGTGAGGCCGTCGCAGGGTGCGTCCCGGGCGCATCCTGCATATTGGATTGATGGCCATGAATGGATCGACTTGACAAATCGAGAACGCGGTGTATGATCCAGCAGGATTACAAACGACTCCCCGGCTACACGCCGGTTGGGCAGCCTACATGGCTGCCTGTTTTTTTGGGCTGCCGGCATTATCCTCGTATGTGTCATGGGTCGCCGAAGCATCATCTACATTGACGGTTTCAATTTTTACTATGGCGCGGTCCGAGGAACAACGGACAAATGGCTGAACATTCAGAGGTTGTGCGAGCGATTGCGCCAGGACGACGATATCCAAACCATCAAGTATTTTACGGCCATCGTGAGCGGACCTACACAAGCCAACCAGTTGGTTTACTTACGGGCCCTAGCAACATGCCCGAAGGTTCATATCGTTCTCGGCAAGTTCAAAAACAAGAATCTGACCTGCCGAGTAGCATCTTGTACATACAGCGGCCCAAGGCGATACGTAGCAGCGGAAGAAAAACGCACCGACGTGAGCATCGCCGTCCATTTGGTCGATGACGCATACCAAGACGCTGCGGATCGCTTTGTCGTCATCAGCGGAGACTCGGACCTAGTACCCGCGCTGAATTTCACCAAGCTTCGGTTCCCCAAAAAGCAACTCATTGTCTATGTGCCGACTCGAAATGCTGCACGCGGCGCGGCCGTAGAACTACGTTCGGCGGCGGATAAGAACAGGACGTTTCCTTTGGCTTTGTTGCCGCGTTGCCAGTTCCCGGTCACGTTGCCTGACGGCCACGGCGGAACAATCACCAAGCCGTCAGCGTGGTAACAAAATAGCTGGAACCATCGGATGCCACAGAAGCCAACTCGACGCGATTTACTGAAGACCGCCGTCGCCGGTGCTGCGACCGCCGCGCTTGATCCGTTCGCACCGATCGCGCGGGCGATGGAATTGACCGGCGCGGGGGGAAACGGCGATCAAACCGGTGCACCGCGAGGGAGCGCCACCGCCTCCCGACCGCAGGCGTTTCGGTTTGTCCACTTCACTGACATCCACGTCACCACCGAGCGGCGCGGCGACCAGGGCTTCGCCGCCGCGCTGAAAGCCGCCAACAATCTCAAACCCCGGCCCGATTTCATTCTCACCGGCGGCGATCTCATCTGGGACGCGCTGGAGGTCGACCGCGAAAAGGCCCACGCGCAGTTCGCGCTCTTCAAGAAAATCCTCGACGACCACACCGACCTGCCCGTGTATCACACCATCGGCAACCATGACATCCTCGGCTGGTCGGAAAAGAGCGGCCTCAAACCCGACGCCGCCGGCTACGGCAAGGCGCTGTATGGCGACGAGCTGGGGCTGCCTCGAACGTGGCACACTTTTTCGCACAAAGGCTGGCGGTTCTTCTGTCTCGACAATCTCCAGCCCGGCGGCACGACCCGCTACCCCTACGAGGGCCGGCTTGACGATGAACAATTCGACTGGCTCAAGGCCGAATTCGCTGCGACCGACCCGGCCACGCCGATCATCCTTTGCGAGCACATCCCGACGGTCACCGCGACGCCCTACGGCCACGAACAGTTGATCGACGGCATCCACTGGAAGCTGCAAAACTCGCTCGTCTGCACCGATGGGCCCAAGCGCCTGCCGCTCTACCTGACGCGCAACGTTCAGTTGTGCCTGTCGGGGCACATTCACGAGCGCGACCGGTGCGAGCTGAACGGAATCACCTTCATCAACGACGGTGCGGTCTGCGCCGGCTGGTGGAAGGGATCGTACCGCGGCGTCGAGGAAGGCTTCGGCATCATCGACGTGCGGGCCGACGGTACATTTCTACATCAGTATTTTGATTACGGCTGGCAGGCGGTTAAGACCGGGCCGCGACCATGAGGCATGGGGTTCGCTCGGTCTTTGCGCTTCCGCGGGCCGCACTCCAACACCCGCCGCGCTAATCGTGCATCGCGCTGTCGACCGTCAACGCGGTCGTGAACACGCGGTGCAATTCGGAGAACTCGAGAATCTTCATGATGTTCTCCGGCGCGTCGGCCAGCACGAGCTTGCCGCCGGCTTCGTCCACCTTGCGGCGCAGCTTGAGCATCGCCCCCACCCCGGCGCTGCCGAGCATCTCCAGCCCGGACAGATCGAGGATGATTCGACCCGGCGCGGCCCCCAGCGCCGGAACCAACTCCTTGTCCAGCGTGTCCGTCTCCACGGAGCCGAACGTTCCCTTCAACCGCGCCACGAATCCCTTGTCGTGACGCCGCACCTGACATTGAAGCCCGCTCACGCTGCCAGCCTCCCGGCTCGAAGACCTTCCCGCACACGCGCGATGCCACATGAACTGCGGATTCCGCTTCCAGGCCCCGTTCTTTTCTGCGACGCGTCGCCGGGTTCGCCAAAGCAGGCAACAGCGAATAGGCTAACCAGTATGAGTACCGCGCTGCCGCCTGATTACGGCAATCCAACCGCAACCAGCGGCCCCGCAACAGCTCCGGTCCCTTCCCCTGGACTGGCCGCGCCGATCCATCGGCCAACGCCGCGCAGTCCCACGAAGGGGTATGCCTACGCGCTGCTCGCAACCGCCCTGGCCGTGATACCGCTGGCGATGCGCCGCTCGAGCGGGGGGTGGATTCTTGGCCGCTGGTCGCTTCCTTATTTTGTCATCCTGTGCACGGTCGGCGCAACGGTGCTGTTTGTGGGTCTGCTGCTGGCGCGGTTCGGCCGCCGAGCACTCTTCGCCCTGGCGCCGATAGCCGCGGCGGGCATCCTGGGCGCCGTGTGCACGGAGATCGGCGGACAACTCTACGCAGGCAGCCGTCCTGCACACGATGTGCTCTTTCTTCAGCCGGATCGCGATTTGGGCTGGATTCATGTGCCGGGCATGGAGCTGACCTGGGGCGGACACGAGTGGTACGCCATCGATTTCAGCGTCCCGATGAAGTTCAATTCGCAGGGCTTTCGGGATCGTGAGTGGGTCGAGTCGAAGCCCGCAGGCGTGACGCGAATCGCGCTGCTTGGTGATTCGATGGTTGAAGCAATGCAGGTGCCATGGGAGCAGACGGCCGGGCAGATGCTGGAGCGTGCGTTAAACGGAAAGTCTGCCGGCGTCGAATCCCCCGCCGGCGGTGTCCGACAATACGAAGTCCTCAATTTCGGCGTGTCGAATTACGGCGTGGGGCAATGTTTGATGACGTGGGAGCATCACGCCCGGCGCTATCAGCCGGATTATGTATTTGTCCTGGTCGCGGGATTTCACATGGTGCGGACGGTGACGGCCTACGAAGGTGGTGCGTTTCCAGGCCGCGAACAGGAACGGCTTTGGATTCGTCCGACGTTTTCACTGGAGGGGGCCGGGCTGGCGTTGCATCCCCCCGCCGACTATGAGCGGTTTGTCGATTTACAGCGCGCCCTGATCGAAGGCCCTTTCGGCGGACACCGGATCAAGCCAAAAGCCCGTCGTTCGTTTCTGCTCACGCGTGTCCTGGTTCCAGCTTACGAAGGGCTTGTACAGCTTCAGCAAAGGCGGCAGCGCGTCGCACGGCGCGAGGTAAGCGTGCCTGGCGAGGCCTTGGAACTGAACCTGCGTATCCTGACCGCACTGGGTCGCGCGGCGGACAAAGGCGGCGCGAAACTGGTTATAGTAGATATATGTAAATATTTTGATCGCGCGGATGCCCCCCTGTCGGCCCGGCTCGAGACCCTTTGCCGGGACGAGTCCTTGGGCTACGTCGATCTTGGGGAAGCGTTGATCCGCGCCAACGAGGCCGGCGAATCCACGCGCTGGCCGAGCGACATGCACTTCAACGAGCGGGGCAATCAAATTTTCGCTAACGCCATGCTGACTTGGCTTCTCGGAACGGGCGGCATTGCCGACAACAAAGGTCGCTAAAATGCTGCCGGTAGGTCCAATTTTCCTCGCAACGGCGGGGCCGCAGGAAGGCCCGAAAACGTCATGATTTGTACCGTTCCTGCTCGGAAATCGGCCACTGTGCGGACTCATACCCACGCACGAGATCGCGCCGGACGCCCGTGACCTTCCACCCCAGAATATTTTCTGCATTCCGGTTGGGAACCCTGCGTTTCGCGTTAGAATGCAAGGTGTCGTGGATTTCGCGCCGTGTGCCAGCGCCTACGGCACGCCGCTCGACAGGGTTTGGGTAGAGAGTGTGAATCGTTCGAGACGCTGGAGCAAACCGGCTTGCTTCGTCGCGCTGGTCCTGTTGGCCAATGCGGCGCTTTATTTCAGTGCGCAGGCGGACAGCGCTTTCATCCGCGACATCGCATTCAAGATTGCCCCGCCCGGCACACCCGACGTTGAAGTCGTCCGCGCCGTGTCACGCTATGTGCGTGATGAGATCTACCATCCGACGCGAGAAGAAGTCGAACACTTTCCCTTCTGGGTCCGGCTGAATTATCTCTACAATCCGTTCCGGATCGGCCCGAGACCAATCCTGGAATATGGCACGCACCACCTCGGCCCCTGCCAGTCCAACAGCCGCGCCTTCATGGCGCTGCTCGCCGCACACGGGATCAGCTCGCGAATGGTCGTCCAGCACGATGCCAATCTGCTCGGCCTTCACAGTGTGATCGAGGTCGACTACGCCGGCACGCATGGAATCGTCGGCCCTACCAACGGCGTCATCTATCAGCACGAAGACGGCAGACCGGCGACGCTCAAGGAGTTGCACAAGGACCGCGACTTGTTCGTGCGCAACGCGGTCACCGGCTTCGCCTACGGGTGGGGACCCAACGGCAAGGAATACACCGTGCCCCTTCCCTACGACCTGTACAATTTCGATTACGCCTATTACTTCAATTACAAGTGGCTGGGCGCGCTGCGCTGGCCGGCCTACAAGGCGCTGGTCGCCATCTGGGGCGAGAACGGACCCTATCTCCCCGTGCGGCCGCTCTGGTACACCTACCCGAAATACACCTGCATGGTCGTGTTAGATGCGGGCGTCATCGGTGCGGGGTTCCTATTGTGGGCCGGTCGGCGGCTTCGCCGGCGCTTCGCGAAAGCGACGATCCCTGTCAAGCCCGCCGACAAGCCGATCCTGCCGCGTGAGCGGAGGTCGCAACACGAGGAGCTGATGCACGTCTGAAGGCCGCACTCGGGAATTGATCCCCCGTGAGGCGGCCCTCGCCGGAGCCGGCGCGATCAGCCTGCTCGAATCGAGTAAGAGCGGTTATGCTTTGGGCGGCGACCGTTCTACTCGAGGAGAATCGATGCACCGTTCGGTAGTTTCCCGCGCGTTACATTTCTGTTGCCCAGTCCTGTTCGTCTTTTGCTTCGCCCTGTCGGCGGCGGCACAAATCCGGCCGCATGGCGGGATGCTGCGCTACCCCGACGTGAGCCGCGACAAGATCGCGTTCGTGTACGCGAATGACATCTGGGTCGTCTCGCGCGAGGGAGGCATGGCGGCGCCGCTGGCCAGTCCGCCGGGGACGGAGCTGTTCCCGCGGTTCAGCCCCGACGGCGCGCACATCGCCTTCGTCGGGAATTACGACGGCAATAGAGATTTATACGTCGTGCCGGTCGAGGGCGGTCCGCCGAAGCGCATCACGCATCACCCCGACGGCGAGACGATGTGCGACTGGGTTCCGGCGGCGCACGCGGGCCTCGTCGCCGAAGGCGCGACCGGCGACCGGCTGCTTTTCTATACAAACGGCTTGGCCGGGCTGCGGAGACAGATGCAGCTTTTCACGGTGGACGCGGCGGGCGGATTGCCCGTGAAACTGCCTGTGCCTTATGGCGCGACGGCGGCGATCAGTGCCGATGGCGAGTGGCTGGCCTATACGCCGCACACGACCGACTTCCGCACGTGGAAGCGCTACCGCGGCGGCATGGCCACCGACATCTGGCTGTTCAACCTGAAGACGAAACAATCGAAGCAGATGACAACGTGGGAGGGCACCGACACCCAGCCGATGTGGCAGGGGCAGATCGTCTACTATCTAAGCGACGCGGGGCCGGAGCATCGCCAGAACATCTGGTCGTATGACACGACAAACGGCCGCACACAGCAGCACACGCACTACAAGGACTTCGACATCAAGTGGGCGTCGAACGGTCCGGGGGCCAACGGAGAAGGCGAAATCGTCTTCCAGGTAGGCGCGGAGCTTCGCCTGTTCAACCTCGGCGCGAAATCCGACAAGGTCGTGTCGGTCACAATCCCGGGCGATCGGCCGAAGCTGCGTCCGCGGCGCGTGGACGTCGCGGGCAACATGCCGGCGCTGGACATTTCGGCGACCGGCAAACGTGCCGTCGTCGAGGCGCGGGGCGACATCTGGACGCTGCCGGCCGAGCACGGCTCGCCGAGAAACCTGACGCGCAGCAGCGGCGTGTTCGACCGCGATCCGATGTGGAGCCCGGACGGCAAGTGGATCGCTTACTTCTCCGACGCAACGGGCGAGTACGAGCTTTATCGGCGCTCGGCGGACGAAAAGGGCGAGCCGGAACAACTGACCAGGGGAAGCAAGACGTTTTATTACACGCCCACCTGGTCGCCCGATTCGAAGCACATCGCCTTTACCGACAAGGCCGGAAACGTCCTGCTGTGCGACGTGGAGAAGAAAGAGACAAAGGTAATCGACACCGATCCGTGGGCCAATGCCCCGCGATTGAGCTGGAGCCGTGATTCCGGCTGGATCGCCTACCCGAAGAGCGGCCTGAACCGCCAGTCGGCGATTTACCTGTACGAGATGGCCTCGGGCAAGGTGCACCAGGTTACCTCGGGCATGTTCAACGACTGGGCGCCGACCTTCGACCGCGCAGGGGACTTTCTCTACTTTGCCAGCAACCGCGCCTGGAGCAGCCCGCGCTACGAAGACCTCGGTACGACTTTTGTGTACAACGAAACGGCCCTGCTGTACGTCGTGCCGCTGCGCAAGGACGTGAAGCTGCCGTTCGCGCCCAAGAGCGACGAAGAACCGGCCACCACCCAGCCGGCGACGAGCCAGCCCGCCTCGAGTCAGGCGACGACCAGCGCCGCCGCGGAATCGCAGCCTGCGTCCGCGGCCACCAGCGAGCCGGCCTCGCAACCCGGGGAGAAGAAGGACGAGAAAAAGCCGGTCATCATTGAGCTGGAAGATTTCGAGCGCCGCGCCGTGCAGTTGGAAATCAAGCACGGCGGCTTCGGCAATCTTGCCGTGGCGCACGACGGCAAGCTGATCTTCTCGCGCCTCGCGGGCCGTGGCGCCGAGACGGAGCCGTCCATCCGCATTTTTGATCTGGCGGACGAAAAGAAAGAAGAGAACACGGTGCTGGCTGGCGCGGCCTTCTTTGCGATCTCGTCCGATGGCAAGAAATTGCTCGTCCGCAAGGACAACAAGATGGCGATCGTCGACGCCGCGAAGGACCAGAAGCTGGACAAGACGATCTCTACCGCCGGTATGGGTTCAATGGTCTCGCCGCGCGAGGAGTGGAAGCAGATTCTCACCGAGGTCTGGCGGCTCCAGCGGGATTATTTCTACGACCCGCACATGCACGGCGTCGACTGGGAAGCGATCTATAAGCAGTACGCAACGATGCTGGATGACTGCGCGAGCCGTGAAGACGTCGGCTTTGTGGCGGCCGAGATGATCTCCGAGCTGAACGCCGGGCACACCTACTACGGCGGCGGCGATCTGGAAGGCCAGCCCAGCGTGTCGGTCGGCATGCTGGGCTGCGATTTTGAGTTGTATACGGGTCCGCTGCCCGGCGCGCCGGCCTATCGCATCTCGAAGATCTACGAGGGCGCGCCGTGGGACAGCGACGCACGCGGGCCGTTGAGTCAGCCGGGCGTCGATGTGAAGGTCGGCGACTACCTGCTGGCGGTGAACCGGGCGCCGGTGGATGCGACGCGCGATCCGTGGGCAAGCTTCCAGGGGCTGGCCGACCAGACGGTGACGCTGACGGTGAGCGACAAACCGGCGATGGACGACAAGGCGCGCGACGTGGTCGTGAAGTTGCTCTCCGACGAGAGCAACCTGCGCTACCGCGCGTGGATCGAGCGCAATCGCGCATACGTCGCAGAGAAAACCGACGGCAAGGTTGGATACATTTACGTCCCGAACACCGGCGTCGATGGCCAGAACGATCTGTTCCGCCAATTCTACGGCCAGGTGGACAAGGCGGCGCTGATCATCGACGAACGATGGAACGGCGGCGGGCAGATTCCCACGCGCTTCATCGAGCTGCTCAATCGGCCGATCACCAATTACTGGGCGCGGCGCGACGGGCACGATTGGCCGTGGCCGCCGGACAGCCACCAGGGGCCGAAATGCATGCTGATCAACGGCTTGGCCGGATCGGGCGGTGACGCGTTCCCGGCATACTTCCGTCAGTCCGGGCTGGGCAAGCTGATCGGCATGCGCACCTGGGGCGGGTTGATCGGCATCTCGGGCAATCCGGGCCTGATCGACGGCGCGTTCACGACCGTGCCGACCTTCGGATACTACAAGAAGGACGGCACCTGGGGCATCGAAGGTCACGGCGTCGATCCCGACATGGAAGTCGTGGATGATCCGGCGATGATGGTCGACGGCGGCGACCCGCAGCTCGACGCGGCCATCGCGCACATGCTCGGCGAATTGCAGCGCAATCCCTATCGCCCGCCGCAACGGCCGAAATACCCCGATCGAAGCGGAATGGGAATTCGCGAGGAAGACAAGTAAGTACCGCTTAATCGCCGAGACGACGAAGCGGCGGACGGGCTGAACGACGCAACGGTGGCGCGTTGAGGCGATGCGATGCGCTCGCTTCGCCGGCGAGCTTGATCGCCCATGGCGCTTCGAACACCAAAGCCCGTCGACGAATTCACGCGCCGCCTGCGATGCGCGCCGGACTTGTGAAACGTCCCCCGGTAGGCCGGTTTACGTTGGCACAGGTGGCAAGTTGCCTTAAGTTGCCGCGTTCAAGAGCAGGCGTGAAGAGCCTCTGGCGCGGAGCCGCCCTGCGCGGCGGGACAATCGACCTGTGTTTCTGACGTTTCTCTGGCAACTTGGGATTATCCTCGTCGCATCGCGCCTGATGGGCCGGCTCTTTGCGCGCCTGGGGCAGCCGCAGGTCGTCGGCGAGATGGTCGCAGGCATCGTCCTGGGGCCGAGCGTGTTTGGTTTGCTGGCGCCCGGCACATGGGCAGCCGTGTTCCCGCTCGCATCGCTGACGTATCTGCATATTCTTAGCCAGGTCGGCGTCGTGCTGTTTCTCTTCCTGATCGGCGTGGACCTTGATCCGCGACTCCTGCAAAAGCAAGGCCGCGCGGCGATCGGCATCGGAGCCTTGAGCATTCTGCTCCCCTTTGCCCTGGGCGCGGCACTGACCGGTTACCTGTATCCGCGGCTGTTTGGCGATCCCCCCGCAATGCAGCTCGCAACCGTGAGCCTGTTCATCGGCGCGGCGATGAGCGTGACGGCGTTTCCGGTGCTGGCGCGGATTCTAACCGAGCGGAACCTCCACCGAACCAGCGTTGGCGCGCTGGCAATCGTGTGTGCCGCGATGAATGACGTCATCGCATGGTGCATGTTGGCCTTTGTCGTGGCGATCTGCCGGGCCAGCGGGCTGCACAGCGCCGGGCTGACGGCCATTCTGGCTACCGGTTATGTCCTGATCATGTTCTGGGTCGGTCGCCCGTTGATGGGCCGGCTTGAGGCTTATTACAAACTTCGCGGGCGACTCTCGCAGGGTGCGTTCGGACTGGTCATGCTCCTGATTGTCGCATCCGCGCTGGCGACGGAGGCCATCGGGATTCATGCCTTGTTCGGCGCGTTCATTGTCGGCGTGATCATGCCCAAAGGCTCGGCATTTGTCCGAGACCTGACGGAACGGCTCGAAGACATCACCGTCGTCTTCCTCCTTCCGATCTTCTTCGCCTTTGCGGGGCTTCAAACGCAAATCGGGCTGTTGAGTTCCGGCCGCCTTTGGATCGATACCGCCCTCATCGTGCTCGCCGCCTGCGCTGGAAAAATCGGCGGCGCGTCCATCGCGGCGCGCGTCTGCGGATTGAGCTGGCGCGAGTCCTCCGCCATCGGAATTCTCATGAACACGCGCGGGCTGATGGAGCTGGTCATTCTCAACATCGGCCGCGAACTGGGCGTCATCTCCGACGTCGTCTTCGCCATGATGGTCATCATGGCCCTGGTGACCACCGCGCTGACCACGCCGGTCTTGAGCTGGGTCTATCCCGACCGGCTCTTTCGCGAGCGGCCGGTGGTCGTGCCTACGGCCGATCGCCCGTGGAGCCTGCTGGTGTCCATCGCGCGACCCGACTCGGCAACGGGCTTGTTGCGACTCGGGTGGCAAATCGCCGGCAGCGCCGGCAAGCTGATCGCGCTGCATCTCAAGCCGGCCGTTGACCGGGACGCCTACCGCAGCGCGGCCGACCGCGAGGACGAAGAGGAAGATTCCGCGGTGGCCCCCCTCGCTGCGGCGGCGAACGAGGCGGGGATCGAATTGGAACCGCTCTCGCTGGTCACGACGGATGTCGCGACCGACATCGTGGGGGTCGCGGCGGCGCGGCAGGCGGACTTTTTACTCATGGGGTTTCACCGGCCGATCTTCGGTCAGACCCTGCTGGGCGGAACCGTTCACAAGGTCATGTCGCGTGCCGCGTGTGATATCGGTGTCTTCGTCGATCGCGGGTTCACGACGGCGGGCCGTGTACTGGTTCCGTTCCTCGGCGGCACGCATGATCGGTTGGCGCTTGAGTTGGCGCGGCGGCTGGCTCGCAGCGCCGGAGCCGTCGTGACGGTGCTGCACGTCACGCCCCGGACCCGGCGCAACGCCCCACCGCTGGGCGCGCACGGCGCGGTGGATAAAGTATTTGCCGATCCCACGCAACCGACCCCTGTAACGTTCCGAATGGTGGAGGATGATTCACCGATTGACGCGGTCATTCGCGAGGCCGCCTCGCACGACCTCGTGCTGATCGGCGTGGCCGAAAAGTGGGGCCTCGAGTCGCACGTGTTCGGCTGGAAGGCCGAGCGCATCGCCGCCGACTGCCCGTGTTCGATGTTGATCGTGCGCAAAGGCAGCGTGGACGCAAGCTGAAAACGATTGAAACACAGGAGCAAGCCAGGACTCATGGCGGAAGAAGCGTACAAAATCATTTATTCGATGATCGGCGTGAGCAAGCGCCACGAGAAGAAGCAGATTCTCAAGGACATCTACTTGTCCTATTTCTACGGCGCGAAGATCGGCGTGCTCGGCCTGAACGGCTCTGGCAAGAGCACGCTGCTGCGCATCCTCGCCGGCGTCGACAAGGACTACGAAGGGCAAATTTCACTTCAGCCGGGATTCACCGTCGGCTTCCTCGAACAGGAGCCGCAACTGGACGACACCCTCACCGTGCGTCAGGCGGTCGAACAGGGCAAACAGGAATCCATCGACCTGCTGAAGGAGTTCGAGCGCATCAACGAACGGCTCGGCGAGAATCTCACCGATGACGAGATGACGAAGCTGCTGGAGGACCAGGGCCGCGTGCAGGAGCGGCTCGATGCCCTGAACGCGTGGGAACTGGAAACGCAGTTGGAGGTCGCGATGGACGCGCTTCGCTGCCCGGACGGTGACAAGCCGGTGAAGGTCCTGTCGGGCGGCGAACGGCGGCGCGTGGCGCTGTGTCGATTGCTGCTGCGCGAGCCGGATGTACTGCTGCTCGACGAACCAACGAACCACCTCGACGCCGAATCAGTCGGCTGGCTGGAGTTGCATCTGCAACGCTACGCGGGCACGGTCATCGCGGTAACGCACGATCGATATTTCCTCGACAACGTGGCGGGATGGATCCTGGAATTGGACCGCGGCCGGGGCATCCCCTGGAAGGGCAATTACTCGTCGTGGTTGGAGCAAAAAGACGCGAGACTCAAGGTCGAGGAGAAAACCGAGTCCGCGCGGCAGCGGGCATTGCAGCGCGAGCTGGAGTGGATTCGCCGCTCGCCCCAGGCGCGCCAGGCCAAGAGCAAGGCACGCATCAAGGCATACGATCAGCTTCTCGCGCAGGACGCCGGCGAGAAATTGAAAGAAATTGAAATCTACATTCCGCCCGGCCCGCGGCTGGGCGATCGCGTCATCGAGGCGAACGGCCTGACCAAGGCATACGGCCGGCAACTGCTGATGCAGGACGTGTCGTTCTCCATTCCGCCCGGCGCGATCGTCGGCATCATCGGCGGCAACGGTGCTGGCAAGACCACCCTCTTTCGAATGATCACCGGGCTGGAGAAACCCGACGCCGGCACGATCGAGATCGGCGAGAGCGTGAAGCTCGCTTACGTCGAGCAAAGCCGCGACTCCCTCAAGAGCGGTCAAACCGTCTGGGAGGCCATTTCCGGGGGTGATGAACTGATCGCCCTCGGCTCGCAGCGCGTGAACAGCCGGGCCTACGTCGGGCGATTCGGCTTTACGGGAACGGATCAACAACAATTGGTCGACACGTTGTCGGGCGGCGAGCGAAACCGCGTTCACCTCGCGCGCATGCTGCGACAGGGCGCGAACGTCATCCTGCTCGACGAGCCGACCAACGACCTCGACGTGAACACGATGCGCGCGTTGGAAGAAGCGCTCGAGGCGTTCGCCGGCTGCGCGCTGATCATCAGCCACGACCGCTGGTTCCTCGACCGCGTAGCAACGCACATTCTCGCCTTCGAGGGCGACAGCGTCGTGCACTGGTTCGACGGCAACTACACGGCGTACGAAGCCGACCGGCGGGCACGGATGGGCGAAGCCGCGGATCGACCGCATCGTGTCAAATACCGCGAGCTGAAACTGTAACCGCCCGTCGGGTACAATCATCGCCGCTTCACGAGGATCAGGGGTATGGCCAAGGTTCGCAGCGGCGGCGGCTGGCAGGCGATTGCGTATGCGCTGCGCGTCGCACAGCGCGTGGGCTGGCGCCGCGCATGGCAAAGCGTGCGATCAAAGAACGCCTGCAAGACCTGCGCGCTGGGCATGGGCGGCCAGCTCGGCGGCATGCGCAACGAGGCGGGGCACTGGCCGGAAATCTGCAAAAAATCGCTCCAGGCGATGGCGGCGGACATGCAGGACGGCCTGCGCCGCGAATTCTTCGAGCGATACAGCTTCGACCAATTGGAGTTGCTCACCTCACGCGAGCTGGAAGCCGCCGGTCGCATCGTGCAGCCTCTCTACGCCGCACCCGGCGCGACGCATTACCAGCCGATCGACTGGAATGATGCGATATCGCGCATCGCGCAGCGATTGAAGGCAACTGACCCGTGCCGCACGTTCTTCTACATGAGCGGTCGATCTTCGAACGAAGCCGCGTTTCTGTTGCAGCTTTTTGCCCGGCTGTACGGCACGAATCACGTCAACAATTGCTCGTATTACTGTCACCAGGCCAGCGGCGTCGCACTGTATGACGCCATCGGCAGCGGCACAGCCACGATCACGCTGGACGACCTCGAACACGCCGACCTGTTCTTTCTCATCGGCGGCAACCCGGCATCGAACCACCCGCGCCTGATGCGCACGCTCATGCAGCTCCGCCGGCGCAGCGGCGACGTGATTGTGATCAATCCCGTCATCGAACCGGGACTGGTGAACTTCCGCGTGCCGTCCGACGTGCGCAGCCTGCTGTTCGGCTCGCGCATCGCGAGCTTGTATGTCCAGCCGCACATCGGCGGGGACATCGCGCTGCTCTGCGGAATCGCAAAGGCCGTTCTGGAACGAGGCGCGGCCGATCGCGCGTTCATCGACACGGCGACGGTCGGCGCAAGCGAATGGGAGATCGGCATTCGTGCGCTGCCGTGGGAGGAAATCGAACAGCGCAGCGGCGTGGCGCGGCCGATGATCGAGCGCATCGCCGAGCGCTACGCGCGATCGCGCGCGACGGTCTTCGGCTGGACCATGGGCATCACGCATCACGAGCACGGCGTGCAGAACATCCATGCAATCGTGAATCTCGCGCTGCTGCGCGGCATGGTCGGCCGGCCACACGCGGGCCTGTTGCCGATTCGCGGGCACAGCAACGTGCAAGGCGTCGGCTCGATGGGCGTGACGCCTGCGCTGAAAGAGGCGGTCTTCGAGCGCTTGCAGCGGCACTTCGGCGTCGCGCTGCCGGCGTGGCCGGGCCGTGACACGATGCAGTGCATGGAAGCGGCCGACGCCGGTGAGATGGACGTGGGCGTGTGCCTCGGCGGCAATCTGTTCGCGGCGAATCCCGGTTCGGCGTTCGCCCGGCGCGCGATGGGCCGGCTCGGGTTGGTCGTCCACCTCAACACGACGCTGAACCTGGGGCACGTGTGGGGCCGTGGAAAGGAAACCATCGTGCTGCCGGTGCTGGCGCGCGACGAGGAACCGCAACCCACGACGCAGGAGTCGATGTTCAATTATGTGCGATTGAGCGACGGAGGCCCCGTGCGACACGAAGGCCCGCGCAGCGAAGTGGCGATTGTGGCCGACCTGGCGCTCGCCGTGCTGGGCGAAGACGGCCCCGTCGACTGGCGCGAGATGCAATCGCACGAATCCATCCGAGCCGCCATTGCGAAGATCGTCCCGGGATTCGAGGAATTAAAGACCATCGGCGCGACCAAGGCCGAGTTTCACATCGCCGGGCGCACGCAGCACCGGCCGATCTTTCCCACCTCCGACGGCAAGGCGAGGTTCCACGCGACGCCGCTGCCCGACCCGTCCCCCCCATCGCCCGGCGCGCTGCGATTGATGACCGTGCGATCCGAAGGGCAGTTCAATACAGTCGTCTATGAAGACGAAGACCTGTACCGCGGGCAGGAGCGCCGCGACGTCATCCTGCTGCACGCCCGCGACCTGGAACGACGCGGGCTCGCGAACGACCAGCTCGTCACCGTTCGCAGCCAAGCCGGCGAGATGGCGGGCCTGCGCGTGCGGCCGTTTGAGATTCGCGAGGGCAACTGTCTGATGTACTTTCCCGAGGCGAACGTGCTCGTGCCGCCGCGCGTGGATCCGCGATCGAAGACGCCGGCGTTCAAGTCCGTATGGGTTACCATCGAACCCGCCGCGGCGGATCGCGTGCCGCTCACGATCGAGCGCGTCGTGCGAACACACTCCGCCGATCCGCTGAAGGCGTGTTAGCCTGTGCCGCCATTTCGACGCGACGCAACCTCTTTACTCGTCTGATCCGTCGACCGAACTGGTAAGCTTGACCTGCGCCGTGCGCACGCGGCCGTCGCGCACCACGGTGACTTTCACCGTGTCGCCCGCGCGCTTGCTGTCCAGTACGTTCCGCAAATCGTTGTAGTCATTGATCTCGCGATCGTCAATGCCGACAATCACATCCCCCAGCACGATGGAACCGTCGCCGAGGCGGTAGGTCCCCTCCAGCCCGGCCCGCTCGGCGCCGCCCCCCTCCGCCACGCCGCCGATCAATACGCCCCGCGTCACGCCCAGCTGCCGCGCGATGCCGGCGTCGACCACCTCGATGCCCAGCAGCGGACGCACGACGCGCCCGTGTCGAATCAACTGCGGAACGATCTCGTTCACGATATCGACCGGCACGGCAAAGCCGATGCCGACGCTCGCGCCGCTGGGGCTGTAGATCATCGTGTTCACACCGATCAATCGCCCCGCGCTGTCCAACAACGGACCGCCCGAGTTGCCGGGATTGATGGCCGCATCCGTCTGAATGACGCCCTCTATCGTGCGACCATTTCGCGCGGTGATCGTTCGCCCCGTCGCGCTCACGATCCCGGTCGTCAAGGTCTGGTCAAAGCCGAACGGATTACCGATGGCGAACACCTTCTGGCCGACCTGCAAATCGCCGGACGTCCCAACGGGTATGGGACGCAATCGGGCCGCCGGCGCATCGATCTTCAGCACGGCCAGATCACGATCCGGCTCGACGCCGACGACCTTGGCATCCCACGATGAACGGTCGGCGAGTATGACCTTCAATTCCGTGTTTCGCCGCATCCCCGGCTCGACGACGTGGAAGTTCGTCACGATGTGACCGAGTTCATCCCAGATGAACCCCGTGCCGGTGCCCTCGGGGATTTCAAAAACCTCGCGCGTGAAAAGCCCGCGCCGCCGTTCGACAAGCTGCACGCTCTGCACATAAACAACCGACGGCGACGCGTTGGCGAACAGCTCGACCGATGTCTTCTCGTCGGCCGCGAGATCACCGCGAGGCGTGATGGCGCGAGGGCCGGTGTTGCGCGTTTCGAGATACGCGCGCAGCTGCCCGACGACCAAATAGCCGGCCGTGAGACCCACGAGAATGCCGACCAGCAAGGACTGACGCTTCTGCACGCGCAGGGCGGGCCGTTCTTCAAAACCGGACGGGGTATCCATCACGCTCATACCAGAGAATGATAATAGGGAAGCTTGCGCCACACTATCGGACGATTCGGCCGGGACTGCCGTCATCGAAACTCACGGCGGCCGCCCGGTGTCATGCCGCAGGACAAGGCCAAGTCAACCCCCCGTTTGACCGATAAACCCACCACGGAAATCCACCATCCGACAAAAGGAGCAGCCCGTGGTTGCCTACCAATCGGTTCGGCTCGCGTTACCGAAACTTGGATCTGTCTCGATACTGTTTTGCCTCGCAGTGGGATGCGGCTTCGTCCCGCTGCCCGGACTGGGCGGATCGGAGAATCCCGCGCCACTTCCAAACGTTGATGGAATTGACCCGCGCCAGCCGAACATCGAACGATCCACACGCACCCTCGACTTCACCGGCGTTCGGACCATTCGCGTCGAGCTGCATACGGCCCGGCTGGTGATCGAGCAGGTAGACAGCGGCACTGACGAAGCAACGCTGCAAGTCACGGAGATCATCACGGCCGGCTGGCTCGGCAAGAATGATTTAGAAAACCATCTGATTGCCACGGAGCTTCGCGCCGAGCGATCGTTCGTGGACAGCGCACGGCTGAACGTCACGTCGATTATCTCCCAGGGGTTGCAGCCGAAGGATGTTGCCTTTGACGTGAAACTGACCGTGCCGCGCGGCGCGGGAACGGAAATCTACCTGACCAGCGGTCCGGTGGAGATCCTCCGCCTCGCGGCCAACGTTGAGATCGCCACGGCCGACGGCGCGATTCTCGTGACCGACGCAGCCGGTAACATCGTCGCGAAGACAACAAACCACCCGGTGGAGATTCGCGGCGCGCGCGGGAACGTGGACGCAGTCACCTCGAATGCGGATGTTTCGATTCGGGCGATGCCGTCGATCGGCGCACAGGTTCTCGCGCGAACCGCCGGCGGCAACGCGCGCGTTCTCGTGCAACAGGGATTTGGCGCGGCGCTGAAACTGGTGGCCGACGGCGGCGCCGTCTCCGCCAACCTGAACGGCTTCGCCGTCTCCAACATCGCCACGGCCGCCGGCCTGCTTACCGCCGAGCTGAACGGCGGCGGCGGGCGCATCGAAGCATTGGTCGAAGGCGGCGACATTGAGTTCGCAGGCATCACGCAGCCCTAAGCGCGTCGCTTTCTCTCAATTCCAGGAAAACCCGGCATGACCCGCGCGGCGTCGGCCAATTCTGCGCGAAATCGCCCCGCGCGGCGCAACGGACTCACCCGAAGTCCGCGCAACATCCGATTCATGTAGTGCCCGGCGTCGCCGCGCCGCATTGAACGGACCCTTTGCCCATGCTTGATTCCCCTCCGGTTCGCGTCTCGCGCGCGATGCGCGAAACACTCCACTGGCTTGTTTCCGAAGACGACCTCGCCGCGCCGCACGACGCCGAGGGCGAATCGCGGCGATTGCTCCAACGCGCAGCCGAACTCCACGAAGCCCTGTCAGGCCTCCCGGCGGCGACCGGGGATTGCGACAAATGCCTGATAATTGGCTCCACCGGGGCGGAGGTGCCCTATCTCGCCGGCAAGCTCGGCTGGAAAGATGTGACCTGCGTCGCCCCACCGACCTGCCGCGCCAAACGCCGCCTCCGCCGCGCCCGGCCGCACCCGAACTCCGACGCCTCCTACCCCTTCACGCTCATCGAACAAGACTTGGAGACCGATGCCCTTCCGATCGACGACCACGCCTTTGGACTGGTCGTTCACCTCGGCCGGATTGAAGCCTTGCGCGACGATCCGGAATTCGTGTTTTATGAATTAAATCGCGTCGTTCAGCCGCGCGGCAGACTCGTGCTCATCGCCGAGAATCCCGTCAGCCTTCAGGCGACGCATGCGCTCCTGCGCGGCGCGCCGCAAAGCACGCGGATCGAACACGGCCCCGAATCCGCCTGGCGACGCTACGCTCCGCAGGAGATCGAGGAACTGCTCAACGGCACCGGCTGGCGCGTCGAAACGATCACATCGGTCGTGCCAGGACCGGCGCTGGGCGGAAGCTGGTGGCGGCGGCGGCTCTTCAAGCGTCTGGTCGCCGATTTGCGCGCCGAGACCGGCCTTGCCGAGCCATGCCTGCACACGCGCCTGCTGGTCACTGCGGCCAAGGTCAGCGAGCCGACGCGCAGTTACCCCCGCTGGCTCTACGACGACGAGAAAATCCGCCAGCTTAAGGTGGAAATGCTCGAGCACGTTTCGCGCCCGCGACGAACCGCCCGGACGGCCTGAATACACCGGGGCCTTTTGCGCAATGGAATGCCGCGGCGACGCTTCCACCCGCGGACTCTTCATTCCGTCCTCTGACAAGCAATGCGCACGCGGCTACAATCGCCCCGATGAGGGGATCGCCTCGCCGTGGAACCCGCCACCATCGACATCAAGAACGCCCGCGTGCACAACCTGCGCGAGGTCTGCCTCGCGCTCCCGCGCAATAAGCTGATTGTCTTTACAGGCGTCTCGGGCAGCGGAAAATCGTCGCTCGCGTTCGACACGCTCTACGCCGAGGGCCAACGGCGCTACATCGAATCGCTCTCATCGTACGCGCGGCAATTCATGGGCCAAATGCAAAAGCCCGATTGCGATCTCATCGCCGGCCTCTCCCCCGCCATCGCCATTCAGCAGAAGACCACCGGCTGGAACCCGCGTTCCACCGTCGCCACCATCACGGCGATTCACGATTTTCTCCGTGTGCTCTTCGCTCGCATCGGTATGCAGCACTGCACGCAATGCGGCCGGCCCATCTCGGCGCAATCGCGCGAGCAGATCGTCGCGGGCATGCTCGATTCTTTTGTTCGCAGCGCAGACGATGCCAGGGGCGGCGTGCGCGCGCTCATCCTCGCGCCCCAGGCCCGTGCCCAGAAAGGCGAGTTTCGCGATCTCTTCGAAGACCTCGTCCGCGCCGGTTACGTCCGCGCGCGGGTGGACGGCCGCATCGTGATGTTGACCGATGATCTGGCACTGGAGAAAAATCGCCGCCACGACATTGAAGTCGTCGTCGATCGACTGGTGATTTCACCGGACAATCGTTCGCGCATGGCCGAAGCGGTGGAGAGCGCCCTGCGCCTCGGCAAAGGATCGCTCATCGTCGCGCCGGACGCCGGAGACGCGCAAGCGGGCGCCCGCAGAACGTCCTCGGGCGAAAAAGTGTTCTCGTCCAGCTCCGCCTGCACGCGCTGCGGCATTTCCTTCGAGACGCTTACGCCGCAATTGTTTTCCTTTAATTCGCCGACGGGCATGTGCATGAAGTGCGACGGCTTGGGGGAACTGCTGGACTTCGATCCCGACCTGCTCGTGCCCGATCCGTCGAAAAACTTTTTCGCGCCGTGCATCGAACCGATGCGCACCAAGATCGGCAAATGGCGGCGGCACATCTACGAAGCCGTTGCCCGCGCGGTGGGATTCGATATCAACCTGCCGTGGAACAAGCTGCCGCCCAAGGCGCGGGAGGCGCTGCTCCATGGCACCGGCAATCGGCACCTGACGTTCGAATGGAAATGGTCCGGCGGCATCTGGAAACACGGCGGAACCTTTGACGGCGTGCTGGAAGAATTGCGCGAGAAGCATCGCAAGGCCAAAGCAACGTTCGTCCGTGACTACTACGAGAAATACATGCGCCGCGGACCCTGCCCCGATTGCGCCGGAGCGCGATTGAATGCGCAGGCTCGCGCGGTGCGGCTGCCGGTTAACAGCAAGGCCCTCGGCACGGCATCGAGCAATGGGAAGGGACCCAATCTCGCGGAGTTCTGCGGACTGCCCGTCGCGCGGGCGCGGGCGATGCTCGACGACTTGGCGCTCTCGCCGGTGCAGAAGATCGTCGCAGGGGAAGTGCTGAAGGAGCTTCGCGCGCGGATGGATTTTCTGCTCAACGTCGGGCTGGATTACTTGAGCCTGGATCGAACCGCGCCGACGCTCTCGGGCGGCGAATTGCAGCGCATTCGCCTCGCGGGCCAGATCGGTTCCGGCCTGGCCGGCGTGCTGTACATTCTCGACGAGCCTTCGATTGGTCTGCACCACCGCGATAATCAGAAACTGCTGGAAAGCCTGCTGGCCCTGCGTGACATGGGCAACACGGTGATCGTCGTCGAACACGACGAAGACACGATGCGCGCGGCGGATTACGTCGTGGACTTCGGCCCCGGCCCCGGCGTCCGCGGCGGGCACATCGTGGTGGAAGGTGATTTTGACGCGGTGTTGAATTGCGACAAATCCCTGACGGGGCAGTACCTGTCGGGCAAGCGCGAGATTGAAGTACCCAAACATCGCCGGCCAGTCACGCGCATCACGCCGAAACGGACGGGTCGCACCGCAGGATCGAGCGCGAAATGAGCGACCCACTTGAGCATCCTCCAAAAAGTTCGCGCGCGGCGCGCACGCTCATGGCCAGTGCAGGCGGTTCGAACGCGGTTGCGGTCCAGAATTGGCTCATCGTCCGCGGCGCGCGGCACAACAATCTCAAGAACATCGACGCCGCCATTCCCCTCGGACGATTCGTCGCCGTCACCGGCGTCTCCGGCAGTGGAAAATCATCGCTGGTGAACGACATTCTCCGACAACGGCTCGCGCGCGACCTCAACGGCGCCGAGACGGCCAGGCCCGGCGCGCACGACGCCATCGACGGCGCCGAACACCTCGACAAGGTCATCGACATCGACCAGTCGCCCATCGGCCGCACGCCGCGTTCCAATCCGGCGACGTACATCAAGCTGTTCGACGAAATCCGCGCGCTCTACGCCCTGTTGCCCGACAGCAAGGTGCGCGGCTACGCACCCGGCCGGTTCTCCTTCAACGTCAGCAGCACCGAGGGCGGCGGACGCTGCGAAGCCTGCGAAGGCAACGGCGCGACTCGCATCGAGATGGACTTTCTCGCCGATGTCTGGGCCGATTGCCCCGTGTGCAACGGCCGCCGATTCAACCACGAGACGCTTCAGATTCACTTCAAGGGCAAGAGCATCTTCGACGTGCTGGACATGGACGTGCAGCAGGCGATGGAGCATTTCGCGGCGATCCCGAAGGTCCATGCGATGCTGAAAACCCTGCACGACGTCGGCCTGGACTACCTCAAGCTCGGCCAATCCAGTACGACGCTGTCGGGCGGTGAGGCGCAGCGAATCAAGCTCGCCCGCGAGCTGGTGAAGAAATCGACCGGCCGCACGCTCTACCTGCTCGACGAGCCGACAACGGGGCTTCACTTTGAAGACATTCGTCGCCTTCTCACGGTGCTGCACGGATTCGTCGACGCCGGCAACACGGTGATCGTCATCGAGCACAACCTCGATGTCATCAAGACCGCCGACTGGGTGATCGACCTCGGCCCCGAGGGCGGCGAGGCGGGCGGGCGGATCATCGCCGAGGGCACGCCGGAAGAGGTCGCGCGGGTCGCCGCGTCGTACACCGGGCAGGCGCTGGCGGAAATTCTCGGCATCGCTTCAAAGAGCCGATTGCGCAAGCCGCAGATCCGCCGTGGCGGGCGATCGGATTCACCGGCGCGGAGTTCGTCGATTGCTCGCGCAACCGGCTCCTTGGCGCACGAATCTGCCGCCGCGAATGTCATTCGCGTCGTCGGGGCGCGCGAACATAACCTGAAAGACGTCACCGTCGATATCCCGCGTGGAAAGCTGACCGTCTGCTCCGGCGTCTCCGGCTCGGGCAAGTCCTCCTTTGCCATCGACACCGTCTACGCCGAAGGCCAGCGTCGCTACGTCGAATCGCTCTCCGCCTACGCACGACAATTCCTCGGGCAACTGCAAAAGCCGCGCGTCGATCACATCCACGGCCTGTCGCCCGCCATCGCCATCGAGCAAAAAGCCGCCAGCAAAAGCCCGCGTTCCACCGTCGGCACCGTCACCGAAATCTACGATTACATGCGCGTGCTCTGGGCGCGGATCGGCACGCCGCACTGCCCCGACTGCCGCGTCCCCATCGGCACGCAGACATCCGACGAAATCATCGAACGCGTGCTCGCGCGACCCCGCGGAACCAGGCTGATGCTCTGCGCTCCGGTCGAACCGTCGCCGGGCGAAACGTGGCAGGCGCTGCTCAACCGCTGCGCCGCACAGGGCTACACCCGCGCGCGAATCAACGGCGTTATCACGCCGCTCGAACCGCTCCCGTCCATTGACGCACGGCGCAAACACGCCGTCGAACTTGTCGTGGACCGCATCGTCGTGAATCCCGGCTCGCGCAGTCGAATCGCCGACTCCATCGAACACTGCCTCTCGCTCGGAAACGGGGTAATGCTCGTGGTCGACCTGCACGATCGCGCGAACGACGCCGCGGAAGCGCCAGCCGGCGCAGCGACGCGCTTCTCGCAGCATCTCTCCTGCAACCAATGCGGCCGCAGCTACGACGAACTCACCCCGCACCACTACAGCTTCAACGCCCGCCTCGGCTGGTGCCCGCGATGCGAAGGCCTGGGCGTGCAGCGCGGCACGAGCGCCGACCGCGTGATCGTGCGATCCGATGCCGGCCTGCTCGACGGCGCGATTGCCGGATGGGAGCAGGCGCGCGATCGGCCGTTGCTCACGGCGATGATCCGCGCGCTCGCGCGGGAGATCGGCGCGAGCGCTGACGCCCCGGCTGCCGTGCTGACCCCCGAACAGCGTCACACGCTGTTGTTCGGTCTCGGCGATCGGTGGATCGCGCTCGACCCGAAACAGCCCGGTTTGCGCTTCCAGTGGAAGGGTTTCTTCCCGGCGATTGATGAGGCGACGCGCGTCAGTTGGCAGTACCGCACGCGCTTGCAGGAGCTGGTCACCGACGTGCCGTGTCTCGCGTGCGAAGGCGGGCGCATCGCGCCGCAGCCTGCGGCGACCCGCCTGGGTGATCGCACGATCGTCGACGTCTGTGGCATGACGATCGCGCGGGCCGCGGAGTTCTTCCACACGCTCAAGCTCGCGCGGCGCGAGACGTCGATCGCCGGCGAATTGCTGCACGAGATTCGCGCGCGGTTGCAGTTCCTGCTTGATGTCGGACTGGGCTATCTGTCGCTGGGTCGCGCCGCACCGACGCTTTCCGGCGGCGAATCCCAGCGCATTCGACTCGCGTCGCAAATCGGCAGCGGCCTCGCGGGCGTGCTGTATGTCCTCGACGAACCGACGATCGGCCTGCACCCGCGCGACAACCAGCGCCTGGTCGCGGCGCTGCACAAACTGCGCGATCTGGGCAACACCCTGCTGATGGTGGAACACGACCGCGAAGTCATGGATTCGGCGGATCACATTCTGGACTTCGGACCCGATGCCGGCGCGGGCGGCGGGCGCATCGTCGCACAGGGCGCGCCCGGGCAGCTGCGTCATGCAGCCCGATCGCGCGGCACCGGCACGGAAGAAATCGAATCGTACACGGCGCGATACCTCGCCGGAACCGCTGCCATCGCCGTGCCGACGAACCGGCGTGTGGTGTCGCCCGTGAAGTTCGATCGCTCGCGCGATCAACGCCGGGATACGCCGGGCAATCAAGCCAGCGCGCCGGAACCGACGCGCGTGCTGATCGATGACGACGGCCAGCCAATCGACGCACCCCAACGCGGTCGCCGCCGCACAAAGGGGCCGATCGCGCTAGCAGTCGATTCCGCTGCACCGATCGCGCATGCGACCATGCAGGATCCCCCCCTGTCGGGACAACACGCCCCGGCTCCCCACCTCCTTCGCATCGCCGGCGCGCGGCATCACAACCTGAAGAACATCACCGCGGACATCCCCCTCTCGCGCTTCGTCTGCGTCACGGGCGTATCCGGCTCGGGTAAATCATCCCTCGTGACGGAGATATTACTCCCCGCGCTGGCGGCTCGCCTGCACCGCGCCCGACTCACAGCGGGCGCACACGACCGCATCGAAGGCGTCGACCACATCGACAAAATCATCAGCGTCGACCAGGACCCGATCGGCGAGTCGCCCCTCTCCAACCCCGCGACCTACTGCGGCATCTTCGATCTCGTGCGCGAGCTTTTTGCCCGTCTGCCCGATGCGAAGGTCCGCGGATACACCGCCAATCGCTTCTCCTTCAACCGATCCGGAGGCCGCTGCGACGACTGCGAAGGCCAAGGCCAAGTCTGCCATGAGATGCACTTTCTTCCCGACGTGTGGGTCACCTGCGAGACCTGCGGCGGCACGCGCTACCAGCGCGACACGCTCGAAGTGAGATACAAGGGCAAGAACATCTCCGACGTGTTGAACATGACGGTCGCGCAGGCGATGGAATACTTCGCCAACGTTCCGCGACTCGTGCGCCTGCTCAAAACGCTCGACGACGTCGGGCTGGGATACCTGCCGCTCGGCCAGAGCGCGCCGACGCTCTCGGGGGGGGAGGCGCAGCGCGTGAAACTCGCCGCCGAACTCGCCCGACCCAGCACCGGCAAGACGATGTACGTCCTCGACGAACCGACGACCGGCCTGCATTTTGAAGACCTGCGGAAACTGCTCGACGTGTTGCACCGCCTCGTGGACCTTGGAAATACCGTTGTCTGTATCGAGCACAACCTCGACGTCGTCAAAACCGCCGACTGGGTGATCGACCTCGGACCCGAGGCGGGCGACGAGGGCGGACGAATCGTCGCCGCGGGCACGCCGGAATCCATCGCACAGGTCGCGGCGTCGCACACCGGCCGATTGCTCCGGCCCGTGCTCGATGCCGGGCCGCGCGCCGTGCGCGAGGTGTACCGGCCGCCGGCGCGTGCCGCGCACCCCGCCGAGGAGCGCATCGCCGCGCCGCCCGATGCCGATCCCGTGCGCATGCCGTGGGAGCGCGACGGAAAAAAATGGCATACCCGCGATCGACTCGGCCGCGACGGCAAGCCGGTCGATTGGGAGGGCGCGGCGCTGGAGCATCTGGTCGCGCAAATCGAGAAGTTCGGCAAGGATCGTCTGCAACCAACCGACTGGAACGACCGCGCGCGGGTCGAAATCGTCGCCCAGGCGCCCGCCGGCGTCCCCCAATCCGCCGTGCCGTGGTTCCTGCACGCGCTCACCGGCGGCCGCTGGATGGTGGATTGCCTCTTCCGGGTGCCGAGCGGGACGTTTAACGATCGAACGCTGAACCGCGAACTTGGCCTGCTGACCTTGAACGAGCGCGATGACATCCACGCGTATTCATCAGAGCCGCGTGTTCACGTGCGCCCTGCCGTGGAAGGTTTCGATCAGGTGCGCGTGCAGATTCACGACAAGAAAGAAATCTCGACTCGCGCGTTCGATCTATTCATCCGCAAGGGTCTGAAAGCCTACCTCCAGTGCGTCGCGAGCATGGCGAACAAGGAGGGCGGGGCGCAGCCATGGAAAACCGACGGCCGCGCATGGCACCTCTCGCAGCGCCAGGTGCCGCACGGCCAGACAAAAAACTGGAAGCCTGCCGACCTCGCGGCACTGGTCGGTTTGGTGACAAAAATAATGCCCGGCGTGGTGGTCGATTGGTCGGGCAAGGTGTTCGTCGAGTTCTCGCTGAACGGGTCGCGCGTCGGCAAGGTCATCACCCACCAGGGCGATGCGCTGCGCGTGGACCTGCACCCACCGGTCGGACGGTTCACTCCAACACAAGTAGAGAAACTGGGGTTCAAACAAGAACTGAACCGCGCCGGCAGCAGCGGCGCGACGGTCACATTCTGGTTCCGCTCGATTTCCGAAATCGACGCAAAGCAATTCACGGCGGTATTGAAGGAGTCCGCCGCTGCAGCGGCAATGTAACTCCAGGTGTCGATTGCGCGTGCAATCGAACGGGCTGGCGCCTTGGCTTCGATTGCTCGCGCAATCGGCTCATGGTGCGGCGATTTTTCGAGGCTTGCCAACGAGCGCTATTCCGCCACAATCTGCCGCGTGAGCGATTCCACGATCCATCACCCGCCGCGCCTCATCGTCATTCACGGCTCCATGTTCGGCGGAAAAACCGAGCGCATGATTGCCCTCTTGCGCCAGGCGATTGCGGACGGCCTGCGCGTTCGAGCGTTCAAGCACGCCATTGACTGCCGATACGACCCCACGCACCTCGTTACCCACCGGCAGGACCGCTTCGACGCTCAACCCGTGCCCGACGCCGCGACCATTCTCGATCGCGTCGCCGAGATCGATGTCGTGGCCATCGACGAAGGCCAGTTTTTCAAACGCGCGCTCGTGCCGGTCGCCGAGGAGTTATTGCGGCGCGGCAAGGTGGTGCTCGTCGCCGGAATCACGCACGACGCATGGGGCCGGCCGTTCGAACCGATGCCGGACCTAGTTGACCGCTGCGACGAGGAGATCGTCTGCCAGGCGCCGTGCCGCGTATGTGGCAATCCCGCGCCCTATACCCAGCGCCTGACGCCGGTGAACACCTTGCACATGGTTGGCGGGCTGGATGATTATGAACCGCGCTGCCGGGCGCACTTCACACCGCTTCCCGGCCCGCCGGAAGTTCGCGAATGAATGCTGCCCGCGGCCTGCTTGGAATTGCGACGCTCCTGGCGGTCGCCTGGATCCTCTCGACCGACCGGCGGAGGTTTCCCGTCCGCACCGTCCTTGGCGGCCTGGCCCTTCAGTGGCTCCTGGCCTTGTTTGTCCTGCGGACCGAGACGGGACGCGCGATCTTTGACGCCATGGCACACCTCGTCACCGCCGTTCTGCGCGGCGCCGACGAAGGCGCCGCATTTGTCTTTGGCCCGCTCGCCGGAAACAACGCATCGGTCACCTGGAAGGCCGTCGCCGGAATCAAGATTCTCTCCACCATCATCGTCGTCTCAACCCTGTCGGCGATTGGTTATCACTACGGCATTCTTCAACGCGTTGTCGTGGCCATGGCCTGGATCATGTCGCGGCTGCTGCGCCTCTCCGGCCCGGAAAGCCTCTCCGGCGCGGCCAACGTCTTCTTCGGCCAGACCGAGGCGCCGCTGCTGGTGCGGCCCTATCTTGACACCATGTCGCGTTCGGAGTTGATGGCCCTGATGACCGGCGGCTTCGCAACGGTTGCGGCGGGCGTCATGGCGGTTTACGTCGACATGCTTGGACACGACGATGCCGCCGCGCGCCTCGCCGTCGCGCGGCATCTCATGACCGCCTCGCTCATGTCCGCGCCCGCGGCATTTGTTTTCGCTAAAATCATGGTGCCACCGTCCGGAGACGCCGCACGCGACCTGGAACGAACCCTGCCGGCAGCCCCGATTCATACGCGCGGCCTGCTCGATGCCGCCACCCACGGCGCGGCCGAAGGCATCAAGCTGGCCATCAACGTACTGGCCATGCTGATCGCCTTCATTGCCCTGATCTCGATTTTGGACATCTGTCTTGAAAAAGCGGGCCGCCCCGCGCCGATCGCCGAGGCCCTCCGCGCCGTCGGAATCGAAAAACTGAATCTCGACGCCTTGCTGGGTCTGCTCTTTGCGCCGGTCGCATGGCTCAATGGCGTCCACGCCGACGATGCGCGGACCGTCGGCGCGCTGCTCGCCAAATCGATGGCAACAAATGAGATGATCGCCTACGGCCGGCTCGCGGAGCTGTCCGACGCCGGCGCGCTGGCCGAGCGTTCGCGACTCATCGCGATCTACTCCCTCTGCGGGTTTGCCAACTTCAGCTCGATCGGCATTCAAGTCGGCGGCATCGGCAGCCTCGCGCCGAGCCGCCGAGCAGACCTGCTGACGCTCGGGCCACGCGCGATGCTCGCCGGCGCCATGGCCTGCTGGATGACTGGTGCGATCGCCGGCGCGATCCTCTGACGGCGGAAACCGGCTTACTCCCGCGGATTCTCCGACATGTTTGTAACACCGACGCCCGCCGGCCGGGGCGCCTGCTTGGCCGGGGTGCCCGTCGCGATCGTCGGCGACGACTGCATGAATGGCACGATCAGCTCCGGCACCGTCGGGCTGTCCGTCTTGAGGACCATGCGCTCGCCGGCCGCCGCGGTGTACTGCTCCGGCAACGTCACGGTCAGTCGCCATGCCGTCCCGGCCTGAAGCTCGGTCAACTGCGTCTTGATCGCCGGATTCGTGGTCGTGACTTCTTTGACTTGGATCGGCTTATCGGTGTAGTTCCGCACGAAGAACATGCGATCCAGCGGCTTCAGAATCGTCGCCGTCGGCGGAATCTGCAACTGCGCGGGCGAAATCTCCACGTCCGACATCACATACAGACTCACCGGGATGTTCAGCATCGGTATCTCGGCATTGCCCGTCGCTATCTGAATCGACGCCGTGTTGCTCCCCTTGGACAACGGCTGCTGCGCAACGACCGTCAGCTCATACTCCTTGCCTTCCGTCAACGTCTTCAGCGACGCCTTGAACGGCCCGCCCGACACCTTCGGCTCGCTCGGCTTCATCGGCGCCTGATCGTTGTTTGTGATGATGACCTTCTTGGTCAACTGCTCCTCGGTCAGGCCTGACGCGCGCAGGCTGCTGTAATTGACGTTTGTAGGAACCGCCTGCACCACCTGCCACAGCGTCCCGGTCACCTGCAGCGTCACCGTCGCGCCCTCGCCCGGAACATTCGTCTGAACCGATATCGACTTGGTCATCGGCCCTGCACCGTGACCCGTGCTCAACTTGATCGGTATCTTGCCGCTCTGACCCGGCTGCACCACACGATCGTACTGACCGCTCGTCGTGCAACCGCAACTCGGACGTACCGACAGCAGCTCCAGCGGACCGGTTCCGGTGTTGGTGAACCAAAAATCGTGGGTCACGTCCGTGCCCGCACGCACCCGGCCGAAATTAAACGTCGGCGTGTCGAACTTGATCGCGGGAACCTCGCCGGGCTTGAGTACGACGGTCGGCTCGGAGGGCTGCGGTGCTATCTTCTGCTTGGGGGCGCCACCATGGACACTGATCCGCTTCGCCGCCTCTTTGGCTTCCGCCGCCCCACCATCCTGCTGCTTCTTCTGGCCCGGTTCGACATTCGTTGGCGGCTGCCCAAAACCAAAATTCACAACCAAACTCAAGACGAGGGCCGCCCGTACGCTGATCCACGCTGCCTTGTTCATAGGTGTTTCCTGAATCGAATCTTAAGATTCCGTCCGCGCCGGCGGGCGGTAAATTGCCAACTATATCACATCCAGCCCTGCGGCACGTGTAACGCGGCCGTAAACCACTGATTCGTACAGCACCCGCAACCCCGTAACCATCGTTCCCGCCAAAAGATGGCGGTGCCCCGCTCCGCCGGTTCCTGCTTGACCAGGTTGCCGCGCGGCGGTCCAATACCGACCGGAATTCGCAATCCGAAGGACCCGCGCGGCCTGTACCGCCATTCGATGGGGGCCGCCGCCGAATCAGGGAGGAAAGCCCATGTCCCGCCGCCAGACGCTTCAACTCTTCGCGCTCGCTTCGATTTTCGCCCTGCCCGGTATCTGGGGCTGCGAAGGCTACGACCGCAAGCACGACTACAAGGTGGTGGACGTCACGCCGCCCGACCCCGTGGAGATGGACGCGCCGACCAGCGGTCCGCGTGTTTCATCAGGTCACATTCCTGACATCGTCGAAGAGATGATGGCGCGGCGCGCCGCCTATCTGCAACAGCTTGTCGAACTGGAGCGCGCCTTCCTCGCCGGCGGTGATGCAGTCCGCGCTAACTGGGCGCGTCGACAGCGCGATCTCACCGAAAAAGTGGAAGTCTACCCCTATCTGACGCAGGAGACGCCCGAACAAACCGCCGTGCGCGTTGAACCCAAAGACACGATCCCCGCCGCCGACGCGCTGTACAACGATGCGCTCAAGATTCGAAAAGAGGTGGGGCTGATTCCGCTTGCCGGCGCGCTGCCGCACGTGAAGGACAAGGCGCGTCAGGCGATGGAGATGTTCAAGCGCGTGATTCGTGAATACCCCACCTCCGACAAAGTTGACGATTGCGCCTTCTACATCGCGGAGATCTACAAAGAGTACCTGCGCGAGGACGACCCCGACGACGAGCTGGCGATCCGCTATTACCGCTGGGCCTTGGCCCTCGATCCGAACACGCCGCACCCGGTCCGCTTTCAGTTGGCCGTCGTGCTCGATTTCCGCAGGCACGATCGCTCGAATGCCCTGCCGCTCTATCACCAGGTGATCGATCTCCAGGAAAACGGCAACGTCTCGAACCAGAAATTCGCCGCGACGCGCATCGAGCAGCTTTCCGACGAGGACTTTAGCCACATTCGCGCGCAGGAACCGCGAGCGCGAACCGTCGCCGCCGAAGCGCGGCGCGACACCGCCGCCCCGCGCGAGGAACTGCCCGTCCCGCCGGCCGAGTCTTCTGAACCGCGCTCCGGGGGCGGCGGGCAGTAACCGGCCGCCCTTTTCTCACCGGAGACGGTCCGGAGCGCGCCTGACCACACGAACGCGCCGCCCCGCATCGGCCCGCGCCACCGTTCGCAAACACTACAATACCCGCATGGTGAACTCCCCCGAGATCCAGGCACAGGTCCACGCTGCGCGCGAACGCGGCGGGTTGCTCATGCGTGCGGACCGCGCGGTGATTGAGATCACCGGCCGCGACCGCGCCGCGTGGCTGCACAACCTCGTCACCAACACGGTCAATACGCTCTCGCCCGGCGAGGGCAACTACACCTTTGCGACAAACGTCAAGGGCCGCTGTGTTTTTGACGCGGGGCTCCTGATGCTCGACGACCGCATCTGGCTCGACCTCGATCGCCACTGGCTGGACCTCGCGCACAAGCATCTGGAACGCTACATCATCACGGAGGACGTCACGCTGACCCGGCGCGAAGACGCCGTCCGGTTCGCCGCCATCGGGCCGGCGGCCGCGCCGTTCGCCGCTCGGATCGGCTGCGGAAACCTGGCTGCCATGGCGCAATGGCAGCACGCCGCGGCAACGATCCGCAGTGTGGCGGGGCGGGTTGCTCGAAACGATTTTCTTGGTCTTGCCGCTGCGGATGTCTATTTAATGGGCGCCGGCGCAACCGAGGCCGCCGGGGCCGCGCAATCGCTCGCGACGGAACTCGGGCTGGTCGAAATCGGTCGCGACGCGGCGGAGATTCTCCGAATTGAGGCCGGCATCCCGGCATCGGTCCAGGATATCGACGAGACCGTCGTCCCGCCCGAGACCGGCCGCATCGAGCAGGGCATCAGCTATCACAAGGGGTGCTACCTGGGACAGGAAGTCATCGAGCGTATGCGCGCCCACAACGTTCTCGCACGAAAACTCGTCGGCCTTGTGGTCGAAGCCGATTCGCCTCCGCCGCGCGGCGCGGCCATCGCGCGCGAAGGGATCGAGATCGGCAACGTGACAAGCGCGTGCTGGAGCGAAACCCTCGCCGCGCCGCTGGCACTTGGTTATGTGAAATCGGCTCACACCACGCCCGGCACGGCACTCGTGGTCCGCGGGGCAACGGGTGAAGCAAACGCGGAGATTGTCTCGCTGCCCGCGAAACCAACGTAAACACGGTGCGCGGCTCGCCACCGCCACCACGCGAGCGGCGGATCTCCTTCGGCATTAGCTCAAGTAGTGCATCGGGCTGCTTAAACGCCGGGCCGATGCGATCCTTAACAGATCGGCCCATGCAAGCTAAAATTGGGAAGCTTCGAGAGCGTAGCTCAGTCGGTAGAGCAGCGGCCTTTTAAGCCGCGGGTCCTGGGTTCGAGCCCCAGCGCTCTCATGGTCAATTGCTTCAGTGCCAGGCCGCCAAGCAACCCGGTGGTGACAGCGACGCATCACCACCTGGGTTGCGGGCGAATCCTGCGCTGCGGCCCAGGGTCTCCTTTTGCGCGTCAAGCGGAACATCAAGAAGCCCATCGGCATCAGGCCGGCGGTGTTGCGCCAATGCCTGCCTTCCGGCTGACGAAACACATGCTGCCGCCCGCCGCGCGGCGTCAGCGGGTCGGCGCGCTGCCCGGCGCGCGCCGCCGACGATCGCTGCGCCGCATGCGGTGCAGGCCACAAAGCGTCAACGGCACCGAGACCGCCATGCCGACGCCGCACAGGCCGCCACACGCCCCGCAGGCGTTCGGCGTGGTCAGGTTGGGGTCGTTCGGGCAGCCGTCGTTGCAGTCGGCCGTCCCGTCGCCGTCCGTGTCGGTGTCCGGCGTTCCGCAACCGCATGTTCCCGGCGCCGTCTTGTTGGCATCGTTCGGGCAGCCGTCGAGCGAGTCAGGCACGCCGTCGCCGTCGCTGTCCGGCCCCAAGCCGGTGAAGACGTAGGCCGCCCCCGAATCCGCGGCGCTGTTGTCGGCTCCGTTGCCGTTCACGCCCGTAGCGCTGCTGTCCTCCCGGTACGCCCCGACCACCACCGTGTCGCCGCTGACGGCCACCGAGTAGCCGAACCAGTCGCTCGCCCCGGTGTTGGAGGCCTTCAGATACGCCTGCTGGGCGATCGGGTCGATGGTCAGCGGATAGACCGCGTTTGCATCATCAACGATCAGCCGAAGCCCATGTCGATCAACCGAGCCGCGCGCGTGAGCAAGCGGGTTCGAATCAACCGACATCTCATCGCCGGCTGCCTCGAACCACGCAGGGACGATCCTGCCGGCGGCATCGAAGACCGTCAGCCCCACGTAGGTCACCACCGCCGCGCCGGATTGATCGACAAACGTCACATTCCGACCGTCCCCGCTCACCCGCGGACGCAGGTCGCCACGCACCGCCAAGGTGAATGTCAATGGCTCCTCCAAAGAGCCGCGGGCTTCAGCCCGCGCGGCGCAGCCATGCTGCGCGGACGCCTCGACTCGAGATACCTCCGGCCGCCGGTGCACCGTGTAGCCGTGCTCCAGACCGCGCCGGTCATTCACGTACCACTCGGTCAGCGCGTCGTCCCACTGATACGACACGCGCCCGCCAGCGGCCTCGACGCAGGCCGGCGGTCCGTACCGCGACCCTATGCAAGCGGCCTCTTCATGTTCGCGCGACGGGAACGCGGGTTCACGAATCGAACCCGCTTGCTCACGCGCGCGGCTCGGATCATTCGCCCGGCCGTAGCTCACCAGCTCCAGCCCCCACGACCACTCACCGGAATCAGGCGCGGTGAGAAAGCCGCGGCCGTCGAAGCGCGTGATCCACTGCTGGCCGGGGTTGCGGGCCTGCCAGCCGCCCGCGACCGGGAAGGCCGCATGGCGATTGGCCTCATACACCGCACGGATGCTCGACCAGTCGGAGGGCGCTTAGCCCGTCGGGCACGCGGTCATCAAATGGCCCGGATTCGGCCGGACCGCTCGCCGCGCGGGCGGCGGCCGTCATCAGAAGGGGAAGGGTCAGGTAAACAACGATGGACAGACGGATAGACAGGATGCGTCCGCGTCGCATGGCACTCCTCCGCGGAATAGCAGAGACCATCGGGCGACGCAAACATGGACCGTCCAGGATTGCGAGGCCCGAACGAATCATCAGATTAACAAAATACGGTGGTCGAACTCAAGCGGAAGGATCTTCGTGACAAGCCCGCGTATCGATGCCGGTCGCGGTCCGCCCTTGTATCCGGTCCATCACATCGCCAGGGGTTCATGCACACAACGCTGAAAGCCCCGGCCAACGGTGAAGCCCAGCCAGCCCGGAGGCGTTGGCCGGCAAGCGCAAATCCATTAAAATCACAAACGTACGCGAGCACGCGTAACCGGTCGCGGCAACGCGCGACGAAGACGCCGCCGTAGCTCAGTTGGTAGAGCAGCGGTTTTGTAAACCGCAGGTCATCGGTTCGAGTCCGATCGGCGGCTGTTCAACGCGGTTTTTCCTATCGCCATCAGGGGGCGCAGCGCATGCCACCGTCATGTCGCGACCTGTTGCGTCACCCGTTCCGGTAAGAAAAGGGGTAAGCGCAGACCGTTGTCGATGTCCGCGCGGCGCGGCCTGCTTCGCTGATGCGCTCCGGTGTTCTGGCCGTCCGGCTCCATGTGTTCCGGTTGCCCGTTGGCTGACTTTCTCCGCTGGCGGGACGGAGATATCCGGCAAAGCGGTGAGTGCCTCGGACAAGTCGCCAATCTTGGTGTGCGAATAGCGTGAAAGCGTAAGATTGATGTCGCTGTGACGGGCGAGGTCCTGGGCGAGCTTGGGATGCACGCCACCACGGGCGAGGTTGGTAATGAATGTGTGCCGCAAAGCGTGGAAGTCCAGCACGCGGCCTTCGCCGTCGGTCGGTAGAAGGAAATATGACTTCGTTCGCGTTTGACGCTCCTCATCATCCCCCGCGGCATCGAGCCAAACCGCACGGGCCTTGGCAAGGTCAAACCGCAGCAAGTCCGCGGTGTCGTAGGACGCAGGAATCGCGAAGGCCGCGGCAGCGGGCAGTTTTGCGGCGAAGTGGTGCCGCAGGTCCGCCGCAAGCTGTTGCGGAATCGGCAAAGTGTCTTCTCGCCGCCGCTTTGAGTTTGCGGCGGTAACAGTCACGGTTGGCGGATCGCTCTCAAGATCGAAACTCGCGACCTTCAGGCTCCGCAACTCGCTCGCTCGCAAGCCGGTTTGAACTGCGACCTTGTACAGGATTGCTCTCTCCGGGCCGGAGATACCGCGCCATGGTTCACCATGCTCGGCCGCGTCGATCAGCCGTCTCAGTTCATCGACTTCAAAGGCTCGCCGCTCACGCTCCTCGGTGATGGTCTGCGGCCGCAATCCGGCAAGTGGATTGTCCGGTGCTCGGCCATCCTGAACCATCCACCGACAAAACTGCCGGATCGCCTGAATGTGGAAGTTCGCGGTCCGCGTGCCGATGCCGTCGCGGTCCTTGAGCTTGGTGATTTGCGTCTGCACGGCGCTGGGGGTGATGTCCGGCCAGAACGCGAACTTGCACCCGTCGAGGAGTTTCTTGGCGCGGACGTAGAGCAAGTCGGCGTGTCGCTCCGTCCGGCCACGATGGAGGATGTCGTTCTGCCAGTCCTGAAGATGCTCGGCCAGCGGGCGCTTGCGGTGATCCTCGAAGCGATCACGCAGGCCGGACTGTTGCCGATCGGCCTTTCGTTCCAACTCGGCGGCGAGTTGAGCCGTGGCGGTCTTGTCCTTGAAGCCGACGGCCTTGCGAAGGATGCCGTCGCCATCGCGGTACTCGATGTACCACTTCTTGGCCTGCCCGCGCCGGACAGTGCCGTCGGGCCTCTTCTTCGACCACGACTGCTTGAATAGTCTCGCCATGATTCTCCTCTGCTTCGGCCATTCCCAACCGGCCCGGGACTGCCCTTCATGCAGGCTGGATGCTGTCGGCCGTCTAGATCGACGATACGGTGCCGGGCCGGGGTCTATCCACATGCCGCCTTGCCCCGTGTTTCAGGCTCCTCTTCACGCGGCCTCGCCCCCTGATTCGAAGCCGCCGTCCCCGTACAGCTCCCCATCCGATTCGATTCCGGCACCTATAGAGGCTGTGCTTGCCGGAATTGAATTGTTGAGATAGCGAAGGGGATCATTTCTGTTGCCGGTGCCGCTCGACTTGAACCAGCCCGCCGTAACCCCTTTGGCAAAGTCCCCACGAATCGTCCGGATGCTGGGCTTGGGGACCTTCCCCGACTCCGGCCACGCCTCGTGAACTTCCTCGGCTGTCATGCCTGCGCTGCTGTTCCCGATGATCTCCTGGAGAACCACCAGCCGGTCACCTTGCCTGGCATCGGACTTGCTCCCGACGAGCCGGTATTGGCCATCGCGTAGTTCAATGACCGCTTCGTTGGGCGTTTCATCGAAACGCGAGTACGCCTTCAGCGTCCGTCGACAATCCTCGTTGTTCTGGGAGTCGTAGCGCCGAAACTCAAGAATGATGTCCACCCAGCCTGGCAATGCACCACTGCCGCGCGACGCCTGCCCCTCGGTGCCATCACCCTTCCGGGGGTGGTGTACCAGCAAGAGCCCGGCTCCGGCTTCGGTGATAGCGTGGAGGGGCATCAGTGCCGAGTTCACTTCGGCGGCATCATTCTCCGAAACGACCGGCAGGAGAATGCAGATGGTGTCAAATATGACTAAGTCGAACTTCTTGTCCTCAACGAGTCCGGCGACGTAATTGATGAACGCGCGCCACTCGACAAAGGAGGGGCGACCCTTGAAAGGCAAACAAAGAAATTCGCAACTGTCCGTCAGACCGATTTGATCTCGCCGCTTGGCCCAGAGTCCGCTACTTTCTTCGGCTATGAGCAATGCCCGTCCCTGCTTGATTGCGCCGCCAACGTCACCGCCGCGGCCAATTCCTTTCAAAAGATGGCCAAGCAGGGTGGACTTGCCGGCTTTCCAAATGCCCGTCAGCAGCGTCCTGTAGCCTCGCGCGATGTATCCATCCCAAATCCACTCGACGGCATCGCCCGGCCCGAGTTGAGAGGCTGGCACCGGCGGCCCCCAATTCAATTCCGGCAAGCCCCCATCCTTAGATGCCGGATTCGAATTCGCACTACCTCGGGCCGTCTTCTTTTCAGCATCTCGGACCCGCCTGACGATCTGGTCATCGTCGTAATCCTTGGGGAACAAGTAGACGCTTGAATACAGGCGCACCAAGCTGACTGCATTGGCGTCTGAAAGGTCGTGTTCCACGCACCGACAGGCAACAGCGAGCAGGCGATTCGAGCCGTCGTTCTCCTTCTTGGTCGGCCTGATGCGCAGTGAGGCAGCCAAGGCCGCCGCCAGACGATCGGGCTCGCCCGCGAGGCCCCGTGTACCCCGTGTAACGTCCTTGCTTGCGGTCGATTCAGGTCCGGCTGACGGGAGCGAAGCAAGTTCGGGTTTTACGGAAGGCAAGAGCTGATGTAAGTCCGCCAACTCGACGCGCCGCACTTCGTCGTATTCGACAATCTCGCAAGGAACCGGCTTGTCCCGGTCCTTTACGTTCAAGAAGCCTGGCAGGCGCATGATTCGCGACGGGTCGTGGATCGCCTTGTCGCTGTTGACGCGCGCAATGAGCCGCTTCTGCAGCTCGGTGAACTTGTCGGGCGGGATCGGGTGCTGCAACCTCAGGTAAGAGTGGACGCCGTGGCCGCTGTTGCCCATGAGGCTCGGTACGCCCAGCCCGGCATCGTGCCACCGGCGCAGAGCTTCTTCGACGCCGATCCCGTCGAAGTCGGCGAAAAGGCACCGACAGAGCGCCACGTCAGCTGCGCCCTTGCCTCCTTTCGTTTTTCGCGGATTGACGCCAATGTAGATGTTCTGGCCGATGACGTTTTCACGAAGCAGCAATTCCGCCTTTTCGGGCAGCTCCCGTGCGGTGTACCAGTAGCTTCGTCCGTTTGGCAGAGTTCGTACTTCGACGATGTCTTCCGGCTCAAAGACGACGCGCACAAAGATTGCGATCTGGCGCTTTGCTTCTTGAACCGCTTCGGGCGTGATGATAGAATTCGGTGGTCTGCTGATCGGGGCCGCGTTTCCTTCGCCGGGGCGCGGCCCTTCGTTTGCGCGAGTCATGTTGCGCCTCCCTGCATCCGTTGCCTCGCCTCCCATTCCCGCCTATCCGGCGCGCCAGCCGCGAGCCACGCGCGGATGCCGTTCGGGCCGTCCAAGACGTAGCGCTTTGACTTGCCGAACCGAACCGGCTTCGGACCAATTTTGCCGGCAGATTCCTGCCTTTGGATGTGCCGAATCGAAACACGAAGCAATTCGGCCAGTTCTTCGGTGGTGATCGCGAGCAACGCCGTGGGCGTGCTGATGTTGGAATCGTGAAAGGTCATGGCCGCCCCCTTTGAATTGACTGGCCGATGACTTCTCGCGTAGTCTTGTTTGCTCGGCAATGCGAGCGGCCTTGGCCAGGAGCCTTAGTCGGTAAATCTCACGGCGTAGCCGTGAGATCCGCGATTCGATTGTCTTGGAGTCTGTTTGTGTTGCCATGCCTACATCATGGCGAACAAGCGCAGGGCCAGCGCAGGTTTAGTGTCAGATTAGTGTGGGGTGAATGTCGGGCAAACTCGGGAAGGCTATTCAGTTGTATCCGGCAGTTCGATGTAGTACCCCATGCCCCGCTGGTTCTTGACCGCATCGGCCAGCACATCAAAACCATTGCGCCGAAAGTGGTCCTTGAGTTCAGCGGCCACGGCTCTGCCCTCGCGACCTGAAACTTCATCCAGATTCACGGCCACTGGGCGAGCTTTCCAGACCCTGATGAAGACAGCCCACAACTCACTACCGCCAAACCTGCAAACCTTCGATCCCATTCGAATGATCTGATTGAGCTCATCAATTTCAATGTTGATCGGTTGCCCGGTCTTGAGGCCATCCAGTGAAGCGGGCGCACCGCCCGTCACACCTCCAAATTCTCCAGTTGCGAGCACGCGCCTTCCGCTTCTTGTGATCTCCAGAAGCGTCGCGTTATAGGCTGGCTCCCGAATCAGATAGCCTAGCCCGACAAGCTCTCGCTCCAGGTTCGCATACTCACTTGATGAGCACCCGTGCTTTGCCTCCATCCATTTCATGATTTCATAGTTGCATGGAATGTAGTGATCGGTTGTATCGTGCGGGTCATCGGGAAGCGGCTTCTCATCCTGCAGCCGCGCGACGACGCCCAGCAAGGCCAGCGCATGATTGGGGTTGAAGCCGAGCCTGTGCTCTGCATCGCTCGCCGTTCCCGCGAAATCGCGGACTGCACCAGCCCGCTCCTCTTCAATAACGGCCCGATGCGCCATCGTGTCGATTTGAATCGCATCGGCCCATTCGATGACTTGCGAATGGCAAGACGCCAGCGAGCGTACCGCCAAGTCCACGGCGTTCCCGGGTAATTGCTGAAAGGACGGAATGCCGACTACAACACTAACGATCCAACCACGCACACACTCCAGCATCTCGATCGCCAGCTCGTGAAACGACCGCGCGGCGAAGGCTTGCCACGTCTTGGGCGTGTGATGGACAATGCCCGCAAGACGCATTCTCCATTCATCATCCACCCGGCCCCACCGCTCCTGAACGCGCGCGGCCTCCTCCAATAACGAAACAAGCGCCTCAACTTGTTGCTTGTTACTGCCGCGCTCGGCTGCCACCGAGCGTGCCTGTGAAACGAGAATCTGCGAGAGGTTGACCGCTTCAATGGCGGCGGCAGTAGCATCGACGCGCGGGTCAGTGTGCAGCGCTGCGGACATGTCGCAATCCTTTGCTGGTAAGACCGTCTCACCGCGCCGCTGGGCCTTGATTTAGCGGCCGAGTGAGACCAAGCGCCCCGCCGCACGCACTCGGCGCGCGGCCGTCTCGATTAAGCGGGATTATACCTACGTCAAAGTTGCCTTGGTCAAGCCGGCTGTGGAGTCCCCTTAAGTTCTCGACCTAGATGGAAAGAGTCTGGGGGCCCAAAGGCGGCGAATGGATTGTCCATGCAGACAGGTCTATGGCCGCTGGCTATGCCGGTCATATCTGGACGATTGTGGGGCTGATCGATCATTATGGAGGGCATGACCCTGACACGACAGGAACGGCTCCTTGTCATAGTGTCATTTGCCATAATCGGCCTGACGCCGCTCACATACTTTTGGTCCAAGTACTACCCCAATTGGCCAATAGCAGTCAGTCCGCGCACCACCACCCTGATGCTTCTGGCTCAAATTGTCGTGCCCTTGATCGTGCTTCTAACGAAGATTGCCTTGACTGGGATTGGAAGGAAGAAATAGCCAACCGCAACGAGTCCCTGAACTTTCCAGCAGCCTGGCCTTCCGAGGTTGAACGTCGCAAGGACAACCGCTATCCGCCGGATGGCTTGGCTCGGTAGCCTTCTTGTCGGAGGAGTTCGACAAGCTTGTCGCGGTGGTCACCCTGAAGTTCGATGCAACCATCCTGAATTGTGCCGCCGGTGCCGAGCGAGGCCTTGAATCGCTTCAGCATCGCCGCCTTGTCCTCGTCGCCTGACCTTCCCCCACGGTTTAGTCCACCTGTTATGTTAGTCCAACACCGTTCACAGCACACGCTGTGGGCGGGCGGAGCGCAGTGAGCGGAGCGAACGGAGCGGAGCCTGCCCACAGCGGCGCGCTCATTCGGGCCTCCGGGGCCGGCGGTCGATAGCCCAATGCACTGTGCGGCCGAACCGTGTTGTAATGAACCCGCCAGCGCTCAATCAAGACCTTCGCCTCTTTCAACGTGTAGAAGATCTCGCCATTCAGCACCTCATCGCTCAGCTTCCCGTTAAAACTCTCCACGTAGCCGTTCTCCCAGGGGCTTCCCGGCTCGATGAACAGCGTCTTCACGCCGACTTGGGCCAGCCACTCGCGAACCACCTTCGCCGTGAACTCCGGACCATTGTCGCTCCGCAGATGCCCCGGCACACCCCGCGTCGCAAACAACCACGCCAGCCGCTCCAGCACATCATCCGATCGCAGTCGCCTCGCCACATCAATCGCCAGGCACTCCCGCGTGTACTCATCCACCAGCGTCAACATCCGAAACGGCCGGCCGTCGTGCGTCCAGGCCGTCACGAAATCATAGGCCCAGACGTGATCTTGGCGCTGCGGCCGAAGCCGAACGCAGGAACCATCATTCAGCCACAAACGACCCCGTCTCGGCTGCTTCTTCGGCACCTTCAGGCCTTCGGCCTTCCAGATCCGCTCCACCCGCTTGTGATTCACGATCATCCCTTCGTTCCGAATCAAACCCGTGATCCGCGGCGTTCCGTACCGCCCGTACACCGCCGCCAGCTCGATGATCCGCTGCGTCAACCGGCCTTCATCCTCACGAACCAGCGGAAGATACCGCTGCGTCGCGCGGGACTGACTGAGTGCTTTGCACGCCCGCCTCTCGGAAACGCCCAGGAGTTCCACCGCCTCCTGCACTGCCTGGCGCTTCCGTTGCGGGCTCAGAAGTTTGGGCGGGCGGCCTCGCGAAGAATCGCCTTGTCCAACTCCGCATCGGCCACCAGCCGCTTCAGCCGGGCGTTCTCTCGCTCCAGCTCCTTGAGCCGCTTGGCCTGGTCGGTCTTGAGACCTCCGTACTCCTTCCGCCAGCGGTAGTAGGTCTGCTCCGCCACGCCGATCTGCTTGCTCGCCTGCGCCACCGATCGACCCTGAGCAATCAACACATCCGCCTCACGAAGCTTGTTGACGATCTCCTCCGCCTTGAATCGCTTCCTGCTCATGACCCTTCCTCCTTGATCCAAGCCCCAATCCTAACTCAGAACCTGGATCAGTTTCTGGGGGGAAGGTCACCGTCGTCAGCAGTTGCAACGGCTTTGTACCGTGCGGAAGCGTCTCCTTGAAGACCTCCCGAGCCGTTGGCGATGACAGCTTGTTCACGGTGTCCTTGTTCACACCGGCCAACGAGCAGAGTTGCGAAAAACTCCAATCGTTGAGTCCGAAGGAACCCAGATCCGCGAGCGACAGTCCCAGCCCGCCCGCGCCGACCTCCAGGTCGATCTCGGACGGAGAATGCCACCGCTCCATGGACTTCGCCTTTGCCTCCTGACAATGCCGCCACAACTCGTCAAACGTCGCGAAACACTCGTCCGGCGAACGCCGGAAAAGCTCCGCACTCGCAAGCGTCAATGTCTGCATTGAAAACCTCCTCTCGGTCCCGAAGGACCGCGTTAGAACCTGAAAAACACCACCGGGCACTCGGGCCTTCGCTGACCTCGAAGGCTCCAGTGCCGATTCAAAAATGGATTTCGCCGACGATTCCCCGTTTGATGAGCGTTATGGCGGTCACCCGCCTGCGTGTGCCCTAACGGTTTTCATTTTGAAGTGCGCGAAATCGGCGCGCTGGCCACCACCATCGAGTCTTCGATAAGATGACATGCATGGCGCCTAGTCTTGCCGAAAAACTGCACCCAAAAGCGATTCACGGAGATGTCGCCATTCATGACGGCAATCGTGGCATACGTGCTGGGCGAGACTTGGACCAAACCGGCAATCGCCGAGGTTTCGGTCAGCGAAACTGAGGACCTTGTCTATATCCGAAAAGCGGGGTCTGCTGGTTTTGATGGAATGCAGAGCCTCACAGACTTGCGAAACAACTGGAATCGACTACTCGACGCCGCGGAATTAACGCCTGACGAGCGTCGCGAAGCTGTGCGCATGTTCAACCAGAGCATTGCACCCATTCCTGGCACACGGGTGTGACGCTCGGCGAAATTCAACCGATGTTCAAATGCGAGTGGAACCCAAGCCTTCCTACTAACCAACTTGAAACTCGCTGTTCACGCTTTTCAACACGCGGTTTATTTCGCTGATTACGGAATCTGAAGGCGGCTGCTTGCCAGCCAGATCGATTCGCACGTTGAAAGACACTTCGCAATCCTGCTTCGCTTTTAGCAGCTCACCCATTACATCCGCGAGGTCTTGAATCTGACTCGGTTGTAGTTTTGCCACACCAGACCGAGTCCCAGGGCGGGACGGGGGTGGAGCAGGCGGCGTCGGCCCGCTCGGAACTGGCCCACCCACGGCGACGCGGAGCCGGAGATTTGGCGAACCGGCATAGTCGCAAGGCCACGGACCCGAGTCAGGCAAACGTTCGATCATCCGAGCACGCAAAGCGCCTTCAATCGCGTCGCGTACCGTCACCCATGGCATGACTTTCCCAATTCGCTCGGAAATCGCGACCGCGAGACGCTGACCAGTCGCTGCATTATCCGTCCACGCGGCTGGCGTGCGTTGAGGAAGTACATCAAGCGGAGGAATCGGCGGCGGAGGCGCCTGTACGACCGCGTCGTCTCCGAGCAGCCCCGCGGGAACCTCCTCGGCGAGAAAGCTGGCCGGCCCCGAAGTGAGCCACAACTTCCCGTCACGAATGGCGGCCGTCACCGCCGAATCAACGATGGGCGCCGCGACACGTGGCACTGCAATCGGCTCCTCGTACCCGCCCCGGCTCACCTTCATCGTTCGGCCACCCGAGAAAAAGTCGTGGACACGTTTCAGCGTCAGCTCCGGCGCGTCCCACAGCTCTTTGATCGCTTGCGGATAGACCATCGCCGGCGCCAGCTCGGTAAGCTCGGCTCTCTCGGGAAGAACAAGCTCCAATCCCGAATCGTCCAGCACACCCTCATCCAGCCGCTGCCTCCAGAAAGTACGAATCGACTTGTCCGGCCGCGTCAGCTTTCCGACGAATACTCCCTCGGCGCAGCCGGCGACGATTGTGTCCAGGATGGCCTTTCGATTGAGCATCTTTGGCAAGCGCGCAAATCGAGCGAATGCCCCCACGAGGTCTTTCACGCGTCGCGCGTCTTCATCGTCGCGCCAAAGGTCGTACGGTCCCCCAGGCAGAATTGCGTCCGCGCTGATCGCTGTGTCCTGAATACGTGACCGCTTGTCGCCTTTGATCGTCTGAAACAACGGATCATCGCCGACCTGTATCTTGAATGCTTGCACCTCGTCCTTCTCATTTACCGTGACGACGATGCAGTAGGCCTGTTGAAGCGTGCCGGGAATCCGCTTGTTACTGGCGTCGATGTAGCCCTGCAACATCGCCTGCCGAATCGGATCAAGCTCCTGGCCTTGACGCTTCAGCGTGTCTCGAACCGTCTCCCATCCCAAGTACTCCTTGATGGCGGTTTTTACGCCAACCAAACCGTCGCGCGATGGAACCGCTAGGACAACTGCGTTGCGCTCTTTGCGAGGACGTTCGGCACTGGTCGTTTCTTCGATGAAATGCCTCGCTGCAGCAGGTTTCCCTGATTCGCACGCGAAGTTCGGACCGAGCACCGCGTAGTGGAAGTCGCCATCGTCTTCTATCTGGGCTGGCTTGTCAGGCAAGAGATGGACCTTCGCTCCCGCGCCGGACGCGCCGGCGGTGAGACTTTTTAGTTTGCGGATGTCTTCGATCAATCGCATTTCCACGAGTTCATCCGGCACGCGCGTGCAGGCGTCGGCGTGCATTTGCCGCAGATTGGGCTTCGAGCCGAGCCGCCAGGAGATCGGAAGCGGCTTTGTGCCATTCGTCGGCTTCACTTCGGCGTCGGCCGATTCGTCGAGGAACCACGACCGGTCGAACCACTGCCGCAGCGCCTTTTCTAATTCAATCTTGTCCGGTCGCGTGGCTCCGATCAGCACCAGCAGGTCACGCAGCAGCGCTTTTGCACCGATTGGCTGTGAGTGCAGAAACGTCGCGAATACCGCTTGCTCAATTTCTCTGTGCTTTAGCCCCGGATAGTCATCCTGCGTCTCTCGCGCCTTGGCGAGTTCTGTTTGCAGAATCGCCGTCCATTCTTGTCGCTTCCCCTCGTACACTTCGGAGGTCGCGACACTCGTCAATTCGCGGGACGCCTCTGAAATTCCGTCTCTGCCGGCGTCGTGTAAGAACACGTTTGGGCCAACCAGCGGCGACTGGTCCCACTTTTCGGAATCCCTAAGTGCCAAGGCAAATGTGCGCAGGACACCGCGGGTCCGCTGAAATCCTTCAAGCTGTGTCCACTTCGAGTACAGCACTTCCGTCAAATCAGGATGAAACGGATAGCTCGCGATGTATCGCTCTTCGGCCTTCTTCTGCCCCTTCTTCGTTTCGTCGTCGAGATCGATGATGCCTTTCAAGCCCGCGAAAACGGCCTGACGAAATGCCTCCTTGTCCTGGATTGACTCTGGCGTGAAGAACCGCCGGCGAAGCACTTCTGCGACATCCTCCTTCAGCACCGGCTGCACGCCTTCCTCTCGCTCACGACGAAAGATCGCGTACAACTCGTCCTGCATTGCCTTGCCCAGTTCGTCGCTCTTCTTGGGATCGGTCGCCAAAAGCGACGCGACAATTGCACAGCGATCGACTTTCGTCACTGCCTGCGTCAAGTACTGAAAAAAGTTGACCAAGCGGTCACGCCAAGCCGGGTCCATTCCGACCTTCTCGCGGGCATACATCAACACTTCGTCGATTAGGACAAGTGTCGCAAGGCCGTCTTTTTCTGGAGCTTTTAGCAACTCGACCAGCAGCGGTTCCGCCGGAGCGGAATCCCGCTCCTCATCCTTATCGTCTGCGTTCAACAGCTTGATTCCCGCGCTACCAGCAATCTGCCACGCCAAGACGCTCCACGGCTGCCGTAGGCGACGCTTCTTGCCTGTCGGGCCGAGCACTTCCATACCCTTCTCGACATCCAGCTTGTCGAAGGGTAAGACAGCAACGCGCGCCCGTGGAGGCGTCATCCCGATGTGAGCCTGAAACTCCTTAACGCTAGGTAGGTCGGGGAGTTTTGCCGGATCGTTGACTAAGTGGTAGAGCGTGATGAGCGTGTGAGTTTTGCCGCCGCCGTACGTCAACTCAAGCTGGCGAATCGCCTTCTGGTTTTTCCCCGCCAATCGAAGCACGACGTCTTTGCAGAGATCGCGCAGATTTGTGGTTGGGTATGTGAGCGCAAAGAACTCCTTCGGATCCTCATACGTGCGCCGTTTACCGCTTTGCAGCACGACATCGTAGAGGTCGGCGGCGAATTCGTTCATCGCCAGCTCGCCCGTACGAACATCTTCGCGCAGCTTGACCACTTCATGCCACGCTTTCCACGGCGTTTTTCCGCTGCTCATTGCTCACATCCCTTTGCGTTCAAAGTCGGTCGCGCTGACCTGCGCCTGAATCATGGAACGTTTCGAAGCCTTACCTGAGCTTCTTCTCAACCCATTTCCAGCGCTTGTATGCGACCTCCATACATCGTTTGTATACTGCGTTCGTTCGCAGGAAGCTGACGTTTCCTTCCGCAGCCTTCGCTGCGTAGGGCTTTTCCTTGACAACATCGTCGATCAGAAAGCGGCACCGTGTTGTTGCGAGTTTGGAAAGACGTTCCGTGTAGTTCGCTTCAAGACTCAATCCCTTGCCAAAGTCCTCAGCCAAGCCCTCAACGTCCGATTCGTTGAGCAGCCCTTGGCAAAGTAGCGCCCAGAGCAAATTGCGGGCACGGTGCATGTACGCATACTTGTTCACGCCCTTGTCGACGATGTCGTTCAATAGGCGCCGCAAGCGAAATTGCACTTTGTAACAGAGCACGATTTTTCGGGCATCAGCCTTGAGCCGAGAATCGGAAAAGACTTGAGAATAGAGCCGGTCATCCTCGAACACTTCTCGGAGTCGAGACAGCTTGTCAATATCTCCATCCGTTACGACGAACGTCTGCGCAAGACGTCGCAACTCGATTGCCTTGTATTCTGTGATCCCTTGCCCCTCCAGGTCATCGTCGCTTAGATTCGCGAACGCGTTTTCTTGACGCTCGTAATAAATGCCCAGGTCGTCACGGAACTTGTCCTGAAGCTCAAGCTGAATCATGTCGTTGGCGTGCAAGCTGGACGGTTCGACAGGATTCTGCCGATTGTTGTTGATCGTGACAGTCGTCACGAATTCCGGCGTTGCCTTCGTCACGACTTTGCACAGTACGTGTATTTCATCAAGCACGTCGCGTCGCTCCGTCAGCCGCTGGTTGCCTTCATTAGCTTTCAAGAAACGGGCCAGCGTCGTGACGGTCTGCGCACCGTTAAGCAATCTCGGCTCGGTAATCTTGTGGTATCCATCCTCCTTTTCGAGCGCTTCAGCTGACAACGTGACGCCGTTATGGTTGAACGCAAAAACGCTTGGAGCGTCCTTGTCGTCCAGTACGATCCGCTTGAAGGCCTGCGATATGGAGCGATTCACGGCCTGCTCTTCGGACAGAGCGGCGCGGATGTTCCGCTCAAAGAACCGCTGCCCCATCCGCTGGTGCATTTCGTGTAAATCCATCAGCCTCACAAATGCCACATTCATGAATTCCCCGTCCGGTCCGACACGGGATAGCGGCGTCTCAGTGAGATGAACGGGAAAAGTATTCGTCTTGCGCTGATGTGATGCCGAGCCCACCTTGCGCGTGCGAGCAGAGCGAAATTCGATGACCAGCGTGATGGGGCGACCGAGCGATTGATCTATCAGGAATTTCTTGTTCTCCAAGTCCTCGCGCAGCTTGTCGAGCACCTGACTCCGCTCCGCTTCGGCAGGGTCCCCCGTGAAGACGAAGTGGATGCACACCCGATCGATGATTGCCTCGTTCTCGATGATGCAACTCTTGATTTGCTGCAAGAGCTGGTTGAGCTGCTGGTCCTGCGTGGCGGCGCCGAAGATGCGTTCCATCCCGGCATCGATCAGGCGTTGAAAAGACTGTTTGAACTGCGCATGCGAATCGGAGTACTTGAACTGGAACAGGTACAGATTCCGCTTTTCGCGGTCGAAATGAAATCCATCGATGCCGTAATCATTGCCGCCAAACGCCACTTGCACCGCCGCCTGTTCCCGCGACAACCCGAATTCTTGTTCCAAGTAGAGCAGGCCGAAGTAGTCCTGGCGAACGCCGCCGCAAGTCCCCTTGTGGTCGGAATACGCTTGATCGACATGACGGTCAGTTATCGACATCTGTAGATGCTCCAGGTGCTCAATCCGCGTCCGCTTCGACTATCTCGACAAACGGCAACGCCGCCGTTCCAGCCGCCTTCATTCCCCGCGCCTGCACGTGGTTGCTGATGCTCTCCAGCACACTTCGCTCTTCGCTCGCTTCCGGCGATAGCTCAATCAACGCTTGCAAGAGCTGCTTGAACAACTCGCTCCGCCGCAGACCGCGGTCTTCCAGGTACAGATCGACCTTGGTCACGTCGCCGGCCTTCCACAGGTGCATCAGCCGGTGGACCTGATCAATCAGCGGCATCATTTTCGGCGCCGCCGGCGCCGACTCAACGGGTTGTGTATCCTCTATGAGCCGAGGCTGGGCTTCCTCACGCAGCCGCCGCGACCGCGTCGCTTCCGCCAGCGGATCAACGCCCATCCCCGGCCGTTTGCGCTGCTTCCACGCCTTGAGCTTGAACGTGCTGCCGCTGCCTTCCTCTGCATCGCCTTCCGCGTCGGCGTCGCCTTCGTCCGCCTCGCCATCGTCGTCCTTATCCACGCCGCCCGACCGCACCAGCAGGTCGTACTTGTCTGCCAGGTCGCTTTCCGACAGATTGCACGACACGGCGTACAGGATGCACGCCCCGGCTGGCGCATCGTCCATACCGAAGTCGTGCCGGTGCAGCAGGTAGTAGGTGGTCACGTCGTCCAGCGTCGCTGCTGTATCGGTGTCCGTCTCCACGCCGGTTGCCTCGGTCAGCACGCGGCCGACGACGAAATCGACGACGATTCGGCGGACCGCCCGCAGAAACTCCGACACGCTCATCGTTTCACCCGGGCTGTCGGCTTTCTTCACAAACGGATGCTTGCTGAACGCCTCCATCGCCGGCCCGGTTGCTGCCCACACGAAGTCAGGCCCGTCGATACCGGCGTCCCAGAAGGACCGCAATTGACCGGTAATGCGCGAGCGCATTTCTCCTAGCACCGTATTGTCCCAGCCGGGTCGAGCGGTCTCCGAACGCCTCTTACAAACCAGCCAGACTGACGATGCGAGGGCAGCCGACGTGAGCGCGCGCGTTCTGTTCCCCATCTCAGTCCGAATGGGCCAACTGCCATCGACAACGAACCCAGAGCGAATGATCGCGGATACTAGTGTCTCCCATGCCGCGGGCTGTTTGTTAGCGAATACAATGACCAGTCGTCCTTCAGGCTTGAGTGCAGCACGGCACAGCTCAAACACTCGCGCCATTCCACTCTCGTATGAATCGCGAGACTGTTTTCTGTTTCCATCGTGCCTGCTATCGTCGTCGATCAATTCACCGTCGTCTGTTGCTGCGTCCCACTTCGGGCCGAGGGAACTCTTGAAGGAAGCATCAAACGATGGGCTGAGGCCGCTGACGGACCGTCGCAGCCACACGTAAAAGAAATCCATCAAATCGGAGTATGGGATCGCGTCGTAATACGGAGGATCCGTCAATACGACATCGAACTCGCCCGAATTATTCAAGGTCTTTGCTGACTTCGCGAATATATGGGGCGCCATCGCTGCCGCGGACGCATTCGTTACATGGTTAATAACGAGCGCAACCCATGCAACCGCACTCTGATAGCTACCGGTCAAGCCTGAAAGTGGAGCTACCTCGGTGAAGTCCCAATTCATCGGCAATGCAAATCGTTGAAATGTATTAACAATGAATTCTGCCTTCGTTTGGAAATGAGTGACCATCGAGCCATAATCTGCTACCCGATCCACAGCGTCCGCAAGATAACAAGCCAATGCTTCTTTCCACACGTCGGAGTAGTTTTCATTGGCGAGCACCAACCGTGCATTTCGCGTAGAGTTCACAAGGGTGGCCAGCGCAAACAATTGCCGTTGGGTAAACAGCTTTCGCCACTCATTGAATCCGTAAAGCGGTGCGCGGATGCCAAGCGCGTCCTTGGTGGGCATGGGTTCGCCCGGAACCCCGAATGGCACGGCCGCAAAAGCGCTATCTAGGTTGACCGCAGCCAAATCCGCCGCTTCGAGTTCCTCGTCAGTTGGTCTTCGATATTCTTTCCCATCAGGCCCGTCCAGAACAACAGCGGTCATCACGGCACCGAGTTGGCCGTTTAGACCTTCTTGTCGCATGTCCTCCATCTCCATCGCGACGGTGCCGGGCTTGCCACAGCATGGGCACCATGCTCCCGCACGGCTCATCGTCCCCGCACCGACACTTCGATCATGCTCTCGTTTTTGCGCGTTGTTGCCGCCCACAGCAGGAACTCTGCATTCCACGCTGAATGCCACTCCGGTCCTGTCAGAATTCGGCTCCATCGTCAGGAGGACGCGCTTCTTCTCCCGCTTCGCCAGCCATCGAGTCTTGAGAAGGGGGATGGTTGCGCGGCAGTTCTTGCACCGCACCGTCCGGGCCCACAGGTACGCGACGGTCGGCTTGGCCACCCAACGCGGATTGGACTTGTTCTTGAAAAAGGCCTCCGTCGCTTCTTTGCGGTACTTTTGGCTCTCCGCGTCTTTGCCCCAGAACTTCTTGTCCTTCGCAAACGCCTGCTTAAGCACTTCCTCATTCAGCGCGTCGATATCCGGCGTGCCGTCGTCCTTGAGCGGCACGAGGCGCATCGGGCGCACCAGCTTCGGGTGCTTCTCCCGCCACTCCTCGACATTTTCGAGCGGTTGATAGTCGGCGTACGTCGGATAGAAACGGGCCAGCTCCTTTCGCGCTTCGGCCAGCACCCAGCGGCCCCATGCCCGCACGTGCCAGGCCAGGTCGGCCTCCAGAAACGACGAATCAACGTTTTGCCCCAACATCCCCGGAAGGGGCGGCGAATAATCCGTGGCCGTCAGGCCGAGATCGTTCAGAAACGTGCGGATCTGCGCCTTCTTGAAGCCGTGGGCCTTGAAGAACTCCTCCATGAACTCAGCGTCGCGCAGGGCGAAGTCCGGCAGCCGCCGCTTCTGGCCGGCGAGCTTCTGCGGATATTCGAGCGTGCACTTCAGGATGAACCACGCAACCGGGTTGATATCGATGGCCGTGACCTCGCAGCCCAGCCGCATCGCCTCCAGCGGAATGGCCCCGCCGCCCGCGAACGGATCGAGCACCTTCGGCGCCCGCCCGCCGTAGGCCTTGCGGATCTCCTCGCGGAACCAATCCACGTCGGCCTTGTTCTCCGTCTCGCGGCCCCAGTGCAGAATGCCACCGACGGTCTCCTCGACGACCTTGTCCTCGACCTTGCCGCTCGGCAGTTTTTTTCGCTTGACGACCTTCACGACCTTGCCGCCGATCTTCTCGCACAGCGCCTTGCGCAGCTCCGGCGTGCCGGGGTCCGGCAGCAGCGTCGCAATCAACGCCGCCCGACAAGCCGCCAACGGCCGCCGCGCAGGCCAGATGTGCAGCGTGGAGATGTGCCCGTGGCGAACGTTCTTCTCGTGGACGGAGTCCAGCGAGGTCTGCTTGAGCGGAAAGGCGACTTCGATGAGGCGTTTGTCGTTGCTCATGATTTGCTTCCTTCATCGATCGGCGTGGTTCGAAGTACGCAAATCTTGTTGACCCATTTCTTGATTTCCGAAAACTGCTCGTCGATCTTCGCGTTATCCGGCTGGGCTTTCCGCCGTTCATTTACGATATCGTTCACACGCGTGCGGAGCCCCGAGAAGGCCTCCTCAATATCCATCGCGCGTGTTACGTGAGGAACTGACTCCTGCTCAACAATCCTCGCCTTGCACTCACTGCACAACCGTCGCCCGGCGACGGTGATGTATCGCCTATCTTTCGTGTCGAATGACTGGCCGCACGCGAGCACGAACGCCCTAATGCAACAATCAGGATATCCATGCCCTCGCCCAAACCTAACATGATGCTCTACCTCTTCGCGGCTCAACTTCCCGTTGAGGGCCGACACAAGTTCTTCGATTAATTCACCCGTCGTCATTTCTTCTTTCCCTTCGGATGCGTCAGCGCATACCCGTGGCTTTTCCAGCACTCTTCCACTGTGTGAAGCTGCTCCCGCAGGACATCGAGCGCCTTTTTGCTGTAGCGCCTGTAGAGTGATGAGCCGATCTTCAACTCGCGAAACGATTCATCATCTTTGTCGAGGCCGTACTGGCGAACCATCGCCAGCGTGCGCGGTCCGCTGATACCGAGCTTGGCGGCCAATTGAAGTAGCCCCATGTTGAACTTGTCGAAAATGTTGATTTCTTTCTGAATGATAAATCCAGCCGGCGGCTCGGGATCATCCGGCTTCAGAACGCGGACTGCGAGGGCTTCCGGCGTCTCCTTCGCGATCTTGAAACCCATCGCAATACCGTCGCCGTCCGACGTGAACTCGATCTTCGCGATTTCCGGGAAGGCGACGCGCCAGCTTTCCGAAGCACTCAAATTCTCAAGCGCGACCTCCAGTTCTGCCGGTGTCATTCGTCGCTGTTGTTCCGCTGGATTGATCTTGAAGGCCATCAGCGGCCGCAACATCGCAATCGCGCGCTGTTTGGGCAGATCACGTTGTCGTAAAAGCTCGCGCAAGCGGGTGAACTCATCGTCAAGAACGCGCCCAAGCTGCTGGGGCGGGATCGAGCAGATGGGTAGCACACGGCCCGGCAAGAAATCGAGCAACCCCATGCCGGTCGCCTTTCGGATCAGCTCATTGAAGAGCGAAACCGACGCCTGCGCGAAGATGTAGAGCATGGGCTCGGAGATATCCTGATAGTAATGCATCGCATGATCGCGGAGATTGTCGAGCATCGAGACAAACTGCCGCTGATCTTTGTCGATAAGACCGAGTTGCTCGGCCGCCAGCCGAAGACATGTGTCAAACGTGTACGAAAACCCGCGTTCCTCGTCGAAGGCCGTGCCGGTCCGGTCAACAATCAGCGACTTGAGCATCATCTCGAAACTGTGATGCAGCAGAATGAGCACCGCCTCCGGGCGCGCGCATTCATGCGGCCGATTGAACAACTCAATCGCGAGCTGAATGCTTTCCAGCGCCCGGCGACGAAGTTGTTCCACGTCCGGATGAATTCGTGCGTCAAGTTGTGTCGGATCAGGTGAAATCGCGAACTCCCATCGGACGGCAAGCCGTCACGCTCGCACATTTGCAAGCAGGTTTTTGAAATCCGTTACGTTTCCAAGCTTCGACACAACCGCATTGTCAGCCGCAACGATGGCCTCTAGTACTCTCTTGATTGCCGGTGTCGTGACTTGGTCGAGCAATCGTTGTGCAATCTCCTTAAAACGCGCGGCGCAGGAACCGAGGCGCGCCCTTGAAGTGAACTCTGCGTCATTGAGCAAGTTTACAAATGCCTTCGCCGCATCGTTCGTCCACAATGCGATGATTTCGTCGTAGGTGCCCGTCCCGGCCCAAGACACGCCATAGCCATTTCCGATGCGGCACATCGTCACCGTTTTAACTAATTTTTGCAGCACGGATCGCGGAATGACACCGCTTTGGGGAACCAGATTGCGGAGCATTCGCGCAGGTCCGGCTTCGGTGTGAAAATTGTTCCACCCTCCGTGGGCCGCGTTCAACGCATCGACGGCAGTTCCCATCTCGACAGCCAATGCGTCGGTCGGCAAATATGGGAGTCCGCCAACATGCTCTAGGAACTCGCGCGCGAGCTTTGCGCGAGTCGCCTCACCGTTTGCGGACAGTGTGGCTTGTTTCAAGCCGACCTCGTGTCGCCCGTCGTCGTCTGTGACACCCCATACACCCGGCGCCACGAGCATGATGTTCGTTCGGGTTGTAGCTGCGAGTTGTGTGTCGCAAAACATGCCGACTAGAGATCTCATCAAGCTGCGCGCCAGGTCCGGCGGCAAGTGCTCGACGGCTGCCTCAATGGGCGGCACATCGTCCTTGGTGAGCGTCTCGGAACGCAGGCTGTGAAGCAGCTTCCGCACTTCGACTACGGGACCCTCTGGTTCACGGCCAAGCACCTCTCGAATGCACGTCTGCAACCACGACACCAGTTGCAGCCCAGTAAGCTCGTTGTGGTTTGGATGTGCGGCACTCGCGTAGTTCCGCATGTCGCGAATGTAGTCCAGGTGCCGGAATCCAATGTCGGTGATGATTCCAGTCTCACGGCAACCCTTTACAAGTTGCCAGTCATCCAGTTTTGCGAGGTCGGATTCGTCCCTAAACTTTGATCGCGTAGAGGGGTCGGTCAGGACCGTATCGAAGAAGTATGCGAGGTCGAATCGCGCGACCTTGTCGCGAAGATTATGAATCGTCTCGTCCCAAAGGTAATTCAAGGCCGCATCGAATAATCCGGCTGCCGCCGCCGCAATGAACTTCGACACGTAAAGCGCCGACAGTCTCTTAGCTCCGTCGAGCGGGTCGATTGCGGCGGGTAGGTTGTTGATGACCTGTGCGCGCTCAGCAAGATTGACCAGAATGCCCTCCGAGGGGAGCGCTAGGTCGGCCAAGAACTTGGTTAGACCCATGGAGAAACTGTCTGCTCGCGTCGCAAGGTCTCGCGGACCAACGATTTCGATTTCACCAGCCATTTAGCCATCTCCGCATTTGTCGTAACTCTCAATCACAGCGTGTACGGCAAGTACTGTATGAGCTTCGCGTAGAAACCAAGGGCGATGCGAACGGTTACGGCGTATTCCTCTACGTGAGCGCAGTTGTTCCGTTCATCACGCATCGCATCGAGTTGCGTCCACACATGCTTCTTATAAAGATCGAGTTTTCTTCCAGCCGAAAGTAAAAGCGCATCATCAAAGTGCTCGCAGAGCTGGTCTTTCGACTTAACCTGAGAGACCTTCTTGTACACGCCGTGAAAGTCCAGTTTGAGGATCGCATTCAAGCCGACAAAGCCGTCACGTGCGATGCGATTCTGGAGAAGGTCGATGAAGCCGGTCCACCCGAGAATAATGGCCGCTCGTGGGGCCTGCGCATATTGAATGCAGTCGAGTCCCTCCGAGAAGTACTTGAATTCAGTTACGCCAAGCGCTCGAAGCTCGCCGCGAAGCTCGCTGACTTCGGGTACGCGTTCCGGCCCTTTGGAAATCGCATATCCCTCAGACTGTTGCGCACGCCAGCGAGAAGCGCGATCCGCGATAGTTCGAATGAGAGCGAGGTCGTCCATGTGCTTAGCTCAGCAAGTTCTCGCGAATGCTCTTAAAGAGCGCGTCATAGACCGCCTGGTCTGATGCAGCCGGCAAATGGAGTTCGATGTTCACGTGGATCGGAATGTTGGACACGGTCCCCGTCACTCTGGCCACCTGATCACGAGTGGGCAGCGCGGTGCTGCTGTCAACCACGCCCGTGAGTGTTTGCTCCGCCTTTGGCGGCGTTGCCTCGCTCGGAGGCGGCGCCTCTGACAGAGCATCCGGCAGTCTCGCGGAGCATTCCAGAACGAGTGAGAATTTCAATTAAGCACTTCGTTCCGGTCTTTGTCGCCGACGAATTGGGTTCACCGAGTGATTGTGCAATCTTGCCCCCTAGGGCGTCAGACGGCACAGACTTCTGCACTCGGATCATTTCCAGGACACTTCGCGTTGCCGGGGCGGTGCGCAGAACTTTCCGCCAAGCTGCGGCTTCATCTTGATCCAGACCGTGACCGATTGCGATCGCAAGCGCCCGGCCTTCATCGGTGAGCGACTTTGACCTGCCTCCGCTCACAAGCCCAAGCCCTACGAGAAATCCGTGGTTTGCCGACAGGAGCGTTTTGTTCATTCCCGCCTTGGCCGCGACATCGTCAAGGCTTGCTGGCTTGTCGCCGCAAAGCGCATAGGCGTGCAGAATCTTGGATACAACTTCGGATCCACTCGTAGGGAGCGCGAACTTTGGGGCGTCCGCCATGACCAACCTCCAATCTGACCGGAAACGGTCTCTATGATTCCGCCGCGGCGAAGATAGCGTTCTCGTCAATCACGACGCCACCCTTGGCACGGAACAGGAGTTTCTTGAACGGGTCGCGCACCCGCGTAATCTGCGGATGCTGCGACGCACAATTGAACACGGTATAGAGCCAGTAGCCGTCACGCAGGTTGCAGGCCTTAGCCCATTCGTTCTCGGTAACTTCCACGTCGCCGATGGCGGCGCGACCCTTCACCTCGATTGCCCGCCGTTCGCCCGTTGGGTGGATGGAGAGCAGGTCGAAGCCCGGACTGTCTGACAGGCCGGCGGCCCGCGCCTTCGGCGGCGTCGATACATCTCGGACCGTCGCCCCAAGTGCCTGCTCGTACGCTGTGGCGACCTGCATGGCGACCGCCTCGACCTCGCCATCGTGACGCTTGCGGTCTTCGGGATCGCTCGACGGAACTACCAAGGCGTGCGCGAGGAATCGAATCTCGCCGGGCACGATCTCAGCCGGTTCGGCCCGCAGCGCTGCGACGGCCGCATCCCGGCGGTCGGCGAGCGTCCGCTGCTGTTGCTTGATGGCTTCCACAGCCGCGCGCGCCTTGGCGTCGCCGGCGCGAACACGGTCAGTCAAGCGGGCCCGGTGACTGGCCAACTCCGCATCCTGGGAGTTGTAACCCCGCATGAGGAACTCTTCGCGCTCGGCGAGCGAGTCGAGCAGCGCCCTTTGTCGGGCGGCGGCAAGCGGCTCCGCCAGCTTTTCAGTTGCATACTGCGTTGTGCGGATCATCGACTCATCCGCGGCCATCGCAACGCGGGCAAACTCGGGCGGGAATCGGTCGCTCCCGCGGAGCAGCAGGAGATACTCGACGGGGCATTCCTCGATTACGCCGGCTTCGTCCTTAAGGCCGACCAGGCGGCATTCCAACATTTCGGCGTCAACATCAGCCCCAGTGGCCGACGCCGCCCTGCGTACGACGCTGAGCTCCAGCAGATGCACGATGTAGGCTCGCTCCGCCGTGGGATCAATGAAGATGCCACCACGCCGAGCGTCGGCAGCGAACCGATCGAGCACGACCGCGCGCAGTCGCTCGAACAGCGGCTCACCCGGATGGAGGAAGATCGCGTCGTCCGCGTCTTTAGGCCGGTGAATTGTCAGCCGTTCGCGCGCTTCTTCGGGGTAGGTCTCAAGCACCGACCAGAGCAGATCGAGCCCCGCCGTCCGTCCCGGTCGCAGAGCGAAGAAGCCATCGAGATCACCCTCAATGCTGAAGTCCAGCTGCGCGGCGGCACGCTCGACGAAGCCACGCACATATCCTGGTAGGAGTCGGCGAAACGCTTCGACCTGCGCCTCGTCGCGCAGCCGTGGCAGTTCCCGCTTCACATCACCGCCGTCACCGAACAGTCGCTTCTCACGTGCCTCCAAAGCCTCGATTTGCTCCCTTGTCAGCGTGCCCTCGATTTTCCTCTCGGCTTCCGACGCGCCTTCCTCCGTCAGGCACTGCGCCATCAGCGCGGTCATGGACACGTTTTCGTACGTGCGGCCGATGACATCAAAGACCTTGTCGGAGCCGAGTTCCCGGCGCATCGCTTCCAACTTGCGGAGCTGCGTGGCCTGCACGCGGCCTTCGCGCGTTTTTCCGGCGACAAGATTCACGATGATGACAGGATCGTGTTGCTGCTTATAGCGGTGAATGCGCCCCATTCGCTGTTCGAGACGAGCGGGGTTCCAGGGTATGTCGTAGTTCACCATCAGCCAGCAAAATTGCAGGTTGATTCCTTCGCCGGCCGCGTCGGTGGCCACGAGGTATTGCGCACCGTCTGGCTTCCGAAATTGTTCGACTTGCCGCTCGCGCACCTTGTAGTCCATGCCCCCGTGCAGGAAGGCGATTTTGTCGGTGAACCCGAGGGCTTCGAGCCGCTGGCCTAGCCATTCCAGCGTGTCGCGATGTTCGGTGAATACAATGAGCTTTTCGTCCCGGAACTTCGGGTCTGTCAGAATCTCCCGTAGTTTCTCAAATTTCGATTCGTGCCCAGTGGCGAGGACGGCTTCGGCGAGGCTTAGCAGTCGCCCGACTTCCGCGCGCTCTGCCTCAAGCTCGCCAAGGGATGTGTAAACGATCGCCTGAAGCAGCTTTTCCTCCGCGATCTCATGCCGCTCCTGCCCCTCGTCATTCGCATCGTCGTCGGCGGTTGTGCTGTCGAACGGATCTTCCAGCTCGTCCAGCCGCCGCTGAGCGGCGAGCATTTGCTCCGGCGTTACGCGCCCCGCGCGCAGCTCCGAGATAAAGTTATCCAGACGAGCAAGGCGCCGTTCGAATGACCTCATTAGCGCGTAGGTCGAACTGGTCAATCGTCGCTGAAACACGCTCATAGCGAGTCGCGCGGCGGAGCGGTTTAGAATCTGAGCACGGTTGTAGAAAGCGGTCATGTAGGCCGTCGTCTGGTCGTACAACGCTTGCTCGCTGACGCCGCCTTGGGTCAAGTCGAAGCTGAGCGTGCTCGATTCGCGCGTCGGATACAGCGGTCGACCATCCAAATGCACCATTTCTTCCTTGGTTCGCCGGATGAATCGTTTTGCTCGCGCGTCCCGCGGGTAAGCGTTGAATGCGTCGACGGTCGGCAGAACCTCCGGTTCAAGCAGCCGCCAAAGGCAGTAGTACGGAAAGTCCTTCCCCATGTGCGGCGTCGCCGTGAGCAACAGGAGGTGCTGCGCCGCCCATCGAAGCGACCAGCGTACGTCTCCGGTGTGAATTCCCGCAAGCGCCTCCGCGAGCCTGTAGCGGTCCGTACGCCGGACTGAGAGATCAGCCTCGCGGTCCGCGGACAGCTTGTGCGCCTCGTCAAAAATCACTAGGTCGTATGGCTCGACCGACTGTTCTTGCAGCCGCCCAAACATGCGATCCCCACCGAGCGTATCCACGCTGCAAATCAGGTGATCACTTTCGGCCGTTGCGAATGGGTTGTCGATACGTGCGTCAGCGCCGCGAACGACCTTGAAATTCAGACTAAAGAGCGTGCGAAGCTCCCGCTCCCAGTTTCCAACCAGCCCCGCAGGTGGCACAACGAGGACGCGCCGAATGAGGCGCCGCGCCAACATTTCGCGGATGTACAGTCCCGCCATGATCGTCTTGCCAGCACCGGCATCATCCGCGAGCAGAAACCGCAAGCGCGGCTGCGGAAGCATGTGCTCATACACAGCAATGCGCTGGTGCGGCAGCGGATCGATGAGCGAGATTTCTGTGGCGAATGTCGGATTGAAGAGATGGCCGAATGAGAGTCGCTCAGCCTCGGCGAATAGCCTCACCCGGTCAGGCGACGTAAGAAAGTCCGTAGTAGGGTTGGCAGGCGTCGAGTGCTCTCGGATGCCAGGCATGGCACCGGCGCCGCCCACCCCTGAAGATTCAAGCCGCAGAAGTTGCTGCCATGCTAGCGCGCCTGGTTTCGCCTGTCCGTTCTCCCAGCGGTTAACGGAAGCAAACGAAACACCGAGCTGTTCCGCAAGTTCGACTTGGGTCAGGCCCAGCTTTTCGCGGAGACGCCGAATCCGGTCGGGGTAGTCGGCACCAGCGGATTTGTCACGTATCGCACGCATCATACTTGCGCATGATAGCGTCACAATTCAACCGGTCAAGAAAATATGCTCGCGTGTTCTTATAAGATTGGTACTGCACATGCTATATTGCGATCAGTAACTATTATGTATCAAGTGTTTATGATCACCAAAAATTTGATCTATGTCTTGTGTATTTTGGCCAAATCGAGCCAAGCATCAATTCACGCCTACTTGATGGATTGTCGAAATGATCTCCCGTCCTGCGATTCTTCGATGCCGATTCACCGTTGTGACCAATTGCGCGAGTTGTCGGCGAATAGTGGCACAACGTGGAAACATGAACGACCTGATCATTGTGTCGACGGCCACCACGTCGCCGCGAGAAACAGCCGATACTGCCACACGGCGGATCTCTTCGTAACGGTCAGGCGAGATTCTCACCGATGCATGCCACTGCCCATCACGCCCCTTACGGCATCCGATACTGTAGCTGGCGAATTTAATCGGCGCACGGCGCACATCGCGAATTGACGCATTCTCTCGCTCAAAGAACTCGTGCCAGCCCTTCGTCGCCAGAAGCACGAAGAATCGCTCGTGCCGCAGGTATTGCATGTTCGCCAGGCCTTGCTTCTTTCGCCGGCAGCGCGCCCACTTTGACATGGCGATACCGTACCGGTCAATCAGCTTCGCATCGATGGCGTCCGGATCTTTGCCCTCCGGAATCTCCCCAGCGACATAGAACCAGTAGCCGTGTGTGATGTACGCGACGGCAAGCTGCTGGACGAAGCCTGCGACAGATGTCGCTACGCACCGATATTCCATACGTTCCCTTCCTCCTTCAAAATGGCGGGTTGTTCTGGCACAACCCGCGAAGCCGTTTGAAAACCTCCTTTCGTTCAAGCGTCAATCCTCCTTCAGACCCGGCCCGCAGAACTCCAGCAGTTCGCGGAGTTCCTGCTCGGTCGGCTCCCTGCCACAATCCTCTTGATAGCACGCCACGATGCGCGCCCGCACGTCGGGCGGGATGTTCGACGTTTCCGGCCAACATCGCTCATCGAATTCGTCGATGATGTCAGCCGGACTGTCGCCGATGACCCCGCCGCTCCCCGTGCGCCACCAACCCATGTGAATCACCTCCTTTCGCTCGAAACCAAATCCTCTTCCACGCCGTGCCTGCGGGTCGCCCCGCATGTCCCGGCTCAGCGCGCGGAAAACCACCTCCTTTCGACGAACTACCTCGCTTGCTACGTGTGAGTCCTGCTTTGTCTGAATCGGCCCGTGCTCGCGCAATAAGGCATTTGGTCGCTCCATCGCCTGCGACTTCACCGCTTACGCAGCCCGCGCTAGATTCATTCATTGCAGTTGCTCAACACGTAGCAACACGCATTCATCGTTGTGCTTCATGCACACAAGTTCCCGACTTCATTCCGGAAATCGGCGTGCCTCGCACGACGATCATCGCAACCGTGTTCGCATAGCGGTTGCGGGCAAAAACCGTCGATCCATTGGCGGGTACACCCCGTCTGTGGATCGTCATTCTGCTGCCAAACGACGGCCCTCTCCCGAGGGTCCTCGTTTGACCGCATTGGCTGTCTTCCGACCCATCGATAGCGGGCCGGGGCGGATCTTTCCTGCCCCGGCGCCGCACCGACACGTCTGCAAACATGGGAAATTGCTCGTCGGCCCTTTCGTCGTCGATCTTGTGCCCGGCACCACCCGTTGGCACTCGAACGGCATCGCGACTGCCTTGCCGCTTTGCCACCACGCTTCCGCGTGCTCCTACTGAGGCCCCGCTCCCAGACTCCGGCGTTTTAAGCACCCGCGTGACATTACGCGGGCACCGGGCATCACCCCGGCTGCCAGAGCCCTTCCCCGGTTAGAACCAGTCTCCAATCGATCGTTCACGTCGCTTGACCTGGAAGCACCATGTGCGTCTCTCCCGCATGGGTTGCTCACATCGCTGTATGCCGACGGTTTCCACCATCGACATCGTTTCGTCCACCAGGTTGGCGAACGATTTCGGGGTACGAATCTAGAAGCTCCCCTTACCCGTCAGCGAAGGTCTTTCTATCGCAGTTCGGCACGTCTCCGATCGATCTCACCCAGAAGCGGTTTCCCGCCTTTCGCAGTTGAGCTTTTCACCATCCGCCGCTTGAAACGGAATGCCGACGCTTATCATCGCGCCGGTCGCCTGCGTCACCGCAGACAAGCTCCCTGCCCGGGCTGGCGTTGAACGGGCCGCTGCCGCACTCGCGTGCGTCAGACGGTCCCGAACCCCGCAGGGGGATTAGGCTCTGTCTGAAAATGCAGGAATCGGTCGATAGAAGGAGCGTCGACAGGAGGTTGACGCATGAAACGGCACGAGGTCACGGATGACCAGTGGGAGTTCGTGAGAGCCCTGATACCGCGAAAGGCGGCGTCGGTCGGGAGACGGCCGCGCGATCCCCGGACGATGTTGAATGGCATGCTCTGGATTCTGCGTACCGGGGCACCCTGGCGTGATCTGCCGGAGCGGTTCGGCCCGTGGCAAACGGTGTACGACTACTTCCGGAACTGGCGGAGCGCGGGTGTGTTTGACCAAGTCTTGCGGGCGTTGCAGATTCGGCTCGACCGCGACGGCCGAATTGACTGGGACCTGTGGTGCGTGGATGGCTCGAACGTGCGGGCCGCGCGCTGCGCGGGCGGAGCTGACAAAAAAGTCTCGAACGCCACGCCGAGGAGCCGGAAGACCACGCATTGGGCCGCAGCCGCGGCGGATTCGGGAGCAAGTTCCATCTGGTCACTGACGGTGGCGGCCTGCCGCTGACCGCCGAGGTGACGGCCGGACAGGTTCACGAATCGACGCGGGTCGAATCGGTGATGAACGGGATTGCGATTCCGCAGCCGCTGGGCCGTCCGCGCCAACGTCCGCGGCGTCTGGCCGGCGACAAGGGATACAGCTATCCGCGCGTGCGTGACTGGCTGCGGGCCTGCCGGATCAAGCCGGTGATTCCGCAGCGCGAGGACCAGCGCCAGCGGCATCGCGGCATTCCAATGGACTTTGACCGCCGCGCCTATCGGAGACGATCGACCATCGAGTGCTGCGTGGGCTGGCTGAAGGAATGTCGCCGCATCGCCATGCGATTCGAGAAGCTGGCCATCAGCTTCCTGGCGATGCTCAAACTCGCCATGATCGAGCGATGTCTTCGCATGACTCAGTTTTCAGACAGGGCCTAGTCCACCTGTTATGTTAGTCCAACACCGTTCACAGCACACGCTGTGGGCGGGCGGAGCGCAGTGAGCGGAGCGAACGGAGCGGTGCCTGCCCACAGCGGATCGCCGTATCATTGCGCCGCGGCGTCAGCCACGGTCAAATCCAGTTCTCCTGCACGGTGTCACGACTGACGCGAGTACAGTGAATGCGCTCCTCACCCTGGCCAGCGCCAAGCACTACGGAATAGCCGCAGAACGACTTCGGAGCGCGCCGACAGAAATCTAGCAGCCACTCGCAGTCCCGTCTCGCATCGCGGTGCGACTTGGCTCGTTTCCACTCGATGATTCGCAGCGGCCAGTTTTTCGGCACTAGCTTTTCGTCTGGCGCAGGCATTCGGTCCCAGCACGTCATGCCAGGCTTACCCCAAATCACTAGGTCTTTGTTGACATGCACCTTCGCCTTGTCCCCGAGTCGCCTATCTGCGGCACGGCTACTTCAATTCCGATTTGTGTGGCGTCGGACAGGATGGTTCGCGGACGACAATGCTTCTGCAAGAAACCAAGCACATAGAGGCTCACGGCTTCCTTCTCACGCCCGAACCATGCGTGATGGTCAATCCACTCGGCGAATTCCAAGAGGCTCGATTGAATGATGCTGTCCAGTTCATCGGGCTTGCGCTGTTGCGCCATGACTAGGACCCTCCCTTGGCGTGCCTTCAATCACTCATCGATTCTGCTCTTGGTGCATGCAACTACACCATGCTATGCCAATGCATTGCCATCCACTTCACGTCGGAAAGAACCGATTCTTCGGATCCTCCGGATTGCTCACGCGCCGCGGGACGGTCGTGACCCGGCTGCGGCTGCTGGGCGTCATGCCGTACTCGACGCAGAACTTGTGCATCTGCTCCAGCGCCTTGTTAGCGATCGCAAGGTACGGGCTGGGCAGCGGGAACTTTTTGTCCGGCGAGAGCACCACCGGCCCGTACTTCTGCAACTGCCGCTCGGCGTACTGCCATCGGCTGTAGGCCTGGCAGTAACCCGCGAGCAAAGTTCCGTCGATCTCGCTCAAGATGCCACTTCGGTCCAGCAGCACCGTCACGCGCTGCCACTCGCCGCGCGCCGCCTCATCGAGGAACTCCGGACACAACGGGATCGCCCGCGCTGGCTGGGGCTCGTTGTCGTTCAGCGGCCGCTTGCCGGGATTGCCGCGCGCCCGCTTGATCGCCGTCGGGATGGGTTTGCGGCCGCGCATGGTCAGGCTCCATCGGCCGCGCCAAGCGCCACGAGATGGCGGTGCGTCCCCTCGCGCCGGATCGCTTCGCGCGGTGTAGCGACAACGTCAATCCCACTCACTTCACCGCCACCCACGCCGCGAAGTTCATCCACCGCCAGAAGCACTCGACCTGACCGAAGCCCGCGCTGTGGAGCAGGTCTTCGTTCCACTTGGCAGCCACCGGCACCAGCACGCCCTCCAGCGCCGCCTTCTTGCGTTCGATCTCCTCGCACGAATAGCCGTGCGCGGCCTTGAGACGGTAATACTCCTCAGTCAACAGGCCATCGACCCCGGCCGAGGAGCCGAGCACCTTCTCGACGAGGATCACCGCCCCACCCTTGACCGTCCGGTCATACATGTCGCGCAGCACGCGCGCACGATGCTCGATGGGAATGAACTGGAGCGTGAGCACGCACAACGTCAGGCTCGCGGCGACCGGTGGATAGCTCTTGCGAAGGTCCAGGTCACGGATGTCCACCACCCCGCAGTCGATGTAGCCCTTGAACCGATGGCGGCAGGCCGCCAGCATCGGGGCCGAGACCTCGACGCCGAGGAACCGGTTCAGCGCCCCGAACCGGTCGATGAACGGCGCGAGCGCTTCCCCGCGCGAACAGCCCAGGTCCACGATGGCCGTCCCCGGTTGGACATACCGGCAGCCGACATCGAACACGGCCTTGCGCATGACGTCATACTGCGGAATCGACCGGGCCAGCATGTCATCAAAGACGCGGGCGACTTCCTCGTTAAACGACCAGCGGCCGTCAGCTTGAACGTGGTCAATCGCCTCGGGCACGTTGACGTCGCTGCGCTGCGGCGCTTCGGGTGTTGGCGATGGCTCTATCGTGGCGCACGCGGTCGAGTTGCTGTCGCTGAACGCGCGCGGAGTCGTTGGGGGCGCTTGTGTGATAGGAATTACTTCCGTTTGCATAGGATTCCATCCCTGACGGCTCGGGCAATGTGAGACATCATCACCGGCGGCACAGCCCGCCCGAGCCGCTCCCATTGCTGGGCGTAGCTGCCGGTCAATTGAAAGTCATCCGGGAAGCCGCAGAGGCGCTTGAGCTCCGCGATGCTGAATTTGCGCCGCTCGGTCGGATGGACCACGCTCGCAGCGCCGGTGATGCCGCCGGTCTGCGTGACGGTCGGGCACGGCCGGTCGATGCGCGGCTTGATGAAGTTGAGGTAACGCCCCTTCTGGCCCGCCCCGAGGCGATCCCACTCCTTGCCGATGGCGTAGCCGGTGATGTCGCTCTCGGATTCGACGTGCGGCGCGGTGAGTTCGCCTGACTCGCGCGGCGTGACGACCTGGTAGTGATACGAGTTGCAGCCATCGACGCCGACGGTGATTGTCGGGCAGGGCCCATCGGTGAAGTCCTTCGCCGGCCGGTTGCCGCGCGTGTCGTGGATCAGGCGCGTACCGCCGCGCATCGCCTCGACCAGTTCCAGCCCCTGCGTGTTGTTCGCCGGATTCCGCGCCATCGACGCCGAGACGGTCGGGCTGGGCGCATCGGCAGTTCGCCAGTTCGCGCCATACTTGCCACGCACAATCCACGGCAGCGCTTCGCGCACGCTGTAGCGATAGGGCAGCGGTTTTGGGAACACGGGGTCCATTCCCAAATCATTCCGCACGCCGATGAAGATCAGCCGCTGGCGCGCCTGCGGCACGCCCAGCCACTGCGCATCGAGCAAGCGGGACGCCACGCGATAGCCGCAGGCTTTGAGCGCTGCGAGCACTTCAAGGTAGTAGCCCTTGGCCACTCCCTTCACCAACCCGCTGACGTTCTCGGCGACGAAGACCTTTGGTTGGATCCCCTTGAGCAGGCGCGCGTATTCGTGGAAGAGGTCATCGGCGCGCTGCTGGGTGTCGCTGTACTTCTTGACCTTGCCCCAGTCCTCCGCGCGGTTGCCGGCCGTGCTGAACGAAGCACACGGCGGCGAGCCATCCAGCAGGTCCAACTCGCCCGCCCTCATGCCGATGGCCGAAAGCACTTCCTCCGGCTTGATCATCCGAATGTCGCGCGCATCCATCACCGCGCCGGGATGGTTGGCTGCGTAAGTCTCGCGTGCGGCCGGAATGAACTCGTTGGCCCAGATCACGCGAATGCCCGCCATCCGATAGCCGAGGCAACTGCCGCCGCAGCCAGCGAAGAGCGAGATGGCGCGATAGCCGCTGTCCGGCACCGCCGCAATCTCGGCCATCGACGGCACGCGGTAGGGCGGCTTCACCATCGCCGCGGAGATTGAGCGCCTCGCGGGCTCGGCAGAGCTCGACGGCGCAGCACGACGCGCAAGCCTCCGTGTCGCAATCTGCGTGGGTCGCGATGTCGCGCGCTGTTTAGTTGCCTTCATGGGCTTCACCGTTTGCGTCATCACTCACCCCGCCCGGCGAGCCGCTCCACCGGTAGCCGCACTTCGGGCAGCAGTAGGCGGTTTCAAGGGATTCATCGATTTCCTTGAACTCCGCCGGAGCGATCGCCTCAGCCACCTTCGACGTCATGCCTTCCCACATCGCTGACAGGGCCGCGCTGTCGGTCTTCAACCCGGCAAGCAGGGCATCCAACTGCGTTGGGTCGCTGCCGGCCATTGCTGCCAATGAATCGAGCGAGGCCAGCAGCTTTGCGGCTTCGTCGTCATTCAAGTCCACGACCAGCACCGGCACGCGCGTATTCGGCGTCGTCTCGGCGCGGAGATGGCCATCGAGCAATTGATAGGTCTTGTCGGGCAACTGCCGTGCGATCAGCGCATCGGCGTAGCCGACCTCGCAGAGAATCCCCTGCAAGGCCTCGCGCTGCGCTTGCGTGTGGATGCGCCAGTTCTGGGGATGCGGCCGCAGGTCCGCGGCCTTGATGCGCTTCAGTCCCGTGATCCGGTCCTTGATCTTCATGGTCTCCATCCTTGGAGTTGTGTCACGTGTCACGCTGTCACGGACAAGAGTTCAACGGAATGCAGCAGTGCTTCGGCCCGATTCGCCGCGCGTGAAAAGCAACGCGACAATTATACGTTCGGCGTCGACGCGAAGCGAGAAAAATCTGCCCCCCCCAGGGGAATTTCGCGGAAAAAAATGCGCTACTGGGGGGACGGTCCACGGAGGTTCAGTGCTAGAGATTCGACACCCCCCTCCGGGGGCGTGGACACTCCTGCGTGTCATCGTCATGCGCCGACGGTCGTCTTAATGCACCCTGCGTCATCGACGTGCGCTGCGTGTCGCCTTCCTGCGCGTATGCATCGCCTGAAGTTCATCGCGCGCGAACAATCTGGCGCAAGCGATCGCACACTAGCAATCTCGCTCGATGTCCTTCTCGTCCGCGTGTTGACTTGCTTGATTCACCCGATGCGCAGGTTGCGTGTGAAGCCCTACCGGCCCGATGCCGTCTTGCGGCTGTGGCACGGCCCGCAGAGGCCCTGGAGGTTCTCCAGCGTGTCCGGCCCGCCCGCGCGCTTGGGGAGGATGTGATCGACATCGGTGGACGCCGCCCTGCCGCAGGCGCGGCAGACCGGATCGCGTTTGAGGACCACGAGCCGAAGGCGCTGCCATCTCCGACCGTAGCCGCGCCGGGCAGCGCTGGCGCGCGTGCCGACGACTCGCGTGATGCCGTCCAGCGCCTTCCCGCTTTGTCCGCCGCCGCTCCGCGCGGGGCTACCTTTCAGCGTGGTGCCTCGGCGCTGCTTGCGATGCCGCTCGCAGTACCGCTCCGGCGATGCCACGCCGCAGCCCGGCTCCGCGCAGGGATAAAAGATCCCGCCCGCCATCATGCCTGCTCCCCAGCCGCTGTCGAGCAGCCTTCGCCGCCGTCTCGCTGCCTGCTCGCGGTGTCCTCGCCATCCGCCCCGCTGAACGCCCGGACCATGCCGACGATCCCGGCTCGAACGGCTTCCGGCAACGACGGCCACGCACGACAGATCAGCGTGAGGTCCGCGTCATCAATCGCGGGAGAGGTAGCTTCGGAGGCGGCTTCCGGCGAATCCGGTAAGAAAGAGGGTAAGCGCTCGTGTAAGTCGCGTGTCGATAAGGACTCCCTCCGGTTTTGTAAACCGCAGGTCATCGGTTCGAGCCCGATCGGCGGCTGTCAAACTAATCCTCGCCGCCCCCCGGCCCTCCAGAAAGGAGACGGAAAAGTAGAATGTCCCCTTCAAACTCCTCCTGACGACCTTCCCGCTGGTCAAGCAGGAGGTCAGGGACGCCGCCTTGCAGGCCTACCGCGACGTCGAGAAAGAGAGGATCCAATGATCGAGAACAACCCGTCCAACGTGTCGTCGGCGTTCGAGATCCTGCTGGAGGAAGTTGAGGCCGAGATCGACTTCGTCAACGGCGCCGGCAGCCGGGCGTTCGAGAAGCGCGATTACGATCGTGCGCGGGAAGCCCTGGAACGGGCCGGCGTGCTGACGGCTTTCCGCGACCGCGTCGCCGCGCTACGCAGGGAGTGGGACGAGCTGGCCGCCGCGGCCGAACGCGACGAGGACGAGGAAACCCGGTCCGCGCGCCGCAACCTGGGCAAGCTCCGCAGGGGCGTGCGCACGCCGGAGGCGGCGTACTACCGCCCCATCCTGACGGTGCTCGCACGTATGGGCGGCTCGGGGAAGGTGGCCGACGTGCTGGAGCAGGTGCGGGAGATGATGAAGCCGGTGCTCAAGGAGGTGGACTATCAGCCGCTGGCCCGCGGCCCGGACAACCCACGCTGGCGTAACGCGGCCCAGTGGGCGCGGAACTACATGATCAAAGACGGATTGCTGAAGGCCGACTCGCCCCGCGGCGTGTGGGAGATCAGCGACAAGGGCCGGGCGCTGCTGGAATCGTCCTGAAGCGCGATGCTTCGTCGTTCAATCCATGTTTACCGAAGAAGTTCGGTGTTAGAAAAAACAAAAACGCCCGGCGGCGATTGCTCGCGCACCGGGCGTTTTGGTTATTAAAAGAAAACAGAGATTGCCGGGGCGGGTTGTCTCCAACCTGCCGCCACCGCCGCGTTGGCTTTCGCCAAATCGACGATGTCAAAAATGTGCTGACCTGTTCGGTGCGAGGCAGGCCCGAAGGCGTGCGTCGCATCCGTCTAGGAATCCCCTAGAAAGGAGGTGATCCAGCCGCAGGTTCCCCTACGGCTACCTTGTTACGACTTAGTCCCAGTCACCGGTCTTACCGTCGGCCGTCGCCTCCTTGCGGTTGGCTAAACGGACTTCGGGTACTACCAGCTCCCATGACTTGACGGGCGGTGTGTACAAGGCTCAGGAACACATTCACCGCGTCATTGCTGATACGCGATTACTAGCGATTCCAGCTTCATGCAGGCGAGTTGCAGCCTGCAATCCGAACTGAGGGATGTTTTCTGCGATTTGCTCCACCTCGCGGTCTCGCGTCGCTTTGTACCATCCCATTGTATGACGTGTGCAACCCCGGGCATAAAGGCCATGAGGACTTGACGTCGTCCCCACCTTCCTCCGGTTTAACACCGGCAGTCTCGCTAAAGTGCCCGCCATTACGCGCTGGCAACTAGCGACAAGGGTTTCGCTCGTTAAGGGACTTAACCCGACACTTCACAGCACGAGCTGACGACAGCCATGCAGCACCTGTGCTGGCTCCACGGCAAGCCGCGTCATTCTGCTTTCACAGAACTAATTCCAGCATGTCAAACCCGGGTAAGGTTCTTCGCGTTGCTTCGAATTGAGCCACATCATCCACCGCTTGTGTGAGCCCCCGTCAATTCCTTTGAGTTTTAGCCTTGCGGCCGTACTCCCCAGGCGGCGCACTTATCGCTTTTGTTTCGGCACGTACCACGTCAGAGTGGTGCATACCTAGTGCGCATCGTTTACGGCGTGGACTACCGGGGTATCTAATCCCGTTTGCTACCCACGCTTTCGCGTCTCAGCGTCAGGACAGGCCCAGTGCTCCGCTTTCGCCACGGGCGTTCCTCTCGATATCTACGCATTTCACCGCTCCACCGAGAGTTCCAAGCACCCCTACCTGCCTCAAGCAAGGCAGTATACCAAGCGATTCCTCCTTTGAGAGAAGGGCTTTCACAAAGTACTTACCTCGCCGCCTACACGCGCTTTAAGCCCAGTGATTCCGAACAACGCTTGCCTCACCCGTATTACCGCGGCTGCTGGCACGGGTTTAGCCGAGGCTTTTTCTGGAATAGATCCGCTCGCCGGATTGTTCGTCCGACTTGCTTTCAGCTTCCTAAAAGGAGTTTACATCCCGAGGGACTTCATCCTCCACGCGGCGTCGCTCCGTCAGGCTTGCGCCCATTGCGGAATATTCGTTACTGCAGCCATCCGTAGATGTCCGGGCAGTGTCTCAGTCCCGATGTGGCCGAACAACCTCTCAGTCCGGCTACCCGTCGTCGCCTTGGTGAGCCATTACCTCACCAACTAGCTGATAGGAAATAGGCCGCTCCCAGGCCGGTAGGCCCGAAGGTCCCCACCTTATGGTCAACAATGGATGCCCATCGTTGACATCACCAGGTATTACCGTCACTTTCGCAAAGGGCTTGCGCCCGACGTTATCCCTGTGCCCGGGGTACGTTACCTATTCATTACTCACCCGTCCGCCACTATACACTCATATTGCTACAAGTGTATCGTACGACTTGCATGTCTTAGCCACGCCGCCAGCGTTCGTTCTGAGCCAGGATCAAACTCTTCACTTTACTTATCGAACAACATCCGCCGGTCACCCGGCGGCTGTCGAATTCGACTAAAGGCTCAAACGCTCATCTGCTCACGAGAATTTGAAAAACAGCCGGCTGCGATTCGCAACCGACCGCACACCCAATCTCGACCAAAACGCCGGGCTGTGAACCCCGACGCCACGCGGCCGAGTTGTGGGATCAAGGCATTCCTCCGGGAATAGCAGCCCGAAAGACGCCCCACATTCTCGCGGCAATCTCTGTTTACTTGTCAAAGAGCAGCGCGACCCAGCCAGCACGAAACCGACCCGACCGCCCGGCGCTTCCGCCGGTTCCGACAGCCGTGCTGCCGGCCCCGATCACTTCAAACCCGTGACGGGTTCGCCGTGCCGAGCAACACAAGGTAACACAACGATTTGTCGTGTCAACCCCACTATTGGAGAATTTGTCAGGCTTTTTTTCGCCGTTTTCCGGCCATTTTCGACCGGCCGACAAAAAATCCGGTGCAAGGAAAAGAGCGGAGCCACTCGCAACGCCGCCGTTTTCAAAAACCCCATGGCAAACCTCGCCAAGCGGGCACAGCAGCAAGTGACCCGGCTGTTGCCCTCACGCCGGACCTTTTCTCCAATGAGAATATAGCTCGCCTTTGTGAGGCGTCAAGGGGGCAACACCTTTACTCAACAGACAGGCGGCCGACAACTATAAGCCATTATGAGACAGATCCTTATGTGCCGTTGTTGCGGGCTAACCCAACCCCGCGCGGACGAGATCCTGCAACCGAATGATCCCTGTGGGCCTGTCGCCATCTTCCGAAACAACCAGCACGGTAATTTCGCTCTCGCGCATGATGCGCAGGCAATCGACGGCCAGCATCGACGGCGGCACGGTCGAGCATTTGACCGGTGTCTCGTTCGGATCGCGCCGGCTTTGCCGCCATGCTTCGTGCGCGGACAGCTTGCCGGGCGATTCGCACCGCATGAGCAGGCGTCGAAGGTCGCCGTCGGTGAACACGCCGATCAGCTTGCCGCCTGCGTCGACGACGCACGTCATGCCCAGCCGCTTGCCGGTCATCTCCATCAGCAAATGGTTGAATGAGACGTTTGACTCAACGCGCGGCATCTCGCTGCCGCCGTGCATCAGGTCGGCCGCCCGCAACAAGAGCTTTCGCCCGAGGCTGCCTTCAGGATGGAACCTCGCGAACGCCGCTTCATCAAAGCCGCGCGCGTCCAGCAGCGCCATCGCCAGCGCATCGCCCAGCGAAAGCATCATCAAGGTGCTCGTGGTCGGCGCGAGCGCCAGCGGCCCCGCCTCCGGCCGCACCGGCAGCGCCAGCACAATCTCTGACAATTCTACAAGTGGCGATTTTTGTCCGCCGGCCGGCGATTCGCAGATCGAGATGACGTGCCCACCCACGCGGCGGAAGTGGCCGACAAACTTGACCAGCTCCTCGGTGTGGCCGCTCTTGGACAGCGCGATCAGCACCGATTTCGCGCCGACCGCGCCGAGGTCGCCATGCACCCCCTCCACGGGATGCATGAACATCGCCGGCGTGCCGGTGCTGGCCAGTGTCGCGGCGATCTTGCGCGCGATCAGCCCGCTCTTGCCGATGCCGGTCACGATCGTCGGGTCGGGGGCCGCGCGGATGAGCTCCACGGCGCGTTGCAGCGGCTCGCCGACGCAATCCGCCAGTGCGCGAAGCGCGTCGGATTGCTCGTTGATGATCTGCCGGGCGAGTTGGATGGAGTCTTTCACGCAGATTCACCGGGCGATTCATCCCGGGTCGCGCCGGGCGGGCCGGGCAGGAAACTCAAATCAACCGAACGTGATTCGAAGAATCCGCGCCCGGCGGCGTGCCTCCTCATGGGGCGGCGCAAACGACCGCTTGAATCGCGAGGGATAGTCTATCGCGCGGGGTTCGGCTCGTCGCCGGGTTTGTCTTCATCGCCCGGCTCATCGAGCGATAGGCCGAGTTCTGAATCGCCGGAAAGGTTCGCGCCGCTTTCAAGGTCCGCGCCGAGGCTGGCGATCTCCCGGTCCAGTGCGTCGCTGCCGGTCGCAGCCGTTGCGTCCTCGCCGAGACCCAGTTCGGAATCCGCCGTAGCCTGCTGCGCGATGGAAACGCCGCCTTCGCCGGCCTCCATGCCAAGCGACGCCGCGGAGTCCTCCCCCGGCACTTGTGTTGCTGCGGCGACCGCGCCGGCGGCGTCCAGCTTGGGGCGATCCGCGGCGTCTTCGTCCGGCTCGCTGTACTGGTAGAACTCGCGGTAGTTCTTTCGGAAGTAGCCGCCGGCCCGCGATTCGACGCGATTGAGCACGGCACCGTAGATGTTCGCGTTCACGGCATCCAATTGCGACTGCGAGCGTTGCAGCGCGCCGCGCGATGTGGCACGATACTGACACACCAGAATGACGCCGTCGACCGCGCCCGACAGCACGATCGCATCGCTGACCAGCAACACCGGCGGGCCGTCCAAAATGATCTGGTCGTACCGCGCTCGCGCTTCCAGCAACATGTCGCGCAGATAGCTGCTTCCGAGCAACTCCGCGGGGTTCGGCGGGATCGGCCCGGCACTGACGAGATCCAGGCCGGGAACCGACGAGGCCGTCACATAATCGTCCAAGTGCCCCTGGCCGATCAGGATGTTGCTTAAGCCGTCGGCACGCATGCCGGAAAAGATGCGCGGCAGGCCTGCGCGGCGGAAATTCGCATCGATCAAGAGCACGCGGCGCCCGGTTAACGCAATGGCAATCGCAAGATTCGAAGCGACCGTCGTTTTTCCGTTGCCGCCGCTCGGACTGGTCACCAGGATCGTGCTCTGCTGCTCGGCCGGCGCGCTGAAGAACAGGTTGGCTCGAAGATTCTTGAACGCCTCCGCCACGATCGAATGGGGGGCGTCGAGCACGGCCGTCTCGGGCCGCTCGATTTCGATTTCGTCGTCTTCGGTCGTCGGGATGGTGCCCAGAACCGGGATCTGCTGGCGCAGCACGTCGCGCGGAGTGCGCACGGACTTATCCGTCATGTCCAGCAGGAACGCCAGGCCGATGCTTGCGGCCAGCCCGAGAATGCAGCCGGCAGGAATGACCAGCTCAAACTTCGGGGCCGACATGCGTTTCGGCGTGCGCGCCTCCTGGCGGATTTCGATGCGGACGGTCTTGCGCTGATTGGCGGCCAGCTCAAGCTGGTTTTTGCGCTCGGTCAACTGCTTGACCTGCGCATCTTCCAGCTTCGCCTTTTCTTCTATCCGTTCGTAATCGTTGAGCTTGGCTTCCCGATCCTTCTGGGCATCCATGGCTTCCTTCTTGGTCTGCCGGATGCTCATCAACTGGTCGCGCGCTTCCAGTGCCATGCGGCGGACCATTTCCAATTGCTGCGTCTTGAACCGCAGTGCCTTGGTATTCGTCTCGCTGATCAGGCGCTCGACGGCCGCCGCCCGGTTTGCCTCCAAATCCTTGATCGTCCGATGATTCGCGCCGTAGCGCTCGCGCGCGGAGGCCAGAATCTGGTCCAGCTCCTGGACGCGCGCCTCCAACTGGATCAGGCTCGCGTCAGCGTCCAGCAGCGCCTGGATATCTTCCGTGATGGGAAGATCCTCCGCCCGCGCGCCCCGCAGCGCGTCGTACTGCGCTTCGCGCTGGGTGGTCTCCATTTCCAGTTCGGTCTCCAGCGCGGTCAAGGTCATGACGCGCTCGTCAACCTCCTGGCCGCTCCGCGCCGAGAACTCCTGCGACCGCCGGAATTCCTCCTTCTGGCGAATCAGGGCCTCGTATCGCTTCTGTGCCGCCTGAAGCTCTTTATCAATGGAGTCCGCCTGCTCCTTCATCGAGCCGCGCTGCAACTCGTGGATCGTCGACTCATACCGGCGCACGACCGCGTTCACGATCTCCTTGACGTCTTCGGCGTTGCGCCACGATGCCGTCACCTGGATGTAGTTGGTGTCGCGAATCGGCGTGGACGTGAGGATGTCGCGCAGCAGCTCAACTTCGTCGTCCCCCTTGCGTGCCGCCTTCTCCTGCGCCTCGCGCCACCACTGGGTCGCGCGCAGCTTGGGATCCTCGATCGCCTTGATCAGGACCGTCGCGCTGGTGACCAGCATCGCCTGATCCTGGAGCATGCGGGTCACCACGTCCTCCTGGATGTGTGATTCGCGCGCCAGCGGCCGGGTGATGTCGATGGGGTCAATCGATTCCACCCAGATCAGGGCTTCCGCACGATAGGTCGGATAGTACTTCGCCCACAGGATCGTCCCGCCGATGGTTGCACCGATCGAGAGCACCCAGAGAATGATGATCATCACAAGGCGCTGGCGAATGATTCGCCAGGCATCGGCTCCGGTCAGACCGGAGCCGCCCGGCGCGCTCGGGCGAGCGGGGGCCATTGGAGCGGAGCGGCCACCATAAATCGGATTGGCGGCGGTGAGCGTGGTCATGATGACGCCCTCATCAGATTGACATCGGCATTTGACGCAATTCAGTGCCGTTCAAATAGCGAACGGCTCGCGCTTTGAAAATCACCCCCCGAGGTCCGGCAGCTTTTGCGCCCCCCATGCAAGGTGGCTGCGCTTTTTGCGCCGCCCCATCGGCAGGTACCCTGGAACATCTACGAACCGGTCCCACCCTCCAGTTCGCGCAATTCCGCCTCGACCTCCTTGGCAAAGGTGTCGCTGCGCTGGTTTTCGATGGCCTTCCTGGCGGACTTCAGCCGGGCAATCGCCTCTTCGCGCTCACCCAGCCGCTTGTGAATGACGCCCAAATGGTATTGGGCCGCGATGTTGTCGCGATCGATCTCCAAAGCGCGGAGCAAGGTGCCGGCCGCCTCCCGCAACCGCCCCATCTCGGCCTGAATCCAACCCAGGGTATCCAGAACATTGGCGTTTGACCGTCGATGCAGGCGGTTGGCTTGTTCCGCATAGGGCAGCGCCTCGGCCGGTTTCTTCATCCGGTCCGCAAGCAGGTACGCCAGGTTGTTCAGCGCGGTCGGCTCGTTCGAATCGATCTTCAGCGCTTCTTCGTATTTCGTTTTGGCTTCGTCGTACCGCTTGAGTTGCTCCAGCAGCATGCCGGCGCCGACCAGGGCGAAGAGCTTGTCCTCGTTTCGAACCGCCTGCTTGTAAATGCGGTCACACAGGGCGATCGCCTCGTCGGGCTTCTGGTCCGCGTGAAGCATGTGAACCAGTGCCTTCTGTTTGTCGATGTTCTCGGGGCTGGCCTCGGCTTGTGCTCGCACGCGCTTCAACGTTTCATCCTTGCCGAGGGCACCGATCATTTCGTTGACCACCTTGCTATACACGATGAAGTCCTGACCCGCCGCCGACATCGCCTGGTCAAACTTTTCCAGGCACCGCTCACGCTGTCCCACCCGGCTGTAGGCCCAGCCCACCATTGCCAACTCCGGCGGCATGGACATCAGCAGCCGCGTTGACAACTTCGAATCCGCGTATGAAATAATCGCCTGGGGATTGTCGGCATGCTTGCATACGCGGAACAGCGCGCTCACCGTCTCGGCGCGGTATCGTGACAGCTCCGCCGCCTGCTCATAGGCCTTCGCCGCCTTCCTCGCGCCTTCCCGGATCTCTTCGGGGGACTTGCCAGCGGCTTCGCGCTCTGCCACGCGGCCCAGCAGCATCGGCCACTGGTACTCTTTGGGCTGCTCGCGCATCACCGTTAGCAGTAGATTCTCTGCTTCCTGGAAGCGCGGCGGGCGCATCGTGCAGTAGGCGTCCACCAGCGCCTGGATCGCCAGCTCGTTGCCCGGATCATCCGAAAGAATGGATTTCAGTTCGGTGATGGCCGCGGCCCCCTGGTCCATCTCCAGCAACACGTTCGCCAGCATGATCCGATGCTGGTAGAAGAACTCCCGCGGGCTGTAAGCCTTGGCCTTTAGCAGGTCGTCCATCGCGGGCTGCCATCGACCCTGAAGCATGTTGAGTTGCCCGCGCTGCCACAGCGCGGTCGCGTTGTCCGGTTGTTTCTCCAGCAGCCGATCAAACGCCTCTTTGGCCTTCTGAATGTCGCCGCCGATGCGATGGTACGCGCCCAGGTAAATCAAGCCCTGCGCTTCGTTGGGGTACTGCTTTACATAGTCGTCAATGTTGACCTTGGCCTCGTCGAGATCGCCCATGGCAAGATACAGCGCACAGAGCCGGCCTCGTGTTTCCTGCAAGACGCGCGCATCGTCCTTGGCCACATCACACAGACGCTTGTAATACTCGGCTGCCTCCTTGTGCCGATTGGTCCGCGCGTAGAACTCGCCGCATGCGTTCAAAATCGGCGGCGAAGGATCCCACTCCACCGCGAATCGGAAATGGCGGTCCGCCGTCGCGAACTGCTTCTGGGACTCGCAAAATTGACCCAGCGCCACGGAGATCTTCGCTTGCAGCGGCCGGTCGCCCTCCGCATTGCGGAGCAGCCCGACCAGCAGCGCGTCGCCTTCGGCGGGGCGATTCACGTCCTCCCGGCCCAGAAACGCCGCGAACTCCCTCGCCAGCGACAGATCGTTCTTGGACACTTCCAGCGCCTCGCGATAGACCTCGGTCGCTTTGTCAAACTGCGCCACCTTCGGGCTGGCGTACAATCGCGCCAGCAGCACCAGGTTCTCCAGGTTCCTGGGGTCTTCCTTGCGAACGCGCTCGCGGGAGGCAATTCCCTGTTCGGGATTGTCCCGCTCTTTCATGATCTGAACCTGGCGCTTGACCCACGGCTCGTCCTGCATCACACGCGACGCCGCCTCGAGATACTTCTCGGCGGTTTTTTCATCGCCCTCGCGCAGGGCCAACTCCGCCATGGCCCGGTTCGCAAATCCGTTGGTCGGGTTCACTTCCAGCGCGCGGGCCAGGGCCGTTCGCGCTTCGGACCGATTCCCCATCGCGATATACGCCTCTGCCAGGAAGGTCCAGCCCATGCTGTTGCTGGGGAATGCCGCCAAGCCGGCGCGCATCAACTCCACCGCCTTCTCTGTCTCGCCGCGCGCCAGCGCCAGGCGGCCCTGCGCAATGCGACCGCCCGAGCCGTCAAGATTGAGCTCGCCGTCTTTCAACACGTACTTGTTGGCGCGGTCCCAGTCCTCGGCGAGAACGGCCGCGCGGAACTGGCGATCGATGACGCCGGGATTATTGGGCTGTATCGCCTCGGCCGCATCGAGCCGCTTCATCGCGTCGGCCCACTTCTGCCGTGACAGGTAAAAATCCGCCAGCATCGTCTCGCGCGTGAGCGCGTCCTTTTCGCCCTCGATAAACGCGATCATCTCCGCGTCGCGCGTCGCCTCGTCCGAGGTGGAAAGGGCGATTTTCATCCCCTGAAACACACGCAGGTCCGGGTTCGCCCGGACCAGTTCGTCCACCAATTTCCGCGCGTCGGCCTCGCGCTCCGTGTCGCGATACATCTGCACCAGCATCCGCGCCGCGCTCACATCGGGCGGACTGGTCTTCAGGATCTCCTTCAGCTTGTCCTCCGCGTCCTTGTAACGCTTGGCGGTGATCAACAACTGCGCCTCGCGCAGCTTGCTCTCCGGCCCCACATCCGTCAGCTTTTTGTTCTCTTCCTCCGCCAATGCGATTTGATTCAACTGGCGATACGCCTCCACGCGCAATTGCGTCGCGAATTGAGACGTCTCCAGGGCGGTTCGCACCGAATCCGGCTTGGTGACTTTCAAATACTGTATCGCGGTCGTCGCGTCGTTCATGGCCAGATGCGCCTGGGCCAGCCGGATATAGATCAACGGCATGTCGCGCCGCGTGGCCAACGCCCGCTCCAGCGACTTGCGGGCGTTGCCCCATTGCTGCTGCCGAAAATACAAATCCGCCAACAGCAACTGAAGCTGCAAATCCTGGGCAGCCCCCAGAAGCCGGTCGGCCGCTTCCGCCTCGGCCGTTGCACGCACATAATCGCCACGCGCATTGAGGAGGGCCGCTGTCAGGGTGCGCACCACGAGCGATTGGGGGTCTTCTTCGGCCTTGAGCTTGTTGATCCATTCCTCCGCGGCCGCCAGCGCCGCTTTGCGATCGGCCTCGCTCGCGCCAGGCAATTGGCTCTTGTCAAGCTCCTGGGTGGTCAACTCGCGGAAATACAACGCGCGGTAAAAGTTGTCCATCTGCTTCTTAAAGGCCTTGGCCCGCGGCACGTTGGCGAGGCCGTCCTGAAAGACTTTTGCCTCGGCCTCCATCATGGCCATTCGCTTGGCGGGATCCTGCTCGGTGGACCGCTTCATCTGAAGGATCTGTCCCAGCATCAGATACGGGCGACCGTCCCTGGGAAACCGCTCCATCGCGGCGCGGATGGCCCGCTCGGCGCCCTCCACATCGCGCGGCAGGTTCGCGCCCGAAATCCCGAGCTTCAGATTGGCCAGCGTCAGGGCCGCGTCACAACTCACCGTGTCCGTTGACGCGAGCTGTTCGAGCAACGACAAGCCTTCCGCAAGCCGCGCGTCATCCCGCATCCCCGGCAGCGTGGCGGTCAGCGTCTTGTACAGCCCCTCCATCCGCTTCAGGGCGCTGTAGTCCTTCGTCGATTTGTCCGTGACGGCGGCCAGACTCTGCGAAATGATCGCATCCCCCTCCTGCACCAGCCGCCGGCTCTCCTCGCGGTCCCGTTCCGTCACCTTCGCCAGCGTTGAGCCGATCTCGCCGATGACCAGCGCCTCCACCACCGACGCGTTGCCGGGGTCGATCTTCCAGGCCTCACGCAACGCGGTTCGCGCCTGTTCCGCCATCCGCTCGTCGTCGCCGCGAAGATTCCCCAGCGCGATGCCGTAGGCCGCCTTGCCGGCCGGGCTTTGCGCGTTGATCTCCAGAAGCTTTTCCGCCTCCTCCTTGACCCGCGTCCAGGACATCGTCCCGCCGACCATCTTGGCGACTTCCATCTCAAGCTCGACGCTCATCTCCAGGGCCGACTTGAGCATCGGGTCCTTTTTCCGCGCCTCGCTGATGAGTTGGCGCACTTCCTGAAGAAGGCCCATCTCCTCGTAACAGCGGGCCGCCATGATCAGATACTCGGGGTTCTTCTGCGGATCGCGCTGAAACGCCCGGACAAAGGTCTGCGCGGCGCGGTCCAGTTCGCCCTTCTCCTGGAGTTCCTTCGCCTGCGATTCATACACCTTCGGGTCGTGCCCGGGCAGGCTGCGCAGCAGGGCAAAACCCGCCAGGCCCACCAGCAGCATCCCAAACAACGCCAACCCCCCGATCAAATTGCGATTCAGCTTCTTCGCCATGGTGTTTCAACGCCTTCCTGATTGCGGGCCGATTGCCGCGGCGGCACGCTGCGCCGCGCAAAACGATCCCGTCATCCGAATTCCGTTCTCGACACGTCCTTGTCCGTGGAAATCAACTGGACGCCGCGCCGCTCCCTGGCGCGGCCATGCCGCCGCGTTCGGAACCGGGCGGCGGCCAATGCGATTTGAACAACTCCGTCAACGCGCGGTCAAACACCTCCGCGGCCTGTTCATCAAACCGGGTCGGGTTGTCCACGCCGCTGCCGTCCAGCGAAATCTCCACCTTGGAATAGTACAGGTGGGACTCCGTCGGGTTCGCCATTTTCAGGCGAACCAATTGGCGATCGCCGTAGAACGCGCCGTTAACGCAAATAGTGTAATAGACATACGCACGCTGGCCAAGCTGCCGCGGCGTGTTGAAGCTCAACCGACGAACCTGCACCTCCCGCCCGAGGCGGGGCAGCTTCAGCGTCAGCGTGGTGTCCGATTCCTGGGTCATCCCCCCTTGAAACATGCATTCCTCTGGAACGTGCGGCACCTGGTCCTGAACCCCCGTGTAATACGTCACCGAAAAATGAATCGGTTTGGCGTCACGCGGGCCGGTCTCCTGAAGCACCCAGTTGATGTATTCCTGTGTCCCGAGATTTTCAACGATCTCCGCCGACAGACGATCTTCCCGCATCACTCGATACGGCATCATCGCGTCGCGGTTCATGTCCACCAGCGGCTTGCGAATGGGAAGCGGCTTTTTCAGCAACTGAAGCGCCCCGCGCGCCGTTTGAATCTGAACGTATGCCGCCGTTCCGCCGAGCGTCAGCACCGCCAGACCAAAGTACAACTGATTACGGATCGTTGTCATGCTGCTTCCGCCTGCGCCGTGGAGGCCTCTTCGTCCGAGACGAACAAGTGATCGAGCACCCACAGCAGCAAGGCATAAATGCCGAATCCCACGCCGAACATCAGAAATCCCAGCAGCGAGTGCGGCGTGCCGGAAGCCAGATCACCCCGCTCGTACATCTGGAACGACCCCGTAATGATGACGCGCAACACATTGCAGAACAACGCGACCGGAACCGTCACCGCCGCCATGAACAACCGCTGCCACGTCGGTCGCGGCGCGAAATAGGCCGTCGCCAGCCCCAGCGCCACAAACGCCATCAGAGACCGCATGCCACTGCACGCGCCGGCCACCGTGAACGTCCCCTGGTGGCCGCTGTCCATGAAAAACCAGATATTGATTCCGTTGCGCTCCACTTCGGCCCCGGGAAACAAATTTAAGACAGCCGTCGCTACAGCCGCCGCGCCTTGTTGCAGCGGCTGCGTGAACGCGCGATAGAGCCGGTCCGGCGGCGGAATGGTCAGCACGAGAAACGCGATTGGAAACAGCGATACATAAAAGGTGCGCCAGCCACACAACAGCAGGACCAGCCCGGCAATCACCGATACGATCGAAAGCGACTGGGGATAGCCGATCTTGGCGTAGATGCTCCAGAGGAAGACGCCCAGCGAGCCGGCGATCAGCACCCAGCCCCAGATCGAACCGCGATGCTCCGCCTCCATCAGCTCGCGCTTCTTCGTATTCAGGATATAAAGCGCAAAAAACGGCAGCAGAAATCCGTGAGACCAGTCGGGCTCTTTCCACAGCGTGTACAGGCGGACCAGATGCGCCCAGTAAAGCCAGGCCATGAGCGCCGCAAGCACGGCGATTTTGATTATGCCCGATCCGCCAAGATACGCCGCCCAACTCGGCAGCGCATCCGCGGGACGCCGCCTCGATGCAACGCCTGCGGAGACCGCTGCGGCCGGCGAAGGGCTGCCTTTGTGGGCTGGCGCGTTGTCGACACTCATGCCTGCTCGACCTTCCGGAGGGGAACGCCAACCACGGCGCTTGGCAAGCCGGGCCGCACGCACGCACGCTCATCAGTTCGTCGGCAGGCCGCGTATTTGGGCTTCCTGCAACCGACGCTGCCTGACTTGTTCCCGCGCGCCGAAGCTGTCCGCATCCGCGAAGTTGCGATCATACACGAAGCCGAACCCATACGTAAATCGAAACGCATTCCGCAACACCGCCAGGAAGACGGCGGCGGGTGACGATCCGACGTTCACCAGATCATTGGGCTTCAGGTACAGGTCCGGCGCTTCGCCCGCGTAGATCGCGTCCAAATTCACCTGGATAATCTGCTCCTCGTCCTGGCTCACCCGGCGAACCAGATCGACCCGTGACGGCCACGCCAACGCGCCAAATCCACCCGCGCTGGCGATCGCCTCTTTCAGCGTCGGCCGGCGGCCGTTCATCGCGTACGCCCCCGGACGCACCACGTTCCCTTGAACGTAGTACTCGCCCACGGCGCCAGGCGGAATCTGGATGACGTCGAACGGACGTATCACGATGTTGTAACGAGTATCTCCCTCCATCAGCTCTTTCGCAGGTATCTCGATGATCCGCGTTCGATCTTCTCCGCTCGTCGCGAAAACGCCCTGGGGCGTCGCAGGAGGCCCGGCAGGCTGGGAGCCCGACGGCGATTCTGATTCTGGAACCCGCCCCGCCGGTGCACCCTCAATCACCCACCCACCCCGCGCCGGATCCCATGTAATGGACGGCTGGGACGTTCCGGTCCGACCTTCGAGAATCTCCATTTCATCCACGGTCTTTCCCGTCGTGGCCGGCTCATTCAGTGGCATCGAGGCGGGTAACGATGCCGGCGTTGAAGTCGGCTCTTCGCTCGCCAGACCAGGCAAATCCGAGCTGGGCGTCGGCTCGGAGGGAAGCCCATCACCCTGTGATGACGGTGGTTCACTGGCTGACGAAGTCGGCACATCCTGATTCTCCGGCGCGCTGCTTGCGTTTGGCTGCTTGAAGGGCAAGCCGCCACCGGTTCGGCCTACGTCGGACAGATGGTAGGCCATCTGGCCGGTCGCTCCGGGAGCACCCGCGCCGGCGGCGCCGGCTTCGTCGGGACCCGGCTCGCCTTTTCGAAAAACGTAAACTTTCTCGATCTGCGGGCTGATGCCTCCGGCCTCCGCGATCGCCTGAAGCAGACGATAATCCGGCCGAGGCAGGACGAATGTGCCGGGTCGCTGAACCGACCCCAGAATCGAGTATTGCAGGCTGCGCACGTCCAGAAGGGTGACTTGCACGTCGGCGTCGGCAAGGATGTCTTGTTCTTTGAGGTAGCGCTTAATTTCCAGCTCCAGCTCGCGCGGCGTGAAACCGATCAACCGGATCCGGCCAATTCCCGGAATGGTCTCGTAACCGGAATTGCCCACGCGAACCTGTGTCTCCGACGCCTGGCCCGCCGCCATCAACTCGAAAATTGTAATGTTCACGCCGTCCCCGGGTGCGATGCGCGTCTCTTCAAAGCGCGCGACGTGATCATCTGGCGTCGGCTCCTCGGTATTCGGGATGCCCATCGGCTCTTCAAGAATGCTGATGACGCTGCGCACTTCGTTCCGCTTCTCGCCGCGAAACTGGCCCACCTGCGCCGGATCCAAAAACCCGTTCAGCAGCCAGTTGCCGGATTCGCCCGCGGGGCTGCACGCCGACCCGGCCGCCAGGATGCCCGCGAGGCATGTCACAATTCCGACACCCCGCAGCCCTCGACCAACAGCCATGCCCGTCTTCGTGCCCGTTGCGTGGATCGTCCGAGTTTGCCCTATCACAGCGGTTCTCCTGCCCATGTTTCTGGGTCCCGCGATTCTGCGCATCGCTTCGACCGCTTTTATCGTCACCGCCGCACCCCGATAAAAGCTATTTCACCGCCTCGGCTCCAAAAACCTGCTCGCTCGAGCCACCTGCGCAATCCCGCTCCATGCTGTGCAATTCCTGCCGCTTCGCCCGATAAGCTCGCGCTTTCATGCCGTGCCAGTTCGGTTTCTACTCTCCGTGCTCGTATCAACCTCTTCCCGCGTTTTTTTCTCGAACCTTCCCCGCATAAACCCCCACGAGGTCGGCACTTTTTACGCCGCCAAGCCCCGAACGGTTCAGCGGCACGCAGTCCCTCACCGATACCCCTTGAGAGGCCGTCAGTTCGGCATCATTCCGCAGCGCGGCTGCTGGCCGACTTACTGGAGCACACCATGGAACTCGTCATCTTCGGCGCGGGCGGACACGGACGAGTCGTGCTCGATATTCTCCAGCAGGCCAAACAGCACAAACCCGTCGGTTTCATCGACAGCAATCTCAAGCTCCGCGGCCGCCGGGTCGACGGCCTGCCCGTTCTCGGGGATCTCGACGCCCTGCCCGATCTGCACGCGCGCGGAATCCGTGCCGCGGTTGTCGCCATTGGCGACAACGGCGTCCGCCGCGCCATGGCGGAAGCGCTTCACGAAAACGGCTTCGAAGTACTCTCGGCGGTTCATCCATCCGCGCAGCTCGCCGGCAACGCTTCCATCGGCCGCGGCGTCGTCATCGCCGCCGGCGCGCTGGTCTGTGCGCACTGCCAGATCGGTGACTACACGATTCTGAATACCGGGTGCATCGTCGATCACGAGTCGATGATCGGCACGGCCGTTCACATCTGCCCCGGTGTGCGCCTCGCGGGCCACGTTACCGTCGAGAGCGGCGCGTTCATCGGAATCGGCGCGACGGTGGTGCAGAACGTTCGCGTCGGGTTCGAGTCGGTCGTCGGCGCGGGGGCGGTGGTCACGCGCGACGTGGCGCCGATGACAACCGTCGTCGGCGTGCCGGCGCGATCCATCAAGGATGCGCCCAACGCCGAGGAGTTCGCCTCGCAGATGGGCCGTCCCCAACAAATCACAGCGACGATTCCGGTTTGACGAATTCGACGCAATCAAGGCTCGGGCCAAGTTCGGCGCGGGCTTTCTTTTCGCGCGCGCGGTTGCTACGATGGACTGGTCTGGAGGAACGCGGCGGTGATTCGCGCTGCGGCATGGACGCCATGAAACGCCCGCCCAAGCTCAACGCCATTCACAACATTGACTGCCTCGACGGCCTCGCCGCCCTGCCCGAAGGCTCCGTCGATCTCGCCTTCGCCGATCCGCCCTTCAACATCGGTTATGACTACGACGTGTACGACGACCGCCGCGCGGCGGATGAGTACGTCGCGTGGTGTCAGAAGTGGATCGCGGGCGTGCGCCGCGTGCTCAAGCCTGATGGCGCGTTCTGGCTGGCCATTGGCGACGAGTACGCCGCCGAACTGAAAGTGCTCGCCACGCGCGAGATCGGTTTCCACCTGCGAAGCTGGGTCATCTGGTTCTATACCTTCGGCGTTCACTGCACACACAAGTTCACGCGCAGCCACGCGCATCTGTTCTACTTCACCAAGGACGCCAAAGCGTTCACCTTCAACGCCGACGAAGTGCGCGTACCCTCCGCCAGACAACTGGTCTATGCCGACAAGCGGGCCGATTCGCGAGGCCGCCTGCCAGACGATACCTGGATGATTCCGCCGACACCGCTACCCGCTGATGTACCAACCTCCGATGGTTTCGTCCTTCGCCCGCAGGATATTCCCGACCGCTTTCCACCCGGCAGCGACGTGTGGTATTTCTCCCGCGTCGCCGGCACGTTCAACGAACGCCGCGGCTGGCACGGCTGCCAGATGCCCGAGCAACTGCTCGGCCGCATCATCCGCGCCTGTTCGCGCGAGGGCGAAACGGTGCTCGACCCCTTCGGCGGCAGCGGCACGACGCTGGCGGTGGCGAAGAAACTGGGTCGTCGCTTCATCGGCTTCGAGCTGTCAAAGGACTATGCCGCGAACATCGACGAGCGTCTTAAATCAATCAGGCCTGGTGACCCGCTCACCGGCCCGGCCGATCCCCTGACCACCGCGCCGACGACGCGCAGGGGTCGCGTGATAAGCGAATCCCCGAACAAGAGCGACGCCCCGGCGCATCAGAAGCGGCGGCGCGGAACAAAGAGCCGCGGGCTTCAGCCCGCGCGGCTGTTCGAATAGATTCGGTACGTGCCGAGCGGCGCGCGGCGCTCCCTCACGATCGCGGCTCGAATTGCGCATCGGTCCGCACGGCGGACCCTACGGCGACGCGGATTGCGGCGCGCTGGGCGACCAGCGCCGCGGCGGGCCGGCCGGCTCACTCCACCAGAAACGGTACTTTTCGCTGTCGAGCGGTTCGCGGAAGCGAATCTCAACGGCTTGAACTTCGCCGTCGCGCACAGCCACCACCCGCGCTTCGTATTCGCCCGCGCCGAGGACATCGCCCAATTGCCGCGAGCGGCCGCGCGGCGTGCCCATCCTGCCGAGATACGTCGTCAGCAGCGGCGTGTTTGTCGCCTCGATGCGCAGCGTAAAGCCATCCACGCGCGTCACTTTCGGATCGCCCACGTCGCACAACACCGCCACGCGGCCTGGGCCGATCACGCGATGGAAGCGATCCTGCATGAAGAGCGGTTCGACCATCCGGCGCGCGTTCAGCACGATGATCCACGGTTGATTCTGCCGCGCCGGCTCCGCCGGACCGCTCGAGGCTCGGTCGCTGTTCAGCGCATCCGCCATGACGCGCAGGTTGCGCTGCGCCTCCCACTCGGTGAACGGCGCGGCTGCGATGTTCACCGCGCCGGTCAGCAATTGCAGCCCGATGAACAACACCAGCGGCGTGCGAAGCAATCGACTGTCCCGCACAGGTTGTGCATCGCCGTCACCGACCAACAGCTCGCTCGATGCTTGCATGCTCGCGGCGCTGCCGTTCTGCTTAACGGTGCCGTGACGGCCCGTGAGCCACACTGCCGACAGATACGCCAGACCGATCGACGGCAGGATCATCACGCGATCATCCGGCGGCGTGCAGGCAAGAATCGGCAGGAACATCACAGGCCACACTGCCATCACGCCGACACCTGGCACGCGCCGCCATCGCCGCAGAAACAGCGCCGCCACCACGAGCAGCGCGGCGAGATCGAACCACATCAGCGGCGTCAGCCATCGCCGGCCGCCCTCGATGATCTCCAGCAGGAACGGATTGAGCGGCACGAGCCACGTCCCCAGCAGCAGCACGGCGCGCGACGGCAGCGCCGCGAGGTATTCGCGCGAATGCCGCAGCGGGTCCATCATGGCGAGCGTGTTCGAGCCATAGCCCCCGCGCGTGTAATACGCCAGCCAGGTGATTCCGATCGCGAGCATCAGCGCCGTTGCGATCCGCGTTCGGCGTGTCAATTCGGACGAAGCGCCGGTGCGCCGGCGGAGCGTGAGCCACCACAGCGCGGGGGCGATCGTCACCGGGAGCATCGCTTCCTTCGCGCCAAGGCCAATCAGCAGGAGCACCGCCGCGCCAACGAGCCGCCCCGCGCCGCCGCGCCGCACGAATTCGCCTGTCAGCGTCAGCACGCCGCCCGCCGCGACGAGCGCGATCAAATCACAATGTGCCGAGATGAACACCACGGGAATCACGTGGCTCGCCGCCAGGGCGAACACCAGCGCCGCCCACCGCGCCACGCGCTCATCACCCGACACCAGCCGAAACACACGCAGCATCAACACGACGCCGATCGCATACAGTGCCACACCAACAGCACGAAACCCCATTGCCCGTTCACCGAACAGGCGGTACTCACCATACAACACCCACGACGCCGTTGGGCGCAGGTGGCGGTACTTCAGATCGTCGGCCATCCACCAGGGGTAGAGGCCGGCTTCGCGCTCGACGGCGTTTCGCGCGTCGCCGGCGAGAAAGTCGTACACCATCGGCGAGTCGCGCTGGCCATCGCGATAGTCGCGCAGCACGCGCAACATGCGATGGTCATCGAGCATGAAATCGGTGAAGAGTGACGGCGCGTAGAAAACAACCACCACCGCAACGAGGGCAAGGCCCGGCCGTGGCGTGCGTTCGTACCACGCGGCGAAGCGGTTGCGTCGGGGCATTTCGGCGTGAATCAGATATCCAGGTCCTTGACGTGGATCGCGTTGGTTTCGATGAACCCGCGGCGAATCTCGACGTCTTCGCCCATGAGAATCGAAAAGATACGATCGGCGTTGCGCCAGTCGGTCTCCAACTGCTCCACGTCGCCGGCCTCCTCGGAGATGACGACCTTGAGCAATTGCCGCCTGGTCGGGTCGAGCGTCGTTTCCCACAGTTCCTCGGCGTTCATCTCACCCAGACCTTTGAAGCGTTTCACCGTCGTGCCGCGCTGGCCCAGTTTGCGCACACCCGATGCCACGCTCCCCAGGCCGTCCAGATCGACCGCCTCGCCTTCGGCCGGCAACAGGACGTATCGCGCGGGGCTTAACTCGCCGGTGATCAACTCCTCGCGCCGCAGGAAGTAATCCGTCAGCGGCAACTTGAACTCTTCCAGCGTGCGGAGGCATTTCTCCAGCCGGCGGCTCTCGGGCAATTCGTAGCGCACCAGCCGCACCACTTCACCCTCGCCGTCTTCGCCGGGCAGGCTCATGCCGCCGTCGATGACCTCCAGCTGCGCGTGCTTCTCGGCGGCCTGACGACGGAAGGCGTTGAAGGCGTCGTCATCGGCAAAGTAATGCTCGGCCCCGGCCAGCACGGCTCGCACCTGCGGCAGCGGTGCGGCGCGATCCATCACGTGATTCTTGACAAACGACTCAAAATCAATGCCGCGCCGGTTCAGGGACCGCTCGATGAAGGAGATCTCATCCAGCGTGCGCACCAGCTCGCGCAGCTTCTCGCCCTCGATGTGCCGCGGCGTCTGCGAACCGTCGCTCCGTACCTCCAGCCGTGTTCCTTCGAGGCCCCATTCGTTCAGTTTGCCGTCCAGGACGGTGTCGTTCAGCACGAACTCCGCCTTCTTGCCGCGCTTGAGCAGATACAACGGCGGCTGCGCCACGAACATGAACCCGTTGTCGATCAATGATCGCATGTGGCGAAAGAAGAAGGTGAGCAGCAGCGTGCGGATGTGACTGCCGTCCACGTCGGCGTCCGTCATGATAATGATCTTTCCGTAGCGGCACTTGGTCGCGTCGAAATCCTCGCTCCCAGGCACGCCGCAGCCCAGCGCGCTGATGATCGTCTTGATTTCCTCGTGCGAGAGGACGCGATCCAGCCGGGCCTTCTCAACGTTCAAAATCTTGCCTTTGAGCGGCAGGATCGCCTGGCGCATCGAATCGCGCCCCTGCTTGGCCGAACCGCCGGCCGAATCACCCTCGACCAGGAACAATTCGCTTTCGCCGGGGTCCTTGCTGCGGCAGTCCCAGAGTTTGCCGGGCAGGTTTCCACTGGACAGGGCGCTCTTGCGCGTCGCCTCGCGGGCCTTGCGCGCCGCCTCGCGGGCGACGGCCGCCTGGATGCCCTTCTGAATCACCTTCTTGGCGTCGCCGGGGTTTTCCTCCAGCCAGTTGCCAAGCTGCTCGTTGACAACTGTCTGAACAAACCCCTCGACCTCCGCGTTCATGAGGCGATCTTTGGTCTGACCCTGAAAGTCCGGCTCGCGCACCTGCACCGAAACGATCGCGGTGAGTCCCTCGCGCCAGTCCTCGCCCTTGATCTGCAAATCGCCCTTGAGCAGGTTGTTCTTGCGCGCGTACGCATTCAGCGTGCGCGTCAGGCCCATTTGAAAGCCGGAGAGGTGTGTGCCGCCGTCGCGATTCTTGATGTTGTTGGCAAAGGAAAGAATGTTCTCGTTGTAGCCGTCGTTGAACTGAAACGCGATCTTGCAGGCCAGGCCCTGCGCCTCGTCTCGCCCGGCGAGCACCTGCGCCTTGTGCAGACCGGCCTTGCCCTCGTTCATGTGATTGACGAAGGCCCGCAGCCCGTCGGTGTAGAAATACTCCTCCTGCTTGCCGATGCGCTCGTCGATGAAGCGAATGCGCAGGCCCTCGTTCAGGTAGGCCAGCTCGCGCAGGCGCGTGACGAGCGTTTCGGTGCGGAAGTTGATGTCGTCGAAGATCTCGGCGTCGGGCATGAACTCGACGCGCGTGCCGGTGCGGGTCGTCTCGCCGATGAACTCCAGCGGCTTGACGACCTTGCCGCGCTCGAAGCGCATCGTGGCGACTTTGCCCTCGCGCTGCACCTCGACGACCATCGACGACGAGAGGGCGTTGACCACGCTGACGCCGACGCCGTGCAGGCCACCGCTGATCGTGTAGCTGTCGCGATCGAACTTGCCGCCGGCGTGCAGCACCGTCAGCACGATCTCCAGCGTGCTCTTGCCGTCGAGCTGGGGATTCTCCGGAACGCGTTTCGGCTCGAAGGGAATGCCGCGGCCGTCATCGGTGACGGTGCAGCTTCCGTCGGAGTTGATCTTGACGGTGATGCTCTTGCAGAAGCCGCCCAGGGCCTCGTCCACCGAGTTGTCCACGACTTCCCAGACGAGGTGATGCAGGCCGTGCAGGCCGGTGTCGCCGATGTACATCGAGGGGCGCTTGCGCACCGCCTCCATGCCCTCCAGCACCTTGATGCTGTCGGCCCCGTATTCGCCGTGGCCGCGGGCGGCTTTCGCCTTCTCCTCGGCCGGATTGGTCACTTGCGTGTCAGTCACGGATGCGCTCATTTGCTCCTTGATCGGCCTTCACCTGCCGCGTGTTTCCTGCGCTGGATCGGTCCGACGCGAAACACGATGCGACGTACGCGGGCATCTCCCAGCTCGTTCGCCAGCGCCGGCAGGATGGTAGCGCCGCTCAACCCATTCAGCACATACCGCGTCGCGGCGCTGTCCACGACAACCGTCAATGTGCCACGGTGCAGTTTTTCCACCGCGCTGTGGTCACGTTGCGCCGGCGGAACCACGCGCCGCCAGGCATCGGTCAACTGATCCAAATCCGTCGGCGCGGCGGCTAACGCTTCGCTCGCCAGCAGATCCAGCCGCTTCGCTGTCTGGCGCCGCTGGATCGCGTTCCGCTGCCAAAACAGCCGCTGTGCCGCACGCGAGGCACCCGTCATGCCCTCTGCTGCCAGAATCGCACTTCGCCGACTTGCCATGCGAATGCACGACCTCGCGCGTCAGGACAAATTCACCGGCATGACCACATACGTGAAATGCGGCCCGCTCTTGATAACACCCGGGCGACCCGGGTCTTTCAATTCCAGCATGATCTCGGCATCGCAGACCTTCAACGCGTCAAGCAGAAACTCCGGATTGAAGCCGATCTCGATCGGCGCACCCTTGTAGTCCACCGTCACGTTGATGCGCGCCTCGCCCTGCTCCGGTGAGCGGCTGGTCAGCACCATGCCCTCGCTCGAAATGGCGATGCGCACGCCCCTGGACTCCATGTTGGCCAGCAGGGCGGCCCGTCGCACGGCGCTGCGAAACGTCTCGGTTTGCAGCGGGATCTTTTTATCGTTGTCGCGCGGGATCACGTCCTGATACTTCGGGAAATGGCCCTCGACCAGCACGCTGCTGATCGTCGCACGCGAGGTACGCAACAGCACCTGATTCTGTTTGATCTGCACGTCCATCGACTCGTCGGCGTCGAAGTGCAGCTTGCCCAGCAGCGAAAGCGCCTTCGTCGGAACAATCGCCGAGCGATCCTCCCCAACGGCTTTCTCCAACGAGACGCCGGACATCGCCAGCCGCCGGCCATCGGTCGCAACGAGGTTCATTTGCTTGCCGCTCTTTTCCCACAGCACGCCGTTGATGGCGTAGCGCGTGTTCTCGCGCGCCGCGGCAAAGAGCGTCTTGTCAACCGCTTCACGCAGGGCAGCCACCTTTACGACAAAATCCGATTCGCCTTCCATATCGGGCACCGGCGGAAACTCTCGCACGTTCTGGCCGTTGATCCTGAAATAGCTGTCGGCGCCCCGAATCTGAAGAACATCACCGTCGGTCTCGAACGCAAGGGTCTCGTCGGCCGACTCGCGAACAATCGAGAACAACCGTTCGCCGGGCACCAGTGTTTCGCCCGTCTTGGTCACATCCACCTGCTTCACCACATATCGCAGACCGACTTCCTGGTCGTAGGCCGTGAGAATGACGCCCTGTTTCTCCGCCGTGACGCGGATGCACTGGAGGATGAGTTTAGGGGTGCGGGTCAGCAGGACACTGGAGGTCGCCGCGAGGGCTTCCAGCAACGCAGCTCGATCAATGACGCATTTCATGGTTACTTCCCACCAAACAACATTTCCGGCGGCCGGCTTCCTGATCATCCACAGGAACTGGTAATTGCTCCCAAGCGCCGAATAGAAATTCTTTTCGTCGTATACTTCAGTAAGGCCTGTGTCGACCGCCCCCACGGCGGCTCATTTCGACTAACCAATTCGCAGAGCGAATCTTACACCCGACCGGCCGGATCGTCCAACGCCGCATGCCTGTAAAAAGCCTGTGTGTAACTCCTGCTTCGGTCGCACCTCCTGCGCGATGGGCGGTCACGGTTAAGTATGCACTTCGTTTACCGAACCCCGCACCGTCAGTTTTTCCACGCGATCCAACAGGCGTCTACACAGGTTGCGCCGGCGTCCTATCCCTGTCGCAGCGAGGCCTCGATGTCTTCGAGCCGCGCTTGAAACGTCGGGTCGGTGTTTCGACGCTCACTGACCAGCCGATTGGCATGGAGTACCGTCGTGTGATCTCGTCCGCCGAAGAATCCGCCGATTTCCTCAAGGCTATGGGAGGTAAACTGCCGGGCCAGGTACATGCAGACCTGCCGCGGCAGCGCGATGGACCGGCTGCGTCGGCGGCCCTGCAAATCGGACAGCTTCACGTCAAATTTGTCGGTGACGATCCCCATGATGTCCTGAATGCGAATCTGGCGGCGCACCTGGGAGGCGTCCTGCCCGAGGCACTCTCGCGCGAGGTTCATGTCGATGATGCGGGAATCCAGTGTGGACATGCTGTGAAGTCGATTAAGAGCGCCCTCCAGTTCGCGAGCGTTGGATTTGAGCCGCGTGGCCAGGTACATCGCCACGTCTTCGGGGATCTCCATCTGCCGCGCGCGGCATTTCTTGCGAAGAATGGCCAGCCGCGTCTCCATGCAGGGTGGGTCAATCCGCAGCACCAGCCCGGAGTTGAACCGGCTGACGAGGCGATCCTCCAGGCCGACGATTTCCGAAGGCGGCCGATCCCCCGAGAGCACGATCTGCTTGTGGGCCTGATACAGTGTGTTGAAGGTATGAAAAAACTCGTCCTGCGTGCGTTCGCACGAGGAAAGAAACTGCACATCGTCGATCATCAGCACATCGACGTGGCGATAGCGGAATCGGAAGCTGTCCAGCGCGCCCTTCTCCATCGCCTCAATGAAGTGGTTCATGAACGTCTCGCTGGAGAGGTACATCACACGGGCCGCAGGGGAGCGATCCAGCACCTTGTGCCAAATGGCATGGAGCAGATGGGTCTTGCCCAGGCCCACGCTGCCGTAGATGAACAACGGGTTGTACACCGTGCCCGGCGATTCGCTGACTGCCATGCAGCTGGCATGGGCCATGCGATTGCACAAGCCGACCACGAACTGGTCGAAGGTGTAGTCGCCGTGGAGACAAAAAATACTATCGTATTTTTCAAAGGATGGGCGATCGTCGTCCTCCTCGCCGTCGCCGGCGGATGGTTCGCTGCCGTCGGGAAGAACAAACCGCACCGAGACCAGCCTGCCCGTGGCGGCCTGCGCCGCCTCGACCAGCGGCCTGCGACAGTATTCGAGCAGATAAGTCAGTTGAGCGGCATCGGCCGCCACGACGGTGATCTCCCCGCCTTGTGCGTCTTCCACTATTAAGTCACTGAACCACGCGCGACAAATGGCGGGATGACGTCGCCGCAGCAGCTCCAGAATCGCAGCCTGAAGCGATCGATTCAACGTTTGCATGGTCGGCCCAAAGCGGGGCGAGCGAGTTCAATTAAGAAACCACACGCCGAACGCATGTTTTACTGTAACTCTTTTTCTGTCAACAGGTTGCGGCAGAGCCAGAATGGCCCTGGCACAACCTGCATGATATTTGATTTAACCCCAACTCTCAATCCGTCAACCACCTCATTTCCATGTTTTGTCACCAAATTCTTTTAAACACCTTATCAACTAAAATTCACAACTCCCGCTGCTTCCAAGGGGCTTGAAGTCGCCACGCCAGCATGTACCATACCGACCTGAATCCAGAAACCGAGTCCTACGCATCGAGCACGAAGTCCTTCATGGCCGCGGGTGTCGTATCGCCATGCCGAATCCGACGCCCTGGCCAATCGTGTGACGGCAACAAGCGGGCACCACTCTTTTCGGAGACCAGGCAAACTTCTCATGGATACCACGGTTGACCTTGCAGTCCAGTTTGAACAACCCATTACCACTGCCGACGCATTCAATCAGCTTGCCTGTGCGGCGTTTTCGACCAACGAAACCCTGCACCGTTTCATCGAGCTGCTCAATGATCTGGAAGACAAGACGGAACGCGGTGAGGGCGACACTGCCGCTTCGAGCCTCAAGCTCGGCTTGGCTTACCTCTACATGGGAGACGCCCCCAAGGCCTTGGCGTGGCTGGGCCAGGCGACCGAAGGCGTTGTGCGCCGTTTGGCTGCTGGCCGGGCGCATCTGGAGTCGCGCCAATTCGCTGAAGCGCTCGCGGAGTTCGACAAGGCGGCGGCACTCGGGGCGAATCGGCTGGAGATTGACTGCCTCCGTGCCGAATGCCTCGCGCACATGGGCAACTTCGATGACGCCCTGCGCGCTCTGAAGCAACACGCCTCGCACGAGGCCGGCTCCGCACTGTGGAACTATGCCCGCGGCCGGATTCACCAGGAACAGGGCGATCTTCAGCGGGCCGCCGCGTCGTACAAGAAGGCCGTTGATATCGACCCGGCCAACGCCCACGCGCGCTTTTATCTCGCCTACCTCTGCGATCTGCTTGGCGACGACGAAGAGGCGATGAACCATTACATCCACTGCACCGGGTTGCCCCTCGTGCACATGCACGCGCTGATCAACCTCGCGGTCATTCACGAAGACAACAACGAATATGATCTCGCCGAGGAGTGCCTCCGCCGGGTGCTGGCCGTCAACCCCAATCACGAGCGCGCTCGGCTATACCTGCGCGATGTTCTCGCCGCCGACACGATGTACATCAACGAGCACCAGGTCCGCGCGATGGAGAAGCGCAGCGCCGTGCTCGATACCCCCATCACCGATTTTGAACTCTCCGTGCGCAGCCGCAACTGCCTCAAGAAAATGAATCTCAACACCCTCGGTGACTTGCTGCGCATCACCGAGGCCGAGTTGCTGGCCTACAAGAACTTCGGTGAGACCAGCCTCCGCGAGATCAAAGCCATGCTCGCGCAAAAGGGCTTGAGCCTCGGTCAGAACTCGCCGATGGGCGGCGCCGCCCGCCCCGCGCCCGACTTCGCGGCCCTCGCGCCCAACGTCAGCCCCGATGTTTTGAGCCGCCCGGTCATGTCGATCGAGTTGTCGGTGCGCTCCCGCAAGTGTCTCCAGCGGCTGGGCATCTCGACCATTGGCGAGCTGATCATTCGCAGCGAGCAGGAGCTGCTCGAATCGCGAAACTTCGGCCAGACGTCGCTGACGGAAATCAAGGCGTGCCTGGCCCAGATGGGATTGTCCTTGCGGCAGGCCTGATCGTCGATCCGACTCCGATTCCGCGGCGCGCTATCCTTGCTGTGAGCCGAGGCGCGAACCCCATCGAGCCGCGCCGGCCGGAGCCGTCCGCCGATGTCCGCCCAAAACCAGATCATCCGGGTTCTCATGATGATCGCCTCGGCGCTTCGAAAATGTCATCCGGCTGTTATTCTCGGCGTGACGCTCACCGCCACCACGCTGTGCTTTGTCGGATGTGAAGGACTTTTCGACACCCAGCGATGGACCAGCACCCATCGCCCCGAAGCCCCGCCCGAAGTCATCGTCGACCGACAAATTCGCGTCCGACTGCTGGAACTCAAACCCGGCCAGTCGGCTGAACTGGCCGTCACGTCGGTCTTTTCCGCGATCGACGGCGTGGCCGGCCGGCAGCTCGCGCCGGAGCATCCGCCGCTCTCCCTGGCGGCGCTGCGCCCCGCGACCGGCGGCGGCATCGCGCTGGGTGGCGAGACGTTTGATACGACCAACCTGCTGATCACGCCGGCGCGCGACGCATCGATCGTGTTGAATCAGCAAACCTATCGCGGGTCACTTCGCATCCTTCGCACCGGCGAGGCGCTCACGGTGATCAACCTCGTCGATGTCGAAGCGTATCTTCGCGGTGTGTTGCGCGGCGAACTTCCTCGCTACTTCCATCCCGAATCGTTCAAGGCGCAATGCGTCGCCGCGCGGACGTATGTGCTTTATCAAAAGCGAATCGCTCCGCCGGGCCGGCCCTGGGATGTCGTTGATGACGAAGGCAGCCAGATGTACATCGGCGTCAAAGGCGAGGACGCCATCGCGATCAGCGCCGTCGACGGCACGCGCGGTGAAGTCTGCCTCTGGAACGACGGCTCAAAGGAAGACATTTTCTGCACCTATTATTCTTCCGCTTGCGGCGGCCAATCGCAGCATGTGAACAACGTCAAGCCGCGCGATCCCGACGTCGGCCCGCTCCGCGGCGGCGTGGTCTGCGAAGATTGCTACGTCGCGCCGAATTACAAATGGGGTCCCGTTGAAATCTCCCGCGCCGACATGACCAAGAAACTCGTCGCCCGCTACCCCTCGCTGAAAAAGCTCGGCACGATCAGCGACCTGCGCCCGAAGGCCCGCACGCCCGACGGCCGCATCCTTCACATGGAGCTGATCGGTTCCGGCGGCGCGAAGGACGCGCTCATCGGCGAGGATTTCCGCCTGACGATGGGCGGGCGGCTTCTGAAATCGACAAACTTCCAGGTTGCAAAGAAGGGCGATCGGTTCATCTTCTCCGACGGCAAGGGTTTTGGCCACGGCATGGGTCTCTGCCAGTACGGCACCGAGACCAAAGCCCGCCGCGGGATGGATCACAAGGCCATCCTCGCGACGTATTACCCGGGTGCGATCATCAGAAAGATTTACTAGGCGGCCATCAAATGGTGGCACGCAGTTGCTCCACAGCGCTCCAAAGCATTACTTTTATTAATCACAGTGTTGACAATGCACCGCGGGGAAACCCACTCTTATACAGAAGTAGATTCTTATGGCTTGGTAAATGATATTCGCGGACGCAGCGCACAAAAAAAGGTCACAGCGTTTGCGATTCAACGGCGGCATCATTGTTAAAAAGAGCTGTGGTTTGTTGAGTTGCGGATTGCTCGCGGGTCGGGGTCGATTACACTCGCAACGGTGCGCTGCAATTCTACAAGCGTGTTGCGGATTGCTCGCGGGTCGGGGTCGATTACACTGTCCACGCGCGACATCACGGCGCTGGTGCTGTTGCGGATTGCTCGCGGGTCGGGGTCGATTACACTTTTGCCGCGCTGCCCGGCACCTCCGTGGCAGTTGCGGATTGCTCGCGGGTCGGGGTCGATTACACTACGCGACCGAGGAAGGCGCGGCCTGGATGAGTTGCGGATTGCTCGCGGGTCGGGGTCGATTACACTGTCTAAGACGGATGTCGCGCAGCCGACACAGTTGCGGATTGCTCGCAGGCCGGGGTCGATTACACTCGATTGCAAGAACCGCTGCCATGATTCCGTGTTGCGGATTGCTCGCAGGCCGGGGTCGATTACACTCTCACGCGGGCTGGACCAATCATGGGCTGTGTTGCGGATTGCTCGCAGGCCGGGGTCGATTACACTTCAACAAGTTGTCGGCCAGGACGGGGAATAAGTTGCGGATTGCTCGCAGGCCGGGGTCGATTACACTAAGCAAGAGTTTGGCACGTCGGCTTTGATGGTTGCGGATTGCTCGCAGGCCGGGGTCGATTACACTGCCTAGCGAGCACGAACCGGAAGGCGCGCTGTTGCGGATTGCTCGCAGGCCGGGGTCGATTACACTTCCCGCATAGTCCAACGTGCCGTCGTTTCGGTTGCGGATTGCTCGCAGGCCGGGGTCGATTACACTTTTGTCAGTCGCCGCATCGCTTGCTTTAGCGTTGCGGATTGCTCGCAGGCCGGGGTCGATTACACTGATTCGTACTGCCCTGCCCGTGAACCGATAGTTGCGGATTGCTCGCAGGCCGGGGTCGATTACACTGCCTATACCGGCGTGCCGATGCGCGTCGCGGTTGCGGATTGCTCGCAGGCCGGGGTCGATTACACTATACGGGCTATGGGCCGTGCGGCACGTATCGTTGCGGATTGCTCGCAGGCCGGGGTCGATTACACTCTTAAACGAGACGGCAGATAAGGTTCTTGAGTTGCGGATTGCTCGCAGGCCGGGGTCGATTACACTGGCGTTGTTGCGAATCACCAGTTCATCGACGTTGCGGATTGCTCGCAGGCCGGGGTCGATTACACTAATGTGTGCCGCCCGGCGAATGCGCGATGAGTTGCGGATTGCTCGCAGGCCGGGGTCGATTACACTTTTCGGAACGGGTCAATTTTAGCGTAACGGGTTGCGGATTGCTCGCAGGCCGGGGTCGATTACACTCGACTCGTTGTTGTTGGTCGCAATCGTTGAGTTGCGGATTGCTCGCAGGCCGGGGTCGATTACACTATATTGACCGTTTGCTAATTGACGGCAGACGTTGCGGATTGCTCGCAGGCCGGGGTCGATTACACTTGAACGACACCGACACGCCGGAAGGCCACTGTTGCGGATTGCTCGCAGGCCGGGGTCGATTACACTCCTGCCATCCGGCGGCCCGATCAACATTAGTTGCGGATTGCTCGCAGGCCGGGGTCGATTACACTCCATGCGACGATCTCTGTCTCGCGCAGGCAGTTGCGGATTGCTCGCAGGCCGGGGTCGATTACACTTCACCGGCGTTCGCTGGCCGCGCAGGAAGGGTTGCGGATTGCTCGCAGGCCGGGGTCGATTACACTCGACCGATTGTGCGGCGTTGCTGACGGTCGGTTGCGGATTGCTCGCAGGCCGGGGTCGATTACACTGCGTCACCTTCTGGCCAACCGCAGCCGTCAGTTGCGGATTGCTCGCAGGCCGGGGTCGATTACACTGTAAACCCGCGTCAACGTGACGACCAACGGGTTGCGGATTGCTCGCAGGCCGGGGTCGATTACACTTCATCAACATAGACGCTGGTTCCAACCAACGTTGCGGATTGCTCGCAGGCCGGGGTCGATTACACTAGGATCGTCGGCCTTTCCGTCTTCGCGGGCGTTGCGGATTGCTCGCAGGCCGGGGTCGATTACACTAGAAGACGAGGCGAGGTGATTGATGTTAAGTTGCGGATTGCTCGCAGGCCGGGGTCGATTACACTCCAGCCGTCCGGCTGCGCACATGGGGCATTGTTGCGGATTGCTCGCAGGCCGGGGTCGATTACACTAACAGGTGGCCGGTCAACTGGATAAGGACGGTTGCGGATTGCTCGCAGGCCGGGGTCGATTACACTTTACCGATGTAATTCGACTGCCGACAGGGAGTTGCGGATTGCTCGCAGGCCGGGGTCGATTACACTCGCGCCGACGCCATCCGGCGCGTGCGCGATGTTGCGGATTGCTCGCAGGCCGGGGTCGATTACACTGTGTCGCTCGGCGGCTCATCGACCGGCCCAGTTGCGGATTGCTCGCAGGCCGGGGTCGATTACACTACCTCGTTCCGAAGCGGCTTTCCGACCGACACTTGCGAGCAGCCCGGTCTAAAAAAGTTCGAGTTGTTGCGGGGCCGGTTCGGGGGGCTTGCGCCGTTTTCCCCAGAAAACGCGCATGCGCTCAAATTGCTTGTCAGTGATGGTGAGGATGCGCACTTCACCGTCGTCCGGAAGAAACCCCTGCACGCGCTGGATGTGCACATTGGCGTTTTCCTCGCTGGCACAATTTCTAATATAGACCGAAAACTGCATTTTGGCAAAGCCGTCCTTGAGCAGGGCCTTGCGAAACTGCGCGTAGGCCTTTCGCGCCGCTTTCGTATCGACCGGCAAATCAAACATGGCGATAACCCACATGCAGCGATACCCGCTCAAGTACATGCGACCGGAATCTCCAGTTCCTCGGCGTCGCCGTCGAGACACTTCGCCAGGGATGCGGCAAAACGATGCAGCGCGACCATGAGCGGGCCGGTTTGTCCCGCTAGTTCGACGTCCGATGCGAGCAGCCCCAAGAGCGCTTTCTTGCTGTCCGGGCCGAGCTCAAGCACCCCTTGACGCGCAAGCCCACTCACGGCCGCGTCCACCATGGGACGAAGCGGCTCCACGAGATCGTCCGCCAGGCAGAACGCGTTGGAACGGTTCGAGTGCTTCAATCCCAGGGCCGGGAACAGGCCGGCGCATACCAAGGCCCGCGCGACGGCCGCGCGCAGGACGGCGTAGCCATAATTGAGCAGGTTGTTCGGTGCTGGGCCGTCGGCATCGCGCCGGAAATCCGGCACGGCGGCTCTGCCCGCCGCCTCGGCGTGAATGGTTTGAAGCCATGCCGGCCAATAGGCCCGAGCAGCCTGGGCTTCGAGGTTGTCAGGGTCGCCGGAGCGGACATTCCGCGCCAGGCCGAGCAGCTTGGTACGTGTGAGGGTGTCGGGCAACAGGTTCGCCGCTTGCGCGCGAATCTTGGCGCGGATGATTTGCTGCCACAGTCGCTTTCGGACGGGCTTCGGCACGTTGATTTGGGCCTGCACTCGCCAGACGACCTGCGAGTGCTCCGCGATCGGCAGCAGCAATCCGATTGGCAGGTGGTTTCTCCCGCAAAGTACAACGGCGGCATCATGCTCAAGGAGTGTTGTGAGCGCGCTGTGTGAATACGTCACGGCGGGGTGATCGACCAGCAGGACGCCGATGTCCTCGCAGGGAATGGCCGGCGTGGGTCGATGGTCCGGATCGTGTTGCGCTCGGGCACCGCGCCGGGAAGAACCCGCCCCGTCGGGGTCGCGGTCCGGCTGGGTGTCAGTATTCTCGCGCTGCGCGCGGAGGAGGAGTTGGCCGTCGCGGACGGCCAGGTAGGCGGGGTTCTGGGAGATTTCGATCGTGCGCTTGATCACGGCCCCCATTCCGTCGACCGTGGTAGATCGGTCGCGACGGCGGGGTTCTTTATTTATCAGTCGTTGGCCCAGCGAATACGACCTAGGGGGTCTACCGTCACCTTTCGCGCCTTGAGGGTATTCGGCATGAAACTATACAGCCTCTTGTGCTTTCGGGCGTCGGTATGTTCATAAAACCACATCTGCTGTGATGTTTGAGCCGCGGTGTCAAAGACAAGGAGCTTTTTGTTACCCCCGACATCAACCAACACAAGCTCTCCGCCGCTTAGCGAAAACACAAATCGTGCATTTTGCGGAATACCAGCATTATTGTTGGGCGGATTGCGTTGGATAATGGGCTCGTGGCACTTGAGCCGCTTAATGGCGTCGATCATTGTGACGAAAACAGCTTTGCGCTTTGTCTTACCGCCTTCATCCCACTCGAACAACGCCAAGTGATGTGTTGACATCGGATTGACTTGTACTTCGTGCGGTGTTTTCTCACGGATCGGTCTAATGGTTTCACTGGGCACCAAGAGCCGAGCGCGTTTAATAGGGACGCCTGACGGCATTGTTAATTCTGCCAAGACCTTCTTCATCGCCCCACCATCCACCCCCTTCCCGCGCCCAGCGATAATGCCGGCCCGAGACAGCTCGCCCTTTACAATGTCCTTGATAGCGGCGTCGCGTATCTTGTCTATTTCGCTTGGTGAGAGCTCTATCAGCGGCTTGCGCTTGACAAAGTACCCCGGCCTCTGCGTCTTGCCAAAAGGGTTGTCGTCATGCAGCGCGCCCGCCACCTTCCTTTTGGCGCGACGCGACACGTTGATATCTCTGATCTTCGCAACAACATCATCACGGAATGACGCCCACGGCGCGGGCAGGGCTTCGTCAGCCCTGTCTCCCCCGCCCCTCTTGCGAATGCGCGACAGCTGTTGAAGGCGAGAGCGATTTGTCAGCGCGACGACGATCGCGTCTATTGCGTGGTGGCGGTGGTCGGCGCGATTCTTTTCCCCTGACCGCAGATCGGCCTGCTCCTGCCAGGCGGGGCTGTCTGGCAGCGATGACAGCACGTCATCAAGCCCCCACTGGTGTCGCAGCTCCGCCGTCAACTCGCCCTTCAGGCCGAGTACGGCGTGCTCGTTTTCAAACAAACATTTTAGATACTCCACGGTTGCACTGGTGATGTAGCCGGTCGCCGTCAGTTGACGAGCGATAAAGTCGTCCAATATCAAATCTTTCTGGCTGATTCTGCGGTATTTTTTGTAGGGCAGCGTCCCGCGCCGAACCAGTGACAAAGCATGTTGCAGAACTTCGGCGTATTTCTTGGGATTCTTATCGCACAACCATTCGTAGGGCGCTTGATTGCCTTTGTCGCTATTGCAATTTCGATGACAGACAACCTTGTTCATCTGTGAGTCATCGAGGCTGCGTGAATACGGCAAGATGTGGTCCACGTCGATCTCGCCGCCGAATAACTGTGCCTGGCTGATCTTATTGCCACAGTAGATGCAGTCATGGTTCTGCTGCTTCCACAACAGCCAACGCAGAATGCTGTCGCGATTGACAGCTACAGACGCCCCCCCTATCTTGAGTTTGCGTATTTCGTCAGCCGCCGCCGCGCGCTCTTCTTCAATTTCGCGGATACGAGACGTGTATTCACGGCGAGCTTCTGGCCCCTGTCGAACCTGGCGCGTTAATTCAACATGTACCGCTGCGGGCTTGCCGTACTCGCGGATGATGGCGTTGACGACCTTCCGCAATTCAACGATTGCTCGTTTAACAACAGGGCTTGGAATGTCGCCGATGCGAGCGTCCCTTGCTCTCGTTGGGTCTGGCAAATGGTCGAAGACTCGCCGTTGGAGCTGATCTCGGCGCATATACCCAGCAGCGTGCATCGCTGAATCCGTTTCGTCGTTTCCCATCAGCTTCAAGCCGCGTTCAAGAGGGGGAATAAGCTTGTTGAGAGCCATCACCGACAAGTGGATGTAGCCCTGCGGCAGATCTACACCCAGCACCGACTCGGCCTGGCTCCTTGTCAGGCCGCACTCCTCTATCAGGCGTTCGGCAGTTTCGTCATCATCCGTCGAAAGCACAAGCAATTCGACGACGCGGTTCTTGGTCTGCTCCGCCAGTTCATGCCATTTCGGCCCGTATGCGCCCTTGGCGGCCAGAAGCGAATCCGTCACCATGCCCCAAAGTTTTTTTCTCTTGCCGGATTCGAGGTTAAACTGCACCGATTCGTGCAACCCCAGCGCCTTGCGAATTTTGTCGAAATCCATTTCCTTGGACCGAGACAACTTTTTAAGTAGCGTGTCGCGATGCTCCGGCGAAAGAGACCGCTCTTGATTTGTATCCGGATCGATATACCTCAAATTATTAACTTCCTGTAGAAGGCGAAACCGCTGCGCTCGGCGGTCCGCGCGGGCACACCGCTTTTGCTTTGGCTCCAACTCACACTTGCCGACTACCGACCGAGGCCAATAGATTGGCCGCTGAAAGAAAATCAGCCCCTCGACGCCAAAGGCATCAAGAAATGATTGGCCCTTTTTCCGCCTGCGGGGCAACGACGGAAATTTTTGTGCCGCGCCGGATGCGCCATACCGCAGCTTGTCCGTTAAGAGGCCGGCATGATGTTTAGATTGTTCTTTCCAGATTCTGTCGAACTCATAAGAGAGCATGTCGCGCCGGGTGTGGCGACGTCGAACGTGGTCATTATCAACTCGCTTGCAGTGGTTCATTTCGCGCGACTTGCGGTGAAGATACTCGCCAAGCGTTCGCGCGCCGGTTGCTTCAATGTCGGCCTGTAAGGCGCTCATTTCCGCGAGCATGCCCTTGACTTCATTGTTCGTGCGTTCCCGCTTTCGATTCGATAGAAACCCTCGGCGCTGTCCAAAGTGCAGCAAGATGCGGCCAATCTCGTAAGGCTTGAGCGGTTCATCCAATGCGCGGGCGCGCAACTCGTATGGATCCAGGCCTTCGAGCTTCTTTTGCTCACCGGGACCGGCAGGGTATAGACCGGATGCAATGAGAGCCTCGCGTAGGCGGCGTTTCCGCCGAGCGCGTCGAGCGATTTGCCGCCGCATGCCACGGGCAATCCTGCGGGCCTCGTTGCGCGGCGTTTCTTTCTTGGTGTCGAAATTGTCGACACCCTCCGGAAACACCCGCACCCCGCAATCGATCAACCCCTTCCCCCCCTCGGATTCGTCAACTAACGCCCAGCCGAGAGAGTTAGGCCCCAAATCCAGCCCCAGAACCAACCCAGACATATCAATCTCCCTTTCGCGCGGTTGAAAAGCACTTGACAAGCCGGTTGCATTTTGGCAGAATTACGACCAGTGTAATCGACCTCGGCCCGCGTGTCTTTTCGTAACAAGAAGAAAGATTCGCAGGCCACGCCCCACGGGGCGACCGGCCGCAACCGCAAGGGTGCGGCCTTTTTATTGCGCAAAGGCAATAAATTATTGCCGCCAGATCGGCCCTATTCAATTCTGCCGACTAGGAACGCGGCGATGTTTTCGCCGATGCTCGGCCCGGGGGCATTGCCGGGATGGTGTCGCCGTCGAGGCGGGCGCGCCTGGGGCAAGGCGGATTCGAGGTAGCGCGGTTCGGCGATCCAGCAGAAATCGTATTCATCATCCAGCGCGTGCAGGAACTCCAACTGGTGGTTGTCGGCCTTGGTCGGGTTCGCGACGGCGATGAGCGGCCGGCCCATCGGGAGGAACTCCATCAGCGAGCCGGTGCCGGCATGCGTGATGATGAGATCGGCCCGCCGTGCCTTGCTGACCAGCTCGCGATCGAACGCGACGTGGGCGATATGTTTCGGCGGCTTCTTTTGCAGGCCGATCTGCGCAAAGACGGCTGCGCCGCCGGTTTCCAGCCGGCCCGACACCGGCGTGGCTTTTGCGCACTCTGCGGCGCGGGCTTTCAGCCGGTTCGGCCCATGAAAAGCGGGGCCAGCGCTGGCAGGAGATGTGTCGGCAAGAGTTGTTGCCGCCCCCGCGCCGGTGAATTGGTCGAAGGCTCTCGCGCCGGCGAGGCGGTCCACCTCGTCGATCAACTCGTCAAAAAACTGTGTGCCGACGGTGACAAGGATCACAGCACCGCCCCCGCGTACGTCGTGCCCGGAAGCGTCCGCTGCAACCGTGGCCACTGGACGTACAGCCGATCCGCCAGGCGCAGCCGCCGCACCCATCGCCCGGTCGCAGACAAATTGCGAAATCTCGTCAGCGATTCGACAAACACACAGGTCGCGCCGCACCTTCGCCCGGCGACGAACAGGGGCAGCGCCATGGCCGTGCCGACCGCGAGGATGGCGGCCGGGCGAAGCCGCCTGACCAGTCGATCGGCCTCGATCATCGACCGCGCGAAGCGCACGGCGTTGCCGATCCAGCCGAACCGCTGCGCACGCGTCGGCCCGAGGTAGTGCATCGGGTAGCGAGGGCCGTCGTGCGGCATCTCCAGCCGGGCCGCGCCGTGGACACCGCGGCAATGGCCGTAAACATACGCGTAGCGAAATTGGTCCGCCGGGAACTGTTCCAGCATGCGCTGGGTCTCGCGATGCCAGCCGCCGCCGCAGAGCGTGACCAGCACCAGCGGCCGCGCATCGCTCCTGTGTGTGGATAATGATTGCGCCATGTCGCACCCCGGCGGCTCGATTTATTGAATCGGGATTCGTTCACCCTGTTCATCGGCCCAGCGAAGGCCCGGCGTCAAGTTGGCCCGACCAAAACAGCCCATAATCACATGCAGTCATGTCATCGCCGTGCTTCATTGAGGCTCGCCGCTGCGTTACAATCCCCGGTTCGACACCCTGGACCCGCAACACGGACCCGAAGCACGAGGAACCGCACATGGCCGCACCGAGCATGACTACCGCCGTTGAAACGCCCAATCCGTACGACTACTACAACATCCGCAGCCTGCTCTCTGACGATGAGCTCGCCATTCAGGACGCGGTCGCGCGGTTTGTGGACGAGCGCGTGCTGCCGGTCATTCCGCAGGCGTTTGAGGACCACCGTTTTCCAAAGGAACTCGTTCCCGAGATCGCTTCGATGGGCCTGCTCGGCTGCAACATCGAGGGCTATGATTGCGCCGGCCTGAACAACGTCTGCTACGGCCTTGTCTGCCAGGAGCTGGAGCGCGGCGACAGCGGCGTGCGCAGCTTCGTCAGCGTGCAGGGCAGCCTGTGCATGTACCCCATCCTCGCCTACGGCAGCGAGGAACAAAGACAAAAGTATTTACCTCGCATGGCCAAGGGCGAGTGCATCGGCTGTTTCGGCCTCACCGAGCCGGACGGCGGCAGCGATCCCGGCACCATGAAGACCCGCGCCGTGAAAAAGGGCGGCGACTGGGTCATCAACGGGGCCAAGATGTGGATCACCAACGGCACCATCGCCGACATCGCCATCGTCTGGGCGATGACGGACGAGGGCGTGCGCGGGTTCATCGTCGAGAAGGGCATGCCGGGCTACACCGCACGCGACATTTTGCGGAAGTTCTCCCTGCGCGCCAGCGTCACCAGCGAATTGTTTTTCGACAACGTGCGCGTGCCCGCCTCGCAGATGCTGCCGAACGTCGTGGGGTTGAAGGGGCCGCTGGGCTGCCTGACCCAGGCGCGATACGGCATCACCTGGGGGGCGATCGGAGCCGCCATCGCGTGCTTCAAAGAGGCGCTGGAGTTCGCGAAGATCCGCGTCGTCTTCGGGCGGCCGATCGCGCACACGCAGACGATTCAGCGGCGGCTGGCGGACATGAGCCGGCGCATCACGACGGCGCAATTGCTGTCCCTGCAACTGGGGCGCTTGAAAGACGCCGGCACGATGCACCACAGCCAGGTGAGCATGGCCAAGTGGAACAACGTGCGCATGGCGCTGGACATCGCCCGCGACGCCCGCGACATCCTCGGCGCCGGCGGCATCAGCATCGAGTGCAGCCCGATCCGCCACATGCTGAACCTCGAGTCGGTGATTACCTACGAAGGCACCGAGACGATCCACGAACTGGTCGTCGGCCGGGAACTGACAGGCCACGCGGCGTTTTAGATGCGTACCTTTGCGACCATCGCCCTTGTCGCATTCACGATCTCCGGTTGCGGCCTGTTTTCTGCGCCGACCGCGCCCACCGGGCCGTTTACGCAGATCGTCGTCTTCGGCGACAGCCTGTCCGACGCGGGGAACATTCACGCTGCCTTCAGCATCGTGCCGCAGGCGCCTTATTTTGACGGCCGTCTATCAAACGGGCCGGTCTGGGTCGAGCGGCTCGCGTCGCGCTACGGTCTCGTCGCGCGACCCAGCTTCCGCGGCGGGACCAACTTCGCCCACGCCGCATCAGGGACCGGCCGCGGGCTGGGCCAGTCGTTCGGTCTGCCGCTGGGGCCGAACGTTCGGCAGCAGGTCGATTTGTATCACGGTCAGCCAGCCGGCACGGAGCTGTTCGTTGTCTGGGGCGGGGCCAACGATGTTTTCGACGTTTTGGGCGACGACTGCAACGACCCGCCCACGACCATCGCCGACAACGTTTTTCTCGCCGTCGCGCGGCTTTACGAACTCGGCGGGCGGTGGTTCCTTGTGCCGAACCTGCCCGACATCGGGCTGACGCCGCGCTATCGCGACACGCCTCGGCAGGAGCGGGCGACGCAGCTATCCAATGACGTGAACGCGGCGCTTGGCGCCCGGCTCGATCAGCTTGAAACGCTGCCCGACATCCGCATCTGGCGGATGGACATCGCCGCGCTCTTCGCGGAAATGATTGCGTCGCCGCCGCCGGGGCTAACGAATACGACCGACCCCGCGTGGACCGGCGGCTTTCTCGGCTACGCGGGCGGCGAGGGCCAACTGGCCGAGAATCCCGATGCGTATTTGTTCTGGGATGACGTCCACCCGACGCGCGTCTCGCACCAGGTGCTGGCGGAGCGGGCCATCGATCTCTTGCAGGCCAGCCTGCCGACGGCCGCCCCGCCGCCGCCGCCCGCCGGATTCGCTTTCAACATCCTGCCGCCGGAGACGGAGTTCTGGCTGATGTATTTCTCGCTCGCCAGCCAGCCCGAGCGAGGCGACGCATGTCGATTTTGAGGCGCGCTGCCGATGAAATCCGGATCGACATGAGCCGGCGCGGGGCGCGTGCGGGGCAGTTGGAATTATTTGGCGGTTAAGCGGGCCGCGCGGGCTGAAGCCCCCGGCTCGTTGAGCGTGAATCGTTTAGCGGGAATCGTCCGAGTCAATAGATGTCGAATACCCGATGTCGATTACCCGCCCGGGCCGCGGCGGCCGCCGCCGGGGCCGCCTGGACCGCGTCCACCCGGTCCGCCAAAGCGCGGCATTTGTATGCCCCGCTCGGCGGATCGCCGCATCATCGCACCGAAGTACGCCATGCGCTGGGCGCTTTTGTTCGGATCGCGCGTTTCGGAGTCGGCCTTGCGCTCGGCCTGTGAGCGATTGGCCCACCGGTTGCGCATCTCCTCGCGCCGCTTTTCGCGCTCCGCCTTCTTTTCGGGATCGCTCTCCTCGGCCGCCTCCTTCTCCTCTTCCTGGCGTCGGCGCTCTTCCATCGCCTTCATGAACTTCTGCATTTCGTCAATGTGTTTGTCCAGCACGGCGTTCTTGTCTTCGTCGGTCTTGGCGGCGAAGTATTCATCGACGCGCTGTTGCATCATCTGGTCCATCGCCTCGCGCATGTTCTTGCGGGCCTGCTCGCGCTGCTCCTCCGTCAGATCGGTGCGATCCATGAAATTGCGCATGCGCTCCATGACGACGGACGGATCCTCCGTGGCCGACGCCTTGATCTTCTCGACGGTGTACTCTTCGGGCAGGGCGGTCGTCGTCGCCTCGGCGTCCTTTGCGCCGCCCGCGAAATGCGCGACGCCCCACGCGCCGCCGCCCAGCGCGGCGATCAACGCGCCGGCAATGACAAGCGTCTTCGGACTGGATGAAACAGACATGGTGTGGTTCCTTCTGCTGTGGCGAGACCCGCCGGCTCGCGTTAATTCTCAAAATCCGTCACGTGCGTATCGTAATACACGTACCGCCGCGCGCCGGGCTTGCCGCCGGGCCCGTGAAAATTGTCATAATCGCGCAGAATCCAGAGCGTGTTCTCGTTGATCGTGCGGCCGGTGAACTCGGCCATGCGCTTGATCGATTCGGCGATCGAAATGCCTCCGAGACGGAATCGGTATTCGTAGCTGCTCTTCTCGGTGGAGAAATAGGATCTGCCCTCGTTGGGAGCGCCGCGGACGATCTGCCCGTTGTCGTCGGGGCAGGCAAAGACCTTCTCCGAGTCACCGACGTGCGGCGCGAGCACGTCGGCCAGATAGATCGCAACGGGATTCGGATCAGGGTCGGGATTGTCGGGTGTCGGCATGCCGATTGGAAACGGATCCACCGACGGCATGAACGATGCGTGCGGAAAGATGTCGCCGCTCGAGTCCAGGTAGGACCGCATGCCGATGGCGAGCTGGCGCAGATTGCTCGAGCAGGCCGTCCGCCGGCCCCTGGCTCGAGCCGCCCCGAGCGAGGGCAGCAAAATGGCGATCAACAGGGAAATGATCGCGACGCTGACGAGCAGCTCAATCAATGTGAATCCGCCGCGCAGCCGGCGAGCCTTCAATGGTCGGAAAAAAGGCATCGAGACACCTGATAACACAGAGGGGTAAAACTCCCATCTCCGGTCAAAGATAAACGGAACAGCAGGCCTGGTTATTCGCCGGGCAATTCCGGCGGCGTTCGGGCCGCTATTCGGACTCGCCGGATCGATTATAGCTCTGCAGGCGGCATAGTCGCCAAGGCAATGCCCCATGCGCATTGCACGGGGCTTTCGCTTTGGGTCATTGGCTCCGTTGTGTGCGGCCCGTGGCGCGCTCACTCGACCGTCGTCAGGATGATCTGGCCGATCTGGATATCGTGGGCTGTGTTGGTTCCGGTGTAGTTCAATTCAAAATTCAGGTAGAGGGGGCCGGTGATGTCCACGGGGGTCGCCGGCGTGACGAAGTAGGAGGTCCACGCGGTGGACTTCTGCTGCGTCGCGTTGACGGCAAGGTTCGTGAACGTGCCGTTCGGCCCCATGATTCGCGCGCGGGTCACCGCGATGAAGCTGTTGGGCGACGTCACCTTGTAATACACCTGCACGTTGGCCAGTTTCTGCTGCGTGCCGAAAAGCGACGTGTGCAGGTTCACCGGGATCATCGTGCTGTGCGTGCCGACGGCCGACGCGCGGACCTTCGCGGTGCCGTCTACCTGTGGCAGCACGTCAACGCTGGTGCCTGCACGGACCATGCCCAGCGGGCTGACGCCGACGAAGTTCGGCGCGGTGATCTTCAGACAATCCGCCTTGATGCAGCCGATGACTTCCAGCGCTTCGGTCGGGTTCATCGTGCCGATGCCGACGCTGCCGGCGCCGGGGCCGACCGGCGTCGGGTTGAGAATGACAAATCCCTTCATCGGGTCGCTGGTCGAATCAAGCACGAGATCGTCGCCCGCGGCGTCGCCGCCGTGCAGCACCTGGCCGCCCGGTCGCCCGGCGAGCAGGGCGAATTCGTCTTCATGACGACCGTCGAGTTTGTCGGCATTCAGATTGGTGACGACCGTCATGGAGTCCACGACGAGCGGCGGGGTGCCATCGGGGATGGTGGAGATGAATTGCTGATTCGTGCGGATGTTGCCGCCGACCACGTCGAGTTTTTCGCCCGGGGTCGTCGTCATGATGCCGACGTTGCCGCCGTTGGGGTTGATGATGACGTCGCCGTCGTTGGTCGCCGAGCCGTTCAGGGTAAGCGGATCGTTGTTGTTCGTTCCGCCGTTGAGTTGTTGGCCGCCCGGTCGACCGGCGAGCAGGGCGAATTCCTCTTCGCTGAGGCCGTCGAGCTTGTCCACATTGAGATTGTCAACGCGCGTCATGGACGCGACGACCATCGGCGCGGTGCCGTCAGGGATCGATGATCGCAATTGCGAGTTCGTATGAATATCGCCGTTCACGTCGAGCGGGAAGGCCGGCGGCACGGGCGGCGGATTGCCGACGCCGACGTTCCCGTTGTTGGTGTTGTCGTCGATATAGACCCGTGTGACGCCGTCGGTTTGAAGCTGGAGCGGGCTGTTGGCCGTGACGAAGTGCGTAAAGACCGTCCCGTCGACAGTGAGATCGCCAGAGAAGTTGAAGTTGCCCGGCACTGAAAGCGTGCCGCCGACGGTGAGATTTCCGGCGATGTTGGCCGCACCGTTGACATCAAGCAGGAAGGCCGGCGCGCCGGTGCCGATGCCGACGTTTCCGCCCAGCGCGTTCAGGAGAATGTTGCCATCATTGGCCGTCGAGCCTTGCAGTGCCAGGGCGTCGCCGCTGGCCGTCCCGCCGCTCAAGATCTGCCCGCCCGCGCGGCCGGCAAGCAGTGCGTATTGCAAGTGGTCGTCCTCGCCGAGGTCGAGCAAATCGCCGTGGCTGATGGGGCCTTGCAGTGCGAAGGCGTTCTGGATAGCCGGGGCGCCTTTGTCGGCGGGCTGCTCGACCTGTTCATACTGCGCCGCCGCCGGACGCGATGCGACAAGTGTCAGAATCGCCGCAAGAGCCGGGGCGATAAAATTCGTGCGAGTCATGTTCCTTCCTCCTTCTGGATGAAATGGCAAGAGATGCAATGGCAGGCCCCGCGCGCGACGAGCGATTCGCCCGCCGCCGGATTCGCGACGCCGAAGCGCCGCTGCATGGCCCGGCCGCCCAGCCGGGGTTGGGTCGTGCGCGCAAGCCGCCCCCTGCGGGAGCGGCCGCGCAGCACGACGACTACAGCCGCGACATCGTGACCGGCACGCGGGCGAAGGTGTTGCCCAGCGCGGTCAGCGTGCCCTCCAGATTGCCGTTGGTCAGCTCTTCGACGTCGAAGGTGAACTCGACGGTTGTCGCCTGTCCGAGGACTTGCGCATTGACGACCCAGGTGATCCGATTGCCCGAACGATCCGCCAGGCGCGTGGTGACGATGTTCAACTCCTGGCGCGATGCGTCATCGACGAGCTTGGTGATTTTCCCGCCCGATACAGTGACAAGCAGGTTGCTCGAGGAGTTCACGGCTTTCCACGTGCCGTCGAATCGCAGGCCGAACGAGTTGTCCAGCACAAACGCGACGGTGAAAAGCTGCGCCAGTGGCTGGAGGATGCTCGCGATCGGAAGCCAGATCGCCGCGAGAACGGCGAGGATGGAGTTCAGCGTGCCGGTCGCGGAGGCCGTTGATCCCTTGATCGGGCCGCCGCCGCCGGGCGGGGTCGCAGGCGGCGTGCCGCCGTTCTGTGATGACGCCTGATCCAGCGATGCGGCCAATTCGAGGATGTCCTGATTGGCAGCCATGTAGGGATTGGTGGAATTGCCGTCGGCGGCGACGACGCGACCGTTGTCATCGGCGGGGCGCGCCCAGGTCGGGCCGCCGTGCACCGAGATGGCGGCGACTTGCTTGGCACTGTTGAACTCCAGCTTGGCGCCTTCGCCGTGCACCGAGAAGTTGAAATCGGCCAGCGTGATCGCGTCGCCGTTCATCATGTAGCTGCCGCTCAACTCGCGCGCGTCGCTGTAAATCAGCCGGAACTGCCGCGTGCCGGGGGTGACTTCCAGCGCCGTCGGCCCCGCGAGGGAAGAGCCCTCCAGCGCGGTGACAATCGGATGGCCCGCTTCAAGCGGAATGATGAACATGCCCGTGGGGAAGAGGCTGAATCCCGGCCCGCACCCCGCGATGAAGAACTGCGAGTGCAGGACCAGCATGACGCAGAGACAGGCCTGGGCTTTGAATGTGAATCGTTTGAATGCGCGCAACATGATTGAACCTCCGGTTTCTTCCGGTCCATCCCGGCAAGAAGAAGAGTCGACGGCCGAACGGCGCGCGGGCAGGCATCGCGTTTGACAGAGTTGCTTCGCCCCCCGTTTCGCTCCGAGCGGTGCGAAAGGTTTTCTTTCCCTCTGCCCACTACTTCATCAGAAACGGCCGAGAAAGTCAATGCCCGCACGGTGTTTGACTGCTTTCGGAAAGATTTTTCGTTGTTGCGGTCGCGCGCGAAACCGGCAACCTGGAAAGCCGTGCGCCGGCGTCTCCCCCGCGACGATCGGGCTTTCATGCAGGAAAGAATGAGGCGAGCAAGAGATTCGCGCGGCAGAAGGGATTGTATCGGACGCTTCGGGATATTAGGACTATGTATTCATTTGGAGCGGCCCGATCCTGCGGTGCAAGGACCGCAACGCTCGCGAGCGCGGCGAAGGACACACGAAAGTTCACGCTGGCTTGATAATCTAGCCGTTCAGCGCTGGAGTCGGCGGGCGCGAATCATTAGAATGGAGATTAAGGGACGCGCGCGGCGATCAACTCGACGCCGCGTTCAATTGAGCGGGAAAGTTTCCGGACGGCGCAGGCGAAATCCCGTCTTGTCAGATCGCCGGCGCCAGTTCGCACTGGGAGGGCACGAACTCACCACGCAGTGAGAGGTTCTGTCCGCGCGACGCCTCGTCGCCGAGCCGAGCGCTTTGCGCTCCGCGCTGAATGGACGAAGGCGAATCGGCGCGCGTTGTATTTCAACAAGAGGAAGGGGAGCATCATGAATTCGTTCCACGCCAAGATGAACCGTGTCGATCGTTTCGTATCGTCGCGCGCCGCGTTCGCCGCGCTCGTTGCCGCCTCGTGGCTGATCGCCCCGGCGAGCGCCCGCGCCGACTCGTTTGTGCCCGACGTGATCGTGGTCGACGCCAACTCGGCCGTCACCGGCGCGTTCAACGCCGTCGCGGTCGGGCCGACGATCACCGAATCCTTCTTCAACGAATGGCCGGCCGGTACGACGATCACGCTCACCGCGCCGACCCATTTCGTTTTCGACACATCGGTGTTGTATAACGCGGTGGTCATCGCAGGCGACGTCATGCTCGCCAATGCGGGCGCCGAGACGCCCGCCGCAAACAGCGTGACCTTCACCGTCACCGCCGGTAGCACCATCGCCAGCACCATTCGCTTCCCCGACATTCGCCTGCGCGCGGTCGACTGCACCGGCGGAACAGCCGGCCCCGCGGCCGACATCCTGTTGACCGTCAGCGCGGCCGGTTCTACGCTTGTCAATGTCCCCATTGTGGACGTGAGCGTCATCGCCGGACCGGCGGTTGATCACTTCACGGTGTCCGCTGTTCCGGCCACGCTGAACCAGGCGGCCGGCAGCCCGTTCGTCGTGACACTCACGGCGCGCGACCTGTGCAACAACATCCTGCCGAACTTTGTTCCCCCCGCGCCGATCACCATCGCCGCGGCCGGCGGCGCGGGCCTGCGAACGTTCGCATCGGGCGGTGCGGCCAACGCGCTGACCATTGTCGACAACGCGAATAACACCGCCACTGTTCCGGTCGCCACGCCGTTCGACGCGCTGGGCACCGGCTCGTTCGAGGTTGCCAGCCCCGTCGGCGAAGGCCCCATCACGATCACCGCGGCGCTCGGCGCAGCCACCGGCAACATCGCGGTGAACTGGATCGACGCGACCTGCTCGCTCGCCCCCCCCGCCGACACGAATGCGATCAACACGATGCACAGCGTGACCGTCACCGTGTTGAGCAACGGCGCTGCCGCCGCCGGCGTCAACATCAACTTCGATGTCACCGCCGGGCCGAACGTCGGCGCGGCGGGCGTCGTGGCGACCGATGGCGCCGGCCAGGCGACGTTCACGTACAACGGCGCGGGCGGCCCGGGTACGGACACGATTCAGGCAAGCGGTCTGATCAACGGCGTCCCGTTCGTCTGCAACGCCACCAAGACCTGGATCGATCCCGTCTGCGTGCTGACGCCGCCGGCGGATACCAACCTGATCGGCAGCGATCACACCGTCACCAGCACCGTGCTGGTCAACGGCGCGTTCGCCGCGGGCGTGACGGTGAACTATCTCGTGACGGCCGGGCCGAACGCCGGCGCGGCGGGAATGGACACGACCGACGCGCTGGGCGTCGCGGATTTCACTTACACGAGCAACGGTACGATCGGCGTCGACACCATTCAGGCCAGCGGCGTCATCAGCGGCGTGCCGTTCACCTGCACCGCGACCAAGGAGTGGATCAACACCGGCTGCTCGCTTGCGCCGGCCACCGATGTCAATCGCGTTGGCGACATGCACACCGTGACGATCACCGTCCTGCGAAACGGCATCCCGCCGCTCTTCCCGCCGGGCGTGAACATCGACTTCGAGGTTGTCTCCGGGCCGAACGTCGGAACGGTCGGCATGGCCACCACCGACGCGGCTGGTAACGCGTCATTCACCTACACCAGCAACGGCAACCCCGGGCTGGACACGATTCGCGCCACCGGCCTCGTCGACAGCGTCCCCATTCTCTGCACTGCGACAAAAGACTGGATCGATCCGACATGCACGCTCACCCCGCCCGCGGCAACCAACCTGATCGGCACGATGCACGCCGTCACCGCGACCGTGCTGCGTCGCCCTGGCGTGCCCGCGGTTGGTGCGACCGTGAACTTCGCCGTGACGGCCGGCCCGAACGCCGGCACCGTCGGCGCCGTGGTCACCAATGCCGCCGGCGAGGCGGTCTTCATGTACACCGATGCCGGCGGACCGGGCGTCGATACGATCCAGGCTTCCGGCAATGTTGACGGCGTGACGTGGACTACCGCGTCGGCCGCCAAGACCTGGATCAGTACCGGCTGCTCGCTCGCGCCCGCAAGCGACACCAACCAGATCGGCGATAGCCACACGGTTACGGCGACCGTTCTTCGCAACGGCTTGCCTGCCGCGGGCATCACGGTCAACTTCCTCGTCACCGCCGGGCCGAACACCGGCACTGCGGGCGTCGGACTTACCGACGTGAACGGCAACACCAGCTTCACCTACAACGGCGTCGGCGGCGTCGGCATCGACACCATCACCGCCACCGGCAGCATCGACGGCGTGCCCTGGACGCCGGCCACGGCGACCAAGGAGTGGATCGACGCCGGGTGCATTCTCGCCCCCGCATCGGACACCAATCAGGTCGGCGACAATCACAGTGTCACCGTCACGGTGGTGCGCAACGGCGTACTCGCCAATGGCGTGACCGTGAACTTCCTCGTGACGGCCGGTCCGAATGCCGGCGCGGCCGGCGTCGGCGTGACAAATGTCATCGGAGAGGCTGTGTTCAACTACACGAGCAACGGACTGCCCGGCACCGACACGATTCAGGCGACGGCGCTGGTCAGCGGCGTCGCGACGGTTTGCACCGCCAGCAAGACCTGGATCAACGCACAGTGTCTGCTCGATCCGGCCGCCGGTGTAAATCTCGTCGGCACGTCGCATACGGTAACATCGACTGTGCTGGTCAACGGCGTGCCGCAAGCCGGCGTGACGGTCAACTTCTCCATCACCGCCGGTCCGAACGCGGGCCAGAACGGCGCCGACGTGACCGACGCACTGGGTCACGCCGAGTTCACCTACATGAGTAACGGCGCGGCCGGCACCGACACGATTGCGGCAACCGCCACCATCACCGGCGTCACCACCAACTGCTCGGCGACCAAGGAGTGGATCACCAGCGGCTGCTCGCTTGATCCACCCACGGCCGCGAACGGCGTCGGCACGATGCATACCGTGACCGTCACGGTCCTGCGCAACGGCGGGCCGGCGGCCGGCGTGAACGTCGGGTTCAGCGTCATCAACGGCCCGAACTTCGGCGCGTCGCTCGCTGCGGCTCCGACGAATGCGCTGGGCCAGCGCTCGTTCACCTACACCAGCAACGGCGCGACCGGTACCGACACGATCGAGGCCAGCGGCCTGCTTGACGGCATCCCGTTCTCCTGCACCGCGACGAAGACATGGGTGCAGGCGTCGTGCAGCCTCTCGCCGCCGACCGCCACCAACCAGGTCGGCACCAACCACCTGGTGACGGTGACTGTGCTGCGCAACGGCGCACCCGCCGCGGGCGCGACGGTGAACTTCAACATCACGGCCGGGCCGAACACCGGCCTGTCGGCTTCGCCGGTGACGAACGGCGCCGGCCAGGCGACGTTTAACTACGTCAGCAACGGAACACCCGGCACCGATACGATTCAGGCGTCAGGCAACGTCGACGGCTCGCCATTTGTCTGCACGGTGACCAAGACGTGGATCAACACCGGCTGCTCGCTGTCTCCGCCGACCGATACGAACCAGATCGGCACGCAGCACACCGTCACGGCGAACGTGCTGAACAATGGCGTCGCCGCGCCAGGCGTGCTGGTTACGTTCGAAGTCACGGCCGGTCCGAACACGGGCGACACAGGCCTGGCAGTTACCAACGCTTCGGGTAACGCCGTCTTCACGTACACCGGCGATGGCGGCCCCGGCACCGACACCATTCAGGCGAGCGGTGCGATTTCCGGTGTGCCGTTCACCTGCACCGCGACCAAGTCGTGGATCAACGCCGCGTGCAGCCTCGCGCCGCCGACGGCGACAAACCAGGTCGGCACCGATCACTCGGTGACCGTCACGGTCACGTCCAACGGCGCGCCGCAGAACGGTGTGCTGGTGGCCTTTGATGTGTCGGCCGGACCGAACGCCGGCGCAGGCGATCTGCGCTTCACCAACGCAGCGGGCCAGGCGACGTTCACCTACACCAGCAACGGCCAGCCGGGCACGGATACGATCACGGCCGGCGGACTCATCTCCGGCGTGCCGTTCACCTGCACCGCGAGCAAGACGTGGATCAACGCGCAATGCAGCCTGTCCCCGCCGACGGATACAAACGTTAACGGCGAGGAACACACAACGACCGTCACCGTCACGCGCAACGGCGCGCCGGTCGCGGGCGTGGTGGTGAACTTCAACATCACCAGCGGTCCGAACGCCGGTCTGAACAACACCGACACAACCGACGCGAGCGGTCAGGGTGAGTTCATCTACACCGGCGCCGGCGGCGCGGGCACGGATACGATCCAGGCCACCGGCAACATCGACGGCGTGCCGTTCACCTGCACCGCCACCAAGACGTGGCAGGCCGGCGACGGCAACGGCATCAACCCCGACGAGGAAGACGGCGCCCCCAACAACGGCGACGGCAACAACGACGGCATTCCCGACAAGTTGCAGCCGAACGTCGCGTCGTTGAAGGACATCAACGGCAACTACGTGACGATTGTCTCGCCGCCGGGCACCGTGCTCATGAACGTCGAAGCGCTGAACACGCCGGCCGAGGGGATCACCCCGCCGGATGTCACCTTCCCGGTCGGATTCTTCGGGTTCAAGGTCACCGGCATCGGTCCGGGCGACTCGATCGAGGTGCAGATCATCATGCACTCGAACCCGACGGTGAACACCTACTACAAGTTCGGCCCGACGCCGATCATCCCGGTGCCGCACTTCTACACGTTCCTGTTTGACGGCAACACCGGCTCCGAAGTCGCCGGCAACGTTGTCACGCTGCACCTGACCGACGGCCAGCGCGGCGACAACGACCTGACCGTCAACGGGATCATCGTCGAGCCGGGCGCGCCGGCGCTGCAATCCGACAACCCCGCACCGCTGCAGAACAACACCTGCGGCGTGTGCGGATCGGGCGCGGCGATCGCCTCACCGCTGCTGGTGGTCGGCCTCGCGATGATGCGTCGCGGTCGATCGCGCCGGCGCATCTGAAGCTCAACGAGGTTATGAGCAACTTCGAACCGCCGCCCCCCCCAACGGGGGTCGGCGGTTTTTCTATTGACGCGGAGCGGTCCGATACCGATCCGCCGGCATCTTGGCGGCCGTTCTGTATTTTTCCTCGGCCGGGCGCCGCGTTCGGTATTTGCTCGACAACTCACGCGGGCATACGATTTGACCGACGTGTCGGAGTCGGCGCGGCCCGGCCGGGCATATCGGTGAGAGCCAACCGGCTCGGTCCGAACGGCTGCCCTGTCATCCCGCACAATACGTTGGGAGCGTTTTCTCATATGGCAACGCAAATCGTTTGCAGCCGCGGTTTCCGCGCTGGATTGATCGTGTTCTGCGCCTTGTCGCTCGCAGCCGGTTGCATTCCCGGGCTGGGCGCACTTCCCGGCGGCGAGGACGCGACAAGCTGGGTGCTTCGGTGGAACAAGATTGCCATCGACGCCAGCGGGCTGGATCACACACCACTGAAGGCAGGCGAAGTCCGTACCTTTGGCCACCAGTACGGCCCCACGCGATCCAGCCGAGCGATGGCCATTGTGCACATCGCCATGTTCGACGCCATCGTCGCGATCAACGGCGGCTACCAGAGCTACACCGGGCTGGCCCCCGCGCCGGCCAACACGTCCATGAAGGCGGCGGTCTCGCAGGCGGCGCACGATACGCTGGTCGCGCTCTACCCGTCGCATTCACAGACGTTTGACGAAAAGCTTGCCGAAGATTTGCAACACATCGACGACCCCGCCGCGCTGGCCAACGGCGTGCTGCTGGGGCAGCAGGCCGCCGCGGCGATTCTCGCGTTGCGCGCCGCCGACGGGTCGGACGACAACACCCCGTACGTTTTTTCCGATCAGCCGGGCGCGTGGCGATCCGACCCGATCAATCCGGGGCAGGAGGCGCTCGGCGCGAACTGGCACAAGGTGACGCCGTTTGCCATGAGCCGGTCCGATCAATTCCGCTGTCCGCCGCCCCCGCCCATCAGCAGCGTGGAATACGCCATTGCCTATGCGGAAGCGAAGGCATTGGGGGGCGACGGTATCAACACGCCAACCATCCGCACCGCCGACCAAACCGAAGCGGGCATCTTCTGGGCCTACGACGGCACGCCGAGTCTGTGTGCTCCGCCGCGGCTGTACAACCAGATCGCCACGCAGATCGGCAAGGAACGCGGGCTGGACGTCGTGCAACTGGGCCGCCTGCTGGCACTGGTGAACATCGGCCTGGCCGACGCCGCCATCGCCGTCTGGGAATCGAAATATTACTACAATCTGTGGCGCCCCGTGGCGGGCATACGCGAATCGGATGTCGGCACAGGCCCGCTGGGCCTGGGGGACAACAACCCGTTGACCGAGGGCGACCCCGATTTCACGCCGCTCGGCGCGCCGGCCAGCAATCTCGTCGGCCCGAACTTCACGCCGCCGTTCCCCGCGTACCCATCCGGCCATGCCGGCTTCGGCGGCGCGCTCTTCCAGACGCTGCGCAATTTCTTCGGCACCGACCAGATCGCCTTTACGTTTGTCTCTGACGAATTCAACGGCGAAACACGGGACAACGAAGGCAACGTCCGCCCACTCCTGCCGCGGAGCTTTGCGAGCCTTTCGCAAGCCGAGGAGGAAAACGGCCAGAGCCGAATTTACCTCGGCATCCACTGGTCCTTTGATAAGTCCGAGGGCATCGTGCAGGGGAATCGCGTGGCGAACTACGTCTGTTCGAAGGTTTACCAGCCGACGCCGTAATTACGCCACCGCCTCGACGCGCGATTCCACGCGCACGCCGCGCGTCGCAAGCCGCCGCAGCAGATCGCCGACCAACGCTTCGTCGCGCCCAAGCACTTCGGGCGGATGGATCCCCGGCTCGCTGATACGCCCTTCGAGGATCATTCGCGCGACAAGCGCGCACGGGTAACCCGTTGTCCGCGCCATCGAAGAATGACCCGTCGCCGCATCGTTCTGATCAAACAAATGATGGACGTATCGCACGGCTGCTCCGGTCGCATCGCGCCCCGACACCCGCACGTGCAGAAGCGTGAACTCCGGCTCTCCGGGCTTCAGCTCCCACAACGGAAACAACAAGCGGCTGGTCACGTCAATCGGCCGCACTTTCGCGCCGTTCTTGAGCGTTATTTCATCCTTGCTGAAGTAGCCCGTCTCGCGCAGCACGCGCATCAGGGCCGCGTGCCCCGGATAGCGCAGCGTCTTCTCTTTCATGTTGTCCGCCGGGATCGTCGTCAACAGGCTGCGCAGGCCGTCGGTGTTGAAGGCTTCCAGGGTGCCGACCGGCTCGAAGTCCATCAGCTCCGGCTCGGAAAGCGCCGGTCGGGTCACCATGCTTCCATTTTCGATGAATCGCGCGGGGCGCGTGTATTCCTCCAGCACATCCAGCGGCGCGAACGGCGCCTTGTACTCGTAAGGCCAGCTCCGCGTGCGCGGCAGGCCGCCGACGTAGTACACCGCGTCGGTCACGCGAGCGAGCCGGGCCGCCGCCTGGCCGATTAGGATGTTCGCCAGCCCCGGCGCGACGCCGCAATCGACGACCGCCGTGACGCCGCGCTCGCGCGCCAGGCCGCTTAACGACGTCGCATCCTCGGCCATGAACGAGATGTCCGCGTAGGGCTTACGCGACTCGATCACGACACGAAGGGCCATCAGCCCCAGCGCGCTGGGCAGCGCGCCGACGACGAGGTCAAACGGCGCGATCGCGCGAGCAACGCCTTCGGCGGACGAGAGGTCGGCCTGCATGCGCTGGAGGCGAAGGTCGGCGCGGGTGCGAGCGAGATTGGCCTCCGACACGTCGGCAACGGTGACGTTCAGCGCGGCGTCCGCGGCAAGGTCTTCGGCGATCGCTCGGCCCACCAGGCCGCAGCCCAATACAATGGCTTTCTTCATGGCAAGGGCATCCTGAAGGAGACGCTCGGCGGCGGACGATGACCGCGCGGCGCGAACCGGTTCGCGGCGGATTGTAACCTGAAGTGCCCGGGGGCCGGTTTCGGCAAGGGCGTCTCGCCTGTGTTTTCACCGTTCGGGGCGGACCGTAGGATGCCGCGCATGAGCGGGGAGCACTGGATTATTGGGGTGGCGGCGGCACTATGGCTCGCGGCGATGGTTCACGCGGTCGCAGCGCTGGCCGAGGGGCGACGGTTTGATCGATTTGTCGCTCGTTGCGTGCGCGAGGCGCCCGCGTTGTTCGATGCGGCCGGCCGATTCAGGTATCAACCGCGCGTCGCGATCATTCTCCCCTGCTGCGGAATCGACGAGAAGCTCGAGCAGACGGTTGCCGCGCTCAAGGCCCAGCGCTACGAGGACTTCGAAGTGGTGTTCACGTTTGCCTCGGCTGACGATTCGGCTTATGCGGCGATCGGCGCTATGACGGCGAATTGGGATCGACCGGTTACGCGGCGCGTCGTGGCCGGCGATGCGACCTCGCGCGGGCAGAAGGTTCACAACCTGCTGGCGGCGGTGGCGGCGGTCTCGGCGGATCGAGAAGTCTATGTTTTTCTGGATTCAGACGCCGTGCCGGGTCCTGATTGGCTGGGCCATCTCGTGGCGCCCCTGGCCGAGGAAACGACGGGAGCGGCGACGGGCTATCGCTGGTACACGGCGGGCCGTGGCGTCGCGTCGCAGCTTCGCTCGGCGTGGAACGCGGCGACGGTCACGCTGCTGGCCGACGAGCGCTCCAACTTCTGCTGGGGCGGCGGCACGGCGATTCGCCGCGATGTGTTCGATCGCTGCGACGTACGCGCCGCGTGGGACAATGCCGTGTCGGACGACTACGCGTTGAGCGAGGCCGTGCGCGCCGCCGGTCTGCACATCCGCTTCGTGCCGTACGCGCTGGCCCCCAGCAGCGACGCGACGACGCTGAAGGGCTTCTGGTCGTTCGCGCTCCGGCAGATCATCCTGACGCGCGTCTATGCACCGCACGTCTGGCGCGCGGGCCTGCTGCTGTGTCTCAATCTTGTCGTCGGCGGCACGGCGGCGGCGGTTCTCTTCTTCGCGGCGCTGTTCGGCTGGATCGGCGCAACAGGGGTCACGTGGCCGGCCTTCGCCGCGTGGATGGCGCTGCTGGCGGCGATCATCGGTCGAGCGGCCTATCGGCAGCGCGCCGTCCGCCGCGTGCTGCGCCCGCCCGATGCGACCTGGCGCGATGCGTGGGCGGATTTGAGCGCGGTGACGTTCTCGGGGCTGATGTTCCTTGCGCTGATGATCGCGTCGATGCGGACGCGGCGCATCGTCTGGCGCGGCATCGAGTACGACATGGTCTCTCCGCGCTGCACGCGCATCCTGAACCGCGCCGGATCGCACGCGAATCAGAAATCGCCGAACGCCGGCCTACAATGAATCGGGCGCTGACGGGAGCGGGCAACCATGACCTACGTTATTGCGGAACCATGCATCGGCGTGAAGGACGGCGCGTGCGTCGCCGTCTGTCCGGTCGATTGCATTCACCCAACCAAGGACGAACTCAACGCCGGCCGCGAAGAGATGCTCTACATCGATCCCGCTGTCTGCATCGATTGCGGCCTCTGCGTCGATGAATGCCCCGTCAAGGCGATCTTTCCCGACGACGCCCTGCCCCCCGAGTGGATCAAGTACATTCAAATCAACGCCGAGTACTACCAGCGCGTGATGCCCCGCCGCGCGTGAGAACGCCGCGCCGGTCGGCTGCGCGCGTGCAGAACGCGCCAAACGCGGGTATTCTGGGATCAATTCGATCTCGCCGCCGGCGACGATCCCCCACGGAGACCCCGCCATGCTCGAAGAACTATTCGCGCACCAATCGGAACTCAACCGCCGGATCGGCTTTGACCCCGATGAATTGCGCCGTCAGTTCGACCCTCTCAAGGCCGGTGAGTGGCTGAACAATTACATCATGGCAACCGCCAACGAGCTGGAAGAGCTGCGCAACTGCACCTACTGGAAACACTGGTGCGCCGAGGCTAGGGAAGGCCGCCGGTTCGAACTGCACGACCTTCAAAACGCCCGTGTCGAAGTCATCGACCTGCTCTTTTTCTGGATCTCGATGGCCCAGTGCGTGGGTCTGTCCGCTGCCGACGTGCTGGACCTCTATCGCCAGAAGCTCAAGGTCAACCACGCCCGGCAGGACAACAATTACTCGATGCAGAACAAGACCGAGGACGACAATAAGCACATCGGTATCGATCGGGCGTAGAGAGTGTTGGTGGTCGGCACAATATAGCCTCGATGCACCAAGCTGGGGCTAGCCCTCTCGTCTATTGATGCGACCTGCCCCGCCAGCCCCGGACGAAGGGGGCGCAAGCTCCTCCCGCGCGAGCTTCTCAAGACGATCGCGTACCCAACTTGATAGAGAACGGTTATCTTTTGCGGCCGCCAGCGAGAACAGATCGTGCAGCTTGGTCGGGACCCGAACCTGCATTGCTGTTTCGCTTTTGGCTGGCGGTCGCTTTCTTCGCTTCATGGCGAACACAGGGTAGTGGATGGTTAGTGCATTGTCCAATATAACAGCGCTATCTCCTTGACACACATGAAGACTGCACTACAGTGTGTTGATCCGCCGAAGTCTCGTGCGATGAACAGATGAGGTTTCATGCTCATGACAACTGCGACCGTGATTCCCAGGAGTCGCTCGACGCTGAAAACAAGTAAAAAAACAGCAGCCGACTATCTGAACCGGGTTTTCGAGGGCGATTGTCTGGAGATCATGCCAGACCTTCCCTCTGAATCGGTGGACATGGTGTTGTGCGACCTTCCCTATGGGACGACCCAAAACGTGTGGGATAGCGTGATTCCCCTGGATCGGCTTTGGTCGCAATACGAACGCCTCATCAAGCCGCGCGGCGTGATTGCATTGATGGGGCAAGGCTTGTTTACCGCCCGACTCATGCTTTCCAATCCGCGCTTGTTCCGATACAAGATTGCATGGGTGAAGTCGAAGCCCACCAATTTCCTGAACGCGAAGAAGCAGCCGTTGAGAAAGCACGAAGACATATGCATTTTTTACAAGAACCAACCCACCTACAACCCGCAGATGTCGGTTGGCGAGCCGTATAACAAGGGGTTCCGCAAAGATCAGTTTACGGGGAGCTATGGTGAGTTCAAGCCGGTTGTCGTCAAAAGCAACGGCGAACGCTATCCGACGGATGTGGTCTATTTTAAAACAGCGGAGAGCGAAGGCACCGTGCTCCACCCGACGCAGAAGCCGGTTGCGTTGGGGCGCTACCTGATTCGCACGTTTACCAACCCCGGCGATGTCGTCTTGGACAACGCATGCGGCGTCGGGAGTTTTCTTGTGGCCGCCGCCGTCGAGGGCCGCCACTACATTGGGATTGAACGAAACAGAGAAGTGTTGTTGCACCGGCGCTACCCCGTGGATTACATCGAAATATGCAAGCAAAGGCTCGCCAGCGTGATCGCAGAGAGGCGGGCCAGATTGTTCTAAATCCCAGTGAAATGCTCTTGTTTAAGTGTTTCGCGGGCCTTTTCGATCTGTTCGCATGTGATTGTCCCCCGCTTCGCCAGCCACTCAAGCAGGTGGATGTACTGATTGGGATGCAGGATCGGCTTGATGGGCTTATCGACTCCGATAGATGATTGTAATTCTTTCAAGTGGTTTTGCGTGAGAATGCCCATGCCCACAAGGTCTCGCCCAATCCGCACCGCATCAGCCTTTGTCAGATTCAGGTCGCCAATTCGGCGGCGATCTTGTTCTACAAGCCCTGGAGTTATTTCGTGAAGCGTCTCGATCGTCGTGAGTGCATTGAGATTGTGGTGATAAAACTCGACTTCCTGGCCGCGATAGGTAAACCAAGAGCGTCCCTGCTCTGTTAAGGATCCCCGCGGCAGGTATACGCCCTCCCTCAATGCTCGTTCCTTGGATACCCAACCGCATACATAGAGCATCCAATTGCGCTGCTTCGGCTTGCCGGGCAGGGTTCTGACGCTGGGTGTTCGAAGGTGAGTCATGACGTAAATGTCAGCATCAAGATTCTTGTCGTGAACTTGCCGCGCGAAGAAATTGTGTTTGGCCTCGCGCGGCACACCATCGTCAGAATCATAGGCTTCCTCAAAAGGGCGCTTCCCGCCCCTGCACTTTACGTCGACTTTTATGCCGGACCGTAGAATCAGGTCATACCCTACCGGATGATCGTCGGGATTAATTTCTGGCAACCCGAGATTGGCCCTGATTACAATTTCTGCCAATGCGCCAAAGCCCTGCTCCACGGCGCTGCCCCGTTCCGCCCCTGTCCGATTCTGGTTCGCGGAAACGTACTCGGCTGCCTTCTGCCGCAATTGGTAACCCTTGGCACCTCCGAGATTGATTATGATTGGTTTGGGCATGCCGATCCTTCAAGGGCGAATAAACGAGCAAAGAGTTCTTGCTGTGGGCGGCCCAAGAACGCTCGGGCGCGATCTCCCGCCTTGCCGTTTGTACGGTAAGTTACCGTATACATACCGTCGCCGCTCTCGTTACAAGCAATGCCGGCTTGTGCCCGAATACGCGCTGCATCGTGGAGCGAAACACGGCGATCCCCCCGCTTTACCCCGGCCTGTGAATCCTTTAGAATGAGGCTGGTGAAGTGGTGGAGTGGTCGCCCGTCGCCCGCCCGGAAATTCGCTCCCGCGAATGGACCGATTGGAGCACGCAAGATGACACGGCATTGCGCCCCGTTACGGTTATTCCGCAGCCGCGGTTTCACGCTGATCGAGCTGCTGGTCGTGATCTCGATCATCGCCGTGCTGATCTCGATCCTGCTTCCGGCGTTGTCGCTTGCAAAAGAGCAGGGCAAGAAAACCGTCTGCATGTCCAACCTGCGGCAGGTCGGATCGGCCATGGGGCTGTACCTCTCCGACGGGAACGACAACCTTCCGTTCACGTACATTCACCAGACGTTCAACAATACGAATTACTTCTACCCCGGCACGGACATCTACAGCAGTTACTCCTGGGGCGGGCAGCGCGCCCCGCGACCTGACCCTGGCGAGAACAACGCCGATTTCGCCCTCGTCCCGCCGGAGCTGCGTCCGCTGAACAAATTCCTGGCCAAGGGGGTCATCGGCAAGGCCGACGTGAAGGTCACGCGCTGCCCGGGCGACATCTCCTCGCTTTCGCCCACCATTGGTTTCGGACCGGCACCCATCGAGAATGAAGACGTCAAGAGTTCATGGGAGGCCTTCGGCACCAGTTACAGCATCAACTGGTTTTTCATTGAAGACCCGCTGATCCCCGAAATGGTCACCGATCAGGTCGTCGGCGGGAACTCGTTTGACAAGCACCTCCTGTTCTGGGGGCGTCGCGTGCTGGGTGCGAACGTCGGCGGGCTTGGCTCTGAATTCGTCATCATGTGGGAAAACCAGTGCGACCAGCTATTCGTCGGCGCAAACGAGAAAGGCAAGGGCCGCCGCGGCCCCGGGTGGCACAAGAAATTCTCCTTCCACACCATGCTCTTCCTTGACGGCCACGTCGAACACCGGTATTTCGATACGCGGTACTCCGTGCGACCGGGCTGGCGGATCTGGAACTTCCGCCGCAACATACCCTTGGGTCAATAGCAATTGGCCGGACCGGTGGCGGATCGGTTTCTCGCGGTGGTGCAAAGGCCCGCGTGATGCCCCCCAAAGGAACGCTTCGCTTCGGTGGACAAGAACGCCAAGATCAAAGTCGGCGTCTCCGCGGGCCTGCTCGCTCTTGCTGTCGGCCTGTATTTCTGGACATCAACCGGCGCGATCGATGTGCCGGACACTGACGACACGCGCACCTATTGGTATTGCACCGAAGCACAGAAATCGTTCTCCCTAAGCGGGCCGCAATCGGCGACCGACGTGCGAATGGTTCGCCGTTCACTCGCGGGCGATGCCGAGACCCCCTCGGCCCGCCGCAGCGAGAAGGTCAACGTCGTGCAGGCGCTTAGCCCCTACTCCGGAAAATACACCGGCGTGCCCGCAGTCAAGTGCCCCAAGTGCGGCGAGATCTTCGAAGAACGCGACGATGCGGGCCAGCCGCGAAATTGCCCCAAGTGCGGGACCGATCCGACTGCCGACGAGCCCCCTCCCGAATCACCGACCCAGCCCGAGTAACCTGATCCCCGCCGATCAGCGGATTCGAACCATCCGCGATAGAATCTCCACCGATGTCCAACGCCTGGATTCGCAATTTCTCCATCATCGCCCACATCGACCACGGCAAAAGCACGCTGGCCGACCGACTGCTGCTGCGCTGCGGTGCGATCACCGACCGCGAGTTCCGCGCGCAGTTCCTTGACGACATGGACCTCGAACGCGAGATGGGCATCACCATCAAGGCCAATCGCGCGAGGCTGCGATACGACTACACCCCCGTCGCGACCGATGCCGTTCGCAGCGGCGGCGGAGTCGGGACCGCGCCTCCTGCCGGGGTATACACGCTGAACCTGATCGACACGCCGGGCCATGTGGATTTTCACTACGAAGTAAGCCGGGCGCTGGCCGCCTGCGAGGGCGTGTTGCTGTTGGTGGATGCCGTGCAGGGGATTCAGGCGCAGACGCTGGCGAACGCGTACAAGGCGATTGAGGCGAATCTCGTCATCATTCCGGTCATCAACAAGATCGATCTGCCGGCGGCGCGACCGGAGGACATCGCGCTGGAGCTGGAGCATGTGCTGGGCACCTCGGCGAACGAGTCCATCTTCGCCTCGGCCAAGTCGGGTGTCGGCGTCGACGAGATCCTCCGCGCCGTCGTCGAGCGCATCCCGGCACCGGTCGGGGACCGGAATGCCCCCCTCAAGGCGCTGATCTACGACGCGAAGGTTGACGTGCATCGCGGCGTCGTGTGTCACATGCGCGTCGTGGACGGCTCCATCGCAAAGGGCGACAAGGTGCGGCTGATGGCGGCCGGGCGGACGTACCAGGTGAGCGATGTCGGCGTTTTCACGCCGAAGATCACGAGCGCGGCGTCGCTGTCGTCCGGCGAGGTAGGCTACCTCTTCGCGAACATCAAGACCATTCACGATGTGAACATCGGCGAGACCGTGACGAGCGAATCGCGCCCGTGCGATGCGCCGCTGCCGGGCTACAAGCCCCCGCAGCAGATGGTGTTTTGCGACTTCTACCCAGGCCCGGGGACGACCAGCGCGCAGCTGCGCGAGGCGATGGAAAAGCTGTGGCTGAATGACTCGAGCTTCAACTTTCAGCCGACCAACAGCGCCGCGCTGGGCATCGGCTTCCGCTGCGGCTTTCTGGGGCTGCTGCACATGAAGATCATCCAGGAGCGGCTGGAGCGCGAAAGCGACGTGGACCTCGTGCAGACCGCGCCGACCGTCGGATTCGAGGTGCTGCACAAGGACGGCCGCGTGGAGCTGATCGAGTCGCCGGCGGATTTGCCGCAGGCCGAGAAGATCGAGGAGATTCGCGAGCCGTACATCCGCGCCGAGATCATCCTGCCGTCGAAATACATCGGCAATGTGATGAAGTTGAGCGAAGAGCGACGCGGCATTCACAAAAAGACGGATTATCTGTCCACCGAGCGCGTCGTGATGACTTACGAGTTCCCGCTGGCGGAAGTGATCTACGACTACTTCGACCGGCTCAAGAGCGTCACCAGCGGCTACGCGACGATGGACTACGAGCTGATCGACTTCCGGCCGGATGATCTCGTGAAGCTGAACATCCTCGTGAACGGCTCGCCGGTGGACGCGTTGTCGGTCATCGTGCATCGTTCGCGCGCCGAAACGCGCGGCCGCCGGCTGATCTCGCGCCTGAAAAAGGAAATCTCCCGCCATCTGTTCGAGATTCCCATCCAGGCGGCCATCGGCAACAAGATCATCGCCCGCGAGACGATCAAGCCTGTGCGCAAGGACGTGACCGCCAAGTGCTACGGCGGCGACATCTCCCGAAAACGCAAGCTGCTGGAGAAGCAGAAGGAAGGCAAGAAGCGCATGAAACAGGTCGGCAGCGTGGCCATCCCGCAGTCGGCCTTTATGGCGGTGCTGGATACGAGCGAGGAATGAACCCCAAATCGAGCGGCGAGCCGGAATCTCCCGCTCGCTCCGGTCGCTCCATTCAGGGGCCGGTGCCCCTTGGCGCTCTTTCCCCCCTCTGCGACAATGCCAAGCTCGGCTGTTTCGATGCGAAGCGGCCGATTTCGTCTCCGGGGCGATCGGCGCGATGAAGGAAACTCCCACGCGAATCCTGCTGGCCAAAGTCGGGCTGGACGGCCACGACCGCGGCGTGAAGGTGCTGGCCCGCGGCCTGCGCGACGCCGGCATGGAAGTCATCTACACCGGCCTGTGGCAGACCCCCGCCGGCGCGGCGAAGGCGGCCGTCGAGGAGGACGCCGACGTGCTGGGCGTCAGTTTCCACAGCGCCGCACACATGACGCTCGTCCCGATCATCATGCAGGAGATGCAGGCCCACGGCCGGGCCGATATGCCCGTCGTTATTGGCGGCATCATTCCGCATGACGACGTGCCGGCCATGAAAGCCGTCGGCGTCAGTGCCATCCTCGAAACCGAAAGTTCGATGGAGACGATTGTCTCCACAATTCGGGAGCAGGCCCGCGCGGCCCGCGCGCAGCGCCCAAAGGACGGCACGATTGATCTGCTCGTCGCCGAGGCGGCGAAGGGAAGCCGCTCGGCGACCGGACGCCTTCTCACCTGGGTCGAGAACGACGCCGGCCAAGAAGAAGCGGCCGAGCGGATTCCCGAATCAAGCCATCCAACCATCGTCGTCGGCATGACCGGCGCGCCCGGCGTCGGCAAGAGCACGCTCATCGGTCGACTGCTCAAGGAGCTGCGCTGCCGGAGCAAGCGCGTGGCCGTGCTGGCGGTTGATCCGGCCAGCCCGATCACCGGCGGAGCCCTGCTCGGCGACCGCGCTCGCATGACGCAAAACGCCGGCGACGAAGGAGTCTTCCTGCGCTCGTCGGCCAGCCGCGGCGAGCTGGGCGGTCTCGCGCCGACCACCGATGGCATGGTCCGCGCGCTGCGACACGCGAAATACGATGTCGTCATCATTGAGACCGTCGGCGCGGGCCAGAATGATGTCACTGTGCGAAAGCTCGCCCGCCCCGTCGTGCTGCTGCTCATGCCCGGCGCGGGCGACGAACTGCAACTCGACAAGGCCGGCATCACCGAAGTCGCGAATGTGTTTGTCATCAACAAGGCCGACCTGCCCGGCGCCGACCGGCTTGATGCCCAGATTCGCGAAACGCTCGGCAGCAAGCGGCCGGTCATCAAGACCGTTGCCTCGCACGGCGAAGGCATCGCCGACTTGGCGGATGTGCTGCTCAAGACCTCGTAACAGGGTGGAACCATGAAAGTGCTCGTCCTCGCAAAATACGTCCCCGAGTCCACGGCCAACATCAAGGTCAAGGCCGACGGCAGCGGCATCGAGACCGCCGGCGTCAAGTTCGTGATGAACCCGTTCTGCGAGTTCGCCGTCGAAGCCGCGCTGCAATTCAAGGAGAAGAACCCCGGCGCGGGCGTCGAAATCACCGTGCTGACCCTCGGACCCGCGGCTGCGGTCGATGTCATTCGTACCGCCTACGCCATGGGCGCGGACCACGGCATCCACCTGTGCGACGACGCGTTCAACCATCTCGATGAATTGACCTCGGCGCGGGTCATCGCCGCGGCGATCAAGGACGGCGGCTATGAACTCATCTTCGCCGGCAAGCATGCGATTGATTACGACAGCGGTCAACTTGGCCCCGCACTCGCCGAACTGCTCGGCTGGCCGCACGTCGGCGCGGTCACGGCCATTGAATGGGGCAATGGCTTCAAGAGCGCGACCGTCCGCCGGCGCATCGAAGGCGCGGAGGAAGTCGTGCAGGTCCAGTTGCCCGCGCTGCTGACGATCGAGAAAGGCCTGTGCGAGCCGCGCTACCCGTCGCTCCCGGGGCTGATGAAAGCCAAGAAGCGACCGGTCGATACCAAGAACGCCGCCGCACTCGGATTGGCGGCTGCGGACCTCTCGGCCGATGCCGTCGGCACGCGCATGGGCGAGTTTGCCCCCCCACCGCCGCGACCACCGGGCCGCAAGCTCTCCGGAGAGCCGGCCGACATGGCCAGGGAACTCGTTCGCATTCTTCGCGAGGAAGAGAAACTGATCTAGGGCCCCACCAATGAAACAGGCGGGTGACGCGACTCCATCGCATCACCCGCCCGTTGAATGTCCCACGAAGAAAATCGGCGAATCGCTCCAGAGCGTTACGCTCGCGGATGGCTCTCGTCGTATTCCTTCTTCAACGCCGACGTCGTCAGGTGTGTATAGACCTGCGTCGTGCTGATCGACTGGTGGCCGAGCAGCTCCTGCACGCTTCGCAGGTCGGCGCCGTTGTTCAGCATGTGCGTGGCGAACGTGTGCCGCAGGGTGTGCGGGCTGATCGACGGATCGAGGCCGCACATGGTCAGATACTTGTCCAGCTTGCGGCGGACGCTTCGTGTGCTCAATCGCTGGCCATGCTTGTTGACGTACAGCGGCTCCTTGTCGAACGTCGTGCTGCGCGGATCGCTGGTGCGCATTTCGACGTAGCGCTTGATCGCCGCCAGGGCCGTCGGGCCGATCGGCGTGATGCGTTCCTTGCGCCCCTTGCCGCGAATCTTCAGGCACTCGCCGGGGATGTCCACGTCGGCGAGATTCAGGGCCACCAGTTCGCTCACGCGAACGCCGGTGCTGTACAGCGTCTCGAGCATCGCGCGATCGCGCGCGCCCAGCAGCGTCGTATCGTCGGGCGTCGAGAGCAGCTTGCGGATCTGTTCAATGTCCAGAAACTTCGGCAGACGCTTCTCCTGCTTGGGCGTTCGGATCGCCGCGACCGGATTGGCGCTGATCAGGCCCTTGCGCAGGCAGAACTTGTAGAAGCTTCGCAGCGTCGCGAGCTTTCGCGCTGCCGTGGCTTTCGAGTACTCGCGCTCATGCAAAAAGGCGAGAAACGCGCGAATCTGATTCGCGTCCACTTTCAACAGCTTGTCGCGCAGCACTTCGACCTCGTTCGCCGCCATCGTCGCCGGCGCGCCGTGGCCGTACGACCCGGCCGCACCGCCGTGACCGGACTCGCCGGCATGGCCGGCGCTGCGCGCCGGAAGCGAGACGCGGGCCGCCGCCTCCGCTCCGCCGATCAGAAACTGACCGAACTGGTAGAGATCGGCCGCATAGCACTTGCCGGTGTGGGGCGAGAAGTGCCGTTCGAACCGCAGGTAGTTCAGGAAGTCGGTAACGAGCGGATGTTCTTGGCTCATGGTCGCGGGACTCTTTTCGGCGATCACTTGTCTTGTTCCTTTCTTTCAACCTGGCTAACGCGCCGCTCCTCGGCCATCCCACCCATTCCAGGTTTTGTTCGGCTTCGGGGGTCTAGGCCGCAACCGACAAACCGGCGGATCCTCCGCTTTTACGGACACAAACCCTATCGGGCTTTTCATGCACGGAGTTCATCTAGTTCTGACTCAATTCTGCGGCCCATCTGGTAGCTCAAGACGGCCGCATCAAACCAGTCGAAATCCGTCTGGGCGTCGCTGGCCAGCGTGGCCAATGCCCCGATGACGTCCGCTTCGCTGCCGGGCCGGTAACGAAACAGATACCGGTGGCTGCCTTTTACGAGCGATAATTGCCGCACTTCCGCCTTATTCATGATAGGTCTCCGACACGTCCGCGGTCCCCGCAACCAGATCGCGCTTCCACGAGTCCTGATCGAGCATCGCCCGCAAGGCGTCGTTCCAACAAAATCGAATGAAGAGCGACTGAACTTGCGTGTATTGTCGCCAGCCGTCGGGATGATCCGTTTCGCTGCGCTCCCGCGCGTACTCGCGCACGCGGTCCACCACCGACTTGTGCATCGCGTTGTAGGTGCCCTGCACCTGCGCCGAGGGACCGGCCTTCGGCGTCGCCCGAACTGCGACATACGGCGAAGATCGAAAACGGGCCTCTCCCAAATCGAGCGGCGCGCTCCCCGCTGCGTCCGTCAGGTACAGTTGCAGCACCAGCCCCACGGTGGGTGCGTACGCGTCGTACTCCGTCACGCCCCCGACGATCATCGCATCCGCGCCGATCTGCCGGGCCAGCGCGCGCGCGTGCTCCGGCGATTCAACCTGCGTCTTTCCCTGCGACAGCAGCACAGCCGCCACGCGACTGACCGGCAACACCGCCGCGCCACGCACATACGTCAGTTCCGACGCCAGCAGGTCCGCCAGCCGCAGCGGGTCCAGATCGGGCTGCCCGCTGTAATTCAGCACCGGAGCAACGGCGAACGTCATGCTCCGCGGCAAGGCCGAAGTCTCGACCCTTGGCTTCTTTTCGCTTTGCGCGCAGCCGCACAACGTGACCATCGCCAACCAGGCCCACGCCGCAATCGGAGCGCGCCGCCCAGGAATCCCATGCATTGGCCGCCGGCGGCTAGTCATCCGCCACCTCCTGCGCCGACGCCGCTCGGCGATTCGGCGCGCCCGGGGACGGCAATTCCTCCATCGCCGGCTGGAACGGCCGCGCGCTCCAGATCGTCTCACTGCGACCGGATCGTGCCGTGAAATAGACACGCTGATCGGTCGCCCAATACGGCGAGTAGTTCTCGCCGCGCCCGTTGGTCAGACGCTGCATCCCGCGACCGTCGGCATCGACAAGCAGGATGTCGGAGCGGCCCCGGCCGGAAAGGCGCGGGCGCGAACCGTCGTCGCCGGCCGGGCTGACCGCGGCGAAGGCGATCTGCGTGCCGTCGGGCGACCAGCTCGGCAGGATGAACGCCGCCAGCGTGCTGCTGGCAACCTCGGTCGGGTAAAGCGACTCGTTGTTGTCGAAGTCCATCGTCCAGATGCTGAACCAGCGGCTGCCGCGCTGCCGCGCGCGCTGGTACGCGATCTTGCCGCCGCGCGGCGACCACGCCGGGAACAGCCCCTCACCGATGAACCGCTTCGTGCCGGGATTGTCCAGGTCAACCACCCACAACTCGCCCTCCGGCTCCGATGGATTCAGGCGGCAGTAAACAATCCGCGTCCCATCCGGCGACCAGCTCGGATGCAGCTCTGCCGCGGGGCTGTTCGTGATCTGCCGTACGTTGCGTCCGTTGGCATCCATCACGTAGATGTCCCACTGGCCGGCGCGATCGCTCGCGAAGGCGATCCGCTTGCCCATCGGGCAGAAGACCGGCTGCGCGTCGTTTGCGCGTTCGTCGGTGAGCTGCACAAGCGTGGCACCGTTGATCGGCTTCACGTATATATGGCTGTGAACCGAATGACGCGTCGAAGCGAAGACAAGCTGCCGCCCCGCCGGATCGACGGACGGATCGAAATCGCCGCCCTCGCTTGGCGCGGTATGCTGTTGCAGATTGTCCGCCGGACGCGCCTCGAATGAGAAGTCGCTCGACGCACTGCTCTGGCCAAATAGACGAAGATCGCGATACCGATCGGATGCGTCATCACCCGGTGCGGACACCGCTGTCGCACTGCCGGACGTCGGCGCCGCCGCTGCGGGAGCGCGATGGACAGGAATCCGGCAGCCCGCAATCAGCGCGATGCCCGCCACGATCCAGCCGAACGATGCGATCCGTCGCGACATGCAGAACTCGCTTCCCGGCAGCCAATCCGTGGCCGCGCCGCGTGCGGTTTATCGGTGGTTGCGACGGGCGACATCAGAAGCGAATGGGCCGAAAAGCCCGGACCGCGCCGCGTCGCCCGCGCGCGATTGTCCGATAAACCGACCCCTCCTTATCGACGCGAGTAGAAGACTGGCTTGAGAAACCGCGAGCCGCGCAACAGGTGTCTGCGCATAGGGTTGCGCGGCTGCGTGCGATTCGGCAAAAAGCGCAGTTCACGCGCGGCCCCGGCAATTCCTGCGCGAAGCCGCTGATGACCGCTTTCTACATTCTCAACTCGTCACGCTTCATTGGATTCTGACGTCAGCCCCGCGGCGATCAACGCACCCGTCAGCCCGCGCACGTCCGCCTCGCCGAACGAACCCGCCTCGTGGCTGTCCAGATCGAGCACGCCCCAACACACGCCATCCGGATCAATGCAGGGAATCACCACTTCGGAACGATCCCGAGGGTCGCATGCGACGTAATTCGCCCCCAGCGTCGCCACGTCCGCCACGACTTGCGGCCGCCGGCTCGTGTACGCCCGCCCGCAGACCCCGTGCAGACCGATCGGCGTACAGGCCGGCTTGTCGCGCCGCGGACCGAGCGTCATCTCCTCCGCACCGCCGAAATAAAACCCCAACCAGGAAACCCCCGTCGGTTGCAGCGCGTCCCATGCGATATCGACAAACACCTGCATCGCAGCCGCGCGGTCCATTCCGCGACACGCCGCGTCGATTCGTGCGATCAATTCCTTGTACGGCCGCGGTCTCATTTCTCTTTCAACTCCAGCGCTCCGCGCCACTCCCCCTCTTCCGGCGGGAACTGCTTTAACTCCTGGCACGCATCAATATAGCGGCTCGCTCCCGCGTCGTCCGGCCGCCGCGCCAGCATGCGCGTGAAATGCACGATGCACTCGTCCCATTTCATCGCCTTGTAAAGCGCGACGCCCGCCTCGAACCGCTCGACGTACGCGCGCTGCTCGTCGTTCAGCGAGCCGCGGCGGCCGATCAATTCGTACACCGGCACCGTCGTCTTCTTCCCCTTCACCTGCAACTCGGCGAGGTAGCGAAACTCGTACGCATCCTTCACCGCTTCGCGCGTCGGACCGCTGATCATCAGCTTCGTCCCGAAGACCTTGTTCGCCGGCTCCAGCCGCGCCGCCAGATTCACCACATCTCCAATCACCGTGTAATCCGCCTTCAGATCCGAGCCGAGATCGCCGTTCTTCGCCAGCCCCGTCGCGAGACCGATCCGCATATCAAGCTGCTGGAACACACCGTCGGCCGTGCCCGCGCCGTGTTCGCCCTTCAGCGCTTCCAGCGCTTCGAGCATCAGCAGGGCCGTCTCGCAGGCGACGCGAGGGTGATCGGGCATCGGATCGACCGACGGGTTGAAGAATGCCATGATCCCGTCACCCATGAACTTGTTGATCAGCCCGCGCTGCGCCCAGATTACCTCGCTCATGCGCCGCAGGTAGGTGTTCAGCACCAGCTGCACGACCTCGGCGTCCTGCTGCTCCGAGATGGTCGTGAAGCCCGCCAGATCGGAGAACAGGCACGTCACGTCGCGCGTCTGCACCGTCTTGAACGCCGCCATCGCCGACGGACTCTCCGCGATCTTCGCCGCGATCGCCGGCGACGTGTACAGGCTCAACTGCCGCGCGAACATGCGGCGGTCTTTCTCGGCCGTCAACTGCCGGAACAGCGTCACCACCGCCCACGCGACGCCGCCCGCGACCATCGGACCGGCCAGCGGCAGCCAGATGTCGCGGCGCTGAAACAGCCAGTACGCGTTGAACAGCCCGAATGCCCCGAGCAGCGCTGCCGTCTCCAGCAACGATCGCCAAGGTCCCTGCCGCGCGGTCACATAGCTCACCAACGCGCCCAGCACGATGAACGCGGCCGCTCCCGTTGCCGTGCCGGTCGCTTGAATGAACCGCCGCTGGAGCAGGCTGTTTAACACATGCGCATGACACATCACACCATTGGTGACGGGATCGATGGGTGTCGAGACGATGTCGCCCTGCGCCGTCGCTGCAAATCCGAGCAGCACGATCTTGTCCTTCAATCGCGGCTCAAGTTCTCGCCGCGCTGCGTCGACCGTCTCCTGCAACAGCTTGTTCGCCTGTTTCATTCGCGCGAGATCATGGGTGATCAGACGCCGTGCGCCCAGGTACCGATCGTAATCCGCCTTCAGGGCCGCGTCGGCCGACAGTTCCTCCGGCGTGAGTGACTCTAACTCGGCGCACGCCGCCTCGATTGCCGAGATCGCCTGCTCCTGTTCCGCGCGAATCTCTGCCAGCAGCGCCGCCGAACGCTGCTCCATGCGCGATCGCTCCGCTTCCGGCCGATCGCCGCGCAGCCTCGCCAGGTGCGCCTCACGGGCCAGCTTCAATTGGTCGTTCACCTTCTGTCGATAAGCCGCGTCACCCGAAATCAACTCCGACTTCGACGCGCCGCCTGCGCTGCCGGTTTCGATGGTGGCCTCACCACGCGCGGCCGCCACGATCTCCGCGAGGAGATATGCCGTCGCCGTCTCGTTCGCCTCGATCTGCCGCCTGGCATCGACAATCGACCATGCCTTGGCGGCCGAAACATGGGGAAAGTCTTCGCCCTGTCGCCAGCGCCGCCCCGTGCTTGTCCAATGGATGATCAGGTTTTCGCCGGCGTCCAGCCGTGCCGCCACGCGGCCCGCTCCCGGGCGCGACGCTCCCAGCACCAGCTCGTTCTCGTCAGAAAGCGCAATATCAGACGTCGAAATGCCAAGTGCGAGACACGCCCCCGCCACGCCCAGATGCCGCAACACACCCTCGTCAGTGAGAATCAACGGCGGAACGCGCCGCACCACGCCGTCCGAATCGCCGCGAAAATTCACCGCCCCGATGTCCGCCGCCGCCTCGCCGAACATGAAATAGACGGGAGACAATCTCTCCGCCACGTGCGGCAGCGATGCCAGCCTCCTGCTCGACGCGACCCCTTCACGCGATCGCGCGGCCGCAGGTTCAGCCGGCGCCGGAATCATTGCCCGTCGCATCGCCTCCCACCCCAGCGCCTCGCGATATGCCGCAACGACATCGCGCCGGTCGGCCGTGCGACTGTCCGTCGCCTCGCCCAGGATCGCGCGCAGCGCGGCGTCCAGCGTGGGCCGATCCTTGCGAAACAACTCCCGCATCCGCGCAGCCGCGGCGCGCGACTTCGCTCCTGCGATCACCTCGCGCACGTCTTCGATGCTTGCGCCCAGCGCCACAGCCAACTCCGCCTCGCCCAGCGTGAAGCGCCTGCTCAATTCCGCCGCGGCGCGCGCTCGCAACACTTCGCGGCGCACGAGTTCGCGCCCAGCAGCCGTTGTCGCGTTCAATCGTTGCGCAATGAGCTGCCAGTCTGACTCACCGCCCTGCAACAGGGTCTCGACCCGCCGGCGCACAGACGTTTCACCCGGCGGCGGAACATCTCCCTGTACCGACAATACCACTCGCCCGCTCGCGCGAATGGCGTTCGCCAACTCGAGATCGTCAAACACGCGATTCGCGTCGGATAGCTCCCCCACCACGCTCGCAGGCCCCTCGATGTCGGCATCCCCCAAATAGGCCGGATCGCTGATCGACACCGGTTGCGGCTCGTCGAACAGCAAATCGATCAGAATCAACCGTGCCCCAAGCTCCGTCGTCACGCGGATCAGGTCCGCCAGGTCACGCCGTTTCCACGGCCAGCGCCCCACACGCGACAGGGCGTTGTCATCGATGTCCAGGTGCACCAGCGGCGACGCCGGCTCCAGCGTGTTGAAATAATTAATACGAAAGTCAAATGACTGATATTCCAGCCGTTCGAACAGCCTCGCCCGCCCAGGCAGCCCCGGCTCCACCCAGAACACGTGCGCCGCCAGCAGCAGCGTGGCTGCCAGCCCGACCAAAAACCCGATCACCGTGACGCGATGATGCGACATGCTGACAAGGTAGCCCATCCCTGGCCGCCGCGATAACCCCCATTGCCCAGCCGATTGACCACCCACCCGCTCCGCGAGTAGCTTTCTCGCATGAGCCTCAACCGCGCCCAAGCAATTGACGACGCCTTCGTCGCCCTCCTCAAGGGCTGGTCCGACGCCCCCTCTCGACGGCTTTCCGCCGACGAGCCGGTCGCGCCGGACAATCCCATGACAGGCAAAGACCTGCTGCAACTCTTTGAATCGCAAATGGTTACGCGGCATCTGGACCTGATCGCCAGATACCTCCGCTCAAAGGATGCCGCTTATTACACCATTGGTTCCGCCGGGCACGAAGGCAACGCCATGGTCGGCCGTCTCACCCGGCTCACCGACCCCGCCTTTCTCCACTACCGGAGCGGCGGATTTATGGCCGAGCGATGCCGCAAGGTGCCCGAAATCGACTTCATCTACGACACGATCCTCTCGCAGGCGGCCAGCGCCGAGGATCCGATCTCCGGCGGGCGGCACAAGGTCTGGGGCTCGGTCCCGGCATGGGTTCTCCCGCAGACCAGCACCATCGCCAGCCACCTTCCCAAGGCAGTCGGCGCGGCCATCGGCCTTCAGCGAGCGCGGGCGCTGCGCATCAAGCCGCCGGTGCCGGACGACAGCATCATCGTCTGCTCGTTCGGCGACGCCAGCACGAACCACTCGACCGCGCAGGGCGCCTTCAACGCGGCGCAATGGGCCGCGTTTCAATCGCTGCCCGTGCCCGTGCTTTTCGTCTGCGAGGACAACGGCATCGGCATCTCCGTCCGCACGCCGCCCGGCTGGATCGAGACAAACTTCTCAAATCGACCCGGTCTCGCCTACTTTCGGGCGAATGGGCTTGACCTTGTCGAGGGCTACTCCGTCGTGGCGCAGGCCGTCGAGCACTGTCGCAGGCACCGCGCGCCGACGTTTCTGCACCTTCGCACCATTCGCATGCTCGGTCACGCCGGGTCCGACATCGAGCTGGCCTATCACACGCTCGAGGAGATCGCCGAGGTCGAGACGCACGACCCGCTGCTGACATCGGCCCGGCGTGTGCTTGAGTTCGGTTTAATGACCGCGCCGCGGATTCTCGAAATGTATGAAGCCATTCGCTCGCGAACGCGCGAAGCCGCCGAACGCGTCATCAAGCGCCCGCGGCTGGCAAGCGCCGCCGAAGTCATGGCCCCGCTCGCGCCCTATCACCCGGAGAAAGTGAACGCCGAAGCGCGACGCGGCGCGGACGCCGCAAAGCGGGCCGACGTCTTCGGCGGAGTGGACAAACTGCCCGAGAAGCTCGGCCGTCGCCATCTCGCGGTGCAGATCAACGCCGCGCTCTTCGATCTGATGGCCTTGTACTCGGAGATGATTGTCTTCGGCGAAGACGTGGCGCAAAAAGGCGGCGTCTACTACGTCACCAAGGATTTGTTCAAGCGCTACAAGGCAGGCCGCGTGTTTAACACGCTGCTCGACGAGCAGACGATTCTTGGGTTGGCACAGGGCGCGGGCTACATGGGCCTGCTGCCCTTCCCGGAGATTCAGTATCTTGCCTATTTCCACAACGCCTGCGATCAGATTCGCGGCGAGGCATGCTCGATGCAGTTTTTTTCAAAGGGCCAGTATCGCAATCCAATGGTGATGCGCGTCGCTTCGCTGGCCTATCAAAAAGGGTTCGGCGGCCACTTCCACAATGACAACAGCATCGCCGCCCTGCGCGATATTCCCGGCCTGGTCATCGCCTGCCCCTCGCGCGGGGACGATGCCGCCGCGATGATCCGAACCTGCGCCGCCCTCGCACGCGTCGACGGCCGCGTGGTGGCGTTTCTGGAGCCGATCGCGCTGTACATGACGAAGGATCTGCACGAGACCGGCGACGAAGGCTGGTCGTTTGATTACCCCCCGCCCGGCGAGGCGATTCCCCTCGGCGAGCCGCGCGTCTATTTCCCCGACGCCGACGATTTGTGCATCCTCACGTTCGGCAACGGCGTGTACATGTCTTTGCGGGCCGCGAAAGTGCTGGAGCGCGATCACGGCATTCGCGCACGCGTCGTTGATCTGCGCTGGCTCCTGCCGCTCAACGAGGCGGAAATCTGTGAACAGGCTTCGGCGTGCGGCAACGTACTGATCGTCGACGAGGGCCGTCGCAGCGCCGGAGTATCCGAAGGAATCATCACTGCGATTGTCGAAGGATGCCCCGATCAGCGAACCGCACGAGCCAACGCGCCGGGCGCGCAGCGAGCCGCGGGCTTCAGCCCGCGCGGCCCATCAATATCGAGCGAATGTTCGACGGGGCGCTTCGGCGACCTCGCCATCTGCCGAATCGTCGGCGAAGACACGTACATCCCACTTGGCCCCGCCGCCAACCTTGTCCTCCCGCAGGAGGAACAGATCATTTCCGCAGCCGTCGAAATGTGCGCTGGCGCCGCGGCGAAACCCCCGCGCAAGCCCGCGCGAGCGTAATGAATTCCATCGGTCCGGGCCGCCGCAATCATGCGGCGGAACTAGCCCGTCGCGACCACGCCGTCCGGGCGATGACTGGCCCGACTTGGACGCGAAGATGTGTTTGCGCCCCCTACCGCCCTTCCGCATCATCCGCTTCGTCGTCGTCCTCGTACTTCCACGAATCCGATTCTTCGGCGTCGTCGATCTCGCGCTCCATGTGGCGGAACATCTTCTCCTGCAACGGCTCGAAGCGGCGATAGATCTCCAGCGTCGCCTCGTAGGCCCCCACCATCCGATCCGCCTTGCGAGACAGCTCCGCCAGCCGCAGCAATTGCCACTTTTGTAAACATTCAGGCTCCTTGATCGTGCTGAACGGGTCACACATCAGGCGCGCCTCGCCGCCCGGCCCGCGCCGGAAGTGTTCGCACTGTTCGCATTGGATCATGATCGCCCCTAAAAATAGTCAAATGTAACGATTCGGCGCCGTCGCGGCCCTGGTTGTCGAATCACCCCGCCGCCCTGCCGCACGATTGCGTTGCCCCGGAATTCAAATCCGCGAGGCGGCTCGTCCTCGCGATGGATTCGTGCGCGATCCAACAGCAAGCGGCATGTCCACGTGCTCGGCGACGGCTGTGCAACACAGCCGGAGCATAGACAGACGCCCTGCCGCCCTACCAAGCATAGTCGCCAATGATCTTAACGCGTTCGTTGAACCGCTCGCTCTCCTGCTCGAGCCAGTGATTAAGCGTTTGAGCGGCCTCATCAATTCGCTTCGGCGATTGCCGCTCGCGTTTTTCGATGCCCGCGATGGTGGTGCCAACGGATTCCCACCGGCGCTGGATTCTCTTCTGGGATACTTGCTCGCTGCAAGATGTTGCCAGCAATAAGGATGCAATGATTGTCGGCAGCGTCAGCCTGGCTCGCATAACGATGTTCCTGGTAACCTGTTACCACAATGGGCCATGATGGTCTCAATTGGTTATCGGTATCGGAGAGCCCTCACCATTACCACATGTCGGACTTAAAATATCCGATTAATGTTTCACGTGGAACGTAGGTTTAACTATACTATACGATCTTTACGAGGTTTCACGTGAAACATGAGATTGCGTTTGGTACATAGATCAGCTACGATCCCGCCGCAATCGGATGGAAATCTCAAAACAATCGAACTTCTCGCAAGGAGGCGAATCCAAAATGTCGGCGCAACCCAAGCGACTCGGTAGGGGGCTTTCCTCGCTCATTTCAACCGACATCCAGCGCGATAACATCCCGCAGGCACCCGTCGGGATCGAAACGCCAACTGAATTGCCGGAACCAGTACAGCCCGCTGGTACAGCGGCGAAGGTTGGTCCACTACTCCAAATGGTGGCGGTTGATTCCATTCGAACCAACCCCGCCCAGCCGAGAAAGAACTTCGACGAGGCGTCCATCGAAAGCCTTGCCAGGTCGCTAAAAGATCGCGGGGCATTACAGCCGATCGTGGTGCGGCGCAGTGGCAGCGGTTTCGAGCTTGTGGCGGGGGAGCGACGCCTGCGAGCGGCTCGCAAGGCTGGGCTGAAAGAGATGCCGGCCCTGATTCGAGCTGTCGGCGATGCCGAAATGCTCGAGTTAGCGCTGATCGAGAATATCCAGCGTGCCGATCTCGGCGCGGTTGAACGGGCACGGGCTTACAAGGCGCTGGCTGATCGCAACGGCCTGACTCATGAGCAAATTGCTGAAAAAATGGGGGAGGACCGGGCAACGGTCACAAACTACCTGCGCCTGCTGTCGCTGGCGCCGGCTGTCCTGGAGCGGATAGAAGACAATAGTCTAAATATGGGCCATGCCCGCGCCTTGCTGGGCCTGTCGGATGCGCGGAAGCAGGTCGAACTGGCCGAGCGGATTGCGAAGGAGGGCTGGTCGGTGCGCCGGGTGGAATCGGAGGTTCGGCGGCTGACCGAGGCAGCCAAACAGGGGGGCAGGAGGGAGCAGGAGCCGGTTCGTCCGGCGGTGGCGGATGTGGCGAGGCGGTTGACGGAGGTTCTGGGCACGCGGGTGGACGTGCGCGAGGGGCGGCGTCGGCACACGGGCAGGCTGGTGATAGAGTACTACAGTCTGGACGATTTCGAGCGCATCACGCAACGGCTGGGGCTGTCGAGTGAGCCGGCGTAGGATCGGCACGAGCATGAGCGACGCGACATATAGTCAAACATCTAAAATAAGCGCGCCGGTGGGCGGGGGCCTGCCCATGGAATCACCCGAACACGCCGCGGGCTTCTGGGGTCGAGTTCTGGTCGCCGTGTCGGCCTGCGTGCTGACGGTGTCGATCGTCGGATCGGCGGCGTTTTTGTGGTTCCGGATTCAGGAGCGGCGTGAGCTGCGCACGCGCGTGCAGGGGTTCATTGCCTCGCTGGAGAATCGGACAGACGCGGAGCTGGCCGATCGGGCGGCTCAATTGCGCGGGAAGCCGAAGGTGGCGGAATACGTGCTGCCGGAGATTCGGCGTGCCTTGCGAGCGTCGCGGTCGGAAGATCAGCTTTGCGCGGTGATTCGGCTGTGCGAGGCGTTTGTGGATCGGCGCGAGATTGAGACGGCGTTGTTTGAATTGCGTGGGGATCGGCGGGAGGTGGTGGCGGGGGCGGCGGTCGATGCGCTGGCGAAGGTGCAGCCGGCCGAGCGTGCGGCGGAATTGCTGGGGCAAGTTCTGGCCGGCGCGGCGTCGGGCGAGACGGTTCCGGCGGGGGTGGATTCGGCGTGCGCGGGGCTGTTTCGGCTCGGGGCGGCGGGTCGTGCAGAGATTGAGAAACGGCTGGAATCCATGACAGTGGATCGCCGCCTGTGGCTGGTGAAGTACGTGAACGAGGTGGGCGGGCCATATCGGGAGTCGTGGCTGACGCTGCTCGGTGCGGACACCGATGCGGGGGTGCGCGAGGCGGTCGCACGTGCGCGGGTGATGCCGGAGCCGATCCTGTCCGTGCGTGTGCCGGCGCCGCAGGGTGTGGGGGATGACAATCAGGCCCATCTCGCGAGCGAGGCGCGAAGGCCGGGCGATGCAGGCGATTGATCGCGGGAGCGGCGGGTGGACTCCGTTTTTTTTACACTACTGGCTAAATTCAGCTACGTCGGCCTGTTCGCCGTGCTGCTGGCGGCAGGCTTGGGCATTCCGCTGCCGGAGGACATCCCGCTGGTCGCGGCCGGCTGGCTGGTGCACACCGGCAGGGCAAATCTGTATCTGATGATGCTCACCGGCCTGGCGGGCGTGATGGTCGGCGATTCGTTGATGTTCCGCCTCGGCCGTAAGTACGGCGTACACATCGTCGAGCACAAGTGGGTGCGGCGCTTCGCAAAGCCGTGGCTGCTGGAGAAGGCGCGGCAGAAGTACGCGGCGCACGGGTCGAAGATCCTCTTCGCGGCGCGGTTCATGCCCGGCCTGCGCTCGCCGATGTTCATCTCGGCCGGCGTCTTTGGTGTGCCGTTCTGGAAGTTTTTTCTGATCGACGGATTCGCGGCGCTGATCTCGGTGCCGGTATGGGTCTGGGCCGGCTGGCGCTTCAGCAGCCACATCGAGCAGATATTGGGCAGCGCCCGCACTGCAACGTACTGCATCGTCGGGCTGCTGGTGGTCGCGCTGATCGTCTGGGGCCTGTGGGAGTATTTTCACAATCTGCGCAAGCGAAACGGCACCGGGGAGCGGACAGTCGAAGGTCCTGACGAGGTGGGCAAGATCGCCTCCGCACCGCTGGTCCCGCCTCTCGAACCGGGCAAATTGACCAGCCAACCCGCGGCCCAGCCGGCCGGGCAGACGCGGGGACCGTAACACGGGCCGCCAAGCGACCGCCGCGAACGCCTATCTGAAATTATCAGTAGAGGACGGCCACTTCCGCGCCGCGGGCTCGCTTGCACGCGCCGCACTTGCAGCCAAGCTGGTCGCACTTGCAGGAGCATTCCTGGCCCTCGGGGCAGGTCTTGCTGGCCGAGCAGCTTCCCCCGGGCGGGCCGTAATAACTGCACTCGCAACTGCTGCCGGACTGACGCGATGGCTGCGACATCCGCGAGAGATCGAATTGCGCTTCAAAGATTTCCTTGCCGCCAATGACCTCGATCATCAGGACACCTGTCAGTTCGTCGTAGTCGATTGAGAGATCGCCGACGTGGCGATAGATTGCGCTGCACGAGCGGCCTTGCTCCCGGGAGGGCGGGGGGGACGCGAACGCATGAAGGAGTTCGACGCCCGGGTCGCCGCTCTGCGACGCGTGACGAAACTCGACTCGTTCGCCGTTGACCTGAACCAGGCAAAGCGATGCGGTTTGAACCGAATACGCCGTGCCGCCGCCGTCCTCGGTTTCGACAAAGACCATGCCGTCGGGCCGAATCCATACTGCGCCCATGCCGGAATACGGACTTAACGCTTCACCGAACAATTCCTGCTCGGTGGGCGGTGTCGTTAACAAGGCACTAGCCGTGGCCTGTGCGGCCGGCTCACTCGACATCCATCGCAATCCGGCGATCAGCACACCAAGCACCACCATGAGCCGTACAGCGCTTCGACGGCTGCCCGGCCGCGGCTCCGTGAAACGGCCAGCCTGTTGCGAGTGGTTCAGTGAAGCCTGATTCGGGAGATATCCATTTGTTGTCATGGATGCGCGCCTCCTGTGTTCGTCCCCCGCTCCCGATAAATATACACCGCAATGGGGGGGGACAAGAAGAATATTGACAGATATTTTCCCGCTAGTGCCTTTCTCGAGACGTAATATGACGCGCAAGGTCGAAAATCCGAAATCGAGTTCCGAAACGGGCTTGCCGCGCCGCCCGGTGAGCCGGCTGCCTCGTCGCGCGGCAGATCGGATTTGAATCGAGATCCGCTGCCCTGCCATGATTGCGGGCCTCAACCGATCGCCTGCGGCGCTCCCGGTGTTTCGTCAAATTGGCAGCGACGGTTGAGGTGGGAAGGAGGGCGTGACGCCCTGCTTTTTCGAGGTCGCCGCCGGCATTGACGCACGCGGGGAGGGGGGTACAATACGCGGCTCGATTTTCGACCGGTTTTGAAGGAGACGGACCCGATGGACATCACGCCCGGCAGCATGGTCAGTGTGACGGTGAAGCGCAGCGTCGTCAGCGAGAAGGCAGCCAAGACGCTGTCGCGCCTGTTTGCGAAAGACGCGGCGAACAAGCCCCTGCGCCGCAAGCGAAAGAAGCTGCTGGCCGACGGCCTGGATGAGCGCCGCCGCGGCGGCCGTCTGTGGGAGGTTCGCCCGAAGGCGCCGCGATTGATCCAGCCGAAGACGGGTGACGCGTGCAAGATTCTGGCGACGACGGATGTCATCGGGGATCTGAAGAGCGTGGCGCGATATGTGGATGTGAAGTGATCCATCGCGACCGGCGCGAAGCGGATTTGACTATGTGTCCAAGGAGGCCCGGGCCCGGAATGGCTCGGGCTTGTTTTCTATACGGCCAATTGGGCTGTGTGCTCTATTTAACCGTTAAGATTGCTACTACGCGTTAGTAATCAATTTCAGAAAGTCTGCCTCGGGTATTATTTTCAAAGGCACTCCCTTGAGGATTAGCTGTTCGGCTTTAAGGTGTTTATCGCTCTTAGTCGAACCAGCTAGTCGTGTGAAGTCCTTGTTGCCGAGAACAAGTATCGACGTCTTCTTCGTTACTGAATTCGCGCAATTTCCACCGCAATCTAAGACTTTCTGCATTGCTTCTTTCCGTGGCATGCTGAATAGTTTTCCGGTGAAAACCACGGTCTTTCCATAAAGCGGATGTCTTGGATCAATCTCGTTCGTCGTTGGCACGAAATCGCGAGGAATCGGCTTTGAACTCGTATTCTTCTTGCGCGGAATACGTGGATCGTCCAATTGTGAGCGACACACCGTGAATTCAACGGGAGACAGCCTTCCGTGGGTGATTTTTAGAGTTCGAGTTAACTCGCGAACCGTTGCCGCCCCCGTCGCTTCACATGCCGCAATCGCAATGTTGGCACTCGCAAGAGCGTCTGCTTCCGCATCATGGTGGCACAAAGAGATGCCAAGGAATTTTGAGAGGTGACTGAGCCGATAGCTTTTCATGCGCGGCCAAACCTTTCGTGCGATGAGCAATGAACAAATAAACTCGCAACGAGGGTATGTTATGCCATATTGATCAAGCGCGCAGCACAACACGTTTATATCAAAGCTCACATTGTGCGCCATTAAGAGTGGAATGTCGCCCAAAGTATGTAAAAGCTCTTGCCAGACTTCGTCGAATTCGGGTTTATCCTTGACTTGATCAGCCGAAATTCTGTGCACGCGCATGTTAGTTGCGTCGAATTGTAGAGGCCGCGGCCGTACAAGCCATTTTTTCGAAAATGCAACCTTTTGGTCCTCGATAAGCGCAACCCCGATCGAGCAAACGCTGGATCGCAAACGATTCGCCGTCTCAAAGTCTAAGGCAAGGACTCTCATCCAGGTCGCCAGCCGATGGAACAATGGACTTCACGTAGATTCAGCGCTTAAGCATATCAAGAAATGACGACAAATCCAATACCTCTATTCCCAATCTGCGAGCAACGTCAAGCTTGTTCCCGGGGCTATTCCCACAAAGCAAGAAACTGGTCTTCTTGCTAACCGCCGAAACGCACTTGCCGCCATTTCGCTTTATCAAAGCTTCAAGGTCGTTGCGAGAATAGTTCTCAAAAGAGCCCGTTATTACCACAGACTTATCTTTAAGCGGTTGATGCTCCTGAACCGGTTTGAGTTCTTGGTTCATCCTAAGGCCAGCTTTGCGCAGCTTGTCTAGCATCTCTTGGACAGATGGCATGGCGAAGAACCTGCGAATGGAACTCGCTACTTCCGGTCCGATGCCCTCGATCTCCTGCAAGGGGTCGGCGGGCGGTTTTGATTTGACGGGCGGAACGGTTTGCGAATCGTCGTCGGCGGATTCACCGAACAGCGACGGGGCGGCGGTTCGTCCGGAGGAGCGCTTGGCGCGTTTCGGCGTCGGACCCTCACCCCGACCCTCTCCCTTGCAGGGAGAGGGAGTTGTTGTCGCCGCTTCGACGAGGGCATCCATGCTGCCGAAGTGTTCCGCGAGGAGTTCGGCCGTTGAGCCGCCGACATGAGGAATATTGAGAGCTACGATAAGTCTTGATAGCGAACAATTCTTGCTAACTTCTATGTTAAAGATAATTTCCTTCGCACGCGTTGCACCAAGCCTTGACTTGAATTCCAATCGAGCAATGGATTCCATGTGTTGTTCAAGAGAGTAGAAATCAGCAAGTCCCTTTACCCATTTGCGCTCTACAAGCTTTGAAATAAGCGATTCTCCGGCCCACTTAAACCTGAGCCCCTGGGTTCCGACGAGCCTTGCAAGTGCTTTCGGCGCATCGCCGATTGGTGGATTAAGCTTGGCCATCACGGCAGATGCTAATGATGGTTCCAATCCACAACGTGCTATCAAGTCAGCTTCGGTTGCTGAGGCGAAGGCCTTGATGTTCGCGAAGTTCTTGGCACACCGATCCAAGCAAGTAGTGGGAAGTCTCAATCGTAGGCGCTTCAACTGTTCAGGCAATGAGTGATCGATCGATTCTCTAATCGAGTCAATAAACTCGCGGGCCTTAGTAACGCCAAACTCTTTTACAGTTTCGATTTCGGACAATTCCGCTTGGCGAGTACTTAGTTTGTACAGATCACCCGCGTCCTTGATAAGCCCTAGATCTACCAACCGATCTATCCAAATGTCGCCCAGCCCTTCGATGTCCATCTGATCGCGGCCGCAGAAGAACTTCAGCCGCTCCTTGATCTGTGCGTCGCACGCCGGGTTGATGCAGCGAATGTAAACGCCGCCTTCGTCCTTCTCGATATCGCCTTTGCAGACGGGGCACTTGCTCGGCGGCTCGACGAGCCTGCCACGCGGCGAGCCTTTCTTCGTGATGCGAATCACCTGCGGGATGATCTCGCCGGCCTTTTCCACCAGCACGGTATCACCGAGGTGCAGGCCGCCGTGATCGGCGCCGAGCCGCGCGACCTGATCGAAGTTGTGCAGGCTCGCGTGCCGAACGGTCGTGCCGGACAATTGCACCGGTTCCATGACGGCCCGCGGCGTGATCGTGCCGAGCTTGCCCACCTGAAAATCGACATTCAGCAGCCTGCTCTCGGCCTGTTCGGCGGCGTATTTGTACGCGATGCACCAGCGCGGGAAGCGGCTGGTCGCGCCGAGAGCGTCGCGCTGATCGAGCCGATCGATTTTGATCACGAGGCCGTCGGTTTCATATTCGAGACTGTGGCGGCGGGCTTCCCAGTCATTCACGAATTGCACGACTTCGTCGATGGATTTGCAAAGGGTCTGATGCGGACTGACCGGCACGCCCCATTGTTTGAGGGCCGCGAACAACTCGCTCGCCCGCTCGAACGTCGCTCCGGCGATCTCGCCGAATCCGTGCGCGATGAACGCCAGCCCGCGCGAGGCGGTCTCGCGCGGGTCGAGCGACTTGAGCGCCCCGGTCGTCGCGTTGCGCGGATTGGCGAAGGGTTCCTCGCCGTCTTTCACGCGCTGGGCGTTGAACGCGTCAAACGCTTTGCGCGGCCAATAGACTTCGCCGCGCACTTCCAGCACGCCCGGCCAGCCCCTGCCGCGCAGGCGAAGCGGGATCGCGCGGATAGTCTTGATGTTCGCCGTGATATCGTCGCCGGATCTTCCGTCGCCGCGCGTCGCGCCGAGCACCAGCGCGCCGTCCTCGTAGCGCAGCGATGCCGAGACGCCGTCGATTTTGGGATCAACGAGGTATTCGTATTTCGCGCCGTCCAGCCCGCGCGAGACGCGGCCGTCAAACTCGCGCAACTCCGCCTCGTTGTAGGTGTTGTCGATGGAGAGCATGGGCACGGCGTGCGCGACGTGTTTGAACCCGGCGAGCAACTTCTCCCCGACACGCTGGGTCGGCGAATCGGACGTGACCAGCTCCGGGTGCGCGGCTTCGAGTTCCTTCAACCGCGCGAACAGCTTGTCATACTCCCGATCGCTGATGCGCGGCGCGGCGGCGGTGTAGTAGAGGTAATCGTGTTCGTTGATCTCGTCGCGGAGCTTCGCGATTTCCTGCGCGGGCGTCATGGCGTCTTCCGGATCGTTGCGTGATCGTTGCCGCCGCTCGGCGCGGTCGCTGGTTGAGCGGTGCTCGGCGCATTCTCCACGACGTAGAGCAATCCCGACAAGCCGTCGGGCATGGGGGCGCCTTCACGGGTTCGTGCGAGCAGGCGCAGGCCCAGTTCCGGCGGCGGACCGAGCATGGCGAGTCGATAAGCCATCGTTTTTACGACGCGCGGGCGGAAGTGCAGCGTCAGCGCGAGGTTGCCGTCGCCGTCGATGCGACGGTCGGGCGGGTCGAACGAGCGCCATTCGCCGTACGCGATGCATTCCATGTTCAGAAGTTGCTCACCCGGTCGCAATGGCACAACAATGTATCGCACGCCAAGGCGATCGAGTTGCTTGCGCGCGGTGGCCGGATCGGTCTCCGTGAAGAATCGCGCGACTTCGATGATGCCGTCCAGCGCGCGGTGATAGGGCGCGGCGACGACGGGCAGGCCGGTGCGATCCAGCAGCATCGGGCCTTCGCCTTCTTCCGCGAGAATGGCGCGGCGGTACTGATCGGCTGGCTGCGCGGCTTCGAAGCGTCGAATATGCTCGGCGACGGCGGCGGTGCGAAGCAGTTGCGGATGCGTCGCGGGGACAGGGGCGGTCAGGACGCCGCGAGCGGATGGAAAGAATACAATTGCCGACATGATCGCTACGACTGGGGCGATCCAGCGTGGCGGGGCCAGCCGTCGCGCGGCTTCGAATGCGCCGAGGACAATGACGGGGATGAGACCGCCGTTGACGTGGTCGATCCAGCGGCGCTGCAGGATGGAGAGCGTGATAAAGCCGACGGCGAGCAGGGCGAGGGCGATGCGCGCGGCGAGGTCGATGTGTGGCGCGCGGAGAAAGAAGATCATCGCGATGGGCAGGGCATAGGGCGCGAATCCGAGCAGGCGATGAAGATTGGCAAACGACCATTCGTCGCCGGCGCGGAGAATGAGCGGCTGCAATTCCATGATGGCGTCGGACCAGCGGAAGAACTCCGGGCGGGACACGAATTCGAACAGGCGATTCGGCGACCAGGCAAACAGGGCCGCCAGTCCCAGGGCGAGGGCTGCGAAGAGAATGCGGGACAGCAACGTGTCGGCGAATGCGTCGCGAGTCGGGCTTGGCTGAATCGGGTGCTCCTTTGAAGGGGTCGCGGAAGTAGAACGCAAAGTAGACGGCGCGAGCCACGCGAGCGCCAAGAGCACGGCATGAAATAGACTGATCTTGTCAACATGCAGGCGCGCCAGGTGAGCCGGCGCATTTTCGACGAGGTAACCCAGCAGGACGACCGCCAGCGCGGCGGAGGAAAAGGCTCGGCGGTGCGGAGCGTCGACCAGCAATCCCGCGAAGATCGCCAGCCACGCCGCCAGCGCCTGCGGCGCAATCCAGATCGCCAGCCCGATCGCCGTGCCGGCCGCTGCCGCGTTGCGCCGGGCGAACATAAAATATACAGAAATCAAAATAAGAAGTTCCACCGCGCACTGGTGATCGGCGTGGCCGAGTTGAAACGCCCGGTGATACGCGGGGCTGACGGCGGTCGCGAGCGCCGCGAGCAGGCCGGCCGCTGCGCCGCCGGCCCCCGCCAGCGCTCGCACCAGCGCATAGATCACGACGAGATACGCCGCGCCCAGCACGGGAGGAATCCACGCGAGCACCAGCGCGACCGGGTCCGGGTGGCGGATGAACGGCTTGAGCATGGCCGCCGTCCCCGCGAACAGCGCATCGACCGGTGCGGTCCAGTGCAGCTCGGCTCCGAGCGGATAATTGATCAATGGCTCGTTGCGGATGTATGACCGCGCGCCGCCGACAATCTGCCGCACGCGATACAGGCGCATGGCGTCATCCGGGTCGCCCGTCAGCACGCGCTGCGCGTCGTACACCGCCGGAATGCGGCGGATCTCAACCCACATTCCAAGCGAGAGGATGGCGAGCAGCGCGAAAATGGCCGCACCGCGGGTTCGCCGTTCATGCGGGGCGTCCAATTCCGTCGCACTCAAGTCCATGCGCTGCATGATAATCGAACCAATCGGGTGGCCGTGGCCCGGGTATCCCTGTTGCGCGAGGCGACGCGATCCGATGGCCTGCACGTAAAAACAAAGAAAGCGTCGCGGTCCTCTTGGGAAACCGCGGCGCTTTCCGGAGGGGAAAGAAGCCGTGCTTCAATCGACTCCTGATTGACAGGTCACGAAAGGCAGGCTTTCGCATCCATGCGACGTACAACTCCCCTGATCGTGAACCATCGCGCCGTCCGTGAACGCGGAGCCAGAACGAGCAGGGCCCGCTTTCCTGTGGTTCCGACGCGGTCAGTTGGCACGCGATCCGTCAACATTGTGAATATCCACACCCGTGGCATTTCGTGCAGCCTTCGCCCATGTCGAGCCGGCTGCCGCATTCCGGGCACTTCACGCCGAAGAGATTGCGATCGGGTCGCAGCGGCCGCGCTTCCGGCTCGGCGAGGCGGCTGGCTGCGGTCAGCGTCGTGTCACCCACGGGCGGCGTCGCGACGGCCGGTTCGCTCTCGATCTCCGCCGGATCGACGTCGCCGATGAGAATCGCCTTCAGCCCATGCCGCTCCTTCGCGCGAATGTACCGCTTGAGCGCCTGGGCCAGGCCGTCGGGCAGCGACATGATCCGCCCGTGCCGCGTGGCGATTTGCAGCGACGAGCCGATGCCCGACAGCTGCTTGATGACGTGGTTCAGCGTGCCGCCGGCCCGCAGCCACAGGCTGATCATGCGGCAAATGGCTTCGAGGTCGCTCGTCGCGAGATCGCCGCCCTTGCCGAGCTGCGCGAAGACTTCCAGCTCGCGCTGCTCAATCGGATCGACCGTGATCTGAATGTGCATGTTGCCGAACGGCGTCTGCTGGCGAATGCGGATGCCGCTCGTGATCGCCGGCGGCTCCTTCGGGTTCAGCGGCGGTGTGACCGGTTTCTTCACTTCGGTGATCCGCTCGCCGAACAGGTTGGTCGCCGTGGTGATCCGCGGCAGTTCGGTCGGCAGCACCTCGGCGACCGACGCGTTTTCATCCGGCTCGTCATGATGGTCCGAGTGGCCGTTGCCATTGCCGTTTGCCTTGCCCGCGGTCATCTCCCGGTGCTTTTTCTCGGAGTCCTTCAGGGCCATCGGCTGGCTGGATCGGCAGCCGTCGCGATAGACGGTGACGCCCTTGCAATTCAGCTCGTACGCCATGCGGTAGATGCGATCGACGTCGTCCACGTCGGCGTCGTGCGAGAAGTTGATCGTCTTGCTGATCGACGAATCGCAGTGCTTCTGAAACGCCGCCTGCATCCGGATGTGCCAGTGCGGCTCGATGTCGTGGGCACAGACGAAGACGCGTTTCACGTCCTCGGGGATGCCGTCTAAATGGGCGAGGGTGCCCTCCGTGGCGATCTGTTCCATCAGTCCCTCGCTATAGAATCCGCGCTGGCGCGCGACGCGCTCGAACGTCTCATTCGTCTCGACCAGCGGCGCCTTGCCCTGCACCTGCCCCTTCAGCACGTTGCGGAAGAATGCGAGGCTGAACATCGGCTCCACGCCGCCCGAACAATCGGCGATGATGCTGATCGTCCCCGTCGGCGCCACCGTCGTGGCACAGCTGTTGCGCATCGGCCGGTGGGCGATCTTGTCCCAGGTGCTGTCGGGCCAGTTCGGGAAACTGCCGCGCTCGCGGGCGAGCTTCTCCGAGTAATTGTGCGCCTCGTCGTTCACAAACTTCATGAATCGTTCGCCCCAGGCCACGCCGTCGTCGGAGTTGTAGGGCACGCCCAGCTTGTACAACGCGTCGGCAAACCCCATCACGCCCAGGCCGATCTTGCGATTGCCCATGCAGGCGTCGTGAATCTGCCGGAGCGGGTAGTTGTTTGCGTCGATCACGTTGTCCAGAAACCGCACCGAGTCGTGAATCGTCTCGCGCAGGCCGTCCCAGTCGACGCGCGCCGCCGCCGTGCCTTCGTCCACGACGAACAGGCCGAGATTGATGCTGCCCAGATTGCACGCCTCGTACGGCAGCAACGGCTGCTCGCCGCAGGGGTTCGTGGCCTCGATGCGACCGATGTGCGGCGTCGGATTGGCTTCGTTGATGCGGTCAATGAAGACGATGCCCGGCTCACCGGTCTGCCACGCATGGCGAACGATGATGTCCCAAACGTCCCGCTTGGAATACACCGGCATCTTCCCGTCGTACTCGGCCAGCGGGATCAGGTCCTTGATCGTGTACTCGGAGATCGACAGACCGCGCGGCAGGACAAATTCCTGCTTCGTGCGCGGATTGCGGACGACGTGCGGCGTGTCGGCGTTGCGGAGAAACTCGTCCATCCACGCGTCGGTCACTTTCACCGAAATGTTGTAATTGGTGAATTGCCCCAGGTCTTGCTTGGCATACAGGAACTTCAGAATGTCCGGGTGATGGATGTACATCATGCCCATGTTGGCCCCGCGGCGAAACGCGCCCTGTTGAATCGCGTTGGTCGCCTCGCTGAACGCCCGCCAGAACGAAATCGGACCGCTCGTCGTGCCGCCGCTCGACCTGATGTAGTCCCCGGTCGGCCGAAGCTCGTCGAAGGCGAAGCCCGTGCCGCCGCCGGCCTTCTGAATCAGTGCCGTGTGCTTGATCGAGTCGAAGATGCCGTCGATCGAATCGGGCACCGGCAACACGAAGCACGCGCTAAGCATGCCCATCGATCGGCCCGCGTTCATGAGCGTCGGGCTGTTGGGCATGAACCGGCGGCTGGTCATGAGCGCCTTGAAACGGATCTTCCACTCGCTGCACGTCTTCGCGTCGCCGCCGTAGCGCGCCTCGATATCGGCCATGGTCTTGGCCACACGCTCAAACAAATCGTCGGGCGTCTCCGTGCACTTGCCGGATTCGTCCTTTTCGAGATAACGCGCCTCCAGAACAGTCAGCGCGTTTTTGGTCAGTCCGAAGGCGCCGTAGCGCGAGGGGGCGACTTCCGTGTCGCGTCGAACGGTTCGTTCCATCGAAACAGGCAACATGTGCGCACCAGTGCAGAAAAAAGGGCCGTTGAAAAACAATGACTCAAAGGAAAACGACGATTCGCCCGGGGATACGACACCCACCCGCCCGGGACCGCGGGAACCCCGGCCGATCAGATCGACCGGCCAGGCACAACACAACGCCAGCGAAGCATGAGGGCATTTGAGGCCTCAACTCCGGGAGCTGCCCGCTCGGGGGCACTCGGACTATTTCGGAAGGTCCATGATGCCCACTTGAGGGCGGGACGGGAAAATACCACAACATGTTGTGGGGGTCAATCATTTCTTCATCAAAATATTGTCAGACTGTAAAGTCCGGTAAGACGGACGCTTACATTTGAACCGCTGATTTGTTGCCCGGAATCGTCAATTTCCGTTGTAATACCGTTGCCCCCAGAATGTTGGCGGGAGACCGCAACACAACTCACAAGAATTCCGGCGCTCTCGATCCCATGCGTTTGCCCGGCATGGATCGCCGGCGTCGCAGCCGGGTTTCGGCATGAAAAAGACAGGCGTCGAGTTCGAATTCTGCCCGCTGTGCGGCGCGGCCGGCGGACCGCCCGTGCCGGTCTTTCGGCGGCCGCTGCACGCCTGCCCGGCCTGTGAATTGTTGTGGGTGCCTCGATCGTGTCACCTTTCGTCCGCCGGGCAGCAGGCCCGGTACCGCAATCATCAAAACAGCCTGACCAACAGCGAGTACGTGCGGCGATTCGAGATCCTGATCGCGGCCTGGGAAGCGCTGCCGGGCGTCGGCGCGAAACACGCCTCGCCGCCCCGCCGCGTGCTGGACTTCGGCTGCGGACCGGGCGATCCGCCGGTGCTGGTGGAGTTGCTTCGCCGGCGAGGCTGTGATGCGCTGGGGTACGATCCGTTTTTCGCGCCGCAGGCCGATCGATCGCGGCCATTCGATGCGGTGTTCGCCGTCGAGACGTTCGAGCACTTCTGCGGCGGCGTCGCCGACGTCGCCGAAGCCGTGAAGTGCGTTCGACCCGGCGGGCATTTGGTTGCATCGACGTTATTCCACTCCGGCCCGTCGGCTGCGGCGGATTGGTGGTACGCGCGCGATCCGACGCATGTCTGTTTTTATTCCAGGCGCACGATGGAGTGGATCGCCGACCACTTCGCCTTGCGGCTCGTCGCATGCGACGACAAGAATCTTTGCATCTTCGCCAAGTAGATGATGCGGAGGAGTCGCCATCCGTGGGCCTGGCCGTTTCCCTTGAGACCAGATTCGAACAAGCGTTTCTCCTGTACGATGAACAGGTCAGGCGGCTGTTGAACAGTGTGCGGATGACGTAACCCGTTTTCAGTAAGGGCTTTGCGTTACGGCAGGGTCGATATTTCCGGCCTGACCGAATTGACTTTGCGAGCTGGACGGGCGATAATTAGGTGAGAAAGTACCCGCCGCTAGGCCGCGCGCAAACCCTCCACGGCGCGGCTCGAAGCCGCGCGATTCGTAGCCTGCCGTTAGCCTCGCGGTGTTGTGAGCCAGCCTCGCATTCAGGAAGTAAGACGCCATGGCGCGATTCTCCCATCCTGAAATAGGACAACTGGGCCGAGAGCTGCTGCTCTCGCCGGCGCGGCTGCGCCCGCGACAGCTCGAGGGCATTGCGCACCTCGTCGACTTGATCGATCCCGAAACGGACTATCCGTACGCATTTATCTGCTTCCACATCACCGGCTATCGCCCGCGTCGAGGCCTGGACGGCGTTCTGGGTGGACGCGAGCTGGTGGGCGATCTCGTTGAGTTGATGGATCTTCTCACCGAAAACAATCCGCTGCCCTGCGAGGCGGCGGTCGGCCCGTTGTATGACAGCGAGGCCCTCGCGCAGCGGCTGCGCGTGTCAACCAAGACGATCAGCCGCTGGCGCAAGCGCGGCCTGTGCGGATTCTGGTATCAGATGGGCGATCGCGCCCGGCTGGCGTTTGACGGTCGATCGGTACAGCGGTTTGTGGCGCGTCACGGCGATCTGGTTCGCCGCGGCGCGACGTTTCAGTTGATGAGGGCCGACGAGCGCGAGCACATTATCGCCCGGGCGCGGGAGCTGGTCGCCACACAGAAATGCTCGCTTCATGTTGTGACGCAGATGCTGGCCGAGGAGACCGGTCGCGCGGTCGAGACGATCCGCTACACGCTCCGCAGGTGGGACAAGCAGAATCCGGACGAATCGTTGTTCGACGGGCGCGAACAAGCGCAGCCGATCAGCGAGGCGGCGGTGGTCTTGGAGGCGCTGGAGGCCGGCGAGGATGTTCGCGCCCTGGCGGTGCGGTTTGATCGCAGCGAGGCGGAGATTCGCCGGCTGGTCGCCCAGGCGCGCGTCGAGGCGCTGCGCGAGTCGCCGATTGATTACGTGTACAACGAGAGTTTTGACGCGCCGACCGCCGAGCGCGAGATTCTGGGCGAAGCGATCGCGTCGGATGCACCGGAAGCGGCCGAAGTTCGCATTCCCGGCGAACTGCCGGCGTACCTGAAGGAACTGTATCGCACGCCGCTGCTCGGTCGCGACGAGGAGCGGTTGTTGTTCCGCCGGATGAATTATCATCTGCATCGCGCGGAGCGCGAGCGGCAGGCGCTGGCCGCCGTGGCGTCGGTGACGGCGGCGAACCATCGCCAAGTCACGGCCATGCTCGCGAAGCTGGATGCCGAGCGGCGGGCGGCGGGTGAATTGAAGAACCGCATCATCCGCGCGAACCTGCGATTGGTGGTCAGCATCGCCAAGAAGCACGTGTACTCACACCCCGGCGCGACGCTCTTTGAACTGATCAGCGACGGAAATCTGGCATTGCTGCGCGCCGTGGAAAAGTTTGACTACGCGCGCGGGTTCCGATTCAGCACTTACGGCTCCTGGGCAATCATGCGGGGTTATGCCCGGTCGATCCCCGAAGAACTGGCCCACGGCGGTCGCTTCCAGACGGGTCACGACGAGATGCTCTCCGTCACGCGGGACGACCGCGCGGACGAGGTGAGCGAGATCGAACCGGGCGATGCCGGCGTTCGCGAGGCCGTGTCGCGGTGTCTGCGCTCGTTGGATGAACGCGAGCGCGAGATCGTGGTGAATCACTTCGGCCTGGGCGACGCGGCGGGCGGGCGCACCCTCGAGGAAATCGGCCGCGAAATGGGCTTGAGCAAGGAGCGCGTGCGGCAGATCGAGCTGAAGGCCTTCGCAAAGCTGCGCGGCGCGCTGGGCGAGCGCGGGGCCGAACTGCTGGCAGGCTGATCCCCAAAGCGAATCAACGCGTGCGAACCGCGCTGCCGCCGGATTACCCCTCAACCTTCCCCCTCAATCCAATCTCACCGCCAGCAGCGTGATGTCATCCACAAGCGGGTGATTGCGCGTGAACTGGCTGATCGCGCGGCGGGTTCGCACGAGCATCTCGCCGGGCGGAAGCGACGCGGCCGCGGCGATCGCCTCAAACAGCCGCGCGTCGCCAAATTTATCGCCGCGCGGATCTTCGGCGTCCGGCGCGCCATCTGTATACATGAACAGCGAGCCGGGCTGGCCGAGCCGCACGACGTTCAGCGCATAGGGGAAATCCGGCTCGATGCCGAAGGGCAGGGCCGAATCGGCCTCGGGATTCGGCGCGGCCGAACCGCCGCCGTTCCACACAACGGGCGGCGGGTGGCCTGCGTTGACGTAGGTGAACGTGCGCTGGACCGGATTCAACAGGCCGACGATGCCGGTGATGAATCGGGAGTCTTTGACGTTTCGACAGACGAGTCGATTGAGCAGCTCCGCCGCGCGAAGCAGGTCGGCCTCCTGCGCGAGCGTCACCTGGACGGCGGCCTGGAAGTTGGCCATGAGCAGGGCGGCCGGCGCACCTTTGCCGCAGACATCGGCGATGACGACCGCGATGAGTCCATCGGGCCGGGGGAAGTAATCGTAGTAATCGCCAGAGACTTTCTGCCCCGGATCGTTGAGCGCATCAACCGCCAGGGCGCCTTCGGCAAGTGGCTCCGCTGGAAAGAGATTTGTCTGAATCTGCCGCGCCCATTGAAGCTGAAGTTCGACCTGCTGGCGGGCTTTGATTTCCTCGACGAGTTGGGCGTTGGCCAGGCCCATCGCGCCGAGCCGGCCCAGCGCGGCGAAGTAATCGATGTCTTCGCGCGTGTAGCCGCCGGTGGAAGTCACCCGATCTCCGTATAGGACGCCGTGCACCGTCTGGTGATACTCCATTGGCACGCACATGGCCGATCGGATGTTGTAGGAGACCATGCTGGCCGTGGGGTCGACGGCGGCGTCGGCCGCGTCGCGAATGCCGCGTCGGGCGTTGTGCAGCGCGTCATCGACGAGGGAACGGCTGATGCGCAACTCTCCGGGCGGTCCGCCGCGTGCGTCCCGCAGGATGATCCACTCCGGCGGATGCGGCGCGCCGCGCCACACGGCGACCCCGGCCCGCTCAAATCGAAAGGCTTCAATACAAATATCGAGTACTTCGCCGAGCAGATCATTTCGGTCGAACCGCCCCGTCAGGCGCGTGTTTAGGTCGTAGAGGGTTTGCAGGCGCTTCTGCGAAAGTTCGAGCTTCTGTTGTGCGCCCCACGCGCTGGCCGCTCCCACCGTGGCCTCAAGATTGGGATCGTTGACCAGCACCGGCTCGGCCGCCGCGCGCGACATGGGCGAAAGGGACAGGATGCAATCACCGATCTCGATTTGATCCCCTTCGTGCAGCCGTACCGGCGCGGTGATGACCCGCTTGTTGACGATCGTTCCGTTCTTGCTGCGGAGGTCCTGAATCCAGTAGGCCCCGGCCGGGTCGCGATAGAGGCGTGCGTGTCGCCGCGACGTAATCGAGTCATCGAGCGTCACGTCGCAGGAGGCATCGCGACCGATGATGGCCTCGGTTCCGGCGATGGGAATCGCTTGTCGTTTGCCATCGCGGTAGGTGATCTGTACGGTTGGGCTCATGGTCTCGGTTGGAGTAGCGGGGCCGGGTGCCCTTGTTCCTGCGGCGCGGCATATTCTAAACGTTCGATTCAGCACGCGGGGCGGTCGATTGACTCGCAGCGTCAAAGCCATGTTCAACTGGGCAGGGATTGCAGCGTGGTCCCATAAGTTGTAATGTATGGGCGGTGCTGTAGTTATGGGACGCGATTGGCCGATTCAGTTTGGAGACACCGTCGGCAGTGCGGAGTGAATCCGCGCGCCGCGATTGAGCGGAAGGGCATGACGAATAAGCCATGGTCAATCCACTGATCTGTGAACGATGCGGCCGGGATCTGGAAACGGATGACGCGATCTCGATCATCGAGGGCGTGTGCGCGGGATGCCGGCGGGTGGAGGCGGCGGCGTTCAAAGGGCCGACCGCTCCGCCGACGCCGAAGCAGAGCGCGCCGCGATTGTATGCGCCGGCGAGCGGGTTTCGCGGCGCCTCGGCCGCACAACCGAATACGCCGACAGCGCAGCACGTCGGAGGCGCGGCGCCGCGGCGCGAGCGCTCGGCGGCGGAGTTGCTCTCGGGCGCGGTGGACGTGCCGTCGATCCGGCGGCGTGGCGGAGTGACATTTGTCGAATCGTCTGAACCGGGTCGCGGAGCAGGCGTTCGACCGGCGCGGCGGCGCCGCGATCTGGCCATCGGCGTCGGCACCGGCCTTATTATTACTTTTGTATTTATCACATATTGGCTGGCGAACAGCCGGCAGACGGGCACGGCGGTGCTGGTCGAGCCGGCGCGCGATCTGGCGCTGACGCTCTCGGTGAAGCCGGCGACGGCGACCGTCACGGTGGACGGTCAGCCGCTGCAACCGATCGATGATCAGGGTCGATTCCGCATCGCCGTGGACGGCCGCGACGCATCGGAGAAGTGGCTGGAGGTGTCGGCCGACGGGTTTTATCCGATTCGGCGGCCGGTGTCGGTGTTGAGCGGGATCGAGGACGCGACGATTGAACTGGTGCCGATGCCGTTTGAGCTGGCGATTCGCACCGATCCGCCGCAGGCCGAAGTGTGGATCAACGGGACGTTGCGAGGTGTCACGCCGGTGACGCTTACGAGCCTGCCGGATGACAAGGTGACGTTGCTGGTTCGTCGCGCGGGCTATGCCGATCTGGTGCGCGAGATCGCCGCGCCGCAGACGGGCGGGCGGATCGATTTGAACCTGGAATTGCAGCCCGCCTCTCCGACGCTGCTGGTCGAAAGCGATCCGCCCGGGGCGATGATTCGCGTGGGAGGCAAGGTCGTCGGCGTTGCGCCGGTGTCGATTCCCATGGCGATGACCGACGGCGCCGTGATCGTTTCGGCGGCGCTGGACGGCTACGAGCCGCAGGAGCGAAAGGTGTCGCTGGCGTCGATGGGTCCGGACCGGCAGGTGGCGTCGCGCTTTTCACTGAAACCGGCGATGATCGAGGTGCGGATCGAGACGCAGCCACCCGGCGGCGTGGTGCGCGTGGATGGTCGCGAGATCGGTCCGTCGCCGGCGCTGGTGAAGTTTGAATCGTCGCAGGCGGGCAAGCTGGTGCGGGTCGAGGCGATGCGGGGCACGGCCCATCTCGGCGGGATGGATTTCACCGTTCCGGCGCGATCGCCCGGCGCGGCGCTGGTGGTGCCGATGGCGTTTCGCGGGGAGCGGGTGGCGTTTGTCCTGTCGCCGCGGACCGGGACGAGTGCCGAATATGTGACACTCCTTGATCAGCTATCCGAGCAGATTCACCGGCTGGGGGCCGATCAGCAGTTTGCCGTGTTCGCTGCGACGGACGAAGGCGTGGACCGCTGGCCGGCCGATGGCTCGGCGACCAGCGCGACGAGCGGTCAGAAAATTCGCGCGTACGACATGGTGCGCGCGGTGCGCCCGGTGAAGACGGCGCGGCTGACCGACGCGCTCAACGCTGCGATGGCGGTCGAACCGGGGTCGGTGTGGCTGTTTGTCGGCGGCGCGGTGAATCGCGCGGCCCTGACGGCGTTTGCCGAATCGATCGCGGGAAAGAACGTGGCCGTGCACCTCGTCACGACGACGGAATCAGGCGACGGCCAGTGGCTCGCATCGTGGGCCTCGCGCCAGCGCGGGACGTACACGGTTCTCGGGCGCGACGCCCTGCCGGCCATTGCCTCCGGCGAGCGCGGGGATGATTAAGAGCGCCTCAACGTACTTTGTGGCATGGGCGTCTCGCCCGTGATTCACCGTCGAGACGGCGGTGCCACAGAGGCTTCTTTTACACTCTCCAGTCCGATCAGAATCGAGCCGCCGCATCGGATCGCCGCTATCATGCGATCATGTCATCTTCTTCCTCGGCGCGCGGCGGGTTTCCAGGGGCGGTTCGGCTTTTTCGCTTCGCTGGAATAGACGTTTTTCTTCATTGGACCTGGCTGCTGATCGCCGTCATTCTCGTGCAGCGGCCCATCAGCCAGTATCAAGCTCCGATCTGGGGCGTTGTTGAATACCTCTCGCTCTTCGCGATTGTGCTGATGCATGAGTTCGGCCATTCGCTGGCCTGTCGATCCGTCGGTGGTCGGGCGGAGCGGATTCTGCTGTGGCCGTTCGGCGGTGTGGCGTATGTAACGCCGCCGCGTCGACCGGGGGCGATTTTGTGGAGCATCGTCGCGGGGCCGCTGGTGAATGTGTTTCTGATGCCGATTTCGGTGGCGGCGCTGTACACGCTGCCCGGTTGGTTGATCGCTCCTGGCGGCGACGCCGAGCAATGGTTGCACAGCATCGTCTTCATGAACATCGTTCTGCTGGTGTTCAACCTGATGCCGATCTACCCGCTCGACGGCGGGCAGATTCTTCAGGCGCTCTTGTGGTTCTTCGTCGGGGAGTATCGCAGCCTCGCAATCGCGTCGAGCCTCGGCCTTATCGGCGCGGCGGCGATCATCGGTGCGGCGCTGTACTTCGGAAACGTGTGGCTGATCCTGCTGGCGTTCATGGGCGCGTCGCGTTCGATGCAGGGGCTGCGCTACGCGCGGGCGCTGAAGGCACTCGCGACCTCCCCGCGCCATGCGGTGTTCGCCTGCCCGAGCTGTCGACAGCACCCGCCGGCCGGCTCGTTCTGGCGATGCGATTGCGGCGGCTTGTTTGACACGTTCGGCCATCGCGGCTGGTGCCCGCACTGCGGCGTGCTGCACGCGCGGACGACGTGCCCGCTGTGCGGCGCGATGCACCCGATGGGTGCGTGGGTGGTGGCGGCGGGCGTGGCGCCCGGCCAACCCGCGAGTCGGCTACTTGAGTAGGCGACGATGAAGTGCGCCAGCGCGCCGAAATGCCCGGTCGGGCCGCCATGTGCCGACGGATGGTTGCGAGTGCGGCCCAAAAGCCCAGGTCAAACTTGACCGGGGCTGTGAAAGTCAGCTCTTGAATCGCCCTCGCCAGGATGCAACGTCCACCGGCGGCCTCGGCGCGAGCGGATCACCCCTTCGGGCCCGCGGCTTTCACTTCGGCCGTGGCGGCGGTGAATTGGGCGAAATTGTCCTTGAACAATCCCGCGAGGTGTTTTGATTTCGCGTCGTAGGCGGCGGTGTCTTTCCAGGTCTTGCGCGGCAGGAGAATGTCCGACTCGACGCCGGGCACGCGCGTGGGGATGTGCAGGCCGAAGACCGGATCGGTCACGGTTTCTACTTCCGTCAATTTACCGCCGAGGGCCGCGTGCACCATCGCGCGCGTCGACGCGAGGTCGATCCGCTTGCCGACGCCGAACGGCCCGCCGCCCCAGCCCGTGTTGATGAGAAAGCACTGGGCGTTGTGTTTTTTCATCCGGTCGGCCAGCAGATTGGCGTACACCATCGGGTTGCGCGTCATGAACGGCGCGCCGAAACAGGTGGAGAACGCCGCCTGCGGCTCGGAGCCAACGCCCGCCTCGGTGCCGGCCAGCTTGGCGGTATAGCCCGACAGAAAGTGATACATCGCCTGCTCGGGCGTCAGCCGGCTGATCGGCGGCATGACCCCGAACGCGTCGCAGGTGAGGAAGACGATCGCGCGCGGGTGGGCGTCGGCGCGGCCTTCGGGGATGGCGTTGTCGATGAAATCGATGGGGTAGGCGGCGCGGGTGTTTTCGGTGTAGTGGTCGCTGTCGAAATCGACAGTGCGCGTGGCGGGGTCCATCACGACGTTTTCCAGCACGGCGCCGAATCGCAGGGCGTTGTAGATCTGCGGCTCGCGCTCGGGCGAAAGTCGGATGCACTTGGCGTAGCAGCCGCCTTCGAAGTTGAACACGCCCCGGTCCGACCAGCCGTGCTCGTCGTCGCCGATGAGCCGTCGCTGCGGATCGGCGCTAAGGGTGGTCTTGCCGGTGCCGGAGAGGCCGAAGAACAGGGCGACATCGCCGTCGGGGCCGACGTTGGCCGAGCAGTGCATCGGGAAGACGCCGCGGTCAGGCAACATATGGTTCAATACGGTGAAGATGGATTTCTTGATCTCGCCGGCGTAATGCGTTCCGGCGACGAGGATGATCTTGCGGCTGAAGTCGGCGCAGATGAAGGCTTCGCTGTTCGTGCCGTCCTTGCTCGGATCGGCGTGCAGGTCCGGCGCGGAGAGAATCACATACTCCGGCTTGGCGCTTTCCATCTGGTTTCGCGTCGGGCGACGGAAGAGCTGGCGTGCGAAGAGGGAATGCCACGCCTTCGTGCCGACGAGCCGAATCGGCATGCCGTATTGTTCGTCGGCGCCGGCCCAGGCGTCGGTGACGAACAGCTCCTGATCGTTCAAATAGGCGATCGTTTTCTTGAGCAGCTTCTCGAAAACGTCCGGGGTGATCGGTCGATTGATTTTGCCCCAGGCCACGGTCTTGGCGGCGTGGTCGTCTTGGACGATAAACTTGTCGTTGGGCGAGCGACCAGTGCGTTTGCCAGTGAGACAGCACAACGCGCCCGTACCGTTGAGCCGCCCCTCGCCGCGGATCAAGGCCCGCTCAACCAGCTCGGGGACCGAGAGATTCCAATAGACGGCCCGTGTGGGAGAGAGGCCATGTTGATCGATGCCTTGTTTGCCTGGGTTCATGTTTCGTCGTCCTGATACGCCCGAAGCGGCCCGCCGGTTTGCCGGGAGGCTCAAAAGCAAAAACCCCACGGCATCGAGTCGGGCGACAGCATGCCAAGGGGATTTGCGTATTGTCCGAGGAACCGCCCGCCGGGGCAAGATGGCCCGTCGGAGTGAGGTAGCGCCTGGTCTAGTCAGGGGTTAACGCGTGCCCGGAGGTAATGCCGCAGGTCGGCACCGTCCGCCCGGCCGTCGCCGTTCAGATCACAGGCGGCGAGTTGGTCGGACGCCGGGTTTCCGGTGAGAAGGATGGAAACAAACTGGCTGTCATCGATGCTGTCGGCGTCACCGTCGCGGTCGATGTCAGCCAGATCGATTACCCCAAGCCAGCCGCGCGAGAACGGGGATTGAAGCAGGTGGTTCAAGAGCATACCGGCAACTTTATCGGCTCCTGCGGTGCTGGGATGGGTTCCATCCGCATTATAATCGCTGCATTGCCAAACGAGTCCATCGCTCCGGGGGTTCAGCCCGTCGGCCCAGACGTAAGGCCCCCAGGCCAGCCAGGGTGCGACGGAGTTCGCGTCCAAGTCGCCGGCACGCGGATCGATGCCCCCGCCCGCCATTTGATTGATCTGCGCCTCGATCAACCATTTCACGGAGAAGCCGTACTCATACGAGTACGGTTCGGGGTTGAGGGATGAGGAGGCATAGCCCGCGTAGATCCGGCTCGATAGAAACACGATTCGAATATTCGGATAGCGCACGCGAACGGCCCGCACGATGTTTCCCAGCTTTGTCAGGAGCGTGTAGGCGTCGGAGCTGGCCGCGGGCAAGGCGCTGTTCGGACCGGCGTTGGCCTGCTTGAGCCAGACGGCCTGTACCTGCGCCTCGCTAAGCCCGGCTTGTTGAAGGCGTGCCTGAACGGCGTCGTACGTGGGCATCGTCGGGAATTCCCAATCGACCGCGTCCTGCCCGCCCTGGGCGCCGTTGACAATCGCGAGTGTCGTATGGTTGACATCCATGCTGCCGTTCGCCAGGGGAATAAACCGCGTGAATTCCTGTGACGTGTTGGACATCCCGATGGAGATGAATACGATGCGCCCGGCAGGGCTGGGCTGGCCCGCGAGATCGAGGGGCCGGATGGCGGCAGCGCGTGACGCCCCAAGATCACCGTGCGCCGTGGGCAAGGTATTCGCGCCGCTGGGATAGAGGCCGCCCTGAAACTGACCCAGGTAGAGTCCGGCCCCCAGATCGTTGAGCGGCGTTCGGTTCACGGTGGTGACCGAACAATCGGCCGCGCGACTCGTCGACGATTGGAACCAGGCAGTGGGAACAAGCAGACAGAGGAGAGCGCAAGTCGCATGAATGCGCGTGGGGGTGCTTCGCGGGGCGGTCATGGGAACAGCCTCCGGCTGGCAGCGGGTCGTCGCCCGGGGGAGGATCGTGATTCGAGACTCGTGTCTGAACGCCCCCGATGATCTCATCATAGCAATACAACGAGTGTCCTTCGGACTTATTGCGTCATTCCGCCCGGACTTTACACGCCGACGGTCGGGTCGTAAGTTGTGTCCATGGCGATACGAAAAAACACGTTGAAGATCGGCCTCGCCGCCGTCCTTTGGACGGCAGGTTTCATGTCCCTCGGGACCGGTTGTGGCGGCGGCGGTCAGATGAACACGGATTTCCGCCGTCCGGCGAGCGAGCGACCGGACTTGAACGAACCCCTGCTTTCCGGCGGGTCAATCACGATCCCGGCCAGGGAGGGATTCAACTTTCGATCGTTCCCTTCCGGCCAGGTCGGTGATGGGCAAGGCGCCTCCGGACAAGTCGGCACGGACGGCGCGATGTGTCGCGCCAGCGTACAAGCCGACGGCAGCGCGTGGGGCGAGTTTCAGTTGGGCTACACGTTCGACAACGCGACGAATCGGCGCGTTGCGGCGCTGGTAAAGCTGCGGCTGAAAGCAACCGAGTCGGGGCGGGTATCCGGTGAGACGGCATCACCATCTGGATCAAACGGGAAATCCGGCACCGGCGATTCGACCGCGGACGCTTCTCCGGCATCCGCCATGAATCAACTGCGATTCGTGGTGAAGGATTCGTACGGCGCCGTGCTGCGTGACGAGAACCTTCTTTCCGATGCGGCGACCAAGGGCGGGAGCCAATCGTCGCGCACGCACGAGCTGGCGTTTGATCTTTCATTCGAACCGGACCGCGGGTATTACCTTGTCCTGGTCGGCCGCAGCGAAGTGACCGGCGGCAAGGGTCAGTCGGCGTCGGCGTCGATCGAAGTCTCGGGCATGTCAATCGAGGTGGATTGCTCCGGGGCCGGCGCGACCAAGCCGAAAGAGTAGGGGCCCGACTGGTTTGTTGGGAGGGGCTGCTTTGCCCTGGGCGTCGTGTCAGGGGATCGGGCATGGCCGGCGTGGGATTGCTGGGCGGCAGTTTCGATCCGATTCATTTCGGGCATCTCATTTCCGCGCGGTCGTGCGCGGAACAGTTGGGTCTTGATCGCATCGTATTGATTCCGTCTGCGGTTCCCCCGCACAAACGCGGTGTGACGATGACGGACGGCGCGCATCGACTGGAGATGGCCCGTCGCGCCGTGGAAGGCGATGAACTTTTTGAAGTGTGTGACGTAGAGTTTCAGCGCAGCGGTCCGAGCTACACGATTGATACGGTTGACGAGATTCGGCGGCAGGGGATTGGCGGCGCAGGTGAGCTGTGCTGGCTGATCGGCGCGGACACGCTGCCGGAGCTGCATACGTGGCACCGCGCGGCGGAGCTGGTATGCCGGGTGCGCATGGTGACGGTTGTTCGCCCGGGCTGGTCTCCGCCGGCGCGCGGCGAACTGGCAAAATGGGCGGGCGACGAAGCGGCAGATGCGCTGTTGCAGAATTGCGTGATGACGCCGGCGATCGAGATCAGCGCGACGGCGATCCGCGAGCGTGTCCGTGCAGGAAAGTCGATTCGGTATCTCGTGCCGGAGTCGGTGCGGTCCTATATCGACGCAACAGGGCTGTACCGTTGACTACAGCAAGAAGCCGATAAGAAACGCCGCAACCTTATAGGGAGTAGCAGGTTATAAAGCTTGTCGTACGGCCTGATTGTTTGTGTGAGGCGTTTGACCATTGTGTTTTCGGGAGTTAAGATTCGAATGGTGTCGAAACGGCAGAGTCGGCGCTCGTCCTCCGGGCGGCGACTCTCCTGCCATGGCGCGGGGTCTGTTTCGACAGGTCGCGTAACTGTCGCTCTTGCATAACGATGCGACGGCCACTGCGCGTCTGACAAGTTAAGAGGACTAAGGCTACGCAACGTCCGCACCGATGAATAGTTAGTGCAGCTCGTGCGGGTGAGTTTGCGCCCGCGGCTGCATCGGTGGTCGTGCCTCCGCCGTTTAGGACGGGTACGGCCTGCTAGCCAAGGAATCGTCTATGCCCGCTGAATCTCGGCCGTCGCCGAATCTGAAGCTGACCTTTGTGTTTGGACTGGCGCTGGCCGGCATGTTGTACGCGGAGTTTCAGCGGAGCGACGTGAACGAAGTCATCGTTCGACCGCACTCGCCGGTTGTTCTGGCCGCCGAGCGGACGGAAGTGGACCCCTTTGAGAAATTGATTCGCAACGATCCGCTGGAGGCGCTGAAAGCCGCGCGGTCTCGGCACGAGCGTGAAGTGCGCGATTACCAATGCGTGATGGTCAAGCAGGAGCTGCTGCCCTCGGGCATGAGCGAGGAGCAGGAGATCGACGTCAAGTTCCGCGCCGAGCCGTACAGCGTGATGATGCATTGGTTACGCAATCCGGGTCTCGCCGAGCGCGTGATTTACGTGAAGGGCCGCTGGATCGACGAGGACGCCGACAACGTCGAAGAACGCGAACAGGCCGTGGCCCAGCCCGGCAAGATCGCGCAGTTGTTCGTCAAAAGCGTGAAGCAACCGATCCGCGGGCGCATGGCGAAGAAGTCCTCGCGGCGGTTTCTTGATGAGTTCGGCTTCAAGCGAGCGATGGACTTGTTGATCCGCTACTGCGAGATCGCACGGGACCGCGGCGAGTTGAAGCTGGAATTCCTCGGCGAGAGCCATTTCGACGGCCGTCCGGTCTGGGTCGTGCGCCGCACCCTGCCGTACAACGGTGAGAACGGCCTGTACCCAGATCGCGTGGCGGAAATTCTGATCGACAAGGAGCTGCGCGTGCCGGTGGCGGTGTATTGCTATTCCCACACCGATCGTCGGCCTGAAAACCTGCTGGGCAAGTACGAATATCGCAATATCCGCCTGCACACGGGCCTGTCCGATCGCGATTTTGAGCCGACGACGTACGGGATGTAATCGTCACGGTTCACCTTCGCACCGGGGGTTCCTCCTCGCCAAACGGCAGGCTGGTTTCGTCTTATTGTCTGAATTCTGTGCGGGTCGCGCACCGCCTGTCGATGTCGGAACATGGTGTTGGAACACGGTGTTCCGCATCGTTGCGCCAATCCCATTCCAGGGACGATTGGATCTACTCGGGCGCTGATTCGCTCGCGGAGGGATCCCCTGCAAAGGGATCCTCTTTCAGCAAGTCAGGCAGAATGAAGGACAGCGCGGCGGTGATCGCGGTGGCCAGGGCGATTGCGCCGATGTAGTTCTTCACGCGTGCAGGCGTCTTTGCGAAGGGGCGGTCAATCAGCCAGGCCAGCCAGGCCAGCAGGAGAATCGGCGCCAGGGCGACTCCGCGCGCCAAACGCATGAAGCAATGCAATACCCGGCGGAAGAAAGACACCTGCGGCGTCGCAACGCCGGAAATCTCGTGACTGGCGACTTTCGTGGGCGGCTGGGCTTCGGACCGCACTATCGGAGCGGCCGGGGCATCCTCGGCAACGGCTGGTTCGGGTTGCGGTTCCGGCTCAATCGTCTCCTTCTCCGCTTGCGGAGCAGGTTCGGCCGCGACCGGCGACTGGGCCGTCGATGGTTCCACGTCGAGAGCCGGCGGCGCGGAAAGGGTGGCGGTGGCGGAGGGAGCGATCTCCGCGGGCACGGCATCGTGCGGAACGACAGCCGCGCCGGGCGTCGATTCCGGTGGTGGCTTCGTGCTTTCTCTTGCGGCGGGCGACGGCGGGGCTTCCTCAATGACGGTGTGACCTGTGACCGGCTCCATGGGCGCGGGCGCTGGTGCGTGCAGGTCGACAGTTTCCGGCTGCTGCGTGCGTGGTTCGGCCAGTCCGACGGCGGCGGCGATTTCGCTCGCAAGCGCCTCGGCGGTTTTCAGAAGTTGGTCCACGTCGCTGGGGCCGGCCATGATCGGCAGGTCATCGGGCGGTGGAGTCGGTTCTGGCTGGGGCATGAGGCGATTCTCGGCGCGCGGAACGACCACGTCGCGTGCTGATTTATCGGCCGTGCGCGGAGGGTGACTCAAGCGGGTACATCGCCGAGGTTCTGCTTGTGAAGGGGGCGGCGCGATAGGAACATGTCCTCATGCGGCGTCGAGCCTTCAAGGTGGACGATCTGGGCGGTGATCGCGTGATGCTGCGGGGCGACGCGGCGCATCACGCGCTGCACGTGCTGCGGTTGTCGGTCGGCGAGGAGATCGCGCTGTTCGATGGTCGGGGGCAGCGCGCGACGGCGCGGATCGTCGGGGCTTCGGCAGACGAAGTTGTGACGGAGGTTCTGGATCGCACGGTCGATGAATTGACAATCGCCTTAATAATCGCGACCGCGATTCCCAAGGGCGAGCGGGCGGATTGGCTGGTGGAGAAGTGCGCCGAACTGGGGGTCGCGGAGTTGATTCCGCTGCAATGCGAGCGCGGGCAGGTGTTGCCCGGCGCGGGGAAGCTGGCGCGGTGGCGGCGCAAGGCGGACGAAGCGGCCAGGCAGAGCGGGCAATCGCGGAGCATGACGATCCGCGAGCCGACGGGGCTGGCGGATGCGCTGGCGGATTGCGCGCGCGATGGGTTGGTGTGGTATGGCGCGCCGGGCGCGGCGAGAACGCTGGCAGAGGTGATTGGCGAAACCATGACCGGCGCTGCGGCTTCTCGCGGCGCGTCGATCTGGATCGGACCGGAAGGCGGCTTCTCACCGGGCGAGATCGCTCGACTGGAACAATCGGGTGGGCAAGGGGTGTCGCTGGGTGGCACGATTCTTCGCGTGGAGACGGCGGCGGTCGCGGCGGCGGCGGTGTGGAGCGCGATGAAAAGCACCTAGCGAAGTGCGCTCCGCGGCATGATGAAGCAGGAAGAATTGAGAACGTAGAACCGTTATCGCCCAGTCGCGGAGGGATCCCAAAGGCCTCTCACGCCGTCAGGTCATCTAGGATGCGGATCGAGATCGGGCGTTCCAGGACGACGTCCAGCCGCGCGATTTTTTCGAGGGCATCTCGTACGGCGCGTTCTTGGGCCGGATGCGTCGTGACGATCACCGGGACGGCCGCGGCGGAGCGTGTCTGCGGCGGCTCGTGCTGCACGATCGTGGCGATGCTGATGGATTCTTCGCCGAGGGCGGTGGCGATTCGGCCGATGCCGCCGGGTTGATCCGACAGTCCCAGACGAATGTAGAATGGCGACACGCTTTCACCTGGCGGGCGATAGGCCGGCGGCGGGCAGACGTCGGGCAGCACGGCCAGGCGCTCGGCTATGCGCGCGGCGTTGCCGAGGGCGACGTCGATGAGATCGGCGATGACGGCGCTGGCCGTGGGTTCGCCGCCGGCGCCGCGCCCGAAGTAGAACGTATGGCCGACGTGATGGCCGTAGACGCTGACGGCGTTGAACGGGCCGTGAACAGCGGCGAGCGGGTGGGTCTTGGGGACAAACGCCGGTTGCACGGAGAGGTCCATCCCGGCCGCGTCGTTTCGCGCGATGGCGAGCAGCTTGCAGGCGTAGCCGAGTTCGTCGGCGGCGGTGAGGTCGCCGAGTTGAATTCCGGAGATGCCGCGCGTGGCGACGCGTCCGAATTCGACCGCGCAGCGCATGCCGAGGCTGGCGAGGATCGTGAGCTTGTGCGCGGCGTCGATGCCCTCGACGTCGAGGGTCGGGTCGGCCTCGGCGTAGCCCAGGCGCTGGGCCTCGGCCAGGGCGTGGGCGTAGCTGGCGTTGTTCTCCAGCATGCGCGTGAGGATGAAGTTGCTCGTGCCGTTCAGTATTCCTACGATTGTATCGATGCGATTGGCGACGAGGCCGCGGCGGACCGATTCGATCAGCGGAATTCCTCCTGCGACCGCTGCCTCAAACGCGACGCAGGTCCGCGCAGCGCGGGCCGCGGCGAAAATCTCGCGCCCATGCAGAGCCAGCAGGGCCTTGTTGGCCGTCACCACGTGTTTGCCCGCCGCCAGGGCGGCGAGGATGAACTCGCGCGCTAGCGTCGCCCCGCCGGCCAGTTCGATCACGACATGAGTCTGCGGGTCGGCGAGAATGCGGCGCGGGTCGTTTGAAAGCACCCCGGGGGACAAGGCGACGTCGCGCGGGGCCGCGAGATTGCGAACCACGACATGACGAAGCTGGAATTGAATCCCACACCGCCGGGCCAGTTCGTCGCCCTCGGTTAGAAGAATTCGCGCGACCTGGGTGCCGACCGCGCCGCAACCCAGAATGCCGATGCCGACCGTGGGAATCATGGACGGCCGACTGTAAATGGCGGTTGGCAGGCGTTCAAGGTCGGGCCGGTCGCGGTCAACTGGACAGCAGGCGGCCGTTGGTACTTGGCGGATTTCCAATAAGGCTCAATCACGACGAGGGTTAGGACGGCAGGCCGATCAAGCTGGCGACCGAATCAGGCCGATAACACCGTATCGACTTGATGTGGAAGCGGCGGAATCCGCCGACGCGGAGGTGTGCGATATGAACGAGGCGAAGACCCCGACGGTGCCGACGAAGAACGACCTCTCCGGCGATGCGCAACGGCCGCTCTTCGCAGATCTGGATGTGCTGCTGGAGGAGGATCTTTCACCGACCGGATCGGCTGTGACGTCCGAGTCGCAGGCCGGTCCGCGTCTGACGCTGGTTCACGGCGATGAAGACGAATGCGACTCAACCACCGAGTCGCCGATCGAAGCGCAGGCTGAAGCCGTCAAGCGGGAGATGCCTGATGATGAAACGACCTTCATGGGCGAGATGCCGGAAGCGGAAGACGACGAGCACGGCATGGTCGAGGGAGAAGAAGAGGGATTGGAGCCTGCCGAGATGATGGGTGTTGAAGCCGATCCCGAATCAGTGGAAGCGTCGCAGGATGAAGACATGTCAGCGATGGTGGAACCCGGCGCGTCAACTGGGCATGAGGAATCTGCCGGTTTGCTGGAGTTGGTGAGTTCGCATTGCGACGGGCACAGCGCGGGGATTGATATTTCCATCGCGAACGAGCCATCACGATCGGCTGCCTGGACGACGGCGACGGAACCGGCGGTTGCTACGGGGGGGGTCAGCGCGGCATCGAAGGTGAGCACCGCGCCGGGGCGAATCGGCGAGGGGAAGTTGATTCCCTCGCGGCTGACCTGGAAGCCGCGGGAGCTGTTCGGCGGCGCGGCGGCGCGACGGGCTGATCCGTTCAAGTGGGAAGTGATGCTGACGACGGCCTGCGTGACGGCGGCGTGCGGGATGGTGGGGATCTGGCTGCTGCGGTCGGTGCTGGCGTAGCGGCGCAGGCCGGTGGATGAATTCGAATGGCTATTTTTGTAGACAACGAACCGCTGGCGGGCGGCGCGTTCGCGCAGGATGCGACGGTGTCGGCCGTGGTGGATCAGGTTCGCGCGCGGCTCGCGGGCACGGGTCGGATGGTGCTGGGTCTGCGCTGCGACGAGCAGGACGTGTCGATGGATCGTCTGGAGCAGGTGCTGGGGATGCCCTTTGCGGCGGTGGGACGGCTTGACGTGGTGACCGGGTGCCCCGGCGCGCTGGTGGCCGATGCGTTGGGTGTGACGCGTGGCGCGTTGACGGAGACGTACGCGACGGTGGCGACGGCGGCTTCGCATTTGTCGAGCGGCGATACGTCGTCGGCGATGCGCGCGCTGGCGGATTGCTGCGCCGTGTGGGCGAGGGTGCACGAGGCGGTGGTACGCGCCTGCGGTCTGCTGGCGCTGGACGTGAGCGGCGTGGCGGTCGAGGGCCGTGCGGTGTCGCAATGGTTGCGCGACCTGGCGAAGAGGCTGCTGGGGATCAAGTCGGCGATCGAGTCGCGCGACACGGTGCTGCTGGGGGATATTCTCCGGTACGAGATGGATCAGACGCTGGGCGACTGGGAGCGCCTGCTCGACGGATTGATCGGGATCGCGTCATCGCGTTCATCGGCGGCCGGGAGCTGAACGAATTGACATTAATATGGCACGTCGTCGTCGCGGACCCAGGCCATGCTCGGTCCGCGGAACGACGCGTGGCACTCGTTGCAGGTGCGGATGACCTGCTCGAGCTTGGCGCGGGTGGCCGGGACGTTGCTGGCCGATGCGGCGTCGCGCAGCTCGAGGCATTGAATCTGCAATCGGCCGGCGAGGTGATCGAAGACGCGTCGATGCTCGTCGGTGAACGTTTCGGATTTGAACAAATGCGGCATGAGTCGGGCATCGGTCGCGAGATCGGCCGCGTGCCGCGCGGCGGCGACGAGCCGTGCGTCCGCTCCGCCGGATGAAGCGCGGCGGGCCATTCCCTCGAAGTCCAACGCCTTCAATTCATTCATGATGTCGGCAAGCCGCTGGTTCTGCACGGTGTGCAGGCCGTGGCCTTCGTCTTCGCTGTCCAGTCGTGCGGCGGAACCGGCTGGCTGATTGCAGGCGATTGGCGTCGCGAGCGCCATCAGGGCGGCCAGCGCGAGGCTGGGCGCGAGCGTTGAACAAACACTCCGGACGAATGGAAGCAAACGGGCCATTGAAGCAACCTCCCTGTTCGGGTCTTTTGCGACTACCACTGTGCCTCTTCGAACGCGCCGCGGCGGGACACAGGCCGTTGCGGCAGGGCCTTGAGCACCGCGCCGGCGAGCACCAGATCGCCGCGCGTCGTGATCTTGATGTTTCGCGCGTCGCCCTCGACGGCCGTGACGGCGCCGCCGGATTCGGTGACGAGCTGTGCATCATCGGTGACGGGCGGCCGATCGGCCGGGCGATTTTTAAGCCATTCGTATGCTTTCACCAGGATGCTGCGCCGAAAAATCTGCGGCGTCTGGCTCATGTACAGGCCGTCGCGCGGGACGGTCTCCCCGATGAGGTGATCGGGGCCGACGCGCTTGAGCGTGGAGGTCACGGGGATGACCGGCGCGGCCGCGCCGGATTTCTGTGCCGCGGCGAAGATGGCATCAATCCATTCGGCGGCGACGCAGACGCGCGCGGCATCGTGGACGGCGACGTACTCGGCGTCGTCGTTGATGGCGGCCAGACCGTTGGCGACGGAGTGAAAGCGCTCGTCGCCTCCGGCGACCAGTTGGACGCCCATGAAGCCGAGGTTCGCGCCGTACTTGGATTTCATCTGGTCCAGATCGCGCGGCGAGACGACGAGGATTGTCTGGGCGACGTCCTCGCGATTGACGAAAAGCTGAAGCGCGCGGAGGAAGAGCGGCTGATTGTCGAGTCGGGCAAAGATTTTGCTTTCGATGCCGCCGAATCGCTTGCCGCTGCCCGCGGCGAGAACGAGGACGCTCATTTTGACCATGGGCAAGGCTCCCGTCGGCGCATCATACTGAATCGTAGCCGACTTTCGAGAGGCCGGCTTCGAAGGGGTTTCAGGCGCCAAGCGCTGCGTCCGGCGGGCGGGGATACAATAAACGGCATGGCGAAAGGCGAAGATGAGTTGATCGCGTGGATCCGTTCGCGGTCGACGTCCGCGCCGTCGGGGCTGGTGCTCGGTCCGGGCGATGACATGGCGCAGGTGCGCGCAGGGGCGGGCGGATTGCTCGTGGCCTGCGACCTGGTGATGGACGGCGTGGATTTTGACAGCGCCGTGCACACGCCGCGGCAGATGGGGCGCAAGGCGATGGCGGTGAATCTTTCGGACTGCGCCGCCATGGCGGTGCGACCGCGCTGGGCACTGATGAGCGTGGCGCTGCCGGCGCGTTGGACGATGGAGCAGGCGCAGGAATTGTTCGCCGGTGCGGAATCGATCGCGGGGGAGTTTGACTGCCGCATCATCGGGGGCGACACGAACAGTTGGGACAAGCCGCTCGTGGTGGATGTGACGATTCTGGCGGAACCGTGGGACGGTTTGAACGGGCCGGTGACGCGAAGCGGGATGCGGCCGGGCGATGCGTTGCATGTGACCGGTCGGCTGGGCGGGTCGATCTGGGAGCATCATTTGACGTTCACGCCGCGCGTGCGCGAGGCGCGGGTGCTGTCGGCGGCGCTGGGGCCGGACCTTCACGCGATGATGGATTTGAGCGATGGGCTGTCGGTGGACGCGGCGCGGATGGCGGCGGCGAGCGGCTGCGGGGTGGAGTTGGACGAAGGTGCGGTTCGAGCGCTGCATCGGGAGGTGTTGAGGGAAAAGAGGGACGACCGTTCGCTGACATCTCATGTGTTGGATGATGGTGAGGACTTTGAGTTGTTCTTTGCGGTGCCGGAGCATGCGTCGGATCGCGTGATGGCGTGCCGGAAAGAAGGCATCACATGTGATCTAAGACGGATCGGTTCGGCGATCGCCGAATCGGGCGTGTGGTTGAAGCGGATGTACGGCGGCCGGGAGCGGGTCGAGCCGCGTGGCTGGCGGCACTTTCGCGAGGCGGGCGGATCGGCATGAGCGCGGCGTGGTGCGTGGAACTCGAGTCGCGCAGCGTGGCGGATACGCTGGCGATCGGCCGGGCGCTCGGCGGCGCGCTGGGCAGCGGCGATGTGTTGGCGCTGGTGGGGGAGCTGGGTGCAGGCAAGACGCATCTGGCGAAGGGGCTGGCGCGGGGGCTTGGCGTGGCGGACGACCGCGCGGTGACGAGTCCTACGTTTGTATTAATAAACGAGTACCGAGGCCGGTGCGTCGTGCATCACATAGACGCGTATCGGTTGCGGAGCGGGGCCGAGCTGGCGGCGCTGGGATTCGAGGAGTTGTGCGAGGGCGGTGCGGTCGTGCTGGTGGAGTGGGCCGACCGGGTGCGCGACGTGCTGCCGGCCGACTGCGCGTGGTTGTCGATCGAGGCGACCGGCGAAATGACGCGGCGGATGCGGCTGGAGGCGAGCGATGCGGCGCAGGCGGCGCGTCTCGCGGCGGCCGGTCTTGACCAATGGCGCAGGGCGGGGGATAAGACCTGACGCGAAGGACGCGATCCGGGAACGCCAGATGAAACGAATCGATGGGCGCAAAGCGAGCGAGCTTCGACCGGTGAAGATCCGGCGGAACTTCACGCGCGCGGCGGCCGGCTCGGTGTGGATCGCTTTTGGCGAGACGCAGGTGTTGTGCACCGCGTCGGTGGACGAGGCGGTGCCGGAATGGCGCAAGGGTCGCGGCGTCGGCTGGGTGACGGCGGAATACGAAATGCTTCCCGGCAGCACGCCGGATCGCAAGGCGCGGAGTCGTTCGGGCAAGATCGACGGCCGCACGCAGGAGATTCAGCGTCTGATCGGCCGGGCGATGCGCGCGGTGGTGGACGTGGAGAAGCTGGGCGAGCGGACGATTTGGCTGGACTGCGACGTGTTGCAGGCCGACGGCGGGACGCGGACGGCGGCGATCACGGGAGCGTACGTGGCGCTGGCCGATGCGGTATCGAAGCTGCGCCGGTCGGGCAAGCTGAAAGTCAGTCCGTTGACGGATCGCGTGGCGGCCGTGAGCGTGGGGCTGGTCGGCGGCGAGGTGCTGCTTGATCTGTGCTACGCCGAGGACAAGGACGCCGAGGTGGATTTCAATGTCGTGATGACGAATCGCGGGCGGTTTGTGGAGATTCAGGGGGCGGCCGAGGCGGGAACGTTTACCCGATTGCAGATGAACAAGATGGTGTCGATGGGTGAGCGCGGCGTGCGAGCGCTGCTGGCGATTCAGCAGAAGGCCCTGTCGAAGGCGAAGCGATGACAAGAATGAGCGGTTGGGCGTGGCGGCGTGCTTGGGTCGGCGGAGCATTGTTCGTGTTGATGAACGCAGCCGGCGCGTGCAGCGAGCAAGACAAGGCAAGATGGGACGAGCTGTTCAGGCCGTCGGGCCGGTCGTTGTTCGGCGAACGGTCGGGCGACACCGAAACGTGGACGATCGAGTGCAACGAATACCTCGGCGAGCGACATCGTGAGACGGCCGAGACGGCGGCGAATGCGTTGCGTCGCGCGCCGAACCTGCGTGGGGACCAGGTGCGGGTGGAGCACGGAGCGTCCGGCAGCCGAGTGTACTACGGGGAGTACGCGCTGAAGCACGACAAAGCGAGCGACGAGTTGCGCGTTGTGTTGAACGATGCCATCAAGCGCGACCTCGAGTTTATTCGACAGTTGTCGCTGGACGGGCAGTACATTTTTTTTCAGGCGAGGCCGATTGCCAAGCCGGGTGAGAAGATTGGTCCGCCGGAGTGGAGCCTGGAACGCGCGCGGGGGACGTACACCCTGCATGTGGGGGTGACCTACGCCACGCCGACGCTGCGCGATTATCAGGAAGCCGCGATTGAATGGGTCAAGGATCTCCGAAGCCGGGGCTACGAGGCCTATTACTATCACGATCCGGAAAAGCCACAGACGTCAATATGCGTGGGCTCCTTCGGTGACGATGCGTTCGTGACCGAGCCGGACGGTCGAATGGCCTACAGCAAGGCGGTCAAGGATCTCCAGTTGCAGGAAGAGTTCCGCTACAATCTCGAAAACGGGCACATCACCCATCGGATCACGGCCGACCCGGCCACCGGCAAGCGCGAGCGGATTCCGAATTGGTCGTTCCTCGTGGAGATTCCGCAGCCGGGCAAAGCCAAGGCCCTGCGCGATCGCAAACCGACCTCGGTCATTCCGGAGTTTGAATGAAGCTTCTCATCGCAACGGGCAATCCCTCGAAACTTCGGGAAATGCGCGAGGTGTTGAGCAAGGCCGTTGGCTCGCTAAGGCCGCACCTTGAATGGGTCGGCCTGGAATCGCTTGCCTCGGCGCCGCCGGAGCCGGAGGAGACTGGCAGCACGTTTCTTGAAAACGCGACGCTCAAGGCGATTTATTACTCGCGCGCGACGGCGATGCCTGCGCTGGCGGATGACAGCGGACTGGAAGTGGACGCGCTGGGGGGCGCGCCGGGCGTTGCGTCGGCCTATTATGACGAACGATTCGCCGATCGTCCGCGAGCGGAGCGCGACGCGGCTAACAACGCCAGGTTGATTTCGCGGATTTCAGCCATCCCGCCGGACCGTCGAACGGCGCGGTACCGGTGTGTGCTGGTGCTGGCGGATGGGGAACGTGTGCTGGCGACGGCGGACGGATCGCTCGAGGGGATGATCGTGACCGAGCCGAGGGGGGCGGGTGGTTTTGGCTACGATCCTTATTTCTATCTGCCGGCATACGGCCAAACCGTCGCCCAGCTATCGGCCGATGAAAAGAATGCGATCAGCCATCGGGGCGTGGCGCTTCGGCGGATGTGCGAGAAGCTGGCGTCGCTCCCAACCGCCGCATGGCAGGCGCGTGTGGAATGAACCGTGGAACGAACCGGCGCTCCCCGGCTCGCGTACGTCGATTCAGGCGGGTTTTATCGGCGAAGCCGATTGGTCGCGCGGCCCATTTCTTACTTGAGCCGGGCTGCCGGTCGATGATAGGCTGTTGCGCGGCGGAAATCGCGGTCGATCGGGCCGGCGGGCGCCGAAGCATGAATCGGGAGAGGGTTCAACGTGCGACGATTGTATAAGAATGCCGCCCGGGTTCGCGGCCGACGCGTGGGCATTTTGTCGCTGACGGGGTTGGCCCTGGTGGTCGCCGCATCAAGCGGCTGCTCATCGCAGAAGGCGACCATCGCACAGATGGATCCGTATCTGGGTCAGCGGCCGCCGGAGTCTCGACCGTTGCCGCCGCGGGAGACGCCGCGCATCGCGCCGCCCGTCGCGCGCGGCGGGCCGAACCTCGGCTGGATGCCGCCGGGCGGAATCTCCAATCGCTGGAAATGCGTAGTGGTGCATCATTCGGCCAACGACAAATCAACCCCGGAGGGGATGCGCAACTGGCACATGAACGGCCGCGGCTGGGATGAGCTGGGCTATCACTTCGTGATCGGCAACGGCATCGGCTATGGAGACGGCGCGGTGTACGTCGGCGCGCGGTGGGCGCAGCAGAAGCACGGCGCGCACTGCAAGACGCCCAACAACTTCTACAACGACCACGGAATCGGCATTTGTCTAATCGGCAATCTCGATGCGCACCCGCCGACGCCCAGGCAGATGGAAGCGCTGGGGAGGCTGGTCAGCTTTCTATGTGACAAGACAGGTGTGCCGACCTCGAAGGTCTTCACCCACGGCGGCGTGACCAACAAAACCGCCTGCCCCGGTCGCTATTTCTCGCTGCCCGGTCTAAAACGGCTCCTCGCTCCCGGTCGCTCGGCCGACGCGACGGAACTGGTCTCGGAAGACGTCATCGAGACGGACCTGGGCATCATTCCCTGACAAAGGACCACTGTTGAAAGCGGCAGCGCATCCCGGGCGGCGGATGAATCGGGCGATCTACCGCGCCCCTGGCGCGTCGGCTTCGCCGCTCTCCTTGCTGACCCACGTCAGATGGTAGTCCTTGTCCTCAATCTCGTTGGCGACTTTTGTCAACTTAAGCTGCTTGTACGTGTCGCACATTACCGCCAGCTCGCTCGTGCGATCGTGCCCGACGGATTTTTCATACGTCCCCGGATGCGGACCGTGCGGAATCCCCGCCGGGTGCAGACTGATCGATCCGCTGTCGATGCCTCGGCGGCTGGTGAAGTTCCCTGCGACGTAAAACAGAATCTCGTCCATGTGAACGCTGGCATGCCCGTACGGGCAGGGGATGGCTTTCAATCCGTCGCGGTCGAAGTAGTCCACCTTGCGCGGCACGAACGAGCAGATGACAAACTCGTTGCCGGCGAAGGTGATGTGAATCGTCGGCGGGAGGTGGATCGTCGAGGTCTTCGGCTGGTAGTCGTGAATGTTGAACGCGAAGGGATACACCGCGCCATCCCAGCCGACCACGTCGATCGGAAAATGCTTGAACAGGTGCACCGTCAACACGTCGTCGCGTTTCACGACCAGTTTGAACGGCGCGGACCCGTGGCGCTTCGCGTCGTAGGTGAGCAGCGATTCGGGCGCGCGGAAGTCGCGCGCCGAGTACGGGGCGTACATCGTGATCTGCCCGGCGCGGTTGCGATACTCCTTGGGGATGTCAATGTGCCCGCGGCCTTCGAACACGAAAAACTCGGGGTTCGCGCCGTCCCACTGAATGCGATACGGCGTCGAGCGCGGAATGTGGACGTAGTCCCCTTCGCGAAACGACAGCATACCGAAAAGAGTCTCAAACCGCCCCGTCCCTTTGTAGACAAAATACATCTCGTCGCCGTCGCCGTTGGAAAACAGCCGCGCGCTGGTCGCCGTCGGCTTCACCATGCTCATGTGCACGTCGCTGTTGAACAGCAGCACGCGCCGGGCGTCCAGAAAATCACCGGAGAGCTTCAGGTCCTGCGTGCGAATATGCCGTCGATGCAGCGGCTGCTCGGCCAGGGGCTCAAACGGGCAGAAGCCGGGGATGGCCAGCTTCTCCACGGCGTTTTCGTCGGTCGGCGGCGTGCGGTAATAAAGGATCGAAAACGGCCCCTCGAACCCCTCGCGCGTGTGGCAATGCTCCATCAGCAATTTGCCGTCTTCGTAGAAGGTCGTATGCGGCTTGGCGGGCACCTTGCCCATTCGCATGTAATTGATCATTGATGCGTCTCCTGAAACGACGGCGCGACACCGATATTATAACCGTCATGACCGGTGGCACACAGGATGATTCCGTCCAGGGCGACACGAACGTCTCGCCTGTGGATAGTTCGGGCAGCTCGAACACGCAGTGCGTCACACACGCTCGGCCTGCCCGTGCACCGCAATCGTTCGATCGCAAGCTTGCGATGGCAGCCGCTTGCCTCGTCGCGTCCTTCGTCATCGCCGACGTGGCGCTGCGGTTTCTTCCACTCGGCCCGCACGGCTACGACCCGCCGCGTTTCGAGCCGAATGGTGTGCCTTTCACACGCATCGAAAACGGTCCGCATCTTTATCAACCCAGCGCGCGGTTTGCGAGCGTGTACGACCTCGCCGGTGACGCTCGTGGATACTTCGGATCCGCCGGCCGCATCGAGTACGAAATCAACTCGCTCGGCCTGCGCGGCCCGCTGCCGCCGGTGGAGAAGGGCGCGGACGTCTATCGCGTCATTTGTCTTGGCGACTCGTTCACCTTTGGCGAGGGCGTGAAGGAAGGCGACACGTGGCCGCGGCAGTTGGAGCGGTTGCTGGCGTCGCGCATGCCGGGTCGTCGCGTGGAGGTCATCAACGCGGGCATCCAGGCGTATGACACGAAGGACGCGGCGGCGCTGTACCTGCTCAAACTCGCGGCCTACAAACCCGACGCGGTGATTCTTGGTTTCTGTCTGAATGACGCGACCGATGCGGCCGAGACCATCCGCCAGAACGAGGCGACCAAAAAGGGGTTTGAAAGGTCGCCGCTGGCGCGCGTCTCGCGCATCGCGGAGATCGTTGAGCGCCGCCGGGCCACCGATCGCCTGCAACGCGAATTCTTCGACACGACGCGCCGCGGGTTTGATTCGCCCAAATGGCAGACCTGCCGCGACGTGCTGACCGGCATGGCGCGAGTATCAAAAGAGGACGCTTTTCGATTTGTCGTCGCGATCTTCCCGATCTTCTGGTCGCTTGATGATCAGTACCCCTTCGCCGATCTGCACACGCGCATCGCCGGCGCCTGCCAAACCGCCGGCTGCGAGTGCGTTGACCTGCTGCCGATCTTCCGGTCTGACGCCGCCGCGAAGGGCCGCACCGCGGAAGCGTACTGGGTCCATCCGACTGACCAGCATCCCAACGAGATCGCCTGCCGCCTCGCGGCGGAGCGGATCGCAGCCGCGCTGGCGCCACCCAAGTGAAGAAGCGCGTGGCCTCGTTCGGACGGCGAACGTACGATTGCCCGAGCATCAGGCTTCTATTGCCCCATCAGCTCGCGCACCTTTTCCGACGGGTCGCTCGCGCGGAGGAACGTCTCGCCGATCAGCACCGCGCACGCGCCGGCCGACGCCATCGCCACTACGTCTTCGCGAGATTTCAATCCGCTCTCGGCAACAAAAAACGTGCCCGGTGGCAACGTCGCGGCGATACGCCGCGCGATCTGCACGTCCGTCCGCTGTGCGTGCAAATCGCGATTGTTGATTCCCAGCACGGTCCGTCGCGCGGGTGAGATGAACGACAACACGGCCGCGGCCTGTTCCTCGGTGTGCGTCTCGATCAGCGACGCCATGCCGAGCGACGCCGCCAGCGCGCTGAACTCGTCGATCTGCGCCACCGTCAGAATCTCCGCGATCAGTAGGATCGCATCGGCTCCGGCCGCGCGGGCTTCGTACACCTGATAAGCGTCGATCGTGAAGTCCTTTCGCAGCGCCGGCAGCGCGCAGGCGGAGCGTACCGTCGCCAGATCGGCGAGGCTCCCCTGAAAGTACGTCTGATCCGTCAGGACACTCAACGCCGCCGCACCGGCCGATTCGTAATCATGCGCGAGGTCCGCCGGTCGAAAATCCGCCCGCAGCAAGCCCGCCGACGGCGACGCCTTCTTGATCTCCGCAATGAGTCGAATCGTCGGCCCGGACGTGATAGCCGAGTAAAAATCTCTCGGCGGCTGCGCGGCCGCGCAGCGTGCCGCCAGCGCGGCGAGCGGCTCGGCGCGGCGGGCGGCGTCGACTTCGCCCCGCTTGGTCTCGACGATGGCTTGCAATATAGTGCCGCTCATGTTGCCTGCTCGTGAACGCGTCGCGCCGGGCGACGACGATTGACCTTCTGCGTCGCGGGAATCATACCAGTCATGCCGCCGCTGCCGCGACTGCTCGAATACGCCGACGTCGCGCTGCTCATCGGATGCTCACTCTTCAGCTTCGGCACGATCGCGCGGCTTGTTGCGGCGCGACGGATTCGCGACGCGCTGCGACTGCCGCTGCCGCCCGGGCCGATCGGCACCGCCGGAACGCTCGACGCCTTCGACGTGATCGCGGCGTTCATCGCGATGCTCGTGCTGCCGTCGTTGGCGGATTCACTACTGGGGCTGATGATGGTCGGCGAGGAGTCGGCCGCCGCAGGGATAAGCCGCCCCGCGAGCGTGCCCGCGCTGCCCACCTTGCGCGAGGCGCTCGCCGCTCTGTTGGGGCAGACGGCGACCATCATCGTTTTCATCGCCATCGCGGCGCGCCGAATCGCAAACGGCCTGATCGGCTGGGGCATCGACCTGCGGCGTCTGCCGCGCGATCTGCGCCGTGGTCTGATCGGCTTTCTCGGTATCTGGCCCTGGTGCTTCGGATTGTTCTATGCAAGCGTCTATCTCATCACACGATTCTGGCCGGACCACGTCCTCGAGGAACACACGACGATCGCGCTGTTGATGCAACCGGGCACGTCATCGTTGCTGCGAACGATCGTTTTCTTCAACGCGCTGATCCTCGCGTCCGCCGTGGAGGAGTGCCTTTTTCGCGGCATGTTCCAGCCATTGATTGCACAGGCCACGGGGAGCACCTGGGCGGGCATCGTGCTGGCTGCGGTGGTCTTTGGCGCCTTTCATGTGCCGCTCTATCAGACCGTAGCGCCGCTCGCGCTGCTTGGCGTCGCGATGGGCTATGCCCGCGCCAAGACCGGCTCGCTCCTGCTGGCCATTTGCCTGCACATGATCTTCAATGCCAAGACGCTGATCTGGCTGGCGCTCGGCGCGGGAAACGCGCCCGCATCCTGACGCGACGCGGGCTTTGACTCTTTACTACGATGATGCACGTCATGGCTGTGAAGCAGGTCCACGAAACGCAACCCGCGATCCACCATTGCCGCATTCCAGGCTGGCTCGAAATGCTCGCCGCAGCCCTCTTCGGCGCGGCGGCCATGCTGGTCATCCAGTCGGCCACGCCCTACGTCGCGGGAAACGACTCGTATTACCACCTCGCCATGGCGCGCATGCTGCCCGACGAGGGATTCATCAAGACGTTTCCGTGGCTGCACTGGACCCTCTTTCGCGACGCGTTCGTGAGCCACCATCACGGATTTCATGTGCTGCTCGCGCCGCTGGTGCGATGGTCCGACCGCATCACCGGCGAGGCGTTCCTCGGCGGCAAGATCGCGGCGATGCTCGCGATGGGGACGAGCGCCGCGTTGTTCGTACACATCCTGCGTCGATGGCACGTGCGGCACCGCTGGTTCTGGGTGCTCGCGCTGGCGTGCCTCCCGTGGCACTTCTGGCTGCGGCATTCGTTCATCCGCGCGCCGCTGATCGGCCTGCCGCTGATGATGGCGGCCTTGCCGCTCGTATTGCGACGACGATATAAATTGCTCGCCGTGCTGGGATTTGTGTTCGTCCACATCTACGGCGGCGCGGTCGTGTTCCTGCTCGTTCCGCTCGCCGCGGCGGGGGCCGAGTTTGCAACGGGTCGGCCGTGGCGCATCGTGCTGGCTGCCCCCTTCGCCTCCTCGATCGGCCTGCTGATGGGGCTTGTGATCCACCCGTATTTCCCCGCGAACTTTCGCTTCCTGTACACGCAATTGTTCGAAACCGGCCTGGGCGCGCCGAGCGAGTCCGGCATCGAGTGGAAACCGTTCAACGCGATGTTCTTTATTCAAATGGCGTGGCCGCTGATCGTCGCGTGGGTCGTCTGCGCGGTAGCACGACTCGCGCGGCGCACGCCCATCACGCGCAGCGAGATGATCCTGCTGCTTACGAACCTGGCGTTCTTCGCGCTCACTTGCAAATCGCGTCGCTTCATTGAATACTGGCCCGTGTTCTGCGCCCTTCACGCCGCCTATCTGCTTGATCGCGCAACGCGCGGGCGGACACCGCTCACCGCGCCGCTTGTGCGACTCGGGCCCGCGCCAAGATTTGGTCTGGCCATCCTTCTGACAGCGGGTGCGCTGCGATACGGTTATGCAAACCTCCTTCATACAACGCGCGAAGCCCAGCCCGGCGCCAACGTCGGCGCGATTCGGCGCGCCATGAACTTCCTCAAGGAAAACTCACCCGCCGACAGCCTCGTTCTCACCGACGACTGGGACATCTTCCCCTACTGCTTTTACTACAATCAGCATAATGTCTTCGCTGTCGGCCTTGACCCCGTCTTCACCAGCAGGCCGTACCCGGCCCTCTGGGCGCGCTACCGCGCCATCACCCGCGGTCAGACCCCGACCTCTTTGCCGGCTGACGTGATCGGTGCCGCCGGCTTCGGCCACGAGGACGTCACGCTCGACGACGTCGAGAGCGAGTTCGCCGCCTCCTATGTGCTCGTCTGTCGCGACCACCCGGCTCTACGCGCGAAGCTCGATGAGCGCCCCGATCTCTTCACCTGCGTCTATCCCCCGCGCGGCGACACGCCGCTCGCCCAGGGCGCGGCAATTCGCATCTATCGCGTCTTCCGTTCCGCAACAACCCGAGCTGCTCATTGAGAACATTTGCACTACGGGGTGATCGATTGGCACACCGCTTGCGTGAGTCTGGGAGTCACGAAAGCGGTGATAATTGCGTTACTGGTTTTTTTACAAAGACTTACAGCAATTGTCCGCTCGAAATTCTGTGGCGCACATCGGTTACAATGGGCGGTATCTGTGCGTCCATACACAATTCGCCGTGACTATGAGCACGATTACGGCGAGGGCGGCTGTCGGTCCGGGGGTTGACGGCCCCGAATCGGGATTTCGAGCATGCGGCGATTGCAATTGTTTCAGTCGATTCTGCTGCCCGTCGGGCTGGCGGCGGCGGTTGTGGCCCTGTCGCTGGTTATGCACCAGCGGACGTTCTCCAGCGTGACGCGGCTGATGGAGACGGCCGGTCGGCTGGAGGAGACGCAGCGATGGTTTCAGCGCGCGGAGCAATGCGTGCTGGAACTGATCGCGCCGGCCAACGCGGTCTTCGCGGATTGGGATGTGGCGTCGCATCGAGGTCGATTGCATCGTGCTCGTCTGAAGTTGGACGAGGCGATCGCCCAGGGGCGATCGTACGGCTTGAACGTGACACGACTGACGCGTCTGACGGAAGAGATGGCGGCAGGGGCGGACGAAGTGTTTGAAAACGTGATGCGCATGCGCGAGGCCGGCGCGGACAGCGGCGCGCAGGCCGAGGCGTTGACGGCGGCCTCGCGCGCGATGGCGCGAGCGGACGAGAAGCAGATGAGCGCGGTTCGCGAGCTGGGTCTTCTGACCGAGCGCGTTCGAGCCGAGCAGCGCAACATCCTAGAGGAGCACGAAGTGAGCCTGCAAGCGCGTCTGACGATGGAGCGCTACGTCGTCACGCTGCTCGTGCTGCTGGCGCTGGGCATGGCATGGTTCGGCTGGCGGTTGCGTCAGACCGATCGCGCGCTGGCCGCGCAGCGCCGCGCGACGGAGGCGGCGCAGCGCGAGCGGCTGGCGGCGATTGGCGAGTTGTGTTCCAGCGTGGCGCACGGGATTCGCAATCCGCTGGCCGCGATTCGCAGTTCGACGCAGTTGACGCTGGACCTGGGCAAGCTGGACGATGCATCGAGGGCGCGGTTGCAGGATGTGCTGATCGAGGGGACGCGATTGGGCGACCGGGTCAGCGGCCTGCTGAAGATGGCCCGCGCCGGCAGCGAGTCATTTGAAGACGTATGTCTTCAAGACGTCGTCGCGGGGGCTGTATCGGGTCTGGGGCCGGAACTGGAGCGCCTGGGGCTGACGTTGAAGCGCGAACTGGCCGCCGATCCGATCGTCGTGCGGGGGGATCGGCATCAGTTGGAGCAACTGGTCGTGGAGCTGGTGTCGAACGCGATGGAGCATTCGCCCCGCGGCGAGTCGATCATCGTTGCCTGTCAACGTCCGGGCGCGAACGGCCGGGCCGTGCTGGCCGTGGACGATGCCGGTCCCGGCGTACCCGACGCGGTTCGATCGAGCGTGTTTCAGTTGTTCTTCACGACGAAGGAACACGGCACGGGCATCGGTTTGGCCACGGTCAAGGGCATTGCCCGGCTGCACGAGGGCGACGTCACGCTGGCGCGTTCGGCGCGGGGCGGGGCGCGATTCGAGGTGACGTTGCCGACCACGAGGACGTGAGCGAGGCGAATCACGCCGGCGGATTCACGAAGCCGGCACATCGGCGAGAGCGAGCCAATCGAAGGAGCAGGATCATGCCGCGAGTATTGGTCGTCGAGGACGAGCGCGTCCTTGCTAAGAATTTCTGCGAGAAGCTGGCGTCGCATGATTTCGAAGCGGCCGCCGTACACAGCGGGCGCGATGCCTTGACGGCCCTGGGGCGCTTCTCGCCGGATGTCGTTTTGCTGGATCTGCGCCTGCCTGACATGGACGGCCAGGCGGTGCTACAGAAAATCAAGGCCGAGTCGCCGTCGTGCGCGGTGATTGTGGTCACCGCGCACGGGAACGAGCGCATCGCAGTGGACGCGATCAAGAGCGGCGCGGAGGAATACCTGACCAAACCGGTCGATCTGGACGAGCTGATGCTGGTCGTTGCGCGGTCCGCCGAGCATCAACAGGTACGAGACAATCTGCACTTCCTCCGGCATCGCGAGGAGCAGGCCAGCGGGCTGGACAGCATTCTCGGCGCATCCGAGGCAACGCGAAACCTGAAAGAGACCATTCAGCGCCTGACGCGAACCGACGTGCTGAATCTGCCCGATCCCCCGACCGTGCTCATCACCGGTGAAACCGGCACCGGGAAGGATCTCGTCGCGCGGGCCATTCACTACCATGGGCCGCGTAAAGGTCGCCCCTTCATTCACGTCAACTGCACGGCCCTGCCCGCGACGCTTTTTGAATCCGAGCTGTTCGGCCATGTCCGCGGCGCATTCACCAACGCGGCCCAGGCCAAGCGCGGGCTGTTCGAAGTCGCCCACGGGGGGACGATCTTCCTCGACGAGATCGGGCACCTCGAAGCCGATGTGCAAGCCAAGCTCCTCCTCGCCCTGGAGCGACGTGAAATCCGACCCGTCGGCGGCACGGATCCCCGGTCCATCAACGTCCACGTCATCGCCGCCACCAACCGGCCGTTGCGGGCCGCCGTTGATTCCGGAGAGTTTCGCAGCGATCTGTACCACCGCCTGCGGGTCGTTGAAATCCACGTGGAGCCGCTTCGGAACCGGCTGGACGACATCGAACCGCTCGCCGCGCATTTTCTCGCATCGCACTGCCGGAGGTTCGGCTTGAAGTCCAAAACCCTGTCGCGCGAAGCAATGGCCGTGCTGAAACGGTATAATTGGCCTGGCAACGTGCGCGAATTGAGCCATCTCATCGAGAGCACGGTCCTTCAGGTTGACGGCCAGCAGATCGAACCGGGCGACCTCAACCTCGCGGGCGGAAGTGCCATGGCGGTGGACGTGCAGATCGAGATGACGGGGGGGCGTACCATCGCGCTGGATTTTGCCAAGGGCGAACCGAAGCTCGAAGAGATCGAGCAGGCGATCCTGACCGCGGCGTTTGAATACACGGGTAGAAATCTTAGTCGCGCGGCGCGCATCCTGGGCATTACGCGCGAAGCCTTGCGCTATCGATTGAATCGTTTCGCCGAAACGGGAAAGAGTGAGTCCCAGCATGCGTAGGAGCCGACCGGGATTGGGGTGGACCGGGCTGCGGCGCGGGGTCGCGCGATCGATGGTGTCGGCGGCATGGGTGTTGGGTCTCTGCTCGGCCAATCCGGTGCGCGCCCAGTTCAAGACTGTGCAGGACCCGGTCGACGCGAGGATTCGCCGAACCGATCCGGGGAACATCGGTGTGTTGAACGAGTCTTCGCATCGGATGCCCGATCTCACGATGATCCGCTGGGGCCGCTTCATGCCGAACGTTCCATGGCAGAATCGCTTTGCCGGCGCGTGGAACACGGCGGGGGATTTCGTTCGCATCGATCTGGAGTTTGTCGGGCTGATGAATCCGCCGGGTCCGCTTTGGTTTGACGATGTGAACCCCGAGTACGACCCGTTCCGCTACGGGCCGAATCCCGTCTGCGGCTGGATCGAGTTTGATCTGGACGGCAATGAGAACACCGGCGGCGAGACCTCCGTGCCGCGCTATCGGTATCTTGGAAACGTCGCCCGGTTTGGCGGCGTGCCCCAGGAGCCGCGTTTCGCGGGACGGGCCGCGTTAAACGGGCTCGCCTTCGACGGGTGGGTTCCCTCGCCGCCATATGTCGAGCGCAGCGGAGAGGAGTTTCACATCGCATTTCGCGGGGAATCCATCCAGTCCATCGCGATCGAAACCGAGGCGACGGGCGGGAATCCGCAGATCTTCGAGGCCGGCGAGTCGTGGATTCTCACCGGGGACTTTTTCCACCGTGCCCACAGTTTTGAAGCCTTCGCGTTTCAGTGCGCCACGAATCCGGGCGGCTACCTGCCGATCGTCCAGTTGCGATTCACCCATTCGGTCTCGGCGGATCGCACCCTGGTGACGCTTGTCTATCCGCTGACGAACGCCGCCAGCGCTGCGCTCCTGGGCCCGGGCGTCGTCGCCGAGCCGACGGACGGGTGCGCCGGCAATCAGAACTCCATTCAGGAGGCGTTGATTGATCTGCAATTCAGCGCCCAGTTCGCCGACCCGTGGACCCAGCAGGATCCGCGCTTTGTGCTGCTGGCCGGTTGGGCGTCGACTGACGTCGGGGCTGCGCTCAACCCGCTTCAGTGGCGCACGTGCGCGCTGGTCGGCGCATGTTACGTCAATCAAATTCCCGGGGCGCGCTATGCCTGGACAGATGTCTATCCCAATCCCCATCCCGGGGATTTCAACGGGGACGGATGCACCGATCCAAGCGATGCCGCCTGGCAGCTACAGTACATCGCCACGCACGACGGGCAGTTCGGATTCGACGAGGACGGAAACAGCGCCAACAACTCGCTCCAGATTCCCGATTTCAGCCGCGGGTTTGATGTTCACGATCTGAATTACGACGGACTTGTGAACTGGATGGACTACGTGCACCCGGGCGATCTCAATGGCGACAGCGTCTTTGACATCGAGGACGTTCAGGAGTTCGTCAACCGGCTGCTCGGATCCGGCGGGCCCCCCGGCAACACCGAGGAGGAACTCATTGTTATCGCTAAACTGGACCTGAATTGCGATGGGCGCGTCGACGGGGCCGACATTCAGGGGTTCATTCACTATCTGATCTCTCCGCCCTCGAAATACAGTTCTCAATAAGTCTGGCGGCTCGATTCGACCCCAGGAAGGGACAGGGCCAAAAGTCCCCTGACGGTATCCGGTGCCGCCTATCGGTACGTCTTCCCTTCGCACGGTCGTTGTGTTACATTACACACGTCCGCAGAAATCGTGGGGCGCATCGCCCCTTGCACGACCGGAACGTCACCGTTGGCTCGCACCCACGGCGACTGCGGTCTGCCGGGTGTACCTGGCATGATTCCGCGTAACCGCCATATCATCCGCTTGGGTGCCTTCACGCTGGTTGAAGTGCTGGTGGCGATCAGCATCCTTTCCATCCTGCTCGCCATTCTAGTTCCAGCGTTGAACTCCGGACGCGACGCTGCGCGCAGCCTGAAGTGCCGCGCCCAGTACCGCGAGGTCGCGTTTTCATTTGTCGATTTCGTCAGCCGCTCGTCGCATCACGGCGATGGTGAGCAGTGGGGGGATTCGATCGTCAAGATCGAAGATTTCCAGGAGTCCGTTTACCGCGTTCACGAGTTTTGGGATGGCCCCGCAACGCTCGAACGCGTCGCCTACCAGCCCGGCAAGCAGCCGCTGATGTGCCCCGCCGGGCCGGATCTGCTCGATCGCCGCGCCGAGATGCCCTGCACCGCCGGCGCGGTCGGACCGGCGCCCAACGTCAGTTCCGGTCTCAATAAGCGGCTGGACTCCAAGACGCGGTACGTCAACGGAAGCCCGTTCCCGCAAAAAGTCTATCTCAATGAAAAGGTCCTGATGTACCCCGACGTGCCACTGGTGCTTGACGTGGACGGCAAGAAGGCCGTCGCCAATGGCGTTGGTCCTTACTTTACTGCGCCGCCGCTGCCCAACGACGGTCCGCCTGACATCTACTCGAACGGATTAAGCTGGTTCCCGTCGTTTCGTCACCGCGGTCAGATCAACGTGGCCTTCATCGGCGGGCATGTTCTTTCCAGCCGCTCGCCGCTCACCGAGCCCTGGTGGCGGTGGAGTTTCCAGCCCGATTGATCGGTAATCGGTGCGAGCGTGATGAATCCCTATCCCGCCGCGGCTCGATTCTGATGAGGTATCTTCAAGGCGTTTTGCCGCGGTAGCGAATGACTTCTACCGGTTCCAGCGTCACCAGTCCCTCGCCCACCACCTGGTCAATAAACGGCAACAACGGATCGATCTTCTCGCGCGCGTCGACGATTTCGATCACCATCGGCAGGTCTTCCGACAGCCGCAGAATCTTGGCCGTGTGCAGGCGGCTGTTTGCGCCGAAGCCCATCAAGCCGCGCAGCACGGTTGCGCCGGCCAAGTGAAGCTCGCGCGCTTTGAGTACGATCGCTTCGTACAGCGGTCGGCCCTGCCATGTATCCGACTCGCCGATGAACACGCGCAGCAACCAGCCTTGTTCGGGAATCTTCATGGATCAGGCTCCCAGCCAGTATTGTGCCGTGCGATAGCCGGCCCATACGGCAGTTAGACAACCGATGACGCTGAACAGTGCGTTCATCGCCGCGCGGACAAACTGCCCGCCGTTGAGCATCGCAAACGTTTCCCAGCCAAATGTCGAAAAAGTCGTGTATCCGCCAAGCACACCCACCAGCAGTGCTATGCGAAATTCTTCACGCATCAGCGAGCGGCTTGCCAGCGCGGCGGAGAGGAATCCGATTGCCAGGCACCCGGTGAGGTTGACGAGCAGCGTACCGATCGGAAAGCCTGCCTGCGGGTTCAATCGCTGTGCCGCACCGGCGACGGTGAACCGCGCGACGCCGCCCAGTCCGGAACCGAGGAAGATCAAGCCGAGCTTGTACATGAAGGGGATTCTATCGCGCGATCCCGTGATCTGCTCACCGCGTGGGGCGTTCGGGCCGCCCCCGGCCGGTTGCCACGACGCACAAACAATTCTCGGCTCATGGTTCGTCTTAATTCGCCTGAATTTTCACCTTCCCGTTGTGCGTCGTGACGTTGAGCGGCTGGCCGCCGTCGCCCAGCACGCCGGCCAGGCGGGTGCGCGACGCGTGAGATACCTTCCATCCTGCGGCGATGTCTACATCGACGCTGCCATTGTGGGTCTGGCAGGCGAGGTTGGCGCTGGTTTGATCGCCGACGCGGACGACGACTTGGCCGTTGTGGGCGCCGATTTCACCGCCGATCGCCGCGCAGCGCGAGAGGTCGGCCGTCACTGGTCCGTTGTGGGTCGTCGCGTGAATGCTGGGGCCTTCGTAGGAAACGTTGATCGCGCCATTGTGCGACTCGACGTGGGCCGACGGGCCTGTGGACTCGGTATCGATTCGTCCGTTGTGAGAGGTGACGCGAAGAGAGGACTTCAGCCCGCGCACCGTCGTCGCGCCGTTGTGCGATTCGATGTCGAGCGCCAAGCTGTCCGGTCCGCTGATTTCGTAGCTGACCTGCGCGTTCCAGTTTGACTTGCAGACCCCCTTCCAGCGGTGATTGATCACGCGGCCTTCGGTGCCGTCAGCCTCGTTGAAGACGTCGAGGTTGGCCATGGCCTCTTCGGCGTCGGCCTGGGTCAGGCCGCCGGTTTTCTTGGTGATCTTGACCTGAATGGTGCTCGCGCTGCCGGCGCTACCGTTGTAATTGACCGTGCCGTTGTGGGTCTTCACGGCGAGCTTCTTGAGGCGGGCCGCGTCAATCTGCATGTCCTCGGTCTGTTCGACCCAGACGACGGAGCCCATGCTGCAACCGAGCGGAAGCAGCAGGGCAAGGCTCAAGGCGACGAAAGATGCCGGCTTGCTCCGGACGAAGATGTTGCGAATCGTAGCAGGTCTCGAGGTCATGGAGCGATCCTTGTAAAAAAGTTGGAGATCCGCCGCGGAAGCGCGGCGGGCACAAAGCGTATTGCACCCGTGATGCCGGATATTTCAACGTCATGGGGCGAGGGACTTTGCGGGTTCGGGGACTCTCCGTGTTTGGCACGATTCCGGGGTTGGGCGCAATTGTCTCACGAAGCGACCGTTCGGCCAGTCGCGGGAGATGGAGCAGGCCCGATTGCGTTGTGTTGATTCACGACGCCTCCGGAACGACCATACGCCTGTCGCAGGCGCGTCTGCCGCAGCCTGCCAAATGGGAGGGTCTTATGCGCCCCATCCTGATCGTATTCGTCGTCGTCGCTGCCGGCATGATTGGCTTTCTCATCTGGCAACAGAGCCGGGTGCCGCCGCTCGTCGTGTCGGGCTTTGTCGAGGCCGACGAGATCCGCGTCGGCTCGCGCGTGGGAGGGCGCGTGGCGGAGGTGAAAGCGGCCGAGGGTCAATTTGTGGCGCCCGGGGAGGCGCTCTATACAATTGACCCGTTCGATCTTCGAGAACGGCTGGCCGAAGCGCAGGCGGCGCACGCGGCAGCGCAGGCGGAACACGAGCGTCTGAAGAAGGGATTTCGCCCGGAGGAGATTGAGCAGGCGCGGGCCAAGCGTGATCAGTGGGCGGCGGAACTGGCGAAGCTGGAAGCCGGTCCTCGGAAGCAGGACATCGAAGCGGCGCGCGAGCAGGTCAACATCGCCCGTGCGTCGTATGAGTTTGCCGAGAAGGAGCATGCGCGGCTGACGCGGTTGGTCGAACAGCAGCAGGTGGCGGCACCGCGTGAATACGACGAGGCGGTGCGGATGCTGAAGTCGGCGCAGGGTGAACTGGCAGCGGCGCAGCAGAAGTTGTCGCTGTTGGAGGAGGGATCGCGAAAGGAAGACATCGCTCGGGCGAGGTCGGCGTTGTCGGAGGCGGCGGAGCAGTTGAAGTTGCTCGAATCGGGTAGCCGTGCGGAGGATGTCGCGCGGTCTGCGGCGCAGGTGGAGGCTGCGGCGGCGCGTGTTCAGGCGATTGAAAAGCAACTGGCGGAGATGACGGTGTCGTCACCATGTCAGTGCGTGGTGGAGGCGTTTGATTTGCAGCCGGGCGAGCTGGTGTCGCCGAACCAGCCGAGCATTTCACTGCTGGACGTGTCGAAGCTTTGGGTGCGAGCATATGTGCCGGAGGGGCGCTTGGGGGAGATCGCGCTGGGCGACCGCGTGCCGGTGCGCGTGGCGTCGTCGGGCGGGGGCGACGTGACGGGGCGCATTGTGTTCATCTCGCGCGAGGGCGAGTTCACGCCGCGGAACGTGCAGACGCCCGAGGAACGGAGCAAGCAGGTCTTTCGCATCAAAGTGGCGATCGAGCAGGGCGGCGAACGGCTGCGCGTCGGCATGTCGGCCGACGTGCTGCTCGCGGAGAAGGAGCTGCCATGAGCGATCCGGTGATTCGCACCGAGGGCCTGTCGCGCTGTTTCGGCGCGTTCTACGCCGTGCGTGATTTGAGTCTGACGGTGGACCGGGCGGACGTGTTCGGGCTGCTGGGGCCGAACGGCGCGGGCAAGTCCACGCTGATCCGCATGTTGTGCGGCGTGTTGCGTCCCAGCGCGGGCAGCGGCTCGGTGCTGGGAATTGACATTTGCAGAAATCCCGAGGACGTCAAGCCGCGCATCGGCTACATGTCGCAGAAGTTCAGTCTCTATGCCGATTTGACCGTGGCGGAGAATCTTGATTTTTACGGGGGTATATATGGGTTGACCGGCGAGCGGAAGCGTGCGCGCGAGGAGGCCGTGATCGACCTGACGGGCCTGGGGCCGTATGCGCGGCGTCTCGCGGGGCAGTTGTCGGGCGGGTGGAAGCAGCGGCTGGGGCTGGCGTGCGCGATGATCCACGAGCCGGAGCTGCTGTTCCTCGACGAGCCGACCGCGGGGATCGACCCGGTGGCTCGGCGTGAGTTGTGGGACTTGTTGTTTGACCTGTCGCATCGCGGCGTGACGATGTTCGTGACAACCCATTACATGGACGAGGCGGAGCGGTGCACGCGTGTCGGGTATGTCCTCGCGTCGCAATTGATCGCGCTGGGGCGACCGGTGGAATTGAAAGCGATGCCTGACGTGACGCCGCCGGGCACGGCGCGATACCTCGTGCAATGCCGGCGTCCGACCGAGGCCCTTGCGGCGGCGCGCGGTCTGGCGGACGTGCGCGACGCGACGATGTTCGGAGACCTGCTGCATTTGCTGGCTGACGGGGCGGTTGCGCCGGGCGATTTGCTGAAGCGGCTCGCGCCCGATGAGTCCGACGCGACGATCGTGCCGACCGGCGCCACGCTGGAGGATGTTTTCGTCACCTTGAGCCGTGCGCGAGAGACGAAAGGGGAGGCATGAGAGGCTTTCGCGCCATCCTGTCCAAGGAGTTCGCGCACATCCGGCGTGATCGCTCGACGATTTTCTTCACCTTCATCGTGCCCGCGTTGCAGTTGACCATCTTCGGATACGCCATCGAGACGACCATCGAGAACATTCCGCTCGTCGTACACGACCTCGACGGTTCGCAGGACAGCCGCCGCCTGGTCGAGGCGCTGGAGGCCTCGCGCAGCTTTCAAGTCACCCAGCGCGTGACCAGCAGTGAAGCGTGGCGGCACGCGCTGGCCGGCGGGTGGGCGAAGGCGGTGGTCATCATCCCGGCGGATTATTCGGCCCGGCTGCTGCGAGCCGAGCAGGCGCACGTGCAGTTCCTGATCGACGGCAGCGATTCGCAGGTCGCGACGACCGCGATGAACGCCGCGAACCTGATCGTCGGGCAGCTCGCGTTGGGCCGGGCGCGGCTGGTCGGCGAGTCGCTGCAAGTTGGCCCGGCGCGCGACGAGAAGGGCCGCGTCGCGCTGCCGATCGAGGCCCGCCCGCGGATGCTGTTCAACCCCGATCTGGAAAGTTCGCATTTTTTTGTGCCGGGGCTGGTCGCCATCATCCTGCAACTCGTGCTCGTATTTTTGACAAGTTTCTCCATCGTCAAGGAGCGCGAGCACGGCACGCTGGAGCAGTTGTTCGTGACGCCGGTCGGCCGGCTGGGGCTGCTCTTCGGCAAGCTCGTGCCCTACGCAGTGATGGCGTTCGGAGAATTGCTGATCGTGCTGCTGTTGATGACGACGCTGTTCGGCGTTCCGATCCACGGGAGCCTGTGGCTACTGCTGGCGCTGTCGAGCCTGTTCATTGTGACGGCGCTGGCCCTGGGGCTGATGATCTCGACGATCGCGCGGACGCAGTTGCAGGCGATGCAATTGTCGTTTCTCGTCATGCTGCCGTCGGTTCTGCTTTCGGGGTTCATGTTCCCGCGGCAGGAGATGCCGCTGCCGCTTTACCTTGCCGGGTTCGTGCTGCCGGTGACGTACTTCATCGAGATCTTGCGCGGCGTCATCCTTCGCGCGGCCCTTGCGTCGGACCTGCTTCCGGCCATCGTGGGGCTGTCGGCCTGCTGCATCGTCATTTTCGCGGCAAGCATCGCCCGGTTCCGCAAGCAGTTGGATTGAGAGTCAGCCGGAGGGCGCGTCTCCGCCAGGGCGGATCTGCGACTCGATGCATCATTCTCCTGCTTCGTGCCTTCGTGATACAATGCCTCATCGCGGCATGGCGGGCGGCGAAGCGTGCATTGAACCTCTTCAAGGGAGCATTCCATGGAGCGTACCCTCTTGATTCGGCGATGTTTCGTTGTGTTCCTGGCGATGGGTTGCCGGCTGCCGGTGGTCGCATCGGCCGAACCGCTGCCGCGCGATCCGAACAACACCTACGGCCAGCTCGACAACGGCGTGCGTTACATTGTTCGCAGGAACCAGAATCCGCCCGGGCGGGTCACGCTTTATCTGCACGTCCGCACCGGCGCACTGAACGAGCGCGACCAACAGAACGGCCTGGCGCACTTCCTCGAACACATGGCCTTCAACGGCTCGAAGCATTACCCACCGGGGACGCTCGTGCCGCATCTGAACAAGCTGGGCATGCAGTTCGGCGCGGACACCAACGCCCACACGAATCAGCACGAGACGGTTTACAAGCTCAACATGCCGGACAACAAGCCAGAGACGATCGCCGACGCGCTCACCATCTTTGCTGATTACGCCGGCGGGTTGCTCCTCAACGCCGAGGAGATCGAGAAGGAGCGCAAGGTCATTCTGGAGGAATCGCGCGCTCGCAAGAGCGCCCAGGAGCGGCTCCAGAAGCAATGGCGTCGTCTGATGTTCCCCGATATGAAGGTCTCGCGGCATGACGTGATCGGCGACGAGGCGCAGATCGCCGCCTTTCCAAAAGCTGAATTCGAAGACTATTGGAATACCTGGTATCGCCCTGAAAACCTGACGCTCATCGTCGTCGGCGACATCGAGCCGGCCGACATCGAGAAGGCGGCGAAGAAGCATCTGGGCGAGCTGGCCCCGCGCGGGCCGGCGCGCAAGCCTGGCACAACGGGCATCGAGCCGGGGAAGAATCCGCCCGACAAGCCGCGCGCGTTTGTCTTAAGCGACCCCGAACAGGTGATGGCCCAGGTGCAGTTGGTGTGTGTTCTTCCCGGCCGCAAACCGATGACGACGTTCGCCGATTATCGCTTCAACGAGATAGAGAACATGGGCACGTGGATCGTCAGCCGCCGCCTGCGCGAGATGATCAATGCGGGCACAGCGAAGTTCCGCGGCGCCGGGGTCAGCGTGGGAAGCGTTCTTCATGAGGCGATCACGCCGCGTGCCCTGGCCATGGGCGAGCCGGCTGATTGGAACGCCATGCTGGATCAGGTCATTGTTGAGATTAACCGGGCCTGTGAGCACGGTTTCACCAAGGGCGAGCTGGAGCTGGCGCAGAAGGAATTGCTCGCCAACGCCCGGCGTGCCGTGCAGACGGAGAAGACGTTGAGCGCTTCGGCGCTGGTGAACCGATTCAGCAGCGCGGTGGGCATGGACGAGCCGATCCTCTCGGCGGCGCAGAATCTTGAGTTGCTGGAGCGGATTCTCAAGGACGTGTCGGCCGACGAGGTGCACGCCGTCTTCTCGGAGAACTACAAGACAAAGAACTACACGTACAGCCTCATGATGCCGGAGCCGAAGGGCGGCGAGGCGCTTCCGAGCGAGAAGGACGTGCTGGCGGCTGCGGCGGCGGCGTGGTCGCGCAAGGTCGAGCCGCCCACGAAGTCGGCGGACAACGAGCAATTGCTGGCGAAGCTGCCGGCTGGCGGGGACGTGGCGGAGAAGCGCGTCGACGCCGAACTGGAGATTACGACCGCCACGCTCTCCAACGGGGTGATCGTTCATCACCGGTTCATGGACTACAAGAAGGACTCGGTGCTGGTGAGCCTGACGATGCCCGGCGGCTCGATTGAAGAGACCGACGAGAACCGCGGCGCGAGCGAAGTGGCGAGCATCATCCTGAATCGGCCCGCGACAAGCCGACTGTCGTCGACGCAAATCATCGACCTCCTGACGGGCAAGAACGTCAGTGTGCGCGGCGGGGTCGGCTCGGACACCTTGACGCTGTCGATCACCGGCTCGCCGGCGGACCTGGAGACCGGTTTTCAACTGGCGTATGCGCTGCTGACCGACGCGAAGCTGGAGCAGGCGGCGTACGACAACTGGTACATGTCGCGCCTGCGGCAGATCGAGCAGATGGAGAAAACGCCCCAGGGTCACATGATGAAACTGATGGCCCGGACGGTGTACGGGGGCGATGTGCGATTCACGCCGTTGAGCGTGGAGCAGGTGGAGAAGATGAAGCCCGAAACGGGTTTGAAATGGTTCCAGCGAATCGTGGCGACGCGGCCGATGGAGGTGGCGGTGGTGGGCGAGATACAGGCGGATGCGGCGCTGGCGCTGTGCGCGAAATACCTCGGCGCGCTGCCGCAGCGGTCGGCGGGCTTCGATTGTCTCGACAAATTGCGAAAGATTGAACGCGGCCGCGGTCCGTACAAGGCCGACGCGGTGTTCGAGAGCGTGACGCCCAAGGCGACGGCGCTGGGCGGCTTTCTCGGATGCGACGATGCGAACGTGGCCGACCGGCGCAAGCTGCAACTGGTGTCGCGGATTCTCTCCGATCGCATGGTGAAGCGCATCCGCGAGGAGGAGCAGCTCGTCTACAGCATCGGATGCAGCAGCCAGGCGGCGCAGGTCATTCCCGGCACGGGCCTGATCATCGCCATGGCCCCGACCGATCCGCAGAACGGTGCGAAGCTCGCCGACACGATCATTGAGATGATGCGCGCCTTTGCGAAGGATGGCCCGACGGCCGAGGAGCTGGCGACCGCGAAGAAGCAGACGGCGACCCGGCTGGAAACGACGATGAAAGAGCCGTCATGGTGGCACAACCAGCTCGGCGAAATGGTCTATCGCAAGCACGGCCTGGACGAGCTGCGTGAACTGCCCGGTGTCTTCGAGACGTTCACCGCGAAGGACCTCCAGGCGGCCGCCGCGAAATACATGACCGACGAGCGGATGATTCGTATCGTCGTCACGCCCGAATCGCTGAAGGATGCCCCGGCGGACAAGGTTGCTCCGGCGAAGAAGAAACCCGCAGCCACCGCGGGGTGATTCGCCGCGCGACGATTATCCGTGGAGGACCGGCAGGCCGATCGTGACCGGGGCCGCGAGCAGGTCGTAGTCCCTGTGACCCGTGATGCGGACGCGGACGACCTCGCCGGGATCGTATTCGCCGCCCTGGACGAGCGTGACGCTGTCGACTTCCGGCGCCTGGCCGGCGTGCCGCGCGGGGTAGACGCTGATGCAGCCGGGGCCCTCCATGCGTCCGAAGTCGTCGATCATCACGAGCATCTCGCGGCCCTTCATGGCGGCGTTGCGGCGGAAGGCGACCTCCTGCTGCGTCTGCATCAGCGCGCCGACGCGTTCCTCGATGATGTCGGGATCGATGGACCCTTTCATCTTGTGCGCCGGGGTGCCCGGCTCGCTGGAATACGGGAACACGCCGACCGCCTCGAAGCCGAACTCTGCGATGAACCGTTGCAGTTCCTGAAACTCCGCGTGGGTTTCGCCGGGGAAGCCGGCGATGAAGGTTGTGCGAATGGCGACGCCGGGGATGCGCTCGCGCAGTTTCGCCAGAAGCGTCTCGGTTTGTGCGCGCGTCACGCGACGATGCATGGCTTTCAGCACGCGATCGTTGATGTGTTGCAGCGGGATGTCGATGTACGGGGCAATCTTCTCGCTTTGCGCGATGGCGTCGATCATCTCGTCGGTGAAATCGCTGGGATAGGCGTACATCAGGCGAATCCAGCGCACGCCGTCGAGCGTGTTCAGCGTCCGCAGCAGCCCCGACAGGCCCGGCTCGTAGCCGATGTCCTGCCCGTAGCTGGTCGTGTCCTGCCCGATGAGGTTCAACTCCAGCGCGCCGTCGTCGATCAGCTCGCGCGCTTCGGCCATGATCTCGTCGGGCGTCTTGCAGTGCATCGGCCCGCGGATCGACGGAATCGTGCAGAAGGTGCACTTCTGGTTGCACCCCTCGCTCATGCGAAGGTAGGCGTAGTGCGTCGGCGTCAGGCGCAGCCGCGCACGGTCGGAGCGATTCTGTTCGGTCCAACTTGCCGCGTGATAGTCTCCCAGATACAGATCGGGCATGGTGTCCGGCTGCACGACCGGCAAGCTGCGGGACGATGATTTCGCGGTCGACTTGGATTTCGCGCCAGCTTTGGCTTTCGCCTTGCTGCCGGCGCCGTGCTTTGGTTTGCCGCCCAGCACGGCTCGCACCACGTCCTGCCGATTGTTTACGCCGACCAGTGCGTCGATCTCGGGAACGGCTTCGACCAGGCCCTGTCCATCGCGTTGAACGAGGCAGCCCGCCACGACGATGCGCTTCAACTCCCCCGCGCGCTTCTGATCGGCCAGTTCGCGGAGGATGCCGACCGCCTCCTCGCGCGAGGCCGACAGGAAACCGCAGGTGTTGACCACCACCACGTCGGCGCGGTCATCCGGACTGACGATCGGGCAGCCCGCCTCCGCGAGCAGCCCGAGCATCTTCTCGGAGTCGACGAGGTTTTTCGGGCATCCCAGGGATACGAATGAGACGGACGGCGCTGACAATCAAGACTCCCGCGGACGAAAAACAGGCGATCCGTTACAACGAAACAGGCACGATTGTAGCAGAATTCACAGATTCCGCGAGTCTCCGCCGGAATCCGACGAACGGCCATCCGTCGGTTTCAGTCAGTTTGCGTGAACTGAATCCGTCCGCATCTTACCTGGATCGGCCATTCACGGTGATGCAACGATGGGCCGCGTTGCTTCCCGAATGGAAAGATGGCGCCGGATCAACAGGAAGAGCGCGCCGGACATCAGCCCAAGTACGAAGCAGCCGCCCCAGATGTAGCCGCCGCCGAACCGGGCGAGTATTTCTCCGCCGATGGGCGCACCGATCATGTTGGCGCTGGAAAAGCAGAGGCCGAACACTCCCATGTACCGCCCGCGCATATCGGCCGGCGCCAGGTCCGAGGCGACCGACGACAGGAACGGCAATTGCATAAGTTCGCCGATTGTCCAGATCACAATCGTTCCCGCGAACTCCGTCGGCTTTTGCGCGAAGGCGGTCAGCCCGAAGCCCGCGCCGACCACCACCGCCGACAGCGCGATCATCCTTCCACGATCAAAGCGGCGCAGCATCGTCGTGAGCGGCAGTTGCAGCAGGACAATCAACGTGCCGTTGAGCGCGATCAGCCGCCCGTAGGTCTTGACGCCGATGCCGTGCTCGCGTGCGAAAAGCGGCAGCGTGGAGAGGTGCTGCATGTAGCACATGCTGATGCACAGCGTGGCGAGGCAGAAGACAAGGAAAACCCGATCGCGGCCGAGACGAGCGAGCGCCTGGCGCCAACCGATATCGACGCGCGGTGCAGGATTGCGAGCGGCCGCGGCGGTGCCGGATTGAGCGTCACTTGACGCCGCGCTGCCGGGTGCCTGGACTGCCTGCGCCCGCGCGAGATGAATCGTTTCACGAATGGCCAGCAGGATGATGACGGCGTAGGCGGCGGAGGTCGCGGCGTCGGCGAAGAAGATGGCGCGGAAGGAGAAGCGCTCGACGACTTCCCCGCCGATGACCGGGCCGACCGCGAAGCCGAGGTTGACGGAAAAGTAGAGGAGGGCGAATGCGGTCGGGCGCTGCGCGGTCGTGGTCACGTCGCTGACCATGGCACTGGAGGCCGGGCGGTACATCTCGCCGAGAAATCCGAATACGAAGACGGCCGCCTGCAATTGCCACGAAAGTGTCAAGGTGGTGAAGGCGCAGAGCACCGCCGCGCCGCCGAAGAGGCTCACCATCATGATGCGTTTGCGGCCGAGCCAGTCGGCGAGGTGCCCGCCGACCAGCGCCGCGACGATCGCGCCCAAGCCGAAGATGCCCATGGTTCGGGTGGCGAAGCGTTCTCCGAGGTGCAGGTGGTCCTGCAGGTAGATTGTGAGAAAGACAATAAAGAAGGCGCCGGCGCGATTGATGAACGAACCCAGCGCGAGGACGTAGACCGTGCGGGGCAGTTCAAGATACGGTCGAATCATGGGGGTGCTCAATGGCCGGTCGCGGCGGAGCGGTCCGCGTCACGGACGGGCATTAGAAACGAGCCAAGTCGGAAACGCGAGCGATGCAAGGGTATGGCGCGCCCAGCATTGGACCACGGCGCGTGGGAGCGATGCCGCGCAAGACTGCCCGCCTCCCCGCGCCGCGCGATCACAGATCGAGGAACAGGAGAATGAAGAGGTAAAGGTCGTCGAAGTCGACGTCGTTGTCGCCGTCGAGGTCGGCCAGCGAGCACGGACCCTGGGCGTCGCCCTCCAGGAGGCAGGTGATGAACGCCGCGATGTCCTGGGCGTTCAATACGCCGTCGCCGTCCAAGTCACCGCTCAAGTCGCACTCGTCCGGTGAATCGTTGTCGTTGAGATCGTGCGCCAGGCCCTGGGCCAACTCGCATTCGTCGGCGATGAAGTTCCCGTTGCAGTCGGCGAGGTAGTATTCGCAACCATCGGGCACGCCGTTCTGATCGCAGTCGCCGCACGCCGGGTCGTACAGGCAATTGGCGATGTCGCAGCCGTCCGGGATGCCGTTATCGTTGCAGTCGGAACACGCCGGATCGCCGTCGCAAGCGAAAATTTCGCAGGCATCGGGCATGCCGTTGTTGTTGCAGTCGATCGTGTCGTCGTAGCCGGGGCATTGGTCGGCGCAATCCGGAACGCCGTCTTCGTCGGCATCGCCCGTTTCCACGGTGACGTACATCGAGCACGTGGTCAAGTTCAGGCAGTCATCCGTCACGGTGAAGACGATCTCGGTCTGGCCCAGCGGGAGCGGCTCGCCCGGGGCGGGGGATTGCGTCACCACCGGCTGCGACGTGCAGGCATCCGACGCGCTGACCAGCCCGGTGTAATCCGGCGCGGCGGTCGAGCAGCCCGTTTCGGCCGGCAGCACGTCGTCGGTCGGGCAGTCGTTGATGGAGGGAGCCAGCGTATCGACGACGGTGATCAATTGGTTGGCATGAGTGGCATTTCCGCAGACGTCCATCGCGGTCCACGTGCGCAGAATCGTCTTCGGACAACTGCCGACGGGGTCGTGATCAACGTACGTTGGCGATTGCAACAGATCGTTGCAGGCGTCGGAGGCGATCAACTCGCCCGTGGCCGCCGGGGCCAGGTCGTCACCACACTCCACGATCGCATCAGCCGGAACGGTCAGGACCGGCCCGGTCTCATCCGCGAGAACGATTCCCTGCTGGCAGAACTCGCTCTTGCCGAGATCATCCGTCGCGCGCCACGTGCGGACGATCAGTTTCGAGCACGAGTCGCCCTGGATTTCGTCGGAGAACGAGACGTTCACCTGCACGTCGCAATCGTCCACGCCCATCGCAACGGTCAAGGCCGGATTCAAACCGGGGATAACCGATGAGCCGCACGGAAGCGTCACATTCGGCGGGCAGGTAATCGTCGGCGGACCGAGGTCCGCGCAGATCGGATTCGGATTCTCGGTAGGATTGACCGCGGGCACAATGAAATAAATCGTTCCACCCGCGACGTAGTCGACATTCAGGACATAACTCGCTTTCAGCAAGATCGTGCCGATGGCCAGCGAGGCGTTGCCGCTCATCGGTGCGCCGACCCGTGCGACGACATCGATCCGCTCGGCGGTCGTACGCAGAATGCTCTTGATGGATTCGGGGCCGATCGGCGAAAGGGCCAGTCGGGTTTCGCGCACCTGCACGCCGCCGACGGTGAACGTCGCATCCACGTCGACGTTGAGACCGGACTCGTTCTGCGCCACAAGTCGAATGGAGCCTTGGTCGATGATGGGGACGTCAGCCGTCTGGCCGAAGAACTGTGAAAACAGATCGCATCCGGCGAGGCCCGTGGCAAGCGGCAGCGCGCAAAGCACCAGCGCCAAGAATGACCGGAGCGAGGATTTCATACGCAGCTCACAAAGCGGGCGAATCGCCCCAAGGCGGCTCGATCTCGCCGCCATTGTACGACAAATCCAATGCGATCCCAACCACCCCAATTAAACGCTCGAAGGCACCGTCGGACAAGGCCGAATCGGAAATATCCGCCCGATAAGCCAAGTGGTGCGTTTACGCGTCAGCGGGGCGGCCCATTTGGACTGTCGAGTGGGCTTGCAGGTCCGGGGGCGACCGAATGCCCTTCTCCGTTCGCTTTCGCACAGTTTGCTTGCATCAGCCGCAACCAGTTGCGGCTGGGCAGAGCGCTGCGGCCCAGGGCGGAAGCGATCACCGACGAGGCCTCGGCCACAGCCGCGAGGTTCACGCCGGATTCGATCCCCATCCTGTCCAGCAAGTAGACGAGGTCCTCGGTGGCGAGGTTTCCCGCCGCGCCCGGTGCATAGGGACAACCCCCCAGCCCGCCCGCTGACGAATCGAACGTCTCGATTCCAAGTTGCAGTCCTGCGCAGACGTTGGCCAGCGCTGTGCCGTAGGTGTCGTGAAAGTGCAGCGCGATTCGATCGGCCGGCACGCGCTCCAGAACATGGCCGACCGTTTCCGCCACATCGGAGGGCGCCGCAGCGCCGAGGGTGTCGCTGATGGCGATTTCTCCCGCTCCCATTTCGATCAATCGCTGGGCCAGTTCGCGGACCTTGCCTCGCGCGACGCGGCCTTCGTAGGGGCATTCGAAGCAGGTCGAGATGTACGCGCGGGAAGTGAATGCACGCCGGGCTGCATCGTGAAGAATGGGCGCGAAGACCGCGAGCGACTCGTCAATGGTCATGCGGATGTTCTTCGCCGTGAACGTCTCCGAAGCGGCGGTGAAGACGGCGATGCGTTCGATGCCCGATTGCAGGCAGCGATCCCAGCCGACGGCATTGGGCACGAGTGCCGAGTAGGTGACGCGTTCGCGGTGTGGGAGCTGACGCGCCAGATCCATCGCATCGGCCATTTGCGGTACGGCCTTGGGATGGACGAACGACGTCACTTCGATGTCGCGGAGTCCGGCGGCGGCAAGTTTCTCGATGAAGCGCAGCTTGACGTCAGTCGGAATCGGGGTGGCTTCGTTTTGCAGGCCGTCGCGCGGGCCGACTTCGACGATGCGGACGCGGCGTGGGATCGTCATGGCCTGGGCCATTCTGCACTCTCAATTCTTCATTCTGCATTGTCCGCGAAGCGGAGCAGCACGGCCCCCATCTCCACAAGTTGTCCCGGGAGGCAGCAGACCTCGGCCACGCGGCCGGCGTGCGGCGCGGAGAGCGTCATTTCCATCTTCATGGATTCCATCACGATCAGCGGCTGGTGTGCCTCGAACTTGTCGCCGTCGGCGACGGTGACCTTCAGCACGGTCCCCGGCATGGGTGCGGTGAGCCGGCCGGTTGATGCGGTTGAAGCACCGAGTCCGGTCGCGCGGCGCGCGGTTCGTTGGGGCACCTCGAACCGCCAGAGTCGGCCCTGCATCCAGAGTTCAATCGTGTCGTCGCGCCGGATCGCGTGAAACGGAACGACGCGTCCGTGCAGGTGCAGGGTTCCGCGGGACGCCGCCGCGCCCGTTCCGGCGGCGTCGTGCCAGTCGACGCGCACATTGATGCGCCGATCGCCGAGGCCGGCTGTGAAATCGCGCCCCGCGTCGCCGTTGGCGCGTTCGATGGCGATCTCGAGCGGTTTGATCTCCTCCGTGGAGGATTCGGCAAGCGGAATGAGCTGCACGCGTCGCATCAGACGTTGCTCCATTGGCCGATGCCGTGCCAGGGGCTGTCCACGGCGGCTGGGTCACTCGTCGTCGAAAAGCCGCGCGGGCTGAAGCCCGCGGCTCGTTGGCCCGCGGCTCGTTGGCCCGCGGCTCGTTGCGTGCGCGAGGCGCCCGGGCCGGTCGCCGCGTGGGAGTTTATCGAGGTGGCGACGAGCGCGGCGGCGATGAGCGCTTCCTCCGGCGGCGCGGAGCCGGGCGCGCGGACGGCGTGCTGCTCCAAAAAGTGCGTGTGCAGCCGGCCGGCTCGAAACTCGGGGTGGGAGACGACGTCGTGCAGAAAGGTGATGTTCGTCGTCACGCCGAGCACGGCGTAGTTTTGCAGCGCCCGCCGCATTCGTTCGATGGCTTCGTCGCGCGAGCCGGCGTGGACGATCAGCTTGGCGAGCATCGGATCGTAATGCACCGAGACCTCACTGCCGCACTCCACGCCGCTGTCCACGCGCACGCCCGGCCCGGTCGGCGGCTCGTAGCAGGCGATGATCCCGACCGACGGCATGAAGTTGCGCGATGCGTCTTCGGCGTAAATGCGCGCCTCGATCGCGTGGCCGATCTGGCGAATGTCCTCCTGTCGAAACGGCAGCGGCTGGCCCGCGGCGACGAGCACCTGCGTCCGGACGAGATCGCACTGCGTCACGGCCTCGGTCACCGGGTGCTCAACCTGCAAGCGCGTGTTGACTTCCAGGAAATAGAACTCGCCCGATTCGGAGAGGATGAATTCCACCGTGCCGGCGTTGGTGTAGCCGATGGCCTTGGCCGCGCGCACGGCCGCGCCGCAGATCTGCTCGCGCAGGGCGGGTGACAGCGCGGGGGAGGGCGATTCCTCGAGGATCTTCTGGTGCCGCCGTTGGATGGAGCATTCACGCTCGAAGAGGTGCACGACGTTGCCGTGGTGATCGCCGAAGATCTGCACCTCGATGTGACGCGGGTTGACGAGATACTTCTCCAGGAACACGCGGCCGTCGCCGAAGGCCGCCGTCGCCTCGCGCTGTGCCGATTCCAGCCCGGCGGCCAGATCTTCGGGCTTCTTCACGACGCGCATGCCTTTGCCGCCGCCGCCGGCCGCCGCCTTGATCAGCACGGGGTAACCGATGCGATCGGCGTGTCCTGCGATGGTATTGAAATCGTCGTGCGCGTCGCCGGACCAGCCCGGCACGATCGGCACACCGGCGGCCTGAAATTTCGCCTTGGCCACGATCTTGTCACCCATGTCGCGGATGACCTCGGGCGTCGGGCCGATGAAGGTGATCATCGCGTCGGCGCAGGCCCGCGCGAAATCCTCATTCTCCGACAAAAACCCGAAGCCGGGGTGAATCGCGTCGGCGCCGCAGCGGCGGGCGATGTCGATGATTTTGTCGCCGCGCAGATAGGTTTCCGAGGACTTGGCGCCCTCCAGCGGATAAGCCTCGTCGGCCGCGCGGACATGCAACGCACCGGCATCGGGATTGGAATAGACCGCCACGACGGCGATGCCCATCTCGCGCAACGTCGCCGCGATTCGCACGGCGATCTCGCCGCGGTTGGCGATCAGAATTTTGCGGAAGTGTTTCATGGGTGATCAGTGGTCAGCCGTCAGTGGTTGAATCAGTAGTGGGCGGTGCTCATCCCGGCGCCTGTTTCCTCACCAGTTCGGCTTGCGTTTTTCGAGGAACGATTTCAGTCCTTCCTGTCCTTCCGGCGAGACGCGAATCTCCGCAATCTGCCGCGTCGTGAATGCCTGCACGTCGTCCCAGCTTTGACCGCCGACGCGGTCGAGAATCCGCTTGCACGCCGCGACGGCCGCCGGACCGTTTCCGCTCACGCTTGCCGCGATTTGCTCGATCCACGGATCGAGTTCCGCCGGTTGATCCACTACCTGCGACACGAGGCCGATGCGGTGTGCTTCGCGCCCGTCGAACCGCTCGGCCGTCAGCGCGTAGCGCCGCGCGTGGCCCGCGCCGATCTTTTCCAAGACAAACGGCGAGATCACCGCCGGGACGATTCCCAGCTTCACTTCGCTCAAGCAGAACATCGACTCGGCCGTCGCCACGGCCATGTCGCATGCCGCCACGAGGCCGACGCCGCCGCCGAACGCCGCCCCATGCACCCGCGCCATCGTCGGCCGCGGGCATTCGCGAATCGTTCGCAGCATCTTCGCCAGCACGTTCGCGTCGGCCACGTTCTCGTCGATCGTGTAGCCGACCATGCGTTTCATCCAGTTGATGTCGGCCCCGGCGCAGAAGCTCTTCCCTTCTGCGTCCAGCACGATCATCCGCACCGCCGTGGCCGCGCCGAGCGTTGCGAACGCCGCCGTCAGCTCCGCCATCATCTCGTCGTTGAAGGCGTTGTGCAGGTCCGGCCGCGCCAGCGTCACGCGGGCGATCGGGCCTTGTGCATGGGTTCGGATGAACGACGGCATTCAGTTCTCTCCCTCCGATGCGGCGATTCGTGACGAATTGTAACGAATTCGCGAAACCGCAAAGGCCCGGCGACGGGGTGGCCAACGCGGCGAGCAAGCTCGCCGGCTAAATCCATGAAATCAAACGGACCGGACGCGGACTTCTGCTACCGGCCACATTCTACATTCTGAACACGCCCACGCGGCGCTTCGGGAACGGCGCGTTCAACGACGCCGCGATGCCCAGCGCCAGCACGCGGCGGGTGTCGACCGGGTCGATCACGCCGTCGTCCCACAGCCGCGCCGTGCTGTAATAGGCGCTGCTCTCGTGGGCATATTTCTCCAGCGTCGGCTGCTTGAAGGCTTCCTCCTCCGCGGCGGTCATCGCTTTCTTCTTCTCGCGCGCGAGCTGGTCCTTCTTCACGGTCAGCAGCACGTTGGCCGCCTGCTCCCCGCCCATGACGCTGATCCGCGCGTTGGGCCACATCCAGAGCATCCGCGGGCCAAACGCCCGACCGCACATGCCGTAGTTCCCCGCGCCATACGACCCGCCGATGATGACGGTGAACTTCGGCACGGCCGCGTTGCTGACGGCCGCGACCATCTTCGCGCCGTCCTTGGCGATACCGCCGGACTCGTACGCCTTGCCGACCATGAAGCCGGTGATGTTTTGCAGGAAGATGAGCGGCACGCCGCGCACGCTGCACATCTCGATGAAATGCGCCGCCTTCTGGGCGCTCTCGCGGAACAGTACGCCGTTGTTACCAACGATACCGACGGGGTAGCCCCAGAGGTGCGCCAAGCCACAGACGACCGTCGAGCCGTACAGCGCCTTGAATTCGTGAAACCGGCTGCCGTCCACGATCCGCGCGATGATCTCGCGCACGTCGTACGGCTTGCGAATGTCTTTTGGGAGAATGCCGTAGATTTCGGCCGGGTCGTAGGCCGGGTCCTCGGGCGGCATCATCTTCAGCTCGGTGCGCCGCGGCGCGCCAAGATGCTCCACGATGTGCCGCGTGATGGCGAGGGCGTCATCATCGTTTTGCGCGTAATGGTCTGTGACGCCGCTCGTGCGGCAGTGAACGTCGGCGCCGCCCAGTTCCTCGGCCGTGACTTCCTCTCCCGTCGCCGCTTTCACCAGCGGCGGACCGCCGAGAAAGATCGTTCCCTGGTTGCGCACGATCACCGATTCGTCGCTCATCGCGGGGACGTATGCTCCGCCCGCGGTGCAGGAGCCGAGCACGACGGCGATCTGCGGAATGTTCCGCGCCGACATCTGTGCCTGGTTGAAGAAGATTCGCCCGAAATGCTCCTTGTCGGGGAAAACGTCGGCCTGAAGCGGCAGAAACGCCCCGCCCGAATCAACCAGGTAGATACACGGCAGGTGATTCTCCCGCGCGATCTCCTGCGCTCGCAGGTGCTTCTTCACCGTGATGGGGTAATACGTGCCGCCCTTCACCGTCGCATCGTTGGCCACGATGACGCATTCGCGCTCGCAGACACGCCCGATGCCGGTGACGATCCCCGCGCCGGGCGCCTCGCCGTCGTACATCTCCCATGCGGCCAAGGCGCTGAATTCCAGGAAGGGGCTGTCCGGGTCGATCAATCGTTCGATGCGATCGCGGACGAACAGCTTGCCGCGGGCGCGATGCTTCTGCACCGCCGCCTCGCCGCCGCCGAGTTTGACCGTCGCCAGTTTCGATTTGAGATCGTCCACGAGGCCGCGCAGGTGCGCGGCGTTTTCGACAAAGGCGGGGTCGTTTGTTCGTACGTGTGTCGGAAGAATATCCATGCGGTGCGCGCCAAAGTTGTGTGAACACCGAAAGCGGAACTGTAGCACATTTCCGGCGGCGCGCGTAGCGATGAGTTCGCACTGAATGCAACGGGTCGGTGCGTCAGACCGCGCCGGTGGGTTCGGCCGCGCGCTGGGACTGGATCATCTCGAAGATTTGATTGATCAGCGTTTCGACGCCGCGGCCGCTCACGCCGGAGATGCCGAGAATCGGTCGGCCCAGCGCCTGCGACAGCTCGGCGAGTTCGGGCGGGTCCGTCTTGCCGGCGAGGTCGAGCTTGTTCGCGACGATCAATTCGGGCTTGGCAGCGAGCGCCGCGCTGTATTGCTCGAGTTCGCCGCGGATGATGCGATAGGCCTCGATCGGCGTCGGCTGGCCTTCGACGGGAAACAAATCGATCAGGTGAACGATGACGCGCGTGCGCTCGGCGTGTCGCAGGAACGTCTGCCCAAGACCGTGCCCTTGGGCCGCGCCCTCGATCAATCCCGGCAGGTCGGCCATGACGAATTGTCGATATCCCGGCAGCGAGACGATGCCCAGATTCGGCACGAGCGTCGTGAAGGGGTAATCGGCGATCTTCGGACGCGCCCGCGACACGCGCGACAGCAGCGTGCTCTTGCCGGCGTTGGGTAGGCCGACGATGCCGGCTTCGGCGATGAGCTTCAGTTCGAGGCGCAGCCAGCGCGATTCGCTCGGTTGGCCGTGCTCGAATTCGCGCGGGGTCTGATGGGTCGGCGAGGCGAACCTGGCGTTGCCGCGTCCGCCGCGTCCGCCGCGCGCGACGCAGACGCGCTCGCCGGGGTGGACCAGGTCGCGCAGCAGCACACCGGTGTCGCGGTCATAGACCATGGTGCCGGCGGGGACTTCGATGATCTCGTCGCGCCCGCATTTGCCGGTGCAGTTGGATCCCATGCCCATCTGGCCGGGCCGGGCCTTCCAGTGGTGCTTGCCGGTCAATTCTACCAGTGTCGATAACTGCTCGTTGACCTGCACATAGACGCTGCCGCCGTCGCCGCCGTCGCCGCCGTCCGGCCCGCCCTTGGGCACGTACTTCTCGCGCCGAAAGCTCACGCAGCCGTCGCCCCCGCGACCCGACTCGACGTGAATCTCCGCTTGATCGATGAAAATCATGGTCCCATCCGCCGCGCGATGCCGCGTCAACGCCAATAAAAAATGCCCACGGCAAGCCGCGGGCATTGTGAACGGTTTCAAAAGCAGCGCGAGCTAGTTCGATTCGGCCGACGGCTCGATCGATACCTTGCCCGACTTGAAGACTACCTTGCCGGCGCGCAGGGCAAACAACGTATCGTCCCGGCCCTGCCCGACGTACATCCCCGGACGGATCGGCGTTCCACGCTGGCGAACGAGAATCGTGCCGACCGTGACCGTCTCGCCATCATACCGCTTGACGCCGAGATACTTCGGATTGCTGTCGCGACCGTTGCGAGTGGAACCTTGTCCCTTCTTATGTGCCATGACGTAATAACCTCGTTGCCCGGGCGACGCGATGCGCCCATTGAATTTGCTGCCCTTCCGATGCCGGCCTAACGACCGGCCAATTAGCCGAGCCGGGCAGTATAGCCTATCGCATGACCCATGTCATGCGGCCCAGGACGGGGATTGCCGTGGTTCGGGTTCGCTCATCTCCCGGAATCGTGTAGGGCATCGCCAGGGTCTTGCGAATCACGAAGAAGCGGGGGTTGTCTTCGCTTTCGGCCTTCCTGGGGTTGTGGGTGGGATTGGGCTTGGAGATCTGTTCGCCCGATAACCCGCCAAAATAGATCGTGAATTTGCTGGCCCGCGGGTCCAGATCCGGAAAGACGGCGACGCTGGTGCGAGCGTTGTCCCGCCCCTGAAGCAGCCGTTCGATCGCCTTGACCGGCGTGACCAGGAAGGGGTGGGTTCGCTGGTGCCGCTCGGCGATGGCTTTGAAGACACGCGAGTCCAGGCCGATCATCGCCGGGTCGGTGGTGATGCGCGGGGCCTGGTCCGGATTCTTCTGCGCCTGCGTCGCGGTGGCCTCGGTTTCGATCTCGCTGACGCGGACGATCTCGGGGTGGAAGTCCACGTCCTGCCCGGTGTTGTTGGTGACTGTGTACAAGAAATACCAGAATGTCTTTTTAACGCCGCCCAGATCGACGACGATCCGCGTCGGCTCGGTCGGTTGAAGCGTCAATTCCCACGCCGTCGGAACGGGGCTGGGCTGCGGCTCGGCCTGTGCGGCACCCGCATGAATCAGCCCGGCCGCAATCACGGCGCACCAGGCGAAGCTCGAAATTCCACGATTGCACATGAGTTCATCCCTCGGCACGGCGCTTCCGGTTCGGCTTGACGGATTGTCCGGATTGGGTGGGGCGCGGGTCGCAATGCCCTCGCGCGGCCGCAACCGTTGCTGCTTGCAGGATCAATCCATCTATTTTACGGGGCAGACGGGCACTGTCAACGAATCGGGCCGGGAGCGAGGGTGCTTTTAGCCTGAATAGGCTGCGTTTTTCAGCGCGTTCGACGCCGACTGGGCCGATTATCACCCGCGCTGCGCACCGCTGCGACGAAGCGCTCGATCTTCTCGGCACTCTTCAGGCCGGGTCGCGTTTCGACGCCGCTGGACACATCCACGCCCCACGGCCGGACCGCGCGGATTCCCGAAGCGACATTATCAGGCGTCAGCCCTCCCGCCAGGATCAATCGCACGCCGGCGGGGATCGCATCGCCAAGCCGGATCGCAGACACGAGATCCCAGTCGAACCGTTTTCCGCTGCCGCCGCGCACGTCCTTGGAAAAAGCGTCCAGGAGAATTGCCGATACGCCGGCCTGATGCCAAATTCGCAAATCTTCAAGGAATCGGCGGTCACGCACACGCAGTGCGCGAATCACGCGAACGCCAGCTAGTTTCGCGATGATCTCGGGTGATTCTTCGCCGTGCAGCTGCACTTCACCGATGCCGACGGTGTCGATCGCTCGGCGGATCGTGGATGGTTCCGCGTTAACAAAGACGCCCACCGCCGAAATCCACGGGGGCAGCGCGCGGACGATTTGCTTCGCGGCGACGAGCGTGACGCGCCGCGGAGAGGGCGCGAAGACCAGACCGATCGCGTCCGCGCCGGCCTCGGCGGCGGCGACGGCGTCCTGCGCCTGCGTGATTCCGCAAATCTTGATCCGCACCATGGGCGATTTCCCGCGGGATTCAGCGTTTTTCGCGCCGCGGCCGATTCAAAATCAAATCGAACTTGTCACGGGCGCCGGCGAGCGTACCATTTGCGGCGTCGCCCGCAAGGCGTTGCTCGCGTGTTCACCGGTGGCGATAGGCCTCGGCGCTGAAAACAGGGAACGGAACATGCCCATGGATTGGGTCATCGCAGCACCGGCGCCCGGCAGGGACGCGCTCGCCGCAGCGCTGCGAATCTCGCCGGTCGTAGCGCAAGTGCTCTGCAACCGTGGTGTCTCCGACGAGGCCGGCGCGCGAAAGTTTCTCAAACCCGCCGCGTCCGATCTGCTCGCTCCCGAGCTTTTGCCCGGCACGATGCCCGCCGCCGAGCGGATCGTGCGAGCCATCCGCGAAAAAAAGAAAATCGTCATTTACGGCGACTACGACGTCGACGGCGTCACCGGTACGGCCATCCTCTGGCACGCCGTTCGCCTCGCCGGTGGTGCGGCCGAATTTTACATCCCCCATCGCCTCGAAGAAGGGTACGGTCTGAACGTTGCGGCGATTGAAACGCTCGCCGCCGAAGGAGCCGAGTTGATCGTCTCGGTCGATTGCGGCGTCACGGCGGTCGAGGCTGCCGCGCGGGCGCGGGCACTGGGGGTTGAACTGATCATCACCGATCATCACCAGCCGCAGGTGGACGAGACCGGCGCGGTGAGGTTGCCCGATGCGCAGATTGTTCACCCCGGCCTGGCGTCGCTCGTCGCCGATGGCGGCGCGGCGTATGAGAATCCGAATCTCTCCGGCGCGGGCGTCGCGCTCAAGGTCGCCTGGGCCGTCGGCCAGGTTTGCGGCGGACAGGCGAAGGTTTCGCAGGCGTTTCGTGAGTTTCTCGTTGACGCGATGGCGCTGGCGGCGCTGGGAACGGTCGCCGATGTTGTGCCGTTGCTCGGGGAGAATCGCCTGATTGCCGCGAAGGGGCTGCTCGGTCTGCGCGCGTGCAAGCTGCCCGGCGTTCGCGCGCTGATCGCGTCGAGCGGTCTGGGCGGGCAGGCCATCAGCGGCTACGACATCGGGTTCAAGCTCGGTCCGCGGCTCAACGCCATCGGTCGCATGGGCCACGCGCGGCTCGCGGTGGACCTCTTCACGCGTGCGGACGACGCGCTGGCGGCCGAGATCGCCGCGAATCTGGAGCAGCAGAACCGCGCCCGACAATCGCTGGAGCGCAAGATCGCCGCGCAGGCGAAGGAGATGGTCATCGCCCAGAAGCAGGATGCCGATCACGTACGCGCCGTCGTGCTGGCGTCAGAGGGTTGGCACGCCGGCGTCATCGGCATCGTCGCGTCGCGCATCGCCGATGCGTTCGGCCGACCGGCCGTGATGATCGCGGTCGATAACGGTACGGGTCAGGGTTCGGCGCGCAGCGTGCGAAACTTTTCGCTGGTCGAGGCGCTGGCCGATTGCCGCGGGCATCTGTTGAGCTTCGGCGGGCACGCGATGGCGGCGGGGTTGAAGATCGCCACCGAGAAGATCGACGCGTTTCGCGAGGCGTTTCAGGCTCGTGCGGCCCAGGTGCTCACGCATTCTGATCTCGCGCCGCGCCTGCACTTGGACGACGAGGTGCGGCTCGACCAGCTTGATGAATCGCTCGTGGCCGATCTGGGCCGGCTGGAGCCGATCGGGGCCGGGAACCCGGCCCCCAAGCTCGCCACCGGCTGGCTCGACGTCGTCGGCGAGCCTCGCCTCGTCGGCAACGGCGAGCGGCACATGCAGGTCACGGTGAGCGACGGGCGCTGCACCTGCAAAGCCATCGCCTTCGGGATGGCCGAGTTTCGCCCGATGCTGCTGGATCATCGCCGCTGCCGGATCGCGTTCAAGCCGACGCTGAACGAATGGAACGGCCGCCGCAGCGTCGAGATGCAGGTGGTGGATTTTCAGTTTCCGGCGTAGGGCTAGCACTGCCCGCCATCGAGTTAGCATGGCTCGCCGGCGCGATCATGCGCTCCTTTGACGATTGCTACGGTTTTTCCTCCCCGCCCGGCGCGGCTTCGCCATCCCTTGCCTCCTCCTCCCCCGCCGGAGCGTTGACCACGGTCACCGGCGCGATCTTTTCGAGATCGTTCTTGATCTGCTTCGCCTCGCCGACCACGATCACCGTCATGTTCTTCGGGTCGATCAGCGACTTGGCGGCGTTGAGCACGTCGTCGGCTGTCGTGTCGCGCACGCCCTTGAGCAGCCGTTGGAGGTAATCGCTCGGCAGGTTCTGCGTTTCGATCATCCAGAGATCGCCGACCGTCGCTTCGGGAGTTTCGCGATCCCCTGGGAAAGACCCCACGATATAGGTTTTTGTGTCATTTAATTCGCCGGCTTCGGGCGGGGCCGCGCGCATCTTCTCGATTTCATTCATCACGACTTTGACCGTCTCGGCCGTGCTGGGGGTCTTGGTGAACGTGCTGATCTGTAACTCACCGCCGAAGCGCCGCGCGTTGAACCCGCCGCGTGCGCCGTAGGTCAGTCCCTTCTCGACGCGCACGGCCTTGTTCAGCCGGCTGTTGAATCCGCCGCCGAAGATCTGCCCGAGGACGCGGCTGGTGAAATAGGCCGGGTCGCTTCGCGTGATGCTGCGATGGCCGATGCGAATCTGGCTCTGCACGCTGCCGGGGCGATCGACGAGGTAGATATGGGTCTGCTTGGGGCCGGGGGCCTCTGGCAGAGTCGGCGGCGTGAACGTGCCCTCGACCTTCCAATCGCCCAGGTGCTTGGCGGCCAGCTTGAAGGCGTCGTCCGGCGTGATGTCCCCGGCGAAGTACAGGACGCAATTCTCCGGTCGCACATGCTCGGCCCACCATTCGCGCAGGGCTTCGATCGTGACGGCGTCGAGGTCTTCCAACTCGCCCGAGGGCGTGCGGGAGTAGGGATGGCTGCCGTACATCTGCCGGCGCATTTCGCGTTCGGCGAGGTACTCGGGCGTTTTCGTGGAGATGAGCATGCCCATCTTCTGCTGCTGCTGCATGATGGTGAACTCGTCCTTCGGGAAGGTCGGGTTGCGCAGCACGTCGGCGAGCAGTTCGCCTGCCAGGTCCAGTTGCGGCAGCATCGCCGAGCAGGTGAGCCGCGCCGTGTCCATATCGGCCGATCCGCCGAGCGAGATGGCGTTGAACTCAAGCGTCTCGGCGAGCTGCTTGGCCGTGCGCGTCTTGGTGCCGTGGGTCAGCATGGCCATGGCGGTCATGGCCGTGCCGGGGAGTTTCTCGGTCCAGGCGCCGCTCTTGATGCCGAGGACCATCGTGACCATCGGCACTTCGTGGTTCGCCACGACCGCAACACGCAGACCATTGTCGAGTTTCTTCTCGGTGTACGGAATCGGCGGCAGATCGTCCATCATCTTTCCGGCGGGCGGCTGGTCGGGGAAACCTTCTGGCCGCTTCGCCTCGGCCTTGGGACCGGTGCGCTTGGCAATGCGGTTCTCGAGCTTGGGCGGCTCGGGCCCTTCGTCCTCGCTGCCCTTGCCGCCGAACAGCGACCCGAGGGCGCCGGCGACGTTCGGCTCGACGGTGATGTCAATGCGATGCTTGTCGATCAGGTATTTCTTCGCGACGCGCTGAATGTCCGCCACGGTGACGGCGTCGATCTCCGCGAGGCGTTTGTTGATTCGCTCGGCATCGCCGTAGAGGACGGCGTAGCTGCCGAGTTGGCCGGCCTTGCTGGCGACGGTGAGCGCGCCGGCGATCTCTCCGCGGCGCATCTGGTTCTTCATTTTCGTGAGTTCTTCCTCGGTGACCGGCTCGCTGCGAATCTTTTTGATGTGCTCGCGGATGGTCTGCATAAGCTCTTTCTTCTTGCCGACCAGCGGCAGCAGCACACCGCCCGCGCCGGCGAAGCCGTCGGCTTCCAGCGCGAACGCGCCGCCCAGCGCCACCTGCGCGATCTTTTTGTCCTTCACGATGTCCTGGTAAAGGCGGCTCGATTCACCGCCGCCGAGAATGCCCAGGCACATCTGCAACGGCAGGGCGTCGGGATGGGTCATCGGCACGGTGCGATAAACCGTGCCGAGGATCGGCAACGGTCCTTTGTCTTCCTTGATGGTCACGGCGCGCGGTTTGGACTGCTTGATCGGCGGCGCCATCACCGGCTTGGGCTTCGGCCCGCCGGGGATCCAGTCAAAATACTTTTTCGCTAGCCCCTGCACCTCGGCGTGCTTCACCGCGCCGACGACGACGAGCGTCGCATTGCTCGGAAGGTAGTACTTGTCCCAGAACGCGGAGATGTCCTCCAGCGGCGTCTTGCGCAGGTGCGAAATCTGCCCACCGGGCGTCCAGCCGTAGGGCTTGTCGCCGTAGATTTCGGCGAGGAGTTTTTCGGGGACTCGGCCGTAGGGTCGGTTGTGACCCTGGCGCAGTTCTTCTTCCACGACTTTGCGCTCGGTGTCGAATCCGTTCTGATCGATCTTGAGAAACGCCATGCGTTCGGACTCAAGCCAGAGGACGAGTTCAAGCTGGTTCGACGGCACTTCCTGAACGTAGACGGTTTGGTCAAACGAAGTGTAGGCGTTGCAATCGCCTCCGACGCGACGAATGTTGTCGAAGTGCGCCGTCTCGTTGAGGCGGTCGGTCCCGCGGAACATCATGTGTTCGAACATGTGGGCGAAGCCCTGCCGCCCCTCTTCCTCGTTCTTCGCGCCGACGTGATACCAGACCTGCACGGCGACGATGGGGCAGGAGAAATCCTCCAGCGAGATGACCTTCATGCCGTTGGAGAGTTCGATCTGCTCGAAAGCGTACTGGCGCTCGGCGGCGAGGGCCGGCGTGATCAGCGCGCCGAAAAGAAAGCCGACCAGCAGTGTGCGTCGCATGGTGAACTCCTTGTCGTCGATGGGCCGTGGCGTGAAATCGTCAGGCCGCTTATTTGGAACCCGGCCCCGGCACCAGCCTGGGACAACGAGGCATTTCCGCATCCATTTAACGTTGCGGCGTTGAGGAAGTATCGCACACCGTCGCCTGTTCGGCGCGTCGGGGAGCGTGCAGCCGCCTCGCCCCGTTTGCCACCTGTCAAAAACAGTCTGCCATGCTGACAGCCCGAGCGCCGCCACGCCCGCGTAACTAATTGCCTGTAAAAGAGTTGTGATTACAGGGGTTGTGGGAACACGGCGTGTATAACCTGCGGGGGCGGCGCTTTGGAGTAACAGGCGGGCCGCGCCAGCGGAGAAAAAAGCATGAGACAGGATCAGTTTACCATCAAGGCGATGGAGGCTTTGCAGGGCGCCGAGTCGCTCGCGCGCCGGCAGGGCCATCCGGAGCTTTCGCCGTTGCATCTCTTGGCCGCACTCGTCGAGGACGCGCACGGCAGCGCGGCGGACGGCGGCATGGTTGTGCCGTTGTTGCAGAAGGCCGGAGCAAACGTCAATCAGATTCGCTCGATCGCACAATCCGAGCTGGGTCGACTGCCGAAGGTCAGCGGTTCGTCGCCGTCGCCGTCGCGCGCGTTGCAGGACGTGATCGAAACGGCACAGTCGATCGCGGAGAAGATGAAGGACGAGTACATCTCCACGGAGCACTTGCTGCTGGCGCTGGCGGACGTGAAAAGCGAAGCGCGGGAGATTCTCACGGTCAGCGGCGCGGGACGATCCGCCATCGAGAAGGCGCTGGGCGAGTTGCGCGGCGGCGCGCGCGTCACGTCGCAGAATCCCGAAGACACGTTTCAGGCACTTGAGAAGTACGGGCACGATCTCGTGGAACTGGCGCGCAAGGGCAAGCTCGATCCGGTCATCGGGCGCGACGAGGAGATCCGCCGTTGCATTCAAGTGCTGGCGCGGCGTACGAAGAACAACCCCGTGCTGATCGGCGAGCCGGGGGTCGGCAAGACGGCCATCGTCGAGGGGCTGGCGCAGCGTATCCTTGCCGGCGACGTGCCGGAAGCGCTCAAGAACAAGCGCGTCGTCTCGCTGGACATGGGGGCGTTGATCGCCGGCGCGAAGTATCGCGGCGAGTTCGAAGAGCGGCTCAAGGCCGTCGTGCGCGAAGTCGTCGAGTCGGCCGGTGCGATCATTCTGTTTGTGGATGAGCTGCACACGGTGGTCGGCGCGGGCAGGACGGAAGGCTCGATGGACGCTGGCAATCTGCTGAAGCCGGCCTTGGCGCGGGGCGAGTTGCGATGCATCGGCGCGACGACGCTGGAGGAGTACCGCAAGCACATCGAGAAAGACAAGGCGCTGGAGCGGCGGTTCCAGACGGTGTACGTCGGCGAGCCGAGCGTGGAAGACACGATCGCCATCCTGCGCGGGTTGAAGCCCAAGTACGAAACGCACCACGCGGTGCGCATTCAGGACTCCGCCATCGTCGCAGCCGCCACGCTCTCGCATCGCTACATCGCGGATCGGCATTTGCCGGACAAGGCCATCGACCTGATGGACGAGGCGGCGTCGCGTCTGCGGATCGAGAACGACAGTTTGCCGGCGGAGTTGGACGAACTGCGGCGTCGCATCATGCAGCTGGAGATCGAGCGCGAGGCGCTGAAGAAGGAAAAGGACGACGCCAGCCGCAAGCAGCTCGCGGCGAACGAGAAGCACCTGGCGGAGCTGAAGGAGCGGAACACCGCGCTGACGGCTGCATGGGAGAACGAGAAACGACAGATTGAATCGATCAAGGCGGTGCGTCAGCGGATCGAGACTTTGCAGACCGAGTTGGATGAGGCGCAGCGCCGCGGCGAACTGGAGAAAGCCGCGCGCATCCGCTATGGCGAACTGCCTGAAGCACAGAAGCAGATGCACGAGGCGGAGGAAAAGCTGGCGGCGCTGCACCGCGAGGGCGGCGGCCTGCTGCGCGAGGAGGTAACGGCCGAGGAGATCGCCGAGATCGTCAGCAAGTGGACGGGCATTCCAGTCGCACGGATGCTCGAAGGCGAGAAGGAAAAGCTGCTGAAGATGGAGGACCGGCTGCACGAGCGCGTCGTCGGTCAGGACGACGCCGTGCGCGCCGTGGCCGATGCGGTTCGGCGAAGTCGCGCCGGTCTGGGCGATCCGAATCGGCCGATCGGCTCGTTCCTGTTCCTGGGTCCGACGGGCGTGGGCAAGACGGAGTTGTGCAAGGCGCTGGCGGCGTTTCTGTTTGACGACGAATCGGCGTTCATCCGCATCGACATGAGCGAGTTCATGGAGCAGCACAGCGTTGCGCGGTTGATCGGCGCGCCGCCGGGCTACGTCGGTTACGAGGAGGGCGGTCGGCTGACGGAGGCCGTGCATCGCAAGCCGTACTCGGTGATCCTGCTGGACGAGATCGAGAAAGCCCATCGCGATGTGTTCAACGTGCTGTTGCAAGTGCTGGACGACGGTCGCCTGACCGACGGTCACGGCCGGACGGTCGACTTTAGAAATACGATTGTCGCAATGACAAGCAACATCGGCAGCGAGCACATCCAGCGGTTGAGCGAATCGGGCGCGGCCGAGGTGGAGATCGAGCACGCCGTGCGCGAGGATCTCAAGCGGCACTTCCGGCCGGAGTTTCTCAACCGCGTGGACGAGACGATCATCTTCCATCGTCTGGGGCGCGAACACCTGCGGTCGATCGTGGACATTCAGCTCAAACACTTGCGCGATCGGCTCGCCGAACGCGGCATCACGCTGACGCTCACCCCCAAGGCGGTGGACAAGCTGGCGAGCGACGGGTACGACCCGATCTACGGCGCGCGACCGCTCAAGCGGCTCATCCAGCAGGAGGTGGAGAATCCGCTGGCGCGGCACCTTTTGTCAGGCGATTTTGCGCCGGGCCATAGCGTGACGGTCGATGTCGGCGGGGACGGTTTTATCTTCTCCCACTCGGAGCGGTCGCGTGCTGCGATTGCTGGATAGGGTCCGAGTCAGGACGATGTGGTGAAAACGCGGCCCCTCGTCGCGCAATTCAAACGGCGACCGGAGCCTGTTTCTTCTCCGTGCCCGCGCTGCCGGCGGAGAATTCCGTCTTCCAGATGCGCTCGATTTCCTCCGCGCCCTTCAGGCCGTACGTTCGCGGTCGCGGCGGAATCAGGCTGACGTCCACCGCCTCGTAGGACATCTTCGGTCCGGACGGCGTGTGTTCGGCGATGGTTGTCTTGAGCCAGTCGTCGTTACGCTTTTTGAAGAGCTGGCACCATTTGCGCGCCTGCGCCGTCATGTCGCCGGCGGTCGGGTCCAGGCCGCTGATTTCAAAGTCCGGTTTGTAGTGTGCGCCGCGGCATTCGTCGCGCTGCAAGGCACCCAGCGCGATGACCCTGGCGAGCACGATCATGTCGCCCAGCGCCCGCACGAAGGACAGATTCTGATTCGTCCATTGGCCCGTGTCCGATAGCGGGGCCTTCTGGTACCGTTCGGCCAGCTCGTCGAGCTTCGCCAGCGTCTGCTTGATCTTGTCGTTGTAACGCACCACCGTGCAGTTCGCCGTCATCGTGCGGCCCAGTTCCTGGTGCAGTTCATAAGCGTTTTCCTCGCCGGTTCGCGCGGCCAGCGCCTTGAACTTGTCATGGTGCCGTTTGACGGCACCGTCAAACAGGGGGGCTGGGGCATCGGCAGCGGCCGATTTACAGCCTTTGAAGTAGTTGATGATCGAGGGGGCCGTGATCAGCCCGGCGAAGATGCACGAAAGCAGCGAGTTCGCGCCGAGGCGGTTCGCGCCGTGATACTGATAATCCGCCTCGCCGATGGCATACACACCCGGCACGTTGGTCATCTGGTTGCGCGGCGAGCCGAGCGCCAGCCCGCCGGTCTTTGCGTCCTTCTCGTAATCGACCCAGAGGCCGCCCATGGAGTAGTGCACGGCGGGGAAGATTTTCATGGGCGTCGTGCGCGGGTCGCCGCCGGCGAACTTTTCGTAAATCTCCAGGATGCCTTCGAGTTTGTGATGGGCGGTGGGGGGGAGGTGCGTCAGATCGAGATAGACGCAGAGGTCTTCCTTCTCCACCGACAGGCCGCCGTTGACGCACACGTCGAAAATTTCCCGCGTGGCGATGTCGCGCGGGACGAGGTTGCCGTAGGTCGGGTAACGCTCTTCGAGGAAATAGTAGCGCTCGCTTTCGGGAATCGTCATCGGATCGCGCGGATCCTGCGGCTTGCGCGGGACCCAGACGCGGCCGCCCTCGCCGCGGGCGCTCTCGCTCATGAGTCGCAGCTTGTCGGCCCCGGGAATCGCCGTCGGATGCACCTGGATGAATTCGCCGTTGGCGTACTTCACGCCTTCCTGGAAGGCCCGCGCGTTGGCGCCGCCGGTGCAGATCATCGACATGGTGCTCTTGCCGAAGATCAGCCCGCAACCGCCGGTCGCCATCACGACCGCGTCGGCCCGAAGCGCTTTCAGCTGCATCGAGAACATGTCCTGAATGACGCAGCCCTTGCAGACGCCGGCGTCGTCGAGAATCAGTCCCAGAAACTCCCAGTGTTCGTATTTGGTGATCAGCCCCTCGGTCTCCCATCGGCGCACCTGCTCATCCAGCGCGTACAGCAATTGCTGGCCGGTCGTCGCGCCGGCGAAAGCCGTGCGCTTGTAGAGCGTGCCACCAAATCGACGACGGTCGAGATTTCCTTCGGGGGTGCGGTTGAACGGCACGCCGAGTCGATCGAGCAGGTCGATGATTTTCGGCCCCCAGTCGGTCATCTCCTTCACCGGCGGCTGATGATTGAGAAAGTCGCCGCCGTAGACCGTGTCATCGAGGTGCTTCCACTCGCTGTCGCCCTGCGAGCGCGTCACGGTGTTCACGCTGTTGATGCCGCCCTGCGCGCAGACGCTGTGCGATCGCTTCACCGGCACCATGCTGACCAGATCGACGGCCACGCCCTCTTCGGCCAGCTTCATCGCCCCGGCCAACCCCGCCAACCCGCCGCCGATCATCGCCACTCGTTGCTTTGCCATGCCTGTTGTCATCCTTCATCGCGGCACTGCACGTCCGCGCGGAGGCGATTCTACGTCGCACGGCGTAGGGGCGGCAAGCGTGAGCAATCAGACATCGGCAAAGGGTCTCAATGCCGGGATCAGCAGCCATTGTCGTTCCCGTGATCGGGACGCTACGCCGTTTGCTTCCGCGATTAAGATGAGCCGTGGGCAGCACATCAGGCGGGGCTATTCACATGGCCATCAATCGATCTCGACTCGTTCTTGGCGGCCTGGCGGCAGGGCTGTTTGTAAACGTGAGCGGAATCTGCCTGGCACATTTCGTGCTGGGCCCGGAATACTTCGAGCGATTCAAATCCAGGATTCCGATGACGCCTGCGTCGATGTTCGAGCATCTGGGACTGCGATTTCTCATCGGGTTTCTGGCGGTATTTATCTACGTCGGCTTTCGCACGCGCTTCGGCGCCGGCCCGCGCACGGCTGTCCTCGCCGGCACCGTTACGTGGCTGCTCTCCGGACTGGTGATGACGATGACATTAAGCAACCTCGATGTACTGACGGGATGGCGGCTGTGGGTGGCCGCGCCATGGAGCCTGGTGGAAGTGTGCATCGCGACGGTGCTCGGGGCTTGGATCTATCGCGAGCATAGGCCGGGCGTGTGAATGAATTCGTGACGGTCGGTAGGTCGTGCGTCCAACGCGGCCTGATCGCCGGGCGCTGCTCACTTCGGGAGCTTTCGCTCATTTTTGCGAATCCGACCGCCTCCGCGTAGGTTATTTTCGATCCATGCACGAGCCTTCCCTGTTTCTACAATTGCTCCTGGTGCCGATTCTCATCGGCGTGAATGCTTTTTTTGTGGCTGCCGAGTACGCCGTGGTCACGATGCGCGGCACGCGAATTGAGGAATTGCGGCGCCAGGGCATCGAAGCCGCCTTGCTGTTGTCGCGTCTGAAGGAGGACGTCAGCGGCTCGCTGGCCACCATTCAAATCTGCATCACGGCCACCAATCTTCTCATCGGCGCCGTCACCGAGCCGAGCATGACGCGACTCATCGTCTGGCTGCTTCAGCCGCTCAATTTCATTCTGCCCGCGTCCTATGCGCGGCCCATCGGACTCATCACCGGCCTGCTGATCGTCACTTTCCTGACGGTCGTGTTAAGTGAATTGCTGCCCAAGGCGCTGACCTTGCAATACACCGAGCGCATCGCGCTGTTCGTGGCTCGCCCGATTCAGCTTTGCCACATCGTCTGCCTGCCGCTGGTGCGCGTGATGAACTGGACCGGCAACGGCATCGTCCGCATGCTTGGCCTCGGTCGCATCAGGATCGAGGAGCCGGTGCCGACCGAGGACGAGTTGGAGATCATGGTCGATCGCGCCGATGACGCCGGTGAGTTCCAGGAGGAGCACGGCGAACTGCTCCGGCGGGCCTTCGACTTCGCCGATCTTACGGTTCGGCATGTCATGATTCCGATGCATTCCGCGGGCGTCGCGCCGAGCAACTGGACCGTCGAGGAACTCGCCGCCTACCTGCACGAGCGGCCTTACACGCGCTGGCCGATCCGCGACCCGGCCACCGGCAAGGTGAACGGCGTCGTCAACGTGAAGATGGCGCTGTATGCCAACGCGATTGCCGCGGGACAGGCCGTGATTCTCCACGATCTCGCCACGCCGGTGCGTTACCTCGATCCGGACGAGCCTTTGATCGACGCATTGGAGGATCTGCGCACCAGCCGCCAGCATCTCGCCGTGGTTCGCGACAAAACCGGTAACGAACTCGGCATCGTGACGCTGGAAGATATTCTCGCGTCGATTGTCGGCGACATTCGCAGCGAGACGCGCCAATGGCCGATCCGCCGCCCGCGTTGACAGCGCCCGCGTGCGCAGACGACAATTTCACAGCCATGGCGACACGCTACCCATTTCGCTTCTCGCGCTCCCGTGTTTCGACGGCGGTGGGGGCCGTTTGGTGCGCGGCGATGTGGATCACGCTTTCGGGGTGCCCTGCTCCGGAACGAACGACGTCGCAGCCGGCGGCCAGCGATGAGGTTGACGCCAGATCAGCGACCCTGGGCGGTTCGGATGAGGCGGCGGACTACGTGCAGCCCGGTGAAGTGCCCGGTCGCGTCCACATCGTTGAGCCGGGCGACACGCTGTACAGCCTCGCCGTGCGCTATTACGGAAGCGGTCTAAAATACAATCGTATTCTTGTCGCGAATCGAAACCGCCTGAAAGACCCGCGGAATCTCCCCGTGGGCATGAAGCTCATTATTCCATGAGCACTGCTGCCGCCCGCTCCGCGCCCTCGCTGACCGACCAGGTCCAGTTTCTGCCCGGCGTCGGTCCGAAGCGCGCCGCGGCCCTGGAGCGGCTGGGCATTCGCACCTGTGGCGATCTGCTTTACCATCTGCCGCATCGACACGAGCGCAACGAAGCGCGCACGATCATCCACCTCGATTACGACACCAGCGCCACCGTCGTCGGGCGCGTCACCGCCGTGCGGACCGAGGGTCGCTGGCGCGGCGGACGCACCACGGCCACCTTGATCGACAACACCGGCCGATGCAGCCTCGTGTGGTTCAACGCGCCCTGGATGGCGGACAAGATTCGCCGCGGCGACGTCGTGCGCGCCAGCGGCAAGGTCACGGAGTTTCAGCGTTTGCCGCAACTCGTGAACCCGAAGATCGAGGTGCTGGGGGCGGATGCGCCACCCGTGGATGAATCGGCTCCCGCCCGATTCGAGGCGGTCTACCCCGCGTCGCAGGAGTTGCCGGCGCCGGTCATCGCGAGACTGATTCATGCACACCTGGATCGACTTCTGTCGCTGGTGCGCGATCCGCTGCCGCCCGATCACCTGAAGCGCCGCGGGCTGATCGGGCTGGCCGCCGCGTTGCGCGGGATGCATCGCCCGCGAAGCGATGGCGAATCGATTCAGGCACGGCGCCGGCTCGCATACGACGAGCTGCTGCTGCTCCAGCTTGCCGTCGGTCGCCGGCGTGCGACGCGCGCCGGCGATACGGCGCGGCCGCTGCCGTCTACGCCGGAGATCGACGCGCGGATACGACGCCGCTTTCCCTTCATGCTCACGCCGGGGCAGGATCGAGCGATTCGCGCGCTCACCGCCGATCTGGCCCGCCGTCGGCCGATGCACCGACTGCTTCAGGGGGACGTGGGCTGTGGCAAGACCGTTGTTGCGTTGTACGCCGCGCTGCTCGCCGTCGCCAATCGAACCCAAGCGGCAATCATGGCGCCGACCGAACTGCTCGCCGAGCAGCACCTGCGATCGATCACGCGCTACCTCGAAGGCAGCCGCGTGCGGTTCGCGCGCCTCACGGGCGGGATGCGCAAGGCCGATCGTGCGGCGACCCTTCGTGCGCTGGCCGCTGGAGAGATCGATCTCGTCGTTGGCACGCACGCGCTGATTCAATCCGACGTGACGTTCAAATGCCTGGGGTTGGTCATCATCGACGAGCAGCATCGTTTCGGCGTGCGCCAGCGCGCGGTGCTCCGTCAGAAGGGGCTGTCTCCTCACTACCTCGTCATGACGGCGACGCCCATCCCGCGCACCCTGGCGATGACCGTCTTCGGGGATCTGGACGTCACCACGATACAGGGGTTGCCCCCGGGGCGGTCACCGATTCAGACGCGCGTCGTGACACCCGTCGGGCGCGAGGCTGCGTGGCGGTTCGTCAATCAGTGCCTCGCAGCCGGCGAACAGGCCTACGTGGTCTATCCCGTCATCGACGAGTCCGACACGCAGCAAATTCGAGCGGCCTCGCGCGAGTCCCAGCGGCTGGCGCAGGAGGTCTTTCCCGGCCGCGCCGTCGGATTGCTGCACGGGCGCCTCGCCGCCGACGAGCGCGATCGCGTCATGAAGGAATTCCTCGCCCGGCGGATCGACGTGCTCGTGGCCACGACCGTGATCGAAGTCGGCATCGACGTGCCCAACGCCACCGTGATGGTGATTGAGCACGCCGAGCGCTACGGCCTTTCGCAGCTTCACCAGTTGCGCGGGCGAATTGGTCGTGGAGCGAAGCCGGGGACATGCCTGCTGATGACCGACTCGCGTGCCGCAGCGGACAACGAGCGGCTGCGCATCATGGAATCGACGCAGGATGGCTTCAAAATCGCGGAGGAGGACTTGCGACTGCGCGGACCGGGAGAATTGATCGGCGCGAGGCAGCATGGGTTGCCTGCGTTGCACGCAGCCGATTTGATCGGGGACGCGGCGCTGCTTCGGCTGGCCCAGCAGGACGCCGATGATATCTTGCGGGGCGATCCGGCGCTGGCCAAGCCGGCGCACGCGGCGTTGCGCGCAGCCCTGCATGAGCGGCATCGCGACGCGCTTCAGCTCGTTCATACAGGGTAGCTCGACCTTGCATGAGATGGTCGGCGATTGGTTGATTCGCGTTTACAGCTCCGGCTGCTTCAGTGCCTTTTCGATGACGGCGGTCAGCTCGTCTTCATGGCCCGGTTTGTAAAAGCCGGCGTATGCGATTTTGCCGGCGCGGTCGATTACGTAGAACGTCGGAATGGCCCGCACCTTGAACTTCTCGGCCACGTCGTCGCCCTCGAGCAGCAGGCCGTAGGTGTATTTCTTGTCCTTCATGAACTGCACCGGGTCGCCGTCGCGCTCCCAGCAGTTCACCCCGAAGACGCGCACCGGTTTGCCGGCGAACTTTTCGTGCAGCCGCTGCACGCCCGGCATGGCCATCTTGCACGGCCCGCACCACGTTGCCCAGAAATCCAGCACGACGACGTTGCCGCGCAGGCCCGCCAGCGACACGTTCTCACCGCCGGGCGTCTTGAGGGCAAAGTCCGGCGCGGCGGTGCCGATCTTCAGCATTTCCGGCTCGTCGTCGGCTTCCTCGAAGCTCTTGGTGACGTAGCCCTCGGGCTTGGTCGGCGCGAACAAATCGCTGGTCAGCTTCGGATGGACGTTCAAGTTGCTGACCGACAGGACGGTGGCGGCCTCTTTGCCGTCGCGCGATTTGCTGATGCGATCGACGCGCCGCGGCAGGTAATCATTCTTGCTGAAGTACCATCGGGCCTGGCCCTGGTTGCCGCTGTATTCCACAAAGACCACGTGACACGGTTCGCCACCGATTTCCTTCTCGCCTTCGTAGCGCTGCACCGTTGCGTTGATCTCATCGCTGAACGGCGTCGGGTGAACGTACTCGCGCATGAAGAGGGTCGCGCCCTGGCGCAGCAGGATGTCGCCGCCGCTGGCCAGTTCCGCCGACGTGTACGTTTTCTCGCTCGGATCCAGGCTGTACACACGCTTGCCGTCGCTCGCCACGAGGAACGGCTGCTTCACCGATGAATCCGGCGGGCTGAACTCGCCCTCGAAACGAATCAATTGCCGGCTGCCGCCGAACAGCGCGCCGAGCATGCTCGTCTTGCCTTCGCGCAGCATCGCCTTGCCCGTCACGCGCGGCACGCGCTTCGCATAGGCGCCTTCGCCGAAGTATTCGGCGTCATAGCTGACTTCGGTCAGTTCCTTGGTCGCTTCATCGGCCTTCTTCAAAATCTCCATGGCGTCCGGTTCGCCCGCAACGGCGAACGAAGCACGCGCCCCCAGTCCGGCGCCCAGCACCACGATTAAAATAGACGATTTAATTAAATTGACCATGCCGGTCCGACTCCTTTGCGCACAAGGTCCGCACCCCGCGCCGTGATCCACCCGCTGGAACCCGCCCGCGCCGTGCGAGCCTCGGTCTCCACAATACTCTTTAACGAAACTCGGTCCTCAATCATTCCATTCGGCCTCGGGACAACTGAGATCGGCTTGTAACCAACTGTCATTCAATCAGTTATGGCTGACCGGCTCGCCCGCCATATCCCAAAGCAGTCCCCTTGGTCCGGCGAACCGGTCTGAAACGTCGCCAGAAGCGTCCCTGTTCCTGCCTCGTCGCAACGTGCGATGATCAATCCGATCGCCGTTCGCGGCACCTTGTCCCAGTGCTTGCGAAACAGCGCTGCCGCCTCGGCCGCGTCGCGGGGGTCCTTGGGGACAAAATAATAGCGACCGACCCGGACGACGTTGTCAAACCCTTTTACCCCCGGCACCGCGGCGAAGTCCATCCCACGCAGGGCATTCGGCGCGATCGGTTCGACCCACAGCGCATAAATATACGGTTGTACACATCGATTTGTGACCAGAACAAAATCGGCATCCTGCCCGTGCCGGGCGACAAAGGCCATCGCCCGATGCAGCGCCGCCTGATATCCGACTGCGCCGTCGCCCGTCAGCGCCCGGACGTAGCGCCGCGCGGCGTCTGCGCCATTCACAGTCAGCGCCAGCGCGGCGATCGTGCGCCACGCCGCGCGCCGGCGTCGAGCGAGCCGGTCCGCGGTGAATGGAACGCGCCGCCTTGTGAACACGGCAACGCCCATTGCGCACATCACCGGATACAGCAGCACGCCGCCCACCGATCGCAACGGGTGTGGATTCCAGTCGCCGCAGATCGCCGCAGGGACCGGATAAAGCAACAGCCAGGCGAACAGCAGCCGCGCCGTGCAATCGCGTCGCAGTTGAGCAACGATGCCCAGCAGCCCGGCCAGGGCCAGCGGCGCGGTGATCGGCAGGTGCCGCCCCACACCCGGCAACGAGACCCCGGTCACGTCATCACTGTGCCAGAAGAGCGAACGCGGCGAAAAATCGGATGCGAAGTTCAGAGTGAAATTGCGCAGCATCGGCCACCTGCCCGCAGCGGGATCAAGCAGTACGGTTTGCGCACGGGCCGCCAGTTGCTCGGGGTGCGTGATGGCCGTCATGCACAAGGGCGTGGTACCCGCGATCAGCCCGGCGAACCCCGCCATCACGATGACGCGTTGCGAGGGAGAGTCCAACATACGCTTGAGGGGGCGTCGGTAGAGGATCGCATACGCAGCGAGGAACAGCGGCGTAAAGAGCCGCGTCGCGGGATACACCCAGGCGTGACAGGCCAGTCCGAGGCCGGCAAAGGCCGCGGCGACCCATTGCTCCCGTCGTGACGCCGATGGGTTGATTGGCTTCGCCGATGATTCCGTGTCCGCCGGCCACAAGCCGGCGCGGTCCAGCCCGAGCAGCGCGAGAATGAGAAAGAACGGCGCAAAGCCTGCTTCGTGCGCCGTGCGCGACAGGCCGACGTGCCACGGATCAAGTGCCAGAATCGAGGCAGCAACCAGCGCCGGGCCGTCCCCCAGGCGCCGTCGAACGAGTGCGAACAGCATGGCGACCGTGCAGACCGACAGGATCGCCGTGGGCAGGCGTATTGCGGTCGGAGTAGGCCCGAGGATCGCCACGAAGGGCATCGTCAGGTACGTTGACAGGGCTGCGGTGTAATCGCCCGGCCCGAAGCTGCGAAGGAAGAAGGGCCACGCCGCACCGTGGCGGTCGGCCCCGGTTTCCAGCAGAGCCCATGCGTCGTAGCCGCGCGATGCTTCGTCCTGGTTGAGCGGCGGGGGCAAGCTGCCCAATCCGGCGCAGCGCACCACGGCCGCCCCGACAAGGATCAGCCAGAACGCGAGGTGAAGCGAACGACCGTACCGTGCGCGCGAGCCAGGATCGGGATGCGGTGAATCGGATTGCGGTATCTTCACGGGCCGCAAGTCTGGATCAGGACGCTCGCGGCCTCAAGGGGGATCGGGCGGTTCGCTCCCGCGATCGTGGTTTTCGCCGCGACCACGCAGGCGCTAGTTGGGAATGGCGCTTTCGATGATGGACTCGATCTTTTCTTCCTGCTGCGGACTGTAACCGCTGCCGCGGAAGAGAATTCGGCCGTCAGGGCCGATCACGACAAAAGTAGGAATTCCGCGCACGCCGTAAGCATTGGCCACGAATCCGTTGTCGATCAATTGCGGGTAGGTGTAGCCCTTGTCCCGGATGAACTGCACCGCGCGATCGGTGCCGCCGCGCTCCAGGCAGTTCACGCCGAAAATGCTCACGGGCTTTCCGGCGAACTTGTTGTGCAGTCGCTGCACGCCCGGCATGGCCATCCGGCACGGCCCGCACCAGGTCGCCCAGAAATCCAGCAGCACGACGCGCCCGCGCAGATCGGCCAGCCGCACGTCGCGCCCGTCCATCGACTTGAGCGTCCAATCCGGAGCGAGGGGACCGGTCGCGGTGCGGTCGGCGTGCTTGCCATTGGTCGATGTTTCGGGCGGCGGTGCGGGTCGCACGCGCGCTGCCGGCATCGGTTGTTCGTTGAAGCCTTCGGGAGGCTTGGGCGTGAAGACCTCATCGGAGATTGTCGGGTTGATTTGCATGGACGAGACGGAAAAAACACTCCCTTGTGACTGTCCGATGCCGGGCTGGTTGGACCGCCGCTCGATCCGTCGCAGGATGAAGTCCCGTTGCCCGAGAAAGAACACCGCAGACGCCTGCCCTCGCGGATCGTATTCAATCTTAACAACGTGGCAGGGCACTTGGCCTATTGTTTGCGACGGCTGCAGGTTCACGCGCGGCGCTTTCAATTCCTGCTCGTACGCGTCGGCGGAAAAATAGTGCTCCGGGAACACGGCCTGACGCTCAATAAAGTAGGATTGCGCCGCCGGAGCGAAGGAGAACTTCTTTTCGTTGTGATCGACCCAGTACACGGTTGCACCGTCGCAGGCATAGGCGAAGGCGGCTTGCCGTGGCTGGTGGGGTGATTGGGTCGTGCCCATGATGGAAATGCGGTGAGATGATGAACTTGAACCGCGCGTGGCAATGACCGTTGCATCGATGGCCGGCAAGCCCGTTTTATCTTGTGATTCGGGTACATACTTGGCGGAATAGCCGATCGACTTCAGGGATGCGGCGACCTGGGCGGCTTTGCGCAGAATCTCGGCCGCCTCGGGCGCGACCTGCCCCGAGGCGACGTTCGTGGCAACAAGCAGACTGCCCACCAGCGCCGCGGCAGCGCGTCGATGAATGGTTTGCATGGCGGTTGACCTTGTCCGGCGAACGGCGACCATCAGCCGCCGCGAAAGCTCATAATATAACACAAATCCTCGCCAATTGCCTCGATCCGCTCAACGCGGGGAGACAGCGCCCGGCGGACGGCCGGCACGGCGAACTCTCCCATCGGCCCGTGCGGTCCCTCGCCACCCAGCAATTTCGGCGAGACGAACACCCGCCCCTCGTCGACCAGCCCGGCCGACAGGAACGCTCCAAGCACCTTCGGGCCGCCTTCGACCATGACATTCGTCATGCTGCGGCGGCCCAGTTCCAACAGCACCCGCCGCAGGTCCAGCCGCCCGCCGCGAACCGGCACGCCGATTACCTCGCACCCTGCTCGCGACCACCGCGCGACTGCCGCGCGATCCCGTGCGCGCGCGGTGGATGTCACGATCAGCACCGGCGCACGCCGCGCGGTACGGACCAGCCGGCACCTCGGCGGCGTGCGCAGACGGCTGTCCAACACCACCCGCGTGGCCACGCGCCGCGGCCGGACATGCCGCGCCGTCAGGTCGGGGTCATCCGCGAGAACGGTCTCAATGCCCACCAGCACCGCATCGACGCGGGCGCGAATGGCATGGGCCGCCGCGCGGCTGGCCTCGCACGTGATCCACTTTGAATCGCCGCGGTGCGTAGCCAATCTCCCGTCCAAGGATTGCGCCCACTTGAGGATGACATACGGCGTGCGCCGGCGGATGAGTTTCGCAAACGGTGCGATGAGACGCTGCGCCTCTGCCTCCAGCAGGCCGATGCGCACGTCGATGTCGGCCGCTCGCAGCTTTTTCAATCCGCGGCCGCTGACGCGCGGGTTCGGATCGCACGTTGCCACGATGACGCGCTTCACGCCGGCGTCGATCAACGCGTCGGCACAGGGCGGCGTTTTGCCGAAATGACTGCACGGTTCAAGCGTGACGTACGCGGTCGCGCCGCGTGCCCTCTTGCCGGCCTGCCGCAGGGCGAAGACCTCGGCGTGCGGACCGCCGAATCGGCGGTGATATCCCTCGCCGACGATCCGCCCGCTTCGCACGATCACACAGCCGACCATCGGGTTCGGCTCGACGAATCCCTCGCCGCACCGTGCGAGTTCCAGGGCACGCTGCATGAGTTGTGCGTCACGTGGAGAGTGCATGCGATCGCTGTGAACCGTGAGAGAAAAGGCGGGCCATGCCCACCCTGCGCCAGCAAGAATTATTGTCGCGCGATTTCCGATGCGTCCGGGACGCATCCTACTGAATGCCGTATTCCTTTATTTTGCGATACAGCGTGCGTGCGCCGATGCCGAGTTGCTTCGCGGCTTTCTCGCGGTTGCCCTGGTTCGCGGCCAGTGCGTGCTGGATCGCCACGACTTCGAGCTCCTTTAACGTCGCGCTGAACGGCCGTGGGCGCACCGGTACGATGTCGGTCGTCGCGCTGATCGGCGGCGTCGCGGGCAGGTCCTTGACGTCGAGCGTATCACCCGATGAGAAGACGACCATCTGGTTGATCGCGTTGCGCAGCTCGCGCACGTTGCCGGGCCAGCGATAGTTCATCAGCAGGCGCAGGCACTCCGGCGTGATGTGTTTCACCTCTTTGCCGTGCAGTTCGTTGGCCTGCTCGATGAAATGGTGAATGAGCGGCGCGAGATCCTCCTTGCGATCGCGCAGCGGCAGCAGGTTGATGTCGGCCTGATTGATGCGGAAGAACAAATCTTCGCGGAACTCCTTCTTGTTCACGGCCTCCTTCAGGTCGCGGTTCGTCGCCGCCACGACGCGCACGTCCACCTTGATGGGCTTGCTCGAACCGACGCGCACGACCTCGCCGTTCTCCAGCACGCGCAGCAGCTTGCTCTGCATCGTCAGCGGCATGTCACCGATCTCGTCGAGAAAGATCGTGCCGCCGTCAGCCTCCTCAAACAACCCGCGCCGGTCGGTGAGCGCGTTGGTGAACGCGCCTTTGACGTGCCCGAACAGCTCGGATTCGAGAATGCCCTCGGAGATGCCGGCGCAGTTGACGGGAATCCACGGCTTGCGGCGGCGGTCGGAATTGTTGTGAATCGCACGAGCGATCAGCTCCTTGCCCGTGCCCGATTCGCCGTAGATCAGAACCGTGAGCTTGGTGTTGGCCAGCCGGCGCACGCGATCGAGCACGCCGCGCATCGCGCTGCTCGCCGCGATGATGCCCTCAAACGAACAGGCCTGGCCCAACTGCTCGCGGAGCATGAAGTTCTCGCGCAGGGTCATGGCCTTGCGCGCCGCGCGCTGCACCGCATCGCGCAACCGCTCGAGGTCCAGCGGCTTGGGCAGGTAATCAAACGCCCCGGCTTCCACGAGCGCGTCACGCACCAGCCGTTCGTCGCCGTGCGCGGTGATGAGAATGCCCTGCGTCCACGTGCTGACCGATTTCGCCGCGTACAGCACCTCCAATCCGTTCACTTTTCCGCCCAGGCGGTAGTCGGTAATGACCACGTGCGGCGGGCGCGCGCGCATCGACGACACGGCCTCGTCGCCCGACTCGACCAGATGACAGACGTGCCCTGCACGCTCGAGGCCCTCCTTGATGGCCTCACCATGCGAGCGCTCGTCTTCCACAATGAGAATAAAAGCCGTATCCGACACGCGATCTTTCGTGCCTCGAAGGGATTCCCGTCGATTAACTCGCGCGACCCGGCTCTCCGGGCGACGACGCCTTCAGCCGGCGGACCGTTGTCAACTGCGACGCGTCAAAGTCGTGCGTCTCGCCGTCGGGCGTCATGATTTCACCCGCCTGGCTGCCGGCCTCCAGCGCCAGCGCTTCGGGATGACGAATCTCAAACCGGCGACCGCCCTTCAGCACGACCTCGATCGGCTGGAACGGGCGAGCGCCCAGCGCGTCTTCCAGTGCTTCCCGCAATGGCTTCATTTCAACCCTTCCATGCGACGCGGTCACGCCGTGGTTCGGCCGCGATGCCTCGCTCCGGTTTATTATACGATCCAATCGCTCGGTTGTGCGACTTCGTGCCGCGCGGCACAATGAACCCCGTTTTCACGCGACAAAGCGTCGCGGGGCACTGCACGACGCCACGGGGTTCACCATGCGGCTGCTGATTGCAGAAAAGTTTCCCGAAGACAAGCTGGCGGCCTTTCGCGAGCTGGGTCTGCAAACCACCTACCAGCCCGATCTGACGCTGGAGCAACTGACCCGGGCCGTCGCCGATGCGGACATCCTCGTGGTGCGCGGCCGGGAAGTGCCGGCCGAGGTGATCGACGCCGGAAAGCATCTCGCACTGATCATCCGCGCGGGCGCGGGCGTGAACACGATCGACGTGGCCGCCGCCAGCCGCCGGGGGATTTTCGTCGCGAACTGCCCCGGCAAGAACGCAGTCGCCGTCGCGGAGCTGACGATGGGCCTGCTGCTGGCGATTGATCGGCGCATCCCGCAGAACACGGCCGATCTGCGGGCGCACCAGTGGAACAAGAAGGAGTATTCGAAGGCCGACGGGTTGAAAGGCAAGGTTTTCGGCATCGTCGGCATGGGACAGATCGGCGAGGCCGTCGCGCGGCGGGCCAGGGCGTTCGAGATGCCGGTCATTGCATGGTCGCGTTCGCTGACGCCGTTGCGCGCGGAGGAATTGGGTATCGGCCGGTGCGAAACCGTGCGCGAATTGTGCCAGAAGGCCGACGTGGTGTCGGTGCATCTGGCGCAGACCGCGGAGACGAAAAAACTGTTCAACGCCGAGATGTTCGCGGCGATGAAGCCTGGCGCGATCTTTCTCAACACGTCGCGTGGCGGCGTGGTGGATCAAAAAGCGCTGATCGACGCGATGAAGACGCGCGGTCTTCGCGCCGGCCTGGATGTCTTCGACCCCGAGCCGGCCGGCGGAAAGGAAGCCTTCGCCGATGAGATTCTCGACCTGCCCGGGCTGGTCGGCACGCACCACATCGGCGCATCGACCGAGCAGGCGCAAAGCGCCATCGCCGATGAGGCCGTTCGCATCGTGAAGTGTTTCATGACTACGGGCGAAGCGCCGAACTGCGTGAACATCGAGCCGAACCCGCCGGTGAAGTGCCACCTCGTCGTGCGGCACTACGACAAGGTCGGCGTGCTGGCGGCTGTGCTGGACAAGCTGCGCCGGGCGAACATCAACGTCGAAGGGATGAACAACACGGTCTTTCAGGGGGCCAAGGCCGCCGTGGCGACGATCCAGTTGGGCGACAAGCCCACGGCGGAACTGGTGGCCGAGATCGCCGCGATGCACGATATGGTCATCAAGGTCGAAGCAAAGAACGTCGATTAGGGACGCGTCGAACCAATCGAAGTACGACGGCGTGATGCGTCATTCAATAAGCCGATCGCGCGAGCAATCGGATCGGTTCAAGGCGTAAGGCTTGCAGCTCATGGCGGATTTGAAAGTACTCGTCGCCGACAAGATCGCCGAAGAAGGCCTCGCCCGCCTGCGCGCCACGCAGGGTCTTTTGGTCGACGTGCGCACCGGACTGTCGCCGGCCGATCTTGCGGCGATCGTCGGCGATTACGACGGTCTCATCATTCGCTCGGGTGTGAAAGTCACCGCCGAGGTGTTCGCCAAACCCGGTCGGCTGCGCGTCATCGCGCGTGCCGGAGTCGGTGTCGACAACGTCGACGTGCCCGCGGCGACGGCGGCCGGCGTGCTCGTGATGAACACGCCCGACGCCAACACGATCTCCACGGCCGAGCACACGATGGCGATGCTGCTCGCGTTGATGCACCGCATCCCGGATGCGCACGCGCACGTGCGCAATGGCGCGTGGGATCGGGCGGCCTTCGTCGGGCGGCAACTGGCCGGCAAGACGCTCGGCATCGTCGGTTTGGGTCGCGTGGGCCGGGCGGTGGCCGAGCGGGCGCTGGCGTTCGGAATGGACGTGTGGGCGTTTGACCCGTTTGTCAGCGGCGAGACGGCGCTGGACGGCGCGGTGCGGATCGCGCCGAGCCTGGACGATCTGCTCGGTCGCGTCGATTGTCTGACGCTGCACGCCGCGCTCACGGGCGACAACAAACATCTGATCGGCGCGGCGCAGCTCGCCCGAATGAAACCGTCGGCCGTGCTGGTCAACTGTGCCCGCGGCGCGCTGGTGGACGAGTCCGCGCTGGCCGACGCATTGAACAGCGGCCGGCTTGCAGGGGCCGCGATCGACGTCTTCGCCAACGAGCCGCCGGTCGGCAGCCCGCTGCCAGGCGCGAAGAACATTGTTCTCACGCCGCACTTGGGCGCATCTACCGCCGAAGCACAAACCGCCGTGTCCACCGACGCGGTCGATGAACTGCTCGATTACCTGCTGCACGGGCGCATCCGCGGGGCGGTGAACGTCGCCGGTTTGCCGGCCAATCTGACCGACCGCGACCGGGCGTATCTCGATCTGACCGCGCGGATGGCCGCCGTGCTGGCGCCGTTCTGCGCCGACGGCGTGGATCGTGTCTTACTTGCGACACATGGCGAGCAGCATCTCACCGCGTTGTGTCCGACGCTCGCGTTACAGGCCCTCGCCGAACTGATGAGTCCGCACATCGAGGGGCGGCTGAACCTCGTGAACGCCGCCGCCTTCGCCCGGCAGCGCGGCATCGACGTGCAGAACGCGGCACACTCCGCCCAGCGGGATTACCTCGAAACCGTCACCATCGAGATCGAGCGGCGCGGCGCGAAGCACGCCGTCGAAGGGGCCGTGTTCGTCGACGGTCGCCCGCGCATCCTCGCCATCGACGGCTATCGCATGGAAATGGTGCCCGAGGGGCCGCTCGTCCTGATCTTCAACGATGATCGGCCCGGCGTGATCGGCGTGGTGGGGACGCTCTTCGGCGATCGGCAGATCAACATCGCGGACATGTTCCTGTCACGCCGCGATCGAACGGCGCTGATGGTTCTGCGGCTCGATGCCCAGCCGCCGGCGCACGTGCTCGATGCGCTGCGCGCCCATGCGGCAATTGTGTCGGTTCAGACCGTCGCGCTCCCGCCGCTGCGATGATCTCCGTTGACGATTCACATGCCGAACCTCGATCGTTACCGCGCTGTGCTCCGCGCGCGGAAGCCGTCGGATCGCCATCCGTCGGCTTCAATGCGCATTGAGCTTTTTGAATGAACGAATGCGGTGGATGAGCGGATTCACTGATTGCCTGATTGTTCTTCCAGCATCTTGCGCAGATACGCGTTCTCGCGCCGCGTCGCCTCCAGATCGAAGAGCAAGTACTTGATCGACAGCCGCAGGTAATCGATCGAATCCTGAAGGCTGCTCACGGTCTTGCGCAGCTTCTCGTGTCGCTCCTTGGTCTGCTCGGCCAGCGCCGTGAACTTTGACTTCTCCGACTCCGGCAGATTCCCGATCTCCTGCACCAGTTCGGCCAGCTTCTTCTGGAATGAATTTTCGTCCACGGCCTCTCTCCTCCCCCTCGCCTCGCGGCGAATCCCTCTCCGGGCGACCCCGCTTCGCCCGTCTCTTGACCGCCGAGCGTTGGAGCAACCAGTGTGCCGGGCCGCGATCGGTCTGGGGTCGTGCTCGGGGGGCGAGAATTCCGACCCGGAGGCTTCACGAGTCGGCACAGGTCCGATTTGACATCCCACGCCGGCGTCCGCGCGTTGACCGTCAACAACATGACGCTTCCCAAATGCAACGTGCCAAGTGCGTCGAGGCGGCATTTGTCTTCTGATGCATCGCGCCCGACGATGTCGCCCATGAACGCGGCCCCTGCTGCAACAGCATGGCAAAGCTCATCACACAACCGCGACCACGCGGAGCCGAACCGGCCTCGGATGACGCTCGCCCTGGGCATCGCCGTCGCACTGGTGACCGTCGCGGCGTTCTGGGACTGTGCGAACAACGACTTCGTCAACTGGGACGATGATCGCAACTTCGTCCAGAACGAAGCCTATCGCGGCGTCGGACTTGAGCCGCTTCGCTGGGCGTGGCGAACCTATCACCTCGGTGTCTGGCAGCCGGCCGCGTGGATGCTGCTCGGCGCGGAGTACAAATGGTTCGGCCTGGACCCGCGCGGCTATCACCTGGTCAGCATCGTCCTGCATGGCGTGACGTGCGCCGTGCTGTATGGCGTGATGTTCGCCTTGCTGCGCGCGCACGGGCCGCGCGACGCGACGGTGGATCGACTTCGCGTTGCGGCGGCCGTCGCAACGCTGGCGTTCGCGGTGCATCCGCTGCGCGTGGAAGCAGTCGCATGGGCATCGTGTCAACCGTATCTCCCGGCGGCGCTATTTTTTCTACTGGCGATCGGAGCGTATCTGCGCGCCTGGCGGCTGGCGGCGCACGGGCGGCGCAACACGTGGCTCACGGTGTGCTTCGCCTGTTACGTCGTGGCGGTGTTGTTCAAGGCCGTCGCGGTGTCGTTTCCGGCCGTGCTGCTGATACTCGACTGGTTGTTCATCCGTTGCACGACGGAACAGAATGCGAGTGAGCCGTCGCGGCGAATATCACGCCCTGTTCTGGTGATGGAGAAGGTGCCGTTCGTCATCATTGCCGTTGTCGTGTCCATCTACGCCGCGCAGGCCAAGGATTTCAACGAATCGCGCGCGCCGCTGGCGGAGTTCAACGCCTTGGCGCGAATCGCCAACGCATCGTATGCATATGCCGCAGGGGTAATTCAAACGATCCTGCCCAAGCGCCTGACGCCGTACGTCCGCCTTCCCGCGAACCTCTCCATCATTCGGATGCCCTATGCGGCGTGCGCGGTGACCGTGTTGCTTGTTACGTATTGGTGCATTCGATCTCTCCGCCGCGGGCCGCAATGTCTCGCGGCTTGGCTGGCATACCTCATCATCCTGCTGCCCAACGCCGGGTTGATTCAGATCAGCCAGCAACTGACGGCCGACCGTTACACTTACCTGGCGACGATGCCGTTGATTGTCCTGCTCGCCGCGGGGCTGGCGAGCCTGTCTCGCAATTCAAGGACGATGTGGTGGAGCGGATTGGTCGCGGTGCTTGCCGCCTGTGCGGTGCTATGGCCGATCACGCGGAAGCAGTCGGCAATCTGGCGCGATGGGGTGGCACTCTGGTCGCGCGCAGTGGAACTGGACCCCGAATGCGCCGTGGCGCAGTGCAATCTCGGCGAAGCGCAGTTGCAGGCGTCGAAGCACGGTGCGGCCGAGCTGGCGTTGCGTCGCGCGATCGAGATCGATCCGACCCTGTCCTTCGCGTGGTCAAATCTCGGTGTGGTTCAGTTCGCGCGCGGTGATACCGTGACGGCGGTTGAGTCATTGGAACGCGCGCTGGCCGCCTCGCCGTCGCTGACCGGTCTGGACAGAGCGCGAACGCACGCGGCGCTCGGTGCGGCGTACGCGGGCTTGCGAAAGGACGATCTTGCGTGGAAGCACACGCTCCTCGCGCGCGAGATGGGTTTTGCGCCGGCGCAGAAGATGATCGATTATCTATCGCAGTTTTCGAAACCGCCGACCACGTCCAACCGCGCGATGGATTGAACGCATCACCCCGCGTGGCGAGCCGAGTCCTCAAACTCATCGCGTGAGTCGTCGTTTTCGGCCGGCACGACCGAATCCGTCGCGGCCGGTGCGGTCTGCGTCGACGCCGCAGTCGCATCGGTTGTGAATCGCCGCCAGGCGGCAGCGATCGGCCCGCTCAAGGCATATGCCGCAGTTGTCAGTGCGAGCGTGAATTGAGGCTGCACGACGAAACCGATCAGCAGCACGATCACCAGCGCCACGACCTGTCGGAAGGGTCTGCGCCCGCGCAAGACGGCATTCACGATGTGCGGATAGCGGAACCGGCTGACCATGAGCAGGCCCAGCAGCATCGCGAACGGCGGCATCAGCAGCGCCAGGGCCTGCGACGCCCAAAGCGGCGCGAACTCGCGCAGGTCGCGCAGCGTGTCCTGATGAAAAATCACCAGTCCGACGATCGCGCCGGCCGCTCCGGGCGACGGCAGCCCGCGGAAGCCCATGTGCGCGGATTCATCCTGCACGTTCTCCACGTTGAAGCGAGCCAGGCGCAGCGCGGCGCAACAGACAAACACCGCTGCCATGACCCACTCGGCCCGCCAGTAAATCAGTTGCAATCGCGACAATTCCGAAATTTGTCCCGGATGGGCGATGGTGATGACCAGCATCGCCGGTGCGACGCCGAAGCTCACCACGTCGGCGAGGCTGTCCAGCTGCGCGCCGAATTCGCTCGTCTTGCGCGTGAAGCGCGCAAGGCGGCCGTCGATCCCGTCAAAGAACATCGACAGGACGATCAAATACGCTCCGATCGACAGAAACGTGGGGAAGACGCGCTCAAGCCGCTCGCTCCCCATGGCGAGGATCTCGCGATCGCCGCCGGCCGCGTGGATCGACAGCAGACACATGTAGATCGCACCGACGCCACAGATGAGATTGCCCAGCGTCGCCAGCGACGGCAACACGGCCACGGTCTTGAGCGCGCGCTCCCGCCGACGGGCGCGCTTCTGTTCGGGGCCGAGCTTGACGATGCGCATGATACGATGCTTCTCAAGGAGCCGATTGCGTAAGCAATCGAACCGATGCTTACCCGCGCCGCCGCAGGATTATATCGCTGCCGCCGCGCACCGAATCGTTGACTTTGACGGCCAGCTCCAGGCCTCGATCCGCCGGCACGATCACATCGGTTCGCGAGCCGAATTTGATCAATCCGTAGCGATGCCCGCGCGTCACGTGATCGCCCGCGGCCGCGTGGCAGATGATCCGCCGCGCGATCAGCCCCGCGATCTGGCGCACGATTACCGGGCCTGGCGTGCCGTCGTCGGGGGCGATCACGGTTGTGCACGATTCGTTTCGCACGCCGCATTCGGGATGCCGCGCATCGAGAAACTCCCCCGGCTTGTGCGTCACCGATTCGATGCGCCCGCCGCAGGGCATGCGATTCACGTGAACGTTGAACACCGAGAGGAAAATGCTGATCTTCAAAACCGGACCGTCGAACCCGTCATACCGCTCGAGGCGTGTCGATTCGGTGACACGGCCGTCTGCCGGCGAAACCAGTACACCCGGCTCCGAGGGAATCGCACGCCGCGGGTCGCGAAAGAAGGCCAGCACAAAGACCCACACCGCCAACAGCGGCGCGAGCAGCAGATACCAGGGATGGCCCGTGACGGCGAGATAGACGCCCGCCGCCCCGGGTACGCCACAGAACAAAGTCGCCAGGGCGATTTCGCGGAACCCTTCGCGTGCGATCGGCACTATAGCAATTCCTCGCCGCTCTGGATGTGCGCGCGGAAGTCGGCGATGAGCTGCTTTGTGATCGGCCCGGGCGTTCCGTCGCCGACCGGTCGCTTGTCGATCTCGTTGATCGGGCAGACCTCGGCGCCGGTGCCGGTGATGAACATCTCATCGGCGTAATACAAATCGGTCCGCGTCAGCGTCGTCTCCTCGACCGCGATCCCGCGCTTCTGGGCGAAGGCCATCACCAGCCGCCGGGTCACCCCGCCGAGCAGACCGCAGTGCGGCGCGGGCGTGCGCAGCTTGCCGCGGGTCACGATGAAAATGTTGTCGCCCGTGCATTCGGCGACGTAGCCCTCGTGATTGAGCATGACGGCTTCGAGGCAGCCCGCGTCGATCGCCTCGATCTTCGCCAGAATATTGTTCAGATAGTTCAGGCTCTTGATCTGCGGCGAAAGGGCCTGCGGGTGGTTGCGGATCGTCGCCGCGGTGACAATCTTCAGGCCCTTGTCGTACAACTCGGGCGGGTACATTTGAATCTTGTCGACAATGATGAACGCCTCGCCCTGGACCGTCCGGAACGGATGAATTCCCAGCGTGCCCGCCCCGCGCAGGCCGACCAGCCGGATGTACCCATCCTTGCAGTTGTTCGCCTTGATCGTCGCCTTCATCGCGTCGACGAGTTGATCGGAAGTCCACGGCAATGACAGGCGGATTGCCTTCAGGCTGGCGTCCCAGCGCTGCATGTGCGCACGGCATTCGAAGATCTTCCCGTTGTAAACGCGGATGCCCTCGAACACGCCGTCGCCATATAACAGACCGTGCGAGAAGACGCTGATGCGCGCTTCGGCCGTCGGCACCAGCTCGCCGTTCAGCCAGATCTTGAGATTCGGGTTTGGCGTATAGTCTTCGGCCATCGTGGCGCCTCCCTTGGGTCGGACGTGATCGATTCTGGCTACGCGCCTTGAACTTTCCAAAACGCTCATGGTACCCGCCTCGCTTTCTTTCGTCTTGATCGCACGGGCGATCAGGTTCCTGCGGATGAACAACGTGCGACAGGATCTCGAACGGCGAGCAAGCTCACCGGCTAGTTGGCCAATTCAACTGATCCGGCTGCAAACGACTGGTCTCGCACAACGGGCCACAGAACACCGATTTATTCTACCCGACCGTCGACCAAATGCACCACCTCGTCGGCCGAGCGGGCCAGGTCCCGGTCGTGGGTCACCATCACCAGCGTTTGGCCTCCCCGATTCAACTCGCGGAGCAGGTCCAGAATCTCTCGGCCCGTCTTGGCGTCCAGATTCCCCGTCGGCTCGTCCGCAAACAACACCGCCGGCTCGTTCATCAGCGCGCGACAAATCGCCACGCGCTGCCGCTCGCCGCCGGACAACTCATTCGGACGATGCCGCAACCGTGCCTTCAGGCCGACGCGCTCCAGGAGCGTACGCGCCCGCGTCTCGGCCCCGCACCGATCCGCCAGCCAGTGACTGATCGGCCGGCCGACCATCGCCGGCAGCAGGACATTCTCCAGCACGTCGCATTCCGGAAGCAGGTGATAAAACTGAAACACGAATCCGAACGCCGTGTTCAGCCAATGGTCCCGCTGCTGCTCCAGGAAGCGGTGCGGCTGCCCCAGCATCGCCCCATGCGAAGTCGAACCAGCCGCCGCCCCAGCCCTTACGCCGCCGCCACGGGCTGGTTCGACCGCCGTCGCGAAACCTTCCTCGCGGCCCTTCGGAATCTTCCGCAGGCTCTCCGGCTCAAACAGCGGCTGCCGCCGAAAGTACACCTGCCCGCGCTGCGGGACATCCAGCCCGCTCATCACGTGCAGCAGGGTGCTCTTGCCGCTGCCACTACTTCCGGTAATCACGACAAACCGGCCGGCCGCAATACGCACATCCACCCCGCGCAGGACCGGCAACTCCGTTCGCCCAAGCCGATAGGTCTTGTGAACGCCCTCGCAGCGGAGGATGGGGTCAGCCATGGCCAGGTCTCCGAAGCGTCCATTCCTTGATTCTGACAAATTGCGAATAGCCAATGGCGAATAGCGAAAAAAAGCGGCGAGCCGCGAGCGTGCCGCCACACCGGGTGTCAGCGGGCGTGCCGCGTTCGCCTTTCGCAATTTGCCGTTCGCTATTCATAGCGCAGCGTCTCCACCGGCCAGGTTCGTCCGGCCCGCACCGCCGGGAACAGCGCCCCCAGCACGGACGACACGATGGACAAAATGCCGATCCCGATGACTTCCGACCATTTCCACGCGCTGGGAATCTTGTCGAACGAGTACGTCTCTGGGCTCCACACGCGCCATTCGGGGTTCAATCGCGCCAGCCAGTCCTGAATCTCGTTGATGTGATCGATGAAGGAAATCCCCAGAATCGAACCGAGGATGCACCCGACCAGCCCGATGGCCGCGCCGTACGCCAGGAACACCGCCGACACGCCCGCGGCGCTGCCGCCGAGGCTCTTGATGATGCCGATGTCGCGCGTCTTCTCCTGAACGATCATGTAAAAGATGCACAGAATCAGAAACACCGCGACCATGCTGATGACGCCGAACATGATCAGCACGAGGAATTTTTCCTTCTCAATTGCCGAGATGTACGTCGCCTGCATCTCCTCCCAGGTCTGTATGCCGACATTTGTCAGCATCGCCACTTCCATCGCATCGGGCTGAAGCGTGTCGAGATACTTCAGCCATTCCGATTCGATCAGCGCCTTGTATTGCCCCAGCGTTTGCCGGTCGCGGCTGAACGGCTCATCCAGATTGATCAGGATCTGGCTGCACCGCGCCGACGCCGTCGTGCCATCCGATCGCTTCTGCGGCTCCATCGAGAGCAGCCGCTGCAATTCATCGAAATCGACGTACACGTTTTGCGAGTCGATCTCGTGAATGCCTGTGCGCGAGTCGTCGACGTAACGAAACACCGCCTTGGGGGGCGGCTCGGTGCTGATGTCACCGCTGCGCGTCAGCGGCACGATCGTCAGCATGACGCGCTCGCCCCGCGGCAGATTCGGCGACCGCTGATAGTCGCCCGTCGGCAGCCGCCGCGCCACGATCGACCGCCCGATGATGATGCCCGGCCACTGGGCGCCTTCGACGACCGGCTTCTCCTTCGGCCCGGCGAACACGCCGGGACCGGGGAAGAGATCGCCCGGCCGGCGCGTGTATCGTTGCGTCTCGTCGCGCCGTGCCATGGGCGGAAGGCTCGCGAGATAGGCGTTCCATCGGGCATCCATGTCGCCGGGCAGCGCCGCCACGCCGGACTCGTCGAATCCGTAAAACGGTTGCCCCTGTTTGCCCAGCGTCGTACCGCCGAAGCGCGTGTGGTAGAACAGGTCGCTCCCGAATTGCGTGACGCGCACGTATTCATCGAGACGAATACCGAGGATGCCCACGTTCCGCGCGCTCTTGCTCGCGGGGAATTGCAGAATCCCCACCGTGCGCACCAGCGGCGTCGCCTGCACGACGATCGGCTTGCCCGTTTTCGGATCGATCAGCTTGCTGATGCGCTCAATGAAGCCCTGGTAGTACGGAAATCCCTGAAGGCTGCCGTCCATCACCAGATCGCCGAGCAGGCCGTGCGCCTTCTCGCGAATGCTGTCGACAAAACCGCCCATCACGCTGATGACGATGATCATCATCGCGACGCACAGCGTCACCGCACCGACGGAAAAGAACGCGATCCGCTTGCGCTGCAACAACCGCGCCGCCAGAAACGCAACATAAAATCGCGGCCAACCCAGAAACGGACTCACCCGCCACGACAGCCACCAGATCAACGCCGCCACGCCGATCAGCACCAGCCACAGCGCCGCGTTGAAGTAGTACCACTCCAGGCGCACGAACGATTGGCAATCCAGCCCCAGCCACCACGCCGGGCTGAACACGCGAAACGAAAGGGGAGGGATTGACGAATCACCAAAGTAGAACCGGTGATACAGCGTCGTGGGTTCCCACGTCAGCAGCGAGTAGATCGCACAGGCTGCCGCTCCCACGCGCAGCGCATACAGGCACCAGCGCGACCATCTCCGCCGCGCCACGCCGAACAACCCGGGCCAGCGAATCAGCAGCATCCAGGCAAAGAGCATCGCTCCCAGCAACAACAGGCTGTGATCCTGCCCATCGCTCGACATTTCTCCGGGGATGAAATACCACGCCATCCCCGTCAGCCGTTTCTGCACGGTCTGCGTCAGTGCGCTGAACGGCGCCTGATCATCTTCCAAATCTGCCAGCAGGTAGCGCCATTCCCAATGCGCAGCCGATTGGTGCTCTTTCAAATGCGCGATCAATTCACGCCGCTTCGCCTGCATCGATTCCGGCATCTGTCGCAGCATCCGCCCGCGCGATGCGTGTTCGATCAACAACTCGCGCCCCTGTATCGGCCGCCCGATCAACGATCCGCCCCATGCCGCGTTCATGCACGCGATGGTTGTCCACAACGCAACCACGAACCAAACAAACCCAGCCGCCACCGCGCTGCCGCGCCTCGAAGCCCCGGCTTGCCACCGGCCCAGCGCCGCCAGCGCCTTCACCATCCAGCGGATCAGGCCCAGCACCATCAGCGCGATGGCAACCAGCGGCGCCGCGATCAACACCGGCACCGTCAGCAGCGCCATCGCGCCGCGCGACAGCGCAATCGGCCGGCCCAGCAGCGGAGCCAGTGCCGCTTCGATGACAATGTAGAACGCTCCCGCGATGAGATTGGCGCCAACCAGAAAGAGAAGATAGACCGGGACCGTAATGGGCGCGAACAGGATGAACAGTATCAGCGCAAGTCGCGAGGGCACGGCTATTCCTTGCCCGAGATTCGCATGTCAGCCGATGCCGACGCGCCGCCCGCGGGCCGTTGAAGCGGAAACAGGATCACATCCCGGATGCTCGCCGCGCCGGTCATCACCATCACCAGCCGGTCAATGCCGACGCCCAGCCCGCCGGCCGGTGGCATGCCGTACTCTAGCGCCGTGATAAAATCATCATCCATCACGCGCATGGTCTCGTCGCCCTCGCCCTTGACCTGCGCCGAGAGCGTCTCGCGCTGCACGGCCGGATCGTTTAACTCGGTGTAGGCGTTGGCCAGTTCCATGCCGGCGACGTAGGCCTCGAAGCGCAGCGCGAGGCCGGGGTCGTCCTTCTTTCGGCGCGTCAGCGGGCACAGGGCCGCCGGGTACTCGGTGACGAACAGCGGGCCGATCAGCTTTTCCTCGACCGTTGCCTCGAACAGCTTGTTGGCGAGGATCGCGTCGTCCATTCCCGGCGCTTCGATGCCGATCTGCGCCGCGCGCTTCCGAACCGCCGCCGCGTCACGACCATCGACGCCGGCGTGCTCGGCCAGCAGATCGTAATACCTCCGCCGCGGCCAGGGCGGCGTGAAATCCACCTCGTGCCCGCGAAATTGACGCTTGTAGTTTCCTCCCGTTGCCACGATCGACGCCGCGCACAACCCCTCGACGATCTCCATCATATCGGACAAGTCGCCGTAGGCCTGGTAACACTCCATCATCGTGAACTCGGGGTTGTGCTGCGTGCTGATCCCCTCGTTGCGGAAGTTGCGGTTGATCTCAAACACCCGCTCCATGCCGCCGACGAGAAGCCGCTTCAAGTACAGCTCCGGACTGATCCGCAGGTACAGGTCCATGTCCAGCGTGTTGTGATGCGTCGTGAACGGCCGCGCCGCCGCCCCGCCGTAGATCGGCTGCAACATCGGCGTCTCCACTTCCAGAAAGCCGCGGCCGCGCAGAAAATCGCGCACGGCGTCGATGATCCGGCACCGCGCCTTGAACGTCGCCATCACCTCGGGGTTGGAGAACAAATCTACGTAGCGCTGACGATAGCGCTGATCGGTGTCGGTCAGGCCGTGCCATTTTTCCGGCGGCGGTCGCAGCGCCTTGCACAGCAGCGTCAACGAATCGGCCCACACGGTCACCTCGCCCGTCTTCGTTCGGCCGGGCGAGCCGTCCACGCCGAGGATATCGCCCAGGTCCAGCAGCGCGACGCCCTCCCATGCGGCGTCGCCCACGGTCGCCTTCGAAATTCCGATCTGCACGTCGCCCGTCGAGTCTCGCAACGTCAGGAACGCCAGCTTGCCCATCACGCGCCGCAGCGCGATGCGGCCCGCCGTGCGCAGCTTGCTCCCCGGATCGGTTTGACCAGCCTCCAGCTTCGCCGCCTCGACGCGCGACCGGACATCGGCCGCGCTGATCACGCCCTCAAAGCGCGCGCCATAGGGGTCCACGCCGCGCTCGATGTGCTGATGCAGTTTCTTCAGACGGTCTTCGTAGTATTGATCGCTCATGGACGAATAAGGACGATGACGGTTCCGGGTTGCCGCGCCGGGCCGAATGCTATTCGCAGGACAGATAGCCTTCAACCCTGCCGCGCGGGTCGCCCGCGCCCACGGCGGGATTCGAGAAAAAGAAAACGCCCGCGACGTGCATACGACGCCGCGGGCGCTGGGTTCAATCGTCTCGACTGCGCCGAATGCTTCATCCGGCGCTCACTGCGACGACGGACTTAGCTCTTCGTCACCTTCTCCGCCGCCGCCATCGCCGCCTCGTACTGCGCCTTCACCAGCGCCATTCGGGCCGACGTCTCGCAGGTCAGCTTCTCGTTCTTCACGACAAAGGTCACCTTCCCCTCGGCCTTCGCCTTCGGGCAGACCTTCGACGCGCAATCCACTTCCTTGCCGTCCACGATGTACTTCATCGACACCGGCTTGATCGCCGCCAGCACCATCTCACGCGCCTTCTGCGCCTCTTCCATCGTGTCGAACATCCGGCCCGCCACCATGAACTTCATGCCCTTGTCCTTCGAGCAGCTCGACTCGCCGGTTGCCACGAATGTGCCCGGGCGGTTCTTCACGTCCGCCGAACTCTTGTTCTTGTTGCACGTGCCCGGCTCGGTGTTGCCCGTCACCGCCGCCATGTTCACCTTCGTCGTCTGGACAGCCGGCTCGCTCTCGCCCGACTTCGAGCAGGAGGCGGATGCGGCCTTCGTCTTGCTGCACGACGCCATTTGCTTGTCGTTGCAGTAGCGGATCTCGCCATCCTTCACGCAGGCGATCGTCGTGAACTTGCTGATGAACTCCTCCGACGCCGCAACCAGCGCCGCTTCGGCCTTGTCCTTGCTGTCGTACGTTTCACCGGCCACGACGTACACGATCTTGCTCTTGGCCGCCTCGGCCGCCTTGCCGGCCTCCATCGGGCAGTTGTACGTCTTGTCGCCGACCTTCATCACCATCGTCGGCATGCCCGTCTTCGAGCAGCAGCCTTCCTTCATCGACGCCATCGTCACCTTCACCGCGTCCTTGCAGCAGCCCTGTTTGGCCGCGGCCGTTGTCCCTTTGGCGCCCTCTTTGTCCTTGCAGCAACCCGGCCCGGCCATCGTCATCGTGCTCAGACAACACACGATCGCCACAGCCAGCATCCCACAGACCATTCGCTTCATCATCGTTGAACTCCCGTTTTCGACTCGCATTCCCGACGGCAGGGGCTTCCCCGCGGCCACGCAGCCGCTTGTCATCCCTCGCCTGATTTCCATTTCGTACCCGAGCGCCCCGTCAGCCGGCCCGCAGCCCCGCGACACTCCTGGAGACTCATACGTTACGATCCTGCCCCCGGTTTCGCCAACACCCTGTGAAACAATCCTGCAACAAGTTCGTGCCCGCCCTGCGGGATTCGACCACCCGACTAATAAAACCACCCCTTCGCCCGGCTTATTCCTCATTTCAGCCTTAGCATTTGCTTTCGCCACCAGATTCCTCCCGCCCCGGTCGAGCGTCACTATCTCATGAGATCAGCGGACTTTATAGTTCACGCTTGTGACCGCCCAGTTCCCCAACTCCGACGTGTCCCGACTTCGCATGGTCCTACTGCTGGGAACCACCGCCAGCGGCAAGACCGCCGCCGCCCTCACCCTTGCACCGCTTCTGAACGCCGAAATCGTCAGCATCGACTCCATGCAGGTCTATCGCCGCATGGACATCGGCACGGCCAAGCCGACGCCTGCCGAACGCGCCGCTGTGCGGCATCACCTGATCGACGTGGTCGAGCCGAGCGAATCGTTCAGCGTCGCGCGATTCGTGGAACTGGCCGACGCGGCCATTGCAGACATCACGGCGCGGGGCAAGACCGTGCTGGCCGTCGCCGGCACGCCGCTCTACCTGATGGGACTCATGTATGGGATGTTCGAGGGGCCGTCGGCCGATGAGGCGTTTCGCGTGGCGCTGCGCGAGCGAGCCGCGCGCGAAGGCACGCCGGCCCTGCACGCGGAATTGGCGGCCATCGACTCGGCCGCCGCGGCCCGGATTCACCCCAACGATCTCAAACGCATCGAACGAGCGCTGGAAGTCCATCGCCTCACCGGCCGGCCGCTTAGCGCCATGCAGACCCAGTGGGACGCGGCCCATCTGCGCTACCCGGCCGTGGTGGTCGGCATCCGGCGCGAGAAAGAGGATACGTCGCGTCGAATCAATCAGCGCGTGCGGCAGATGTTCGACGCGGGTCTTGTTGACGAGGTGCGCGCGCTGCTGGGTGAGCAGCGCGATGATGCAACACCCTCTCCCTCCCAGGAAGTGAGCCTTGCAACAACACCCTCTCCCTTCAAGGGAGAGGGCCGGGGTGAGGGTCAAGCTCACGACACAACCGGCATCGCTTCCTCCTCACCCAACCCTCTCTCCCAAGGGGGGAGAGGACCGATGGCAGCGCTAAGCGACCAGGCCCGCCAGGCCGTCGGCTACGCGGAGATCCTCGCGCACCTTCGTGGCGAATGCTCGCTGGACGACGCCATCGAACAGATCAAGATCAACACGCGGCGGCTCGCCAAGCACCAGCGCACGTGGTTCCGCAAGTTTCCGATGACCCGCTGGGTGGATGTGACCGCCGACGAATCGGAGGAGTCCGTGGCTCGCCGGCTGCTTGACGCGATTCAATCGCCGGGCCAACCGTAGGCTGGGTGTTGCCCGCCCTACCGCCCCGCGTACATCTGCTCGTAGTACCGCTGATATGCCCCGCTGGTGACATGGTCCAGCCACGGCGTGTTGCTCAAGTACCACTCGATCGTCCGCGCCAGGCCCGTTTCAAAATCCACCATCGGCGACCAGCCCGTTTCGCTGCGCACGCGTGAGGAATCAATCGCGTAGCGAAAATCGTGCCCCGGTCGATCTTTGACAAACGTCAACAAGCTCTCCGGCTTGCCCATCGCCGACAGGATCGCCCGCACGACCTCCAGATTCGACCGTTCGCTGCTTCCGCGCTCATTGCGCCCGCGTTCGCCGCTGCCGCCGATGTTGTACACCCGCTGCGCCCGGCCCCGCGTCAGCACCGCCCAGATTGCCCGGCAATGGTCCTCCACGTGAATCCAGTCGCGCACGTTTCTCCCGTCGCCATAAACCGGCAGCGGTTTGTTCTGCCGCGCGTTGTGGATCATCAGCGGGATCATCTTCTCGGGAAACTGATACGGGCCGTAGTTGTTCGAGCAGCGCGTGATCTGCACGGGCAGGCCGTAGGTCGTGCCGAAGGCCAGCACGAGATGATCGGCCCCGGCCTTCGACGCGCTGTAGGGCGAGTGCGGATCCAGCGGCGTCTCCTCGGTGAATGTGCCCGTCTCGCCGAGCGAGCCATAGACCTCGTCGGTGCTGATCTGCACGAAGCGCTTCACACCCGCGTCGCGCGCCGCCAGCAGAAGCGACAATGTTCCTTCTACGTTTGTCTTGACAAAGGCACGGGGCCCGGTGATCGACCGATCAACGTGGCTCTCGGCGGCGAAGTTGATGATCGCCTCCACATCTTGCGCGCGGCAGGCGGCCGTCATCGCCTCGGTGTCGCAGATGTCGGCGCGGATAAAGGTATGCCGCGCGTCGCGGGCCACGTCGGCGAGATTCTCCAGGTTGCCGGCGTAAGTCAGCGCGTCGACGTTCACGACGCGCGCGACCGGCCCGTCGCCCAATTCCCCTTTCAGCATCATCCGCACAAAGTTCGAGCCGATGAACCCCGCCCCGCCGGTGACCATCACGACGCGCGGAACAAACGCCTCACCGCCGCTCGCGGGATGGCGCGATGAATTCGACTCTCCGGCATCGCTCACGCGCCGCCCCCCATCACCAGTTGCTGCACGCGGGCGAACGATTCAAACGTCCCCGCGTCGCTCCACCACCCCTTGAGCATTCCGAACGTCAGTTCCCCGCGCTTCAGATAGGCGTTGTTTACGTCGGTGATTTCCAGTTCGCCGCGACCCGACGGCTTCAGTGTGCGGATGATGTCAAACACCGCGGCGTCGAAAAAGTAAATCCCCGTCACCGCGAGGCGAGACCTGGGCGACTTGGGCTTCTCCTCGATGGACACGATCTTGTCACCCATCACGTCCGCCACGCCGAACCGCTGCGGGTCCGGAACTTCCTTCAGCAACAAGCGCGCTCCCCGCTGTTGCGCGCGATACTTCGCCGCTTCGCTCGCCAGCTCGTCCTCAAAGATGTTGTCGCCGAGGATCACCGCCAGCCGCCCGCCGGCACAGAAATGCTCCGCCAGGCCCAACGCCTGCGCGATGCCGCCGGCCTCATCCTGAATCTTGTAGGTGAACCGCACGCCGAACTCGCGCCCCGAACCGAGCAGCTCCACCATGTCGCCCATGTGCTCGACGCCTGTGACGATGAGGATCTCTTCGATCCCCGCGCCGCGCAGCTTCTCGATCGGGTGATAGATCATCGGCTTGCGGCCGACCGGCAGCAGGTGCTTGTTCGTCACCTTGGTCAGCGGCAAGAGCCGACTGCCGGTTCCCCCCGCGAGTACAACGCCGCGCAGCATGTAGGCTTCCATTCTGGTTCGTTCGATTGCCGGCGCAATCGTCTCCTCGGAATCTGCGTCTGCCTCACCCGTCGCGGCGCGCCCAGACGTAGGGAATCTCCCCGCCGTGCGGGGCCGCGCGGTATTCGTCCGGCTGCGCGTAGTTGTAGCACTCCGTCGTCACGTTGATCACCATCGCCTCGGTGTCCGACGCGCACATCCAGCCGTGGTAGACCCCCGGCGGCACGCGAACCAAGGCCGGAAGATGTTCGCTCAAGTAGAGTTCATTCACTTCGCCGCGCGTTTTGGACCCTTCGCGCGCGTCGTACAACGCCAGCTTGATCGTCCCGCGCAGGCAGTAAAAATGGTCGGTCTGAAGCTTGTGGAAGTGCCATGCCTTCACGACGCCGGGGTAGGTGGTGGTGAAGTAAACCTGGCCGAACTTGGTGAACCACGGGTCGTCTGCCCGGAGGATTTCCCCGAGTCGACCGCGCTCATCCGGGATGACCTTGGCCCGCCTCGCCGCAACCCCGTCGATCAGGCGAGCGGTCCCACGAACCAGCAACCCCTCATCCTGAAAAACGACCCGTAGCGGCTGGGGCTCATTGGCGGAAGAAGGGCTAATAGCCATGCGTGTCCTTTTTTATTGTGGCAGAGGGGCGAGACCCGCTGTACGATGGGGAATTAAAGCCTGTGGCTGCTCTGGATTCAAACCGGCTGGCTTTCGAGTGGGAGTATCTTTGCTTGAAGAATGGAAGCGAAACAGGCTATTGACTCCTAATAGAGCCTGCATTAGTACTGCTTCTCTTAAAGGAGTGCGACATGCCTTCGATCGTTCGCAAGGGAAACCCGGTCCGGACAGTCACACTTAAGATTCCGGTGGAGCTTTACGAGAATCTCGCTCGATTGATTGCAGGCACAGGTTTCAGGAGTGTCACGGAGTTCGCGATTCATGTTCTGCGAGATGTTGCGTCGAACGGCAGCCTGGACTCCGCGGCGAGTGACACTCCTATAGAAGCATCAAAGGCTGTAAAGGATCGCCTTAGATCGCTTGGATACATTGATTGAAGCTCTTATAGGAGCGTATGGTGTCAGATAAAAGGACGCTCAAGGCAATTTGCACTCTTAAAAGGCTCCTTGATTTGCTCGATCAAGCTGGCGGGCCAGTTCCACCGCCTGGTCTGTTCGCCGCACTCGAGCGCTACAAGCCGAATCGTGATGAGCTGGCGAAGTACCAGGCGTTCAGCCGCGGGGGCTACCGACGCAACCTGATCCACACCGGCCCCGGCTACCAGGCGTGGCTGCTTTGCTGGAAGCGGGGGCAGTTCAGCCCGATTCATGACCACAGCGGCTCGGCCTGCGGTGTTCGAATCATACAAGGCGTCGCTGCGGAGACGGTCTTTCGCAAGCGGCGCGACGGGCGGCTGGTGCGCGGAAAAACTTTTACCCATTCGGTCGGGACCGTTATTGCATCGGTTGATCAGGATGTCCACACGATGGGCTGCATGGCCGATGCGGCGGAGGATCTCGTGTCGCTTCATATCTATTCGCCGGCGCTGACCGGCATGAAGTTTTATCCCGAGGAACTGGTGGTGAAGGTGTCGCCAAGCCGGTCGCGCCAATCCGCGTTGGCTTCCATTGCACCCGTCCGAGGCGTCAGCAAGCGCGTCAAGCGACCGCTCGCAGCATCCATCCGTGCGTCGAAGGCGCGCCGAGGCTGATCGAGCACACCCTTGAGCGGCCACATGCGAACCATCGTCATCGTCGGGGCGGGATTCAGCGGCACGCTGACAGCGGTCAATCTGCTGCGTCGAGCCGCGCGGGCGGTTGCCGAGGGCAGTCCGCCAGTGCACCGGCCCTTGCGATTGGTACTCGTCGAGCGAACGGGGCGATTCGGCGCGGGCGTCGCGTACGGCACCAACCACTACGAGCACTTGTTGAACGTGCCGACGGCGCGGATGAGCGCGTTTCCCGACGAGCCGGACGATTTTCTCAACTGGGCCCGCCGCCGGCAACCGGGCATCGAGGGGTATTCGTTTCTTCCGCGGCGGACGTACCGAGAGTACATCGAGCAGTTGCTCGCCGGCGCACGTCGGGCCTGCCCGCAGATCGACGTGGTGTTGCTGAAGGACGAGGTTCGCAGCGTGCGGCCGGATGAGGGCGAATCTTCGGCGCGGGTGGAGTTTGCCGATTCGCCGCCGATGAACGCGGATCGCGTCGTGCTGGCGCCGGGCAACTACGCGCCGCTGGACGTGCGCGCCGCCGGCGATGCTATTTATGAGACAGATTACTATATACGCGATCCGTGGGACGACGCGCGCTGCCGGCGAATCGACCCCGCACGGCCGGTGCTGATCATCGGCACCGGCCTGACCGCCGTGGACATCGTGCTGCGACTGGCCGCAAGCGGGCACACCGGCACGATTCACGCCGTCAGCCGCCACGGTCTGATGCCGCAGGCACATCGGCGCACCCCCGTTGCACCGATGCCGTCAGCGATCGAGGAACTTCCGGCCGCGCCGCGGTCCCTGCTCCGCGCGGTTCGCCGGCGCGTGCGCGAGGTGGAGCAGTGCGGCGGAGATTGGCGCGCGGTGGTCGACGGTCTGCGCGGCCCGACGGCGGCCGTCTGGCAGCGTTTCACGCTGGATCAGCGTCGGCAGTTCTTCCGGCACCTGCGTCACTTCTGGGAGATTCATCGCCATCGCATCGCGCCGGATGTGGCGGCGGTCTTCAATGATCTTGTGCAGAGCGGACGCGTGCAGGTTCACGCTGCGCGCATCGCGGCGTATCGTCTCAAGCCCGACGGCGTGGCCGTGGAAATTCATCCCCGCGCAGGGCACGAGCGATCACCGATCACGCTGGACGTTCATCGCGTCATCAATTGCACGGGTCCGAACGCCGATTTCACGCGCGTGGTCGATCCGCTTATTCGTCAACTGCTCGCCGACGGATGGATCCGCCCCGATCCCCTGCGGATCGGCCTGGACAGCACGCCGCGCGGCGCGCTGATCAACCGCGACGGGGCTCCTTCCACAATCCTTTTCACCGTCGGCCCGCCACGAAAACCGCTCACGTGGGAAAGCACGGCCGTGCCCGAACTGCGCCACCAGGCGGCGGACCTGGCGAACGTGCTTTTCGACCTGTTCCAATAATACGGTGCTTCGCAGGACTCGGTGAACTCACTGGATTGTGGTGCCGATGTGCTCGATAATGGGGCCAGCCATTCGGGCTGTGTGTATGAATCAGGCAGGGAAGTATCGACGTGAAAATCACCGTTGTCGGAACCGGGTACGTCGGGTTGGTGACAGGAGTCTGTCTTGCGGACACGGGCAATCACGTCGTGGGGTTGGATGTCGACCCGGACAAGGTTGCGCGGCTGTCGCGCGGTGAGTGCACCATCTTCGAGCCGGGACTGACCGATCTGCTCGTCGCCAATCTTGCCGCCGGACGCTTCAAGCTGACGACGAATCTGATCGAGGCGGTTCATCACGCCGAAGTCATTTTCATCTGCATCGGCACGCCGCCGAAGGCCGACGGCTCGGCCGATCTGTCGCACATCGAAACGGCGGTACAGGACATCGCGCGGGCGGTGAACAAAAAAACCATTCTCGTGATGAAGTCGACGGTGCCGGTCGGGACGAGCCAATGGGTGGAGAAGCTGGTCGCGCCGCTGGCGAAGCACCCGATCACCGTCATCAGCAATCCGGAGTTCCTGAAAGAAGGCACGGCGGTCAACGATTTTCAGAAACCCGATCGCGTCGTGATCGGCACCGAGGACGCCGACGCGGCAGCCGTGATGCAGCAGTTGTACCAGCCGTTTGTGCGAAACAATCATCCGATCATCATCGTGCGGCGGGCCGCATCGGAGATGATCAAGTACGCGGCGAACTGCTACCTCGCCACGCGCATCAGCTTCATCAATCACATCGCCAACATCTGCGAGAAGCTCGGCATCGACGTGAACGAAGTGCGCCAGGGCATCGGCTACGACGTGCGCATCGGCTCGCATTTCATGTACCCCGGCATCGGCTACGGCGGCAGTTGCTTCCCGAAGGACGTGCAGGCGCTGGCGCACGTCGCGCGGGAGGCCGGCGCGGACGGTGAGCTGCTGGAGATCGTGCACGCGATCAATGAACGGCAGAAAACGCTGTTGGCGGATCGGATACGCTCGCACTTCGGGAACGCGCTCGCGGGCAAGACCTTCGCCGTGTGGGGCATCGCGTTCAAGCCGCGCACCGATGACATCCGCGAGGCGCCAGCGCTGCGGATCATTGAAATTCTGCTGTCGGCCGGGGCGAAGGTTCGCGCGGCCGATCCGAAATCGCTGGACAATCTTCGCAAGGAGTTCGGCGACAAGATCGCATATTGCGGAGACGCCTACGACGCACTGACGGGCGCCGACGCGCTGGTGATCTGCACCGAGTGGAACGAGTACCGCACGCCGGATTTCGATCGCATCAAGTCATCGCTCAAGTCACCGGTCATCTTTGACGGGCGCAATCTGTACGACCCGGCCTATCTCAAGCGGCTGGGGTTTTCGTATTACTCGATCGGCCGCCCGGCGGTGAAGAGCTGACAAAACGACAAACGCCGATTCGACGGTCCCGTGGCGCGATGTTTCAGAGCCGCCACCGTGAGGGGGCGGGTTTTGCTTTCCGAGCCGCGCGGCTTGGATCGAGTGCTCGTCGGCGCGAGCGTCTCCGGATCGCGGTCACGCATCAGATACCGCGCCCGGCCGGGATGGTAGTGGGACTCCCGCGCCGAAAGCTTCACGTGATCGGTTGGCGGGTTCTTTGGACCGCCGTCCCATTCGCAGGTATCGGTCATCGCCATCCACACACGTCCTTGCGTCGTCGCTTCAATTGTAGGGTCCGCTATGCGGACCTCTGACCTCATTCACCATTTCGGTCCGTACAGCGGACCCTACGGAACTCTCACGAAATACCGTCCGGAGATTCCGGATGTTGAACTGCGAGCCAAGACATTCCGCCTTACGCATTCATGCCGAAGGTCGCGCGGAGGACGGCGCGGGCGTCGTGCTGGATCAGCGCGCCGATCGCGCCGAGGGCGGCGTATTCGATGGGCAGCGGGCGGGTCATCGGGCGGAGCACCAGGTAGCTGCCGGTCTTGACCGATTGCGCGACGGCCGCGCTGCTGGGCGCGCCGACGACGTATGCCACGGTCGCGACGATTCCCACGCAAAGCAGCGTCCAGAGGTTCGAGCGCAGATCGAAGCAGGCGTGGGCAACGAGCGCCGCCGTGACAAAGCCGAAGGCGACGGCAAAGTAGACCTGGCCGCGGAAGATTGGGGAGTTCTCCCGGCCGATGGCAAAGGAGATGACCAGCCACGCGACAACGGTCGAGATCGCGATCGCGCCGGCCGACTGGCGGATGTCCGAGGGTCCGACGGGTCTGGACTCGGCGGGGCGGGTCTCGAACCAGCCGTCGACCCAGCGACCGGCAACGTATCCGACGGCGATCAGGCCGAGCCAGAGCCAGGTTTCGGCGGCGAGTCCCCACGTGGGGTAGGGGTCCGGGAGCGATCCCTCGGCGCCGGCGGCCGCGGATGATGCCACAATACTGACACGGTGGAGGATGAGTTTGTCCATCTGCGCCCCGCGCGCGGCGAGCGTCGCGAGGCCGACCGCCACCGCCAGCGGACCGCGCGCGGCCGTGCCGGCGCCGGCGATCGCCACGGCCAGCCCGCTCGAAACAATCGCCAGGCCAAGCAACTCGGCCATGGTGATCAGCCCGCTGGGGACATCAATCAGCGAGACCGGGCCGCCGGGATCGACATGTCCCAGCGCCCACGGGCCGACGTACCAGAAGATGGCTGCGGCGACGGCGAGGCCGGACAGCAAACGAATTTGTCGAATCAAGGTGCGGCCGGCGCTGGGAACAGGGTCGGCGGTCGCGGGCGAGACGTCGGTCATGGTGAGGGCCTTGATCACGCGGGTTGCCGGGCGGGCAGGGCGCCGAGCAAAGGCGCGACAATTGTCTGTAATTCGCGGCGTCTGGCCGGCTCCATCGGGCAGAGCGGCAGGCGGAACTCTTCGGCCATCATGCCACCCAGGGCCAGGGCCGTCTTGATCGGCACGGGATTGGTGTCCAGGCGCATGAGCGCGCGAGCGACGGGGAACAGTTTCTGATGCGCGGCGCGGGCCGCGTTCAGATCGCCCGCCAGCGCCGCGGTCGTGAGCGCCGCCGTCTCGCGCGGCATGAGATTCGCAACGACGCTCACGGAACCGACCGCGCCGACCGCCATGAGGGAGGCGGTCAGCGTGTCGTCTCCGCTCAAGATCGCGATGTCGCTCGCGGCGGCCAGTTCGCTCGCGCCGTCGATGGAACCGGTCGCGTGCTTGACGGCGACGATGTTGGAATGATCGGCGCGCAGCCGCGCGATCGTCTCGACGGGAATCTCCACGCCCGTTCGCCCGGGAATGTTGTACAACACCATCGGCGCGCCCAGGGCCGAGGCGAGGTAGCTGAAATGCTGATACAGCCCGCGCGGGCTGGGCCGGTTGTAATATGGCGACACAATCATGACACCCATCGCGCCGGCCTTCATCGCCGCCTGCGCCAGGGCCAGCGCGTGTTCGGTGCAGTTGCTGCCCGCACCGGCCAGCACGGGCACGCGGCCGCGCGATCGCTTCACGACGGCAGCGATGATTTGCGCCTGTTCTTCATCGGAGAGCGTCGGCGATTCGCCCGTCGTGCCGCACGGTACCAGACCGCTGACGCCGCCGGCGATGACGTAATCGACCAGCTCGTCCAGCGCGCGGAAATCGACCGCTCCGTCGGCGAACGGCGTGACCAGCGCGACATACGTTCCCTTGAACATGACCTAACCCTTCGGGCTGTGCTGCAACAGCAGTTGATTCATTTCGCTGACGGCCGCTCGCAATCCGGTGAAGATCGCCCGCGCGATGATGCTATGGCCGATGTTGAATTCGCAAAAGCCCCGCATCGCGGCGACCGGCGCGACGTTGCGGTAGGTCAGACCGTGCCCGGCGTGAACCTCCAGGCGGGATTTCAATCCCAATTCGAGCCCTGCCTGCAAGTCGGCGAGCCGCTTTTGCCGCTCGGCCGGGGTTTTTGCGTTGGCATAACCGCCGGTCCAAAGCTCAATCGCCTCGAAACCCATGTCGGTCGAGGCGCGAATCTGATCCGCCACCGGCTCGATGTACGCGCTGCAAACAATCCCCGCGCCGCGCAGCCGATCGACGACGCTCTTGAGCCGCGCGCCGAGACCAACCACGTCCAGCCCGCCTTCGGTGGTGATCTCCTCGCGCCGTTCGGGCACGAGTGTGCACTGCGTGGGTCGATTGCGCAGCGCGATGTCCACGATTTCCGGCGCGATGGCCATCTCCATGTTCAGCTTGACGTTGACGACTTCTTTCAGCGCGGGCACGTCGCGATCGATGATGTGCCGCCGGTCCTCGCGCAGGTGGAAGGTGATGCAGGCCGCGCCGCCGAGTTGAGCTTCGACCGCCGCCCAGACCGGGTCGGGCTCGTCGGTGCGCCGGGCCTGGCGGACGGTCGCCACGTGATCGATGTTGACGCCGAGTTGAGCCATGGTCCCCCGCATTATAGATGAACGGCGGCGGGTCACAATTTCCACGCGCCTTGTTCCCAACCCGCCGCCGCGATGTAGAATGCCCCTTCCTCGCGCGAGGTCTTGCATGCAAAGCAACCTGGAGATTTCCGTCGGGCGGCAGAAGATCGCCGCCTGTCTGCACCGCCCCGACCCCGGCAGGTCGGCCATCGCCGCGCCGGTGGTTGTCTGCTGTCACGGCCTGACCGGCACGCGCGTCGGATCGTCGTATCGCTACGTCACGCTCGCCCGCCGGCTGGTCGCCGAGAACATCGCCTGCCTTCGGTTTGACTTTCGCGGCTGCGGCGAGAGCGACGGTCGCTTTGAGGATGTCACAGCGGCGTCGTTGCAGGACGACTTGCTCGCCGTCATGGCGGCGGTCGATCACCTGCCCAACTGCGACCCGACCTGCGTCGGCATGATAGGCAGCAGCTTCGGCGCGTTCACCATCTCCATGTGCGCCAATCGCATTCCCAGCTTGCGGTGTCTTGTGTTCCTCGCGCCGGTGGCCGATCCGGCTGCACTGATCGCGCGCGACATGAACGAGGCCGCCTGGGCGCTCGTGCGGAAGCAGGGCTGGATCGATCATCACGGGCAAAAACTCGGCGCGGGCTTTCTCGACACGCTGCCGACCGAGAACGGGCCGGCGCGCCTCGCCCCGTGGATGAAGCCATTGTTGATCTATCACGGCAGTCACGACCACGCCGTGCCTCCGGAGCAGGGTCAGGCGTACGAAGCCGTGGCGCGTGCGCGAGGGGTTGAGGCGAAGTTCGTTTCAGTGGAGTCGGGCGATCACGGCATGCGCACGGTGGTGGCGACCGAGCAGATCATCGAGGGAAGCGTGGCGTGGCTGCGGCGGTTTCTTCATCCGGACTTGCCCGTCAAGGCATCCTGAATCGCCGCGCGCGGCGCGCCGATATCGACCACATGCACCTGGCCTAGCCAATCTCGCGCGGCCGGATTCCTGAAACCGATCTTTTGAGCAACAAACGTGATGGTGTGATCCGCACGCACGGTCGGATCGGCGGCGTCGCCCGTGTCGCAGTCCAGACCAGAGGGGATGTCCACGGCGAAGACGGTGTGCGGCGGCTGCGTGGCGTCAGCCGTGCGCAGTGAGTTGATGGCTCGAATGAGCGAGGCGATTGGTTCGCGTGGAGGGCCGCTCGCTCCGGTGCCCAGCAGCGCATCCACGATGACGCCGGTGGGTGTGAATCGCTGCCGCGCGGCATCGGCATCGCTTGCACGCGAGATCACCGTCCCGGGCAGGTTCATGCGCTGCGTGATTCGGAAGTTGACCTGCGCGTCGCCGGTGAGTCGATCGGCCGGGCAGGCGAGGAGCAGTTCAACCATCCAGCCGGCGTTGGCAAGATGGCGTGCGATGACGAACCCGTCTCCGCCGTTGTTGCCCGGGCCGCAGGCGATGATCGCGCCGTGCGCGGACGGGCATGTTTGGCGAATGATCTCCGCCGCGCCGCGACCGGCGTTTTCCATCAGCACGATCCCGGGAACGCCGTAAGCCTCGATCGCGCGTTGATCAACGCGCCGCACCTGCTCGCGCGATAGCAGAAGTTCCTGGTTCATGGCGAACCTGCCTCCGGCGCGCGAACCGGTGCGGACGTTGGCGAGCCCATGGACGCCACCTTTTCTCGAAGTTGTGCCACCGTTGCGTCCAACTCCGCGGTTGAAAGACGTTTCTGCCGTCTCAATGACACGGCGCGCTCGTAGCACGCGAGCGCTTCAGCCGGTTGCCCCGTCGCGACCAGCGCCGTGCCGAGGTTCCAGGTGACGGTGGCGTTGGTGGGGTCCGCCGCGATCGCCTCGCGATAAAGCACCAACGCAAGGTCCGCACGCTTCGCGCGGTGCATGGCTTCGTCGGCCACCTCCGCCAGAACCTCCGCCGGGTTGCGGCCGAGGGCGACCGCTTCGCGCAGGGCGGCCCGTGCGGCATCCAGTTCGCCCAGGTGTGTGTGCGACTTGGCCAGCTCGATCCAGCCGCGCGACTGGTTTCGTCCCAGGCCGGTCTCCAGCGCGCGGCGGATCGCGGTCACACTGTCCCGCGGGCGCCCATGCATTCGTAGCGCGAGACCGTACACGCCCCAGACTTCGCTGTCGGTCGGCAGGAGTTCGACGGCGCGGGCGGAGAGACGCAGCGCTTCGGCGGCGTCGTCCTCGTCGATGGCGATGGTGGCCAGGTGCATGAACGGTTTTCCCTGGCGCGGAGCGGACTGCGTGATCTGTGAGTAAAGCGTTTTGGAATCGGCCCAGACGTTCTGCTGCGCGCGGGTGAGAATGATGAAGGGGATCAGCGTGAGCGCGACCGCAGCGCGATACGCGCCGTTGCGTCGATGCATGAAAAGATCGCCGCGCCAGAGCAGGACCGTCAGCGGCATCAGCAGAAAAATCAGCGGCAGATAGAGGAACCGATCCGCGACGCAGGTTCCCGTAAAACGAATGCCGCCCAGCGTCGGCGCCAGCAGCAACAGAAACGCAACCAGACCGCTGAACAGCGGCGGCCAGCGCCGGCGCGCCGCCAGCACGAGCAAACCAATCGACGCCGCGCAGGCCACCCCCGCCAGGATCGCCGGATTGGAGAACGTCAGATCCTCCGGAATCGCGCGATACGGCGACAAATGCATCGGCCAGACAAGATTGCCCAGATAGAGCATAAGGTTGTACGCGATCAGGCCGGCAAGACGCAGTATCACCGCCCAATTCTGTACCGACGGCACGGCCAATGCGTCGGGCGCGGAGGCCTGCGATTCCCACGCGACCCAGGCCGTCACGACCATCCAGACGCCGAAAGGCCATTTCGACGTCAGGTGCGGCGCGATCCGCCTTCGCAGCGGCCAGCGATCCAGCAGCGGGAAGACGAGCGGGAGTAAGACGGTTGTCGGCTTGGCAAGCGTCGCCAGTGCGTACCATCCGCAGGCCGCCCATGCGATCCCGCCGCCGCGCCGCGCGCCGTGCCGCAGGTAGGCGTGAATCGCCAGAATCGCAAACAACGTCGCCAGCACCGTCTTGCGCTGCGAGATCCAGCAGACGGCCTCGACCTGCGCCGGGTGCAACGCGAAAAGCGCCGCAGCGAAGGCCGGCGCGAACAAGGGTTCCTTTCCGTCCGCAGCGCCGCTACGGGTGCGATGAAGCGTCAAGGCCGTTCGCAGCAGGGCAAAGACCAGCACCGCGTTGATCGCATGGATCAGGACGTTGGTAAAGTGAAACAGTCCCGGACCGGCGTCGGAGCGCCCCACGATCAGCGAATCGAGCATCAGCGAGGCCATCGTCAGCGGCTGGTAGTAGCCGTCGACGGTCTGCGGATGAAGCACTTCGGTAAAGAACGCCTTCAGCCCGTCGAGCGACGGTTCGCGCACGCGCGGGTTTTCCACGACGTATTGATGGTCGTCCAGCCGCACAAAATCAAATCGCAGGCACGCTCCATAGATCAACAGGGTTGCGATGACCAGCCCCCAGCCGATGCGCCGCGCTAACCCGCGCGTTCCCACGTCCACCGGGGCCGACGGGATCTCGTTGCGATGCTCTCTACTCACGCGCACTATCCCTGACGCCCCCGCGCACCAGTCGCCGGCAACCACTCGACGCCTTCCAGCACCGTCGGCGGCGCGGCACTCAAGTCGATCAATTCTTCAAATCCCGGATGATCGTGCAGTCGGCGCAATGCGTCAAACGTCGCTGCGCGCGCCGAGGCCGACGGCTCCTGCGCGACGGCCATCGCCAGATGCCGCCGCGCCAGCTCGATGTTGTCGTTCATGGCCCATGCCGCCGCCAGGCCGAGGTTCACCACCCAGTCGCTGCGCACCCGCAGCGCCTCCTGAAACTCGCGCCGCGCCGAAGCCGCGCGCTCCACGCGCAGGTAGGCGTGCCCCAGGCCGACGTGGATGGCTGCCGAGTTCGGATCCAGATCGCGCGCCCGCTCCAGAAAGCGAATCGCATCCTCGGTCTGGCCCGTCCGCGCCAACGCCACACCGAGGTTCTGCAAACACGCGATCCAGTCGCGATTGCTTTCCAGCGCGCGACGCAACGGCGCGACCGCCTCCGCTGCGCGATGGTCCCGGTGCAGCAGCAGCACCGTGCCGAGATAAAATTGCGTCTGCGGATCGGTTGGCGCGAGATCGACCGCGCGCCGCGCGTGCCGTAAGGCCCCGTCCAGATCGTTCTCGTCGATGCAGGCTTCGATCAGACCGATGTGGCCGCCGGTCCAGCGCGGGTAACGCGCCAGCACCTGCGCGTACAAATCGCGACTGTTGTCCCAGATCAACGTCTGCCCGTAGGCCAGCACGCCGAACGTGATGACCACTGCCGCTGTCGCGAGCGGCGCCACGCGCGCCAACCCGGCATTCCGCATCGCCTGTGCGCGCGCGCGGCCTGACTCGTCCGCTGGCCTTGCTCGACAGGCCGCTGCGAGGCACAGAAGCGGGATCACCGCGATCGCGTACAACCATGCATCGTGTAACAACTCGCCGCCCGATGCGCTCCACCACAGCGCCGGCGCCGTCAACGCCACAGACCCCGTCGCCGCCACAAACGATGGCCGATGCCTCAATAATGTCATCACCCATGCCGCCGCCAGCACCGCCGCCGTCACCATCGGCCACACGCCCGCCGATTCATTCAACGGATAGAACGGCGACAATCGCACCGGCCACACCACGCGTCCCAGGGCCGACACGACGTTCATCGACAGCCATTCGCCCCAGCCGATTTCCCGAGCCGCCGCGCCGCTTGCCGGCAATACGCCCCACGCGGTCACCGCGATCGACGTCCCGAGGAACACCAGCATCGGGGATTTTTCCAGCAGGCTTTGCAGCCCCGCTCGTCGCAGCGGCCACACATCCAGCAACACCAGCACCAGCGGCGCAGCCACGTACAACGGGCTGGCCAGCGCCGCCAACAGATACCAGCCGTACACCGGCAGCGTCCAGCGCAGTCGTGCGTTGCGGGCAAGCCGCAAGTACGCGGAGACCATCAGCAGCGTGAAGAATCCGCCGAGCAGGACTTCGCGCCGGCTGAACGATGCAACCGACTCGGCCTGCAACGGATGCAGCGCGAAAAGCAATCCTGCCGCCAGCCCGATCCAGACGCGGCCTGACAATCTCGCAGCGATGACAAACACAAGGATCGCATTGAGCGCGTGCAAGGTCAGATTCGTCAGCCGCACTTGAAACGGCTGCACCAGCGGCGTATCGGACAGGTACGCGTCCATGGCGTACGACACCCGCGTCAGCGGCGAGAGCGACACGGCCGTGCGGCGCGGCGAGACGAGATGAAGCAAGAATTGTCTGGGGTTCGAGCACATCATCCACGCATCGCGCTGCGACTCCGCGAGGATCGCGCGGTCGGCCGAACCGACCATCCCAGCGGTCAGCGCGGGGTGAAACACCGCGAAGACGGCCGCGCCGATCATCGCCGCGCCGAGGAAAGCCGGCAGGAACCGAAGACCAGCCGTCGGAACGGTCGGCGCTGAAATCGGGCGTGCAATCGGCGGATCAGTTGCCATGGTGTCGAAGATCGGGATCGGCCCGGCGACGGCGCGGCGTGATGAGCTTGGCCGGACGGTCAAAATTGTAGCCGCGCCCCGCGCGACCTACAATTCGCCCATGCGCATCCTGCTCACCAACGACGACGGTATCTTCGCGCCCGGCATCATGGCCATGCACGCGCAACTCGCGGCGTCGCATCAAGTCGACGTCGTCGCGCCGGAGAACGTCCAATCCGGCGGCTCGCACGCCATCACCATCCGCAGCCCCCTCACCTGCCAGCGCGTTCACGTCAGCGGCAAGTTCGAAGGCACCAGCGTGCATGGTACGCCCGCCGACTGCGTAAAGCTCGCCCTGCACGCGCTGCTGCCGCAACGCCCGGACCTCGTCGTCTCCGGCATCAACGCAGGGTTGAACACCGGCATTCATGTGCTCTACTCCGGCACGGTCGCCGCAGCCATCGAGGGCGCAATTCTTGGCGTGCCCGCCGTGGCCGTCTCGCTGAAGCTGTATCGTGACATGGACTTTGATCGCGCGGCCGTCATCGCGAAGGACATCATTGCGCAGATCGCCGCGAAGTCGCCCCTTCCGCGGCAGGTGTTCAACGTGAACATTCCCGAGCTGCGGCCGGGCTGGCCGCTCGGCGTGCGCATCGCGCCGCAGAGCACGCAGTCAACGCTGGAGACGCTGGAGCGGCGGACCGATCCCTCGGGCCGCGAGTATTTCTGGCTAAGCGGCGATTTCGGCGAGCTGGACGACGCGATCGAGACCGACCTGCACGTCGTGCGTCAGGGCTACGTGTGCGTCACGCCGCTGCACCTGAACCTCACCGACGCGCCGCTGTTGGAAAAAATGCGCGCCTGGAAGTGGGCGTAGGGTGCGGCCGGGATGCACCGTACAAATGAATTCTCATCATGCCATTTCGTGACGCCGTTCGAATCTTCACCTATTGCCTGCGGCTGCGCTGTCCGCGATGCGGGAGCGGCGCGATCTTCGAAGACCCGCACGAGGCGCTTGATCCGAACGAAACGACGGACGCAACCGCCGCGCGCGATTCGAACAATGTGCCAAACGCACCCGTTTGGACCAACGCACCCCAAGCGCCCCGCGCACACGACGCCAACAATCTGCCGTCATCTTCGAGCGGTGCGCCACGCCGGCGGCCGCGGCTCCTCGCGTGGCATCATCCAGTCCGCGAATACTGCCTCGCCTGCGACCTGCCGCTGCGCCGCCGCGAGCCGGACACGTGGCTCTTCATGTACGTCAGCATGGCGCTGATCACCGGGCTGTATCTCATCGCGATGCTCTGGGTCTTCCCCGCGCCGTCGCGCCCGTGGCTGGGACGCAGCCTGATCGCAGCCTCGGCATTGTGCCTCTATCTCGTCACCGCGCCGGTTCGCAAGGCCCTGTCCCTCGGGCTGGATTACTGGGTGGAGCGAATGTGGAAGGAGCCGTGAGCGTAGTATCTAATCCAATCCGCGAGCACCGATCGCTACTTCGCCGCAAATCGCCCGATCGCGAACAACTCCCCCGGCAGGCGCGAGCGGCCGATGGTCACCAGATCGGCCAGTGCTTCGCCGACGACGGGGGCGAACTTGAACCCGTGCCCGCTGAAGCCACCGGCGATAAACACATTCTTGTGCAACGGGTGACGGTCGATCATGAAATGATCGTCGGGTGTGTTGGTGTACAGGCAGACCTGCGCGTCGCGCAGCGGCCCGTCGGCCGTCGGCATGTGCGCGCGGATGTATCGCCGGATATCGGCCTCGTCGGCGGGATGCACGGCGCGATCGACCGCGTCGGCCGTTGTCGCCGCGCCGCCGTGATGCCGGGCGATCTTCACGCCGTGGCCGTGATCGCAAATACCGTAGAACGCACCGGCGAGGTTCCTGGCGTTGGCGCCTGGCATGTGCATGTCACCCCCTCCGGCCGCCGCGTCGCCATCGAGAAAGTGAATGAACACGGGCATTGATTCCGGCACAAAGTGCGTCGGAATCTTCGGCGCGAACCACGCCTGCACCTGTCGCTCGACGGTCAGCGGCAGGCCCAGCTCCGCCGCCACGGTCGGCAGCCACGCGCCGGCCGTGATGACCAGCGCGCCCGCCTCGATCGGACCGTTGTCGGTCTCGACGCGCACGTCAGCGCCGCCCGCGCCCACTGGCTTAAGCGCGCGCCAACTTCGCACCACCGTTCGCTCGCGCAGCTCCGCGCCGGCGCGCCGCGCCAGGTCCGCCATCGCGCGCACGCAGTCCTCCGGGCAGAGATACCCCGCGTCGGCCTCGTACACCGCGACGTGGTCGGGCGGCGGTTCGAACGCCGGATGCCGCCGGCGCACTTCCTCGGCCGAAAGCACCTCGTGCGCCAGTCCGTGCTGCGTGACGCTGGCGCGCACACCGCGAATGCACGGGTGATCGGGGCGACCAATATTGAGACATCCGACAAAATTGAGAAGCGTCTGCCCGGTCTCCCGCTCCAGCCGGCCCCAGGCTTCGTACGCCTCGTGCAGCAGCGGCACGTACCGCGGGTCTTCAAAATACGCCTTGCGAAAGACGCGCGATCGGCCTTGCGAACTCCCCCGGTCGTGACAAAGGTCAAACTGCTCCAGGCCGACGACGCACAAGCCTCGCTGGGCCAAGTGGTAGCAGGCGGCGGCCCCCATCGCGCCCACTCCCAGGACCATCGCATCAAACGGTCGATCCGGCATAAGGCGCATTGAAAACAGGCCCATCGGCCCCGGCAAGCCCTATGCAATCGCGCGGCCGGCGATACACTATGGCCCCGGTGAGCTGTTCGATGTTTTCTCAAACCCCATTTCAAACGAAGGAGCCTTCCCCATGACCAGACGATTGTCCGCCTTCGCGCTGTCTTGCGCCTGTAGTTTCGCTGTTCTCGCCGGCTGCTCGCAGCAGCAGCAGGGCATGAACAACATGGACCCCTCGGCGATGCAGCCCCCGCCTCGCCCGGCCGAACTGGACCAGCTCAATCCGTGGGTCGGCAAGTGGGAGACCACGGCCGAGATGACGATGCCCGACGGCAAGAAGATGACGGGCACCGGATCGTCGGAATCGTCGTGGGATCTCGACAAGCGCGTGGTCATCGAGCGCAGCACATTCTCGATGGGTGAGATGGGCACCATGCAGGGCATGGGCATCTTCACATATTGCCCCGTTACGAAGAAGTTCAAGACGGCCTGGTTCAGCAGCATGGGCGAGGCCAGCATGGGCACGATGTGGTGGGACGAAGCCAAGAAGTGCTGGTGCATGAAGGCGAATTACATCAGCCCGATGACCGGAGAGCCGACCGAATTCTGCGGCACCATCACCATGCCCGACAACAACACAATGAACTGGGAGATGACCGAGTCCACGGTCGGCTTCCTCGGCATGAAGACCAAGTGCTGGGAAGGCAAGGGCGTTTCGAAGCGCAAGGCCTGATTGCGCATTGCGCCTTCTCCATGTATGACCATCCGAAAAAGGCCCGTCGGCGTTCGCGCGTCGTCGGGCCTTTCCGTTTTCGCTATTTGCCACATGAAGTTCGTGCTTGATTCACAACATTTCTTGCGCCGCGCGCCGGCCCATCGCCGCCAAGCGCTCTGCCGTTTCCTCCAGCGGCCCGCCCAGTTCGTAGCATCCATCCAGCATCGCCCGGCATTCTTCCGCCCCCTCGCCCACCGCGCCGACAATCGCCGCCACCGGCACACCCGCGGCCCGCGCCGTCCGAGCCAGCGTCCCCACCACCTTGCCCATCGTCGACTGCCGATCCAGCCGGCCCTCGCCCGTGATCAGCAGGTCGGCCGTCGATAGCGCCGCCGCGAACTGCGTCGCTTCCATCACGAGGTCGATTCCCGGCTCGATCTGCGCCGAGCAAAGCGCCAGCAACGGCAGCGCCACGCCGCCGGCCGCCCCGGTGCCGGGTTCGTGTCGCCCGTCGCGCCCGGTCGCCTCCGCCAGAAGGTCAGCCCAATGCGTCAGGCCCGCCTCGAGGCGCTTCACGCCGTCGGCGTCGGCGCCCTTCTGTGGCGCGAACACCGCCGCCGCGCCGCCCGGTCCTGTTGCGGGGTTGAGCACGTCAACGGCGATCGTGAAGGCCACGTCCGCGATCCCCTCCGGGGCGCGGTCCCACACAAAGCGACGTATGTCTAATAAATCGCCCCCGCCGATCGGCCGCTCGATCACATGCCCGCGATGGTCGTAGAACGTCGCCCCCAGCGCCTGCATCATGCCCGCGCCGCCGTCGACCGTCGCGCTGCCGCCGACGGCCAGCGTCACCCGGTCCAGGCCGCTCTCCACAACCCGGCGCAGCACTTCGCCCAGGCCGAACGTGCTCGCGCGCATCACGTCGCGCCGCGCCGGCGGCACGAGCGACAATCCGCTCACCCGCGCCAGCTCCACCACCGCGCGCGACGCCTGGTCCACCAGCCCCACGACCACGGTGACTGGATCGCCCAGCGGGCCGTGCGCCTCCACCTGACGCCGATTCCCCCGCGCCGCGTCAACGAGGATATCCAGCGTCCCCTCGCCGCCGTCGGCCATCGGTCGCAGCGTCAGCGTCGCATCGGGCTGCGCGCGACGCACCCCCGCGGCGATCGCAGCGGCCGCTTCCCGCGCCGAAAGCACGCCCTTGAACTTGTCCGGCGCGATGACGACGTGCATGGGCGGCGCCTACCTTGCGACGACGACAACATCGTCGCGCGACCAGCCTTCGGCCGTGATCTGCAACACACGAAACGGAATGCCGTCGCCGCGATTGACCTGCGCCAGCAGCGGCGCGAGCTTATCCAGCGACTCAACGGGCCAGCCGCCGAACATGGTAATGACATGCCCCGGAGCGATCCCCACGCGCGCCGCGGGCGAACCGTTCTGAACGTCCTTCACCAATAGTCCCAGCGGCCGGCTCATGCCCAGCCGCTTGAGTTCGTCGGCCTTCAGGTCCGCCAGACGCAGACCGAACCGCGCCCAGAGTACTTTTTGCGTCTCAATGCCGCTTTGCGGTTCAAGCGATAGCTTCATCAGCCGCGGCTTCCCGTCGCGCAGCACGCGCAACGGCAGCGCGCGGCCGGTCGGGGCGGTGCGCAGCACGCCGAATGCGTCGATGTAGTCGTGAGTCGCAGTCCCGTCGATCTCGGTGATCACGTCGCCCGCCGCCAGTCCGGCCTTCGCCGCCGGCGAACCCGGCTCCACGGCGCGCACGCGCACGCCGTGCGCGGCGTCGGTCGTCGATCCCGCGAGCGTTGTGAGGCCGACTTGTCCCTCGAACTTCGCGCCGAGCGCCACGCCGCGCACGCGCTCAACGTCGAGCAGCTCCGGCAGCAGCGCGCGCACGCGATCTGCGGGAATCGCAAAGCCGATGTTCTGCGCGTCGCCGCGGATGGCCGAGTTCACGCCGACGACTTCACCCAGCACGTTCAGCAACGGCCCGCCGGAGTTGCCGGGGTTGATCGGCGCGTCGATCTGGATCAGGCCGTCATACGTTACGCCGCGGCCGAACTTCAGCTCGCGGTTCAGCGCGCTGACGATGCCGGTCGTCACCGTGTGGCCCAGGCCCATCGGATTTCCAATCGCGACAACTGTCTCGCCAGGCATCAGATCGTCGCTGCGGCCCAGTCGCAGCGCCGGCAGCGGCTGCTCGGCGCGCACGCGCATCACGGCGATATCGTGTGCGCGGTCGATGGCGACTTCTTCCACGGGCAGCTCGCGACCGTCAGCAAAGAGCGCCTTGCACTCGGCGGCCTGCGCGACGACGTGCGCGTTGGTCACGAGAAACCCGTCGGGATGAATGATGAACCCCGATCCGACGGAGTGCGTCTGGTAGCGGCGCGGCGCAAACATCGGCATGTTGAAGATCTCGTCGAGCGGGTCGCGCACCGTGACGATCTGCGTCGTGGAGAGGTTCACCACCGCTGGGCTGGCCTGCGCGAAGACGCGCGACACCGGCGTCTCACGGGCCGCGCGATTCCGATCTCGCGTGCGATCGGCGGATTGCGCGCGGGCCGGAGCGATCTGCCCGGGCGCGCTAACCGTCAGCATCGCGAGCGCGCAGCCCGCCAAACGGCCAAGCCAAGCTCGCGCCGCTCGATGGATCGGAGCGGGCGCAACGGCTTTGAAATCGAAGGCGCTCCTTTTGCTGCCTGCTTGCTGCAATTCGCTGCTCGCCATGTGCACGATGCAACTTGCATTTCGCGCTATGCCATTCATATCTCAAGCACCTCGTACTGTTTCTCACGATACGTCGAACCGATGCTCACGCATTCCAGCCCCTGCTTGCGACACCGGCGCGAACGGTGCGAATGGCCGCAAAACGCGTGCGACACCTTCGGATGTTCCAGCAGCAGTTCGCCGAACAATTCGCTTCCCAGAAACCCCGTCGCGAACTCCCAGTTCGGGATCGGGCTGTGCGGCACAAGCTCGGCGAACGGAAGATGATGCACCGCCGCAATGATCCGGCTCGCTCGCGCCGACGCCTCTTCCAGATGTCGCCGCAACTTCTCCGCCAGGTGCTGCGTGAACGCCACGTCGCTCATCGGCAGCTTCACGTGCACGCCATCCATCCAGCGGCAGGTGATCTCGCGTGCGATCGGGCCGACGTCCTCGCGCCCTTCGAGCAGATGCCGATGCTCCTCGAAATACGCCGCCGCACCCGGCGCGACCTTGTTCTGGTAGAAGCGCAACGGCACGCGCATCGCGCTGGGCCGGTAGGAAAAATCGTACCAGCCGACGTTCCCGACGATCGCCACGTCGCCCAGATAAAACGGCGCCGCATCGAGGTAATGCACGCCGCTCCGTGCACAGGCCTCGGCGATCTCATTCTCATACCGGTGCAGCGAGTCGCCTCCAGGCACAGCGCTCGCGCCGTTCTGTCCATTGCCGTTACCGCTGGTACCCTTGCCGGCTGCGACGCGCCCGCGCGGCACCCACAGCTCGTGATTGCCCGCGACGGCGAGGCGCAGCCCCGGGAACGCCTCGAAAAGTCCGAATACCTCGTCTAGAATCGCAAGGTTGCACGAGGCGCTGTCTCCTACGAAGACGAGGCAGTCGCCCCCGGCCTGACAAATTCGGCGCGCCACGTCACGCGTCGGCTCCTGGCTTCGCGCGATGTTGTAGTGCAGGTCCGACGTGAAAAGGATGCGCATGGTTCCCAAACGCCCGTTTGATCGGCAGGTAATCCCATCATAGCCGCCGACAAAAGCCCCCGACAACGCGACCCCATGGCCCAGGTCATTGCCATCGCCGACGTTCACAAGACCTATCACCTCGGCGACGAAGCCATCCGCGCCTTGCAAGGCGTCAGCCTGTCGATCAATCGTGGCGAATTCGTTGCCATCATGGGCGCCAGCGGGTCCGGCAAGACGACGCTTCTGCATCTGGTTGGAGGTCTCGATCTTCCGGATCAGGGCGAGATCATCGTCGCCGAGCAACAGCTTTCGCGCTTATCCGATGAGGCCCGAACGCTCTTTCGCCGCCGGAGGCTGGGCATCGTGTTTCAAGCGTTCAACCTTCTGCCCACGCTTACCTCGCTTGAGAACGTCATGCTGCCGCTGCTCATCGACGGCGTGCCGGCCTCCCGCGCCGAATCTCGTGCCCGCGAATTACTCAAGACCGTGCGCCTCGAACATCGCCTGCGCCATCGCCCGGCCATCCTTTCCGGCGGGGAGCAGCAGCGCGTCGCCATTGCCCGCGCGCTCATGAACGAGCCGGATGTCATTCTCGCCGATGAGCCGACGGGCAATCTCGATCCGACCTCGTCCGAGGAAATCTGGCGGCTGCTGCGCGACCTGGCTTTGCAAACCGCCACCACGGTGCTCATGGTTACGCACGAGCCGGCCGCCGCTGCGTACGCCGACCGGGTTCATGTCCTGCGCGAAGGCCGATTCACCGGCGTCATCGAATCACAAGGAGCCGGCGATGCAGCATTGGTTGCAGATCGCTACACGCAACTGGCGGGCTAGGCCCGGACGCGCAGCGCTGGCGACGCTGGCCGTGGCGCTGGGCGTCGGCGTCGTTGCGTGGGTCACCTGTTGCTACGAATCGGTGCAGCGCAGCGTCACGCACGTCGTTCTGGAGTGGATCGGCCGCAGCCACGTCATCATTGAGGCGACCGAGGGCGTGTGGGCGTTCTTCGGGGAGGAGGTCGAGTCGATCGCCGCGCAGGTTCCCGGCGTGAAGGCGACGACCGTGCGCACGCGCGAGTATGTCTACGCCGCGCCGCCCGATCGTGCCACCGGCCGCGCGCCGAGCGATGACCAGTTCATCCGCATCGAAGTAACCGGCGTCGCACCGGAGAAGGAACTCACGTTCCGCACGTACAAGCTCGCCGCCGGGCGGTTTCTTGACCCCGCCGCGCGCGGCGAGATCCTCGTCGAGAAGCTTATCGCGGACGAATTCAAGCTCGGCCTGGGCGACGCGATCTTTCTGCGCGACAACGATCCGCCCGGTCCGCCGACGCCGTTTAAAATCGTCGGCCTCGTCGACCGCCGTCGGGCGAGCCTGAACCAGGCCGTCATGACGTGGGCGGCCCTGAAAGACGTGCAGGCGCTTTGCACGCTGCCGGGGAAAATCAAAGGCGTGGACATCATGCTCCACGACGACTCGCTGGCGAACATCCGTGCGACGGCTGACGTGATTCGATCGCGCCTCGCCGAGCGCGACAAGAAACTCAAAGCAGCCGCCGGCGCAAATGCCTCCGTCGAATCGCTGGAAGTGAAAACCACCGAGGCACAGCATCAGCGACTCGGCGCGGCCCGCGGTCTGCTTCAATTCATCATGATGCTGCTCGGTTGCGTCGTGCTGCTCACGGCACTGTTCATCATTCTTGCTTCGATGGGCATGGGGGTCACCGAGCAGATCACCGAGCTGGGTCTGCTCCGGTGCGTGGGGGTGACGCGCATGCAGGCGGCGATGCTTGTGCTTTGTCAGACGCTGCCGATCGGCCTGATCGGTACGCTGGTCGGTCTTCCGCTCGGCTTGGCGCTCCAATGGATCACGGTGCAGGTCGCGAGCGATTATCTTGGACAAATGGCTATAAGTGGCTGGGGGCTGGCCCTGGCGGTCGCGGGCGGACTCGGCGCGACCGTCCTGGGCGGCGCGGTGCCGGCAGTCGGCGCGTTTCTCGTCTCGCCCGTCGATGCCACGCGCCCGCAGGCAACGCACACGACTCCTCGGTTGCTCGTGGTTCTGGCCGTCTTCGGCGCGGTGTTGATCGCGGCACAAGAGCTGATCAAGACGCGTATTCCAACCGACGCGGGCAATGCCGCAGGGGCGTTCGATGCTTTGGCGCTCGCATCGCTGCTGGCGCTCTACGCCGGCTTCGCCCTGATCGCGCCCATCTGCGTCGCGCTGGTCGGCCGGCTCTTTGTTCACGTCGCCGCGCTCGCGCTGCGATTGCGCCCCCAGTTGCTCGGCGATGAAATCGACAAAGCGCCGATACGCTCGGCCGCCGTCTGCTGCGGCCTGATGGTCGGTCTTTCGCTTATTGTCGGGCTGGTCGTCTGGGCGCGGAGTGTGAAGGCGGGCTGGGAATTTCCCAAGGAGTTCCCCGACGCGCTGCTGTACAGCTACGATTCGCTGCCGCTGGACGAGGTCCGGGCGCTGGCGACGATGCCGGGCATCACGAAGTTCACGGTCGCCGACGATTTTGCGTTTACGTTCACCAAGCCGAGCCGATTGAGCCTCTTCCGCGCCATGCAGCAGATGGACCCGAGCCAGCGCTGCCTCGCGATCGAGCCGGAAGAAGGGTTTCGAATCGTGAAGCTGACCTTTCTGGAGGGGAGCGAAGCCGACGCGCTGGAGAAGCTCAAAGCCGGCGGGCACGCGCTCGTCACGCGCGAGTTCGCCCAGGCGCGGCGAAAGCACCTCGGCGACCGCGTCACCATCTGGGTGGATGAAATCAAGGCGACCTTCACGATCGCCGGCGTCATCGCCTCGCCCGGGCTGGACATCGCCATCAGTTTCTTCAACGCCAGCGAATACTTCCAGTTCTACGCGGTTGGTGCAATGATTCTGACACAAGCCGACGCCCAGGCGAAGTTCGGCCGGCGCTACGGCAAGCTGATGCTCTTCAACTTCGATTTCGCCGCGAACGATTCCTCGCGCGTCGCCGGTGGCACCCCCGCCGTCGTCCGCCAGTCGGATGTGAAGCCCGGCGCCCGGCCGAATTTCTCGCTCGGTCCCGGGCCGATCCCCGGCGACGGACCCGAAGAGCGCATCGTCAATCAAATGCTCGAGCGCCTTGGCTATCCGTCAAAAGCCTTCGTTACCGCGCGCGAGCTGAAGCAGCAGATCGACCGCAACATCGACCGCGTCACGCTCCTGCTCTCGGCGATTCCGTTCGTCGGGCTGGTCGTGGCGGCGCTGGGGCTTGCCAATCTGATGGCAGCCAATGTCTCCAGCCGTTCCAGGCAGATCGCCGTGCTGCGCTCGCTGGGCACGACGCGCAGCCAGGTGTTGCGCATCGTCATGGGTGAGGCGATGGTGCTCGGGCTGCTCGGCAGCGCGATGGGGCTGGCGTTGGGAATGCTGCTGGGTCGGACGAGCAATCACATGACGTACCTGCTCTCGGGATTCCAGCCGCCATTTCAGATTCCGTGGGCACTGGTCGCCGCCAGCGCGGCGCTGTCGACGACGCTGTGCCTGCTGGCGGCGCTGGTGCCGGCGCGGCTCGCCAGCCGTTCAAACGTTGTGGCGGTGTTATCAAGCCTCTAACCCCAACGGGTGCAATGGCGTTTCATTCAGCCGCCGAGCTTGCTCGGCACCGAGTGCCAAGATGAATCTCACCGCTTCCACCCTGGCCGAACTTTGCGATCACGCTGCCGCGGAATATCCGCGCGAATGCTGCGGTATGATTCACCAATCCGGGCGTGTGCGGCCCTGCCGAAACATCGACCCGCGGCCCGACCGCTTCGAGTTCTCCGCCGACGATGTCCTTGTTCTGTTTGAATCGCAATCCACCGCGGACCCCATCACGACCATCTACCATTCGCACCCCGACGCCCCGGCAATCTCCAGCCTTGCCGATCTCTCCGGCGCACGGGCGATCGGCGAGCCGCTTTTGATGAGGCTGACCTGGCTGATCATCGAATGTCGACGCGGTTGCCCGGTGCGATGGGTGTCATATTTATGTCACTCCCGCGCTGCCGCGCGCTTCGATCAAGCCGGGTTCGCCATCCGGCTGGGTCCGCCGGCTGTAGGAACTACAGCAGTTTTTCACAAGGAAATGGGGGTGGAAATCCAACGTGCCAACCGATTCAACGCCTCGCACGCTGGTTAGCAACTTAAGTTGTTATATTGCAGTATGTTAGGGATGTGGGTCGGGGGAATTCCCTATCCTGGGCGGATGTCCTGAATTTACCTATCTTTGTGGTATCGCAAGACTTGCAAGCGTTGTGAGCCAACTCTGGAGGGCACAGAATGCTTGCAAGTCATCAACTAGTTGCTATAGGATAGGTTATGAGCGTTTGGCCGCCTCGAGGATTCGTTTTTCCGAAACGTCCGCATAGGTCCGAGCGCACTGTGAATGTTTCAGCAGATTGTGCGTTGCGCTCTGGCGAGACGCACGCAGTTTGATGGTCTCTCGTGTCGCCACGTTTGCAGGTGCTTTGCCATGAACACGATCACCAAGAAGGACCTGATTGACCGACTTGCGGATAAGACCGGCCAGAAGCGTGTCGTGGTGAAGCGCATTATTCAGGGCTTTCTGGATGACATCATCGATGAGCTGGGTCGCGGCAACCGCTTGGAATTCCGTGACTTCGGCGTGTTTGAGAGCAAGGTCCGTGCGGCACGCACCGCCCAGAATCCCAAGACGCTCGAGCGCGTCGAGGTTCCACAGAAGCGAACCGTAAAGTTCAAGGTCGGCCGCGTCATGAAGATGAAACTCGGCATGGATCATGATGGAAGCGGAAATTCCCGCCCGTCGCCCACTCCGTCGAGCACCTGATGGCCATTCCTGCCAATACCTGCGCATAACCCTGTACCAAACAATGACATAAGAGAAGATCAGAAATCCTTCGGATGCATGCCTTTTTTTGGCAAAGGAGCAACCGGCCAGGTTGCGGATTCAACAACCGCCTACCAGCTCGAAATTCAGCTTAGCAGGGGTGCGTTTTAGTTTGACATGGGCTTTCCAGCCCGCTAGATTTAATTGAAATTGAGTCTCAATTACAACGAGCTGCGGGCTTGGGAAGGCCCCGACTCGTTGACCACGACGAGGCGCGGTTCATCATGGTAGCCCAAACGTTTCGAAGCCTGGCCGATCTGCTCCCCGGCGAGTCCGGTCATATTGCTCGCGTGGAAGGCGTACCCGAAGTTCGCATGCGGTTGCTCGAGATGGGGCTGACGCGCGGCACGGCGGTGCGTCTGGTGCGCGTCGCGCCGCTGGGCGATCCCATCGAGCTGGATGTGCGTGGTTATCGATTGAGCGTCCGCAAGGGCGAGGCCCGGAGCGTCAGTCTCGGGAACGAGTAATGACGTCTGACGGGTCATTCGATGCGGTGCCGATTCGCATCGCGGTGGCGGGCAATCCCAATTCCGGAAAAACGACAGTCTTCAATAATCTGACGGGGCTGCGCGCCAAAGTCGGCAACTACCCCGGCGTCACGGTCGAGAAGCGCGAAGGCTTTCTGCGCGGCACGCCGCATTCCCTGCTTGACTTGCCCGGAACGTACAGCCTCTCGGCGCGGTCGCCCGACGAGGAACTTGCGCGCGATGTGCTGCTGGGCCGCGTGCCCGGCACGACGCGCCCCGACGCGGTGCTGCTGGTCATCGACGCGTCGAATCTCGAGCGGAATCTCTATCTTGCCTCGCAGGTGCTTGAGTTCGGCATGCCCGTGGTCATCGCGTGCAACATGATGGATGCGGCGGCCGCGCGCGGACAGTTCATTGATTGCGCCGCTTTGTCGCGCGAGTTGGGCGTGCCGGTGATCGGTACCGTCGCCGCGACGGGAGAAGGATTGGACGCCGTGCGTGATGCGTTGCTGCGTGCGAGATCGCTGCCGCCGCCACCGCCGCGCTCGTGGAAGCTGCCCGAGCCGATGGAAGAAGCAGCGCGTGACGCGGCGGCCGTCATGGAAGCGTCGGGCGTGGTTCCGGCGCGATCGGTCCGAGGCGGGGCGGTGCTCTGGTTGATGGATTACCTCGCGGGCGACGCGGCCAGCCGTCGATCGGCCGAACGATTCCTGACGCGGTTGCAACCGGCGCATGCGAAGGCGTTGCGCGGCGCGGCAGATCGATTGCTGGAGGCCATGGCGGATTCGGCGGCGGCCGCGGTGGAGGCGCGCTACGAGTGGATCTCCGGCGTGGCGGCGCGCGTGGTGCGGCAGCGATCGCCGCAAGACCGGCACGATTTCGGGCCGACATCCGCGCGAGAACCGACGGAGACGCTTACCGACCGGATCGATCGCATCCTGACGCACCGCGTGCTGGGGCTGGGCTTCTTCGCAGGCGTGATGTTTTTGCTCTTTTTGTCTATTTTCTCGTGGGCCGAGCCGCTGATGGGTTTGATCGAGGCCGGACAGGGGGCGCTGGCGGCGTTTGTCACGGACCGCATGACAGACGGACCGCTTCGCTCGCTGCTGACCGACGGCGTGATCGCCGGCGTCGGCGCGGTCGTGATCTTCTTCCCGCAGATCTGCATTCTCTTTTTCTGCCTCGCACTGCTGGAAGACAGCGGCTACATGGCCCGCGCCGCGTTTCTCATGGACCGCCTCATGAGCCGCGTCGGCCTGCACGGCAAGAGCTTCATCCCCCTGCTGTCGAGCTACGCCTGCGCCATCCCCGGCATCATGGCGACGCGCACCATCGAAGACCGACGCGACCGGTTCACGACGATCCTCATTGCACCGCTCATGAGCTGCTCCGCGCGGCTGCCGGTTTACATCATTCTCATCGCCGCGGTTTTCGGCGATCGCATCTGGCTCAAGGCCGGCGTCATGTTCGGGCTGTACGCCCTCGGCACGGTCACGGCGATGCTGCTGGCGCTGCTGTTCAAGAAGACGCTCTTCGCCGGTCCGCGGCCCGCGTTCATCCTCGAACTGCCCAGTTACCACGTGCCGCGCGTGGGAGCGCTGCTTCGCTCGACATGGGACCGCAGCAAGTTGTTCCTCACCAACGCCGGCACGGTCATCTTCTGTGTCTCGGTCATCGTCTGGGCGTTGAGTTACTTCCCGCACTACGCGGAGAGCGAGTTGCCGCCGGACGCGCGGACGCGCATCGCCGCCGCGTCGGACAACGCTGCGCGCGAGCAGATCCTTGCCGCCGAACAACTCAAGGCCAGCTACATCGGGCATCTGGGTCATCTCATCGAGCCGGCCATCGCGCCGCTGGGCTACGACTGGCGACTGGGCATCGGTTTGCTGTCCTCGTTCATGGCGCGCGAGGTGTTCGTCAGCGTGATGGGCATCACGTTCGCCGTCGGCGAGAGCGATGAGTCGTCGGTCGATCTGCGGCGACAGTTGCAGGCGGCGGCCTGGCCCGATGGGCGGCTGGTGCTGACCGCTCCGGCCGGCGTGGGGCTGATGGTGTTTTATGTCTTCGCGTGCCAGTGCATCAGCACGCTGGCGGTGGTCAAGAAAGAGACGCAGTCGTGGCGCTGGCCGATCTTTATGTTTGCCTACATGTCGGTGCTGGCGTACGCGGCGGCGCTGGCGGTTTATCAAATCGGTTCGCGGCTGTAAGGCACCGGCGTCCCAGCGGTCGTGTCATCCGCGGCGGTGGGGGACGGCCGGTTGCGTGGCGGCGGCGCGGGCCGTGATCTGCTCCTGCCGCAGCAGCGGCTCGAGCCGCGCTTTCAGACGGGTGAAGACATCCGCCACCGGACGCAGCACCGCTCGCGCTCGGCGATCGCCGCGTCGCGCTTGGCCGGCGGCAGCTTCGCATCCTTCAGTTGCGCCGCGACCTTCTCCAGATCGGGCCGCCGCTTGTCCAGCACGGCGCGGGCCTCCTTGCGGCAGTCGTCCAGCACGCCGCGCGCCGCGGTGCGCTGCTTGTCGTCCACGTCGTAGCGCATGCGCCAGCGGCGGACGTAGGCCTCCCATTCATCGGGCCGCGTCGGCAGGTCTTCGATCCCCTCGTTGCCCGACGGGTCGTACCACCACGCCGGGTAACGGTAATCGTCGGCCTTCTGGTTGCGGGCCATCAAGTCGCGCAGCTCGCGGTTATTCGTGACTTCGCGCACCTGTAACCATTGTTCCCTGGGAATTGACTTCGTGCCGTCCCAAACCAGTCGTGTTCCTGCCTGCGGGTCTTCGACCCACGAGCCGGCCGGGATATCGAGCATCGTCATCGAAATGACCTTGGGATGCTCCTGCCGATCGAATGTTGCCTGCTTCAATTTATACTCAAATCGGTTTACTCGCTTCGCATTCCCTTGGGACCAGCCCTTGTAGTGGGTCGGAAACCAGTAACCATCAATGTGGCCATACCGCGTTTCACATTCCCCCCCCAAGTTTCCCAAGGCGCAGACGCCATTTTCCGTGTGACCTTGAGTGAAATCACAGCAAAGTCCTTGGATGGATCGATGCGCCAAGTATGCCGTCCTTGGATTTCCAGCCCATCGTCGGTCTTGATACGGCCCTCTGCTGTGACTTCGACAAGATCATCCACCTGTTCCACATGCCAGTTGGATGGGTTGGGATGATATGCCTCCAAGTCCTGGCGAATTTGATCCAGAGGTCGGATCAAGGGCACGCATTCCATTCCGATCCCGCGAACGTCGAACGCGGTGGGTCTTCCGTCAGAGTGAACAATTGCCGAGTACCCGGACTCAATGTGTGTCCATGCTTCGCCCTTCTCGGCATCCATGAGTTCGAGCCTTGGGCTGCAACCAAATCGGGTGCCCAGCATGGGCTTTCCAGTGACCCCATTGATACCCATAACCCCATCATCATCCCCCGTGTTCCGGACGATATACGAACCCTTGCCTGCGCGCATCTCCTCATTCATGACCTGTTCGTGTTCCGGACGGTTGATCGTCATGCGGTAGCTGACGTGCGCGGTGCGCATGGCTTGCCTCGCGGCAAAGGCACGTTGAAGCGGCTCGGGTAACTGTGCGATTGTGCCATTAAGTAACAGGCAAGCTAAGAAAATCGGCTCAAACATTTTCCTTCGACCTCCTAGACCGCGAAATCACAGCACGGCTCGGAAGAAATCAGCCACCAACCCGGCCAAGACATGGGAGTGCCCCCGAAGATCTCACAGCATTGCGATGGTTTGTTGCAGAGATTGTAGGGTCCGCCCGGTTCGCACTCTCTGCTTTGACCGCAGAGCATGTTGCCTTCTGTGAAACAGAAGCCAGCACATCCCTCGGTTTCACAGTTAATGAACGCACTGGGATCGGTGTTGGTGCGAATAGCGGTATTGGTCAATCGAAAGCCGTTTGCACAGTACACCGTGTGACAGAAGCACCAGATGTCCGGCATGCATGTTTGCGGATTCTGCGGCATGTTCCCGCAGCAATTGGGCCAAGGTCCACAGGGGCAGGGATGGTCGCCGCTGATGCTCATGGTTGGTGCCAACACGCATGCCGAGATCAAGATATAAAATGTAACGCGCCTGGCTGACATGATAACCTCCCTTTGTACTTTGTTGTCCGCGCCCAAACGTCAGACAATTCGAAATCATACCCCCCCTCCCCCGAGCGCGTGTCAAATCTTTTTGACAGATTGCGATTGTGAAAATACGTCACAATGTCGGGAATTGACTGCCATTCGTTTGACGCATGATTGGATGCTACCGCTTCGCGGGGGCGCGTCTGGGCCACGGCGGATTCGCGGTGGGACGGGTCAATCTACTCCGCGGCCTCTTTTTCCCCGACGGGCGCGGTGTCAACAGTCTGTCCCGCATCGAGTTGGCGAAGCTTTTCGCGGATGCGATCCAGCACCCGGCGCTCTTCGGCTGTCGGCGGACGGTCCGTCTCCGAATCGGCGGCGTCATCAGCAGGTTGAGGGGCCGGCTGGGTCGCCGGTTGCGATGTTGCGCCGTCGGTTTGATCCTCGCGGTCGGCCAAGTCGCCTTCGCCGCGAATCGACAAGGCGCGCTGCCAGTTGATTCGTGCTTCGTCGGGTTGGCCGGCGCGGTAGAGCGCGTCGGCGAGATGGTCGTAGAGAATCGGGTCGGGATCGTCTTCCTGCAACCGCACGGCGCGCTGGATGAACGACACGGCGCGGGTAAAATCTCCACGCTTGTAGAACACCCAGCCGAGGCTGTCGAGGTAGGCGGCGTTGCGCGGCTGCTCGGCGAGGGCGAGACGGATCATGCGCTCGGCCTTGTCGAGCTTGAGGCCGAGATCGGCGTAGGTGTAGCCCAGGTCGTTGTTGATGCCGGCATCGGTCGGCAGGTCGCGGTGGATCATCTCCAGTTGCTGGATGGCCTGCGTGGGCCGCCCTGTTTGCTGATAGACCTGTGCGAGGCGGTTTCGCAGCCAGAGCATGGGGCCGTCGACGTTTTCCTCTCCGGTGTCGCGGAGTTGCTGAAGGGCCGACAGACGGAAGTTGATGGTCTTCTCCGCTTCGCTGAAGCGCTCGGCAACCATAAGGATGAGAATGAGTTCGCGATAGGCGGCCTCGCCCTCGTCGCGGTCGATGCGGCGGCGGTAGAAGGCGATGGCGTCGTCGTAGCGGCGCGCGAGTTGATAGGTCGTGCCGAGCATGGCCTCGAAGCGCGCGCGGTGGGGCGGGTGTTCGGCGGCGGTCGTGGCGACTTCGATCGCGCTGTCCCAGTCGCGCGCCGCCCAGAGGAGCCGCACAAGCGATTGGTTCAATCCGGGGTCATCAGGCTCTTCGGCGAGCCAGTCGAGCACGCGCGTCAGGCCCTCATCAATGCGGTGCGCCTGGCGCAGTTGATCGAGATACACGGCGCGGAGCGTGTCGCTGGTCGGCTCGGCCTTGAGCCAGCCTTCGACCGCGGCGATGGCGTCATCGTGTCGCTTGGCGCGGTTGAGCGTGACAAGGTAGGCCTGTCGGCGGGTCGTATCCGTCGGCTCTTCGTCGAGCCAGCGGCGGGCGACCTCGATGGCGCGGTCGAATCTCTTGCCGGCGAGGAGCACATCCAGCAGCCGCGCGGTATAGAGCGGGCGCGAGGCCTTGAGATCGTCTCGCGCGAGCAGTTTTTCGAGGATTTCGGCTGCGTCGTCATAGCGATCCTGATCGACGAGCAGCTCGGCCAGTTGCTGGTGATAGCCCAGATCGCGCGGGCGGCGTTTGAGCAATTGGCGGACGGTTTGCTCGGCGCCGTCAAACTCCAACTGGCGCGATTGGGCCGTGGCGAGCATCTGAAGAGCCCGCCGATCCGACGGCGCCTGGTCGAGCGCCGCGCGAAGTTCCTTCTCGGCGGATTCGTAGTCGCCCTCCGCCAGATGGCTCAAGGCGAGATCAACGCGCGTATCGGCGTCGCCGGGATATTTTTCCAGCAGCTTGCGCAGCGCGCGGCGGTAGTTGCCAAGTCGGCGTTGTCCGGAGGCGGATCGACTGGTGACGAAATCCAGCAGGGCCTTGCAGCGATCGACGGCCGCGCCCGACTGGCCAAGCCGCTCGAAATCGGAGAAGTGCTGCTGGGCGTCGTCGATGCGGCCGGCATTGACGTACAGGCGGATGAGTTTTTCTCGCGCGGTGGCGTCACGCGGATCCACGTCTTCCACGATGCGACGGCACAACTGCTCGCAACGCCTGGCTTCGCCGCGATGTTCGGCGGCGTCGGCCAGCACGCGAAGCGGTTCCGAGTTTTTCGTGTCTTTTCCGAAGGCGTCCATCAGGGCGGCTTCGGCGGCTTCCATCTCGTCGAGGGCTTCGTGCGCACGGCCTTTGAGGGTGAGCGCGAGGGAGTCCTCGCAACCGGCGGCGACGGCCTTGGCGATCGCGTCGAGCACGGCGGGCCAGTTCTCCTGATCGGCCGCCTGCCGCGCGAGCATGACCCAGGCGGGTGCGAACGGCGCGGCGGCGGCGGCGGCGGATTGGAACTGTTCGCCGGCAAGCTCGATCTGCTTGGCGCCTTCCAGCAGCACGCCGAGCACGAATTTTTCAAGTGACACATTTTTGTCACCGTCGTGTGGCAAGGCGATGCGCCGGCGCGCGGCGTCGATCCACGCGCGCGACTCTGCGCCCTCGCCCCATTCGTGAAGCAGGACCACCGCGTCGCGGTAGGCCGCGGCACGCGCCGCGAGCAATCGGCCCAGCGCCTCCAGGGCCAGGTCCGGCTTCTTCGATCGGCCCCACAGGCGCGCCAACTCGAGCTGCTTCGCGTCGTCGGGATTCGTGGCGATGTAGGCTTCCAGCAGGCGCGCGGCGGCTTCAGGCTGATTTGCCTCCTTGAGCGTCTCCACGGTTCGCAGGCGCAGCGCGGGGTCGTCGCTTGCTTCGGCCAGCGCCACCAGCTCCGATGCGAATCGATCCGGCTGTTTGAGCGCATCGCAAATTTGTTCAAGGAGCTTGATTGTTGCAGCGGCGTCGTTCGGAGCGGCCGTCGCCGTGCGCACGGCAGCGAGCGCTTCCTCCGCGCGGCCCGCTCGAGCGAGCGCCAGCGCGAAGGCCGCGCGATACGACGATTCGTTCGGCTGTTCCGCAATCGCGAGGCGATAGGCTTCCACGGCCTGGGCGGGTTCTTCCAATTGCGTGTAGAGATCACCGAGCTGCGCGGCGGCCTTGCCGCGATAGAGGGGGATGACTTGTTGCAATTCGGGCAGGGCGCGCGCCGCGGGCGAGGGAGCCTTGACTGCGTCGAGGTAAGCTTGCCACTGCTGGGCCGAAGCCGTGAGGTAGCCCTCGCGCTGGAGGGCCTGCGCCAACGACAAGTAGGTCAGCACGAGGCACGGCTCGACGGCCGGATCGCTCGCCGCGCGAAGCGCGAGTCGAAAGTGCGCGATGGCGACCGGGGCGTTCTGTTCCTGCCAGGCCAGTTCGCCTAGCCAGTATTGCACGGAGGCGTTTCGTGGGCTACGGCGCTGCGCTTCCTCGAGTGCAGTTCGCGCCTTGGCGGTGTCGCCCAGTTGAATGGCGGCGCGGGCCAATAGCACGCGCGCGTCGATGTTGACCGGATCAAGAGCGGCGGCGCGCGCCGCGGCCTCTTGCGCGTCGGACCAGAGCTGTTCGCCGAACAGGCGCTTCGCGCGGGCCAACTCGCGCTCGACCGCGGCTCGATCGGCCGGCGATGGCGCTGCGGCGCCGTCGGCGGCAGGGGCCGGAAAATCGGGAATCGGCCGAATGTCGGACAGAGGGGTACGAGCGCGGTCTGCTCGCTGGGGCGCGGCGTCGTTCGCCGGTTCGTCCGGCGCGCTCGAAGAAATGCCAACGGGCGGCGGAGCAGACGGCGCGGCGCAACCAGCCGAAAGGATGAGTCCGATGAACATCGCCCACGACGCGTTGCCGCGCAGGGACTCGCAAAAGACCGTGTACATGATTTCGCCGCCTCGCCCCGGGACGTCGCCCGTCGCAGGAGAGTATATCCCAGGAGCGCGCGAGCGTTGCAGGGCGATTGAACTGGCGGGGGTGCATTACTTCTTCCGCGCGGACGATTTGCCGGATCGCGCGGCCGACTTGGCCGGGGAGCGGCTGGGTTTGGCGTCGGAGGCCTTTCGCTTTCGGACGATTTCCCTGGCCATTTCCTTGACGGATTTGCGCGGCGGCGGGGCAGTTGCGGGCACCGGTTTTGCCTCCGGCTCGGGCGCCTTGGCTTCGGGCCATTTCTTGGGCGCATGCGCACCGGCGAACTTTTTGAGCTTCAGGTAGAAGCTTTCCATCTCGGCTTCCTTGACGTGCGCGGCCATGAACTTGTGCGCCTCGTCGATGTCCATCTCCATCGGGACGGCGCCGCTCTTTTGCAGGTATGCGTACATGTGCCAGTCGATCGGCAGGGCCTTGCCCTTGCCCGAGCGGAGAATGAAGAGCGCCTTGGCGTGCGCGCCGAGGCCGGCGAGTGAATTCAGGAAGGTCTCCGTGGCCTTGCGCGAACTCTTTTCAAGAAATTCCAGATCGAGGCTGTGCCGGCGATTGAAGATGGATGTCAGCGTCGCGCAGATTTCCTCCGCAGCCAGACGGCACATCGGGTAATCGGCGCCGATCAGCTCGACGATTTCGGTCGGGCTGCTGACCCGCAGATCGTTCAAGTCCACCGTGCCGGAGCGGAGTCGGCTCACGGCGGTGTGCGCACGCGATTCGGCGGCCCGCGTGCTCAAGATGCAGTGCAGCAGCAGGTCCATCATGTCCTTCATCTCGGCTGGTTCGGGCGCGGCTTCTTCCTTTTTCATCCGGCCCACGAGCCGTCGCACCTTTGCCGCGTATTCCGCATGTTGCTTCATCGAGGATCGTCTCCGGGGGCTTCTGCGCCGCGGTCGTCGCGGTCGCTTTCATCCAAAGGGTCGATTTCGTCGGGGAAGTCGAGATCGTCCGGCTCCTCGTCGCCGCCGCCGCTCATCCTGCGTGCCGCGGCATCTTGAGCCATCGTTTCGTCGATCTGTCGAATCAGGTCGGCGGCTTTCTTCAGGCCTTCGTCGAGAATGAATCGGATCAGCGGACACTGGCGCATGTCGAGCTGCTTCGCCAGGCGCGTCTGCACCAGGCCGCGAGCGCTCTCCAGGCCTTGCATGGTCGTTCGTGCTTCGGCGGCGGTGCCCATGACGCTGACATGCACCGAGGCGATGCGCAGATCGGGCGAAAGCTCGACGCGCGTCACGCTGGTGAAGCGCTGTATGCGCGGGTCGGACAGCCGATTGGCGATGCAATCGCTGACCACGTCCCGTATCACATGTGCGACCCGACCGATTCGATGCGACATAGACCCAGGACCGCCGACGACCCAAGCCGCCCGGCGTGTCCGCCTTCAATTCAATTCGATTCCATAGTCCTGAAGTACCACGTCCCGGTGCTTCTGCACGTCGTCCACGATCTTTGCCAGGCACGATTCGGTGAACCGCCGATCGTTTGACACCATCGCCACCGCGATCACCGACTGACGCAGCGCGTCGAGGTGATCCACCTCGGCCACGCTGACGTTGTGCCGCGCCGCCAGCCGATCCTTCAGGCTCTTGAGGGCGCGGCGCTTGTCCTTGAGCGACATCGCCCCCGGAATCGCCAGCGAAAGTTGCAGCACGCCCACGACCATGGTTGCCCGTTCGCGTCGCGGGAAACGCACGCGCGCGCCGCGGCGATTCGCCTTACAAGGTTCGCGCCACCTTGGTGACTTCCAGTGCCTCGATCACGTCGCCGGGCTTTACGTCGTCGAAGTTCTCGACACGTATGCCGCACTCGAAGCCGGCTTTCACTTCCTTCACGTCATCCTTGAACCGCTTGAGCGAATCGAGATTGCCCATGTCTTTCACGATCACGCCGTCGCGCAGCACGCGCACCTTGTGCGACCGCTGGATCACGCCGTCGCGCACGAAGCAGCCTGCGATGCGCCCCACACGCGTAATGTTGAACACTTCGCGCACCTCGGCGCGGCCGCGCGACTCGATCTTCTCGTCGGGCGTCAGCAGCCCCTCGAGCGCCTTGCGGATGTCGTCGATGACGTTGTAAATGATACGATAGGTGCGGATGTCCACGCCGCTCGACTCGGCCAGGCGCGTTACCGCGGCATCGGGCACGACGTGGAAGCCGATGATGATGGCGTTGCTCGCCTCGGCCAGCACCACGTCGCTCTCGGTTACGGCGCCGACGCCGGCGTGCAGAATGGTCAGCTTGACCTGATCGGCCGGGAACTCGGACAGCGTCTTCTTCAGCACGTCGACGCTGCCTTGCACGTCGGCGCGAATGATGACGCGCAGCTCGGGAATCTGCCCCTCGCTCGCCTTGGCCAGCATGGCTTCGAGATTGGTCGGCTTGGCCGAGCGAATCAAAGCGGCCTCGCGTCGCAGGCGGCCGGTCTCCTCGGCGATCTCCTTCGCGCGCTGCGCGCTGTCGACCACGAGCAAGCGGTCACCGGCCTGCGGAACATCGGATAGCCCCATGACTTCGACCGGCGTCGACGGACCGGCCTGTTTGATGGTTTTGCCGCGATCGTCCTTCAGCGCGCGCACGCGGCCGTGGCCGCTGCCGCAGACGACGAGATCGCCCGCCTTCAGCGTGCCTTCCTGCACGAGGACGCGCGCGACGTTGCCCGCGCCTTCGGTCCGCTGCGCTTCGATCACCGTGCCCGAGGCCGGGAGGGTCGGGTCGGCCTTGAGATCGAGCACTTCGCTAAGCGTCGCAAGGTGGCTAAGCAGATCGTCGATTCCCTCGCCGGAAATGGCCGAGGTCTTGATCACGTCGGTCTCGCCGCCCCACTCGCTGGGCGAGAGCCCCTCGGCGGCAAGCTGGCCGTAGATCTTATTGAGGTCGTGTGGCAGATCGATCTTGTTCAGCGCAACGACGATCGGCGTGCCGGCGGCCTTGGCGTGGTTGATCGCTTCAATCGTCGTCGGCATGACGCCGTCATCGGCGGCGACCACAAGCACGACGACGTCGGTCATGTTGGTGCCGCGGGCGCGCATGGCGGTGAAGGCCGTATGGCCCGGCGTGTCGAGGAACGTGACCCAGCGATCGCCGACCTTCACGCGGTAGGCGCCGATGTGCTGGGTGATTCCACCGGCCTCGCCCGCCGCGACGTTCGCGCTGCGGATTCGGTCAAGCAGGCTGGTCTTGCCGTGGTCCACGTGGCCCAGTACGGTCACGACCGGCGGACGGGGGGCCAGCTTGGTGCGTTTCAGTTCGGAATACTCTTCGATGAGGCGTTCCAGGCCGGTCTTGGCTTTGACGACGGTCAGCTCGATGCCGAATTCGGCGGCGATCAGTTGAGCCCGCTCGGTGTCGATGACGCTGTTGATCGTTGCCAGCTCGCCGAAATCGTTCATGAGCTTCTTGACCAGATCGCTGACGGGAATTCCGGCTTCGCGCGAAAGATCCTTGATGTAAATCGGTTCGCTGACCGTGGCCGCGGTTTTGCGTGCCATCGGCGTGGAGCGCTGACTGCCGCCGCCGCGCCGGGTCGGCGCCTTTTCGTCGGCGCGCAAGCCGCCGATGCCGCGACCGGATGCATGCGCGAGTCGATCGCGCCGCTCGATCAGATCGCGATCGCGCCATTCGCGCAGTTTCTCGTTGACTTCGTCGCTGTGGTCCTTGATGCCGCCGCGCTTCGGCACCTTTTTCTCGGCGATCTCGTCGATGGTCGGTTCGGCTTCCATCTTGCCGCGGACGTGCCGGGGCTGGCCCGGACGCGCTTCGTTGGTCGGAGGGGCTCCGGGGCCTCGCATCATCGGCGGGCCACCGGGGCGCGGACCCATGCGAGGCGAACGCAGCGCTGGTCGCGGCGGCGCGATCACGTCCGGCTTGTCGATGCGCACGATGCGCGGTCCGGAGAGCTTCGCCGGCATCGGGACATTCTGCGGTCCGGCAACCGCCTTCTGGGGCTGCGGCTTGCCTGGCACTGCGTTGGTTGTGGAGGGCGCTTCGGCCGCAACAGCAGGCTGCTCGGCGGCGGGCGGTTTCTCCTGCGGCGCTTCGGCGGCGACTGGCGGAGCGGGGGCAGCAGGCGATGCCGGTTCAAGGATCGGCACCGCGGGTGCTTTCGGTTCGGCGGACGGCGCGATTTCTTCGGTCTTCGCGGCGGGCTTGACGCGCGCCGGCTTGACCGACGGGGCGGCCTCTTCGATGGCGACGGCCGCATCGCCTTCGGTTTCGCCCGATTCCGCCTTCTTGGACTTGGTCGTGCGCTTGGGGCGCACGCGCACTTTTTCCAGGTCGACCGGTTTGGCTTCTTCCAGCGCCGTGTGCTGCGCGCTGTCGCTGAACCACTCACGGATCGTCGCGGCCAGACCGGCCGACAGCACGTGCATGTGGTTCTTGACGTCGATGCCTTCCGCGCGGCACTTGTCGATGATGGCCTGATTGCTCACCGACAGTTCTTTCGAAAGGTTATGAATTCGTAACTTTTTTTCAGCCAAACCGTTTCTCCAAACGTCCTCGATCCAACTTCCTCCGCCACACGTTCGTCAGGAGACCGCCGCCGGCGATTCGCCGTTCGTGGTCACGCTCTCGTTCGATTCTACCACCGGCGCCTCGCCGGATGCTTCGGATGCAGCGGGCGCTTCCGTCTCGCCGACCGACTCCGCGCTTGGGTCCGTCGCCTCCGCCGCGCCTTCGGCTTCGACGGGCGCCGCCGGCTGTGCCGCTGCTTCCGCCAAGGCCTGGGCCGCCGCCGACTTCTCGGCCGCGGCTTCCTGTTCCACGAGCTTCGCCTCGGCCGCGCAGGCTTCGACAATCTTCGCGGCCAATTCCTCGGTGAGGCTCAATTCTTCGATCAGCGGCTTGGTCCCCACCTCCGCCACGTCGGCCACGCTGATCATGCCCAGGAGGCTGATCCGTTCGGCGATCATCTCGTCCACGCCCTCGATCTTCTTCAGCGTCGAGGCGAGGCGATCCAGGCCCTTGTTGTATTCCTTCGGCGTCAGGATATCGATGTCCCAGCCGGTCAGCCGCGCCGCGAGGCGAACGTTCTGCCCGCGCTTGCCGATCGCCAGCGACAACTGCTCCTCGGGCACCACCACCGTCGCCCGACCCAGTTCAAAGCAGAGCGCCGTGTCCTGAATCTCGGCCGGCTTCAGCGCGTTGCTGATCAGAATCTGCGACGATTCGTTCCACCGCACGATGTCGATCTTCTCGTTGTTGAGCTCGTCCACGATGTTCTTGATGCGGCTGCCGCGCACACCGACGCACGCGCCGACGGCATCGACTTTTGTATCAATTGACGATACGGCCACCTTCGTGCGATAGCCCGCCTCGCGCGACAGGGCTTTGATCTCAATGATCTTCTCGGCGACCTCGGGGACTTCCAGCTCGAACAGCCTTCGGATGAAATCCGGATGGCTCCGCGAGAGAATGATCTTCACCTGGTGCGGCGCCTCGCGCACGTCGAGAATCAAGCAGCGCACGCGCTCGCCCGGCTGATGCGTCTCGCCCGGAATCTGCTCGCTGCGCGGCAGAAAGCCCTCGGTGCGCCCGATGTTCACGATCAGCGCGCCGCCTTCAACCCGCGCGACCGTTCCCGTTACGATCGTCCCCTTGCGTTCGGAAAACTCCTCGAAAATGCTGCCGCGCTCTGCCTCGCGGATGCGCTGGATCATCACCTGCTTGGCCGTCTGCGCCGCGATGCGCCCGAGATCGGCCATGCTGACCGGCTCGCCGTTGACCGTCGCCTCGATCGCGCCGGTGATCCGGTCGATGGCCACGGTGACTTCCTCGTCCTGGCCGAACTTCTTGCGGATGGCTGATTCCATGGCGGCTTCCAAATCGCCCAGAACCAGGTCTTTGTCGATATTCTTGTCGCGGGCCAGCCCGTCGACGATGCGGATCATTTCAGGATTCATGTCTCGTCTTTCCTATTCACTTGTCGCGCGGCGGTTTCCGCGGCCGCGCTCGCCGGTGTGAGCGATCAGCGACGTTGGCGCGTCGCGATTCGCTCTATTTCCGTCCAAACAAAAAAGCGGGCCAACGTCGATGCCCGCTTCCTGACCGCGGATTGCCAGCGGGCCGCGGTCGCCCCGTGCGGTCGTGCGTTGTCGCGAAGCGACTACACCATTTGACCCCTCCTCGCGGATGGGACCGAGGTGCGCACCCCGTACGGGGACTTGAAAGCAGCCGGATTACTCGGCACGGCCGCTTTCCTTCGAAGCGATCTGCATCGGCGCGGCGGCCGTCAGATTCCGGCCGGTCTCGCCCGTCTCAAACAGGTGGACGCGGTTCAAGTCGATGTACATCGAAACCTCCTGCCCTTCCTGCAAACCCGATCGAGCGTCCACGCGACCCACCAGCCGATGACCGGCCGACGTGGTCATGTAAACGTCCTTTCGATCTCCCAAAGGCTCGACCAGCGAAATCGTCACCGCCAGCCGGGCGTTGTTTCCATCGGCCGCGTCCGACCCGGCGTGTGGCCGGGGCGAGAACGCGTCGGGCCGAATGCCGAGTACGATCGGCCCGTCTGCTCGATCCGCCACGCACTGCGCGCCGCGCGGCGAAAGCGGAATCGTCTCGCGTCCATCCGTGAACGATCGCTTGCCGCCGTCTGTCGCGAGGCGACCCTCGATGAAGCTCATCGGAGGCATTCCCATGAACGCCGCGACAAAGCGATTCACCGGCCGCTCGTAAACGTCCAGCGGCGGGGCCGCCTGATGCACGATGCCATCCTTCATGACCACGACGCGGTCGCCCAGCGTCATGGCTTCTTCCTGGTCGTGCGTCACGTAGATCGTCGTCGTCTTCAACTGACGTTGAAGCCGCTTGATTTCGCTGCGCATCTCGACCCGAAGCTTGGCGTCCAGGTTTGACAACGGCTCGTCAAACAGGAACGCCTTGGGACTTCGCACGATCGCCCGGCCGACCGCGACCCGTTGCCGCTGACCGCCGGACAAGGCCCGCGGCTTGCGATCGAGCAGGGCTTCGATGCCCAGCGTCGCCGCGGCCTGGCGGACCTTCCTGTCGATGTCGGCCTTGGACAACCCCAACTCGCGCCGGCGCAAGTTCAGGCTGAAGGCCATGTTCTTGTACACCGACATGTGCGGGTACAAGGCATAGTTCTGAAAGACCATCGCGATGTCGCGATCCTTCGGAGCCACGTCGTTCACGACCCGCTCACCGATGCGAATCGTCCCGCTGCTGATCTCCTCCAGACCGGCAACCATGCGAAGCGTCGTGCTCTTGCCGCAGCCCGAAGGCCCGACGAGCACCACCAGCTCCTGGTCGCCAATGGACAAATTGACCCGATCGACCGCTTTCACGCCGCCCGGGTAAACCTTTGTCACGTCCGTCAAGGTTACGCTGGCCATGCGTATGGCGACAACCGGATAACCCAACCGTCGATCGAGCGATTGTATTTAACCGTTAGCGCTTGTCAATCAGGATTTTATCGCAAGCCAGGGCACACGGCCAACGGGCTTGACGGCGTTACTTTCGCGGATTGCGCATTCCCGTTGTCCCAGATGGCAAGGTGGGCATCGCAAACCTTATCGATGCACCGGCTCCTTATGAAGTGCGACCTCCAGCAATCAGCCGGCTTTTGTTGGCCGGCTTGCATGGAGGGGGTTTGGCCGCCAATCATGGTAGACTCGATGCGGCAGGCACCGCCTACATGACTACGAATTCACGAAATTCCGATGGGTAAACCTGTTAAACCATGACCCGATAATGTCTGTTTTGCGTATCCGAAATCGGTTGACTTTTCCGCCCCGTTTTTGTTATAAGTCGTTTATGCGATTCGGTTTGATCCCGCGCGACCGACGCAGCACCACGCAACGGGCCGTGCGGGATCGGGCGCTTCGCGCTCGGCGGGGGGGACCCGTCGGATTGTGGGCCAATTTCTCTGCGGCCATGTTTAAGTAGCGCAAGAAGCAATCGTGCAAGGCAGGCATTTGTTCTACCTATCTGGGAGGGATTACAAAATGAGTTCCGCAACCAAGGTCTACCTCTTCAAGGCCAAGGCCCTGTTGGGCGTCGCGCTGGTCTTCAACCTCGTCGTCGTCACCGGCTGCGGCCAGTCGGCCCTGTTCCTGCCCGAATCGACCGAGACCCTCGAACTTTCGGCCGATCATCCGCTGGCCCAGCAACTGGCCGGCACGCCCTTCGACGGCGCGACGGCGATTCAGGTCGATCGGTCAACCAACAGCTTCCGGCTGGTTTATCCCGACACGAACACGCAACTTTCCGGGAAGTTCGCAACGACCGAGGAGGGCCAGGCCTACGTCAGCTCGTTTACCATCGGCCAGGGCGGCCAGGTCGTGACGCTGAAGATCAACAGCCGGAAAGAGATCACCGACATCGACACGTCGGCGGGCGCGCGCTGGCAGCGCGTCAGCACGGCGGCGCCGGCGGCTCCGACGGCCCCTCGCGCACCGGGTGCCAAGGCTATGGCTTCGGATATTGACGCGTATCTGGACGCCAATGCGGACCTGATCGCGATGGCGCAACAGATTGATGACCAGGGCGGGGCGCAGTTCGGCAAGGACACGGCCTCGTCGTTTCCGTTCGCGTTTCTGGCGTTGAGCTACGTCTGGTTCGCGCCGTGGGGCGTTCTGCTCACGCTTTATTTTGTGTTCCAGGTTGTGGTCGTGCTGGACCTGGTGCTCTAGGGATCACCGGGCCGCGAAACCCTATTTCAGGAGGAAATCTGATGAAGCGATCACTGCGCCGTATGCTGTTCAAGACCAAGTCAATTGTCTGCATCGCCCTCATTCTCAATGTGCAATACTGGGCCGGCTGCGGCGCGGCCCCGGTCATCTTGGCAGACGGCTCGTACCTTGTGCAACTGACGGCCGACCATGCCCTGACGCAGTCGCTGGCGGGCACGGCATTTGACGGCGCGACGGCCGTGCTGGTGAACCCGACGACGAATACGTTTCGCGTAATCTTTCCCGACAGCGTGCGGGAGATGAGCGGGCGATTTGATTCCGGCGAGACGGTCGCGCTGCGGCAGATCACGATCGGCCGCGGGGCCGAGCTGATCCAGGTCTCGATCGACGCCGCGAAGCACATCACGCGGATCGCCAACTCCAACGGCGCGGTGTGGAACCGCCCGGCCGACTGGACGAGCAGTGCGACAACCGACGAAAACACGCTCGATGCCTTCAAGCAGGCCAACGCGGAATTGCTCGATGCGGCGGCCGCGCTGGACGCGCAGGCTGGCGGACCGATCGGCGGACAGTCGGTCGTTTCGGGCAACGGTTCCGGCGTCGACACGGCGACCGGCGGCGTGAAGGCGCTGGACGGCGGATTCGATTTCCTTGTGTCGGCGCTGCTGGCGACATTTTTCTACGGGTTCTTCTTCTGGGGCACGATCCTGTTCATCCTTCAGGCGGTCCTGGGAATCGTGATCATCCCGTGACGTCCCCACACCGGCTTGCCGCCGGTTTGTGCTGGATTGGTTTGACGTAGCTCCTCGCGCCGTCCCGTTTGTCGACCTGACAGGCGGGGCGGCGTTTTTTTCTTGGCTGCGAATCAGGGCAATCGCCGTGTTTGACGCCCTGCCCCCTCGACATACAATCCCAGCCGCTGTCGTTTGACAGCCCATCGAAACGTACCGGCGGACTCAACCAAACGAACCTCGCAACCGACAGGAGGAGAGACCATGCGCAAGTTCATCGTCTGCGGATTTCTGGCTGTGACCGTGCTGGCCGGTTCGGGCTGCACGACCGTCGCGAAGCGGGCCTTCAAGGAGGCCAAGGGCGCGAGCAGCGATTTTGACATCGTGCCGGGCACCGGTGCGAGCGGCTATTCGCAGTATGCCGGCGTCACGATCGAACAGCCCCAGACGGAACTGGGCGGCCTCGTCTCGACGAGCTTCAAGAGCGAGTTGGTCAAGGCGCTGAAGGAAGAGCTGACCATGGGCGACGACGCGCCGTTCCGCGGCGGTTCGCCGACGCTGACCATTGAGCCGCACATCATGTGGTTCAACAAGGGCGGATCGGTCTTCCCCGACAAGCACGCCATCGTGCTGTATTACCTGAAGGCCAACGGGGCCGAGGTCGGCCGCGTGCAGATCGCGACCAAGAGCGAGGCGAGTCGCACGGGTGACGGCGCTCTGGCCGAATCGTCGGCCGAGGAACTTTGCAAGTTCTTCGAGAAGCACGGCAAGAAGGCCAAGAAGCGGGATGATTAGCCGCGGTGGTCGGTCCCCGGCGAGCCGGGAGCGGCACGAGGAGATAATTGGGGAGGCTACTCGTCGCGGCCGGTCGCGCATGCTTGAACTGACCGCCCCGCATCGCTAATCACGGAAGTATTCTTCGCCGCGGTCCGACCGGATCGCGGCTTTTTTTATCACGTTCGGCTGCTGATGGAGGAGAACGGCATGGTTCAGCCCGCGCCGATCGAACGCGCTACAGACGAACCCCCAGTGGGCTTATGATTCAGGAGGGTTCGTGGATCACGCGGCGCATGCTCGGCGTGCCCGGAACAGGACAGAACCGGTGCGACTCGTACCTCCTTTATGGGTGCTTTGCTGGCTCGGGCCTGCGGTTGGCTGGGGACAAGCCGTGGGGCCGGGCGAACCTCCGCGTCAAAGTGCCGGCGCGTTTCTGAATACAAGTTTTGAGATTCAGGAGAAATTGGCCGCGGCGGTGCGATTGGCTGAATCGGGCCGTCATGCGGCTGCGGCGACGGCCCTGTATGAGCTGGCGACGCAAGGCGGTGATTACCTGATCGAGGAGCCGGATGGGGTGTACGTCACCATTCGGCAGCACGTCAATCGCCTGATGTGCACGTGGCCGGATGCGGGGTTGGAGGCGTTGGAAGAGACGATCGGCCCAGCGGCACGGGAGCGATTGAGTCGGGCGAGGCAGTCGTCGTCGATGGCGGAGTTGCTGTCGGTCGCAGCCGATGCCTTTGCGACGTTGGCCGGCGGCGAGGCGCTGGACGAGGCGGCGGAACGGGCGCTGGCGGCGGGGGATCTTCAGGCTGCGCGGCGGTGGTGGATGGAGCTTTCGGCGCATCATCCAAGCCGCCGCGGAAGCGGATTGCGATGGCGAGCGAAAGCGGCGTGCGCAGCGGTGTGGTCGGGCGATCGGGCGCCGCTGGAGGCGTTGGAGCGCGAACTGTCGATGGGCGGCGGGCCGACCGTGGTGTGGGCGGGCCGTGAGCAGTTGCTGCGGGATTTTCTACGCGGCGTGCAGCGCGAGCTGGAGGGTTCGGCCGCTTTGTCGCCGGAAGATGATTTCAACTCGACGCCCGGGGCGTTTTGCGGCGGGTCGGCGCGGCGCGGTGCAAGCCGCACGATCTCGCGCGCCGAAGCGAGGCTGTGGCGTTACTCCGATCGTGAGCGGCTCGCGCTGGACAATGCGTTCGAGGGGTACGAGTCTTCCGTGGCGCGTCGCGATGCCGTGACGCGCGCGGTGCAGAGCGGCCGATTGTTGGCTGCCTGTGCGGTCGCGGGCGAGGCGCCGCCGGGCAGTGGTCGCACACTTGTTTTTTTACACGATGCCACGCGCGTGTGGTCGATTGATCCGAACGACCCCGGTCGCGAGGTCTGGCGCTATACGCTCGAGGGCGCAGAGAGCGCCGGCGGGGCGTGGATGTCGGACGATGACGCGCCGCCACAGTTTACATCGCTCCTGCAAGCGGGGCGCTTGTACGTTCATCTGGAGCGTCCGGCGGCGCCGCGCGAGGGCGAATCGCCCGGCACACTGGCGACGCTGGTCTGCCTGAACGCCGCGACAGGCAAGGTGATCTGGCGCAATGATCTGAACGGTCTGGTCGGCGCGTTCGAGCGTCTCCGGCTGGATGGCGCGCCGTTGCAGATCGACGACAAGCTCTATGCGATCGCACGGCGGCGAAAGGCCTTCGGATTCGAGGCCTGTCTCCTGCTGCGGATCGATGCCGCAAGCGGCGCGCTGGAACTCGCCACGCACATCGCCGAAGCCGCGACCGGCAGCTACGGCTATCACCGCGCGACGTTGACGCACGCTGCCGCGTGGGGCGATCTGGTCTTTGTCGCCACCAATCTGGGAGCGGTTGCGGCGGTCAGCCGCCACACCGGCCGCGTTGTCTGGCTCACGACGTATACCTCGCAATTCACCGAGGCGCCGGAGGGACTCTGGCCGACGCGCATGGGCAGGCCGGCGCGGTCGTGGCACTACCAGCCTCCGATCGTGTGGCGCGATTCGCTGATCGTCTCGCCGCTGGATGCCGATCAGATTTTTGTCTTCGACGCGTTGAGCGGACGCGAGCAGTTTCGTCTGTCGCTGGAGTCGGCCCACCTGCCGGAGGTGATCCTGGGTGTGGCGAACGACCGGCTGTATCTCGCGGGCTCGCAAGTGGTTTGCTACGACCTTGCGGCGCGGCGGATTGCCTGGCAGAGGCCGCTGGACAGCGGCCAGGTCTTCGGTCGCGGCGCGGTGACGAGCGAGGGGTTGCTGATTCCAACGGATCGCGCGCTGGTGCAGATGAGCCTCGACGGCGGTCCGCCGCGTCCGTACCGCTGGTCGGTGGAGGACGCCGGGAATGTCCTGGTGTTGCCGGATCAGATCGTGGCGGCTTCGGCGTTGAGCGTGTGCGGTCTGGATTCGCGCGCGTCGGCGATGAAGCGGATCGCGGAGCGGATGCGCGAGCGGCCCGACGATGCGCAGCCGGCCCTGGCGATGGCGGAGCTGTCGCTGGCGGCGCGCGATTACGAAACGGCGTTGCGCGCGGCGCGCGAGGCGATCGCGCGGCTGGGCGGTCCGTCAGGCTTGCGTGACGAACCGGCGCGGCGGGGATTGTATCGACAATTGACTGAATATGCTCTCATTGCGCGGAGCGGCGTCGACGCGGCGGAGGATGAAGCACGGCGCGGGTGGGAGGCATCCGCCGCGCTGCTGGAGTTGGCCGGGGCGTGTGCGACGGGTCCGCAGGAGGAGATCGTCAACCGATTCGAGCGTGCGTTTGTACTGCGCCGGCTTCGCAAACTCCGTGAGGCGGTCGAGGAGTACCAACAGGTTCTCAATCAGCCCACGTTGCGCCGGGTGCGCGTGGAGCTGGATGCGAACCTGCTGCCGCCGGTCGCCGGGAACGAGCCGATCGGCGAATCAGAGGTTCCGCGTCAGCCGGCGGGCTTCGTCGCGATGCGCTGCATCGATCGGCTTCGCCATGAAGGCGGGGCGGCAGTGTACGACTCGCTGGAGCAGCGCGCGCGGGACCGGCTGGCCCGCGCGGAGCAATCGTCCGACGCGGCGGACCTGCTGGAAGCGGCCGATTCGTTTCCGAACAGCACAGCCGCCGCGACGGCGCTGCGAACCTTCGCGCGGCGGGCCGCTCGCCAGGGCGATTGGAATGAAGCGGTGGACGCGCTTCGGCGCAGCGCACGGCGGGCGGACGCATTCGAGCGTCCGGGCTTATGTGCCGAGTTGTGCGATGCGCTGCGCGAAGCCGGTCAGGCGCGGGAAGCCGCGCAATGGCTGGCGCGCGGGGTGCGACGGTTTCCGACCGCGCAGTTCGAACATCGCGGGGCGACGCATACGTTCGCATCGATGATGCAGGCGATGTTTCCGAAGGGGCCGCCACGCGAGCCGGCCCACGACCTCGCCACGATCGCGGCCGATGCGTCGCACCAGCGGGTCTTTGGCGAACATGCGACCATTCTCGAACCGGTCTTTCCTCGGCTGCCCGGGACCACCTGGGAGGGCGTTGCGCTGTATACCGACGGACGTCTGGAATACATTCACGCGGCCACCGGGCGGACGATTTGGCGCGATGCGCCGGTCGTTGCGGTGCAGCCCGCCTTGCTTGGCATGGACCGCGAGCGACTGATCTTCGCCACGCCGCAGCGGCTTTTTGCCGTCGCGCGCGCGACCGGCCGGGTCGAATGGAGCATCGGCGAGGAGGCCCGCCCCGATCCACGATCCGACCCGGAGGAGATCGCGTCTTACTCCATGCACGCCCTGACGCCGACGCGGCTGTTCAGCGCCGACGATCACGGAGAGTTGGTCGCCATCGACTTGGCCGACGGCGGCGTGCGCTGGCGAGCGGCGGTGCGGCTGCCGGTCGGCGGCCAACTCACCGCCAATGAGACATATGTTTGTCATACCTCATGGCAGGAGCGATCGCAGGCGATCACCGTGCTGGAGGCCGCGTCGGGCCGGCCGGTCGCCACGCTGCGTCCGGGCGACGAGTGGCCGATCCAGTCCGTGCAATTCACTCCGCGTGACACGCTTCTGGCAGTCACCTCCAACGCCATCACCTGCTACGATCTGCCGAGCGGCGCGGCGGCCTGGACCCTGACCAGCGACGAACGCTTTTTGCTCGGCACGCTACAAGTCGATTCCGAAGGGGTACTGATCGGCCACGATGGCGGGCGAATCACGAAGTACGAGCTGCGCGACGGATTGCCGATCTGGACGTCCGCGTCGCTCGTCGAGTCGGGGGGCGACCCGCTTTGGGCCGAACTCTCCGACGGTCGGCTCGTCACCGCGTCGTCGAATCGGTTGACCGTGCTCGATGCGGCCGACGGGCAAACGCTCTGGTCGCAGACGGTGAACGGATTGTTGCGTGTCGATCCGCCGCGGGTCGCACGCGATGCCGTGATCGCAATCGTGGAAGCCGGCGCAGCCGAAGCACGGGCCGAATACGCGGCCTTCGGATCGCTGTCCGATGAGCCGACGACGATGCCAAGCGATGCGACGGCGCGCGACCGGGCGCGCAGCCTGCGAATCCTGGCGTTTGATCTGGAAAGCGGGCAGCCGCGACGCACGCGCATCGCGCGAAAGCAAGGCGAGGCATCGGCCGGTGGCGTGTCCATTGTGACGCCTCCGTTGTTGTCCTTCGGCGGCTTGTATTTGCGCGACGGGGCCTTTCTGGTGCTCGACGGTCGCCGCATCTTGAGTTACGTTGACGCGGATTCGTCTCGCTGATCTGCAACCCCATGCTCAACGCCATGGCCAACCCGGTTTCGATTCACTGCGTCACCGAGCCGAGCTTCGGCGAAAACGCTTACATCGTGTCATGCCGGACGGGCGGCGCGTGCTGGATCATCGATCCCGGGCTGCCGCCGTCGGCGTCGGAGATTGCGCGGCAGGTGACGAAGAATAAGCTGACTCCCGCCGCGATCGTGCTGACGCATGCCCACGCCGATCACATCGCGGGGATTCCGGAGATTCTCGGCCAATTCAGCGGCCTGCCCGTGTACATCGCCAACGAGGAAAGCAAGGCGCTGAACGACCCGCGCGAGAATCTCTCCGCCGACATCGGCATTCCGTTCTCAACAGGCGTGAAAGAGAGTATCGATTTGCCGCACGGCGGCTCACTTGAGCTGGACGGCTCGACGTGGCATATTCTTGACACCTCCGGCCATTCTCCGGGCGGGCGCAGCCTGTACTGCGCCGCGGCAGGCGTCGTGATCGTCGGTGACGCCCTTTTCCACAGCTCCATCGGACGCACGGATTTCCATCACAGCGATCACGATCGGCTGATTCGCAACATCAAGGAGCGACTGCTCGTGCTGCCCGATGAGACGAAGTCCTACAGCGGTCACGGGCCGGTGACGACCATCGCCCGCGAACGCCGGCACAATCCGTTTCTCACCTGATTCAAAGAGCCGATTCCGCAAGCAATCGAACGAGCGCGGCGTGATCAATCGGAATCGGAAGTGTGGGATCGCCCGGAGCGCCACCGCTTCCGCTCGCTGCGCTTTGACTTCTCCCCCAGGCGACGCTCGATCGACGCGCGCGTCGGCTTGGTCTTTGTTCGCTTTTTGTGAACGCGCAGCGCGCCGGCCAGCAACCGGTTGAACCGCTCAAGGGCGATCTCGCGGTTGGCGGCTTGCGATCGCGCTTCGCCCGCGTCGATTCGCAGAACGCCATCCTGCGTCAGGCGCGATGCCAAGGCGCGTGAGAGTCGTTCGCGCTGCCCATCGGTCAGTGAGGGGCTGTGCGCCACGTCGAACAGCAGCGTGACGCGCGTCGAGACTTTGTTGACCTTCTGGCCGCCCGGACCGCTGCTGCGGCTGAACGTGAAGCGCAGCTCGCGCAGCGGAATCGATAGCTCGGCGTTGATACGGTACATGGTTCTTGAAGGTCGGCATCCCCGCGCCACGGAAGCGGCATTCTCCGCGAACCTCAATCCGCGCGACGGGTCGGCTCCGCCGGATCCAGTTTGGTCGCGCCGAGCTTCATCGCCGATTCGTTCATGTCCAGGGCTTTGACGAGAAACGCCCAGCGGTCGGCCTGCTCCTCGATGATCATCATCGTCGGCTTGCCGGCACCGTGCCCGGCGCGCGTCTCAATGCGAATCAGCACGGGGTTGTCGCCCTCGTGCGCGGCCTGCAAGGCGGACGCGAACTTGAAGCTATGGCTCGGCACGACGCGATCGTCGTGGTCGCCCGTGGTGATCAGCGTGGCCGGGTACTTCGTCCCCTTCTTGAGATTGTGCAGCGGCGAATACGTGAGCAAGTACTCGAAATCGTCCTTCTTCTCGACCGTGCCGTAGTCGCTGCGCCAGGCCCAGCCGATGGTGAACTTTTCAAACCGCAGCATGTCCAGCACGCCCACAGCCGGAAGGGCCGCGCCGAACAGGTCGGGCCGCTGGGTCATGCACGCGCCGACCAGCAGGCCGCCGTTGCTGCCGCCGCCGATGGAAAGCTTGGCCGGGCGGGTATATTTGTTCTCAATGAGCCACTGGGCCGCGGCGATGAAGTCGTCAAAGACGTTTTGCTTATTATGCAGCCGGCCGGCGTCGTGCCAGGCCTTGCCGTACTCCCCGCCGCCGCGCAGATTGGCCATCGCATAGACGCCGCCCATCTCCATCCAGACGAGGTTGCTGACGGAGAAGCTCGGCGTCAGCGAAATATTGAACCCGCCGTAGCCGTACAGGTACGTCGGGTTATTCCCGTCGAGCTTGATGCCCTTGCGATGGACGATGAACATCGGCACCTGCGTGCCGTCCTTGCTGCTGTAGAACACCTGCTTCACGTCGTAGTCGTTCGGATTGAAATCCACCTTCGGCTGCTTGAAGACGGTGCTGCGGCCCTTTTCGATGTCGTAGCGATAAATCGTGCCGGGCACCGAAAAACTCGTAAATGAGTAAAAAGTCTCTTTGTCCTTCCGCTTGCCGCCGAAGCCGCCGGCCGAACCGATCCCCGGCAGGTCCACGTTGCGGATGAACTTGCCGTCCAGCCCGCAGATGCGCACCTCGGTCTGCGCGTCTTTCAGGTAGTTGCAGAAAAACTTCTCGCCCACGACGCTCACGCCCTGGAGCGTCTCCTTCGCTTCGGGAATCAGCTCCTTCCAGTTCTCGCGCTGCGGCCGGGTCGTATCAATCGCAATCACGCGGCCGCGCGGGGCGTTCAAATCCGTCTTGAACCAGAACACCGGGCCTTCGTTGTCGATGAAGTCGTACTCGGCGTCGAAGTCATCCAGCAGCGGCGTGACCTGGGCGTCGGCCTTCGTCAGGTCCTTGTAATAGATGCGATTCTTCCGCTCGGTGCCCAGCCAGATGTGAACGATCAGGTAGCGGCCGTCTTCGGTGACGCTGCCGCCGAAGCCCCACTCCTTCTGGTCGTCGCGCTTGTAGATGAGCGTGTCTTTTTCCTGCGGATCGCCGAGGCGATGATAATACAGCTTGTGGTAGTAATTCACCTTCGACAGCGCGTTGCCCTCCTTCGGCTCGTCGTAGCGGCTGTAGAAGAACCCCTTGCCGTCCTTCGTCCAGTCAGCCCCGGAGAACTTCACCCACTTGATCACGTCGGGCAGTTCCTTGCGCGTCGCGATGTCCATCACCTTCCACGTCTGCCAGTCCGACCCGGCGTCCGACACGCCATAGGCCAGGTGCTTGCCATCCTCGCTGATGGCCATGCCGGAGAGCGCGACCGTGCCGTCCTTCGAAAACGTGTTGGGATCGAGCAGCAGTTGCGGTTCGGCGTCGAGCGTCTCCATCGTGTAGAAGACGTTTTGATTCTGCAGGCCGTCATTCTTGGAGATGAAGTACCGCCCGCCCTCCTTGAACGGCGTGCCGTAGCGCTCGTAATTCCACAGCTTCGTCAGCCGCTCCTTGATCAGCTTGCGCGGGCCGATCGTTTCGAGGTAGCCGAACGTGACCTTGTTCTGCGCCTCGACCCATTGCTTGGTGTCCGCGCCGTCAAGGTCCTCCAGCCAGCGGTAGGGATCGGCGATCTTCCGGCCGTGAAGCTCGTCCACCTGCTCGACGGTCTTCGTCTTGGGGTAGGTGATCGTCTCCCCGGCGCGGGCGCGGTGCGACGCGACCAGCGACAACACCACGGATGCGGCAAGCGTGAAAACAGTGAGGCACGAATCCGAACGGACGACGAATCTGCGCATGGGTCACTCCCGTGAACGAATCGGCTGGGCCGCCCCACGAACGGGCGGCGATTCAGGTATAACGCAGCGGTCATCATATCTGCACGGGATTCCCCACACTACGTCGATACCCACTGCAAGGTAGAGGCCGCCCTCAACTGGGACACGGATGGATTCCGTGGGGCGGACCTGTGAGTTTTCAACCATGGGCGGCGGGGCGCGGCCTGCGCGTTGACTGATTCTTAACCCGATCTGCGCTTGCAAGACCCGCCGGGCTTGGTGAAACTATCTGTCCGACGGGGTTGCCGCTGCTTTTTAATGGGTTGTCCCGCCCCGGCCTGTCTCTGGTTCTTCCCGGCCCTGAACGATCGGGTTGCGGGGCGAATCAAGTGTTCAGGACGGCTGCCTCGAACGGGGGCGGCTGGCGATCAGGTAATTGTGGGAGCGCATCTTGGCTGCCAACGACACCGGCGACGGCAATAGCAAGGTCAAACTCGCCGTGGCGGGCGGGATTTTCGTGCTGGCGGCGGGGGTGGCGTGGTACAATTTAGGCGGAGACTCGGCCGCGGCGTCTGCCCGGCAGCGATTCTATGTCTGTGCCGAGACAGGCAAGTCTTTCGAGCACACGATCGACGAAGGGGAAGTCGAGCCGATCAAGTGCAAGGTCTGCGGGAAGATGGACGCCTACGCCGGCGAGGCATGCTATTGGGTGAAGGACGAAAACGGCGAGTACACGAAGGCAAAGACCAAGCCGACGTGGGTTCTCTGGAAGCGTCGCGTGGACCCGGAGACGGAAGAGAAGACATACTGTCCGGATTGCGGGCATGAAGTCGTGGGACACAACCCCCAGCCGCCGGCGGAGTTGATGGAGGCGGCCGCACGGGAAGGAAGGTAAGCGCGTGATGACCTTGGTCGCAGCGAAGCGGAGTGCGAGGATGTCCCGCCGTGTATCGCGTGGGTTCACGCTGATTGAACTGCTGGTGGTCATTTCGATCATCGCGCTGCTGGTGTCGTTGCTGTTGCCGGCGATGACGGGTGCGATGCGGGTTGCACGGAAGACCACCTGCATGGCGACGCTTCGGGGCTTGGCGCAGGCGTCTCACGCCTGGTCGACGGCCAACGAGGACCAGATTGTGGGGGCTCCGAGCACGTCAGGAGCGTATTTGTGGGGTCAACCGATGCCGACGGTGGCGTACGGCGCGGCTGTGCAGCGATGGGATTTCATGGGATCTTTGGCGAAGGAGATGGGGATTGATCTTCCCGAGGGCGATGGAACGAACAGCGGTGTCGCCCGTCGCTTCAACGCGATTCGCACCCACAAGGCGTTTTTGTGTGCGGCGAATGAGTTTCTCGCCACTCATTTCGCCGGGCCGAACGCCGGCACGAACCGCATGATCAGTTATAATATGGGTGTCTATTTTCTGTACATCAACGCGACGTCCGCGACCGAAGCAGGCTTCCCCGGGGATGGCAACGCCACGTCGTACTACAGCAATTCGTTTGAAACCAAGCTTCCCATGAATTACAAGCCGCGCGCGAGCCTCGTCGGCAATCCGGCGAACAAGGTGCTCTTCGCAGATGGCGGCAAGTACTCCGAGATCAACCAGACGCCCGACTACGATCTGAGTCTGAACGCAACTTGGGGCGGTGCCTTTTCCGACCGCGGTCCGCATTTTCTGGGCACGCTCGCGGGGTCGCGTTCGTGGGACCGCCGCTTTGCTCCTGGAAACGGCGGTGGAACGGCCGCGAATGTCGATGCCCGAATCTACGGATTCCGACACAGCACCGGCATCCCGCCTCGCGGCGCCAAGGCCAACGCCTTTCAGGGCAATCTCGTCTATTTCGATGGCCATGCCACGACGATGGGCGATCTCGACTTCTCAAACCCCTACCAATGGCTGCCGCAGAACACGGTGACCGAGAACCTTTCCAACATGGCGCCGGACGTGGTCCAGCGGTTCGGTCTGGTCAGCGGGTTCAAGGTCGGACCTTGATTTGACCGTGTGGTTGGCGCGGGTTCCTGGCCGTCGGAGCTGTTTAAACTTGACGCCGAGCCTGCCGATGTTATAGTGTTGATGATGAATCCGGGGGGTACGGCCTCATTGGGCCATTGACTGGTGGCGATCGCAATCTTGTTCCGCAAATCCAGAACATCGTGACTGCGCAGGGGTTGCACAACCCGCAATGCGCTCTGCGCAGCCAGGCTGCGCTCGCGGATTCCGCGCGCGCGGACGGTCGCCATTCCAGGTATGCCCGCGCCAGGAGCGCCATGGAATGATTCGAGTCACCCTGCCCGATGGATCGATCCACGAACACGCCGACGGCGCCACGGCGCGCGATGTGGCGGCAAAGATCGGCGCCGGACTGGCCAAGGCCGCGCTGGGCGCGAAGGCCGATTTCGGCGGCGGGCCGGTCATGCTTGATTTGGCGACGCCGCTTTCCGGCGATTGCAAGCTCTGGCTGATCACCGACAAGAGTGACGAATCGCTGACCATTCTGCGGCACAGCACGGCGCACGTCATGGCCGAGGCGATCTGCAAACTCTGGCCCGAGACGAAGTTGGTTTACGGCCCGCCGGTCGAGGACGGTTACTACTACGATATTGATTTGCCGAGGCGTCTGACGCCGGAGGATTTCCCGGCGATCGAGGCCGAGATGGCGAAGATCGTGGCGGAAGATCGGCCTTTCACGCGCTATGAGATGAGCCGCGACGAGGGGCTTGCAAAAGTTCGCCGCGAGGGCAATCCGTACAAGGTGGAGAACGCCGAGCGCGCCAAGGGCGATAAATTGAGCTTCTACGTCACCGGTCCTGAACCGGGGCGTTACTGGGAGGACCTCTGCATGGGGACGCACATTCCCAGTACCGGGCGCATCGGCGGGTTCAAGTTGCTCACGGTTTCCGGGGCGTTTCTGCACGGCGATGCGACCAAGCAGCAGTTGCAGCGCGTCTATGGAACGGCGTTTCACAACAAGAAGGACTTGGCCGCCTACCTCACGCGGCTGGAAGAGGCGAAGAAGCGCGATCACCGCAAGCTCGGTCAGGAACTGAACCTGTTTACGATCGATCCGCTGGCAGGCAGCGGGCTGATTCTGTGGAAGCCCAAGGGGGCGACCGTGCGCCTGCTGCTGGAGGAACATCTCCGCGGCAAGCTGCGCGAGCAGGGTTACCAGCCGGTGTTCACGCCGCATATCGGACGGCTGGAGTTGTATCGCACGAGCGGGCATTTTCCGTATTATCGCGATGCGCAGTTCCCTCCGTTGTACGAGACCGACACGGCGCGAATTCTCAACGAGCTATGGGTTGCGGAGTACGAGCGCGGCGACGATCAACCGATGCCGGTCGGCGAGCAGCGTCTGCTGGACGAGCTGAAGGCGGCCAACGGGCGTCTTTGGAATGAGCTGCTGGGTGATACGGATCAGCCGGAGGCGCGACGGTTCAATCCTGCGCCGGGAAATCGCGATCACAACCTCGCGGTGATTCGTGAGAATCTGAAGGTAGAAGACGGGTTTCTATTGAAGCCGATGAACTGCCCGCATCACATGCGCCTGTACGCCAGCGAGCCCCGCAGTTATCGCGATCTTCCGCTTCGGCTGGCCGAGTTTGGCACGGTCTATCGCTACGAGCAGTCGGGCGAGCTGTCGGGCATGACGCGCGTTCGCGGTTTCACGCAGGACGACGCGCACCTCTTCTGCACGCCCGAGCAATTGCAGGACGAACTCGCCAAGTGCTTGAGCCTGACGCGCTACGTGCTGGAGATGCTCGGCCTGAAGGAATACCGTGTGCGGATCGGCCTGCACGACCCGAACGACAAGAAGTTCATTAACAATCCGAAGGGCTGGGCCGATTCGGAGGCGGCGGTCCGCGCGGCCGCGGCGGCCAGCGGCATGAGCGCGACCGAGGAAGTCGGCGAGGCGGCGTTCTACGGCCCGAAGATCGACTTCGTCGTGAAGGATTGCATCGGCCGTGAGTGGCAGCTTGGCACGGTGCAATGCGACTACAACGGTCCGGAGCGGTTCGGCCTGGAGTATGTCGGGCGCGACAATCGCATGCATCGTCCGGTGATGATCCACCGGGCGCCGTTCGGCAGCATGGAGCGGTTCATCGGGATTCTCATCGAGCATTTCGAAGGCGCGTTCCCGGTCTGGCTGGCGCCGGTGCAGGTGGTGGTGGCCAGCATCAGCGAGAAAAGCGAGCCGTATGCCCGTGAGGTGACGCAGCGATTGAAAGATGGCGGCTTCCGGGTCGAGCTGGACGACTCGGCCGAGAAGATCGGCCCGAAGAAGCACCGCGCCCGGCAGATGAAGATTCCCTACATCGTCGTGGTCGGCGAGCAGGAGGCCGCGGCCCGCGCGGTGAACGTGAACGACCGCGCCGGCAAGAGCGAGAACATGGGTTTGGATGCGTTCGTGGAGCGCCTCGCTCGGGAGAGTGTGCCCGGGCATTCGCACTAAGAACAGGAAGAAAGGAAGGTGATCGACCATTACCAATTTGAGATGCAACGAGCAGATTCGCCTGTCGCCCATTCGCCTGATCGACGAACAGGGCGAACAACGCGGTGTCGTCGAAACGGCCGAGGCCTTGCGCATGGCGCGGGAGGTCGGCCTGGACCTGGTGGAAGTCTCTCCCAACGAGCGCCCGCCGGTCTGCAAGATCATGGACTACGGCAAGCACAAGTACTTGCTGTCCAAGAAACAGAAGCACAAACATCACGAACAGAAGATGAAGGAAGTGCGGATCCGCCCGAAGACCGATCCGCACGATCGGCAGATCAAGCTTCAGCATGCGCGGGAGTTTCTCACTCGCGGAGACAAGGTCCAGTTCACCATGATCTTCAAGGGCCGCGAGCGGTTCCATCAGGAAATCGGCCAGGAATCGTTCAACGAAATTGCCGCCGGCCTTGCGGATGTCGGCAAGGTCGAGCGCGACGCGAAGATGCTCGGCCGCAAGATGACGATGATCATGATCCCGCTGAAGGTTCCGACCCCCGGAAAGCCCAAGGCCGCCAAGTCCGCCGACGGGAAATCGGACAGCAAGCCGAAAGCCTCCAAATCAACGAAGAAGCGCGCCGAGGATGGCGCGCCGATGGAATCGGCCGCGCCGGACCATCTTGCACCCGCCGCGTCCAGCCCGTCGACCACTCCGGCGGGAAGCTGATATTGAGCCGGACTACGGCCCGGGGTGAGATGATGGCCGTGAATGGCCTGTAACTCCATTGGTGACAGGGTTTTGGAACGGCGGACGTGGAGAGATTGCGCATCGGGGGTCGCGGAAGTCGTTGGCGGCTCGCGGTTGCCAACCGGGCGAGTGGCGTTTATAGTGCGGGGCTTCGCAAACCGCGAGCAGGAGCAGATTTCATGCCCAAGATGAAACGGCACAAGGGGCTTGCCAAGCGCGTCAAGGTGACGGCCAACGGCAAGGTGAAGTATCGCAAGAGCAACATGGGCCACCTGATGAGCGGCAAGGGCGGCAATCGCCGCCGTCGACTGACGAGCAAGGGGATTCTGGCGAACAAGGCCTTGAGCCGCAAGATCGCCGCGGTGTTGCAGGCATAAGCCCGCCCCGCGATCGCAATGGAGAATCGGCGTCATGCCACGCACGAAGACACACGTCGCACACAAGAAGAAGGTCCGGCGGATTCTCAAGGCCGCCAAGGGGTACTACGGCGCGCGAAGCAAGCTGCTCGGCCCGGCGCGGGACACCGTGCTGCGTGCCGGGGTCTATGCCTACCGCGATCGCCGCGCCCGAAAGCGCGACTTCCGCTCGCTGTGGATCACGCGCATCACCGCCGCCTGCCGCGCGCGGGGCTTGACCTACAGCAAATTCATCAACGGCCTGAAGCTGTCGAACATCACGCTTAATCGCAAGATGCTTAGCGAGATCGCCATCGCCGACCCCGAGGCGTTTGACGCGATCGTGGAACTGGCCCGCAAGAAAATCGGCAAGACCGGCAAGGCGGCCTGATCGGAGCCGCAGAATGATCCACAAGGCTGTCAACCGCCGCGGCGGGTGAATCACAGGCGAGACGCCTGTGCCACAGGTGAATGCTCCCAGTGGCTTCACTTCGGAAGCCATGTCAGCGATGCTCCGCAGTAGTCATTCTATCCTTTTGTCATTGAAAAAAGGGCAGGGCGAGCGGGTACGCAGCGAGGGCCTGTCCCTGGCCGTCGGCGCGGCGTTGTGACCGCATGCGACGCAGGTAAAATACAGCGCCCAGCACGGCGAACGATTGAAAGAATGTGGTTCACGACGGGACCGTGCGGCTGGCGTCGGCCCTTTCAATGTTTCGAGTCTTGCAGGTTGCGAACTCGCGTTACTTGTCGACGTCTTGCTGCGTGTCCCTCACTGAATGCATCCTTTCGGCGTGATCTTCGACATGGACGGCGTGCTGGTGGACAGCCGCGCTGCGCACCTGGAGAGCTGGGTGCGACTTGGCGCGGAGATCGGCCGGCCGATTGGCGAAACTGAATTCGCCGGTGGGTTCGGTCGAACCAGTTGGGAGTTCATCCACGAGACGCTTGGCGTGCCGGATCTTGATGAAGTCAAACGTCTTGAACGGCGGAAGGAAGAAATCTACCGCGATTTGATTCGGGGCCGGGTGCCGGCGATGCCGGGCGCGAGCGAGCTGGTGGCGTCGCTTCATGGGGCCGGGGCGGCGCTGGCGGTCGGGTCGTCCGGCCCGGCGGAGAACGTGTCTCTGGTGTGCGAGGAACTGCGCATCGGCAGGTTTCTTCGCGCGGTGGTCACGGCTGACGATGTGACCCGCGGCAAGCCCGATCCGCAGGTTTTTCTCATCGCCGCCGAACGCATCGGACTGCCCGCGAGCCGTTGCGTTGTTGTGGAAGACGCGCCCGTGGGGATTGAAGCGGCGCGTGCAGCCGGCATGAAGGTCATCGCGCTGGCTGGCACGCACGTTGCATCGGCGCTCGGTCGCGCGGACCGCGTGGTCAGCGCGCTGAACGAGATCAAACCGGCCCAGTTGGCCCAGCTCCGATTGTGAAACACCGCGCCGTCATTTCGCTCGCCTTGCTGTTTGCCACCGGCTGCCTGCGGTCCGAGGCGATCCCCCGCACGCCGCAGCAGGCCGAACAGGCGCTGCGCGAAGGCAATGATCGCTTTGCGCGAGATCATGCGCGGCACCCGCACGCGAGCGCGGATCGTCGACACGAAACGGCTCGCGACGGGCAGCATCCTTTCGCCGCGATCGTGGCGTGCAGCGATTCGCGTGTTCCCGTGGAATTGCTCTTTGATCAGGGCATCGGCGATCTGTTCGTCATCCGTGTCGCGGGCAATGTCTGCGGGGTCGATGAGGCCGGCTCGATTGAATACGCCGTCGAGCATCTGCATCTGCCATTGGTGGTCGTACTGGGCCACGAACATTGCGGGGCGGTCAAAGCCGTCGTGGACGGGTCGCACGAACACGGCAGCCTTGAGAAGCTCATCACGCGCATTCGTCCGGCCGTGGATGCGGTGCGGCGCGAGCGCTCGGAGCTTTCGGGGGAGGCGCTGCTTCATGCGGCGGTCGAACGAAATGTCTGGCACAGCTTGGAGGAATTGCTTGCAGTCAGCGCGGACATCCGCAGGTTCATGACGGAAGACCGCTTGCAGGTGGTCGGCGCGGTGTATGACATTGATTCGGCACGCGTGACGTGGCTGGGGCCGCATCCGCGCCAGGCGGAATTGCTGCGGACTGGAGCAGCCCCGGCGAATTGCGATAAGTAACGAACGGCAGCTAGAGGCCGATGCCGTCGAGGATGTCGGTCGTGCCGGGCAGGACGCCGGCCATGCGGCGCACTTCATCGGGCGTGAGCCACGCCAGGTCGGCGACTTCCTGCGGGTTTGGTCGCAACTCGCCTTCGAGTATTTCTGCCGACCAGCAATAGAGCACCAGCCGTCCATCGTGTTTCGTCTGCGTCATCAGATGCCGTTCGGGGCGGACGGTCAGGTTGATTTCTTCGCGGAGCTCGCGCACGAGCGCGTCGGGCTGTGACTCGCCGGGTTCGATCGTTCCGCCGGGAAAGCACCACGCCAGGGGGACACGCACGTGCTGTGAGCGTTGAATCAGCAGCACGCGACCATCGCGCTGCAAAATGCCGAGGATGCCGTAGGTAACCGGCGAGTGAATCGAACCGTGTGCGGTCATGGTAAGTGCGTCCGCTAGGCCGTGACCGCCGCGGCGCTCGGCGACGCGTTGCGCCGAGCGTTTTCCTCATACCAGCGGATCGTGGCGGGGATGCCTTCCTCGTAGCCGACGGTCGATTTCCATCCGAGTTCGCGCCGGGCCTTGTCGGCCGAGAAGAACGTATCGCGGCCCATGAGCCAGACGGCGTAGCGGGTGATCATCGGCGGCTTCTCCCAGCCCAGCAGGTGCCCGCAGCATTCGAGGAAGAAAGCGGCATTGTAGGCTACTTTGTATGGCACGCGCTTGGTGACCGGCGGGCAGCCGATGGCCTTGGCGACGAGATCGAAATACATGCGCTGGGTGAGTTCACCGTCGTTGCTGCAATTGTAGGCCTGGCCGATGGCGGCGGGGTTGTCGGCGGCGAGGATGCAGCCCTCGGCGACGTTGCCGGCGTAGACAACATTAAGACGATTGTCGCCGCTGCCCAGCAGCTTGGCCTTGCCGGTGCGGATCATCGTCGTGAGCCGGGCGATGGTGGCGCGGTCGCGCGGGCCGTAGAGCCAGCTCGGGCGGATGACGGAGTACTTCACGCAGCCGCCGGCGCGATGGCGGCGCCAGAGTTCTTCCTCGGCGGCGACTTTCGCCCGCGTGTAATACGACCACTTGTGGACGTTCACGCCGAGCGGCGCGGTCTCATCGACCACCAGCCCCTTCTCGTTCACGTGGCCATAGACGCTGATGCTGCTGACGTGAATGAATCGTGAAACCCCGCACTGCTCGGCTGCGTCGAAGAGATTCCGCGTGCCGTCGATGGTGATGCGCACAAAATCGGGCCAGGGGCCCCAGTCCCCGACGCGCGCCGCCGCGTGATAGACGCACTGCACACCGGCGCAGGCTTTCTTCAGCGATGCCGCATCTGTGACATCGCCCTCGGCCAGCTCGACGCCCTGTGTGCGCAGCCAGCTCGTGTCCGCCCCTCGGCGAACCAGCGCGCGGACCGGTCGGCCGCGCTTGCGTAGCTGCTCCACGATGTGACTGCCCAGCAGTCCCGTGCCGCCTGTGACAAGATTCATTTCGTTCATTGCTCCAAGGGTTTCCGTGCGATCAACGTAGACGCCGCTTGGGGTCGCGTCAAGATTGGGCTCATCGTCATTCCAAAATTAGGCTCATCCCATTCATTTTCATTCCAAGGAGCCGCGGGCTTCAGCCCGCGCGGCTGCTCATCGCACGTGAAACCATCTGATCGAGCGTGTTTCGTGTCTGCGATGCCGCAGTCCGCGCTTAATCAAAGGCGATCACGAACGGCCGCGGCGAATCGGGTGGCCTGGTCGCCGCCAGCAGCGCGGCGTAACTCTCGCGGATGGAATGGGCCGGATCGAGTCCAAGCTGGAGCGCGATTGCGCGGATCGCGTCGTCGGATGGTCCTTCGATCTCCACGAATCGCCCCAGTTGTGGCAGCTCATCGAGTTCAACTTCGCAGTCGCGCAGCGTCCAGCTCTCGCGGCGCTTCTGGAATCGCAACGTTTCCACGAAGCCGACGGCGGCGAGCAGATTGATCGCCGCTTCGGCGCGGTCCACCACGAACTCGATTTCGCCGCGCGCCTTGAACAGGCCGGCCTGCTGTGCGCCCTTGAACGTCATTGTCGCGAGTGACGGTGCTTGAATCGGTGGTGACGACGCCCCGCCAGGTCCACGAGCAGGTTCGATGGGAATTGCCTCGCGCACGCGCAGCCCCGCGCCGCGCTGCCGCATCGTCTGTTCGGGCGTGTCGAAAAAATGATTCGTCTCCAGCACCGCACCGATCCGTATCGCCCCGGCGGCGATCAGCGCTGCGCGAACCGGCTCATGCGAATCAACGCGCGTCTTGAGTTCGATTTCGAGCGGGGCATCCATCAGGCATTTCCATGCCGACCGCACACATCATTCACGCGTCGCAGTTGCCACCGAATCGCCGCGCGGTGCGCCCACGTCGCGGCTCGAACCCATGGCGCGTCGCCCGGATCTACTTCACGACCAGATTTAACATCCGCCCCGGAACGTATACCGCCCTGGCGATCTCGCTCGTGCCGATTCGCTCCTTCACCTTCGCGTCGGCCAGCGCCGCGATGCGCACCGAGTCTTCGCTCGCGGCTTTGGCGATTTTCATGCGCGTGACGAGCTTGCCGTTGATCTGCACCGGAATCTCAACCTCGCTTTCGACGACCATGGCCGCGTCCCACGTCGGCCATGGCTCATACGCAAGGCTCGGCACGTCGCGGCCGGGGGCGATTCGCTGCTTCAATCGCTCCCACAGCTCCTCCGCGATATGCGGCGCGAACGGCGCGAGGATCAGCACAAATCGCTCGGCCTGACTCTGATGAACCTGCTTCGCCTTGTAGGCGGCGTTCACCCATTCCATCATGGCGGCGATGGCCGTGTTGAACGCCATGGCTTCGATGTCTTCCTCCACTTTCTTGATGGTGCGGTGCAAGTGGCGTTCTAATTCGTTGCTCGCGTCGAGGTTCACGCCCGTCGTCACGATCGCGCTCGACACGTTTCCCGTCTCGCGGTCGATCATCAATCGCCAGACGCGCTGAAGAAATCGAAACACGCCGGGCACGTCGCGCGGGTTCCACGGCTTGCTGGCCTCCAGCGGGCCCATGAACATTTCATACAAACGTAGTGCATCAGCCCCGTACTCGCCGACCACGTCCTCGGGGTTGATGACGTTCTTGAGGCTCTTGGACATCTTCTCCACGGTGGCGGTCAGTTTCTCGCCGCCGACCTTCAGATGCGCCGTGCCGTCGTCTCGAAAGTCGATCTCGTCGTAGCCGTGCGGTACGCCGCGCGAATCGCGATAGGCAAACGCACGGATCATGCCCTGGTTGAACAGCTTTCCGAACGGCTCGGGCGTGCTGACGTGGCCCAGGTCGAACAACACCTTGTGCCAGAAACGCGCGTAGAGCAGGTGCAGCACGGCGTGTTCCGCGCCGCCGAGATACAGGTCAACGCCGCCGAGGTGCGGCGTGCCGTCCTTGCGCGGCGAGACCATCCAATAGCGTTCGGCTTCGTTGCCGCAAAAGCGCGATTCGTTTCGCGCGTCGAGGAATCGCAGGTAATACCAGCACGATCCGGCCCATTGCGGCATGGTGTTCAATTCGCGCTGATAGATTTTCCCATTGCGCGTCAGCGTCGCCCACTGCTTCGCACGGCCCAGCGGCGGCTCGGGTGTTGCAGCGTTGGCATCGCCCTCGGCGGCCGGCGTCGGGCGGAAGTCATCCATCGGCGGCAGCGTGAGCGGCAGTTCGCTTTCATCAAGCGGGACGATCTCGCCTTCCGGCCCGTGCAATATCGGAAACGGCTCGCCCCAATAGCGCTGGCGGCTGAACAGCCAGTCGCGCAGTTTGTAATTCACCGTGCCGCGGCCCAGCCCGCGCGATTCGAGCCAGGCGATGATTCTCCTTTTGAATTGCGCGGTTGGCAGGCCGTCAAACTCGCCGGAGTGAATCGCGGTCCCGTCGTCGACGAAAACGGCTTCGCACTGCTCGGGATGTGCGAGGTACGTCTCGATCGTTGTGTGCTGCGCGGCGAGCCATTCCTCTGGCGGCTTCACCACCAACACGATCGGCAGCTTGAACTGTTTGGCAAACTCAAAATCGCGCTGATCGTGCCCCGGCACGGCCATGATCGCCCCGGTGCCGTAAGAGATGAGCACATAATCAGCGACCCAAATCGGGATGCGCGCCTGGTTGACGGGGTTGATGGCGTGCGCTCCGGTGAAGACGCCGGTCTTTTCCTTGGTCTCGGCGGTGCGGGCCAGATCGCTTTTCTGTTTCGCGGCGTCGCAGTAAGCGCGCACCGCATCGCGCTGGTCGGCCGTCGTGATGCGCTCCACCAGCGGATGCTCCGGCGCGAGCACCATGTACGTCGCGCCGAAGAGCGTGTCGGGACGCGTTGTGAAGATCTCCAGCGCCGTATCGTGTCCGACAACGTCGAACTTCACCTGCGCGCCCTCGCTGCGGCCGATCCAGTTCCGCTGCATGATCTTCACGCTCTCGGGCCAGGCCAGTTCCTCCAAGTCGCGCTCCAGCCGGTCGCCGTATTTCGTGATACGCAACATCCACTGCTTGAGCGGCCGCCTGAAGACCGGATGATTGCCGCGTTCGCTGCGCCCTTCGTTGGTCACTTCCTCGTTGGACAGCACCGTCCCCAGCGCTGGGCACCAGTTCACCGGCACCTCGGCAAGATAGGCCAGCCGCTGCGAATCGACGTACTCGCGCACGGCCCTCTCGCCCGCGGCGCGCACGTCGTCGGGAATGGGCAGCTCGCGGATCGGCCGCGCGCGGCCGACGATCGTTCGCCCGACGGCATCGGTCCATTCGCACGTTGCGTCGTACCAACTGTTGAACAATTGCAGGAAGATCCACTGCGTCCAGCGGTAATAGTCTTCGTGCGTGGTGGAGATTTCTCGATCCCAGTCGTAGGAGAAGCCGAGCATCTTGAGTTGCCGGCGAAAGGTGTTGATGTTTCGCTCGGTGCAGATCGCGGGATGCTCGCCGGTCTCAATGGCGTGCTGCTCGGCGGGCAGGCCGAAGGCGTCCCAGCCCATGGGGTGCAGGACGTTGAAGCCGCGCATGCGCTTGTATCGCGCGATGATATCGGTTGCGGTGTAGCCCTCGGGGTGACCGACGTGCAGACCGGCCCCGCTGGGATAGGGGAACATGTCGAGGACGTAGAATTTGGGGCGCGTCGGATCGAAGTCCGGCTCGCCGGGATTGGGCGTGCGAAACGTTTTGTGTTCATCCCAGTAGCGCTGCCACTTGGCTTGCAGCGCGGCGGGGTCGTAGTCAGCGGGTATCGTCACAGGGGTCCTACTCCATCGCCGGTTCGGCGTGCTCAACTCGTAAGGAAAGCAGTTTATTCGGGCGAATCCACCCGGCCAAACACCGTGCTGCCGACCTGCCGCGTCTCGTCGATGCTGTCTTCCTGCAACATCCCCTGGCCGAAATGATGCATCTTTGAAACAGGGTGGTCCGGCCAACGTCCGCGAATCGGGAGCGGGCGGAATGAAGCCTTCGTCGCTTACTGCATTCGCTCCAACAGTTTAGGCGCGCTTCAGCGGAGGTGCGGGGCAACGATCTGCCCCGGCGGCACGGGCCTTGCTGAACCATCCCAGGGAAAGAGGACGCAACGAGGAGAGCGCGAGCGCGGCCGCCGGTCGCATCGCTTTGCGAGCGAGGGACAGGGATGATGGATGAGACAACGTTTCAGAGCAAGCTGGCGGAGCTGATGAACGAGATCGGCACGCTGCCGGAGACGCAGCGGGGCAAGCTGGAATCGCTGGCGATCGAAACAAAGATGCGCCAGGACAAGCTGAAAGCCACGGTCAGCAGCTTGCAGGAGTCGATTGATTACCTGCGGTTGTCGATCAAGTACCTGTTGTTCGATCTGGAGGCAACGCGGCGCGAGAACGACTACCTTCGCAAGATGATCGAGCAGGAAGGCGAGACACAGGAATGAAGGTCGGCCCGTCGCGGCACAGCAATCGCCCGGCCCGGAAGCGCGGCGGACAGACCTGAACCGATCGAAATATCGACAAACTGATTAACTTCGAGGAGTGACACACGCGCCGGCGCGGCGCCCCGCACCGACAGAATCATTCGAGCTTTGCCTGGGGGGGTCAGGCTCGGACGGCTGCTACTCGGGGGGGTCGGCAGCCGTTGATTGGGGCGACCAGCCGGCGCACAAATTGTGACGAATGCCTCGGGGGATGGGCGAAGCGCAGGTCTCGGCCTGCGTTTTGCTTTTTTACGCGCGCACCGTGCGAGTGGGGTGGCGGGGTCGCGCGATTTGGAAGATTGCGCCGAGTCGGGCGGCATGGCCGCGGCCCCTGACGGCCATGCGGAGCGCAGTGCTTGCGAGCCTGCCGACGCGACGGGACGATGGACGCATGAATGGACGGCTCGAATGAATGACCGCCGATTGAGCATCGGACTGACCGGGATCGTCCTGGCGATGCTGTCGGGGGCGACGCTGCTTTACAGCGGCGTCGGCCCGTTCGGTGGCGCGGCAGCGGGCGGCCTCGGCGGATGGCATCCGCTCCTGGCTGCGATCGCCCGCGCGCTCACGCTGCCGATTGCCACGAGCGGCATCTCCGACGTGCGTGATGTGATGCCGTTTGTCGGGCTGGGCTGCGCCGCGCTGGTGGTTGCGTTGGCCGCGCCGCGGATGGACCGGTCGCTTTGGGATTCTTACGGCGCCGCCTCGCCGGGGCTGCGATGGCTCATCACGACATCCGTATTGATACTTGTCGCGGGGATGGCGTCGGCCTGGGCGAATGACTCGATGTACCTCTCGCGCGGGTGGCTGTTGCGGTTCGCGGCCGGCGCGGGCTGGGCGTGGCTGTTGGGGCGCTATCTGCCGGGGCGGGCGTTGCGATCAGCCGTCGGCGGAATGCTGGCCTTGGGCGCGGTTGCGTGCGGGCTGGCCCTGGCGCACCGCGCCGATCTCGGCGTGCGATACTTCTCCTGGCCGATCGGCACGCTGACGATCACGGCGGGCTTGGCGGCCGTCTGGTCGGCGATGGCGGGCGGTTGGTTGCTGGCCCGGCGTCAAACGGCAAGCGACGTTAAGCCGAACAAGGCGGAACAGCCGGACCCGGCGCGACGGCTCATCGGGTTGTGCGTGCTTGTTGCGGGGGGGATCGCTGCGTACGTGCTGCAACAATCGGGCCGGCGCGCGGCGATGCTCGGCTGCCTCGCGGGCGTCGCGCTGATCGTGGCGTTTCGACTGTGGATCGGCGGAGCGGTTGCATCGCGCGGTCGATTGCTCCGCCGTGGACTGGTGATGGTCGCCGGCGCGGCGCTTTTGGGATCCGCGGCGTGGTACGTCCAACGCGAGCGCGCCAGCGGCCAGCGTGAGCGTGCCATACCCGTTGCACTGCGTTTCGGCTACCTGCGCCTCAGCGGCGAATTGATCCGTGCGCAGCCCCTGCTGGGCGTCGGTCCGGACATGACGGTGGTGAACATGACCAACGCCGTCGCGCCGCTTCGGGCGGACATGCCGCAGGTTTATCACGGAACGATTGACGCGGCCGTTCACAATGAGTGGGTGCAGGCCGCGGTGGAACTCGGTGTGCCGGCGGGGGTTCTCTATCTCGCGTTGCCGATCGGGTCCATTCTGATCGCGCTGCGCCGCGCGGCCATCACGCCGGATGTGCTCGCCCTCATCGCGGGGCTTGCGGCGATTGTCGTCACCGAGGCCGGCAGCATCACGCTGCGCGGGCCCATGATGCCGCCCTGGTACTGGACGATGCTGGGTCTGCTGATCGCGGTCAGTCGCCCGCGCCCCACGTCGGATTCAGGATCGGCCGGCGATCAGCCCGCGCGGAGTTCATCGACTCATTCACCGGGCATGTCGGCTACCGGAAAGGCGATTGGGCTGGCGATCGCGCTCGGGTGTGCCATCGTCGTGCATCGGGAGTATCTGGGCGCGACGGCGGATTCGGTCTTGCGTCACACGCGCGAGGCGGACGCCGAAAAGTTCGAGGTCGTCGGGAGGCTCTTCTCGGAGAAGACAATTCTTGCTCGCTTTCGCGCGGCCGAGCAGGCGCTGGCGAGCGCGCAGGCAAGTTCGCCGCGGCGAACCGGTGACCTGGCGTACCCCGAAATTAATGCCGAGGCCCTTCGACGGGCGGCGTTGTTGTGGGGCGAGTTGTACGAGGAGATACCCGGCTTGGCCGGCGTGATCGAGAATTACGCACGGACGCTGCTGCTGGCGCGCAAGCCGACGGAGGCGCGTTTCGTGCTTCGCCGTGCGATCGAGGAGAAACTTGATCCCTATTCGGCGGGTGTGAACGTGCTGTATGCACGACTGCCAGAGACGCCGCCGGAGGAGAAATACCGCTGCGTGCAAAGGGCACTGCGGGCATCCGCGCTGGATGATGAACTCGCTGGGATTCTCGGAGCCATCGCAAATCTGCCGGAGGTCGTGCAATCCCTCGCCTGCGATCTGACCGATTCGGGCAAGATGGTCTTGACGGCCCCCTTTGACGAGAGCCTTGATCGACCAACGATGGAGGCCGTTCGGATCAAGGCCTATCTGCTGCACGAGGCAGGTTTCATCCGGGACGCCATCGGCATGCAGCGATACGCGGCGAGTCTTTACCGCCGACTCGAAACGGAGAACAGCCCGTTTCGGCGTGCCCATGCGGCCGAGGTCGACGCGTTCGAGCGGCTGGCTCGATGGCTGCTCGAATCGTGGCGGTCGAATGAAATACCGGGGGACGCGACGGCAGATCAGGCGATGGCGCCGATCCCGGGCGCGCTGGAGGCGATTCGCGCCGCCGAGCGTTACGCCGTGCTGGGCCTGCCGCACGATCGGCTGGCGCATCCGCAACCCGAGCTGGGCTTTGTCTTCGGCGAGGTGATGCCGACGGCGTTTCCCGAACGGTTGAGGCCGCTGTGGCGGTTTTCGGCGTTGATGCACCTGCTGGCGGGGAAGGATCAGTTTATCGACTATCGTGTCTATTTCAGCCTGCCGCCGGAGCAATGGACGCCGCAGGCCATGCAGCGCGAGATGGCGGCGCTGGCGCGCGAAGCGGTGGCGGAGCTTACGAGGCTGCCCGTTGATCGGCGCCCGAGGTATTTCGCCGGGCTGCAAGCGCTGGCGAACAGCACGACCCCGCGCTGATTGAATTGCCGCGCGAGCGCAGGCGCAAATGCGGTGCAATGGATGCCTGAAGCGTGCGGGTCGCAATCCCTCGGCGGCAGCAGATCGTGTCGACGTTGACAAGCCCCGCTCCAGCGTTGGTAATGGCGGGATGCTCAAGGTCACGTTCTGCGGCGCGGCGCGCGAAGTCACCGGCTCGCTTCACCTCCTCGAAGCCGACGGCATGAAGGTCGCGCTCGACTGCGGCATGTTTCAGGGCCGCCGCGCCGAATCCGAGACGAAGAACAAGACGTTTCCCTTCGACCCGTCCACCCTGCACGCCGTTGTCCTGTCGCACGCACACATCGACCACTGCGGCCGCCTGCCGCTTCTGGTCAAACAGGGGTTCACGGGCCGCATTTATGCCACACCGGCGACACGCGACCTGTGCGCCCTGATGCTGGCCGACTCCGCGCACATCCAACTGGAAGACGCGAACTTTCTGAACAAGAAAAAGAGCCGCGTCGGAGAGCCGCCCATCGAGCCGCTTTACACCGATGACGACGTGCAACAGACCTTGCGCCTGTTTCAAACCGTCGCGTACGAGCAGCCGTTCTGGATCACCCGGCGGCTCTCCGCCCGGTTCGAGTCGTCGGGCCACATGCTCGGCGCCGCGTCGATTGCCCTGCTATACAAACAACCCGTTGGCGACAAGCCTGTGTCACTTGTTTTCTCCGGTGACGTCGGGCGGTTTGATATTCCCATCCTGCGCAACCCCAGGCCTTTTTCAGAAACCGATTACCTCATCGTCGAAAGCACCTACGGCGGTCGGCATCATCCGCCGACCGAGGACCTCGGCGCGCGGCTGGCGGCCGTCGTCAACGACACGATCGCGCGAAAGGGCAAGCTCATCATTCCCGCCTTCTCGGTCGGTCGAACGCAGGTGCTGGTCTATACGCTGCACCAGCTTCAGAGCGCCGGGGCGATCCCGCGTGTGCCGATCTACATCGACAGTCCCCTCGCGGTGAACGCGACCGAGGTGTTCCGCATGCATCCGGAGCTGTTCAACACCGAGGCGAGAAGTTTTCAGAAACAAACCGGCGACATCCTCGGCGCCTGCGCCTGCACCTACATCCGCGACGCCGAGGAGAGCAAAAAACTCAATCGCATCCGTCGCTCGTGCATCATCATTTCGGCCAGCGGCATGTGCGAGACGGGCCGCATTGTTCACCACCTGCGCAACAACATCCAGAACCCCCGCAACACGATCCTGATCGTCGGCTTTCAGGCCGCGCACACCCTCGGCCGGCGCATCGTCGAAAAACAGCCAAAAGTCTCGATCTTCGGGCAGACGTTGTCCCTCAAAGCGCAAGTCGTTGTGCTGAACGGCTTCTCCGGCCATGCCGACATCGACGAACTACGCCGCATGTGCAAGCCGACCGCGGCGCGCTGCCGCCGGGCGTTCCTGGTGCATGGCGAAATCGATCAGATGGAGGCGATGAAGTCGGCGCTGATCGAAGACGGATTTCGGGATATCAACATGCCGGCGGCGGGGGACGTGTTCGAGCTGACGGCGCGAGACTGAACGATCGCAGGCCGCTGCGAGCAGTCGCATTCCACTCAGCAAGAAGCGCAAAGGGCGTTGCCTTCGTTACTCGCTCTTCGCGGTATGATACGCCGCGCGATACCACTCAAACGTCTTCCTGATTCCCTCGGCGAACGACGTGCTCGGCCTCCAGCCCAACAGTCGCTGCGTGAACGTGCAGTCGATTCGTTGAGGCAGACCGGTGAGCGCAACGGCCGATCGCCGCATCGCCGCCGCGCGCGGGCCGGACTTGATGAAGGCTTCTCCCATCCTTGCAAAGAAGAAGGCCACTCCATAAGGAACGTTTTTCCTGCAGCGCGGCAGGCCGAATCCGTCGGCCAGCGCGTCAAAGTACTGCCGCTGCGTCACGCCCTCGTTCGGCCCGGCGATGAGTATTTTTCCCGCCGCGTCGGGGACCGTCCCCGCCAGGCGCACGGCTCGCGCCGCATCGGCCACATAGATCATCGCGAGGGTGTTCGATCCGTCGCCGATGATCATCATGATTCCGTCCGCCAGAACGGGGCGCAGATAGCTGTGCATCACGCGGTTGCGCGGCCCGTAAAGGTAGGCGATTCGAATGATGACCCATTCCATCTCGCCGGCGTCAAACTCCTTCACCGCCTGCTCGGCGTGATACTTGGCCCGTGCGTAGATGAACCAGTCGGGCGGAAGCGGGGTCGGCGTGAATTCGGTGATGGTTCGGCCGTCGGAGAGCAAGTCAGGGTGATAAATGCCGCACGAACTCACGTGCACGAAACGGCGGACCCCGGCGTCGCGTGCCGCGTGCAACATGCGGCGCGTGCCCTCGACCGTCGTCTCATGAAACTCGTCGGGCGTGCCGACGATGTCCACGCGCGCGGCGCAGTGATAAACCAAGTCGCACCCTTCACACGCGCGGTGGAGCGAATCGGCATCTTCGAGCGACCCGACGGCGCACGCCACGCCCAACTGATCAAGTACCGCCGTGTCGCTTGTCGGTCGAACCAGCGCTCGAACCGGCACGTCGTCGGCGCGGAGCTGCTCGACGAGATGACTGCCGAAAAAGCCTGTAGCTCCCGTGACTAAAACCGTCATGGCAATGAGGGGTGCAAGAATGAGAAGGTTAGTCGTCCGGCTCGGCGGACGGCAGTTTCGGCAGCCAGCGGTTCACGCGACGGCAATACGCCTCGTAGCTGTCGCCGAACAGGCGTCGCAGGTTCGGCTCTTCCAGCCGCGTGACCTGCCAGTGCCCAAAACCGATTCCCAAAACGACCAGGAGTGCGATGCCCCACGAGGCATAGTAGATCGCCTGGCCCGCAGCGGTCACCAGCAGCGTAAGCACCACGGGGTTGCGCACCCAGCGATAAGGCCCGGTCGCGACAAACACCTGGGGATCGTGAAACTGAACGTGCGGCGCCTTGCTAAGAAACACAAGCCACGCCGAGCAGAACAGATACGCGGCCAGGCCCGCGGAAAAGATGGCCCCACCCACCAGTGAGCGGAAACTCGTCCAATAGGCTTGGATTTCGGGCGGCCAGTCGCCGGGCCAGTCCATGGGCGGAACGAGCCGTTCGCCGACGATGTAGAACAGCGAGGGCACTACGCCGAGTATGACGAAGAGAAAGCCGATCGTGTACACGACGGCCCGAAGGGCGAAGGGTTTGTCCTGCCTCGGCGAAGGCCGCGGCTCGTCTACCATCGCACCGCAAACCCCGCTGTCATCCACTTGCTGGACTCGACGGCATGCACGATCGCCAACTGGCCGGACTTCAACTCGCCCGTTCGCACCATTTCATCGAGGTGCAGCAGGGTCGCCGAACCGCCGCAGTAGCCGATCTTGTCGCTGCGGAACTTGATCTTGTCCCGAGTGATCCGCAGGCGATCCAGAAACGCCGGGATGTGCCGTTCGTACAACTGAAGCGTCGGGATCGAGACGACGTAGTGATCCACCGTAGACGAATCAATCTTCATCTGCGTGGTGAAGTTGATGAGGCCCTGCAACAGCAACGGAGCGGCGTTGTCGTTGACGGCGGTGAAATCCTGCCACAGGTGGTGCGTGCCGTCGTTATACAGCTCGGGGATCTGGTGATCCTTTCGCATCAGGTCTGCCGCGGCGCCGCCGGCGGTCATTCCGGAGGGGCGACCCGCGCCGACCGACTCGACGTAGGTACCGATGATTTCGTGGTCAGGCTTGCCGTGGTCGCCGCCGGTGAGGACAAGCGCGCCGGCGCCGTCGGCGAGAATCCACCGCAACGCAGCGTGAACCTTGTCCATCTTGGACTGTTTGAAGTAGCAGCTCCGCAGGTAGATCGACGACAACTGGCTATAGCACACCAGGGCCGTCTTGTAGCGACCGGTGCGAAGGGCGTCATAGGCGACCTGCACGCCCTTGCCGACGCCGGTGCAATTGGAGTGAATCTCCATTTCGGCGCACGCCTGGATACCCAGACGCTCTTGAAGCAGAGCGCTGGTCGGCGGGGTGCTCTGATCGTAGGACGGACAGGAGATAATCAGCAGTTGGATGTCCTGCGGTTCCATCTTCGCCATGTCCAAGGCGCGACGAGCCGCTTCTTCAGCCAGGCTGCTGAAGTTGTGCGTCATGTTCCCGGTCTCGGGATCCACTGCGAAATGGCGCGTTTTAACGCCGCCTTCGCCGAGCATCTTCGGACCAACGCTCGACAGGAAGCTCTTTACTTTCGGCGGCGCCTGATCCAACGTGCCGAGCACCGCCTCCAGGCGATCACTCGATACCGGAGGCCCGGGAAGAAAACTGCCGGTGCCCGCGATCCTGACAGGTAACAGGGACATAGCACTCCTAGCGAATACACCATTCTCGGGACCAACGCCCGAGCGGTTCAACTCACTCGCATTTTGGCCGTCATCAGCCCATTCAGCAAGTTGCGAATGATAGCAAAACCCACGCCAGTGCGGGAGTCCTCTCTGCTTTTTTTTCAGCACCCCATTCGTCGCTGACCAGTGGATGTTTCTTTCACCTGACCAAGCCGCGCAATTCGCCATAACTTAATCATAATTCGATAGTTATGACGACCATGCAGGCTTTGGAAACCTCGTCATCGCTTTCATCCTGCAAAGGTCCGCCGCCCGTTGCTTGATGGACACGTAACCCCTTAGCATGGCCGCAATTGCATCGTGAATCTGACCTTTCAAAAAATCAATCTAAGACTGGCGCGGGAGTTCCGCACGGCCGTCGCCACTCGCACGGACAAACAGACCCTCTGGGTAAAAGTCACCCACGACGGCGGTGAGGGTTGGGGCGAAGCCGTGCCCATGGACACGTACGGTCAGACGTTGGAATCGGCGTCGTCCGCGCTCCAGGAGATGGCCGTTCTGCTGGCGGATCGGGATCCGTTCGAAGTCGAGCACATCGTTGCAGCGTTGCTTGAACGTTTCGACGGTCAGCGCGCGGCGGTGTGTGCGGTCGATGCGGCGCTTCATGACTGGATCGGCAAGCGGTTGGGGGTCCCCACGGCGCGGATGCTGGGCCTGTCGACGAAATGTATACCTGTTACTTCATATACGATCGGCATTGCCGATCCGGATAAGCTGGCCGAACGCGTGCGAGCGGCGGCCGGTTACCCCGTGTTGAAGATCAAGGTCGGCACGGCGCGCGACGAGGAGAATCTCGCGGTGATTCGCGCGACGGCGCCGAAGGCCGTGATTCGCGTCGATGCGAACACCGCGTGGTCGGTGGACGAGACCATCGCCAAGCTGCCGATGCTGTCGAAGTACGGCGTCGAGTTTGTCGAGCAGCCGATCACGCCGGGCGATGTGGAAGGATTGCGGCGCATTCGTGAGGCAGGGCTTCAAATGGGCCGCGACGCGGGCTTGGCGGGGAATCTCTGCCCGCTCGTGGCGGATGAAAGCTGCGTTCGGCCGCGCGACGTGGCGGCGCTGGCAGGCTGCGTGGACGGCATCAACATCAAGTTGAGCAAGTGCGGGGGGATTCGCGAGGCCTTGCGGATGATCGCCTTGGCGCGGACGTTTGAGATGAAGGTCATGCTGGGCTGCATGATCGAAAGCAGTCTGGGCATCGCGGCGGCGCTGCAACTCGCGCCGCTGGTGGACTGGCTGGATCTCGACGGGCATTTGCTGCTTTCCGAGGAGCCGTTCGAAGGAATCGGCGGCGCGGGCGGGCGATTGACGCCGGGTCGAAGTAGTGGGCTTGGAGTTCGGTTGCGACCCGTCCAATCCGATAACGCGCAAGAACCCGCCCGATAGGGATCGCCGGACACTTGGTCCGCTCCAAGAATCCCGCAGAGCCGCACGGCGGATCGGTCACTCGACCTGCCGCGAAGGCTGTTCCGGGTTTCTCCCGCCCCGACGCCTTTGTCGCGTAACTCGGCGTACTCCGTGCGTCGGCTTGCGTGCCGGCTCGACTCACCTCGCGACATTTTAGCAGGGGTTTTTGCATGCATGCGTCGATGGGTCCGCGCCCGCAAGGGGCGGTGTCCGGTTCGCCGGATCTTCCTCGCTTGAGTTACAAGTTTCAGCGGCTTCGGGAGCAACTGCGACAAGCGATTCTGACCGGCGAGTTGACCGGCCGCCTGCCGGGTGAACGCGCCCTGGGCCGGCGCTTCGAGGCCAACGCCAAGACGATCAACAAAGCCCTGTGCGATTTGAGCAGCGAGGGACTGGTCACCCGGCGCATCGGCCGCGGGACGTTCGTCATCAGTCCGGCGGCTGCGACCGAGAAATCTGCACGTGTCTATTCATGCCACATGCCCGACGCGCTGACCGCCGCGCCGCATCGCGCGGCCCTGATCGACCGCTTGCGCGCCGCGCTGGCGGCGTCCGGCCATCGCCTCGTGACGCTCGATCGCCCGCAGCGCGGTCGCGCCGCGGTGAAGATTGATCCGTCCGCCGTCGAGGATCGAAACGGCAACGGCCACGCGGCCGGGTCTCCTTCGCGAACCGTGGACGGGGTCTTTTGCATTCCGGCCGATCCGCTCGGCATGATGCAAGGCGAGCCGACGATGGATCTGCTCGCAGAGGTGCTCCGTCGGCAGTTGGCGTTCGTGCAGGTCGGCGCACCGTCCAGCGCGGGGAAAGTGTGTACAGTGGTACCCGATTACGTCGATGCCGGATTTCGCCTGGCGGAGTATTTGTACCTGCGCGGTTGCACACGCGTCGCCATGCTTGCGTCGGCCCTGGGTTCATCGGCGTTGAATCAGGTATTGACCGGCGCGCAGACGTGCGCCGCGCGCAGCGGGCGCGTGGCGGTTTCATGCGAGATCGCGTCGCCGCCCGCGTTGGTGCGCATCGCTTCCGGAGGCAGCGCGGAACCGATCGGCGTGATTGCGATCGGTGCGGCGTTGAAGGCGGTCCTCAACGACGCGTCGATGGTCGCTGCACGGCGCGGGAAGCGTATGGTGATGGCGGCGCTGGGTGAGCCGTGCGAGACGCAGGCGGTGGCGGCGAAGGTCACGTCGTATGACGTCGATGCCACACGGCTGACAAACTGGGCGGCGAAGCTGGCAATGGAACATCGCGCGGGGCAGCGACCGGTGGAGATCATCGTGCCGGGGCAGTTGTGCGTGCGCGACGGCGGGGCAGGTTTGCCGCAGCGTACTCCGACGGATGTGGCGGTGTAGCGCGATCCAACAACCGGTGTGGGAGAGGCCCGTCGCGCAGGCCGCGCGGCGGATGGCAAGGCCCGTGGGCGACCTCCGACGGGCCTTGCTTATGCGCGGAGGTCGCGAAACAAATCACGACGCGGGGCGTGAAATCGCGGTCAGTTGCTGAAACGGCCGCGCGGGGGCATAATGTTCGACGTGGTTGGCAAGGTAATACCGCCCGCGCGGAGCAAGTGAGGAACGCCGAACATGGGAGCCGTTCTCGACGCCCTGCACCGACTTCAGGAAGTCGAGCTTCAAATCGCCGACATCAACCGGGCCATCGCCCGCAAGGCGCAAGCCGTCCGGCGGCAGCAGCAGACCGTCGCATCGCTCGACGCCCAAATCGCAGCCCTTCAGCTCAAGCTGCGTTCCGAGCAGATGGACGCCGATCGGCTTGATCTCGACGTCAAATCGCGCGAAGCCGAGATCACCAAGCTTCGCCAGGCCCTGAACGCCGCGAAAACCAACAAAGAGTATTCCGCCGTCCTGATGCAGTTGAACACGACCAAGGCCGACAACTCGAAAATCGAGGAGGCGGCGCTTCAGAAGATGGCGCAGGTCGACGCCCGGCGCAAGGAAATTGCCGCGCTCCAGGAACAGCGTGCAGCCGAGGCGGCAAAAGTGGACGAGTTCCTCGCGGCGCAGAAGGCGGTCGAGGCGCAGTCGAAGGATCGGCTGGATAGTTTGAACGCACAGCGTGCCGAGGCGGCCGCGGGGATTCCAGCCGGTGTGCTTGATCTGTTCAACCGCGTGGCGGCGAAGAACGACGGCGAAGCCATGGCGCGGATCATCCGTACCAATCCGAAGCGCGACGAATACGCCTGCCAGGGTTGCAACATGAGCGTCACGGTGCAGCAGGTCAACGCCCTGCTGTCGCGTGACGAGGCCGTGAAGTGCAACGTCTGCGGGCGAATTCTCTACCTTGAATCCGGGGCGGCCGCCAGCCGGTAAGTTCATCCATGCGACTTGTGATCTACACCGACGGCGGGGCGCGGGGCAATCCCGGACCCGCCGGCGCGGGCGTGTCGATCTGCGATGAGGCGGGCAATCCGAAATATGAAGCCGGCTATTTTCTCGGTCACACGACGAACAACGTGGCCGAATACACGGGTCTGCTTCGCGCGCTGGACGTGGCTGTTGCGGCGGGGGCCACGGCGGTTCTCGTGAAGTCCGACAGCGAGCTGATGGTGCGCCAGCTCAACGGCGAGTACCGCGTGAAAAGCGAGAACCTCAAAGACATCTTCGACGCGATCATGAAGAAGCTGCGCGCGATCGGCGACTGGAAGGTGACCCACGTTTACCGCGAGTCCAATGAGCGCGCCGACGAGCTGGCCAACCGCGCGATGGACCGGCGCGAGGATCTAATCGAACTCGACGACCTGACGGGTGCCGCCGACCGGTAACCCGCGAAGCGGCGAATCGGCCCGGGCGTGGGTCTGCCGAACGCCGTTTTCGTCAAATCCCGCTATTATCTGAAGGGCCGATACGGCTGCCGCGGACCATCGGCGAGCTTGCGTCGCGCCTCGGCCGAACCGATAGACAACCGACTGCGCGAGCGTGCAGACCCGCCTCGCGAGACGGAACATCCATCGGAGAATCGGCCATGTTCATGACGCGGAGCTCGTCCGTTGATGGCGATACGCAACAACCGCCGGAGGAACTGGAGTTGGCGCCGGCCGTGGAGCGCCCGAGCTATCAGGAGCTTCCGCCCTGGTCGACCTGCGTGGAGGATTCACCCGTGAAACAGCCCCCGAAGATGGCTCGACGCAGTGCCTCGAGTGCAGCGCCATCGTTTGATCTGGTTCCCGGCGCGCGTCGCGCCGGTCCGCCGTTTCTGACGGCGTTCCTGTGGATCGGCGCGGCGGGCGGCTTGTTTTACACGAGCTGGGGGCGCGACGTGCTGCTGGGCCAGATTGCCGCGGTCGCGATCGGCTTGGGCGGTTTGCAGGGCCTGTGGCGCGGCGGGCTGCGGAAAGTGGTGATGCTTCCGTTGCTTGCCGTTGTTGCGTATGCGGTCGCGCGCCTGCCGGCGTCGCTGGGCATGCCGGGTGTGACGGGGTATCTCGTCGCGGGCGTCGCGGGCATGGTCGCGCTGTTCGTCGGTGCCACGACCGTGTCTCGCGTGCGGCGCAGCGCGGTCGAATCGCGCCCGATGCTGCATCGGATCGAACGCTGCATCGGCGTGCTGATTGGCGCGGCCGAGGGCGCGCTCATTCCGCTGGCACTTTGCTGGGCGGCGGTGGCGATTCGTCCGGCGGCGGCGCGCATCAGTGCCGGCGCCGACTCACGCATCACGCCGAATCAGCGGGCAACGGCCGACGCGATTCTGCGCATTGCGAACGAAGTCAGCTCGGTGGGCTTGTCAAATTTTGTCAATCGAACCAGCCCGATGGAGCGTATCCCCGCGCTGCGCGACGCCATCAACCAGTTCAATCGTGACGGGCAGATCAACCTCGATGAACTTAGCCCCGAGACGAAAGCGCGGCTGGAAGAACTGCTCAAGTTGATTCCGAGCGGCCAGGGGTTCGAAGCGTTGAATCAGTCGCAGTCCTCGGTCGAGCAGCGCCAGGAAGCATACGAGACTCTGCGCAAGCAGATGCAACGCGGGCGCTGATCCTGTCGCGGGGCCTGGGACCCGCAAATCAATCAAGTGTCAGATAAGTGACAGCCTCTCCCGCGCGGAGGCCCTCGGCAGGGTGTGGAATGAAAATCAGCGCCTCGGCACTCGCCAGGCCGATCGCGTCGCCCGATCCGCCCCACGCCATGAGTCGAACCTCCATCACGCCGTCGTCGCCATCATGCATCAACCCCGGCAGCACGGCCGGTCGAGAGTCCTTGTGCGGCGCGATCTCCTCGATCAGCCGTGCCGCTCGCCAGCGCGGCGGACCCCCGCCCAGTCCATGCAGCGCGTCCAGCAGCGGCCGCACCAATACGTGCATCGCGACAAATGTACTACCGGGATTGCCCGGCAGGCCGAACACGTGCTGCCCGGCAGGACCGCGGCCGTAGGCGACGGGTTTGGCCGGGCGCATGTTCACGCCGTGAAACAGCCATCGTACGCCGAGCGATTCGAGCGTCTGCGGCACGAGATCGAGCGTGCCCATCGACATGCCGCCGCAGGTGATGACCACGCGGCTTTGAAGCGCCGCCGCAAATCGCTCGCGCAACGCATCGGGGCGGTCTTCAACGATGCCGAGCGGCCGCGCGGTTGCGCCGAATCGTCGCACCAGCCCGGCGATCAGGATGCTGTTGCTTTCGACAATCTGCCCCGGTTTTGTCGAAGCGCCGGGGGGGACGAGTTCATCACCGGTCGAGACGATGGCGACGTCGGCTTGTTCGAACACGGTTGCATTCGTATGGCCCGCGGCGGCAATCGTCGCGACCTGCGCCGGTCCGATTCGAGTCGGCGCCGCGACGGCGACATCGCCCGCGCGCTGCGCGCTGCCGCGCGGGGAGACGTGCATGCCGGACCGCACGGGCTTTGCCAGCGAGACACGCGTTCCGTCCTGCGAAACGGTTGCATCCTCGATTCGCGCGACGGCGTCGGCGCCGCTCGGCATCGGCGCGCCGGTGTTGATTCGCACTGCCTGACCGGGTCGAAGCGCGGCGATGTCCACGTGGCCGGCAGCGGCGGTGCCGATGAGCGTCAGCGACGCGTTGGGGGCTGCGCAGTCTGCGGAACGAACGGCGAAGCCGTCCATCATCGCCTTGTCGAACGGCGGAAAATCGCCCTTGCAGGGAATCGCTTGCGCGAGCACGCGGCCTTCGGCTCGATCCAGCGAAACGGATTCGATCGGCAGCGGCGCGGCGTTGGCGGCCAGCACGGTCCAGGCGTCGGCCAGTTCGGTCAGCGGCCGGCCGTGGCGGTGCCAGATTGGTGGCGTTTCGGACATGGGTCACCCTCGCGGTCGATCGTCAAACCCGTTGGGATGCGCTCGGTGCCAGGCCCAGGCGCTGGCGATGATGTCGGCCAGGCGCGGCACCCGCGGCGTCCAGCCCAGCTCGCGCTGAAGACGCGACGAATCGGCGTACAACCGCGGCACATCTCCGGCGCGGCGCGGCGCCTCCACCACGGGGATCGCGTGACCGGTCACCGAGCGTGCCGTATTAATGACATCGTGCACGCTCGCGCCCTGACCCGTCCCCGTGTTGAACACGCGCCCGCGGCCCGGCTCGATCGCCGACATGGCGAGGACGTGCGCCGCCGCGAGATCGTCCACGTGAATGTAGTCGCGGATGCAGGTGCCGTCCGGCGTGTCGTAATCGGTTCCAAAGAGCGTCACGTGCGGCGCCTGCCCCAGCGCCACCTTCAGCACATTGGGAATCAAATGCGTCTCGGGGTCATGATCCTCGCCGATCGTCGCGTCCGCCGCCGCGCCGGCCGCGTTGAAATAGCGCAGTGCGACGTATCCCAGGCCCCAGGCCGCGGCGCTGTCGGCCAAGGCCCATTCGACGGCCAGCTTGGCGCGGGCATAGGGGCTTTCGGGCCGCGTCGGCAGATCCTCGGTGAGCGGCATTGTTTCGGGCGCGCCATACAGCGCGCACGTGCTGCTGAACACCAGGCGCTTCACGCCGGCGTCTTGCATGGCGCGAAGCAGATTCACCGAGTTGGCCACGTTGTTCGCATAGAACTTCAGCGGATCGCGCACCGATTCGCCGACTTCAATCGACGCGGCAAAGTGCATCACGGCGTCGACGGGGCGCAGTGCAAACACATCGCGCAGAAGGATCGGGTCTTCGAGATCGCCGACGATCAACTTCGCGGCGGGATCAACAGCGGGGGCGTGACCGGCCGAGAGGTTGTCCAGCACCGTGACGTCGTGCCGCGCAGCGCGGAGGGCGCGAACCGTGTGCGATCCGATGTAACCCGCGCCGCCGGTGACGAGGACGTGCATGAAAAATGCCCCGGCCGCCGGCGCGTTCGTCGCGCCGCGGCACAGGGCAAGAGCGTATCAAGAAGTGCGTGAAAGCTAAAGCGCGGGGCGCGAAGGGCCGCGCGATCGCGCTATTCGGCGGCGCGTGTCAATGCATCAGCGGGCTTTGGCTGGATCGTTCGACATATGCGCCTGCTTCGTCGTAGGCGAGCGCCTCTGCGCGCCTCGATTGTCCCTTGCCATGGCCAGTTCCCGCGCGCGAAGCGCCGCTGCCAGTGCCCGCGCTGATCCCGACGCGATAGATGATGTGCTCTCCGAGGGTAACCGGCTCCCGCTCCCGGAAGATTGCCGGGTCGTTCAGCGACTGCTCGAATCGGGAGGATTCGGCGTCATAAGGGTTCGGCTCGGAATTTCGCCAATGGATCAGGTAGCGGGCTCCGGCTCGCCGGGCGAGTTCGTCCACGTCGGACCAAGAGGTCGTCTGCCGTGCCGAGTGCGGCCGCCGGGCGACGCGCAAGATCGGATTCGGCCGGTACATGGCGATCTCGGCGCCGGCGGTGGTCAGAAGCAATTCGTCCGGCGTTGTGTGATCGCGCAGCCAGGCAATCACCGGGCTGTCGCGCGTCGTGACCACGTAGCTTTCCGGCGACGGTTCGGATGTCCAGCGGAGGAGGGCGGTCGCTTGCGCGGCGCAGAGAAGCAACGTCGCGGCAACACCCGTGAATCGCGACAGATCAGCTCGCGCAGTGCAAGCTTCGTTGGAGGCGCGCATGGCTCCCGACGTGGCCCAGACTGTGAGCAGGAGCGTCACGACGGGCAGCACGACGACAAAGTATCGTGCCTCGGCCATGAGGCCCTTGCCGGCGGTGGCGGCGAAGATGAGCGCGGCATAAGCGATGAGAAAGGTCAGCACGAGAAGGGATCCGGCGGCGTGACCGGTCCCGCCGGGATCGATCGCGGCGGAATCCGGGACGATTGGCTGTCTCGGTCTCGTCCACCCGCGCCAGGCATTCCACAGGGCCAAACCGATCAGCACGAGGAGCAGGCCGACCTGAAGCGGTCGCAGCAAAGCCAACAGGCCGGGGTAAAGCGACTTCCATCCGAACCACTCCGAGAGAACGTTGCGCGGCACTTCGCGCAGATTGGCGATCAGCGAATAAGGGCCGTTGGGAAAGGAGGCGACCGCTGAACCCGACAGGAGTCGATTTCTTAACACCCATCCGCCGATCGCGACGGCGAGCGGACCGGTCGCTGGAATAAGCATCGCGAGGCCGGTTCGCCGGCCGAATCGCCGCCGGGTCCACAGCGCCGCGACCGCCAGCGCCGCGCCGAGCGATGCCCCGGGCAGGCGCACGAGAAAGGCCGTCGCGCCGAGCACGCCGGCCGTGAGCAACCACGCTCCGGCCGTTCGAGCGCGGGGGGCGGTCGCCCCGCGCGAAGCGGCCATGAGGGTCAGCAGCACCATTAACAGAAAGAGCGGCTCGGCCAGGACGACGCCGGCGAATCGCAGGACGGGGAAGCAGCAGGCGGCCGCGGCGGCACAGAGCGCAGCGCGGCCGGGAGTCGTCATTCGGCACGCCAGGCCGAACAGTGCGAGGGGCAGCAAGTAGAGCGCGATGCCGGCGACGCGTCGCGCGCCGTCGTAGGCGGAACAGCCCGATTTGATCATCGCCGCGATGGCGGCTGTATAACCCGGTGGCCACATGGTCGTCCGCGTGGGCAAATGAGCGGTTTCATAGACCGGGTCCCAGTAGGCCCACCGGTGGGAAAGACCTTTGCCGTCCGCGAGGCGCTGCGCTGCGTCGAGAAACGTGACCGAGTCGGGTTGCAACCCGCCGCGCCAGCTGCCGGCCCAGGCAACGAACCCGATCAGGACGATCGTCACGATCAGAATGAGCGAGGCGGCGATTCGCCGTGTGCGTTCAAAGCTTGAAGGGTGGTGTCGGCAATCGGTCATGGAAGCGTGAGCGTAATCCATGTTTGGATGCAATCGGGACTAGCAGGAGCCGTTCGGTCGCGCTCAACAGGCGAACACGGCAAGGGTTCGCGAAGCGACGGCGGAGGCGTTCACGTCGAACGGCGGTTCGACGTGAGCGGATCAAGCCCGCGCCACATAACACTGGGTCCAGAGCAGGCCGTCAAGCGGCGTGCCGCGCAGGGCGGACTCCAGCCACTGCTCCAGTCGCAGGCCGACGCGCCCGGTGAGTTCCGCGATAAAGGGGAGGTAGAGCGCCAGCTTGTAATGATCGACAATTGTCAACCCTGCCTCGGTGATCAGGCGGCGACACATGCCGGCGGTCAGCAGGTTGCAGTGGGTCGATTCGACGACGGGCTCGCGGTAGATCATCCGCACGATTTCGATGATGCCCGGCAACAGGGCAATCTTGCACATCATTTCCATCGTGCTGTATTTTTGCGGCGTGGAGAGCACCAGCACGCCGCCGGGGCGAAGCAGGCGGCGCATCTCGCGCAGACCCGCCGGCGATCCGGGGATGTGTTCGATGACCTCGGTGCAGAGGATGAGATCGAAATGGCCGGTCGGCAGCTTTGACGCGGTGATGTCATCCTTGAGCGGTTGCAGATTCGGCAGCCGGGAGGTCAGGGTCTTGGCTTTTTCGAGGTATGCGTCTTCGATGTCGGCGGCGACGACTTCGTCGGCCATGGCGCAAAGGGTCGGCAGGTACGTACCCGAGCCGGGGCCGATCTCCAGGGCGCGATGACACGGCGCGGGCTTGTGACGCTCCAGGGCCGACAGCACCCATTCCAGCCGCTGGGTGTGCAACCAGCGGCGCGTGGGATTACGCGACGTGTAGAGCGTGTCCTGTAGCTCGACAAGATTCACGGAGGTGGCCATCTCGGCGCGGCTCCCAGGTCCGAAGCGTCGTTCCTCACCGCGTCAGGATGCGAGGCACTCTGACAGGACGCTGGCGACGTAATCGATGTCTGCGTCGGCCAGCTCGGGGAACATCGGCAGGCTGATGCACTCGTCGGCGATTCGCTCCGCCACGGGGAAATCGCCGCGCTGGTGCCCGAGGTGGGCCAGCGCCTTCTGGAGGTGCAGCGGGATCGGGTAATGCAGTCCGACGTTGACGCCGGCGGCGGTCAGCTTGTCCTTCACGGCGTCGCGGTTTTTCACGAGTACAACGTACAGATGATACACGCCGCGCGACCAGTCCGGCTCGCGGGGGATATCCACCAAGCCCTTGTCTGCAAGCGGTGCCAGCTTTTGTGCGTAGCGCGCGGCCGCCCGGCGGCGTTGCTCGGTCCAATTTGGCAAATGTCGCAATTTGACGCCGAGCACCGCGCCCTGGAAGCCGTCCATGCGATAGTTGTAGCCGATGCGATCGTGATGGTAGCGCTGCGCCTGGCCATGATCGCGCAGCGAGAGGGCGATCTTCGCGAGCGCGTCGTCGTTGGTGGTGAGCGCGCCGCCTTCACCGTACGCGCCGAGGTTCTTGCCGGGATAGAAGCTGAAGCACCCCATGACCCCGAGGCTGCCGACGGTCTTGCCCTTGTATTGCGCGAGGTGTGCCTGCGCGGTGTCTTCAATCACCGGAATGTTGTGCTTCCTCGCGATGGCGAAGATGGCGTCGAGATCGGCGGGCTGGCCGTACAGGTGAACGGGAACGATGGCCTTGGTGCGCGGGGTGATGGCGGCTTCGAGTTTTTTCGGATCCAGATTGCGCGTTGCGGGATCGACATCGACGAGCACCGGCGTCGCGCGGGCGTAGACCGCGCCCCAGACGGTGGCGATAAAGGTCATCGCGGGCACAATCACTTCGTCACCGGGGCCGATTCCGAGGCAGTCCATGGCGAGATGCAGCGCGCTGGTGCCGGTGTTGAGGGCGATGCAGTGTTTCGCGCCGACGGCTTTGGCGAAAGCGTCTTCAAATGCCTTGACCTTTCCGCCGAGGATGAACTGCGTGGTCTCGCAGACTTCCTTCAGTTCGCGCTGGATTTCATCAGCGAGCGGGAGGTACTGCGCCTTGAGATCGAGAAACGGAATGTTCTTCATGGGTGACTCTTTGCCTGGGGTTGAACAGGGCGCCCGCCTGGAGCGCGTTCGACGCGACCCATCCGGCGCAGGCGCAGACGGAATAATTCGACAAACGTACGAACCAGCAGGGAGACTTTTGCGCCGGTGCTCTGGCCGGTGGTGCGCGGGTGATGCGGCAGGTCAATGGTGGCGATTCGCGCGCCCATGCGATGGGCCTGCACAAGCAACTCGGTATCAACCATGGGCGTCGTGCTGACGATCGTGGCGCGATCCAGCACGCTGCGACGGTACAGCTTGACCCAGTGCAGATCGCGCTGCCAGACGCCGAAGAGCAGGCCGACCAGCATCTCATCGAAGGCCGACACCATTCGGCGCATCGGCGGGTCGTGCCGGTCGGGCCGGCGGATCATCACCACGTCGGCGTTCGATTCGATCATGCGATCCATCGCCTTGGGGAGGTCTTCGGGGGCAAACTGCAAATCGGCTGGCAGTATCACTGCCACGTCGCCGATCGTCTGACGGTAACCATCGGTGAGCACCGCCCCGATGCCCAGATTCGTCGGGTGTTGATGAACGCGAACTTCCGCGATCTCGTCGGCCAGGCGCGCCGCGATTTCCCGGCAGCCGTCGGTCGAGCCGTCTTCGATGATGACGATTTCAAACGGCTCGCCTCGCGCGCGCAGCACGGCCACCGTCCGCCGGACCATCGCCTCCAGCGATCCGGACTCGTTGTAGCACATGACGGCGACCGACCACTTCGGAGATGCCATCATGTTTCCTTGTCGCCGACGGGGCCGAGGATGCGCGCCGGATTGCCGGCGACGATCATGCCGGCCGGCACGTCCTTGGTGACGACCGCGCCCGCGCCGACGATCGCGTTCTCGCCGATGGTGACATCGCAGAGGATGACGGCACCGCTGCCAATGCCGGCGCGTCGGCCGACGCGCGTGCGGCGGCACTCCCAGTCGGCGGCGGTTTTGATCGTGCCGTCGGGGTTGGTGGCGCGGGGGAATCGATCGTTGATGAAGACGACGTGGTGCCCGACGAAGACTTCGTCTTCGATCGTGACGCCTTCACAGATGAACGTATGGCTGGAGATTTTGCAGTCGCGGCCGATCACCGCGCCGCGCTGGATCTCGACGAACGTTCCGATCTTGGTTCGATCGCCGATCTCGCAGCCGTAGAGGTTGACGAAGGCGTAAATCTGCACGTCCTGGCCAAGCTTCACGTCGGGCGCGATGCGTTTGTAGTCGGGTGGGTTCATGTTGTGACTCGCTGGGGGCGGCCGCTGCCGCGCTTAGAGCATTCGGCGGTCGCCGGTTTCGATGGACGCCTGCGCCGCCGCGAGAATCTTCACCACCATCAGGCCGGCGGCGCCGTCGGTGATCGGCGACTTGCCTTCGCGGATGCAGTGGACCACATGCTGCGCCATGCGCCGCAGGGCCTCGTCGTTGGAAATCGCGGGCGCGTACATGTCGCCGATGCGATACTGCACGCGCGCCTGATGCACGCCATCGATGCCGTGCAACTCCACGCCGCGGTCGTATATCTTGATCTTCTCGGCCACCTGGTTGTCGTCGTACACGGCCATGCGCTTGCTGCCGCCGATGAACACCTGTCGCACCTTCACCGGGCTAAGCCAGTTGACGTGGCAGTGCGCGAGCACGTTGTCCTCGTACTGCACCGTCAGGTAGGCCATCGTCTCGACCGGTTGGCCCGCGTGCCGCGCGCCGACCGCCTGCACCCACTTCACCTTGCGGTTGATCAGGTACTGCATGATCGACACGTCGTGCGGGGCGAGATCCCACAACACGCTGATGTCCGACTGGAACAGGCCGAGGTTGATCCGCACCGAGTCGTAATAACAGACGTCCCCCAGCTCGCCGCGCTTGATCACGTCGCTTAGTTTCTCAACGGCCGGGTGATATACAAATGTATGATCCACCGCCAGCACGCGGCCGGCCTTCTTCGCCAGGTCCACCAGCTCCTCGGCCTGCGCCGGGTCGCTGGTCAGCGGCTTCTCGACCAGCACGTGCTTGCCTTGGTTCAGCGCGGCCTTGGCCAGCGGGTAGTGCGTGTGCACCGGCGTCGCGATCACCACGAGGTCCACGCCCGGTGTTCCGAACAGTGCTTCGGCCGATTCAACCGTGGCGGCCGCCGGGTACTGTCGCCCAATGCGTTCGAGACGCTTCGGGTCTTTGTCGCAAACGGCCGCGAGCTTCGCGCCGTCGGTCGATGCGAAATTGCGTACGAGATTCGGACCCCAGTAGCCCAAACCCATCACGCCCACTCCGATCATGGTGACGCCTCCTGGTGCGATGGGCCTGGCTCGGCCCGCGCGTCATAGCCCTCGAACCCGCCCCCTCACGGTTGCGGCTCCGAACGGCAACCCGCTCCTTTGCGGTCGCCGTGCATCCCGGTTCGCGAGCGGCGCGCCCGGTTCAGCGGTTCTTCCCGCATACATCGTTTGGGTCCTGCCCGGCCTTGACGATCGGCCGCCCCCCGCTACGAGTTGCCCACAGAGGGCGATTGTATACGCCTCGTCGCCGGCGCGGCAAGCAATTCACAGGTAGTGTTTGGAGGGAGTTGCCGCGGGAAATATGGGGCGATGGGGAGCCGACAACGCCGTTGGCGTGATGGTCGCCTCGGCGAGGGGGTCTAGAACTGAACGCCGCCGAAATTCGGGGCCAGATCGGCCTGCGTCTCCCGCCGGTCCCGAAATTCGACGCCGAATTCGCGGTTGATGACGTTGATCCCGCCGTTATGCGGACCCACGATCTTCGTTCCATCGCGCTGGATCATGTCGCGCAGGAATGCGCCGCGCAGATAACTTTGGATCTGCGCATCCTGAATGATGTTGCCGCTGAACTTCGGGCGGAACTCCACCATCGGCCGGCCATCGAGGAAGCCGAACGCCTCACGCTCGTATGAACCGGCCAGCGACGTGCCGCCGCCGGGCTGGTTGATTCCGGCATCGCGGTAGGTCATCTCGAACATACCGGATTGGCGCGGCCAGCCGCGGTTGGCGGCGGGGCAGGTGAAGAGCTTTCGATTCTCACCGAGGTAAAGCGGCATGAGAATGTTCTGAAGCGAGTCGGGCCACAGGTCACGGTTGTAGGGGTCGATGTCGGCATCGGGAACGGAAGCGTTGTTGAACTTGCCGTTCACCATCGGCGAAACGACGTACGGCACGCGCGCGTCGTTGGAGACGGAATAAGCCCAAAACGCCTGCGAGACCTCGCGCAGCTTGGCCTGGCACCCGGTGATTTGCGCCTGGCGCTTGGCCGACGACAGCGCCGGAAGCGTGATGGAGATCAGCGTCGCGATGATGCCCACGCTGACAAGCAGCTCAATCAGCGTGAAGGCGCCACGTCGCGGCTTGTTAGGGTGCCGACTATTTGTCATTCCTTTCGACATGTCCCGTGCTCCTGTGCCCGACTGCTCCAGTCGGAGAAACCTTTCTATGCAGTGCGCCGATTCCGAACGATCACCGCGAGACCGATCAGCGCCAGCAGGCCCGTCGCCGGTTCGGGGATCGGGGCCGACTGCGCGATCAGCACGAGGTCGTAGCCCGTGGTATCGCTGAAGACCGGGTCGAAGCTGTTGTTCGCGCCGACGCCGGCCGACTCGAGATAGACAAAACTCTGCGACAGCGGATCGATCAGCGGAATGACCACGGCGTCGAGATACGCGCCGAGATCACCGCCGAACGCCGTCAGCGGAAGACCGCCGTTGTTCGGCGCGAGGAAGCTGTCGTTGGCGGGGCCGCTCGTGATCGTTGTAAACGGCGGCGGGCCGGAGGTTTGCGCGACGTTCGCGCCGATCAGCGCCGAGTTCACCTGCGGCCAGAGCGTGCCGCCCAGACCCGTCCCCGCCAGCGTGGGGAAATTGCCGTTGCCGTCGCGTGTGACGACCAGCCCGCGCAGGGATCCGAGATACTGGAACGTCCCGAGCGTGCTGGCCGTGCTGGAGGCGGGGTCAATCGAGTCCTGCCAGATTTCGTAGCCGAGGTCGGTAATGCCATATACGTTCGGCGCGATCGCCTGCAAGGATCCGCTGCGCGTGTCCAGCGCGGGGTTGAGCACCGCGCCGCTGTTCGTGCCGTTGGGCAGCGTGCCGGACAGCGTATTGACGGTGAGCGCGATGTTCGGGCCGAACCCCTGAAAGCCGGAGTTGGTGGCCGTGGCATCGAAACCGGTCAGCGAGACCGCGCCCGCGCCGAAATCAAAGTCCAGGCCGATGCTGCTGCGCGAGCCGGGGATTTCGACCGGAGTGGGGTTCCCGCCGACCGGCACGAGGCTGCGCGAACCGTTGTTCAAGTCGCCGTCCAGATCGAGCAGCGGTCCGCCAAGGTAATCAATGGCCAGCACCGGCGCCTGACCCACTTGCGGCACCGGCACGCTGCCGCGGCGAAACATGAAACTTAGCGATCCGTAGGCATTCGGCGCGATCAGCGGGCTGCCCGTGCCGACGTAAGCCGCCGACGAGGTCGCCCCCGATCCAGCCAGTCGATCGCCATCGGCGAAAGACCCCGGCACGCCCGCGCCGCTGGGGAACACCGTGCGCACCGCACCCGGTGCCAGCCCGGCATCGACGCCGGTCAACAACTGATATTCCGCGCTGTGCGCCGCGCCGGCGGACAAACTGATAGCGGCCACGGCCGCGACGATCATTGTGCTTTGATTCCTGGTCATCTTGATCTTTCTCCCTCTTGAGGTGCGATTTTGAAAAAAGTTCGTTTCCATCGTTTCACAGAACAGCGTCAAGAAACGCGCGAACGTCCCGCCCGTCGCGCTGGCCGTCACCGTTGACATCCGCCCGCGCTTGCTCGCAGGATGAGTGCGCGGCGGGGTTGACGAGAACCGACGCCAGAAGCGACGCATCGAGCAGGTCGATCGCGCCGTCGGCGTTGACATCGCCCGCGGCGAAGACGCTCGCCGCCTCACCGATCAAAACGGCGTCGTAGCCCACCGTATCGGTGAAGACCGGATCGCCGCTATTGTTGATGCCGAAGCCGGCTGCTTCGAGATAGACAAAGGCACCGGAGCCGATCGCGACGCGCGGCTTCACGACGTGGTCGAAGTACGCGCCGAGATCGCCGCCGCCGTCGGTCAGCGGCAGACCGCCGTTGCCCGCCGCGGTGAACAGATCGGCGGGCACGCCCTCGAAAATCTCCGCCGTGTCGCCGAAGGCATCGACCGCGGTGTTGTAGATGTTTCCGACGTCCCCGGCGTCGACCAGCGGCCAGAGCGTTGACCCGAGTCCTTCGCCGGTCAGCACCGGGAACTGCCCCGTCGCGCAATCGCGCACGACAAGCCATCCACGGAAGACGCCGAACTGCTGAAGCGAGCCGAGGTCGGCCGCCGTCGCGCTGTTCGGCTCGATCGAGTCATACCAGTATTCCAGCGGCAACGCGTCGATACGATAGACGCCTGTCAATGTGCCGCCGGTTCCGGTGTACGGCGTCAGCGCGCCGACGCGCGTGTCGTACACCGGATTCGGCCCGGCCCCCGCGCCGCCCGTCGGCGTCGTGCCGGCCAGCGTCACGAGGACCGTCGCGATCCCGGGGCCGATCGACGGTCCGCCTTCGTTGGTACCCGTGGCATCCAGCCCCACGAGCGTGACGAGGCCGCCGGCGAAATCAAACACCAGATCGACGTGGCTCGTCGTGCCCGGTATCTCGACCGGTGTCGGATTCCCGCCGACCGGCACGAGGCTGCGCACGCCGTTGTTCAGGTCGCCGTCCAGATCGAGCAGCGGCCCGCCGAGGAAATCGATCCCCATCAGCGGCAGCGGACCGAACCCGGGGATCGGCACGCTTCCGCGGCGGAACAGCATGCTCATCGCGCCGACGTGGTTCGGCGGATACAGCGGCGTCCCGATTCCCTGGTACGCGACGATCGCGCCGGTGTCGGACGTGCCGGCCAGCCGGTCACCGTCGGCAAAGCTGCCGGGAAAACCCGGCCCCGGAGACGGCGCAACGTTTCGCGCCGTGCCGGGATACCGGCCGACATCCACTCCCACGAGCAGGCGAAATTCCGCAGCGCGCGCGGAAATCGCCGCTATCAGAACTCCAGCCATCGCTGGAAGAAATCGCTTCAACGTCATGCCTCCTCGCGCGGCCATGCGCCGCGCCGACTGCTCACGCCGATCTGATTCGGTCGGCGAGAATCCGGGATGAACAGCGCACTGGATCATCGCTTCCGTTGAAACGCGATTCACACGCTGCCGCGCCACGCCGAAATCGGCAGTGGTCGCTCGAACAATGATCCGAGAATGGGGTTGGACGTTCAGCCGACGCGCGAAGCGCGAAAGCGATCGGTGTCGATCCGTCGGCAGCGACGAACGTCAGCGTCGAGGCGGGGCGCGAAGCGCGGCAAAGGGAATGGATTGAATCTGTGAGACCCGGAGAATGGGACTCACCGGGCGCGTGGAATAGCGCCTGGCCCTTATCAGCACGGAGGCCGCCAGTGAATCGGCCCAGCGGCGGATCGCCAGAATGAGGCCCTGGCGTGCGAAAAACGGCACTGCCATCGTGCCGACGACGCCAAGCAGAAGCCATGCAACGGGTTGATCGAGGTTGGCTACCAAGGCCGGGAAACCGCGCTCGATCACACCGACGTGCAACAGGGCGATGACGAGGAAAAAGACAAATACGGCCCGCCGATCGCGCAACAGTCGAAGCGAATAGGCGAACAGAATTTCGATAATAAAGAAAGCGTTGCTAAGAGCCAGAAGCAGGAGCGACGACCACGACGCCCGGCCTTCTTCCAGCCGCAGGGCGGCCGCGAAAACACTGACCGTGATCGGGGCGTGCAACAGCAGCACCAGCGCCCAGAGGCTGCGCCAGAGCATGGTTCGACGGGATGTTTGCGTGCTTGCTCTCATGCCGTATGGTCCGTCAGCGTGGTATCATCCTAGGATGTCATCCGGGCCGCGTCAACGCGGCGGCTGACCCTCACCGTCGGATAGACTAAGCAATCCTCATGCCAGACACGCCGCTGAACATCGCCTATCGCCAGCACGATCGCCGCTGGCAGGACAACCTCTATTGCTATGCCGTAGTGTCTCGGCGTTCGGGGGGGCTTTCGATTGGGGTCAATCTCAACCCGGACAAGGCGTGCAATTTCGACTGCATCTATTGCCAAGTGGATCGCAAGACGCCGCCCGTCACGCGCGAGGTGGACCTGAACGTTTTGCGCACGGAGCTGGAACAACTGATCCTCGCCGCCGTGGACGGATCGATTTTCACCGAGTCGCCCTACGACCGCGTGCCGCCGGCCAATCGCGTTATTCGTGACATCGCCTTCAGCGGCGACGGCGAGCCGACGACGTATCCGCGGTTCAAGGACGCCGTGCAGATCGCCGCGGAGCTGCGGCGCGTTCACGGGCTGACGGATACGCAACTCGTGCTGATTACCGACGCCTGTTATCTCGCGCGGCCCGCGGTGCGCGAGGGGCTGGCGATTCTCGACGCGAACAACGGGCACATCTGGGCCAAGCTCGACGCCGGCACGGAGGAATACTATCGCCTCGTGAATCGACCGAACCTTCCGTTGTCGCATGTGCTGGCGAACATTCTCGACGCGGCGCGGGTTCGGCCGGTCACGATCCAATCGTTGTTCATGCGCGTGCACGGCGCGCCGCCGTCTCGCGAGGAGATCGATGCTTATTGCGCGCGATTGAATGAATTGCTTGCCGCCGGCGGGCGACTCGAAAGGATTCAACTCTACACGATCGCGCGCGAGACGACCGAGCTGTATGCCACGATGCTGACCGACGCGGAGCTGGACGGCATCGCATCGGCCGTTCGTGCTCGCGTCAACGCACCCGTTGCCACATACTACGGCGTCGCCGGGTGAACTCCGTGATTGCGCATTGACGTGGTGCCGTCTGGGAGCACTCTACCGCGATCCGGCGTTTCACCGTTTTGGCGGTTTGCCTGTTGGCGGTCTTTCCATGCCCGACACACTTCTACTCAAGCAGACCGTCCTGCTCTTCGGTGCGGCCGTCGCCGTGGCGTGGCTGTTTCGCGTGCTGCGTGCGCCGTCGGTGGTCGGGTTTCTGGTCTCCGGCATCGTCATCGGACCGTCGGGCCTGCAACTGATCACGCAGGACACCGTCTCGCAATTTGCCGAGCTGGGCCTCGTCATGTTGCTCTTCGCGGTCGGCCTGGAGCTGTCGCCCGGCCCGCTGCTGCGCACCGGCCATCGCATCATTCTCGGCGCGGCCTTGCAAATCGCGTTTACCTTGTTGGTCGGTCTGGTGCTCATCAAGGCATCGACGCCCTCGTCCTGGACTGTCGCATTCGCGCTGGCGCTGGCCATCACGCCCAGCAGCGTGGCCATCGTGCTCAAGCCGCTGGCCGACATGCGCCAGACGGACTCGGCCATGGGCCGCACGATCACCGGTGTCTCGCTGGTGCAGGACATCATGGTGATTTCGCTGATGCTGTTCCTGCCGCTGTTGGCCGGCCCGGGCGAGGGTGGGCTGGCGGCGGGGTTGTTGCGCGGCGCGGCGTCGCTCACCGGGCTGGCCGTTGCGGCGGTTGTGTTGAGATACGTACTGCCGCTGATCACGAACTCGCTGGTGCGCGTCGGCGGTCAGGAGTTGATGGCGCTCTTCGCGGTGATGATGGCCTGCGCCGGCGCGTGGCTCGCTGCGCGCGCCGGATGGGCGCCGGCCCTGGGCGCCTGCATCGCCGGCATGTTGCTCGCCGAGACCGACATCAAGCACCAGCTCTTCGCCGACATCGTCCCCTTTCGCGATGTCTTCAACGCGCTGTTCTTCATGTCGATGGGAATGCTCGTCGACCTGCCCGAGGCCTCGCCGCAGTTGCACTGGATCGCCGCCGCAGTCGTTGTCATTCTTGTCATCAAGACGCTGCTCGCCGCGCTGGCCGTGCGAATCGCCGGCTGGCCCATGCGCCTGGCCATCCAGGTCGGCCTCGGTCTGGCCAGCATCAGCGAGTTCGGTTTCGTGCTCGCGCGCGAGGCCGCGTCGATGAATCTGTTTCCGTCCGCCGCCATGAATGTCCTCACGGCCATCATCGTCGGCACGATGATCCTCGGCACGCCGCTCGTGCCGCTGGCGCATCGCATTTCGGCGATCTTCCTTGCTTCAGCCTCCATCGCGCGGCGGCGCGGCGAGCCGGCCTCGACGGATTCCAATCTCGACAAACCGCTTACGGATGCGCCCTGCCTGCCCGGCGTCGACGTGGTGATCGTTGGTTACGGGCTGAACGGCCAGAATCTCGCCCGCGTGCTGAAAGCCACCGGCATCGGCTTCAGCATTGTCGAAATGAACCCGGCCCTCGCGTCGGCCGCCCGCGCCGACGGCTGGCGCGTGATCCTGGGCGACGCCACGCGGCTGTCGATTCTGCTCCAGGCCGGTCTGGCCAGCGCCCGCGCGCTGGTGGTCGCCATACACGATCAGCCTGCGACGCGGCGCATCGTGGCCCAGGCCCGCGCCGAGCGGCCCGATCTGTTCATCCTCGCGCGCACGCGAAACGTCGCCGAGCTGGACGTCCTCCATCGCCTCGGGGCGCAGCAGGTGATCCCCGAGGAGTTTGAGACATCCATCGAAATCTTTGCGCACGTGTTGCACCATTTCGGAATCGCCGACAACGTGATCGAGGCGCAAGTGGCCATGGTCCGCGCCGGGCAGTACGGCATGATGCGCGGCCTGCCCGACACGGCCGCACGCCGCGCCGAGTTGATTCAGCTCTTCGATGCCACCGCCACGCAGACGTTTCTGCTCGAGACCGACAGCCCGGTCCTGGGCCGCTCGATTCGAGAGGTTGATCTGCGCGCCGCGACAGGCGTCTCAATCATCGCCATCGTGCGCGACGGCAAGCCCGCGACCAACCCCGGCCCCGATTGGACCTTCGCCGCCGGCGATCTGCTGATCCTCCTCGGCGGGCACAAGCAGCTCGACGCCGCCAAGGCGCTCTTCTCTCCGCCGCCCCAAGACGAATCGACGGTTCAACCGTAATTCATCTCGCGCCGCTCGGCGCATCGCGCCGTCATACCCCGGCGATGTCCATCCCAGGCTTGGCCTTGCGTGCCGCCGGCTCCCTGTTTCGTTTTTTCGACGTTTCGACTTTTCTCTCGACCGTGTCTATTCTTCTGCCATGTCGCCCACCATCGAACCCCTCACGCTCTCCGACGGCTATCGCGCGGTGGTGCGGTGGTGGCGACCGCCCAAACCGCGCGGCGCGGTGCTCTACTTTCACGGCATCCAATCCCACGGCGGCTGGTACGAACAATCCGGCGAGGCCCTGGCCGATCGCGGGTACACCGTGCTGATGCCCGATCGGCGCGGCAGCGGGCTGAATCAATCGCAGCGCGGGCATGTCGATTCGCTCGAGCGCGCCATCGCCGATGCTACGGACGCGCTGGATGCGCTGCTGGCGGCAACGGGTCAGCCTGCCGCGCACGTCGTCGGCGTCAGTTGGGGCGGCAAGCTCGCCGTCTGCCTCGCGGCGCAGCGGCCGAATGAGGTCGCGTCGCTCTCGCTGGTCGCGCCGGGGTTGTTCCCGCGGGTCGATCTCACCACGGCGCAGAAGTTCCGCGTCGGCGTCGCGCTGATCAACGACCGCGAGCGGCTCTTTCCCATTCCGCTGAACGACCCCGCCTGTTTCACCGAGAACCCCGAGCGCGTCCGGTTTGTTGAAAACGACAAATTGCTTCTCACGCACGTCACCGCGCCGTTTCTGCTCGTCACGCGCCGCATGGACCGCATCGTCCGCCGATTCGGCGAAACATCCTTTCGCAACCCTGTCCACCTCCTGCTCGCCGGCCGCGAACGCATCATCGACAACGACCGCACCCGCGCCTGGCTCCGCGCTCTGCCGTCCCCCGACCGCCGCATCACCGACTACCCCAACGGCTGCCACACGCTGGAGTTTGATGCCGATCCGAAGCCGTTTCTGGGGGATTTGGTGGAGTGGATTGAGCAGCGGAACACATGCTGACCTTCCCCCCAGAAACTGATCCAGGTCCTGCGTTAGGATCGGGGTCTGTTGAACCTGCCCCATTTTCTGTACCAGCCTTAATGAGAAATCCTACGTCGATCCGGTCATGGCCAACTGGCTTTGTCGACAGAATTCCGTGGGAGCCAGATTTCCCAGGGAGCTGTGCGGACGATTCCGCGGCGCAGAAACCCTGACAGCGAGCGCTGCCGCGCCGCGTGGCAGCGCGATGGGGCGGGCATTAGAATCCCCGCCCATGAGTCGAAAGTTCCTCGTCACCGCCGCGTTGCCTTACTCCAACGGCCGCCTGCATGTCGGGCACATCGCCGGGGCGTACCTGCCGGCCGACATTTATGTGCGCTATTTGCGCTCGCGCGGGGATGATGTGCGATTCATCTGCGGCAGCGATGACAACGGCGTGGCGATTGAAATTTCCGCCCGCAAGGAAGGCACCACGCCGCAGGAGCTTTGCACGCGCTACCACAAGCGGCAGGCCGCCGACTTCGAGGGGCTGGGCATTCACTTCGACATTTACGGCGGCACGCATCAACCCGAGTACGTCGCCTTGCACACGAAGTTGAGTCAGGACTTTTTCCGCACGATCCATTCCAACGGCCACTTCGTAAAGCGCACGACCGAGCAGCTCTACGACGCGCAAGCGAAGAAGTTTCTGCCCGACCGGTATGTGACCGGGACGTGCTATCACAAGAAGGACGACGGCACGCCCTGCGGCAACCCGCAGGCGCTCGGCGATCAGTGCGAGCAATGCGGCAACAGCATCGACCCGCTCAAGCTCATCAACCCGGTCAGCGCGCTGACCGGCGCAACGCCGGAACAGCGCAACACCACGCATTGGTACCTGCGATTGGACCAATTCCAGGGCATGTTGGCCGACTGGTTCAGCCTCACGTCGCTGGACTGGCGGCCGATCGTGACGAACTTCGCGCTGGGCTCGATCAAGACGGGTCTGCCCGAGCGGGCGATGACGCGCGATCTGGAGTGGGGCGTCCCGGTGCCGCTGGACGACCCCGACGCGGCGGGCAAGGTGCTGTACGTCTGGTTTGACGCGCCGATCGGGTACGTCAGTTTTACCGCCGCCCTGTGTCAGAAGCTCGACGGCGACTGGGAACAATATAAAGATTGGTGGCGCAACCCCGATTGCAAGATCGTCCACTTCATCGGCGAGGACAACATCGTCTTCCACGCCCTGATCTGGCCGGCGATGCTGCTGGGCACGCAATTCACGGCGGACGAGGTTGCGAGTCGCGGCAGCAGTTTCACGCGACCGAAGGCGGCGGGTCATTACCAACTGCCGTCGAACGTCGTGGCCAACGCATTTCTCAATATCAAGTTCCCCGGCAAGGAGGAGGAGAAGATCAGCAAATCGCGCGGCACGGCTGTGTGGATCGAGGACTATCTCCAGTCGTTCGACCCCGACCCGCTGCGATATTATCTCACCATCAATGCGCCGGAATCGCAGCGCACCTTCTGGAGTTTTGAAGACTTCGTCGAGCGGAACAACGGCGAGCTGATCGCCGCGCTGGGCAATTTCGTGAACCGCTGGCAGAAGATCGTGACCGACGATTTTGACCGCCGCGTGCCGCCGTTCGATGCCGCCGATGACACCGATCGGGCACTCCTCGCCATGCTGGCGGCGCTGCCGGAGAAGGTCGGCGAGGAGATCGAAGCGGCGCGGTTCAAGTCCGCCCTCGGTCGCGTCATGGAAGCCTTCCGCGCGTGCAATCGTTACATCGACGGCCGCGCGCCGTGGACCACGCGCAAGACCGACGCGGCGCGCACCGCTGCGACGATTCACACCTGCATTCAGGCGGTGCGGACGCTGGGCGTGCTGCTCGCGCCGTTCCTGCCGTTCGCCGCGGAGAAGATACGCGTGTCGATGAATGTGCCGGCGGACCAGTGGACGTGGCCCCGTGCGACCGAACCCCTGCCGGTGGGACATGCGCTCGGCCCCGCGCCGCAGGTGCTGTTTAAGAAGCTGGATTTGTCTGAATGGCAAATAGCGAATAACGAATAGCGGCGTCTCAATTCTTCGTTCGCCTCCCTCCGCCATTTGCCTCGATGTGGGCGATGAGCTTGTAGATCAGCTTCGCCGCCAAGAACTCCGTCATCGCGTTGCCGGGCAGCGGGATCACTTCCACCACGTCGGCCGCGACGATGCGCCGGTTCATCGCCGTCGCCTTGAGCAGATCGGTCACCTGGAACCAATCGAGTCCGCCCGGCTCGGGCGTGCCGGTGCCGGGGGCATACGCCGGGTCGAAACCGTCGATGTCGATGGTGACGTAGACGTTCTCGCCGAGCGACTCGACCGCGCGCATCATCCAGTCCGCGTCCTCGCGCGCCTGACGCGCGGAGATCGGCGCGATCTTCTTCGATTTCATGAAGCGATGTTCTTCGATGCAGTAATTGCGAATGCCGACGCCGGTCACCTTCACGCCCATCTCGACCACGCGCCGCATGACGGCCGCATGGCTGAACGGCGTGTCTTCGTACTCGGCGCGCAGGTCGGCGTGTGCATCGATCTGGAGCACGCTCAACTTCTTGTGCTTCGTCAGCACGGCGCGGACCAGCGCGCTGGTGATCGAATGTTCGCCACCCAGGCCGATCAGAAACTTCCCGTCGGCCACGACGCGCCGGGCCTCCGCGAAGATGTCCTCGTGCATCGCCTTGGGCCCGGCCATGTTCGGCGCGACCGGGTCCAGCGTTGCCACGCCCGCTTTGAAGAACTCACGCTCGTATTCCTGATCGAACAGTTCGACCTGCTGGCTGGCGGTGAGGATGGCGCGGGGGCCGTGGCGTGTGCCGACCTGGAAGCTGACCGTGGAGTCATACGGGATCGGAAGGACGGCGTACTTCGCCTTGCGATACTCGGCGTGGGGCCTTGGAAGGCCCAAAAAGTTATCGGGTATGGTCGCCACGGATGGTCTCCATTGTGTTGTGTGGGAATGGATTTTTAAAGGCGGTATCTTGGCCCAATCGGTCCGATGCGGCAAATTGCCGAGCGATTTTGCTCGAGCCGGAAAGCGGGTTGGTGTTGACTCGAAGCCGATTACATTGTTTGATAACGCCCTCTGACAGCCCCAGTCGGCCGGGGGAGACACTCGGTCGCCAACATTGCGGAGGCCCTATCAGCCATGACGCACATTGTCACCGAACGCTGCGTGAATTGCCGTTACACCGACTGCGCCACGGTCTGCCCGGTCGAGTGTTTCTGGGAGACGACCGATCCGGCGATGCTGGTCATCGATCCCGACACCTGCATCGATTGCGGCCTGTGCATTCCCGAGTGCCCGGTCCACGCCATTTACACCGAGGACGAACTGCCCGAGCCGTACGCCGAGTGGAAGGCCAAGAACGCCGAGCTGGTCAAGAAGGGCACGAACCTGACCCAGAAAAAGGACCCCCTTCCCGGCGCACTCACGCTCGAGCAGGTTCAGCAGAAGGAACGTGAGCGCGGCTGGGACATCCCCGAACCGGGCGGTACGTGATTGCACTTGAAACATGATTCCACTTGGCCGTACTCCGTTCCGGATTGCTCGCGGATCGGGGTCGATTGCGCGTCAATGCGCGCGCCCGTCGGTCGTGCGTTGACCTCCGGCGCGCCGAACCGAGCCGCCACCATCCGGGAGCGGGCTTGTTCCGTTGCGCCGTCACGGCGAAAACGGATCACCTTCGCGGCGTTCTTCTGCGTCGGCATCGCTGCCGGTTGTTCCAAACCGACGGGCGGTCCCGTCGTCATCTACCTTGAAGGCGCCAGTTGGGGCGCCAGCGCCGGAAGCGTGGAACGCGGTCTGCGCGACGCGGGTTACGAAGGCCGTTTCGAGACTTTTACCTGGACCAGCTTCCTCGGCCCCGCCCACGATCATTTTGTCAATGCCAGCAGCGGCCTGATTGCCAAGCGTCTCGCCCGGCGCATCGAGGCCCATCGCCAAGTCGACGCGAATTCGCCGATACGATTGATGGGGCTGTCCGCGGGCACGTCATTGATTCTCATGGCGCTGGAACGGCTCGACGAGGGCGTGATGGTGGATGACGTGGTGCTCTTCTCGCCGACCTGTTCGGCTCGCTACGATCTGACGCGGCCGATGAAGCACGTCCGCGGCAGGCTCTACGCCACGTGCAGCACACACGACGGCATCGCGAAGACCCTGATCGTCAACGCCGACGGCAAGAGCGGTCCTCCCGCGGGACTGAACGGATTTCGCATGCCCGCCCGCGCCGGCAGCACCGACTCGATCGACGCCTACAGCCGGGTCTTTAATCTCCCCTGGCAGCCGGCCTACGTCGGGTATGATTGGAGCGGCTCGCACACGGGCGTCTCGTCGCGGCGATTTGTTCAGGCGGTCATCGCCCCGCGGCTGTTGTCGCCCGATCCCTATCCGCTGGATCGCTCGGTGTATGAGGCGTCCGGCGCGCAGGCTTCCGGAGCGTCGCCATGAAGCGAATCCCGCAATCCCTTCGACGATGCTCGATGGTGCTGATCGCGTTCGTCACGTCGGCTGGCGGCTGCGGCGGCGGACGCAACGCCGATCTTGCAAGGCAGGCCGAGGAGCGCGGCGACCCGGCCGTGGCGTATGACTACTATTGTCGCGCTGCGCAGGATCACCGCGGCAGCCTCACCATCGCCGACGGCCTCGAGCGGACTCGCCCGGCGGCGGCGGCATACTGGGAGCGCCTCGCGCTGACGGCGGCGGACGAGGGCCGCTACGCCGATGCCTGGCGCTGCTGGATGCGCACGATTGAGATTCAGCCCGACCACGCGACCGCGGCGCAGATGATTCGCCAGTTGGAGACCGAGCATTCGACCCAGATCGCCGCGGTCCGTGAAGACTGGCTGAAGCGCGGCAACACGGCCCTGCCCAGGGCGCAGCTCGAACCGCGTCGAAGCGTCGCGAAGGCCGATGCCGTGCGCGACTCGTCGCCCACGGAGGCCTCACAAGCGACCACGCCGGCGGGTTCGATGGCGCGGGCCGATGGGGCGACGCTCGCCGCGCGCGATCCGAGGGAACCGGCACCCCAGCCGGCGAAGCCGCCACCGCGCCCGCGTCGCCCCGAACGATCAGAGTCCCAGCGCAAGACGCGCGAGCCGACTGACAAGATTACGGCACGCGCCGCGGACACCTCGACCGACTCCGCACCCGGGGAGGAACCGGTCGTCCATTCCGAACGCCCGGCGAAAAGGCCGGCGATGCACGGCGGCGCGCCGAGCCTGGCCGGAGAAAACACCGCATTTCAGGTCGTGCGCACGTACAGCTTGCAGGACCAGCGTTTCCCCCGCACGGGCGACGCGATCGACGGCATCACGCTCAAGCTGAAGGACACCGACGAGGACGACGGCGTCATTGAGGTCGACGTGGACCTGCTCAAGGGGGGCGAGCGCATTCGAAAAGTGCGCGCGCTCCGCGTCGGCCGGTCGCTCACGTTCCGAGGCGCGTCGGGCCAGACCTATCGCATGACGATCATCAGCGCACACCATCGCACGCACACCGTGCGCATCGGTTTTCGCGCGGAATAGCCGGCCCGGTTCAAGCGGCAGTCGACTCACTCCCTGAAACAACGAAGAACGGCCACCAGCGCGACCAGCACGACCATGATACCGAAGAAGACTTTGCGCGGCTGCGGCGGCTTCAAGACCATCGGCTCCATCTTGCGCCATTCATAATCGCGCTGCCACGACGCGTCGCCTCGCGCGTATTTCTGAAAGGCCGTGACGACTTCGGTGAGGGGGATGTCCTGGCGCAGCGACTGGTAGTGATGGTCGAGATCGTCGACCTGATACTCCAGAACGAACCCGCTTTCCGGTGAACCGCACGTCTGGAGATAGGTGTCTTCCGTATGATCGAGGATGGCGTACGAACATTGGTCGCCATCGAGTCGCCCCAGCGCGACCGCAATGGAGTCGTCCGTCAGCGCCTCGTTCCACGGCCCGGTTTCCAGTTCGAGTTTCATTGAACCATGAGCCAGCATGGTGGGCGATGCCCATCCTACGGCCTGGTGCCCCGGTTTCGGTTCGTTGGACGTTTCTACATGTACATGCCACCGTTCACACCGAGCACTTCACCGGTGATGAACGATGCCTGCGGCGAGGCAAGATAAACCACCGCCGACGCGACTTCCTCGGGTTTGCCCAGCCGGCCCATCGGCGTCATCTGCCGCACATGTTCCAGCACATCGCCGGGCACGTTCGCGGTCATGTCGGTCTCGATGTAGCCCGGCGCGACGGCGTTGACGGTGATGTTCTTCCGCGCGAACTCGCGAGCGAGCGTCTTGGTCAGCGAGACCAGGCCGCCCTTGGCCGCGGCGTAGTTCGCCTGGCCGAAATTGCCCATCTGCCCGACGACGCTGGTGATGTTCACGATGCGTCCCCAGCCCGACTCGATCATCCCGGGAAGCAGCCGGTGCATCATCATGGCCGCACCGGTCAGGTTCACGTTGAGCACTTCGTGCCACATGTCCCGGTTCATTTTCAGGAACGATTTGTCGCGCGTGATGCCGGCGTTGTTCACTAGAATCTGCACCGTGCCGAGGTCCTTCTTGATCTCCGCCACGACGCGATCGTCTTCCTCCGGCAGCGAAACGTCTGCTTTATAGACATTTGCCTTACGTCCCATCTTTGCGATCAGGTCGGCCACTTCCTGCGCCGGTTCCCGCTTGTGCGCATAGATCAGTGCCACGTCGCTGCCTTCCTGTGCCAGCGCCAGGGCGATCGCCCGTCCGATCCCGCGCGATCCACCCGTCACCACGCTTAGCTTTCCGTCAAGAACACCCATGTTCCACCTCCCGGTCACGATGGACCCGGCCGACCGGCCTGTGAATTGTTGTGAAATCGACGTCGAGTCTAACCCGCGCCGCGCGCGCTGTCCAACCGAGCACTTGACGATGGCCGCCGCGCCACTCTAACTTTTTGACAATCGGGCCGGCTGTTCACGGCCCTGACTCATTCCCAGGAGAATCGGCATGTCGTTTTCCAAGTGCGGCGTTCTTCTCGCAGTTGTTTGCCTGGCGCGGATCGCATCGCCCGTCATGGCGATCGACGGCACGCCGATCTGGTTCTCGTCGTTTGTGGCTTCACCGGGCGCCAACTCGTATGTGTCGTCACCGGTCCTTGCCTTTGATCATTATGGTTCGGCTTCGATCGGCTGGACCGAGATCAATCAGAACACCAGCGACGGCGCGGTGCGACATTCGCAAATGACGGGGCTGGGCCTGTGGAACACGCGCACCCTGATTACCGGCAACGATGTCGGCAAGCGTGCGGCCCTCTCCTTCGATCGTTCCGAGCGACCGCTGCTCGCGTGGATCAACGGCGACGGCAGCGTGCAGGGTCAGTTCAACTACGGCGCCAACCAGAGCATCGCCGGGACCGGCGCCGCCAACGCCGCTCGGCCCAATATCAGCCTCACTTACGATCTCGCCGGCACCGCGCGCGGCTACTTCGGCGGCACCACGACGGGAAACTTCCGCTCCATCGGTCACACCGGATCGGCCTTCACGACAGCCGACATGTTGTCGCTTTCCGGCGTCACGCTCGTTCACGATTCCGCGATGTCGACCGACGGGCAGGGGCGACGCCATTTCATCGCGCGCGGAAATCTTGCCGGCGGCGGCCAGGGCGTCCTCATCGCATCCGAACCGGCCGGCGGCGGCGCGTGGTCAACCGCCACCCTGACGAGCGATGACGCCATCGGCGGCGTGGACATCGCACGCGATCCCACCGACGGCCGCATGGCACTGGCCTATACCACGCTCAACAGCGGCACGAATACATCCAAGCTGTTTTACGCGAAGTTCACGGGGTCGTTTCTGCAAACGACGGAAGTGCTAAGCTCGACCACGGAGCAGTATCGCGACGTGGCGCTCGCGTTTGATTTGTCCGACGGGCGGCCTGCGATTGCTTACGAAAACTTTGTTAATTCCAACTCCGCCCAGCGCCTGCTCATGGCCTACCTCACCGGCGCGATGACGTGGCAGCACAGCCTCGTGGACGATTCGATCCTGCACGACGCGCCCAACAACCATGCCCGCCGGCCGTCACTGGCGTTCGATGACTACGGCACGAGCTGGCCCGCGATTGCATACATTGATTCCAACGGCGCGCTCACCGTCGCCTTCGACCCGCCCGCGCCCGAACCGGCCACGGCGGTCCTTTTGCTGCTGGGCGGTCTGGGCATCGCGGCGGCCCGCCGGAAAAAGACCGGCGACCGCCCTTTATGGATCAATTGACATCCTCCGGCCCGGTCGCCGGCCCGTCTCCGCACTGGTGAAGCAGGGCAATGGTCGCCCGCTTGCGCCGCGCTTATCATTCCTGTTGACCGATCGGCCCGTAGGCCGTGTTTCCAACTTTAACCCCTGACACGATGGTGCATTCAATGACTCGAGGATTTGTCCGCGGTTTGAAATCAATGGCGTGGCTGGCGACGTCGGCCATTCTGGGGAGTGGCTCGGCGGCGTCGGCCGCACCGCAGATCGGCGACAAGGCGCCGCCGATCAAGGTAGCCAAGTGGTTCAACCAGGCGCCGGCGGTGTTGCCCGGTGGCGCGGGCGCCGAAAAGCACACGTTCGTGGTCGAGTTCTGGGCGACGTGGTGCGGGCCTTGTCTGAAAAGTATTCCGCACTTGGCGGAGCTGCATCGCAAGCACAGCAAAGACGGCCTTGTGATCCTGGGCATCAGCAACGAGGAGGCGGAGGTCGTCGACAAGTTCATGAAGAAGAAGAAGCCCGACGGCTCGATGATCGACATGCCTTACAGCGTCGGCATCGACGACGAGCTGGGCACGAACAACAAGTGGATGGAAGGGATCGACGGCATCCCGCACGCCTTCATCGTCAGCAAGTCCGGTGAAGTCGTCTGGACCGGCCACCCGATGGATCCGGCGTTCGATTCGGCGCTGGAGCAAACGCTGGCGGGCAAGCTCGACGCGGCCTCGGCGAAGAAAATGGCCGAGACCGACAAGAAGTTCAACGAAGTGATGATGCAGTTGCGACCGGCCTACGAGGCGAAGGATTCGGCAAAGCTGGTGAAGTTGCTGGACGAGGCGATTGCCCTGAAGCCCGGCGAAGTCCAGCCGTATTACATCAAGCGTCAGGTCCTGACGGAGTTCGACATGGCGGACAAGATTCCGGCGTTGGAGTCCGAGATGGACAAGGCGATCGCCAATTCTCCGCGCGGCTTGATGGAGTTTGTGCAGATCGAAATGGGGCGGGAGCTGGCGGAACGCGGCGATCCGCGACGATTGCTGGCCGCCGCCCGGCGCGCGGCGGAGTTGAACAAGACCGCCGAGGGCCATTTGGTTCGGGCACGGGTCGAGGCCGAGATGGGCATGCTGGATGCGGCGATCGAATCGGCCAAGGCGGCGGTCCAGCTGGCCAGCGGCGACGCCAAGACCGAGAGTGAAAAAGTCCTCAAGTACTTCCAGGCAGCGAAGCAGATCGGCGCGGAAGGGGCGACCAAGCCGTAGCTTGCGCTCGTTGAATCGCTGAATGAAAAAGCCCCAGGCAAATGCCTGGGGCTTTTTTTGTCATCGTGTCCCGCGAGCGCGGGTAAGGGGGGCCTTCACCCACCAATCCGCTCACGGGGCTTCGCTCTCTGCTACGGAACCGTCGTGAAGCTGAAGACGCTCCCGGTCGTGGTGCCGGCGGTGTTCTTCGAGTCGATCCTCCAGAAGTATTGCGTGTTGTTCACGAGGCCCGCCGGCGTGAAGTTCGTGCCCGGCTGGTTGCCCTGGAACTCGGGATCGGACGTCGTGGCATTCTGCACCGCCATCTGGCTCGTCCCGAAGTACACGTCGTAACTGGTCGCACTGCCAGCCGTGGCCCACATGAGCGTCACCGTGATCGAGACGTTCGTCGCGCCGTTGAGCGGGTTCGGTCCGCTGACCTGCGCCGGCGGGGCCAGCGTCGTGAAGCGCCAGACATCGCCCTTGGTCGTCGTCATGCCGGTCACGGAATCGATGCGCCAGAAGAACTGCGTGTTGGCGGTCATCAGGCCCGGCGGGTCAAACAGCGTGCCGGCCTGATTGCCCTGGAACTCCGGATCGGACGTGGTCGCGTTCGACACGGCGGCCAGGCTCGTCCCGAAATAGACATTGTAGGATGCCGCGCCGGCGGCAGCCGTCCACGAGAGAATCGCATCAAGCAGCACGCCCGACGCCAGATTCGACGGATCGGGATTGGTCGCCTTCGGCAACTCGGTCGTGAATCGCCAAACGAGGCCCTTCGTGGTGTCTCCGTTGGCGGCGACTTCATCGATACGCCAGAAATACGTCGTCACCGAGATGAGCGAACCCGGATTGAACGTCGTGCCGGTCTGATTGCCGCGGAACTCCGGACTAAGCGTGTTGGCGTCGGTGACGGCCGTTTCGTCCTCGCCGAAGTACACGTTGTGACTGTCGGTTCCGATGCCGGCCGTCCACGAGAGCGTCGGATTGTTGGACGTGCCGGTGGCCAGATGCGCCGGTGAGGGGTTGGTGGCGCGGCCCGGACCGGTCTTGAACTGCCAGATCGTCCCTTTGTTCGGCCCGCCGGTGCTGCGCGAGTCGATGCGCCAGAAGTAAGTCGTATTGGCGGCCATCGGCGAGGCCCCGAACGGATCGAACGTATTGCCGGCCGTATTGCCCCGGAACTCCGCATCGGAGGTCGTGGCGGCGTTGACGGCCGACTGGCTGGTTCCGAAGTAGATATCGCTGGATGACGAACCGACGCCGGCGGTCCACGACAAGACGGCATCGGGCGCGACCTCAATCGCGGTGTTCAGCGGGTTGGGATTGGTGGCCAGACCGGCCAGCGCGCCCGTGGTGAATCGCAGCAGCGGGCCGATGGTGCGGCCGCCGGGGCCGACGGTGTCGACGCGCCAGTAGTACGTCGTGGCGGGCATCAGATCGTTCGGCAGATCGAACTGGGTCTGGGCCACGTCGAGCACGGCGACGCGCGCCGAGGTCACGGCATTGACCACCTGGGATTCAACGTTGCTGAAGTAGACTTGGTATTCATCGACGTCGCCGCCGACTCCCGCGGTCCATTGCAGAATCTGATCGATGCTCTGGTTCAGCGCGTTGTTGGCCGGCGTGAACGGCGCGACCACCTGGGCCGGCGCGTCCGCCGTCGTGAACGTGAGCACGGTCCCGCGGCTCGTTCCTCCGGGGCCGCGCGTATCGACGCGCCAGAAATAGGTGAAGCTCGAAATCAGCGTGCCGGGATCGAAAAGCTTGTTCGTCTGGTTGCCCATGAACTCGGGGCTGTCGCGCGTCGCATCGGCGACATCGGCGGCGTCAAACCCGAAGTACACGTCGTAATTCTCGACGCTGCCCGGCGCGTTCCAACTCAAAACCTGTTCGACGCCGACATCGATCGCCATGTCGGCCGGATTCGGGCTGGTGATCGGCGGCGGGGCCGGTCGCGTGGTGAACGACCACACGTCGCCCTTGGTGATGCCGCCGATGCCGACTTCGTCAACGCGCCAGAAGTAAGTCGTGGCGGGGAGCAGTTCACCTTCGATGTCGGCGTCCTCGTCGGACGGGTCAAACGTCGTGCCGCCCTGATTCCCGATGAAGATGTCTTCCGTTTCGGGCGTGGCATCCGTCACGGCCATCAGGTTCTTTCCAAAATAGACATCATGATTGGATGTGCGTGCCCCGGCGACCCACGACAGCACCTGATCCGCGCGGGCTGAAACCGAATTGTTGGCCGGCGTCGGCGTCTTGGCCTTCTCCGGAGCCTTGGCCGTGCGGAAGCTGCGCACGACGCCCTTGGTGATGCCGACGGCGTTGACGGTATCGATCCGCCAGAAGTACTCCGTATCCGGCTGCAGGAAGCCGTCTTCCCCCTCGGGGTCAAAGGAGTTCTCTTCCTGGTTGCCTTGGAAAATGCCGGCCGTGCCGTCGTTGGCGGCGTTGACGGCATCTTCGTCGGTGCCGAGATAAATGTCGTTGCTGTCGGCGTTCGCGCCGCCGGTCCACGTCAGCACGACGCGCACGTTGACGTTTTCCGCGCCGTCGGCCGGATTCGCCGCCGAGATCAGCCCGGGCAGGTCGCCGGTCGGCGGATTGACGCCGTCACCCGGCAAGACCGTGATGTCGTTGTTGAGCGTTGCCGCGATGGTGCCGTCGGTGCCGAAGATGTAGGCCGTGACGTTGTAGGTTCCCGGCGCGGCGTACTTGTAGGTAATCGTCGTGCGACCCGGCGCGCCGGCGACAAACCCTCCGCCGTCGCCGAAGACCCAGTTCACTTTCGAAACCGCTGCCGGATTCGAGACGGCCGAGTCAACGCTCAAGGCCATGGTGTAATTGGGTTGGTCGAAGAGCTGCACGGCGGTGATGACCCCGAACGGCAGGATGCCGCCGAGGGTCGCGCAGCCACCCAATCCGGCGGCTGCTAGGAACAGGAACGCGACGCAGAAACGGAACGATCGTGACGAGCGCAGCATGGACTTCTCTCCGTCAGGCGGGTCGGCGGCCGGCGAGGAGGCCGAGTCCCCTATTCACGTATCGTGGATTGATACGCGGGTGATTATTTACAAGCGCGCCGGAAGCGACGAAAAATCGGCCGGACAACGCCTGATAACGTTTGCTCACCACCTACCAAGGCTGGTTGGTCTGATCGGACTGCGAGAATCCGGACTTGACCCCCCCGCCGGCGAGAATCACCCTGCCGAGGCGGTCCAACGGCGCGGGCACATCCGCCGCACGGGCCGCATCGGGGCGAGGAAGGGCTACACAAACACCGCAGGCATTCGAGTCTACGAAGCCCCCATGCGTCGATCAAGCGCTGTGGCGGTGAATTGGCCCAGCGGTCTCTAAAAAATCACGGGTGTGTTCGTGTAATCAGTCGGCAGGTGTCCGATTCTTATCGGTCCGTGCGAGAGCCGATTCGGTTCTCGGTCCCAGCGCGAATGCGAGCGAGATTGGCACGATGACGAATGGTGATGAAGGTGGCCAGCAGCACACCTAACGAGAAAAGCGGCCAATGCTCAACGAGCGGCCAACCCGCCAGGAGGCAGGCAGCGGAGAAGATCAACGGCAGGGAACAGGCCGCCACGATCGAGGCGAGGGAGACGTAGCGGCTGACCAGCGCGGTGACGGCGAACACAAACAACACGGCGAGACCAGGCAGGGTCATGTACGGGTAGATTCCCATGATCGCGCCGAGCGACGCCGCCACGCCCTTTCCGCCGCGAAAGCCGAGATAGAACGGCGCGATGTTCCCCAGGACGCAGGCGAACCCCGCGCCGAGCCAGACGAGATCGCGCTGGGTAACGCCGACCATGCCGGCGTGGTCCATCACGAGGCGTGCCGCGATCGTGGCGGCCGCGCCCTTGCCGGCGTCGAGCAGCAGGACGAGCACGCCCCATTTGCGACCCAGCACGCGGCCGACGTTGGTCGCGCCGACGTTGCCGCTGCCGACCGATCGAATGTCGACGCCCTTGAGCCGCGCGACGAGGAGGCCGAACGGGATCGTCCCGGCGAGGTGCGCGCCGAGGAAAAGCAGTGCCATGTTTGTGGCGTTCGTCATCAGGTCTTTTCCCTTTTGGCCGCGGGTTCGCTCGATACCGGGCGAAGGGCCTCCGGCAGCGCGCGCACCAGCGGGCCGACGTCCGCCCGGCTGCGCACGGCAGCCCGGACCCATTCCTCCCAGTGGCTCATGTGATCGGGGTCTTCCGCGAGAATCGCCGGGTGGAACGCCACGGCGACATACGTCCCGCGCGCGATCGCTTTTCGCAGATAGCGCAAATGCTTGGACAGCGTCAGGTTCACGGTCTCCTGCCGGCGGCGCAGGCCGCGATCGTCGGTGCAGATCGGCACGCGCACCAGGTCCGGACCGCGGGCGACGCGATAGGGGTGTTTCGCGTGATCGTGGTGGGCGTGGTAGATGAACTGCTGCCGCGGCAGCACGGCGTTGAGCCGCGCGTCCCAGTCGGAGTGCGGATAGCGATACCCGGCGGGCTTCCAGCCTCGTCGCTCAAACGCGCTGCGGCAGGCAATGATCATCTGCGCCAGGGCGTCTTCGGTGAGTTTGCGAGGTTCCTCGTCGGCGTATCCGAGGCAGCCCAGCTCGTGGCCGCGCGAGGCGATCTGTTCCAGCCGCCCGGGCATCGTCTCGCAGAGTTTGGCCGGGCAGAAAAACGTCGCGGTGAGCCGCATCTCGTTCAGCTTGCCGAGGATGAGGTCCAGTCCGATGTCCGCCTCGCGAGCGCTTTCAAAACCGATGCCCGGCGCGAAATCGAAACACAGGCCGACCGTCGTGCGTGCGACCGGCAGCGCGTCGCCCGCGCCGCCGCGAGCTTGGTCAGAGGGGGGCATCACCCCAAACAGACGTCCAAGCCAGCCGACAACCTTGTTAAGCACGCGATACATCTCCGGTTGACTCGAATCGTCTCCATTTGTCGGTGCGGCCCGAATCCAAAGCACCGGAGTCGCTTGACTTGGAGTTTGGCATTTAAAGTCTTGCCTCGGCTAATGCCAGGTTGCAGGGCGAGACAACCTATGCCCGTCCGCACGCATGACGAGATCGGGGAGCTGACTGGTCGCTAGTTTCTGACGCCCAATGGTAAACGATGCGCTGGCTGCCCCGACAAGTTCTCTGGAGGTGCGAGCCGGAGGAAATGCGATGATGACCCTCTTGTCCGGAAACAGCCCGCGCACCCGTCGAACCGGGGATGTCAGATCGCTATCTGCTGAAACGAGCATGGCGACATCGAATTGATCTTGAAAAGCGTCCGCCATGAGTTCAGTGGCTATGTTTACGTCCGTCATTTTCTCGTTGGCAACATAATCTGTCGCCTTGCAGACGGAGCACCGTCGGTCTTGCCGTTGGTATTTTCCATAGTTAATATGGACATCGGGAACCGTCTCAAGCGCCTCCAGGTACGAAGTCTGGCGGGCCATTTTGCCTGCATCCCCGATGACTCTCGACGTGAAGTATCGCACACAAACCAATACCTGGTCGGCCTTTAGGAGTGATGCGATCAGGGCGTGAACGTTAAGCCACATGTACCTCTCATATTTGCTTTGCTTCATGCCGAAATAGAGATTGAACCCATCGACGTATGCAATGAGTCGAGTGCTTTGCTTGACTTGCACCATGCAACGAGCTACTTTCTTATGTAACAGCCCCGGAGATCGCATCTCCGGTCTGACGCCCGGCTTCGGCTGGGCGTTTCTTTTTTTACTCACGCCGGGGCGCGACGTTTTGTGCCCCGCCGGTCGGCTGCCTCCAACAGGATCGCGTTCAACTCCTCCGCGTGCCGCTTCATGCTGACGCGCTCGCGCAGTCGCAGCGCCGCTGCAACCATCTTTTCCCGCAGCGCCGGGTCGGCCAGTTCCGTGATCCGTCGCGCCCACAGGCCCACTTCGTCCGGCGTGGCGATGACGAACCCTTCCACGCCGTCGGTCATGATCTCGCTCGCGCCGTTGAATCGCGTCGTCAGCACCGGCACGCCCAGCGCGAGGGCTTCCAGTACCACGCGGCTGCACGGGTCATAGTAGGTTGGATGCACGAGTGCATCGGCCGCGCAGAAGAACGCGGCGGAGCGCTGGGTCGGACCGGTGAACGTGATGAAGCGATCCAGGTGTTGCGTGTGAATCCGCCTCTGAAATCGCACCGGGTTGTCGCGCCCGACCACGAGCACGCGAAAATCGGTGAACCCGCCGGTGACCAGGCGCGAGGCCGTTTCGATCAAGGGTTCCAGCCCCTTCAGGCGAAAATTGTGCGCGACGAAGAGCAACAGCAGCGCGCCGTCCGGAACGTGATACTGCTGCCGGATTGCGGCGCGGTCGGCGGCCCATTGCGGCGCCGGCGGTCGCTCGATGGTGACGCCGTTGAAGACGATGCGGACGCGCGGCGGCGTCAGGCCGTAGAGTTCCCGGCATTGTCGCGCGACGTAGTTCGACACCGCGACGACGATGGGTCCGCCTTCGCGCAGGGTCTTGCGTTCCAGCTCCAGCAGGCTGCGCTGCTTGATGTTCAGCGCGAGCATGGCGCGCTTGGCGAACCGGCGCGGAGCGGAGCTGCGCGTGGCGATGTTGCGCGCCAGCGTCTCGCGCACCAGCCCCCCGCGGGGCTGATACACGTCGGCGGCGGGACAGGGCGACATGGCCAGGACCGCATCGAACCCGATCTGTTCCGCCTGCCGAGCGGCGTGGCGAACAAACGTCGCGGTGCGAAGCGGGCCGAAGACGCTCGGCGCCGGCACCTGGTGGATCGTCAAACCGGGCGTCGACTGGCTGATCGTGGAGGTGATGACGTGAATCGCGTGCCCCTTCTCGCGCAACAGGCGCGCCAGTTCCAGCGTGGAGGTTTCCGCCCCGCCGCGCCAGGCTTCCAATCGCTCAATGATGATGCCGAGCTTCACGTGTGCCCCTGCCTACGATCCTTGTGTGGGCCACTGCATCAAGCCGTGGCACCCGTTTCCCGGCGGCGCGCGTCGTGAACGGCCATCTTGCGAACGCGCGCGGCAACCAGCGGAATATGGTAACGCAGGGCCTGCTTCCCGGCCGCGCGGTCGGCGGCGGTCCGATCTCGGCGCACGGCGCTTGCCCAGCTTCCGCGCTCGACGCCCAGGCTCGAAAGTAAGCAACGATCGCGCAACGGATTCAGGTAGACGAGAAGAAATCGAACCCGATCGGCTCGTGTGACCAGCGGTCGCGGGGCGCTGTAATCCAAGGCGGCCAAATCTTTGATTGTCCAGCGGAGGGTTTGGCGCGGCTTGACCAGCATCCGTGCGAGGTCGATCAACCGCAGGGCGACCGATCCGTTGGCGTTGCGATGCAGAAAAACATGAGACAAATAAAGGTCGCGATGAAAATAGCGCGCGGCATGAAGCGTGCGCGCCACCAGCGCGAGCTGGCAGATGATCTGCCGCCGCAATCCGGGCGACGGGAGCGGCGCATGACCGCGCGCGATGTCCGCCGCGTAGCGCTCCAGTGAAACGTCGTTCAAGCCCACCGTGATCAGGAAGCTTTGCCGCTCGGTGAGTCCGACCATCCGTTGCCCAACGGCGACGCATTGCAGCGTGGAGATTCCAATCTGATTCAAGCGCTTGATGCAACGGTACTCGCGCGCGGCCATGCTCTCCCCCGGCGAGCCGCTGACGATGCGGCGAAGTTGATCGGCCGTCGGGGGATGCAGGTAGCGCTTCAGAAAAAACGTGTGCTCCCGGCCAGTGGCGTCGGTCAGCGTGAATCGGCTGCGGCTGCGATGGGCCGCCAGGCCCGGTTTGTGAAGATCGGCATCCGAAGCGAGATTGAAAAGACGATCAAAATGATCAAGCTGATGCGCCCGAAACAGGTTCTCGTATTCGGCGAGCATCTTGTACCCGTCAACGCTCCGGACACCGTTCAATGGACGCTGATCGTCGGGCACGGCGGGTCGCAACTCCATCTTAGCGAACGTGTCGAACAGGATCGGCGCAGCCTTCGAACGGTCTTTTTCTGTGTGAACCGGCTCCGGCCGGCCGCGGCGCGGGCAACCGCCGTCGGTCCACAGCGCGCGGCGCAACCCGGCCGCGACGTGCAAATAATCGCGCCACGTGAACCGCGCCATCGGGCACGATCGGCGCAGACGAACGAGGTGAGCCCTCGCTCCTTGCAGGCGACGCTCGATGGATTGCGCGCGATTCGCATCGCGCTCCATTCGCTCCACGTCGATCAGCCACAGGGACCACCCGGGGCCGTCCGGCTGCCGCGCCGCAAAGAGGTGCTTCGCCTGACAGTCGGGCCACATGAACCCGTTAGACGACAGTCGCCCCATGAGCGTTCCGACGGCGCCCAGAAGGCGGGCGCGCTGCCGTGCGCCGACCGAGCCGGATCGCACATCCCCTGTTTGCATCCAATGTTCGAACGTATTGTCCGATGGCACCGCGGCGACAAGCAGGCACGCCGCTACGGGCTGGCCCGCGATGCGCTGTTCCCCGACGGCGATGCGCTGCATGGCGCCGATTCCGGCGGCGCGCAGCGCGCCGAGCATGTTCCACTCGTGCAGGGGCTGCGACCGCGCGCGGCGCCCGCGCAGCAGCGGGGCGACGACTTGTTTGATCGGCACGCGGAAGACGCGCTTGAGGAAGCAGCGCTGCATCGTGCCGTCGAGCTGAATATCCAGCGGAATCGTCTCCCGTTCGGCGTGAGCGCTGACGGCCGGACCGCCGCGCGCGGCCATCAGCGCGTCGAAGGAGTCGAGTCCCGCGGCGCGCAGGGCTTCGGCATACGGCGGCTCGATTTCGAAGTGAATGCTCATGCGGGCGATCCGTCCTTGGAATCGCGATCGCGCAGAATGACACAAATGGCTTGCCGATGCAACCCGTCAAGGCGGATCCGAGCGCTCTCGTTCGCCGGTTGCCGCCTTCGACGCGGATCGACGTCGTTCAGCGCGGCGACGTAGGCGATGTACCAGCGGAGCAACTGGGTGCGAGTCAGTCGTGGCCGCGCGTCCTTGTAGAGGCTGGACAGATCACGAAGTCGACCGTGTTCCCGCGCCAGGCGTGCGCGCCGCCATCCACCGCGCACGCAATCAATCGGCACGAATTCGAAAGGACGATCGCCTTCGCAGCACACAAGGATGTTGCGCCAGCGCAGATCGATGTGAACGAATCCGGCGGCGTGCATCCGCGCGACGAAAGCCGGCGAACGCGCGAGCAGCTCGGTTCGATCAACCAGCGAGTGGTCCCACGCTTCAGCGAGCGGGCGCGACGCCGGCAGCTCCAGCGTCAGGATGAAGCTTCGCACGAGCGCGCCCAGCCGTCGCCGCGCGCCGATGCAGACAACGGTCGGCATCGAAAGGCCGCAGCGATGGCGGAGGACCGAAACGTTCTCCGCCTCGCGGCGAGCCTTGTCGCGAATGAACCGATGCCGCAGCGGCCGGCGCGTGTAGTCGTAAATCTTCAGATAGCCGGCGAGGATCTGACCGGCGTGCGCGAATTCGATGCGACGGGTATGCGTCAGGCCGTGCGCGCTGACCAATCGGCCGGCCTGTTCGGCGAGGAAGTCATCGAGCGTGGCCAGGCCGAGCGCGGCGAGTGCGGCGGCATACCGCGGCTGGAAAAAGATCATCAAGTCGGACATGGAAAGCGTGCCGGTCGTCGAGAGAGACCCGGCAATGATGACGGCCTGGTTGAACGTCCCTTCGCCCCGGTCCTTCCTGGCGGAGCATGCGTGTCCACAATCGTCCCGTCTCCGGAATCTCCAAGACAAGGCTAACGCCAAACTGCCGCCAACCCAATTGAAGAAGCATGGCCAACCACGGCTGCGCAGATTGACACAAAATTGGGATATTTCCGCTACCGTCTCGCGAGAAGCAGCACGATCGACGGGTGCATCCTGGGATCGATGGACGCATCGAGCTGGTGGAAATCGGGGCTTATCACGTGGACCGTTTGTGCTGCCGGTCACAGGGAATTCGACCCCGGATGGCATCTGCCTAAGTCGCTTACAAAGGTAAGGTCCACGTTGTAAAGCGGTTACGCCGTACCAGCAACGGGTGCTGGCACTCGCTTTTCGAAGGGCGGTTTCCGACATCCCCGGCTAGAATGCAACAAGTCTCGGAGGAGGTGCGTTTTCGGCTTCTGGCACCACAGTTGCAGTGCTGGGGTTCGCTTGTCGCTCGACTCACCTGCCGCCCGGCGACCCGGTACCGTAAAAGGGTGATTTCCGCGACCGGCGGGCGGCGAATTAACCGGAAACAGGACAACCCATACACCCGCAACGATTGAATACCCACACCCATGGAAATGCACGTGAACGCCCGACCACGCACCACGCCGACGCGACCGCTCCTGTCCCGCATGATCGACCCGTTCGACAGCATCAAGCTGGGTATCGTGCTGATTGCGTTGATCCTCATCTACTCGGCGCTCGGGTCGGCCGTTCCCACGTTTCGTCAATTCTTTGAGTTGACGGAATTCGCCTTTTTCAATCACTGGGTCTTCTTGCTGTTGATCGTCTTGTTTTGCGTCTGTCTGACGGTCACGACGATCCGTCGGATCGCGTTCAACGTGCGCAATCTGGGCGTGCTGACCGTTCACACCGGCCTGTTGATGTTGTGCGGCGGGGGCGTGGTGTATTTCGGGCAGAAGATCGAAGGCGATGTCTGGCTTGATGCCCCGCGCATTCGACTGGTGTCTTCCGATCGGCTGAAGACCGATCCGCAAGGCGCGGTGATCGGCTCGTTCGTGGCGGTGAAGGGCAAGCGTTTCGAGACGAACATCCCCATGCTGGGCGGGCGGCATGCGCTGGAAGTCACCGACGTGGAGCATTCGGGCATGACGCCGGCGGCGCGGGTGAAGCTCGTTGCGCAGATCGGAGACCAGCCGCCGCAGGAGATCGAGCTGCGGCAGGGCGGCGACGTGGATGCGCGGTTCGCGAAATTGAGCGACCGGCTGCTGCTGCTGCTGTCACCGGGTCGCACCACGGAGACGTTTTACGACGACACGACGCCGATGCTGTCGGTGACGCGCGACGGGCACACCGAGGTCTTCGCGCTGAACGGCCTGCCGTACTACAACGAGCGATTCGTCGAGCCGGCGGGTGAACCACCCATCACCGATACAGCGGGCAACGTCGTGCGCCCCGATCGCATGACGCCGATCCCGCTGGTCGAGTCGTGGCGGATGCCGCTGACGTTGGATGACTCGAACCGTGCGGTGTCGGCCGATTGGCCGTTCACGGTGGAAATCGACGGGTATCTGCCGTACGCGCGCCTGGAAGATCGTGCGATCCCCGGGGGCGATCAGACGATGCCGCTGGCGCACGTTCAGGTGACGCGCGGGCCGGACAAGGCCGACAGCTGGCTGGCGGCGAGCGTGCCGGCGCGGTCGATGGTGGAGTTGAACCAGGGCGAACGGTTTGAGTTCGCATGGCTGACGGGTCAGACCGCGCTGCCGGACATGTACACCAAGCCGGTGCCGGGCGAGCACGTGCTGGAAGTGTGGGTCAAGGATCGCGACGTTCGCCGGAGCTACGCGGTCACGCCGGGCATGAAGATCGACGTGGAAGGCACGGACTATAGCCTGACGGTGGAGGAACTTCGGCCGAGCTGGCCCTTGATGACGGCAGGCTTCAACAACGCGCGGACGCCGATCGCGCTGGTGTGGGTGAAATCGCCGAAGCAGGAGTTTCAGCGGTCGGTGCTGCATCGCTTCCCGCAGTTGAATCAGGATCGCGATCGCGCGGGCAAGAAGATGTCGGATACGGCGAATCTCGTGGACGACAACCTCGCGCTGTTCTACACCGACGCCTCGGTGGATCATTTCATGATCGCGGCGAGCGAGTCGCTGGCGCCGGTCGTCGTGCATACGGCGCGGGGCGGCAAGCGGACGGTGTCACAGCTCAAGAGCGGCGAGCCGTTCCGGGCGGGCGACTTGGCGCTGACGCTGCTGGAATGCATCGAGAAGCCGCGGATTGTTCAGGTGCCGCAGGTGGTGCCGGTGCGTCAGCGGCGGTCGCTGGGCGACGTGCGGCGGACGGAGTCGTTGATTCGCGTGAAGCTGGCGGCGCGCGACGGATCGTGGACGCATCGGCAATGGGTGCCGTTCAGCTTGTACAACAACACGACGCTGATGGATCGCCATGAGCCGACGGTGGTGGATTCGATCCCCGGCGGCCGGCCGGTGCAGTTGATCTACGGTCGCTACGAGCGGGCGCTGCCGGGCCGGGTGACGCTCGAGCGATTGCAGACAGATTTCTATCCTGGGCGGCAGCAGCCCAGCGGATGGGCGAGTTATTTCCGATACGAGGATCCGACGGAACGCCGGGTCGTGGCGGCCAAGGCGTGGTTGAACAACACGGCGCGGATCGGCGGATGGACGCTGTTTCAGTCGCAGGCGGCCGGGGATCACGAGTCGTGGACGGTGCTGGGAGTGGGCAATCGTGAGGGTGTCATGACGATGGCGTTTGGTTGTTTGCTGATAACGTTGGGCATGATGTACGCGTGGACTGTGAAACCGGCGCTGGTGCGACGGCGTCGGCTGGCCGCGGCGGCGACGTCGGCAGACGATCCGGCGCCGCGCGACCCCGCACCGGGGCGCGGCGTTCGGACGGGCCCGCGCGAGCCGGTCGGGAGCGCCCTGGGATTAATTCTGGCGGCGCTGGTGGGAATGGCGGGCGCGATCGCGCGACCGGCGGCCGTGCAAGCCCAATCGACGGCGGCGCCTGCGGCGTCGCAGTCCGCGGGGAGGCCGGACGCGGCGGTTGATGCCATGATGAAGGCACACTCCGGCATGGCGGGGTTCGACGCGCACGGGCATGCGCAAGCGCCCGCCGATGAAGCCACGGCGCAGCGCGCGGCGGAGCGCCTGGCGGCGATTCAATCCCAGATCGACGTGAAGCGCCTCGGCGCGATCGTTTTGCAGCACAGTTGGCGCTACGCCACGGTGGACTCGTGGGCGCGTGACGCGATGAAGACGATTCACGGCAGCAAGCCGCTCTACGGGCTGGACCCGGTCGTCGCGGCGATGGAGTTGATGTTCAATGCGTCGGCCTATCGCGCCGCGCCGATCCTGTATGTGAAGGACAAGGTCCTGCTGGCCGACCTGACGGCGTATCCGGTGCCGATCTCCGACGAAGCGCGGATGGACTTGTTCCGGCGCGGCATGGTGAGCCTGGAATTCGTGCGCTCGCCGATGGTCTCGGCGCGGGTGCGCGAGTTGGCCGGCGAGACAATCAAGAAAAAGGCGATGGATCGCATGCTCTCGGCGGTCAATCTCTTCGAGAGCCTCGGCTGGACGTTCACCGTTGTCCCACACCCGACCGGCACGCACGATACGCCGTGGTCCTCTCCGGCGTCGCTGGCCGATCCGCGCAGCCGGCAGGACACCGGCTTGAATGAGAAACAGGCGCACGACGTGCTGGCGGTGATGCAGGCGCTGGAGCGAGCATGGCTCGCGCGCGATGCGTCGCAGATCAACGAGCACATCGGCCGGCTGGAGCAGCTCATGCCGACGCTCGCGCCGGCGGGGATCTATCCCGAATCGGCGCGACGGCTGGCCGAGGTGAAGTACCGCCGCATGGACCTGATGTGGTGGGCCTGGCTGGTCTATATCTTCACGTTTTTTGTTTCAATCTTTGCGGTGGCGACGCGCTACCGCTGGGTGCGCAACGTCGGCCTGGTGATGCTCACGGCGGCGATCGGCATTCATGCGTATGACCTGGGACTGCGGTGGTACGTCATCGGGCGCATCCCCGTGGCGAACATGTACGAAGCGGTCGTGTCGAGCACGCTGGCGGGCACCGCGCTGGGCTTGTTGCTTGAATTGTTCCTGCGCAAGCGGGTGTTCCTGTTGAGTTCGGCGCTGCTGGGGTTCTTCGCCCTGGCGCTGCCCGAGATTCTGCCGGACAAAGTGGACAATCGCCTGACGACCATGATGCCGATTCTGGACGACGTCATGCTTCGCATCCACACGGTGCTCATCATCTCCAGCTACGCGGTCATCACGCTCGCGTACGGCGTCGCGAATTGTTATCTCTTTGTCAGTGCCCTTCGGCATCGTCAGCCGCTGGCCCAGGGCACCATCGGCGCGCAAATCGGCGCGATGGCCTGCCTCGTCCTCGCGAAGATCGGCTATTTCGACCATGCGTCCAGCGCGGGGTTTGTCACGGCCTTTGCCGCGGCCACCGCGGGCGGCGCGATGCTGGCGGTCGGCGCGGCGGCGATGCTCTTGAGCCGCAGGCAGGTCGTTCTGGCCGGCGCGGGCGGCGGCGCGGTGGCGATGAATGCGCCGGCCGAAGACCCCAGTCTCACACAGCGCACGCGGTCCATCCTCGATGAGTTCGACCGATCGCATCGCGTGCTGCTCTACACGTCGACGATTTCGCTCTTCGTCGGACTGGTGCTCGGCGCGGTCTGGGCCGATTACTCCTGGGGCCGGCCTTGGGGGTGGGATCCGAAGGAAGTCTTCGCGCTCAACACGTGGCTGGTCTATGCGATTCTGATCCACGCGCGATTTGTCACCAAGCATCATGCCTTGTGGACCGCCGTGCTAAGCGTCGTGGGCTTCGCCGTGATGCAGTTCAACTGGTGGGTGGTGAACTTCTACATCGTCGGGCTGCACAGCTACGCATGATCGGTATCGGCGTGGCCGCGGCGGACCACCGCCGGCGCGCAGGATGGAAGTGCCCACCGATTCCCAGGTAGCGTTTGAACCGTGCCGCGCGCCCCAGCACGTCGAAGACCCGCTGTGGCGGGCGGGTTCAAATATTCCAACGTTAAGAACCCGCTCCCCGATGGTCGCGGCTCTGATTTCCGGGTTTCAATCGCCAGATCCGATCTCTAACCTGCTGCGCAGATTGAACATAGCAAATCCAGTCCTTGGCAAAATCGTATTGGGCGGCCGGGCGGGAACGGTGTAGAATAGGAGTGCAGGTGTTTCCAGAGGGAATTGCCGCACTTGCGCCGCCTCGCATCGGAGCAGAGGGCTGACCATGTCTCGAATGATTCGGGGAGTTTTATCGGCTGCGCTGGGGTGCGCGCTGGCGACGTCGGCGGTTCGCGCGGAAGTGCTGAACGTGACCGGCAGCGCGCAATCATCGATCCTGCAATTCTTCGGTCCGTTGCCGATTCAGACAGATTTCGCACGAGAGGCCGTGCCGCAGACGCAGGCATCGCCGCCGATCGCCGCGCGATCGAGCCTGGATCGGCTGAACTCCGACGGCACGACCAGCGCCTCGGCGCAGGCCATCAGTTTGCTGGACAAGCCGGTCTTCTCCGGCGGTCAGACCCCGAACGACGCCGGGCTGGACTTGAGCGCCTTCTCCGATGACGACGTGACCGGCTGGCGCATCGAGGGCATCGTCAACGAAACACGCCGCGTGCGCGTCACGGCGGCGGACATCGGCGGCATCGGCGAGGGCGGGCCGCCGTCGCGCGTTCGCAGCCGCGTGCTGCTGACCGGCGTCATGTTGATTGCGTCGCTGCGCGCGGGGACGGATCTGACCGGCGTCGAAGTGAATCTGACGTTCAGCGTGAGTCAGCGGCGCGCCGACCAGCGCGCGGTGACGCTGATCTCCGGCGACGTGGCGCTGGCGGGCGGGCCGAACGGGGCCGTGTCGATCGTGCGCCAGGCCGGCGCGCTGGCCAATGTGAATTTTCCGATAGTCGATTTCACCAATCCGGACACGAACGTGAGCCTCGCGAAGGCGATTCTGTTCACCGGGTTGAGTCTGCCGTACGAGTACGACGTCGCGCTGAACGAAGAGTTTGATCTGGACCTTGCGGTGCAGTCGCAGGTGATCACGAAACCGGGCGGCGTCGGCGCGTCGTCGACGTTCGGCGTTCCGCAGGACGCGATCGGCGTCGTGTTCGAGCGCGTCAAGAGCGATTCGCGCGGCCGGGCGCTGGCCAACGCCGTGTCGCAGCAGGTGGATACGACGGGCGTGAGTTACATGAACGGATCGTCGCCTTTCCCGCTCGCGCCGTTGTGCGGCGTGCTCGGTCTTGAATCGATCGGTCTGGCGGCGATGGTCATGATGGCGCCGTTTGTTCGTTCGCATCGAATGCGGCGCATGCGCCGCAGCAGAGTGTGAGGATCGCGTGCCGTCGCAGTCGACGCCGGAATTGCTAAGTGCCCTGATCTGGGGCTTGCTCCTGCTGGGAGCGCTGGCGATGCTGGGGGTCGCGCTGTGGCTGGGTCGGCGGTGGGCGCGATCCGGAACCGGCGAAGTCGAATCCGGCGCGGTGTGGTCGCTGCACAAATTGCGCGAGCTACGATCCAGCGGGCAGTTGTCGGACGAAGAGTTCGAGAAACTGCGAGCCGGCGTGCTGCAATCGACGGGCGGTGCGTCGGAGCGCAAAGGCGGCGCGACGGGCGCGGCAACGGGCCGCGCGGCGCAGAGTTCGCCGCAGGCGGGGAATGACATCAAGACACCTGCGCAGGGCGGACGATAAGTTGCGTGCGGATCGGGCAGCCCCGTGTCCGCGCGCCGCGCAACTCGCCGGTGGCGCAATCAGTGGAAGGACGTGATTCTTGAAGAACGGATCCAAGAACGGCGGACCGGGTGACGAAGGACCGCGGGGCGGTTCGGGCATGGGCGGCAGCGGCGGCCCCGGCATGCGGCGGCGGCGCACGAGCACGTGCAGCTTCTGCGGCAAGACGCATCGCGAAGTCGGCCCGATGGTCGAAGGACCGAACGACGCCTACATTTGCTCCAACTGCGTTGATCTCTGCCACAACATCATCCGGCAGGAGAAGCGCAAGGCCAGCGGCGTGCGGCCGATGTTCTCGAAGATTCCCGCGCCGCGCGAGATCAACGAGTACCTCGATCGGTACGTCGTCGGGCAGGACCACGCCAAGCGGGCTTTGTCGGTCGCGGTGCACAATCATTACAAGCGATTGAGCTACGCCGAGTCGTCCGACGCCGACGATGTGGAAATCGACAAGAGTAACATTCTGCTGATCGGGCCGACCGGTTCGGGCAAGACGCTGCTGGCGCGCAGCCTGGCCAAGCTGCTGGACGTGCCGCTGGCGATCGGCGACGCGACGACGCTGACCGAGGCGGGCTACGTCGGCGAAGACGTGGAGAACATCCTCCTGCGGCTGTTGCAGTGCGCGGATTACGATCTCGAGGCGGCGCAGCGCGGCATCGTGTACATCGACGAGATCGACAAGATCGCGCGGTCGGCCGGCAACGTGAGCATCACGCGCGACGTATCGGGCGAGGGCGTGCAGCAGGCGCTGCTGAAGATGCTCGAGGGCACGATCTCGAACATCCCGCCGCAGGGCGGGCGCAAGCATCCCGAGCAGCAGTACATCCAGATGGACACGTCGCAGATACTGTTCATCTGCGCCGGGACATTCAGCAATCTGGAAGAAATCATCCAGCGGCGCGTCGGGCGCAAGAACATCGGCTTCGCGACCGAGCAGGCCGGATCGTTGCAGTCAGCGGCCGAGCGGTCGGAACTGCTTCGGCTGGCTTCGCCGGAGGACCTGATCGAGTATGGCATGATCCCCGAGTTTGTCGGACGTCTGCCGGTTGTGGCGACGCTGGGGCCGCTGGACGAGTCGGCGCTGGTGAACGTGCTGACGCAGCCGCGTAATGCGCTGTGCCGACAGTATTCGAAGATGTTCGAGATGGCCGGAAGCACACTGGAGTTCACCGACGGGGCGTTGCACGAGATCGCGCGGCGGGCGTTGAAGCGCGACACGGGCGCGCGGGCCCTGCGCGGCGTCGTGGAGGATGTCATGCTGGACATCATGTACCACTTGCCGGAACCGGCGATGCAAGGACACTATGTCATCACCGATGCGATCGTGCGGGGCGAGGCGAAGGCGACGCCGATCCTTGACGAGCGGCGGAAGGAATCGGCGTAGGTAAGCGTCAAAACGTCCAGACGGCGCATACCGGGCAGGGAGGATCGGATTACGGCACACTGCTCGCCGTGGCGACCTGGGCGGCCGATAAACGTGAACGTGATATGAGGCCGGCGGAGTGAATCCGCCGGCCTTTTTTATTGGCCTGGTTGTCGCGGATTTTTTCGCGGCGCGAGCCGACCGATGCGCAAATCTTTTGTACGCTTAATCCGCGACACGTTTTGACCGATGTCTGATAAGCCGCGACTGCTGATGCGTCGGCGGTGGCAGCGGCGACAAGCCCGCTTCCGAGGAGGGTTTGCGACGATGAGCCATCCGATGGACCATCAATCGACCGTCATCACGATCTGCCCGAACCTGAAGTGCAAAAAGGTTTTGCGCGTCCCGGCGCAGTTCCGGGGCCAGGTCGTTAAGTGCCACTATTGCAGCATTAACTTCCGCGTGCCCCTCGCCCGCAAGGACCCCGCTCCGTCGGGCAACGGCGGAAAAAAGTAAGACTCACCTGATTTATCCTCGGCCGTTCGCCGTCTTCAGCAGCTTCGGCCGATTCGCACGCAGCAGATCATCCAGCCGCCTGCTCAATCCGGGATGCCGTCCGTCGTAGGGCAGCGTCGCCGGGCTTTGCGCCAGCGCCACAAACCACTTCACGAGATTGAGGTAATCCCGCAGATCGACGTACTCGGTAGCGATTCGGCCGCGCGCCGCGTCCATGTTGTGATAGTTCCCCAGCGGCAGACAGATGCCGGTCGCGTCGTAGCCGTGGTGGCAGTAGGCCGTGGATTCGCAGGTGCCGCCGTCCATCAACTTGCGTTGAAATCGGAAGCTTGCATCGCGCTCGGTCAGCGCTTCGGCGACGACCTGGCAATAGGCGGTCGCGGCGGGCGTGAAGACCGAGGCCTTATCGCCGACGCGCAGGACGGGTCCATCGCCGAACTGAACGCCGGCGATGGCTTTGCTGCACTCGACCGCAACGACGACGGCCTTCCGTGGCACGGTCTTGGCTTCGACCGCAGCGAGCGCGCCGGCGAAGCCAACCTCTTCCGCTCGCGTGAAGAAGGCGTAAGCAAGCGTCGGGATGCGCCGGCGACAGATTTCATCGAGCATGCACAGCACGGCGGCGAGTCCGGCGAGGTCGTCGCAGACGCGAGCGTGAAGCTGGTGACCGCGGAGGCGCGCGTCGGGCAGCGCCCACATGCCGGGGCTGCCGGGCGCGACGGGCCGGGCAACGCGTGCGATCACTCCGCGAGGCGGTCGCTCGTTGCGGAACGTGTTGGCGCTGCGCGTGGCGCGCCGCGCGCCGGCGGTGGCCGGCTGCTCATTCAGCACGCGCTCGATGGTCGCGGGAATCCAGCGGCCGTTGTCGAAGAACTGAATCTTCTCGCCGGCAAAGTAAGGCGTGGAGACCCAGCCGCGAAACTCGGCCTCCACGCGGCGCGCGTCGATCATGCGGGTCGCGGCGAAACCGGGGTGGTCCATGTGCGCGGCGAAGAGGATCGGCCGCCCGCTCGATTTGGCTCGTCGCGGCGCGCTTGATTTTCTGGCGGGAGAATAAGTCACCAGCAGATTGCCGAATCGGTCGATGGCCATGCGCAGGCTCGGTCGTGCAGCGACGAACGCGCGGATGTAGGCGATGACGTAGCGCTCGACAAAGGGCGCCGTGGGGAGATTCACAAGCTCCTGGAGGATGCGCAGCTGGCGGCGCGAGGCGACGGTTGGCGCGAGCGACTTGGTTTTAGCCATGCGGGCATTATGACGGCGCCCGGCGCCAAGGATCAATAGAAGATGGTGAGGATCAGGTGCTGCTCGACGTGCTTGGCCTCGAAGGGGCCGACGGCCGAGACGACATGCTTGATGAAGATGTCCGGGTGGGCGTCGAGCCATTCGTTGATCTGTGCGTCCATGTGCGCCAGCGCCGCAGGGGTCAGCTTGCCGTTGAACGTGCGGCAGCGAGTCGGCGGTTCGGAAACCGTCGACATCGGCCGCTTGAGGTTGGCCTCGGTATGAACGCCGCCGAGCGTGCTGCTTGCCGCGAAGCTGCGAATCAGGCCGGAACTGCCGCCGACGCCGGCCTCGACGAGGGAGATCGGCTCTTCGTGGAATTCCTTCTTGGCCGTGGTGACCGGGGCGGCTTGCGTGGCGTTCGCGCCGATTCCGGGGTGAGCGCCGGCGGCCTTTTGCGCCTCGATGGCTTCACGACGCTTCTGCTCGACGCAAGGGGGGCAGAGCAAGACGCCCTTCACGAGCCCCGCCTGACGTTGAATGATCTGCTCGGGCGTGATCGGCGCCTTGCACAGTTCGCAGGATTTCATCGCCGCTTGAGTCATGGGAATGACTCCATGATGGCCCGCGCCGATGCCTGGCGGCGCGGTACCGTATCGGCAATTATACCGGAAATGGCTTCCGAGGTGGAGGTTTGCATCGCGCCGACCGGCCGCGATCCAGCCTTATCCGCCGGACGAAATGATCCGGATCAACTGCGTCAAATCGCGCGTTAGAACGATCAGTCCGAATGCGCCGATGAGCGCACCGCCGAAGGCCAGCCAGGGCTGCGGCTCGCGCATGATGAGCACCACCAGGCCTGCTGCCGCGCAAAGCGACGCGGTGGCGAAGGCGCCCGCACCGAAGGACAGCCCGACCAACGCGAGGGCGACGGTCAATCCGAGCGAGGCATACTTCAGGTAATTGTGAATCAGCGTGACGTGCCGTCCGGCGAAACTGGTGATGAGCCAGACGAGCGCGCCGGCGATGAGGGCCTTGTTCCAGTTCCAGGGGGCCGGCGGTCGTGCGCGAAGGTGCAGCGTGAAATCGGCCCCGCCGATCGAGGCGAGCGTCAGAATGATCCAGCGTGCGAGGATGAAGCGGTTTCGCGCGGCCCATTGCGCCGGCGAGTTCTTCCGCTTCACGCTGGCCATGGTCGGGAGTGACAATTCACTGTCACTCTGGTCCCGCCCGTCCGGCGCGACGATGCGGCCCTCCGGCGTTTGAATGTCGAATCGAAACCGGAACGGCCCGACGCGCAAGGAACCGGTCGGCGCGAGGTGACCGCGCACGATGCGCTGCGGACCGATCCAGGTGCCGGCCGGGCTGTTGAGGTCTTCGACGATGACGGCCCCGGAGGCGGCGAGGGTGAGTCGACAGTGGGTGTCAGCGATGTCGGCGGCATCGAGGCAAAGCCAGTTACCGGAGGCTCGGCCGATGGAAAGGGCGGCCCCGACGGGCATGATGAATTGTTCGCCGACCCAGTGGGGGCCTTCCATGATGGTCAGCATGGCCCGCCGCGCGCCGAAGGAATGGTCCAGTTCCAGAGGCAGCTCGCGGTCGCAGCGCGGACAGGTGGCGGTGATCACGAGTTCGACGTGGTCACAGTCAATGGGGGTTCCGCAGGGACAGCAGATCGTTTGCGCCATGATGGCCTTGAGGGTGCCCGTCAAGAAGAGCCGTCGGTCCGAGTCGGCATTATGTCAAATTGCGGCGGCGGCGACAAGCGGGAATTGCGCGAGCGCCTGGGCCGGCATGCTGCGCGCTTCAATTTGGCCGTGCGGGAATGCCGATGTTTAGTGCGGCTCGCGCGGGGATTCCGCGCCGGGCGAATTCTGCGCGACATCAGCCATGATCTATGCGACTGCCTGTTTCTGGATTGCCGTGGCTGTCCTCCTGGCTTGGGGCGTGAACACGCTCTGGCTGGGCATGATTCGTCCCAAGACCGTGAACATGCTGCTGCTGCCGGGCACGCTGATGGCGATGCTGGCACGAATCGTGGCGTTGCTCATCACGGGCGCGACGGTGAACGATACGGCCTTGGTGAAGGATGGCGACAAAGGCGAGGCCTCTTTCGACCCCGGGCCGCAGCCAAAGTTGCCGATTATCGGTCCGGTGCTGGTGGCGTTGCTGCCGATGGCGGCACTCGGCGGATTGATCTACGTCTTGGGCGTTCGCCTGGGCGCTCCGGTGCTGATGGGTGTTCCGGCGGAAAAAATATCCCAGCAGGTTCCGAGGACGCTGACGGCGATCTGGGCGCAGCTGCGCGACTTGATCACGCTGTCGGAAGCGACGTTGAACGCGGTGCGTTCGGCGGCGGTCGATCCGTGGAAGATTCTGCTGTTCACGTATCTGCTCGTCTGTCTGACGGTGCGGATGGCGCCGCTGCCGGGGAATGTCCGCGGGCATCTGGGCGCGATCGCGAGCGCGGGCGTGATTGCGTTTCTGGCGGGAACCATCTATCCGACGATGCCGGAGTCGATCGCTCGGGCGTGGCCGATCCTGGCGCTGACCGTGGGCTGGTTGACGCTGCTGCTGCTGGCGAGTCTGGTGGCGCGAGGCGTGGTCGCCTCGGCCAAGGCGATCTTCAAGCCGCAGTAATCGGGGGCGATCGAATGATCCCGCGCGAAACCGGCGTCGAGTGTTCCTATCGTGAAAAGATCCTCTCGCCGGCGGCGCTGGCTGCCGCCCTGGCGCGCCTGCGTGACAACCCCCTGTCCGCGCGTTCGGGTGATGGATCGGCTCGCGCGCCGGTCGTGGTGCAATGTCACGGTTGCTTCGACATCGTCCACCCCGGGCACATTCGCTATCTGCAATTCGCGCGTTCGCTCGGCGATGTGCTGGTCGTATCGATTACCGGCGATGCGCAGATCAGCAAAGGCGATCAGCGGCCGTACATCCCCGAAGAGCTGCGCGCGGAGAACCTCGCGGCGCTGGCATTCGTCGACTACGTCGTGATTGATCAAAACGAGACAGCTGTTGAGATATTGAGACAGGTCCGGCCCGACATTTACGTGAAGGGCCAGGAGTACGCGGCCAGCCAGGATCCGCGCTTTCTCGCGGAGCGCCAGACGGTCGAGTCGCACGGCGGGCGGGTGGTGTTCTCCAGCGGTCAGGTCGTGTTCAGCTCGACGCGTCTGGCGGAGTCGCTCGCGCGTGTGGGAGAATTCGCTGCGGATCGGCTGGGCGTGGTGTGCCGGCGGCATGGGATCGATCGGTCGACTCTGGCGGAACTGCTTGGTCGCATGCGCGGGCGGTCGTTGCTGGTGATCGGTGAGACGACGCTGGAGCGCTACGTGGCGTGCGACGTGTCGGCAGCCGCGGGCGAAGCGCCGATGATGTCGTTGCTGGAGCTGGGGGAACGCGAGTACGTCGGCGAGGCCGGTGCGGTGGCGCTTGCGGCGGCGGCGCTGGGCGCGCCGACGACGCTGGTGACGGCGTTGGGGCGGGATGCCTCGTCGCGGCGATTGCGTCAGGCGCTGGAGTCGGGCGGGGTGCGCGTTGAGGCATTGAGCTATCGCGAGGATGCGGTGGTCCGCACGCGCTTCGTCGCGGATGATCAGAAGCTGTTCCGGGTGGATCGCGCGGGGGCGCGCCCGCTTGATTCGATCAGTGAACGCGCGGTGACAAGTTTGGTGCGCGAGTTGGCTGCTCGGGTCGATGCGTTCATCGTGCACGACTGTGGTTACGGGTTTGTGATGCCCGGTATGGTCGAAGCGGCGGCGGCATCGCTGCATGAAGCGGGCCGGTGGTGCACGGTGTCGGCGGGCGGCCAGGGAACGATACACGTTGCGTCATCGCCGGATTTGATTTGCGTCTCCGAGCGGCGGCTTCGTGAGGCAGCGGGGAGTTCGAGCGGTGGTCTGTCGGCGGTCGCGTATGAGGTAATGCAGGCAACGGGCGCGGCGCGGATGCTGGTGAGCGTCGCGAAGCGCGGCGTGGTGACGTTTGATCGCCGCTCGCACGACCGGGCGTCACCCAACTGGCACGACCGGCTCTTGAGTGAGTATCTGCCGGCGTTGTCGGAGTGGTCGTTGGATCGACTGGGGTGCGGCGAGAGCGCGACGGCCGCGGCGACGCTGGCGATGGCGGCTGGCGCGACGCTGATGCAGGCGTCGTATCTGTACAGCGCGGTGGCGGCGGTGCAGATCGGTCGGCTGGGGATCGTACCGGTGACGGCGGAAGAATTGGCGAGGTGGCTCGCCGGCCGGACGGAACTGGCGAGCGTCGATTCGGGCGAGCGCGTCGGGACGCGGTTGCTGGAAAGCGGCCGGGGCGTTCGGTCAGCTCCCGTGCGAAAGGCGCCACATGCGGCCGGCGTGTGAATGTAGTGTCATTATACCGACACATAACCGCGCAGCGGTGTTGCGCGCGACGCTGGCTCGGCTGCGCGAACTGCCCGATCGAGCGTTTGAAGTGATCGTCCTCGACAACGGCTCGACGGACGAGACTTCCGCCCTGGCGGCCGATCATCCGGACGTGCGCTGGATTCACCTGTCGCGCAACATCGGCTGCGCGGCGCGAAACCTCGGCGCAGCGGCGGCGGAGGGGCGCGTGCTGCTGATGCTGGACGACGACAGCCACCCTGCACCGGGCGTCATCGACGCGCTGGGAGGACTGTTCGCGTGCGACGCGTCGCTGGCGGCGATGGCGTGTCGGGTTCGATTAACGGATCCGCCGCATCGTCACGATGCGGGCGGGGTTCCGGGCATCTTTTTTAATTGCGGCGGGGCCGTGCGGCGCGAGGCGTTTCTCGCGGTCGGCGGGTATCCGACGGACTACGAGTATTACGCCGAGGAGTATGATCTGGCGTGCAAGTTGTGGAGGAACGGCTGGCGCGTGGAGCCGCGCGGGGAGTTGCTCGTCTGGCACGGGCGCGTGACGCGCAATCGCGACAACAATCGGATGCTGCGGTTGCTGGTGCGGAACAACGTGCGCATGTGGGCGCGGCATGCGCCGGCATCGCTGCGAGCGGACCTGATCGAGTCGACGTTCGAGCGATACGAGCGGGTCGCGCGGAAGGAAGGCGCGATGGCGGGGTTCGAGGCGGGCCGCGCGGAGGCGCGGGCGATTCTGTCGCGTGGCGTTAAATCGCGACCGATGTCTGAATTACAATTTGAGCGCCTGATGGGCCTGGATCGAGCTTGCGCGGCGATTCGGTCGTGGGCCGATAAGTGCGCCGTGCGGCGCGTGGCGGTGTGGGGCCGCGGCAAAGGCTGCGAACAACTGCTTGATCTGCTGAAAAAAACTGGACTTTGGCTCGAACGCGTCTATGATGGCGGCGGAGATTCCGGCATCTGGCGAAACGCGGAGGTCGTTTCGACCGATGCATTCGATGGGAGCGGGGTCGATGGCGTCGTGATCGGTTCGCTTTCGCCGGGCGTGGCGGAGGATGAAGCCGAGCGGCTGTCGGCGACGTGGCCGGGTCTACCGGTCGTGTCGCCCGCGCCGTGGCTGGGCGCGGAATCGCCCGCGGTGAGTTCGGCGCGGCATGCGTCGATTGCGGGACTGCCCGTGGAAACTGGCACGCGGCCGGGCGCGTTGGTGTGATCGTGCGAGCTGCACGGATCGGGCAGTCGTCTTGAGTCACGAAAAACCACCGATCAACTCGCTGCTGTCCGCGCGCATCCGTCCGATTCGCCGGCCGCCTGGTTCGTCGACGCCCGCGGTCGAGCGGTTGCCGGCGCGGATCGAGATGCCGTCCAATGAATCCGATGGGCAGCCGCCGGTGGATGCGGCGCTGGAGGCGATCGTGCGGTCCAATCTGGCTGCGGCGCAGGAGGCCCTGCTCGATTCCGACTTCTCGGCGGTGGTGGGGGAGATCAGTCGTGCCGATCTTCTGGCAGCGGAGCAGGCGCGCCGGCAGGCCGGGGGATTCCTGCGGGCCGTCGAACAGAGCGAGCGCAATGAGGTCGAGCGCAACGCGCGTCAGCGGCTGGGTCGCAATCTTCCGCTGCGCCGGCCTCCGCCGCGCCGCTAGATCTTCATCAGATGATCGGGGTGCCGCCGGGCAAAGGCCTCGACGTTGTTGGCGTAGTGCTGCATGACGCGCTGAACGATGACGTCCTCGGCTTCGGGCTGGTCGGGATCGATCAGCTTCTCATCGATAATCAGCTGATAATAAAAGTTTCGCCGCGAGACGACGAACCCTTGAAAGGTCGTTGCGCCGCAACGGATGGCCATCTGCACGGGGCCGGCAAGGAACTCGCGCTCCTCGCCGAAGATGTTGACCGGGTGCATGCGCGTGGTCTCGCCGCGGCGTCGATCGACGTCGAGCAGGCTGGCGACGATGCCGTTTTGCTGCATGTGGCGCATGATCTGCCGGGGAAAGCTCGATGAGTAGAACATTTTCATTCGCGCGACTTCGGGGAAGGTCTCGCGGTATTTCTGCATGATGTAGCGCCGCACGACGCTTTCCTTGTCGTCGCGCACGCCCGCGATGTCGTATCCCAGCAGGGCCATCATGAGTCCGGCGATGTGATGGGAGCCGAAGTGGCAGAGCGCGACGTACACGCCCCGTCCGCGTTGTAGGGCCTCGTCGATCTGGTCGATGCCTTTGAGCTTGATGCGCTTGAACAGTTTGTCCCGCGGGATGCGATCCATGATGGTGTAGAACATCTTGTCGCAGCGGATGCGCATGAAGTATCGCCAGGTGATCAGCCGCACGCGGGCGGGCGAAAGCTCATCCTTGAAAAATTGGTGCAGTTTTCGTCGCACGCGTCGTCGTCGGTTGTAATCGCAGAGGTACTCGCACGTGCCGAAGAATCGCCCCAGACCGTAGAGGCCCTTGAGCGAGAAGGCCCGGACCCACGCCATGAGCAAGGCGCGGACCAGTGCGATGCGTGCGCGGGTGATGGGATGGATCGGCCGCTCGGAGGGCGTCGCGGAGGCTGCCGCATGGGGCGTCGCCGTGGCGGATTGATTGGCCGCGGTGGGTGCCGCGCCGGTGGCCACGCCGCATGCGTGGGTGTCCTGCACGTTGTTCGCTCTCATGGTGAGGTGGATTCCTGATGCGCGGCGACCGTTCGGCGCGGCTACTCGTCCTCATCCTTGTGCGGCTTGTAGGCCGCGATGATGGCCTGGGCCTCGTTGGCGGGCACGGGTTCGTAGTGCGACAGCTCCATGGCGAAGCTGCCCTTGCCGCCGGAGATGGAACTTAGACGTGAGTGATAATCCGCCACTTTCGCCAGCGGGACCTGCGCCTTGATGACGGCGAAATTGCCGGGAAGCATGTCCTGGCCGCTCGGTCGGCCGCGGCGCTGGGCGAGATCGCCGGTGATGTCGCCGACGTTGTCGGCGGGGACGGTGACCTCGATGTTGACGATCGGCTCGAGCAGGACGGGCTTTGCTTTGAGAAACGCGTCTTTGAAGGCCAGCTTGCCCGCGGTCTTGAAGGCGACTTCCTTCGAGTCGACCGGATGGTGTTTGCCGTCGGTGATGCTGATTTTGACATCCTGAATCGGGAAGCCGGCCAGCGCGCCCTGCCCCATCAGCTCGACGACGCCTTTCTTGATCGCAGGCTCGAACTGCCCGGGGATGGCGCCGCCGAAGATGTCCCATGACCATTCCATCGGCGGCTCGCTGCCGCGCGGGAGCGGATAGACCTTCAGGAAGACTTCGCCGAACTGCCCCGCGCCGCCGGTCTGCTTCTTGTGTCGGTGGTGGCCGTCGGCCTGTGCGGTGATCGTCTCGCGATAGGGAATCTTGGGCGGCTTGGTGTTCACGTCGAGTTTATAAAGCCGGTGCATGCGGGAAAGGATGACGCGCAGGTGCAGATCGCCGATGCCGCTGATGACCAGTTCGTGGGTTTGAGCGTCGTAATGTGAACGGAAGCAGGGATCGGTATCGGTGAAGCGGCGCATGGCTTCACCGATCTTGGCTTCGTCGCCACGGGCCTTTGGCTCGACGGCGAGGGAGAACATGGGCGTGGGCGTGCGCGGCATGGCGATCTTCCCTTCGCCCTGATCGACGAAGACGGTGTTGCCGATGTGCAAATCGAGCTTGCCGACGGCGAAGATGTCACCGGCGATTCCTTCGTCGATTTCTTTGGGCGTGGCGCCCTGGAACTTGAGCAGGTGGCCGGGGCGGAAGCCCTTCTTCTCGCCGGGCAGGATAAGGTTGGCGTCGCTCTTGAGCGTCCCCGCGAAGGCGCGAATGAAGGCGTACTTGATGTGGCTCTTGGGATCGACGGCGATCTTGAAGACCTGGCCAACAAAGGGGCCGTTGGGATTGGGATCGATGGGCGTCTCGGTTTCGCCGTGGACGAGTCGTCGCTGGGCGCCTTCGATGGGCGCCGGGCAGTCGTGAGCGATGAACTGAAGAAGTTCCTTGACGCCGACGCCGGTGCGGGCGTTGGTGAAGAGGACGGGGCAGACCTTTCCTTCGGCGATGGCGCGAGGGAAGTGGTGCTCGATCTCGTCGTGGGAGAGCGCACCGGTGTCGAAGTATTTGGCGATCAGGGCGTCATCGACTTCGGCGATGCGTTCGACGAGGTTGGTGTGGGCTTCGGCGACATCGCCGACATCGGAATCGCCCGTGGTGTTGTCTATGCAGTCGATGACGCCCTTGCCGCCGTTGACGGGCAGATTGACCGGCGTGACCTGGGGGCCGAAGGTTTCCTTGAGGGCGTTGATAAGGCCGGCAAGATCGGCGTTGTCGGCATCGATGCGATTGATGACAACGGCGCGGGCGAGTCCGCAGGCGCCGGCGAGGTCCTTCATTCGACGGGTGTTGACCTGAATGCCGGCGCCGGCGTGGATGACGATGACGGCGGTCTCGACGGCGGCGAGCGCGGCGATGGCGGGACCGATGAAGTCGGGCGCGCCGGGAGTGTCGATGATGTTGAGAGTCCGGCCGTCGAGGGGGACGTTGAGAAGATGCGACTCGATGGAAATACCGCGTTCCTTCTCTTCGTCGTCGACATCGAGAATACTGGTTTTGTCGGCGGTGCTGCCGAGCCGGTTGGTGACGCCGGCGGCGTGGAGGATGGCTTCGGCGAGAGAAGTCTTTCCCGCGCCGCTGTGACCGACGAGGGCGATGTTGCGGATGTCCTGGATGGTATAACCGGGCATACGGCCTCCGTAGGGTGAAACGAAGATACCGATTCGCGTCCGCGACCGGCGAGTGCCGACGCCGAGCCTTCCGCGCCGGACCTGCCGGTCGACAAGACGTGCGATTCTACGGGGCGGAAGCGAGCGTCACAAGGCGGCGCGGGCCGTAAAAGGCGTGCGGCGACAAGGGGTTAGCGCGAGGCATTCCGCGAGTTCGGTTAACACGCGCACGGATGCCGGAGATCCGCGAGGTTAATCGGCGTCGAGCGACTTCTGCGGAGCGCTCTTGATCGTCAGGGTGATTTCCCGGTCGCCGCGCAGGACGACGACGGTGACTTCATCGCCGGGCTTGTAGCCGGCGAGGGCCTCCATGTAGGAATAGACATCTGTCACGTTTTTGCCCCCGATCTTCAGGATGCGATCGTTGTTCTTCATGCCTGCCTTCGCGGCCGGGCCGTCGTCCACCACGCCGGTGATTTCGTAACCGCGGCCTTCGGATTCGCCGTAGGTCGGCAGGATGCCCAGGCGCACCTTCGGCATGGGCACGGCGGCGACTTCATCGTCGGCGTGCGCGTGCGGGTCTTTCTTGGCGGCCTTTTGCGTAGGATCGCCGCCCGCGGCGCGCGGCGGCGCAGGCGTAGCCGGTGGCTGGGGCCGTTCAGGGCGGTTGTCGCGTCGCGGTCGTGTGGTCATGTCTTCCTCGCCGGCGTCCGCGGTGGACTGCATGCCGCGCCGTCCGCCGGGTCGATCTCGGAACGGGCCGCGGAGCGGATTGGAAGGTTCCTGGCCGCGGCCGCGCGAAAGATTGAACGACACGCCGATGCGCACGTCGCCGCGGACCGCGGCGTCCAGCGAGCGGCCGATCTGTGATACAAGACGCCTGTCGCTTTCATGTCTTGCGGCGACCGTGAGCGTGATGTCCACGTTCTGGCCCTTGATGTTCACGGTGCAATCGCCGCCGCTCAAATCCGCCATGCGGCCGACCAGCTCGTTGAGCGACCGCTCGATGGAGCCGGGCGCGGTGGCCGTGTCGGCGTCGCCGGGGCCGCGCTCGCGAGCGTCCTCTCGGCGGCGTTCGCGGTCAGGCCGCGCGCGATCCGGGGCCGGTCGGGCGGCCACGGCTGCTCGCGCGGGGAACTTCACGTCAATCGACTTCCGCTCACCGTCGCGCACAATGCGCACGCGCGCCGTTTCGCCCCACTTGAAGGCGCTTAGCGCGCCGGCAATGTCCATCACGCCGGCAATGCGCTTCTCGCCGATGGCCATCAGGCGATCGCCCGCCTTCAATCCCGCGGCGGCTGCGGGGGAGCCGTCGACAACCTGGGCGATGACAACACCGGGTTGATCGTTGTCCATGTCAGGCACGATGCCCAGACGCAGGCGCTCCGGTTCGTCAGCGGGAGAGGCCGTGGCGACCTGCGGCTCGTCGTCGGGCGTATCCTGCCGCGAGATGCGAGCGCGGCTCGTGTCTTGCGTGAACACGATGCGCTCGGAGCGCGCGTCGATCTCGTCAACGATGTCAGCGCCGAAGCGGGCGATTCGCACGGCGCCCTCGATGTTCAGCAGAGGCGTATCGTCCTCGGGCTGGTGATATTGCTTGTGCAGCCCGGTGAAGAAGAACAGCACCGGGATGTCCTTGTTGTAAAAGCTGGTGTGGTCCGACGGGCCGCGCCCGCCGCCGCCATCGCGAATCGTAAAACCGTAGGGTTCGGCGAGGCGGTGGACCAGGTCTTCAAACCCGCCGGTGCGCATGCCGCCGACTTCGAGCTTGTTGTCCTTGAGCCGGCCGACCATGTCGAAGTTGAGCATGGCGTTGACTTTGGTCAGGTCGATGGTGGGATTGTTGGCGTAGTGCGCCGAGCCGAGCAGACCCATCTCTTCACCGGTGAAAAGCATGAAGACCATCGTCCGATTCGGCGGTTTGCCCGAGGCGAAGGCGCGGGCCAGCATCATCACGAGCGTCGTGCCCGATGCGTTGTCGTCGGCGCCGTTGCTGATGTCTTTTTCCGGGTTGAACTCCGACGTGCCCTTGTTACGAATGCCGAGATGGTCGTAGTGCGCCCCCATGACGATGTATTCGTCTTTCTGCGGACCGGTTCCGGGCACGATGCCGATGATGTTGCGCACCGGGGACTCGATCGGTTCGATCTCGACGCGCCCGCGAATCGTCACGCCCTTCAGCACAGCCGAGGCCGGCTTCTGTGTTTCCTCGATTCGCTTCTGGGCGGCCTCCAGCCCGCCCAAGCCCCCGGCTCGCAGCATGCGGTCGGCCAGTTTGCGGCTGATGTGAATCATGGGGATGCCGTAGCCGCGTCCGCCGAATCGCGCCGTTCCCTGCGCGTTGAAATCGAACAGCTTGTCACCTTCTTCGTCATCAGCGGGATTGACCACGAGCAGCGCCGCGGCGTCGCGGCCGGCTGCGCGCGAGGCCTTCGCGCGGAAGGCGGAATCCTGCACGGAGAAATCGCCGAACTTCGGCCCGCGCCGCAGCACGAGCACGATTTTGTCGGCGACATCAATTCCCGCGTAGTCGTTGTAGCCCGCGTCGTCCTTGACGATTCCGTATCCCGCGAAAACGACTTCTCCGCTGAAGCTGCCGTTGGATGAAAACGGAAACGGGATGTAGTCCTCGTGGAGGGTCGCGGCGCGGCGCGTCGGTCGATCATTCATGCCGACCGCCAGTCGTGTGCCCTGGGCCACCTGACTTTTGAGTTTGAGCGTGAAGTTTTGGAAGTAAGTGTGGTCGTCACCGCCGGGCTGAACGCCCCATTCCTCGAAGCGCGCGGCGATGTACTCCGCGGCCTTGTCGATGCCCTCCTGCCCGGTTCCGCGGCCTTCGAAGGAGTCGTCGGCGAGTGTGCTGACGTGGCGAAGGTAATCTGCCTCGGAAAAGAGCGCGGCGCTGTCGGAACGGCGTTTGTCGGCGGCATTCTCCGATGCGCGAGCCGGCAGGACAGCAATCGCCAAGAACAGAACCAGGGCGATACGTGCAAAGCGGCGAGAGTTAAGCATGGAATGGTTCCTTCAAAAAAGTGTGGGGCGACGATCGTAATATCTTAACCTACAAAACGTTGCGGTTCAATCGACGGGTTCCAGCGGGAGCCGTTTACTTCTTCTGAACCCATCACGGGAACGTAACAATCAACGAGCCACCCGATGTGGTCTTTCCCCACGCGGCGGCGTGCCTTAGAGTGAGCGAGCTGTAGGCGGGTAGGGACGGACTAAGCACGCAACAGTGTGAGTCGGACCCGCAGGGAGTCAGGGCAGTGATGAATCGATCCTGGGGAGTGCGGTGCGTTGTCGGGCTGCTGACGGCCGTGTTGGGAATCGCCGGTTGCTCCGACAAGGAAAAGAAGTCGCCGAAGGTCCGAAAGATCGAAGGGATCGCCAAGCACATCGACTTGAAGAACAACGACGTGTCGATGGTCTTCAAGGACGATCGCGGCGTGGAACGCGAGCTTCGAGGAACCATCCGCGAGAATACGGAAGTGGTCATCAACGGCCGCGCCCAGAAGCTGGAAGACATCCGCGAGAATGACCGGATCATCGTGACGGGATACAAGGATGGTTCGGGGGACAGCGCGCAGCTCGTCGCGACGATGATCGAAGTGATTCGCCCGCAGGAGACGGACTGGAAAAAGGCGCCGGCGCAGTCGGCCGCAGGCACACCCGCGGCGTCGACCCAGCCGGCTGGAAAGCCGTGACATTGAGGAAACCGTCGGTGGTCGCTCCGGCTGACGGCGCGGCACCGAAGCATAGTGTGGGAGCGTACCCTAACAAAAACTCGCCAGAACCTGATTCGGGAGTCTGATTCGATGTCAACCGTATGGAAGCAATTTTCGCGCGGCGCGGTGTTGTCGGTCGCCGCAATGATGGCTTGGGGTTGTTCGAATTCGTCGAGCGAGCCGGCCGCGCACAAGCAGGCGGCGGAACCGGCCGCGCCGACGAAGCCCGAGCCGGCCCAGGTCGCGGCGGCGACGCACACGGAGCCGGCGCCGGCCGAAACGAAGAAGCCGCAGGTTCATCCGACGCGGCTGGAGCCGATCACGCCGTCGCAATCGCAAACAACCGCCGCGCAGGAACCGGTTCTGGCAACGACGGATGAGGAGAAGCGCGAGCAGGCGGCGAACATGATCTACGCCCAGATACGCCTGCGCATGGAGGAGTTCATCAGCGAGCGCAAGAAGCTCTTGAGCGAAGGGAAAACGCGCGACGACGCGCGGGTGCAGCAGTTGGAAGGGTCGATCCTCAAGGCCCGCGAGCTGTTGATGGAAGCCGGGGAGATGGTGGAAGACGTTGATCCGCCGATCGCGCCGCGGAATTGACCCCGCGGGACGCGCGTTTGTGAATCCCGCTGCGGCGGATATGTGGCGCGGGTCCGATCAAGTTGAAAGGGAATCCAGGCCCCGGGCTCATGCCTGGGGCTTTTTTCGCGCCGCGCGGATCGCGCGCTGGTCATTCTCGCGTCAGGAATCTGTCAGCGCTCGGTCGAGCGCGGCGGCTAGCACCGCATGCCCGTCATCAAGCAGTTCGATCGAAAGATCGACCACAAGCACCGGACAGCCGCCATCGGGCCAGCGGCCGACCAGTTTGACTGCGTCCTTCTCGGTGGTAATAAGGGCGTTGGCTTCAAGGTTGCTGGCGACTTCGACCAGGCCGCTTATCTCATCGGCCGTGTAGGGGTGGTGATCGGGATACTCGTAGGCCGCGAGGACATGCACGCCCAGTTCTTCGACGGATTGCCGAAAGCTCTGGAAGTTGGCGATTCCGGCGAAGAGCACGGCCTGCACGGCGCGCGGGTCCTCCACTTGGACCGGTCGACTCTTGATATCGAGGAAGCCGGCGATTCGGTGAATGGCTTGCACGACGGGCTTGCCGCCGGACGCCTTGCGCAGCGTTCGTTGAAGCAGGGCCTTGCTGGTTTCGTCGGCCTGGTCGCTGCGCGTGAGGATGATCAGGTCGGCGCGGCGCAAGGCGCGGATCGGCTCGCGCAACAGGCCACGCGGCAAGAGGCGCTGGTGGCCGAACGGATTGGTGGCATCAATCAGCACGATGTCCAACTCTCGCCGAATGCGGCGATGCTGAAAGCCGTCGTCCAGCACGGCGACGTCGCACCGTTCCGCGACGGCCTGGCGCGCGGCGGCGACGCGATCGGGATTGAGGATCACGCGCGCTGCGGGGCAGCGGCGGCGAAGCACTTCGGCTTCGTCGCTTTCCATGCGCCACTGATCGGCGGCGCGGCCGCGCTGATCGTTGTCAAACTGAATCGGCCGCCCCTTGTAACCGCGCAGGAGGACAGCGACGCGCCGCCCGCGCTGGAGAAGCAAATCCGCGACCATCGCGGAGACGGGTGTCTTGCCGGTGCCGCCCGCGGTGAGATTGCCGATGGAAATCACCGGCAGCGCCGCGCGGCGACGCGTACCGGGAACATAGGTATACCACCCGTTACGCAGCGAGACCGCGACGCGGTAGGGGACGGACAGCCCCGCGAGAGCGGCGCGGGCGAACTCGGCAAGCACGCCCTGCGCGCGGCCGGAGATGATGTCCAGGTATCGCGGGAAACCCTTCGCCATTTGGCGGCGAAGTGTAGCAGAAACAACGGCAGATTGACCGTACCGCGCGCGGCGGCTATTCTCCGGCCGTTCGCCGTGCGGGGGACGTTGAAGCCCGGCGCGCCGGTCCTCGGGAGCGTGGTCATCGTGTCATCCACTCGAATGTCTGCGGCGGCGACCCTGGTGCGATGGTCCGTTCTGGCCGCGATGCCGCTGTCGCTGTTGGGCGCCGGCTGCCCCGGTGATTCGTCAAGCGGGCTTTCGTCGAGGCGGTCGCGGGGCGAGGGCACGGCGATACGGCTGCCGCACATCGCGCCGGCGGCTGCGTACGACGCATGTCTTCATGCGATGAAGCAGTGGTTTCGCGTGGCCCAGGCCTCTCCGGTCGACGGCCAGATTCGCAGCGTGACGACCGAGTACGAGCAGCGCGGTGGCACCGGTCGCATTCGTGACACGGCGTTGAAGTTTCCCAATCGCCTGCGGCGCACGGCCACGCTGTATGTGCAGCCGTGGGGCGAGGGCAGCATCGTGCATTGCGTGGTGGAGGTGCAGCGGCTCGACACGGCCGATCACCGCGTTTTCCGTGACATGGAGCGATTTGATGATTATCCCACCGACACGCCGATCGACCGCGAGGCCGGCGTGACGGCGGCACAGGATCAGGTCTGGACCGATCTGCCGCGCGACGTGCAGCTCGAGCGGGATATTCTTGAAGTGGTGCGAAACAAGGCGACCGAAGGGGCGCCGCCGGCCGCCAAAGAGTAAGGTGCATCCTCGGCGCGTAGGAACGGAATTACGTCCCTGCCGAGATTTCCGCGCGCAGCGTCTGGATTGCATCAAACGCCGGCTTGGGAGACAGGTCCGCGCACACGACGCCGCTGGATGAATCCGGCCGGTCGATCAGATGCCGCCAGCAGATCGACTCCACGAACGGCTTGCTAAGCGCGATGCGATAGAACTCCTTGGCCCAGGCCGCCTGGTTGATCGCCGACCAGGCGCCGCGCCAGCATCCGGCGCCGATCTCGCCGCCCGACGGTACGCCCGCCGCGGTGATGTGTATCGGTTTCCCCATCGCCCCGAACCGGTCGAGCATCGAGGACACCTGCATCATGTCACGCACGAAGCGCCGACCGCTGCCCGGGTCGGTGCCCGAGCCGAACCAGATCTCCAGCCCGAAGGCGTCGAACGGGATGCCGCTTTGTACGGCCATCTCGGCGTACAGGACCGGCGGGATGGTCTGGGGATCGGCGGCGTAGTACTCGCCCCAGGGCATGGCGATACCGAGGATGACGGCGGAGCGCGGGGCGCATTGCCGTGCGGTCAGAGCGGCAAGGCGAGACAGGTCCACCAGTTGTTCGAAATTGAAGCGAAGGACGTTGTGCGCGTGCAAGCCGCGAACGACTTCCCACGCGGTGATGTGCGGCGCCAGCGCGGTGATGACGTGTTTGAGGTGTTTGGCGGCGGCGTCTCGAAACGAGTCAAATGTCGTGTGTTTGCGCCGGACGTAATCGGGCAGCGCGGAGTCGTCGAAGGACAGCAGGGGACCGGCCGTCACCGGGAACTTCTTTGCCTTGAGCAGGGCGGCGCAGCGTTCCAGCTCGGCCAAGTCGAACCTGCCCGCCTGCGGTTGCGTGGTCACCCAGTCACAGGGCAGCGTGACGAAATCAAAGGCGTCCGCCGCGCGGGCCAGCGCCGCCTCGGTGCAGTGCGCGGGAAGAATTCGACAGCCGAATGGTCGACGGGCAAACGGACCGGTCGGCTCGCGCCGTTTGATGAAGACGTCGGCGTGCAGGGCTGCGGTCGCTTCGGCGGCTTTGAGTCCGGCGGCGATGGATGCGTCGGCGTGCTTCGTGGCGGTGAGGGCGTCGTCGGCGGTTATCGCGGCGACGAGGTATTCGCGCGCGAGGTCGATCTGCTTGTACACCGCAGCCCCTTCGGGGTAGTCGAACAGGCCCCAGTCCTCGCGCTTCTGGGTGATTCGCATCAGCTGGCCGCGAGCCAGTTCGACGTGCAGATTGTACGGCTCGCTGCGCTCGACCAGCCGCGTCGTTTCGAGCATGAGCGTGCCGCCGACCCCCGCGCCGCGCACCGGCCAGAGAAGGGCCAAGGCGGCCGCGCCGCGCGCCCGTGTTTCGCAGATGACCTGCCCGTTTTCAAAACGAATCTCGCCGCGCAGGGGGACCCGCTCGTTGCCCAGCAGGTGCGCCGCGGTCAGGTCGAGCGATTTCGCCGGCGCGCCGTCAAGATAAACATTAAACCGCAACATGATCTCGCCGAAAGGCCGCCGTGTGGGGTGCCCAACTGCCCCCGGAGGGTGGGCCGAATGGTCGGTTCATCCGCCGTGATACGAGCGCCATGATACGGGCGAGCCGCAGCGCGACACAAGCCGAGCGGTCGCTTCGACCGGTGCGGCTTAACTTCAACAAACGGGCCGCAATGGTGGTTTGCCACCCAGGACGGCGATCACGTCTTCCGCCGCCATTTCCGCCATGCGGTTGCGCGTCGTCACGGTGGCCGATCCGATGTGCGGGAGCAGCACGACGTTTTCGAGCGCGATCAACTCGGGAGGAATGCGCGGTTCATGTTCGTACACATCGAAACCTGCCGCGGCGATGCGACGCTCGCGCAGCAGGTCGATCAGAGCCGATTCATCGACGATCGGTCCGCGCGCCGTATTGATGAGAACGCTCCCCGGACGCATGCGCTCCAGGGCGGAGCGATTCAGCAGATGGCGCGTTTCGTCGGTCAATGGGCAGTGGAGCGAAACAAAATCACTCCCGGCTAGCAGTGTCTCGAGCGGCACGCGTCGCGCGCCGAGCGCCGCCATCGCGGGCTTGTCTTCGCGGGCTGTGTAAAGCACGGTCATGGAGAACCCGATCGAGCGTCGCGCGACGGCCGTGCCGATCCGGCCCGCGCCGACGATACCGAGCATGCGACCGTGAACATCGGCGCCGAGCATCTGCATCATCTCCCAGCCTTGCCAGGTGCCGGATCGCGCGAGTCGCTCGGCTTCGGTGATGCGTCGGGCGGTGGCGAGGAGAAGGGCCCAGGTGAGATCGGCGGTGGCCTCGGTGAGGACACCGGGGGTGTTCGTGACGTGGATGCCTGCGGCCCGGGCGGCGTCGAGGTCGATGTGGTCGGTGCCGACCGAGCAGGTGGCGATGATCCGGCAACGGGACGACGCGGCGGCGATCAACGGGGCATCAAATCGATCGGCCAATTGGCCGATGACGGCGTCGTGATGGGCGACGAGTTGGAAGAGGCGATCGTGATCGGGCGGCGAATCGGGCAGGTGATAGTCGAGCTTCGCGGCGCGGAGCAGCGCGAGACCGGCGTCGGGGATCGGACGGGTAATGAGCACGCGCGGGGACGACACGGGTCGAGTACCTCCAACGAAGAGAGGATGCCGCATCAGGGCGGCCAACGCGTCGATGGGTATAATGCGGCCGCCGCCGCGTCGGCGTCCAGCGCGGCGCGGCCGGGGTCGGTTAAAGGTCGCCGAGGAGGCGCCGGTTGGATTTTTTTCGGTTCATCTCGGATCGCCTGCCGCGCCTGGTGTGGACGGACTTCGTTGAGTTGTTCGTCATCGGGCTGGTGGTGTTCTGGATCGCGCGATTCCTGAAAGGGACGCGCGGAGCGCGTCTGCTTCGCGGATTTCTGCTGTTACTGGTCGGCGGAACGCTGGTATTGAACCTCGTGGCGAACATTTTTGATCTGGAGCGCATCAAGACGATTTATCCGTTCTTTGTCGGCGGGTTGTTCGCCAGCGCACTCGTGGCGTTTCAACCGGAGCTGCGCCGGGCGCTCATTCGGCTGGGCGCGGCGAGTTTCTTCGCCGAGGCATCGGGGAGCCTGGATCGAACGATTGACGAGGTGACGGAGGCGGTGGAGACGCTGGCGAAGCGCGGCATCGGCGCGATCATCGCGTTTCAGCGATCGAATGAGCTCGGTGCGATGATCGACGCGGGCTGCAAGCTGGACTCGGAATTGACGCGTGAACTGCTGGTGACGATCTTCTGGCCTGGCTCGCCGTTGCACGACATGGGCGTGGTCATCGGTCAGGGTCGCATTCTCGCGGCGGCGGTTCAGTTTCCGCTGACCGATTCAGACGACGTGGCGCCGTCGCTCGGCTCGCGGCATCGGGCGGCCATCGGCCTGACGAACGAAACGGACGCGATCGTGGTGGTCGTCAGTGAGGAGACGAAGACGATCAGTCTTGTGGAGCGCGGCGAGATGGTGCGTCCGTTGACGCCGGAGCAGCTTCGTGCGCAACTGCGCGAGCGACTGGGTCGTCCGCCCGAACCGCCGCGCGAGAACGAGGCCGAGACGTAATGGAATGAACCAATGATCAGTTCCGCGATCTACGAACGCATCCGGTCCGGCCTGGCCGTGGCGGGTATCACGATTCTGATTTGGCTGGTGGCCGATCAGAATGTGATGGACGAGCAGATGTTGTCGCTTCCGGTGCGTGTGACGAGCGATTCGCCGGATCGGTACGCGGCGTTCGCGGAGCCGCCGTTTGAGCAGACGTTTCACGTGACGTTTCGGGGCCGGCGGCGGCACCTCAAGGAAATGGCCGAGATCGTGGATTCGCGGCCCTACTTCGAGGCGGTGTTGGATAGCACGATGGAGTCGTCGACGCAGAAACAGACGATCGGCTCGCGGGAGATTCTGAACCGGGTGAAGGCGGTAGCGGAATCGGGGTTGAAGGTGAGCAACGTTGAGCCGATTAATGCAGCAGTCTACATCGACGAGTATGAGACGGTGTCCGACGTGCGCGTGGCCCCAAACTATGGTGAGTTGAAGGTGAGTGCCGAGCCGTCGCCGGACAAGGTAGCCGTTCGGTTGCCGCGGTACGCAGCGGAGAAGTTACGGCGCGATCCGGTGGCGCGGGCGGATGCACAGCAGCGCATCATCGCGGCGAAGCAGGCGGATGGGACGTTTCGCGTGCGCGTGCCGCTGGTGATTGAAGCGCTGCGCGAGCTGGACCCCGGGTTGCGCGTGGAGATTCGGCCCACGGAAGAAGTCACGATTTCCGGGCAGATACAGAGCCAGACGCAGACGGTGCGCAAAGGCCCGATTCAGATTACCTGGTCGGTGCCGCAGAAGGTGCAGGACGAGTTTCGGATCGTGCCTGATCCGAACGTGAACCTTCGGCCGGATATTGACGTGACGGGTCCGAAAGACCTCGTGGAGCAACTGGACCCGCGTGAAATACGTGCATTTGCGGATGTGTTCGCGGCGGACATCGAGAAAGTCGGGACAAAAATTCAGCGTCGCGTGCAATTCGTGCTGCCGCCGGGGTTTTCGATTCCAGAGTCGACGCCGCCGTACGAGGTGACGTTTGAACTGGAACCACGCGCGGCGACGACGCTGACGGAACCGTAAGGTTTCAGATTGGGCAAATCGTTCTTTGCGGCGGTCCGTTTTTGCGATTGCGATTGTGTGCGGCTGCACACCGGCTTCCGTCCGCAGCATGAATGAGGAATTCACGTCAGCCTGCAGGGGTTGCGTCGGGCCGATTGGTGGTATCATCTCTGGTTCGCAGCGCTGGCGGCGCGGCGGCGCTTTCCGGAACGGGGAATCGTTATACGTTTGTAAACATACGCGCCGCCCAGCGCTGTGATTATGCGCCTTTCCTGGCTGATTACCTTGGCGATGGTCCTCGCCCTGTGCGCTGCATGGTGGGCCTTGCGCTGCGCGCGGCGCGGTCAATCCGGCGCGTCGCGGGCGAGTTGTCCGTCCTGCGGACACGAGTTGCCCAACCGGTCTTCGCCGCGCTGCTCCGCCTGCGGGGAGAGTCTTTGAAAGGTGAATCGCGAGCGGCGAAAGGCGAAAGTTTTTTCGCCCGCGGCGGGTGATCGAGGGCCGTTTCGTTCTACCTGCTGGATTCTGTCTTCTTCATGGAATCTGCGTTTCCCGTTTTGGTGCGTCGAACGCGCGCGCCCCGGCTGCCTTTCGCGTTTATCGCAGTTCGTTGTCAGCCCTTACTTCGCTCCCTTGCCGTGACAGGCCTTGTACTTCTTTCCGCTGCCGCACGGGCAGGGGTCGTTGCGCCCGACCTTCGGCTGGTCCCGGCGAATCTGCTCGACCTTCTGCTCCTGGCCTTGTGCCTTCATCGCGGCATCGCGGTCGGCATCGGCCTGGCCGGCGAAGCCGAGGTTGGTGGACTCGGCGTGGCGTGTCGTGGCGTTGCGGGAGTGGTCCCGCGCGGCGGTCTCCTCGGTCAACCGCACCTTGAAGATGATGTTGGTGACCTTGTCCTCGATGCCACGAAGCATTTCCTGGAACATCTGGAACCCCTCGCGCTTGTAGGCGATCTTGGGATCCTGCTCGGCGAATCCGCGCAGGCCGATGGCCTCTTTGAGGAGGTCCATCGCGTGCATGTGTTCCTTCCAGGCCTGATCGTAGATTTGCAACAGCACGTATCGCTCGAGCATCGTCAGCTCGCGACGGAGCAGATCGCGTCCGATCGTCAGCAAGGCCGTGCGCGGGTCGGTCGATTCGCGAAGCACCGCTTCATCAAAGGCCGGGCCGAATCGCTGCGCCGCCCATTGAGCAAGGGGTCCGTCCCCGCGATGGGCTGCGATTGCCGCGTCGATCTCCTGCTCGAGGCGCGGTCCGGCGAGATACTCACGATTCAACTGAAACAACTGATCGGCCAGCTCCTGCACGCTGCGGCCGGACACGCTTTCAAGCGTCCAGTTCTGACCGAACTTGAGATTGACCCACTTGACGAGCTGGTCGACGGCGTAGGCGGTGTTGCCGTCATCGCGGAGGATGGTCCGTTCGAGTACCCACTCGACGGGGTAGCGTACCTCGCGCTCGCGGTACGCGGCGCGGACCTGCTCGCGCACGCGCTTGAGCGCGTCGGCCTCACCGGCGTTTTCCAGCGCGGCCGGGTCCAGCTCCACGCCGAACTTCATTCGCGCCCATTGCATGAGCGTGTGCACGGCCAACTGGGGGTCGAAAAACCGTTCGAGCGCGCTCAAATCGGCGGCTTCGATTTTGGCCTCGGCCGCTTCGATGAGCTTCTCCACGACCTCTTCGGGCGACATGTCTCGCATATGATTCTGGGAAATCTTGCAGTCAAATCGCGTCGTGGCCCATTGATGCAATCCGCGGATGTCCCATTCCTTGCGGTCGAGGTCCGGGTCCATGTACTCGCCGACGGAAATCTGAATCTGGCTGCGTGCTTCGGCCTTTGCCTCTTCGCGGATGATTCGCTCGGTGCGATCGCGGTCATACAAATCGATGTTCTTAGGATCGAGTGAGACTTCCAGCTCACCGCGCACCCACTCGACGATGCACTTCGCGCCGTAGTCCTTCGCGAGATACGTCGAAGCGGCGGTCTCGATCGTCTTATCGATCATGCGGGCGATCAGGGTTTGGAGGCTGGCCGACTTGCCGACGCGGCTGGATTCGAGAATCTCCTGCCGCTGGGTGTAGAACACCTGCCGCTGGTGATCCATGACTTCGTCGTATTCCAGCAGATGCTTGCGTGCGGAGAAGTTTTTCTCTTCCACCTTCTTCTGTGCCCGCTCGATTCCCTTGTTGATGCTCTTGGCCTCGATGGCCATGCCGTCTTCGAAGCCCATGCGCTCGAGCATTTTCAGCGTCCACTCGCCCATGAACATCTTGAGCAGATCATCGCCCAGCGAAAGAAAGAAACGGCTTGATCCGGGGTCGCCCTGTCGGCCGGATCGTCCGCGCAACTGATTGTCAATGCGGCGCGATTCGTGGCGCTCGGTGCCGATGATGTGCAATCCGCACGGCACGTTGATCGGGCAGACTTTGCGGCCCAGCTCGGGGAAGCGAGGATCGACTTTCGGCTTCCAGCAATGGGCGCAGTTGGTCTTCGGATCGTAATCGGGGCAACTGATGCAGCACTTGGTGCCGATGACGCCGGGTTCGTTCCAGCCGAAGCGCTTGCCATGCCCGTTCGTGCCCTGCGGGGGACCAAGATCGCCGACGCATTTTTCGTAGACGACGCCTTGTTGCAGCTTGATGTCGGTGCCGCGGCCGGCCATGTTGGTCGCGATCGTGACGTTGCCTTGAAGCGTTTTCTCCTTGCCGCGCGTGGGCAGGTGGCGTTCACCGGCTTTTTTGACGATCTCGGCTTCTCGCGCGTGCTGCTTGGCGTTGAGTACTTCGTGCTCGATGCCGTACTTGCGCGTCAGCGCGTTGGAGAGCTTCTCGGAGTTCTCAATGGAGATCGTGCCGACCAGGACCGGCCGCCCGCGCGCGAGATCGCCCATCGCCGCGTCGTAGGCATCGGCCATCTGCTGCGCGAGTTCGGCGCTGGGCGCACCGGCTGCGTTGAAGGCGGCGAGGGCGGATTGGATGAGTTCGACCGGCCCACCTTGTTTTTGAACGATGGGCAGGACGTTCTTGAGAACGTCGTTGAGAATGAACGGATCGCGCGGTCGGCCGCGCGTGTGGATGTCGTGAATCTCCTCGACGATGGCGTCGTACTTGTCGTCCACGGTCTTGTATATTCGATCGTGGAAGTCCTGCCGGTTGACGGGGCGATTTGTGGGAATCGCCACGACTTCCAGCTTGTAGATCTTCATGAACTCATCGGCCTCGGTCATGGCCGTTCCGGTCATGCCGGCGATTCGCTTGTAAAGCTTGAAGAAGTTTTGCAGGGTGATCGTGGCGAGCGTCTGCGTCTCCTCCTTGACGCGCACGGATTCCTTCGCTTCAACGGCCTGATGCAGACCGTCGGACCATTGCCGCCCGTGCATGAGTCGGCCGGTGAAGGAATCGACGATGATGACCTCGCCGTCTTTAACGACGTAGTCCACGTCCTTCTCGTAAGTGACGTGCGCTCGCACGGCGTTTTCGATCAGGTGGGGCCATTCCATGTTGGCGCCGGAATAGAGCGAACCGACGCCCAGGTGTTCCTGTGCGACGGTGATGCCGTCGTGCGTGATGGACACCTGCTTGCGCTCGCGCTGCACGACGTAATACTGCCGGTGTCCGATGGCCTCGGCCTCGTCCTCGCTGATCCAGTTGGGATCGGCTTTGAATTTGCGGTTGGCGTCGGCGTACTTCGGGTGCTCGGCGTAGCCCTTCGGCGGATCGTCGCCCCATTGCTTGAGGCGCGCGAGGGTTTCGGCGTTGGCCTGCGCCTGGCGCTGGATCAGGACGCGTGCGACGCCGTCGGCCGTGCGATAGCGCGAGACATCGTCGGAGGCGGGGCCGCTGATGATGAGCGGTGTGCGGGCCTCGTCGATGAGAATGGAATCGACTTCGTCGATGATGGCGAAGTCGAGCCGGCCCTGGACCTGCTCCTCGACGGTGATCTTCATGTTGTCGCGGAGGTAGTCGAAGCCGAACTCGTTGTTGGTGCCGTACGTGACGTGGCAGGCGTAGGCGGCGGCGCGGATGCCCTCGCGTCCGCCGGGATCGACCTGTGACTGGATGTAGCCGACGGTGAAGCCGACCAGTTCAAAGATGGGCCTGGCGAATTCGGCATCGCGTTGCACGAGGTAGTCGTTGACCGTGACGATGTGAACTTTCTTGCCTTCGAGGCAGCGCAGGAATGCGGCGAGGTGGCAGACAATCGTTTTGCCCTCGCCGGTTTTCATCTCGGCGATTTTGCCCTCGTAGAGCACCATGCCGCCGACCAATTGGCAGTCGAAATGGCGGTGATTCTGCGCCCGGCGCGACGCTTCGCGGAGGATGGCAAACGCCTCGGGCAGCGCCTGCGCGGGATCCAATCCGTCGGCGAGCTTCTGTTTGAGTGCGGTCGTGCGATCGCGCAGGTCGGCGCTTAACTCGACGCGAATCCTCTGCAAGGCGGCCGGGAGCTGGTCGGCGGGCAGATCGGCGGGGAGCCTGGCCTTGGCCTCGGCGAAGCGGGCGTCGTAGTCGCCGCGCAGCGCCGGTTCGAGGGCGTTGATGAGCACGACGTTCTTGTGATAGGCCTTGAGCAGGCGTTCGTTGCGCGAACCGAAGACCTTTTTGAACAGGTTACCGACGATGGCAGTGACGGGCATGGGGAATCTCGCTTCAAGGGAAACGTCAAAACGTCGAAACGCCAAAACGAAGGTACAAAGGGGGACAGGAAGCGGAGACCTGCAGGGCGGGCACGGCCCACCAGATTCCAGGCTGACGCTACGGGCCGTAGAGGCCGCCGAGGTGATAGGCGATTTGAACCTTGCGATCACGCGACGCAAGCGTCGGCGAACTGACAAGTCGGACGGAGAGTTGAATCGGAGTGAAGACCGTACTGGGTGTACGGGCCGACGCCAGGAGACACGCCGCCATCACGAGGGCCGAGCAGAGCATCAGCGGCGATGCATCAAAGCCCGAGACCGAGGTCGCCGCGCCGATGGACGTGGGGATGTCGCAGATCCGCGCGGTCCGCTTCAACGGAGGCTCGACCGCACTGACGGTGGCCTGAATGCCGACCATTGCCGCGACACCGACGACCAGCGCGGGCAGCGCTGCGCGGCGAACCAAGCGAGGATCGGCGGCGGCTTCGGGTGCATTCATGTGGTCTAGTCTAGCCGTGGTGGTAGACGTGGGCAAACAAGGCCCCGATTTCAGAGCCGGTAACTGTTCAACGTGGCGAAGAAAATGTGCATAATGGCGGTTTCAGGCGGAGGCAGCCCATAACGAGGTGGATCATGTCCGACCCGACGATTGAGTCAATCCAGACCGATTCCCAACTGTATCCACCGCCGTCGGCGTTCGCGGCCGCGGCGCACATCAAGTCGCCGGCCGAGTACGAGGCGCTGTATCGCCGGTCGATGGAGGATCCCGAGTCGTTCTGGGCCGAGGTGGCGTCTGGCTCGCACTTCTTCAAAAAGTGGGATCGCGTGCTGGACTGGTCCCCGCCGTTTGCCAAGTGGTTCGTCGGGGGCACGACGAACGTATCATACAATTGTCTCGATTTGCAGGTGGCCCGCGGGCGCGGCGAGCACGTCGCCCTGCTGTGGGAGGGCGAGCCGTGCGACGAGGCGGGCACGCCGCGCGACGTGCGGCGTCTCACCTACGCCCAGTTGCTGCGCGACGTCAGCCGATTCGCCAATGGATTGAAAAAGCTCGGCGTCAAGAAAGGCGACCGCGTCACGATCTACATGCCGATGGTTCCGGAGCTGGTCGTGGCCGTGCTGGCCTGCGCGCGGATCGGCGCGCCGCACTCGGTGATCTTCGGCGGTTTCTCGGCGCAGGCGATTGTCGATCGCGTCGAGGATGCGCAGTCGCACGTGGTCATCACCGCAGGGGGCGGCTGGCGGCGTGGCGCAGTTGTGCCGCTCAAGAACGCCGTGGATGAAGCGTGCAAGCTGACGCCGCTGATCAGGAAGGTCGTTGTGCTGAACCATTGCGGCGAGGGCGTCGCCATGCAGTCCGGCCGCGACATCTGGTGGCACGATGCCATCGCCGACGTGCCCGACGAATGCCCGGCCGAGCCGCTCGACAGCGAGCACATGCTGTTTCTGCTGTACACGAGCGGCAGCACCGGCAAGCCCAAGGGCATCCTGCACACGACGGCGGGCTACATGGTGTACACGGCCTACACGGCGCGGCTGGTTTTTGATCTCAAGCCCGACGACATCTACTGGTGCACGGCGGATATCGGCTGGATCACGGGGCACAGCTACATCATTTACGGTCCGTTGCAGAACGGCGTGACGTGCGTCCTGTACGAAGGCGCGCCGAACTTCCCCGACTGGGATCGCTTCTGGGCCGTCATCGCCCGGCACAAGGTGACAAAGTTCTACACCGCTCCGACGGCCATTCGCGCTTTCATGCGGCAGGGCACGCATCACCCGGCGAAGCACGATCTGTCGAGCGTGAAGCTGCTGGGCACGGTCGGCGAGCCGATCAACCCGGCCGCGTGGACCTGGTATCACGAGAACATCGGCCGCGGCAAGTGCCCCATTGTTGACACCTGGTGGCAGACCGAGACGGGCGGCATCCTGATCGCGCCGGTGCCCGGGGCGACGCCGACCAAGCCCGGATCGGCGACGCGCCCGCTGCCGGGGATCGATCCGGCGATCATGGACAAGGACGGCACCGTGCAGGGGCCGAACGCCGGCGGGTTTCTCGTGATCCGCAAACCTTGGCCGGGCATGTTGCGTGGCGTGTACGGCGACGAAGAACGCTTCCGCAAGCAGTACTGGTCGGAGATCCCCGGCATGTACTTCACCGGCGACGGCGCCCGCTGCGACGCCGACGGGTACTTCTGGATCATGGGTCGCGTCGATGACGTGATCAAGGTGTCGGGTCATCGCCTTGGCACCGCCGAGATTGAATCGGCGCTGGTGAGCCATCCGAAGGTGGCCGAGGCGGCCGTGGTGGGCTTCCCCGACGATCTTACCGGCGAGGCCATCGCGGCGTTCGTGACGCTCAAGGGCGGCAACGCGCCGAGCGACGCGTTGAAGGAGGAATTGAAGCAGCACGTCGTGACGCAAGTCGGCGCAATTGCCCGGCCGAAGGATATTCGCTTCACCGACGCTTTGCCCAAGACGCGCAGCGGGAAGATCATGCGGCGGCTGCTGCGCGAGCTGGCGACCAAGGGCCGCGTCGAGGGCGACACGACGACGCTGGAGGATTTCAACGTGATCGCGAAGCTACGAGAAGAGGAATAGGAATTTGGTCGCAGGATTAGCCTGCTTCCGGGTCTGATTGAAAGCATCAACCGAAGCCTCGCTGTTCAAGCAGCCAGGATCCGGCATCCAGCATTCAACCTTATCCCTGCCTGATCAGCGAAGGACCTTTGAGCCGTTCGGGGTGAACGATCCCGCGCAGGTCACCGCTATTTAATATACGAATGTCTGCAATGCCGTACTTCATCATCGCCAGCCTCGTCAGGCCCAGGCCGAAGGCGAAGCCGGTGTATTCGTGCGGGTCGATGCCGCCGTGGCGCAGCACGTTGGGGTGGACCATGCCGCAGGGGAGAATCTCCACCCAGCCGCTGCGCTTGCACGTGGCGCAGGGTTCGCCGTCGGGGCGGACGGCCGTCCCGTTGCAGATGGCGCAGGACATGTCGAGTTCAAAACCGGGTTCGACGAAGGGGAAGAAGCCGGGCCGCAGGCGGACTTTCACATCACGTTGAAAGACTTCTCGCAGCAGCAGCTTCATGAAGGCGATGAGGTGTGCGACGGAGATGTCCTTGTCGATCAACAATCCCTCAAGCTGGTGAAACGTGTTTTCGTGCGAGGCGTCAATGGCTTCGTAACGAAAGCAGCGGCCGGGGGCGATGACGCGGATCGGCGGGCCGAAGCGTTTCATGGCGCGGACCTGGCAGGGGCTGGTGTGGGTGCGCAGGAGCCAGCCGTTGGTGAGCCAGAAGGTGTCCTGTGCATCGCGGGCCGGGTGCATGGGGGGGATGTTGAGCGCTTCGAAATTGTAGAAATCAGTCTCCATCTCCGGCCCGCCGACGACGGCGAAGCCCAGGCCGGTGAAGATGCGCTCGACTTCGCGCTGCACGGCCGTGACGGGGTGGAGGCTGCCGCGCGGGGTGAGCGGCGGCGGCAGAGTCGGGTCGAAGTCGGCGGCGGTCCTGCGCTCGCCGGCGACGTCGGCTTCGCGCAGCCGGGCCATGGCGGCGGCGAACAGTTCTGCGACGGCGTTCTTGGTGGCGTTGATGGCCTGGCCGGCCGGGCCGCGCTGGTCGGGCGCGATCTGTTTGATGGATTTCAGGGCGTCGGCGAGCGGGCCTTTGCTGATCTTCGATTCCGCGGCGCGCAATGCGTCGATGGTGGCGGCGGCGGCGATGGCCGCCCGAGCGTCGGATTCGATCGTCGCGAGAAGGTTTTTCAGGTCAGGAAGGTCCATGGGGTACGGTCATCCGGTATCGCGCCGCAGGCGCTTGGCAATTGCTGCAAGTAGTTGTAACCCGTTGGCAGACAAGAGGCAAGGCATCGGTTCGATCGGACGGCGGCACGGTCGGATCGATTCTGAAAAAAAGTTCTTGACCTGGCCGGGTACGGGGCTTATATTTGCATAATGACGCAAATGAGCAAAAGAAAGCGCAAACCCGCCGTTCGACGCCGTGCCTGCTGCCCGACGATCGACACGCTGATCGAACCGCGTTTCTTCAAGGCCTTTGGCGATGCCAATCGGGTGGCCATCCTCTGCCGCCTGGCGCAGTGTCGCCGGCCCTGCACGGTCGGCGAACTGGCCGCCTGTTGCCCGGTGGATGTTTCCGTCGTGTCGCGTCATCTGGCATTGCTGCGCGAGGCCGGCGTGCTGGTCGCGCAGCGTCGGGGGAAGCAGGTTTATTACTCGGTGAATGGTGAAATCGTGGTGAACACGTTGCGCACGCTGGCGGCTGCAATCGAACAATGCTGCCCGCCCGCAGCGTGCCGACCCAGGGAGAATGGTACATGAGCAGCAACCAGGCAGTCCGTGAAATGGTGTCGCGACAGTATGAGAAGGCCGTTACCCAGCCGGGCGGCGGGTGTTGCGGGACGTCGACCTGCTGCGGCGGTTCGTCGAAGGGCGTGCTCGCGAAGACCGCCGGCTACCAGGAAGAAGACCTTGCGGGGCTGCCGGCCGATGCGGTGGCCAATTCCTTCGGCTGCGGCAATCCGCTCGCGTTTTCCGAGGTGCGACCGGGCGAGGTTGTGCTCGATCTGGGCTGCGGCGCGGGCATCGACTTGCTGATCGCGGCGCAGAAGGTGGGACCGAGCGGCCGCGTCATCGGCGTGGACATGACCGACGCGATGATCGAGCGGGCTCGGGCCAACATCGCTGCGGCGGGCCTGTCGAACATCGAGGTGCGCAAGGGCCTTATCGAGCAGTTGCCAGTGGAGGATGGTTCGGTTGATTGGGTCATCTCCAACTGCGTCATCAATCTGTCGCCGGAGAAAGAGCGGGTCTTCGCCGAGATCGCGCGCGTCCTGCGGCCCGGCGGGCGCCTGCGCGTGTCGGACGTCGTGGCGGCCGACTTGCCGGACGAAATTCGCCGGAACGCGGATCTTCACGCAAGCTGCATCGCCGGGGCCATCAACGAGGACGCATACGTGGCCGGGCTGCGCGCCGCCGGATTGACCGATGTCGAAGTTCGTCAGCGCGTGATCTACGAATCCTCGCAACTGGCGGCCCTGGCAACGACCGAGGGCGTCGCCGCGGCGGAGACCGCGAGGCTGGCCGCAGCCGCCGCCGGAAAAATCTGGAGCGCGGTGTTCTTTGGTCGGAAACCCGTACAGGAGTGACACCATGATGGAACCGGATGCTTCGCCGCGGCGGCTGAATGTCTTCGAGCGTTATCTCACGCTCTGGGTCGCTCTGTGCATGGTGGTCGGCGTCGCGCTCGGCAGGCTCGCGCCGGGGGCGGTGGACGCGCTGCGGCGGCTGGAGTTCGGCGGCGGGAGCCAGATCAACGCCCCGATCGCCGTGCTGATCTGGCTGATGATCTACCCGATGATGTTAAAGATCGATTTCGCGTCGATCGTCAACGTCGGCAAGCGCCCCCGCGGCCTGCTGATCACCTGCTTCGTCAACTGGCTGGTCAAGCCGTTCAGCATGGCGCTGATCGGGTATGTGTTCTTCAAGCACCTGTTCGCGCCGTGGATCGGCGCGGAGCAGGCCGACCAGTACATTGCCGGCGTCATCATTCTGGCGGCGGCGCCGTGCACGGCGATGGTCTTCGTGTGGAGCTACCTGACGCGAGGCGATGCGGCGTACACGCTGGTGCAGGTCTCGGTGAACGACCTGCTGATGCTGGTGCTGTTCGCGCCGATCGTGACGCTGCTGGTCAGCGGGGCGTCGTCGCTGACGGTGCCGTTCACGGTGCTGCTGTACGCCGTCGTGTGTTTCATCGTGATTCCGCTGGCGGCCGGAGCGATCACGCGGACGGCGTTGATTCGCTCGCACGGGGCCGAGTGGTTCGAGCAGGCGTTCCTGCCGAAGTTTCATCCGGTGGCGGTGCTGGCGCTGCTGGCCACGCTCGTTCTCATTTTCGCGTTTCAGGCCGACAACATCACGAATCGCTCGTTGCACGTTGCGTTGATCGCCGTTCCGATTTTGATCCAGGTCTATTTCAATTCATCACTGGTTTACGGATTGATGAAACTCTTTCGCGTGCCGCATCGGGTCGCTGCGCCCGGCGCATTGATCGGGGCGAGCAATTTCTTTGAGCTGGCGGTCGCGACGGCCATCGCGCTGTACGGCCCCGAGTCGGGCGCGGCGTTGGCGACGGTGGTCGGGGTGCTGGTCGAAGTGCCGGTGATGTTGAGCGTTTGCGCGATCTGCAATCGCACGCGGCACTGGTTCGAGGCGACCGCGCCGGAAGACTGCCCCGTCCCCGCGCCGGGCTGCTGTGCGAACTGGAGGGCCTTTGCCGAAACCCGCGCGGGCTAGCGCGCGGCCGTCGCACTCGCACTGCGAATAGGTCTTATTCATTGTTGCAATTGTGCGTCGTACACCCCTGCGGCGATGACGCCGCCGAGAAACGGGCCGGCCCCAACGACGAGATGCTGCGATCGGCGCTTCGCGGCGGGCTTGACACGATGTTGTGGTTGCCACAAAGTAGCAACCGCAATGAAGCGTGCAAGGTCGGCGCGTCCGACAAAATCAAATCGCCATCGCGCGCAGGAGATCGCGCAGCGGATCCGTGAACTGGCGGGGCTGTGCCAAGCGCGTGGTGTGCCGTTGACGGTCCAGCGCCGCTTCATTCTCCACACGTTGCTGGACATGGGGGACCATCCCACGGCGGATGAGGTGTTTGCCGAGGCGAAGCGCCGGCTGCCGGGCATTTCGCGCACGACGGTCTACCGGGTCCTCGATGCGCTCGTGAAACTTGGCGCAATCGGCAAAGCGTGTACGCCGGGATCCGCAGCGCGATACGACGCGGGGACGCACCGGCACCACCATCTGGTTTGCACGCGGTGCGATCGCGTGATGGACTTCGACGCACCGTCGCTGGACCTGCCGGTGCTGCCAAGCGTCAGCCGGCTGGGTTTCCAAATCAACGATTACTCGATTCATTTCAAGGGAGTTTGTGAAGCATGCAGCAGGCGACTCGCATCGCGCCCGGGCCTTGCGACGAGGCGTCGCGGTAGCGCGGGGCGTGGTTGACCGCAGGAACGGCGAAGACCATGAACGGTGTTTGAACTGAAAGGAGTTGGCAACCATGAGAAACAACCGCTGGAAGAACTCGAAGCATGTTCTGGCTGTGGCGGCGATTGTCGGCGTCGCAATGGCAACGGCGACTCGCGCAGCCGATCGGCCGGAGCCGATTGCGTCGGTGATCGCGAAGATGAAGGCCGCCAAGCCGGAGATCATGAAGCGGCACATGAGCCTGCTGGCCGAGCGGTACGATCTGTCGGACCTGCCGGTGGCGGGCGCGACGATGTCCCGCGGCAAGCCGGTGCAGGGCGGTGTGCGGGTCAAACTGCCGGACGGCGTGACTTGGGAAGAACTGGGCGCGATGTCGCCGGAGCAGATTCGCGAGAAGGGATTGTGGCCGGCGGGTTTCCTTCCGTTGCCGCACCCCAATCATCCGGAAGGCGGCATGGTGTTTCCCCGGCACCACATCGATGAAGTGATGCGGCAGGAAGGCCGCGATCTGACGCGATTCGATCTCGATTTCGACTTGCCGGCTCATTTCCTTCCGGAGTTTCCCCCGCCGATTTATCTCACCACGCGCCCGGACTTGGGTGATGTGTCCAGGGGCCAGCTGGTTACGCTGATGAACTACTACGAGCTGTTCGAGGGCATCCTGAACCCCAAGCAGCTTGATGGGCTGCGGCTCCTGGTCACGCCTTTTGCCCAGCAGCAGTTCAATCAGACCGACGACCGTCGATCGGAGAAACCCAGCCGCGGCGTCGCCTGCTTTGACTGCCACGCCAACGGCCACACCAACGCCTCGACGCACCTCGTCGGCGACATTCGCCCGCAGGAGTTTCGCCATCGCATCGACACGCCGTCGCTGCGCGGCGTGAACATTCAGCGGCTGTTCGGCTCGCAGCGAGCGCTGAAGAGTGTGGAAGACTTTACGGAGTTCGAGCAGCGCGCGGCGTATTTTGATGGTGACCCGATCACCGCCGCCAAGAAGGGCGTGAACACGCTCGATCGCGCGTTGCACGTACATGCGATGGCCGAGTTCCAGGAACTGCTCGATTTCCCGCCCGCGCCGAAGCTGAACGTGATGGGTCGGCTGGACCAGAGCAAGGCCAGCGAGGCCGAGCTGCGCGGTGAAGCGCTGTTCTTCGGCAAGGCGCAGTGCGGCGTCTGTCATCCCGCTCCGTACTACACGGATAACCTGATGCACAATCTCAAGACCGAGCGGTTCTTCAAGCCGCAGGAGCACGGCGGGCGGATGGCGGCCGCCGACGGGCCGATCAAGACCTTCCCGCTGCGCGGCATCAAGGACTCGCCGCCGTATCTGCACGACGACCGGCTGATGACGTTGGACGACACGGTCGAGTTCTTCAATCTTGTGCTGGAATTGAAGCTGACGGCCGCCGAGAAGAAAGACCTCGTCGCTTTCATGCTGGCGCTGTAAGCTGTCATGCTGACCGGATGGAGCGCGGTTCGGAGCATCCAGCGCGGATGCTTCGGGCCGCCGATCGGATGGATGGGGCCAGGAGGGCCGCGGCATGTTGAGCGAATCCCCCACGCGTCACGGATCCGTCGCTCCGTGGAGCGCGTCGTCGCCGTCGCGCGAGCCTGGCGTTGCGCCGGCATGGCTGAAACGGATCGCGTTCATTTCGACGACGCGAGCCGACGCGGGCATTTATGCGCCGTTGATCGAAGCAGTGGCCGCGCGCGAGGCGTGGGAGCCGGTGCTCCTCGCCGGTGGCACGCACCAGTCTGCCGAGCACGGTCTGACGCAGAACGAAATTCGCGTTCCGAAGCGGGCGCGGCTGATTCCCGTCGATCATTTCATCCCCGGCGATGATCCGATCGCGGTCGCGTGCAACACCGGCGCGGCCATCGGTTCGTTTGCCGAGGCGATTGATCGGCTGCGGCCGGATCTGGTGTTTGTATTGGGCGACCGCGCGGAAATGCTGGCGGCGGCGCTGGCGGCGACGTTGTGCGGCACGGTCATCGCGCACCTGCACGGTGGTGACGTGACCCGGGGGGCGTATGACGACGCCTGTCGCCATGCGATCACGAAGCTGGCGCACCTGCATTTTCCGGCTTTGCCGGAACACGCCGCGCGGATTGCTTCCATGGGCGAAGCGCCGTGGCGCGTCCTGCCGACCGGAGCGCTGGCCGTCGATGCCCTGGCGACGTTTCAACCCATTGAGCGAGATCGCCTGGAGGGCGTATTGCCCCCGCGTGATCATCGACCGCTGCTGGTGTTTTTGTTTCACCCGCAGACCGTGAACGCGCCGCCGGCTGCGCAGCAGATCGCCGAGGCGCTGGCCGGCGTCTCACATTGGGACGGCCCGATGCTGCTGATCGGCCCCAATGCCGACGTGGGCCACGGCGCGGTGCGCAGCGCGATGGAGGCGTTTGTCGCGAATCGGCCGACGGCCCGGCTTGTGGCGTCGTTGCCACAGGCGGTCTTCTGGAGCGCGCTGGCCGATGCGACCGTGCTGGTCGGCAACAGCAGCGCGGCCTTGCTGGAAGCGCCGAGCCTGCATCTTCCGGCCGTGAACATCGGTGACCGCCAGGCGGGCCGGTACAGCGCCGCGAACGTGATCGACGTGCCATGCGATCGCGCGGCCGTCGCGGCGGCAGTGCAGTATGCGTCGACCGAGGCGTTCCGCGTGCAGACCCGACAAGTCGTCAACCCATACGGTGACGGGCACGCGGCCGAGCGGATTCTCGCCGTGCTGGATCGATTGCCCGCGCGGGAACGGCTGCTGGTGAAATCGTAGCGTTGCGTGAGCCGTTTTGGCGCGTCAAGGCGCCTGCGGTCGTCGATGCGATTCAACCATCACGCACCCTACGGCGCGAGGTCGTACGCCACCATTTCCTTGTGATTGCGGGCGAGAAGCAACGTGCCGGTGAGGGTGAAGTTGTTCCACGTGCGGCCCTTGAGCGCCTGAATGGCGCCAAGTTCTTCGAACTTCTCCGGCGTCGCGCGCACCAGCGCCAGTTCACCCTCCTCGGAGAGCACGATCAGATGTGCGGCAGGAGACTTGGCGCCGGACGGCCCCCCGGCAACCAGAAGCAGGTTGCCGTGGCCGTAGGATTTCCCCTTCCACTTGCGCTCGCCGGTGTCAAGATTCAGGCACGCCAGAACGCCCTCGTCCAGCCCATAGACATGGCCGTCGTGAATGACTGACGCGCTGAATTTGTTCTTCATCTTGATGCTGGACCAAAGCTCTTTGGCGACGAGCTTGTTGCCCTCGCGCGCCAGCTTCACCAATGCGCACCCGTGGCCATAGCCCGCCGAGACAAAAACGCGATCCTCGCCGACGGGGATCGGCTGTGAGCAGTTGATGCCCATGCTCGTGGGCCAGGGAAACGTCCACAGGGTCTTCCCGTTGGCCGGGTCGAGAGCGACCAGCGTGCTGGCCGCGAGATTCAGCACCTGCCGCGTGCCTAGCAGCGTTGCCGTCACCAGCGACGTGTAGCCCTGCCGCCCGACGTCGGCATCCCATCGCGGCTTTCCGGTCAGTTTGTCATAGGCCTGCACGGCCGGCGCGCCGACGCCGGAACTGGTCACGAGCACCGCGTCATCAACAATGAGGGGCGAGCCGCTCATGGCCCAGGTGAGATTCTCTCCACGGAAGTCCTTCAAGACATGGCGGTTCCAGAGGGGGTGGCCGTCCGCCGCCTTCACGCAGAACAGATGCCCCTCCGCGCCGAGCGAATAGACGCGATCGCCATCCAGCGTGGGCGTCGCGCGGGGGCCGTCGCCGCCGAGGGTTTCGGTGAAGCGCGCGGGGTACTGCATGGTCCAAAGCTCGCGTCCGGTCGCGGCGTCGTAGCAGACGAGGGCTTCGTCGCCGCGGCGCTGCTCCATCGTGTAGGCGCGGCCGCCGCCGATGACAAAGCTCGAGTACCCTTCACCGACGGGCTGGCGATACAGCTGGCGCGGCGGCTTCTTGCTCCAATCGAGCGAGATGGTGGATGCCACGATTCCGTCACGCCGAGGTCCGCGGAAATCGGTCCAGTCGGGCACGATCAGGGCGGGGGCACCCGCGCCGGGCTTGATCGTGTCCTTCTGTTGCGCGCGGTGCGCTTCGAGCTGGTTGTACTGCCCCGGGCCTTTTGTGAAATCCAGTGAGAAACTGGTCCAGCCCAGATCGCCGGTGAAATCCCACCACGGTTTGAGGCAGAGAAGAACGAGCAGCACAAACGCCGGCGCGAACAGAATGCTTAGCGCGGTCTTGGTGCCGATGCGCCAGGCGGTTCGCCGCCACATCAGCGCCAGACCGACCGGATAAGCCAGCAGCAACAGAGGGAGAATGGCGCGTTTGCGCAGCGCAGGACGAAGCTCCACGGCCAGTCCCGCGCCGAGAGTCGGGGTAGTGGTCATGGCGGGATTGTAGCCCGGACGACGCCGGCGATGGCGGACGCGGAATTCGTGCAGCGGAAGCGTGCCCCCTTGATTCGGGCCAACTCGGGTTTAGAATCAACCGGTGTCATCCCCGGGGGCGTGCATGCGCCAGATGAGGGGGCCGCGGGGTGACTGCCTCACCATGCCTGGATGGCCGTTATCGGCCTCGCCCGTGACGGTCAGACTCGACCCCGAACCGACAGGAGCGGTTTCACATGGAAGCGCATTCCAGCCCGGAACAGGAAGGCGGCTCAAACCCGATTGACGTCCACGACGTGGAAGTCAGCGCGGGCGGCAAAGAACATCACCGCAATCCGAATCCGACGATCAATCGATTGTTCCGCGCCTGCACGAAGATGGGCGCGAGCGATGTTCACCTGAAGGCGAATCAGCCGCCGCGTTTTCGGCTCAAGGGGGAGATCCGCAAGAGTCAGGAACCACCGCTGTCGACCGAGGAGATCGAGGCGATGATCTTCGAGGTGATCACCGATCGGCAGAAGCAGTTTTTCATTGAGAACGGCGCGCTGGACTTCGCGCACCAGGTGCCGGGGCAGGATCGCTTTCGCGTGAACGTCTTCCGCCAGCGCGGCATGACGTCGATGGCGGCGCGGCGCGTCGTGAAGGACATCCAGGACTTCGAGCAGTTGCACCTCCCGCCGGTGCTGAAGGAGATTTCCAAGCATCATCAGGGGCTGATTCTGCTGGCGGGCATCACCGGCTCGGGCAAGAGCACGACGATCGCCTCGATGATCAACTACATCAACAAGACCCGCGCCTGCCACATCGTGACGATCGAGGACCCGATCGAGTACATCTTTGAGGACGACAAGGCGTTCATCAACCAGCGCGAGATCGGCATCGACGTGAAGAACTTCCACGATGCGCTGAAATACCTCATGCGCGAAGACCCCGACGTCGTGCTCGTCGGCGAAATGCGAGACCGCGACACATTCGAAGCTGCCATTCACGCCGCCGAGACCGGCCATCTGTGCTTCGGCACGATTCACGCCTCGACGGCCGCGCAGACCATTTCGCGCATTCTCGATCTGTTTCCCGAGGAGGGCCGGGCGCAGGTGCGCCAGGCGCTGGTGTTCAATCTGAAGGCGATTGTCTGCCAGAAGCTGCTGCCCAGCATCCATCCGGAACGGTCGCGTGTGCCGTGCTGCGAGATCATGATTAACAACCCATCGGTGCGGAAGCTGATCGCCGAAAGTCGCGATTTTGAGATCACCACGGTGCTCAAGAACAGCATTCACGAAGGCATGCAGGATTTCACCGAGGCGATTTACCAGCTCATTCAGGAAGAATACCTGGACATGAAGCTGGCGTTGGAAGTCGCGCCGAACCCCGAAGAGTTGAAGATGCGGCTGAAGGGGATTCGCTCCAAAGCGGCGGCAATCCTGTGAGAAACGTCGAATCGTCAAGAGCTCCCCAGGCATCGAAGTGCTTCGACCTGACCTGCGGTTGGACGCGAAGTGAATGACCCCCTTTCCGCCGCGGCCGGTTATAATGAACGGTCAGTTCGATTTGCAGGCTTTCAGGGCACGCTCCCATGCCGCGGCTTGAAATCACATCGCAGGGCAAGACTCGGATTGTTCCATTCAACGGGGCGCGATTGAGCATCGGTCGCCAGCCCGGCAACGACGTCGTGTTGGAAGATCCGGCCGCATCGCGCAAGCATTGTGTCATTGAGCACATCGGCGGCGTGTTCAAGCTGACCGATCTCAAAAGCCACAACGGCACCTGGATCGGCGAGAACCGTGTGCGGGAAGCCAACCTCGCGCTGGGCGAATCGCTGCGCATCGGCGCGACGTTACTGCGCATCCTGCCCGATGAAATCGCCGAGCAGGCGGCCAGGCGAGTTCTCCCCAAGGCGCAACTCGTTGAGGAAGTCCCGGAAGACCTGCCGCGAACGTCGGTCGATCGCGATGTCGTGGCGACGACGCTGGCGGTGCGCTCGATGGTCAGCGGCCCGCTGGCCAAGCAACTGGCGACGCTGATGCAATCGTGCATCAACGTGCCGCCGCCCGAGGGCGCGCCGCAAGTCGCGCGCGACATCCGCCTGCTCAATCGCAAAAGCGAGACGGTTGCGCCGTCAGAGAAGGCCGGCGAGGCCATGGAGGCCCTGCGGCAACTGCTCTTCGCGGCGTTTCGCGTGCGCGCCACCGACATTCACATCGAGCCGAAGCCCGAGGTGTACTCGATTCGCTTCCGCATCGACAGTCTGCTGCACGCCGTCGGCGACCTCACCGCCAAGATGGGTGTGGCGGTCCTGAACGTTATCAAGATTCTCTGCGAATTGGATATCTCCAAACGCAACATCGTGCAGGAGGGGAGCTTCGCTGCCGAGCTGCCGACGCGCCGGGTCGATTTTCGCGTGAACCTGACGCCGACGCTGCACGGTCAGAAGCTGGCGCTGCGCTTCCTCGACAAGGGCACCGTGCCGGGTCAGTTCGAGAATCTCGGCATGGAGCTGGATGTCGTCGCCGAGATGTCACGCATCTGTTCGCAGGATGCAGGCCTCATCATCATCGCCGGCCCGACCGGCAGCGGAAAAACCACCACGCTCTACACCGCGCTGCAAACGATCGACGCTTACACGCGCAACATCGTTACCATCGAGGATCCGGTCGAGTACGAATTGCCCAATACGACGCAGATCTCCATCGACCCGGTTCACAACCTGACCTTCGCCTCCGTCCTCTCCAGCGTCCTGCGGCAGGATCCCGACGTGATTCTCGTCGGTGAGATTCGCGATCAGGAAACCGCTAAAATGGCCATGCAGGCCGCCACGACGGGCCACCTCGTGCTGACGACAATCCACGCGCGCGACACGATCGGCACGATCTTCCGCCTGCTTGATCTGGGCGTTGAGCCGTTTCTCGTGGCGAACTCGGTCACGATGTGCATCAGCCAGCGACTGGCGCGCGTGCTGTGTCCGTCGTGCAAGCGGCCTTACAAGCCGGACACGAAGACGATCCGGCGATTGAACCTCGAAAGCCGCCAGTTTGGTGAATTCTACGAAGCCGTCGGCTGCAAGAAGTGCATGAACGTGGGCTATCGCGGGCGCATGGCGCTTTTTGAGACGTTGCTGTTCAGCCCGCAGGTGCGCGATGTGATTCTCACCAATCCCACGATCGGCGATCTCCGCAAAGCCGCCGGCGAATGGATGTTCCACACGCTCGCCGACAGCGGCTATCGCAAGGTGATCGAGGGCATCACGACGGTGGAAGAAGTGGACCGCGTGGCGAGCCAGGGATGAGGCGCGAGATTTGATTTCCCCGCGTCATCTCGCCAGCGATTCAAACTTTCCGAGCAACTCCCCGAACCATTCCATCGTTCGCTCGATCGGCGCGGGGGTGGTCATGTCCACGCCGGCGAGAGCCAGCACGTCCAGGGGATACCGGCTGCTGCCCGCCGAGAGGAACGCCTTGTGGCCTCGTACGGCGGCTGCGTCGCCCGCGACGATTCGGCGGCCGATGTCCACGGCGGCGCAATGGCTGGTGGCGTACGTGTAGACATAAAAGTTGCGATAGAAATGGGGGATGCGCAGGCCCTCGACTTCCAGACAATCGTCGATCACCAGCGCCGGGCCGTAATACTTCGCCACCAGCTCGCGATACGCGGCGCACAGCCAATCCCCCGTCAGCGGCTCGCCGGCCTCGGCGCGGGCGTGGATCCTCCGCTCGTACTCGGCGAACATCGTCTGCCGCAGCACCGTCGTGCGGATGCTCTCGATCTGGTCCTGCACGACGGCCAATCGCTCGGTGTCGCTGCGGGCGTGTTCATACAGGTACTCGTCAAGAATTACTTCGTTGACGGTCGAGGCCACCTCGGCGCAAAACGTCGCGTAATCGCCGTACACGATCGGCTGCGATTTCACCGTGTACCACGAGTGCATGGCGTGGCCTAGTTCGTGTGCCAGGGTCGAGCGGTCGTTGCGTGTGCCCTGATAGTTGAGCAGCAGGTACGGATGCGTCAGATAGCTGCCCCAGGAGTACGCGCCGCTGCGCTTGTCCTTCGTCTCATAGACGTCAATCCATCGGTTCGCCGCCGCTTCGCGCAGCACGGCCGTGTAATCATCACCCAGGACGGCGAGCGATTTCGTGACCGTCTCCATCGCGTCGTCGTAGGGGATTTCCTCACGCGGCGCGTCGACCATGGGAACGTACAGGTCGTAGCCATGCACCGCATCGAGCTGGAGCAGCTTCTTCCGCAGGGCAACGTAGCGATGCAACTTGTCGAGATGGCGCTCGATCGTCGAGATCAGATTGTCGTACACCGCGACGGGGATGTTCGGCCGATGCAGGGCGGCTTCGAGGCACGATCCGAAGCGCCGGGCACGGGCGTAAAACATGTGCTGCTTCACCTGGGCCGAGAGCGTCGCGCTAAGCGTGTTGATCTTGGCGCGGTAGGTCTCGTGCAGGCCGATGAAGGCATCCCGCCGCACGCGGCGATCCGGCGAGTACAACATCGAGCCGTAACGCGCGGGCGTCAAACGCACCTCGGCGTTCTGTTCGTCGCGAATGACCGGAAAATCGAGATTCGTGTTCGTGAACCGGCTGAAGATGGATTCGGGGGCCGAGGCGATCTCGCCGGCCATCGCCAGCAGCTCCTCCTCGCGCTCCGAAAGCACGTGCGCCTGCTGCCGAAACAGGTCGTCAACCAGGTGGCGATACACGGCCAGTTTCGGATCGGAGGCCATCCACGCGTTGATTTTCTCGCGGCCGACGGCGATCAGTTCCGGCGTCATCCAGCTTGTGGCTTCCGCGGCGCGGGTGGAGAGCGTGTGCGTCCGGTCCCATCGACCCTGGGCTGCGCCGACGGACATGTCGAGGTGGTACGACAGCCCCGCGTAGAGGACAACGCGTTCAAGTTGTGCGCCGAGTTCGTCGTGCGCGGCGAGCGCGTCGCGCAGATCATTCGCGCTGCGCGCGAGCGTGCCACGGCGTCGGGTGAAACTCGCGAGATCGGACTCGACCGATTTGAATGCCGCTTCGAACGCCGCGTCATCCGGGAAGATGTCGGAAAGGTCCCATTTGTACCGCGCGTCGATCTGATCGCGCGTCGGGGCGGGCTTCGGCGTGCCAGCCTCGGCAGCGGGCGCACGGTGCGCAGCGCGGGGATACGAAAGCTTGTTGGGCATGGAAGTCATCCCTGACCCGTGCATGGCATCAGCCGGGGAGCGGGTTACTTCTTCGCCGGCTCGGTCGTTGCGCTGCTCGGCGCGGACTCGGTCCCGAGCACGCGCTGAATGGCCGACCGGGTGAAGGTGATTTTCGTGTTGCTGGATTCATCGACCTTGAGCGTGACTTCGTCGTCCTTGACGTTGAGCACGGTTCCGAGGATTCCGCCGGCGGTGACGACGCGGTCGTTCTTTTTGAGGGCCGAGAGCATGGCTTCGCGTCGCTTCTTTTCTGCGCTTTGCGGACGGATCAGGAGAAAGTAGAACACCGCGCCCATGAGCAGCAGCGGAAAGAGCATTTGCGACAGCCCCGGCGCCGGCGCCGGCGAGCCGGTGGCAGGCGTCCCTTGCGCGAGCAGTTCAATCAGATCGATCATTCCGAATCCTCGTTCGGCGGCGATGCGGCGGCCGCTTCACATGCTTCGAGAAGGCGCGGAAACGTACCGTCGGCGATCGCCGAGCGGATCCGCGCCATGAAGCGCAGATAATACGCGATGTTGTGCAGCGATACCAGAATCGGCCCGAGCATCTCATCGGCGAGGAACAGGTGTCGCAGGTAGCCGCGTGAAAAATGGCGGCACGTGTAGCAGTCGCAGGTTGCATCGAGCGGTTGCGTGTCCAGACGATACTTGGCGTTGCGCAGTCGCAGCACGCCGCCGTCGACAAACGCAAACGAATTCCGCCCGTTCCGTGTCGGCATCACGCAATCAAACAGGTCGATGCCGGCCGCCACGGCGCGGACGATGTCCAGAGGCCGTCCGACGCCCATGAGGTAGCGCGGCCGATCGGGCGGCATGCGGTGCGCGAACTGCCGCAGGAGCGCCGCCATGTCGTCGGGATGCTCGCCGACGGAGAGTCCGCCGACGGCATAACCGGGGAAGCCGATGTTCACCAAGGCGTCCAGGCAATGCAGACGCAAATCGAGATCGAGACCGCCCTGCACGATGGCGAAGAGTCCCTGGTCGCTGCGCCGTTGGGCTTGTTTGCAGGCGTCGGCCCAGGCGATGGAGCGGCGCACAGCGGTTTGGAGCGCTTCGGGCGTCGCGGGCAATGCGGGGCACTGGTCGAAGGCCATGATGATGTCGGCGCCGAGCTGCTCCTGAATGGCGACGGCCCGAGCGGGGTCGAGGCGCATCGGCGCGCCATCGAGGTGAGACTTGAACGTGACGCCGTGGTCGTCGGCGCGCGTCAGAACGGCGAGCGAAAAGACCTGGTATCCTCCCGAATCGGTGAGGATCGGCCCGTCCCAGCCCATGAAGCGGTGCAGACCGCCCAGCGCGGCGACGGTTTCCTCCCCCGGCCGCAGGGTCAGGTGATAGGTGTTGGCCAGGAGGATGCCGGCGCCGGCGGCGCGGAGCATGTCCGGGGTGAGGCCCTTGACGGAGCCGCGCGTGCCGACCGGCATAAAGACTGGTGTATTAATGATGCCGTGCGGCGTGTGCAGGCGGCCGGCGCGCGCGTGGGTGGCGGAGCAGGTGGCGAGGAGCTGATACGTGACGGGGGCCATGTTCATGGCAGTACGGAGTCCGATCGCGCGGCGGCGGGTTGTGAAAATACAAACGTCGTTTTATTGCGCGAATTCCGCGCGGCGGCGCGGGCCGGTCTCGCCGCCGATCCGTTCGTCCGGAAACGATAAGGCATTCCGCCCGCTTGACACAACCCGGCGATCTGTCATATAGTGAAACAGTCGACTGCACTCCGTTTCGGAGGGGAGCGGCCGTCGCCGGGGCACAGATACCCTGGCGCGACACGGCCGAGCGATATTGCCTCGCATAGTTCAGGAGCGTGTATTGCATGGATGTGGGAAAGCGGCGTAATGGTACGCACAAACTGAACGGGAACTCTGCCAGGGACGGCAACGGTCAGCACGATTCGAATGGGCAGCACGCCGGGGGGAACGGATCCAACGGGCTCTCCCGTCGCACGAGCGCGCCCGGCGCCGCGTCCAGGCGAACACCTGTTTCGAAGGCGATTGCTCCCGTGTCCGCCGAGACGCCGGTGCCGCGCTCGTCGCTCTCGTCTGCGGAGCTGGATCGCTATCGCCGCATGCTGCTCGCCAAGCGTGACCAGCTTCTCGGCGCCGTCACTCACATGGAGAACGAAGCCCTCGGCAAGAGCCGCTCCGAATCGGCCGGCGATCTCTCGCAGATGCCGATTCACATGGCCGACATCGGCACCGACAACTACGAGCAGGAATTCACTCTCGGCCTCATTGCAAACGAGCGCGAGACGCTCAAGGAAATCGACGAAGCCCTTGCGCGGATCGACGCTGGCACCTACGGCGTCTGCCTCGGCACGCACAAGCCCATCAGCAAAGCCCGTCTCGATGCCCGCCCGTGGGCGCGCTATTGCATCGAATATCACCGCCAGCAGGAACAGCGCGGCCGCGGCGGTTGAACGAGCCGATTGCGCAAGCAATCGGCGATTGCCGATCATGCGTGACGTTAACTGCCGGTCGCTTCTCATTTGATTCGCTCACCGGCGCGATCGGCTCGTTGGGTGGAAATTGTCCACCGTCCGCGATATCCTCCTGCACATGTCAAGCGACGCATCCACGCTCCTGGCGGCCCCGACCGCGCCGCACGACGCGTCCGAGCAGGCCGAACCCTGGGCCATGGGCCATCTGCCCAGCCATGCCCGGCTGTGGATCGCTACAATTGTCGGACTCGTGGCCGATCTGTGGACCAAGGCCTGGGCCTTTCAGCGCTACGACGCCGACGACAGCGTCGAGCTGATCAGGAACCTGTGCAGCCTGCGGCTTTCACTCAACCCCGGCGCGCTGTTCGGCATCGGAGCGGGCCTCGCGCCGATTTTCGTCGGCGCATCGGTGCTGGCGCTCATGTTTGTGCTATACCTCTTCGCCAACTCCGGCGCGAAGCGCTGGTCGATGCACATCGCGCTCGGCTGCGTTCTCGCCGGTGCCTTGGGCAATCTCTACGACCGCACCACCCAGACCGCCTACGTCGCCTACCTCCCCGATCGCGGTCGAATCGTCGGCACGCTGATCTCCGAAACCCACAACGCGATTACGCTCGGCGACTTTCCGACCGGCGCCAATCCGCGCACCTATCCCAGGCCGCCGGCCGATGGCAAGAGTGGTTTGCAGCCGGTCGTCCGCGATTTCATTCAGATTGAGGCGAAGATCGGCAACGTTGCGTTGTGGCCGTGGATCTTCAACATCGCGGATGCCCTGCTCGTGGTCGGCGTCGGGGTGCTGTTGGTTCACTTCTGGCGCGATCACAAAGACGCGCAAACCGCGCCGCAGACGTGACGGCGGATTGAACAGGCGTGCTCCAATGAGCGAGATCGACAACCGCTCGCCGGATTCCGCGACCACCCCGCGCCGAGGCCTGCGCTGGTATTGGCGCGTTCCTCTGAAGCTGGTGCTCTTTGCCATCGTGACGCACTTCGTCCTGTTTCCCGATCCGGTTCGCTACGTCCGGCATTTGCGACATATGTCTAATTTCGACCGGATGATCGAACCGGATGCTCCCGAACTGGCCGCCTGGGACGATGACCTGGCCGAGTTGCGGCGCAGCATCAAGGACAAGGTGAAAGCCCAGCGAGATTCCGGCAGGCCCGTAAGCCCCGCCGCCGCCATGCAGCGCGAAGTGGAGCGATTTGTCTATGACAAAGTGAAATACGAATGGGACTGGAACCTGTGGGGCAGCGCCGACTACATGCCCACCGTCGCCGAGATTTTTGAGAAGGCGCGCGAGAACCACGGCATCCTGCGGGAAGACTGCGACGGCCGTGCGGTCATCGCCGCGTCGGTCATGCGCCGGCTGGGCTACCAATCGCGCATGGTGGCGGACCTGAAGCACATCTGGGTCGTCACGCCCGAAGGCGAATGGATGGGACCGGGCGCGTCCAAGGTGGTTGTCGCCACGTCGCAGGGGACGAAAGTGAATGTGCGTAACGCGATCGTCGAAGCACCGGCGTCGCTGGCGTACGGCATCGCGGTGTTTCCGCTCGCGCGCGAGTTGATGATCGCCGCCGCGGCGTGGCTGTTGCTGCTGCATCGCGGAATGCCGCGCTGGGGGATGGGAGTCGGCGCACTGCTGCTGGTGCAGGGACTGCTTTTCATGCGCGTGGAAAAATCGCAGCCCGATCCGCTGACCGGTACCGTTTCGAATTGGCCTGCATGGGTGGGGTTGGCGCACCTGGTAACGGGTCTGGTGTTGCTGATGTGGCTCTCCGCGCGGGCAAGACGGCGAGCCTGATTGCGAATCCGCTGAAGTAATTTTGTCGCCCGCGCTGGATGTTGCCGCGCTCGTTGTGGTACGATGCCTCCGTGGAACGTGGGCATCGGCTGCCGGCGACCGCGCGGCGAATGGAGGGGTATTATGCCATCATCGTTTGCAAGGTTTATTCCGGCGGCTTTGTTCTGCGCCGCGATCCTCCCGATCGCGACCGCGCGAGGCCAGTGGACCGACAATCCTTCGGTTAATACGCCCGTCTGCACCGCGGCGGGTGATCAGGTGCAGCCCAAGATTCGCAACGCCGCCGGCGGTGCGAGCTACGTGAGCTGGTTCGACAACCGCACCGGCGGGTACGACGTGTACCTCCAGCGGCTCGACGCGGCCGGTGTCCCGCAATGGACCGCCAACGGCATCGAGATCGCCGACCGCTCGGTCAGCTCGACCGAGGATTATGGCCTCGCCGTCGATGCCAGCGACAACGCGGTCCTGGTGTACGGCCTGGTCAACTTCGATGCGCTCGCGGTGCAGAAGGTCGATCCCGCCGGAAACAAACTGTGGGGGCCAGGCGGCGTCGTCTTCAATCCGCCGGATCAGCACAGCCCGCGCGTTGCGATCACGTCCGACGATTACACGATCATCGGCTGGTCCCAGAACGGCGGCATCGTGCTTCACAAGCTCGATGCGACCGGCGCACTGCAATGGGGCCCCGGCGGCGTATCGATCACCGAGGCGTCGCGCACGCTGCTGCTGGCCGACCTGCAACCCGGCGACAACGGCAGCGTGATCGCCCTGTGGGTGCGATGCGGCGGGACGAATTGCATCTTGAGCAACAAGCACCTGTATGCGCAGAAGTACGACGCCGCCGGCACGCCGCTTTGGAACGGCGGCAGCCCGCGCATCATCTTCGACGGCACGTCGTTGCAGAATGCGACGTTTCCGCCGTTCCTGCCGGATGGCGCGGGTGGCGCGATCTTCGGCTGGTATGAAAACGGCGGCTCGCGAAACGCTTACGTGCAGCACGTCGACGCCGCGGGGAATGAGCTGTTTCCGCACAACGGCGTCGCTTCGACCGGCGTGACGGCCGGGCGCATTCGCATCTCCGCCAGCGTGGCGTATGACGCGGCCGCGAATGAGATTTATCTTAGCTCGGTGGAGTCATCCAGCCCCACGCAGAACATGTGGGGCGTCCGGGCACAGAGATACAGCGCCATCGGCGCGCGGCAATGGACCGACGACGGCGCGGTGGTCTCGGCCATGGACGCATCACAGGAAGGTTTTGATCGTACCGTCGCTTTCGGCGGTGGCTGCATCACGCATTGGTTTGAAGACACCGGCGGCGGCACGGCGGTCGTGAAATCGGCACGACTCGATGCAAGCGGCGCGCAGGCGTGGTCCGGTTCACCCGTGCTGGCGTCGACGCGACCGACTGGGAAGAGCCGGCTCGACGTGGCAAGGGACGATTGCGGGATGAGCAAATTGGTTTGGTCGGATGGCGCGAGCGGCGGCGGGCAGGATGTATTGGTGCAGAATGTCCGCTCGAACGGCACGCTCGGCCCGGCTGTGCCCACGCCGCCGGGGGACATGAACTGTGACGGTTCTGTGACGCTGGGAGATGTGGACGCGTTCGTGGATGCGCTGCTCGATCCGATCGGCTACGCTGCCGCGAACATCTGCTGCCCGATCTCCAACGGTGACATGAACAGCGACACGTTCATCGACGGCCTGGATGCGGCGGGGTTTGTGGACGCCCTTGTGCCGTAGGCACTGCCAGCAGCATGGAAGCCCACGGACTGCAATCCCCAGGCTTCACCATCGGAATCTTCAATCCTGCTTCGATCGGCGCGCTGCTTACTCGGCCGCGGCTGCGGGGGCGGCTGCGGGGGCCGGCTTGTTGCGGCCGCGGAGTTCGTCGAGTTCCTTTTTGGCTTCGGCGTACATTTTGTAGGCTTCCGTCTTGTTGCCCTTGCGGAACTCGATGGCGGCCAGTTTGCGCTTGCGCTTGATATCCTTGGACTTCCTCACGTCTGCGTATCCTCCAGAGTCTGTCGGCGATGCGAACCCGCGTTACAAGAGTACGGTTCATCCGTCGGGAACAGCCGACCGATCAGGCGGCCGAACCGAGCCAGGTAGTATATCACAATCCGTGACCTTGGCGTCGGGGAGGCGGGTGAAAGAGTTCGCGGATGGAAATTAGACAGATCATCGCGATTGGCCCAAACCGATCGCGAACCGCCGGGAGAGGGAGGTGGTCCTGGAGAAGGGCTGGCGTCCGTGGTTGGAAATGGTCGAAAAAAATCGGATGGCGGGCCGGCGGAACACGGCGGGGCTTGGTAGATGTAAGTGGTTACAGGAAATAAGGTTGTATCTGTGCAAAGAAGTATTAAAATCGGATGAAAATGGCGGTTGACAGGGATCGCCGTGCCGCTACATTACTGTGCTGCGAATCGCAATCGCAGCGCGGTTGATTCGAAGCGAATTGGCCGACAAGAGAAAGGCGGAGACAGCGAACTGAACGCAAACGCCGACACGCGAGTTTGACGGCATCGACGAAGAGTGAGGTAGGCAACGGTTTCTCCGAGCCACCGCAATCGTCGGTGGCTTTTTTGTCGCCGGTCCGTGACGGAAGTGGGCGGAGTCAAGTGCCCGTTGGAGAGAGGGGCGACAAAGTTCGGGCTCGTAGCTCAGTTGGTTAGAGCGCGTCCCTGATAAGGACGAGGTCACAAGTTCGAATCTTGTCGGGCCCAATATCGAGCGGCTTGCCGAGAAGTGCAGACCGACGAGCGAAGCGGTCCGGCGATGTTCGGACCGGGCGGTCCGGAAGAGATCGGGGCCGTAGCTCAATTGGGAGAGCACTAGCTTTGCAAGCTAGGGGTTGCCGGTTCGATCCCGGTCGGCTCCAGTGAATGCGAGTCTCGGCTGACGTTGGGCCGCAGACCTGACAAGTGAAGATCGGGTCGGCAGCGTCGGGCGACGGGCTTTCGGCAGAGAGCGTGTCGCCGGGTGCTGCGACGGCGGGTCGGCGGATACGCCGGCCGGTTGTTGGCAGGCTCGATGCTCTTTGACAATTGAATAGAGTGGATATGTGAGAGTAATCCGAATCACAAGATCCTTATTGTTCTGTTGGATTTTGGTCCATCGGAGAGGCCCGGGAGCCGATCGCGGAAGCGATCGCATCGAACGGTCTTTCGGATGGATTGAGAGACAATAGAGCGCCGACGGCGGCTGGCCAGGTTGGCGGCACGAGGGATGAGTCGGGGCACGACGGTTCCGCAGGGGAGCGTGGTGTCACGGTTTTGACAGCGTGTCATCAATGTGGTCAAGCTAGATAAGGGTGCATGGTGGATGCCTAGGCGTCCACAGGCGAAGAAAGACGTGGCAGCCTGCGATAAGCTCCGGGGAGTTGGCAAACAAGCGTTGATCCGGAGATGTCTGAATGGGGAAACCCCGCGTCGCTGAACAGGCGGCGTGACCGCGGCATGAATGCATAGTGTCGTGGAGCCTACCCAGGGAACTGAAACATCTCAGTACCTGGAGGAAAGGAAATCAACCGAGACTCCGTCAGTAGCGGCGAGCGAACGCGGACATAGCCCAAACCAGTCTTCGGACTGGGGTTGCGGGGCCTCGAGGAGTTACAAAAGCGCGATCAGCGGAACAGTCTGGAAAGGCTGACAACATAGGGTGACAGTCCCGTACGCGACGATCGATGCTCTCCGTTGAGAGGATTCCCAGAGTAGCGCGGATGCCGTGAAACTCCGCGTGAAGCCGGGGGGCCCACCCTCCAAGGCTAAGTACTCGTGGACGACCGATAGAGAACAAGTAAGGCGACTGAAAGGTGAAAAGAACCGCAATAAGCGGAGTAAAAAGAACCTGAAACCATGCATCTACAAGCAGTCAGAGACCTATACCCCGCAAGGGGAATGGTCGATGGCGTACCTTTTGCATAATGGACCGGCGAGTTACTCCTCTGTGGCAAGGCTAAACCGCGCACGCGGTGGAGCCGTAGCGAAAGCGAGTCTGAATAGGGCGAATGAGTCGCAGGGGGTAGACCCGAAACTGCGTGATCTACCCATGGGCAGAATGAAGCGCCCCTAACCGGGCGCGGAGGTTCGAAGCCGTGAACGTTGAAAAGTTCTGGCATGACCTGTGGGGAGGAGTAAAAGTCTAATCAAACGCAGAGATAGCTGGTTCTCCCCGAAAACGCTTGAGGGCGTGTCTTGGGAAACTACATCACGGGGGTAGAGCTACTGAATGGATCGTGGGGCCCACCAGGCTACCGCCTCCAATCAAACTCCGAATACCGTGATGACTATCCCGGGAAAAAGACTGTGGGTGATAATGTCCACGGTCAAAAGGGAAACAACCCAGACCGTCAGCTAAGGTCCCGAATGATGTCTAAGTGCGTAAGGAAGTTGGATTTCACAGACAGCGGGGATGTTGGCTTAGAAGCAGCCACCATTTAAAAAGTGCGTAATAGCTTACCCGTCGAGAAATCCGGCACCGATAATGAACGGGACTAAGACATCAACCGAAGCTGCGGCTGCATAAAGGCGCGAGTCTTTATGCGGGGTAGGGGAGCGCTGATAGGCAGATACAAGGCGTACCGTGAGGAGCGCTGCTGGGCCTATCAGGTGAGTATGCCGGTTTGAGTAACGATAATGAGGGTGAAAATCCCTCACGCCGTAAGCCTAAGGTTTCCTGGGGAAGGTAAATCCGCCCAGGGTTAGTCGGACCCTAAGGCCAGGCCGAAAGGCGTAGCCGATGGACAGCAGGTTAATATTCCTGCACTCCGTGCAAAGGTCGAAGCGTGCGTGCGTTTGGTCGATCCACAGCCCACGATTAGGTTCGAGGGTGCCCGAGAGGGCGAGGCCGATTTGTTGCTGAAGTGTGGTTAGACGGAACCGAGAAAAGCGTACGTGGACGATGTACGGACCCGTACTAAAACTGACACAGGTAGGCGAGGAGAGTATCCTCAGGCGCTCGAGAGAACGGTCCTTAAGGAACTAGGCAAATTAACCCCGTAACTCCGGGAGAAGGGGTCCCTTCTGCTTGTAGCAATACGCGCAGAGGGCGCAGAGAAACGGCAGCGGCGACTGTTTATCAAAAACACAGGTCTCTGCAAACTCGCAAGAGGACGTATAGAGACTGACGCCTGCTCGGTGCGGGAATGTTAAGGAAGGCGGTCAAGGGGTTCGCCCCTGAAGCTGGCGACCGAAGCACCCGTAAACGGCGGCCCTAACTATGAGGGTCCTAAGGTAGCGAAGTTCCTTGTCGGGTAAGTTCCGACGCGCATGAATGGCGAAACGACTGCTGCACTGTCTCAAGGACCGACTCGGTGAAATAGGACTTGTGGTGAAGATACCACATACCCGCGGCAAGACGGAAAGACCCCGTGAACCTTTACTGTAGCCTGATAGTGGAGCCGGTTAACACATGCGTAGGATAGGTGGGAGGCTTTGATCCAGCGGTTTCGGCTGCTGGGGAGCCGTCGTTGAAATACCACCCTTGTATTATTCGTCTCCTCACCTCGACCCGTGAAGCCGGGCGGGGGACATTGTTAGGTGGGCAGTTTGACTGGGGCGGTCTCCTCCCAAAAAGTACCGGAGGAGTGCAATGGTCGGCTCAGCACGGTTGGCAATCGTGCGCAGAGCGCAAGGGTATAAGCCGGCTTAACTGCGAGTCAGACATGACCAGCAGATGCGAAAGCAGGCCCTAGTGATCCGGTAGTCCCGTGTGGAAGGGCTATCGCTCATCGGACAAAAGGTACTCCGGGGATAACAGGCTGATCTCCACCGAGCGTCCATAGCGGCGTGGAGGTTTGGCACCTCGATGTCGGCCCATCGCATCCTGGGGCTGAAGGCGGTCCCAAGGGTTCGGCTGTTCGCCGATTAAAGCGGTACGCGAGCTGGGTTCAGACCGGCGTGAGCCAGGTCGGTCCCTATCTGTCGTGGGCGCACCAGATTTGACGGGAGACAACCTTAGTACGAGAGGATTGGGTTGTAGCAACCCCTAGTGCACCAGTTGTCCTGCTAAGGGCACCGCTGGGTAGCTACGTTGCGAAAGGATAAACGCTGAAAGCATCTAAGCGTGAAGCCCCCCCGAAGATGAGATCTGGATGTCTCTTCGGAGACGAGAGACCCCTCGTAGACCACGAGGTTGATAGGCCGGGCGTGTAAGGCCAGAGATGGCTTCAGCTAACCGGTACTAATGGTCGATTGCTTGATCACATTGATGACGGGCTGTTACTTCGTCAACGCGTAAAACCGTTGGCGCGTGGCGTCCGCATCAAAGTCGTACGTTCGGCAAGGATCTTCGAGATTCGGCCGCTCCGCATGTCCACTCTATTCCTTGTATGTACCTGACCCGTGGGAGGCTGAAGAAAGTCCTCGGTGATGTAACCATCGTCGTTTGTCTGGAAACGCTCCCGCGGTTCTAAGGATAACAGGATCGTCGGGCCGACAGGTCCGGCGATCCTTTGCTGGTGCCCAAGCCCAAGGGGAAACACCTGATCCCATTCCGAACTCAGTAGTGAAGTCCTTGGGGCCGATGGTAGTCCTACCGGGCGAGAGTAGGTCAGTGCCAGCTTTTACGAAGGCCGATCATCGATAGGTGATCGGCCTTCGCCTTTTTTACTCGGTGAGGCGCGGCCTGGACGGCCTGGTTTGTATAATGACCGCGCAAGATTAGAATGAAGCGCGTGAAACAGGTCCGTATTGCGTGCACGGATCGGACGCCGGAATACGAGAACCAAGTTCACCCGGCTCGTCAGTCGAGCGAGTCCATATGGTCGCCAATCTTACCGTCCTCAACGACGCCCTCACGGGAAGCCGAAGCTTCTCGCCGAGTTCGTGCAACCCGAACGGCCAATGCGGCAACGGGCTGGAGAAGGTTTATCCCACCTGCGCGGTCCGCCACGGCTACATGAATTACATCGGGGAGTTTCGCTACGCGCCGGGGATGTTGTTCGGCTGCGGCGCGAAGGTGGTCATTCAGACCGCCCGCGGCATCGAGATCGGTCAGATGGTCAGCCTGACGTGCAGCGGGTGCGAGAAGTCGGTGCGGCGCGATCAATTGCTGGAATATGTGAAGAACAGCGGGCCGGATTTTTACACGCTCAAGGCCGGTCGAATCCTTCGCGTCGCGACGCCGCAGGATCTCGACGAGGAGCGTCACATCAACGCCGACGCAGCCGCCAAGCTGAAGCGCGCGCGTGAGATTGCACGGACGCTCGAGCTTCCGATCAAGTTCGTCGCCTGCGAACACCTCTTCGGCGGCGAGCGAATTATCTTTCATTTCATGGCCGACGGGCGGATCGATTTTCGCGAGCTGGTCCGCCAATTGGCGCACGAATACCATACGCGCATCGAGATGCACCAGGTGGGCGCGCGCGACGAAGCGCGGCTTGTGGCGGATTACGAAATCTGCGGGCGCGAGTGCTGCTGCAAGAACTTTCTCAAGACGCTGCGACCCGTGACGATGCGCATGGCCAAGCTGCAAAAGGCGACGCTGGACCCGGCCAAGGTGTCGGGACGGTGCGGCCGGTTGCGATGCTGCCTGCGTTATGAGCACGAGGGGTATGAAGAACTCGATAAGAAACTGCCGCGCAACGGCGTGCGTGTGCGCACCGATCGCGGCATCGGGACCGTTCGAGACCGGCAAGTGCTGACGCAATTGCTGACGATTCAGTACGACGGCAACCATCAGATCGAGACGGTCGGGATCGAGGCACTGCTGGAGCGCGATTTGCCCAAGCTGCCCCCGTTGCCGCCGGGCGAATTACAGGGCGGGGATCGGGGCGGACCGCAACGTCCCCGGCGAGAAAATGATCGCCGCGTCGGCCGGTCAAATGACCGATCGCAGGTTGAAGACCGCCGCCCCGCCGACGGCGCGGTCGAGCCTTCGGCGTCGCCGGACGCGCACGGTGACCAGGAGCAGGACGTCCCTTGCGCCGAGCCGGACGCTTCCGGTTTTGCCGAAGGGGTCCTGGATCAGGATCAAGGCGCGGATACGGCTGCATCGGAACCCCGGCCGGATCGTGGTTCGCGAGGTCGCCGTCGGCGACGTCGCGGTCGAAGGGGGCGAAGACTCGACGGCGGCGGCGAATCGGGCGGGGCTGAAGGGGGTTCGCCATCCGAGCCGCGTCCCCCCGGCGCGTGACATGAGCCTGATGGCAGTGGCGTTGTTCGGGTGTCCCCCCCGGGGGGACGGGGCAATCGGCAACGGGCTTCGACGCGTCGGCCGGTTTTGCCTATAATCGTGCGACGGTTTATGAGCGAGACCGAAGTCAAAGACATTGTTGAAGTGGCGCGGGAACTGGGGCGGTACTCGCCTGATGCGTACGATTTTCTGCGCCAGGGATTGGATTACACGGTGCGGCAGGTTCACGGGCCGAACGTGAAGCAGGTCCGTGCCGTGCTCGATTGGATGCACCATCACGAAGTGGATATAGACACGCTGATGGATCTGCTGATCAAGGGGCGGCTTCCTCCGCGCATCGTGAAGCTGATCGAAGAGATGGGGGGAATCGAGGAACTGGCTGACGGGATGAACCTCCACGTCAGCGGAGCCGATCTCTGTCGCGGGCTGCGCGATCTGGCGATCGATCGCTGGGGGCTGATGGCCGGCACGGTGCTTCGCCACTGGGGCATTCGCAGCACGCGTGATTTCGGCGAGATGGTTTTCGCGTTGGTGGCGAACGGCCTGCTTCAGAAGCAGCCGGACGACGTGATCGAAGACTTTGACGACGTCTACGATTTTCGCACGGCGTTCGATCGCAATTATCGCATACCCGTTTGCGGGGCGGGCGAGGCGACCTTGGAGGCGGAGGGGGTATGAGCGCGAACGACGCGACGGCCATGAGCCCCGAGGCGGTGGCCGACACGCACGCATGGGAAAAGGAGTTCGCGCCGCGGATCACGCTTCGGCATCTGGTACCCGCATTCGCCTTGTACGCAGCCTGGATGATTTTTCTCGCTTGGATCGCCGTGGATCGCTGGACCGGCGCGCTGCAATAACTTCTCACCCCATGGATTCGGAGTCCACGGATGGGCGCCGCACTCGTCGCAGGCCTCTCGCCGGATCGGCTAGAACGACAATTGACTTCTTTGGCCCGGCGGTTGCCGAATAGCGCCGGCCTGCTTCGCGGCGCCACGTTGCCGGCGAGTGTGCGGTTCGTGACCGGGCGCGATGGCGCGATGACTCTTTGCTGGCAGGGGGCGGATGGTACGCCGGCGTGGCTGGGCCGCACAACGATGCCGCACGCGCGGGCCGAAGCGCTGGTTGAGGCATTCGCACCCGGCAGCGGCAATGTGTTGCTCGTCGGAATGGGGCAGGGCGCCGAGGCGGCGCTGCTGCTGGCGCGGCTCGCGCCGCATCAGGCCGTGTTTGTCATCGAGGAGGACGCGGCGAGGGCGGCGCTGGCGATCTGCCTGCACGATTTCGTGGCCGACCTGGAGCGCGGTCGGCTTCTGATTTTCGCGGGCTCGGCGGCGTGGGATGATCTGCACCGATTTCTGCTTGAGCAGAATGGTTACCTGGCGCCGGATCGGGTCCTGTCGTGGCCCCATTTTTCGCATTCGGATGTTCATGAGATCTCGACGCGGCTGACGGCGATTTCGCAGGACGTTGCGGGGCAACGCGCCGCGCGGCGCGCGGCGCTAAACTCGGTGCTGGAGCAAGTCGCGCCGGGTCAGGCCGGTTCATCAGCGTCGCAACGGGATCGACTCGTGATTGCGTCCGGCGCGCCGTCGGCGGCGGCGTGGGAAACGGCGTCGCGACTGGGCGAGGGGGCGTCGGCCGCCGGCGCGGAGGTTGTTACCTTTGTCTATGATCGACCCGATGCGGTGCATCCACTGGCGATGGAGGAGCGGCTGGCTTCGTGGCGGCCATCTGAAATCATCCTGCTGGACAGTCTTCCGATCGCCCTGCCCTATCGGTTGCCGCCTGTGAGCCTGGCGATCATGCCGACGCACGGGCAAGCGCTCGTTCCGGATTGGCTCGGCCAGGTTCCCGCTGGCGCGATGCTCATTGCGCGAAGCGCGCGGCAACAGACCGCGGCCGTGGAAGCGGGATTTCCGGCGGCTCGCATCGTGCTGTGCCCGCCGGCGGCGGGGGTGACCGCCGCGCAGCGCGGGGCGAATCCGTCGGGTTCCTCGCCCAGCGGTGATTCGACGGCGTCGCGAGGAATCGCGCTGCTGGCGACCTCCTTGAGCACGTCGGCCGCGGCGGCGGGGCTGAACCTTGCGACGCACGTGAAGCTGTATGAGCGCGCGGCGGCGCTGGGCGCGGCGCGGGTGGACACGCTGAAACCCGCGGATGCGGAGTCGCTGCTGTCGAGAGCGGAGCGCGACCTGGGTTTTCACCTTCGCAGCGCGTCGGTCCGCGGCGGGCTGTTGGAGCGCGTTGCAAGGCTGCTGATCCCCGCGCTGGTGAACGAGGCGTACGCGGCCGTCGTTCGCTCACACGAACCCCAAGTGGCCTGCGTCGCGCAGGGCGGCGTGGTACCGAGAGCGGGCTTGCTTGTCGTTCTGGATCCGGCGGAATCCCGCGTTCACGCGATACTCGATGCCATGGCGATGAACGCGTGCGTGGCGGTACGTCAGTATGATGACACGGCAGACGCCGCGCTGGGCGACGCGTCGGGCGTGACGTCGCAGCTGATCCGATTCGGTTCGCGGGCCGAGTTAGCTGAATTGCTCGATCGCTGCCAGCGCGAGCCGGAGGCGTTCGCGGTGCGGGGCGCCGCGGCTGGGGCGCACGTTCGCGCGGCGCACACGTGGCTGCACCGATTTCAATCGCTCGGCGGGCCGTAACGAAGCAGCGTTGGTTGGAGCTATTCGAGGGGCATCGCGGACGGCGTCGCGCGGCGTGTCGGTCGCTGCGGCAGGCCGCCATGTTTGCGGATGAATCGCATCATGCTTTGCAGGTGCATCCAGCCTGCACCGCTGAAGGGATTGCGACTCGCGCGGCGATGCGCGTGCAGGCAGGTCAGGTGCGGGCAATAGACGACTCGCCGGCCGCGCTGCCACATTCGCAGACAAAGATCGACATCCTCGAAATACAGAAAGAACCGTTCGTCGAAGATGCCGCCCGTGCAGTCGGCGCGGCGCAGGAACATGGCGGCGCCGATGCCCCAGTCGACGTCGATGGGCTGGTCGCGCGGGAGCGATTCGTAGAGATAGTCGCGGAAGAACTTCGGGCGAAAGCCCAGTGCGCGGAGCGGCGTGCGCGCGTAAAGTACCACGGGCCAAGTGTAAAACCGGCGGATCGACGCCTGCTCCGTGCCGTCGGGGTTGAGCAATCGCGGCAGGACGATGCCGACCTCGGGATGGGCGTCGAGATAATCGCATGCGGCGGCGAGCGTATCGGGTTGCACCGTTACGTCGGGATTGGCGATCATGATCCGGTCGCCGGTGCCGTGGCGCAGGGCATGATTGACGCCGGCGGCGAAACCGATATTCGGCGCGTCGAAGACGCTCACCGAAACGCGCGAATCGGATTCGAGCCGCAGCGGTTGGTCCGGCGAGTTGTTTGTGACAATCAGCTCGATCGGCGTTGGGACGTTTTTCGACGCGCGGAGGCTCGCTGCCAGATTTATGACATCCCCGGCGCTTCGATAATTGACGCACAAGACGCTGATCATGTCGCATCGACGCCTAGCGCCGCCCCCATCCATGCAGCCGCCACCAATCGCGTTCCAGCCGCGCTGCGATTTGCTCCGCCGTGACGCCTGAATCGCCGGCTAACTTCGCCACGTCGGCGCGCTTCTGTGCGATCCAATCAACGGCCTCGGCGGCCGCGCGACGGCCTGCGCGATGCGCCTTCAGACAGCCCAGTCGCCATTTGTGCGCCGCTTGAATCGCGAGAAACGCGCGCCGCGCGTCGGCGAATTCGTCGCGGATCGACTGCGGCATGAGCGTTTGCCAGATGATCTCCGCGTTGCGTGCGGAATTGAAATGATAATTCCAGCCGCGCGGATCGTACGATGCGCTAAGCCGGTGATAACACACCGATCGCGGCTCGAACACGCAGCGAAGGCCCGCCCAGGCAAGCCGAAAACCCATGTCCACGTCTTCGTAGTAGCTTACCATGCGCTCGTCGAGGCATCCGAGCTGCGCGATCCTCTCGCGCCGATAGAACGCCGACGCGCCGCATGCGGAAAAGACCTCGCGCGGCAGATCGCGGGCCGACTCGCGCGGCCGCCCGTGGCAGCGCTTGGCCGCGGCGCCGACGACGGAATACACATCCCCCGCGGTGTCGATCCGATGCGGCGGTTCGGCCAGCACCACGAGCGACGCGACGGCGGCGATGTCCGGCGCATCGAAGGCCGCGAGGCCCGCTGCCAGCCAATCCTCGTCCACGGTCGTGTCGTTGTTCAGGAGCACGACGAATGTCGTCGTCGCGGCGCGCAGACCGGCGTTGCAGGTGCCCGCGAAACCGAGGTTGCGCTCGTTCCGTAACACCGTCACCGTCGGGTGCTCGCTGCGCAGATAGGCGCAGCCGTCATCCGTCGAGGCGTCATCGACCACGATGATGCGTGCCCCGCCGAGGCTCTGTCGCTTGAGCGAAGCCATCAGATCGGGCAGGAACCGCATTCCGTTGTAATTCGGAATGATGATCGTCGCGTCGGCATCCGTCATGCAGAGGACTCGCTGGGGGCCGCCGCGCGGCCTGTGCGCCGGGAGTATAAACGGCGTTTGCTTGGCGTGCGGCGGGGCGTACGATAAGCAGGACGCGGCCCGCCGCGTGCACCATGAGCGAAGGATTGACCCACACACCGGAGCAGCTTGAAACCCAGCGGCGGCTCCGCGCGGTCAAGTTGTGCATCGTCACCAGTGCACTGGTTTGTATTGTGGAACTGGCGCTGGGTATTACGCTCGGTCTGGCCAGCCTGGTTGCCGAGGGCATTCACACGCTGCTGGACGGCCTTGATTCGGTCGTCGTGCTGATTGCGGTGTACATCGCGGCGCGACCGGCCGATCGCTCGCACCCGTTCGGCCATGGCAAGTTCGAGGCGCTGGGGGCGTCGGTCGAGGCGTCGTTCGTGATCGCGGCGGCGCTCGGCATCGCGTACGAGTCGGTGGATCGGATTATTCACGGCAAGTCGCCGGAGGCGATTCCGTGGTACGTGGTGGCGGCGATGGGCGCGGCGTCGGTGCTGTACCTGTTTGTGTCGTTGTACCTGCTGCGTGAGGCGCGGGCGACGCGTTCGCCGGCGGTCTATGCCGAGGCGATGCACTTACAGACGCATATCTATATTACGGGCGGATTGGCCGTCGGCCTGCTCATCGGCGCTGTGGGCAACTATCCGCTGGTGGACAATCTTCTGTCGCTGGGCGTGGCGGTGTGCCTCGTGTTCATCGGGCTGCACATCTTTCGGGAGGTGTACCGGCAGTTCACCGACGCGGCCCTGCCGAAGGAGGATCTCGATCGGATTGCCGCGCTGATCCAACCGTTCGCAAGCCGATTCGTGGAGGTGCATGGTCTGCGCACACGGCAGAGCGGGGCGGAGCGGCACATCGAGATGCACCTGGTCGTGTTGCCGGAGACGACCGTCGCGACGGCGCACGCGCTGGGGCACGAAATCGAGGATGCCATCGCCACGCACTGGCCCACGGCACGGACCACGGTTCACATCGAGCCGTTGAACACGGCCGACGCGAACCATCACGAGTGGACGAAGGACCAGCCGAAAGTTCGCACCGACGACGATTCGCCCAACGCGCGCGAGTTTATTCACTAAGCTTGGCGGTGTTTGGCGCGGTGCGTCGGCGACCCTAAAATCGGCTCGGCCCGGAGCGGATCCGCTCGATGCCCGGTGGGGAGTTCTTTCGGGCACGGCGGCATGATTGCACCATCGAGGAACACACCATGGTTGTCGGCGAGTTCACGCAGGAAGTCGATCTTCTGATTATCGGGGGCGGGCCTGGCGGTTACGTCGCGGGCGTCTACGCCGGTGATCACGGCATCAAGACGGCGTTGATTGAAAAGGCCGAGGTGCCCGGCGGCGTCTGCCTTCGCGAGGGGTGCATTCCGAGCAAGACGCTTCTGCACGTGGCGAAGGTCATCGACGAGGCGCACGAAGCAGCCGCGTGGGGCGTCACGTTTGGCAAGCCCCAGACCGATGTCGCGAAGCTGCGCGACTGGAAGAACGGCGTCATCAAGAAGCTGGCCGGCGGCGTGAAGACGCTGCTCGCTTCGCGTAAGGTGGACTACATCACCGGCATCGCGGAGTTCGAGGATTCCAAGACGGTGCGCATCGAGGGCGGCGAGGTCGCGCGCGTCAAGTTCAAGCACTGCATCATCGCCACCGGATCGGTGGCGAAACTGCTGCCCGAGAAGATCATGCCGCGCGAGTTGTGCTGGGACGCGGCCGACGCCCTGAAGATGCAGGAAATTCCCAAGCGGCTGCTGGTCATCGGCGGCGGCTACATCGGCCTCGAGTTGGGTCAGGTCTACGCCACGCTCGGCAGCGAAGTCACCGTGCTGGAGGCGCTGGACAGCCTGCTCATGGGGGCCGACGCCGATCTGACGCGACCGTTGTTGAATAAGCTGAAGAAACAGTTCAAGGCGATTCTCACCGGCGCAGCGCTGAAGTCGGCGAAAAAGAGCGGCAGCGCCGTCGCGATCACGTTCTCGCAAGGCGGGCAGGAGCAGACGCTGGAATTTGACCGCGTGCTCGTCTCGGTCGGCCGACGACCGAACACCGACAACTTGGGACTGGAGAACACCAAGGTGGCGGTAAACGACCGCGGCTTCATCACCGTGGACCCGCAGCGGCGCACCACCGACAAGCGTATCTTTGCGATTGGTGACGTGGCCGGCGAGCCGATGCTGGCCCACAAGGCCAGCCGCGAGGGCAAGGTCGCCGTCGAAGCGATTCTCGGCAAGCCGACCGTGTTCGATCCGGCGTGCATTCCGGCAGTGGTCTATACCGACCCCGAAGTCGCCTGGTGCGGCGTGACCGAGGCCGAGGCCAAGGCCAAAGGCCTGGACGTGAAGATCACCAAGTATCCGTGGAGCGCCAGCGGCCGCGCCGTCGCGATGGGCCGCACCGATGGTCTGACGAAGCTCATTTTTGACAAGTCGTCGCAACGGTTGCTGGGGGTCGGCCTGGTCGGTGCCCACGCGGGCGACCTGATCGCCGAGGGAGCGCTGGCGATTGAAATGGCGGCCGTGGCCGAGGACATCGGCACGACGATCCACCCGCACCCGGCCACGAGCGAGACGCTGATGGAAGCGGCCGAGGCGATGTTCGGCAGCGCGGGCCACGTCGGGCATTGATGGGCGCATGGGTATTGGTGAGGTGCGTCGAGCGCGCTTCGTTGGCTCGCGGCCTTTTCTCGCACCGGCTAGGATAGCCCGCGATGGCAGATTATTCCGTCCAAACCGACGTCTACAACGGCCCGCTGGATCTGTTGCTTTATCTGATCCGGCGCGACGAGGTGGATATTTATGACATCCCCATCGCGCGGGTGACGGAGCAGTATTGCCGCTACGTCGAGACGCTCGCGGCGATCGATCCGAACGTCGCCGGCGATTTCCTCGTCATGGCCGCCACGCTCATGGAGATCAAAAGCCGCATGCTGCTGCCGCGGCCGCCGGTCGAAGAGGGCGGTGAGGAAGACCTGTCCGACCCGCGGCTGGAACTGGTGCGGCAGTTGCTGGAATACAAGAAGTTCAAGGACGCGTCGTTCGAGCTGGGCGCGGCGGCGCAATTGCAGGCCATGAAATGGTCGCGCATCCCGGCGCGCGATGTGATTCCAAAATCCAACGCGGTGGACCTTGAAGACGTGCAGATCTGGGATCTCGTCGCCGCGTTCAACCAGTTGATGTCCTCCATCGGCGCGAAGGCGCCGACGCACGACGTGCTCTTCGACGACACGCCGATCTCGCTCCATGCGACCGACCTGCTGGACCGGCTCGTGCGCGAGGGGCGCGACCTGGGCTTTGAGGAAGTGTTCATCGGGCGAACCAAGGTCGAGATGATCGGCCTGTTCCTGGCGCTGCTGGAGCTGATCCGTCAGAAGCGCGTCGCCGTGCGACAGGAGCTGCTGCACGGGCCGATTTCGATCACGCTGCTGTCTGCCGAGCCGATCACCGTCGGCGGCGAGTGGGAATACAACCGGGCCGGCGAAGCGGCGATGGCGGGCCGTGCTCCGGAAGACGATTCCGAGGCAGCCGATGAGTCCGGCGAGGACACGGTCGTAACCGAGGCTGGCGCGCGGCGGGGCGCGGCGGATGACGACGGAGCAGAGATGCTCGACGAACTGGACGAGGAGGACGCGGCGGCCTTCGCCGAGCTGGATCGCATCAAGACGGATATAGATATCGACGCCGTGCTGCACGAAGGGGTCGGCGAGACCGACGACGAGGAGCAACCGTGACGCCTTCCGAGAAGCTGACGCAACTGGGGTTGACCCTGCCGCCGGCGCCGCAGGCCATCGGCTCGTACCTCCCCGGCATCCGCGCGGGCCGATTGATTTTTGTCAGCGGGCAGCTGCCCTTTCTGAACGGCCAACTGACCGCGACGGGCAAGGTCGCGACGGAGGTCGATCTTGAGGCGGCCCGCGCGGCCGCGCGTCAGGCCGGTCTGAACGCCCTTGCCATCGCCGCGGACGTCGCCGGCGGAATCGACCGGATCGGTCGCATCGTGCGCCTGGCCGTCTTCGTGAACAGCGCGCCGGGTTTTTCCGATCAGCCCAAAGTCGCCAACGGCGCGAGCGACCTCATGGTCGAAATCTTCGGAGAGGCCGGTCGCCACGCGCGCGCCGCCGTCGGCGCGGCGGCGCTTCCGATGAATGCCGCCGTCGAGGTGGAACTGATGGCCGAACTGGCGGGTGACGTGCCATGAATCCGCGCCGCACGCCAAACCTGACCATGCTCGGCCAAGCCGAGGCCGTGCCCGATCCGACGCGTCAGGTGCTTCGTCCGGTCTGGTGGAACCAGGGGGCCGGCCCGCGCGGGGCGCTGCAGCTCATCGATCAGACCCTTCTGCCCAACGACGTGCAATATATTACGTGCGTGACACTCCAGCAGGTCTGGGACGCCATCAAGACGCTTCAGGTCCGCGGCGCCCCGGCCATCGGTGTCGCCGCCGCCTACGGCGTGCTCGTCGGCCTTGATGAGTTCTACGAGATCGACGATTGGCGCTTCCGCACGCGGCAGATCTGCGATTTTCTGGCCACGAGCCGCCCGACCGCTGTCAACCTCTTCTGGGCACTGGACCGTATGCGCCGCAAGGCCGAGGCCTTGCCCGCCGGACTGGAATGGGAAGCGGCTTTTCAATCCCTGCTCATCGAGGCCCATGCCATTCGCAACGAGGACGCCGCCATGTGCCGCGCGATCGGCGCGGTCGGTCGAGATCTCATTCCCGACGGCGCCGGCATCATCACCCATTGCAACGCCGGCGCGCTGGCCACCAGCGAGTACGGCACCGCGCTGGCTGCCATGTACGCGGCGCACGAGGCGGGCCGAAAATTTCGCGTGTTTGTCGACGAAACCCGCCCGCTGCTTCAGGGCGCGCGGCTCACGTCCTGGGAACTCTCCCGCGCCGGCATCGAAACCATTCTCATGTGCGACAACATGGCGGCTGTCATCCTCGCGCAGAAGCAGGCCCAGCTGGTCATCGTCGGCGCCGATCGCATCGCCGCCAATGGCGACACCGCCAACAAGATCGGCACGTACGGATTGGCCGTGCTGGCTGCCGCGCACAGCGTCCCGTTCTATGTGGCCGCGCCGGTCACGACGTTCGACACGTCCATCAAGGACGGCTCGGGGATTCCGATTGAGTTCCGCGACGCGGAGGAAATTCGCCGCGTGGGCCTGGATCGCTTCGCCCCGGTCGAGGTGCCCTGTTTCAGCCCGGCGTTTGACGTGACCCCCGCCTCGCTGATTACCGGAATCATCACCAACAAGGGTCTGATTCACCCCGTCACGCCTGACCGCATCCGCCAGATTCTGGGCCGCTGAATTTCGCTGATATCACAAGGCTAACAGGCTCGTAACAGCCCGATAGGAACGGGTTTCTGACGCTTTATGGCCAGTTTGCTATGCTTCATTCGGCAACCGGATTTCGCGGCACCACGGCGATCGTGACGCTGCCGCCGCGACCCGCGATCGTTCGCACAAAACCCCTTGAAAGCCGGGCGGGGGGCGGGTAGCATTAGGGAGAGATGGAAGCAGCCGGTTTGCCCGGCGGCGGCCATTCCAGCCTGCCTGCCGTAGCCTGCCTCGGGGAATTTGGCGGAGAAGTTTGCGATGATGCGACGTTACAAAGCCGCGAAGCTTGCGCTGATGATTCTCTCCGGCGCGTTTCTGACCCAGCTCGGTTCCTGCACCGTGATGGCGCTGCAGACCGGGGTGACATCCTTGTCGCCGTCGTTGATTGATGCGAACGGCCGATTCCTGGGCATCTTCAACGTGTGCGGCGTTCCGAACGTGCAGGTGATCGGAGAGAACGGCGCGCCCACCGGCGGAATCCTGAACGGCGGCGACGATCTGTTCTACGGCTGTCCGGTGACAACCATCGGCCCGTGACCAGGAGTGACTTAAACGTGCCTCGCTGAATAGACAGTTTGAGGAAGCGATCCATGAAATCCATGACCCATGCACGAAAACTGCGGAAGCTGATGCTCGGCGCGACGGCGATCCTCGCCGGCGGGACGGTCCTGAACAACGGCTGCGTCAACACGCTGGCGTCGATCCCCATCTGCGGCACCGTGTTGACGTTCTGCACGCCGGCGGATCAGTTGAACCTGATGTTCCCGCTGCTGGAGACGCCGGACTTCAACGCCGATCCGTCCTGCACCATCCCGCTGGGGTGCGGTACAAGCGACGTCTATCAGAATATTCCGCCTGGATTCCCTGGCGGTGATGCAACGGAACCGCCGACGAACAACCAGGGCGGCGGCCTTGGAGGCCAGGGCGGTGGTGGTGGCGGTGGCGGTGGCGGGATCTGACGCCACGCGGACGAATGACGCTTAACTCTCAAAGGCTCGCGCTCATCGGCGCGGGCCTTTTTTTATGAACCGGCGCATCGCTTCGAGCGTCTCATCGCTGACATGATGCTCGATCCCTTCGGCGTCGATCTCGGCCGTCGCGGACGAGACCCCCAGCGCGACGAGAAACAACGCCACTTCTTCGTGCCGCTTGCGACAGCGCTCGGCCAGTGCCTGGCCCTGCGCTGTTAGGAAAATGGCTCGATACGGCTTGGCCTGCACCAGCCCCTCGCGGCACAACCGCCGGATCGTCTTGGCCACCGTCACGTGGGACACCCCCAGCCGCGCCGCGAGTTCCACCGATCGCGCTTCGCCATTCTGACGGATCAACTCATCAATCAATTCGGCGTAGTCCTCGGCCGTCTCGGCGGCGTTGGATTGGCGGCTGGCGCGGAAGGCGTCGGCGTGGTTGCGCCGGCTGCGCGCTGGAGCACCGGGCGTTCCGGAGGCCGGTTTCCGGGCGGCGGATAGACGTTTTCGAGCCACGAGGCAGCTCCTAACGCGGGCCATGGCGAGCCGGCGGAATATCTCGCCGTCTCCATTGCGGCAAATTGTAGCCTATGCTACACTTCTAGGCCACGGAGATAGATTGTATGCCCCATCTTGTTTGGTTCAAATGCCGGAGGCCGGTCCTCCTCGGGCTTCTCGCGCTGGTGCTCGTGCCTTCGACGGCCGGCTGCCGCGAAGCCCCCCCGAGCGGGCAAGCCGCGGCCTCGCCCGGCGCCGGCACGGCGACCGACGCCCCCCTGAAAGTCGTCTGCACAATCGGCATGATCACCGATGTGGTCCGCAACATCGGCGGCCCGCGCGTCGAGGTCACCGGCCTCATGGGGGAGCACGTCGATCCGCATCTTTACAAAGCGACGCCGGCCGACCATCGCGCCCTGTCCGCCGCCGAGGTCATCTTCTACGGCGGTCTTCATTTGGAAGGCAAAATGGCCGATCTGTTCGTGCAGATGGCGCGGAAGAAACCCGTGTACGCCGTGACGCAGGATATCGACCCGTCAAAGTTGCGCGAGCCGCCGGAGTTTGAAGGTCAATTTGATCCGCACGTTTGGTTCGATGTGTCGCTGTGGCAGTCCGCCGTCGGCACGATCCGCGATGGGTTGAGCGCAGTGAGGCCGGCGTGGAAAGACGAGTTTGCCGCGCGCGCCGCGGACTACACCGCAAAGCTGGACGAATTGCACGACTGGTGCCGTTTGCGCATCGCGTCGCTGCCGGTCGAACGGCGCGTGCTGGTGACGGCGCACGACGCGTTCGGGTATTTCGGCCGGGCGTACGGCATGGAGGTGCTGGCGATCCAGGGGATCAGCACCGAGAGCGAAGCGGCATTGAAGAAGATCAATGATCTGGTGGATACGCTGGTTGCTCGGAAGATTCCCGCGGTGTTCATCGAGAGCAGCGTGAATCCGCGGACGATTCAGGCGCTGATCGAGGGCTGCAAGGCGCGGGGCCACGTCGTGCGCATCGGCGGCGAGCTGTTCAGCGACGCCATGGGGGCGGCGGGGACGACCGAGGGGACGTACATCGGCATGGTGCGGCACAACGTCGAGACGATTGTAAAGGCGCTGCAATGACACCGCGGGCAAGCTCACCATCGGTGATGAAGGCCGAAACCAGCGAATCGGGTGCGAATCGAGTCCAACCGGCTTCGCCACGCCCCGATGCCGATGAATTCAAGATGATCGCTGTCGAAGTGCACGATGTGACCGTCGCCTATGACCGCAAGCCGGTGCTGTGGGACGTGGACCTGGAGTTGCCTGCCGGGCGATTGATCGGCGTCATGGGGCCGAACGGCGCCGGCAAGACGACGTTGCTCAAGGCGGTGCTGGGTCTGGTGCCGATCGCCAGCGGGCGGATCGAGATTTTTGGTCAGCCGCTGGCACGGTGTCGCCGCCGCGTGGGTTATGTACCGCAGCGCGAAACGGTGGACTGGGATTTTCCCGTGAGCGCGCTGGATGTGGTGCTGATGGGCCGATACGGGAGGCTGGGCTGGCTGCGTCGTCCGGGGCGAGCGGATCGCGCAGCGGCGATGGAGGGTTTGGCGCGCGTGGGGATGGCGGATTATGCGCACCGTCAGATCAGCCAGTTGTCGGGTGGTCAGCAGCAGCGGGTGTTTCTCGCGCGGGCGCTGGTACAGGATGCGGAAGTCTATTTCATGGATGAGCCGTTTGCGGGGGTCGATGCGGCGACCGAGGCGGCGATCGTGGAGTTGCTCAAGGCGCTGCGCACGTCGGGACGGACGGTCATCGCCGTGCATCACGATTTGCAGACCGCGCCGGAGTACTTTGATTACACGGTGCTGCTGAACTTGCGCGTGGTGGCCGCCGGGCCGACGCGCGAGGTGTTCAACAACAAGAATCTTCAGGAGACCTACGGCGGGCGGCTGACGATCCTGGACGCGGCCGGCGAGGCCTTGCGCCAGGCGAAGCGGGTGTAAAAAGCCGGTGCGTCGAAAACGCACGCGATGCAGCGGGAGCGTTTCGCTGTTACTCCAATGACGGATGAGCTTTTTCGATTGCTGACGCTTCAGGATCCCAACACGCGGATCGTGCTGATCGGCACGGGCCTGTTGGGATTGTGCTCCGGCGTGATCGGCAGCCTCGCGGTGTTGCGCCGGCGAGCGCTGATGGGCGATGCGCTCGCGCATGCGGCGCTGCCGGGGTTGTGGGTGGCGTTTTTCCTGACGGGCGATCGGAGCTTCCTCGCGCTGCTCGCCGGGGCGGCGGTCGCCGGCGCGCTGGGTGTCGCCGCCGTGGCATTTATTCGCGATCACACGCGCGTGAAGGAAGACGCCGCCATCGGAATCGTCTTGAGCGGCTTCTTCGCCGCAGGGTTGTGCTTGTCGCGCATCATCGGCGATCTGCACCTGGGTAACTCGGCCGGACTCGACGGATTCCTGTTCGGCAAGGCCGCCGCGATGCTGCCCGAGGATGTTTGGACCATCGCCGCGGTCGCCGCCGCGACGGTCGCAATCGTGACACTGCTGTTCAAGGAGTTCCGCCTGCTTTGTTTTGATCGTGAATTCGGCGCGTCGCAGGGCTGGCCGGTGCGACGGCTGGACCTTGCGCTGATGCTCCTGCTGGTCGTCTGCACGGTCGTCGGACTGCCGGCCGTCGGCGTCGTGCTGATGGCGGCGCTGCTGATCATCCCCGCGACCGCGGCTCGATTCTGGACGCATCGGCTCCATCGCATGATCGTGCTGGCCGCGTTCTTTGGGGCCGTCTCCGGCGTCGTCGGCAGCGCGATCAGCGCCCTGCACGCCAAGATTTCGACCGGCCCGGCAGTGGTACTGACTTCGGCAGTGATCTTCGCCCTGTCGATGCTCTTCGCCCCGCAGCGCGGCGTCGTGGTGAGCCTGATTCGCCGCCGCAGCGTGAATCCGCCCGCGCCGGTAGTGCGATCGGGAGGCGCCGTCGCATGAAGGCCGCCGCGCTGATGCCGATGCTGGCCATGCTCACGCCCGATGATGGCTGGGTGATGGCGACCGCCGTCCTGTGCAACGTGGCGTGCGCGGTGCTCGGGTGTTTTCTTGTGCTGCGGCGCATGGCGCTGCTGGGCGACGCGATCTCGCACGCCGTGCTGCCGGGCCTGGCCCTGGCGTTCATTCTCACCGGCACGCGGCACGTCGTGCCCATGCTGATCGGCGCTTTGATTGTCGGCGTCTTCACCGCCTACGCGACGCAGTTGCTGCATCAGTGGGGAAAGGTCCCCGAGGACTCCTCAATGGGCGTCGTATTTACGTCACTCTTTGCGCTCGGCGTCCTGCTCATCACCTTCGTCGCCGACAGCGTCGATCTCGACCCCGGCTGCGTGCTGTACGGCGATATCGGCGCGGCGCCGGGCTATCCGCTCATTCTCTTCGGCCGCGAATGGCCCCTCCCGCGCCAAACGGCCATCCTCGCCGGCATGTGCGCCGTGAATCTCATGTTTGTGACGCTCTGCTACAAGGAATTGCAGATCGTCTCGTTCGACGCGTTTCTCGCGACGACCATGGGCATCAGCGCCACACTCGTTCACTACCTGCTCATGACGCTCGTCGCCGCGACGGCCGTGGCCTCGTTTGAGGCGGTTGGTTCGATTCTCGTCGTCGCCATGCTCATCGCGCCGCCGGCCACCGCATACCTGCTGACCGATCGGCTCAAGACGATGCTCGTGCTGGCGGCGGTGATCGGCGCGGTGAGCGGAGTGATCGGCTATCTGATCGCGGCGTACGTCATCGACACGCCGCCCGCCGCGATGATGGCCACGGTTGCGACCGCGTTCTTCGCGCTGGCGGTGTTTCTTGCGCCGCGGCACGGTTACATCAGCAAGCGCTGGCGGCAGTGGACGCTTGCCCTGCGCATCGCGCGCGAGGACGTGCTCGGAATGGTGTACCGATGGGAGGAGCGCGCCGGCGGCCGGCCCCTGACCGTGGACGTGCTTTTTGACTCGATCGGCGCGACGCGTACGTCCCGCTCGGCCGTGCGAACGCTGCTGCGTGATCGACTTCTTGAGCCGTCGCAGCAGACGCTTCGGCTGACCGACGCCGGGCGCGCCGCGGCCGCGAGCCTCGTCCGGGCGCATCGCTTGTGGGAGGCCTATCTGAACAAACACTTTCCGCTCCCGTTGGATCACCTGCACGAACCGGCCGGTCGGATGGAGCATTACGTCGGGACGGAGCTTCAATCGCGGATCGAGCAGGAGATGCCCGGCGTCGCCGACCCGCACGGGAGTCGCATTCCCGAGACACCATGAGCCAAGGGCAGCAGGAGCGCTCCGGACGCACCTTCGCGCTGATGCGACGCCGCGCCGCAGACCGGTTAAGATGTCTTCATGGCCGATGGAGCGGCGATGATCGTCACGGATGCGGCGGCAAAGCTCGAACGCGCGAATGCCATCCTTCGGGAACTGGGCAGCGCAGCGGTAGCCTTCAGCGGTGGGGTCGATTCTACGCTCGTCTTGAAACTGGCGGTCGATGCGCTTGGCACGGAGCGCGTGCTGGCCGTCACGGGCGCAAGCCCCAGCGTCGCAGCGAACGAATTAGCCGACGCCCGTCGCCTGGCGGAGCATATCGGTGCGCGGCATGAGGTCATTTCAACGCGGGAGTTTGAAAATCCCGCCTACCTCGCCAACCCCGTCAATCGCTGTTATCACTGCAAGACCGAACTTTATTCGCGTATGACGCCGCTGCTTACGCGGCATGGGCTGGCGACCATCGCTTCCGGCACCAACGCCGACGATTTGGGCGATCATCGCCCGGGTCTGCTCGCGGCGGCCGAGTTCGGCGTTCGTGCCCCGCTCGCCGAAGCCGGATTGACCAAAGCCGATGTCCGCGCGGCGTCGCGGTGGCTCGGTCTGCCGACGGCCGACAAACCGGCCGCCCCGTGCCTGTCGAGCCGCTTGCCCTATGGGGAGGCGGTCACGCCGGAGAAACTGGCGATGGTGGAGCAGGCCGAGCAGGTCCTGCGGGGCGAGGGGTTGGTCGAGTGTCGCGTCCGCCATCATGGGGATGCGTCGCGGGGGGCGCTGGCGAGGATCGAGGTCCCTCGCGGGCAGATCGCGCGATTGGCCGAGCCGGCGCTTCGGCAGCGCGTCACGGAGGCGTTGCGATCGCTCGGGTATGCATACGTCGCGCTCGACCTTGAGGGCTTTCGGTCGGGCAGTCTGAATGAGGTGATCGCGTTCGGAAAGCGACAAACATAGTCGATTCCAGCGGACTCGATGACGTCGGCTGGCATGGGCAGCGCCGCTCCATTTTTCGCACTTTCGGGCCGTGCGTAGCGACACATCCCAAAAAGGTCAGATAAGTATGGAGTGACGCGCCTAGGATTGAACGATGTGAATTGCTCATTGGTAATCGCCGATGGGCCTACTGGTGTACCGCCACAGGGCGCGAATCGGCCCTTCCGGTTTGCCGGGTTGAGTGTGCGCAAACGAGCGACGCAGGGTGGTTGTCGCTCCAACGAGGAGGCAGGTTCGACATGGTTGCTGATGCCGGAAATGGCAATGGGCGCGGCCACGGTTTTCGCGAGTTGTCGGGTCGGCATATTCTTGTCGTCGAGGATTGCTCTTCGACGCGCGGATTGATCGCACGGTTGCTTAGCCGCGAAGGGGCACACGTCTCGGTCTGTGACAATGGCAAGGCCGCGGTCAACATCGTGCTCGACGGCCGCGCGTCCGACTCCCCGGTCGAGGCCGTTCTGATGGACATGGACATGCCGGTGCTCGACGGCCACGCGGCCACACGCCTGCTTCGCGCGAAGGGATTTGACCGCCCGATCATCGCGCTGACGGCCGAGTCAACCGGTCCGGAACGCGACACATGCATCGTGGAGGGCTGTGACGATTACATCACCAAGCCGGTCGAGACGACGATTCTGATTCGAGTGATTCTGGGGTGTCTGTCGCGCGCGGCGACGAAGTAGAACCGGACGGTCAGGACGGCGGGCGCGCCAGCAGGACGCGCTCGATGAATCCCGTATCGATGTTGGCGTTGGCGAAATCGGCGTTGGCGAAGATCTCGCGCAACAGCGGTATCGTCGTCTTGATCGGTGCGATGTGAAACTCGGCCAGGCAGCGCTGCATGCAATGGATCGCCTCTTCGCGCGTCGCCCGATGCACCAGCAGCTTGCCCACCAGGGAATCGTAATTCGGGCCGATGGTGTAGCCCGCGCAGGCGTGCGAATCAAACCGCACGCCGAAGCCGCCTGGCGCGCGGAATTCCTCGATCCGACCCGGACAAGGGCGGAACCCGTTGGCCGGGTCCTCGGCGTTGATTCGCACTTCGATGGCGCAGCCGTTCTGTGGGATGTCCTTCTGACGCAAGGTCAGTTTCTCTCCGGCGGCGATGCGAATCATCCATTGGATCAAGTCGATTCCGGTGACCAGCTCGGTGACGGTGTGCTCGACCTGGATACGCGTGTTGACTTCCAGGAAGTAAAAATCACCATTTTTGTCAACGATGAATTCCACGGTGCCGGCCGAGTAATAATTCGCCGCCTCGACCAGCTTCACCGCTGCGGCGCACAGCGCCTGTCGCGTCTTGTCGCTGATCGCCGGCGAGGGCGATTCTTCCACCAGTTTCTGATGCCGCCGCTGAAGCGTGCAATCACGCTCCCACAGATGAATCCGATTGCCGTGCTGGTCCGCGAGGATTTGCACTTCGACGTGCCGCGGCTGCTCGATCAACTTTTCAATGTAGACGCGACCGTCCTTGAAGGCCGTTTCGGCTTCGTTCCGAGCGTTGCGAATCTGTGTGCGCAGCGTGACTTCGTTATGTGCCACGCGCATGCCGCGGCCGCCGCCGCCGGCCGCCGCTTTGATCATCACCGGGTAGCCGATCTCCGCCGCGAGCTTGACCGCGTGTTCGTCGTCCTCGACGACGCCATCGCTGCCGGGGACCGTCTTGACGCGAGTCTTCTTGGCCAGCTTCTTCGCCGCCGCCTTGTCGCCCAGCAGGCGGATCGCCTCGGCGCTGGGGCCGATGAATTCGATCTTGCTCGCGCGGCACTGCTCGGAAAAACTCGCGTTCTCGGCGAGAAACCCGTAACCGGGATGAATGGCGTCGACGTTGGCGACCTCGGCCGCCGCGATGATTCGATCCGATCGAAGGTAACTCTGCACCGACGGCGCAGGGCCGATGCAGACACGCTGATCTGCCAGTTGCAGGTAGGGCGCGTCGCGGTCGGCTTCCGAGTAGACCGCGACGGTCTGAATGCCCATTTCCTTGCAGGCGCGGATCACCCGCAGGGCGATTTCGCCTCGATTGGCCACAAGGATCTTGGAGAACTTGCGTTTTTGCACGGTTGGTCGGGACGCCCCTAACGCCACGTTGACTCCTGTTCGTATTCGGTCGGATGGACTGCGCTTTGTTGGACCACACCGCTAGGGGCGAACGCGCATCAGTACCTGCCCAAACTCCACAGGTGTGCCACTGGTTACGTCTATGGACTCGATCGTCCCACTGATCTCGGCCTTGATCTCGTTGAAAACCTTCATGGCCTCGATGACTCCGATGACGCTATCGGGGTTCACACGGTCGCCGACCTTTACAAACGCCGGCGCGTCGGGGTCCGGTGCTGCGTAGAACGTGCCGACCATCGGCGACTTGATGGTGGACAGGCTCGCATCCACCGCGGGGGCTGCCGGTACCGGGGCTGACGAAACCAAGGCTGCCGGAGCCGGGGGGGATGCCGGGGCTGCCGCTGCGGCATGGTCTGCCGGGATGGCTGCCTGAACAGATGCCACAACGGGAGCTCGACCGCCTCGGCGGAGAATGATTCGTTTCTCGCCGTCACGGATCATGACCTCCGACAGGTCGTTCTCGACCATCAGATCCGTCAGGGTTTTGATTTCGTCGATGTTCATTCGGTTTGGATTCCTCGTGTCCGGGAGCTGCCCGAAGCCAGACCTGCTGGCTGGTGGAGGGCGATTCTAGGCGACTCGGCGAGAGAGGGTCAAGAAATGGGCTACTGCGTGTCTTTCCTTACGGTTTGCGGAAGATAGGCGCGATAACTTCGGCGATAAATCGCCGGGATGAAGTTGTAATGTGGTTTCCGACGTAGCCGTGTCGCGTCCACGAAGGGTGCCATCGAACTTCATGGAACTTCTCATGGCGATGATGCCAGCCGACCAGACCGGCTGACGGGGTATGAACTCGATCGGAGGTACCCAGGAGCATCGTTCCCAGACCAAGGAAGAAGTAATCGCCGCGCCCGCCAACGCTGTACAGTCCGCCGGAACAACGTTGCGCCGCAGGTCGAATGTCATAATCGGGAGAAATCGAAGGTGCGAGCAGAATGGCCTGCGCGACGCCGTCAGCGGCGTCGAGCTTCTCAAGCGTTCGGACGGCTACGAAGCATCCACCCGATTGGGCGATGAAGTTGACTGGGGATTGATAAGCCGACCGATGCTGCCGAATGAGTTCTACGAGCACATCAGACTGCTGCTCGTGATGGGCATGGCTCATCAGGTTTCGAAACACGCCGATGACCGGCACGCAGCGATTCCACGGAAAGATCGACACCGCGCCGCGATAGCCGCCCCGAAGCAGGCCCAATCCCATGTCACGGCTGTGTTGGCTGGGGCCTTCGATGCCGCCCAGGACAAAGGTGACGCCGCGTTTACGGCGCTTGGGCGTATCGGCGGTTGGAGGGAGTGGAAACGAACGAAAAAAACGAGCCGCGGCGCTGGTGATTCCCATGAGCGGATCGGCCAGCCCGCCCAGAAACGGCACGATGTCGTGGTACCACGGGTAGGCGCGCGCGCCGGTGGACTGCAACAGGGACACTATGCCCGCTCGATGTATTCCCCGGTTCGCGTGTCGATTTTCACCATTTCGCCGGTCACGATGAACGGCGGGACGCGGACCTTCAGCCCGGTTTCCAGCACGGCATCCTTGCTTTGGTTCGTGGCCGTTGCGCCCTTGATGACCGGTGGCGCTTCGGTGACCTGGAGCACGACGGTGTTGGGCAGTTCCACGCCGACGATCTGGCCGTCGATGCTCTTGGCGATCACTTTCTCGTTGCCCTTCAGGTAACTCTCGGCGTCGGGCATGAGGTCCTTTGAGACGTTGACCTGCTCGTAGTTTTGCATGTCCATGAGAACGAAGCTGTCGCCGTCGCGATAGAGGTACTCGTAGGTGCGGTCTTCGACGTGAGGCGATGGCAGGTCCTCATCCATGTTGAACCGTTGATCGATGATCTGGCCGGTCTGGAAGTTCTTGAGCTTGACCTGCATGTAGCTGCGCCAGTTCCCCTTGGAGACGCGCGATGCTTCGTGCACGATCCAGAGTTTGCTTTCGTATTCAACGCACTGGCCTTTGCGAAGATCGATGGCTTTGGGCATGGTGGCTTTCCTGTGCTGCTCGCCGGCTCCCCCGTGGCCGGTGGAACGTCCGAGAAGTTAACTTGCTGCGAAATCAGACGTTAAAGTGTCGGCGTCGGACCGGGATTCGTCAAGGGGGTGCGGTTCCAAACGGCGGTGCGAATTGTAGTCGCCGCGACGTAACTCTCTGTTATAGTTCAAAATAGAAGCGAGGCAGAATCGAATACCATTCTGCGCATTTCGAGGTTGAATCTAGGGTCTGCATTACACCGTAACGGTGAATCATGCCGTTTCCGGGGAATGCGGGTGCCTGACAACCGCAGGACGCATGGAGCGTCGCGATGTTCCTGGTAGATGCTTTCAAGTTTGTCGGGGCGAAGGTCGCGACGGCGATCATCTTCGCGGGCGTCGCGGCCGGCGGGTACTGGGCCTATAAGAATCCCGAGTCGATCAAGGCGGCCGGCGGAGTCGTGAAGCTCACGATCATCTGGCTGGTCGTGGTGGCGGCGCTGCCGTGGTCGAGCTACTTGTTTATGCGCCCATTGCTGGCGGCACAAGCTCGGATGAACAGCGCGCAGGGCGCGGCGGCCGTGAGCGTTGGGGTGATCGGCGGTTACAGCGTAGTTGACATTCTCTTGGCGTTTTGGCTGGCGGATGGCGGGATCCGCGGCGTGCTGTCGTGGTTCGTGGTGCTGGTTGGTTTCGCCGCAGCGGGGGCTTATAATTTCATCATCTGCGAGTCCCTGGCGCGACACGTAAACGGTTGACGGCAAAAGACCTGCGCGCGGCGGCGATGAGTTCAATGGTCCGCGTCCGCACCCGTCAGTCGTTTGCAACGTTTACAGAACAGGCAAGGGGCGAATCATGACCGGGCCAAAGGCTGGAGAACGAATCAGCGAGTACGTCCTCGATGAACAGATCGGGGTCGGTAGCTTCGGCCAGGTTTGGAAGGCCCACCATCACATCTGGAAAAACGACACGGTCGCCATCAAGGTTCCGACCGATTCGCAGTACGTGCGAAACCTTCAGAAGGAAGGCATCGCCATTCACGGGCTGCGTCACCCGAACATCGTGCGTGCGATCGGCCTGGACCCGTTCGCGGACGTTCCGTATCTGGTGATGGAGTACGTGGAGGGGCTGTCGCTGGCGGGGCTGATCGAGAGGCACCCGCGTGGATTGCCGCCGTCCAGCGTACAACAGATCACGGTGGGGATTCTGCGGGCGCTGGAGCACGCGCACACCAACGGGGTGATCCACCGGGACATCAAGCCGGCCAACGTGCTGGTGGCCGGGGCGGGCCGGAAGCCAGTGGAGACGATTGTCACGGATGACGTGAAGGTGACGGATTTCGGGCTGGGGCAGGCGGGGGAGGTCACCACGGCGAGCATTCTTCAATCGGGCAGCCTTGTTTCCGAGGAGGGCCGCAGCATTTCGGGCACGCTGGCCTACATGTCGCCCGAGCAGCGGGACGGGGGGCAGACCGACAATCGGAGCGATCTGTACTCGGTGGGCATCGTTCTCTTTGAAATGTGCTGCGGCGAGCGGCCCAGCGGAGGAGACCTGCCGTCGCACATCCGGCCGGGCCTGCCGTCGTGGGTGGATGGTGTATTCAGCAAGTTGTATACACGTCGCGATCGGCGGCTGGCGTCAGCGACCGAGGCGCTGGCGATGATTGACGCGGGCAGCGCGCCCCCGATTATTCGCTCATCCGATCATTTGCGTTCGCGGCCGGTCGGGGTCGCGGTGGGTGGGAGCTGCCCGGCCTGCGGCGGGCGCGTCGAGCGCGATGACAACTTTTGCATTCATTGCGGCGCGCAGCTGGTGACGAACCCGCGTCGCTGCGAGCAGTGCGGCGGTTACCCCGCAGCCGATGATCGCTTCTGTGTGTTCTGCGGAGGCGCCCTGCCGGAAAGGGTGGGCTGAAGCGATGGTGTTCTGGTCGACTGGAATCGGCCCCCCGAGCCTGATCGTGATCGGGTTTTTGACCTTGGCGGCGGTGATCACCGTTCTATCGTTGCGCGCCGCGTTTCGAGATATGTGCGAGGAGGGTCTGTCGGACCGAGCGGGCCTCCGGGAGAACGGCGCGCCGCCGGTGATTCACTGGGAATGCGATCGTGGTCGATGCCGCGCCGCCAACCCGCCGTACGCGAAGTTCTGCCGCATGTGCGGCCGCCCGCGCGGGCGGTGAGGCGCGATCAAGGAGCGCTCGCGCGAGCGATCGAACATCGGTATGGTCCGTGACCGATCAGGAGATCGGTCTCATCGAGTCGTTCGGAGGATCGTTTATTGAAGTCGGCTGCGGAACACGCGCTGGAAGTCGAGTCGGCCTTTCTGGCCGGCGCGGCGGCGAACCTGAAGGCGGCCGAAGGGCGCGTCATTTCGGGAAAGTGGTTTCGCCGCGCCGATCACGATCGCGCCGAGGCGTTGCGCGCGGCGATGATCGATCGGCGGATGTTTGATCGCGAGCGGTTGTCGCGCCTGCCGCACGGGCGCGGGTTCACGGTGCGCGGGTTTGATCGGCGCTTCCTCTTCGGGAAGAAGCTTCGCAGCGTGGCGGTGGCGAGCGTGCTGTGCCCGCCCGGTCCGCTGCTGGACGGCAACGAGAATCCGCCGCCGGTGACGCTGGCGGAGGTGACGGCGCACGTGCGCGAGCTGGTGACCGACGGCAAAGCCCCGCACCTGATCGGCGTGTGCAGCCCGAGCGGGTTTGAGGAGAGCGTCTATCACGCGAACCTCGATCTGCACAACGTGCGCGTCGTGCTGGTCGCGCCGCGGCCCGGCGGGGGTTGGCGCGTCGCATCGACCGGTCGGCAACTCGATGAACGGCTGCTGCGCCTCTTCGACCCCGAAGACGTCGGTGAGAAGGTCGCGCGCGTCCGCCGGGAGATTGAGAACCGCCGGACCGACCTGCTGACCGGCGGTCTGTCGGCCGATAGCATGGCGCGCCGGCTGGAGCTGCCGCTGCCGCTGGTGCGCCAGGCGTTCGAGGCGGTCGCGCGGCAGGACGACGAGCTGCGCGTCAGCCGGCAGGATGGAGACGTTTATCTGTATCGCGGAGCGCCGGCCGATCCCGGCAAGGAGAACGATTCAATGTCGCTGGCCGAATGGATCAAGAGCCTGTTCTCGCGCGAGGGCGACGAGGCGAAGAAGATCAACGTCCTTGCCGAGCGGCGTGCGGCGTTGTCGGGCCGGCTCGACCGGATGTATGACGACATCGCGCGGCTGGAGAAGCGCGAGGCCGACATGGTGGAAGAGGGCAAGAAACAGTCGTCGCAGGTGGCGAAGCGGCGTCTGGCGTCGCAGATCGCGCACCTTCGCAAGGACATCTCCCGGTGCAACACGAGCGCGTCGATCCTCTCGAAGCAGATCAACATCATCAGCACGCACATTCACAATCTCGAGTTGGCCCGCACCGGCACGGCAGCGGAGATGCCGACGAGCGAGGAGCTGACCGAGGCAGCGGTGAACGCCGAGGAGATGCTCGAACAGCTTTCTGCGAACGATGAACTCGTGAGCGGGCTGGAAGTGGGCCTGGCCGAGACGTCGATCTCCGAGGACGAGGCGGCGATTCTGAAGGAACTGGAAGGCGATGCGGCGGTGGCCAGATCAACGAACGCATCGAGCACAAGCGCGGATGCCGCGCCGCCGTCGCGTGCGAGCGGCCAGAAAGATCGCGGCCCGGCGCAGGCGGAGGGTTGATGCCTTGCGTTCGAGGCGGATGGTCCGTGTGCGGAACCTCCGAGCCGCGATCGTCCGGGAGCGTCGAGTAACGCCGGTACGGGATGGGTCGTTTCGCCTTGGCGCGGACGATGCGATGAGACGAATCGAAGGTTGCGCCGTATTCACCGGCGAGACGCCGGTGCCACGGGGCATGAAGGGTGGCTTGAATGGGACTGTTTGACTGGCTGACGAAACGCGGCAAGGCGCTGTCACAAATGACGCGGCAGGAGCTTCGTCGTCAGGAGCTGCTCCTGGACCGCGAGCGTCAGCAGTTGCATAAGAAGATTCAGGACGTCGCGGCGAAGAAGCAGGAGATATTCCAGCGCGGGCGCGAGGAGAAATCGCCCGAAGTGCGGCGCATGCTGGCGCAGGAGTTCGACCTGAAGACGACCGAGCAGTTGATGATGGGTCGGCAGCTCAACATCCGCTCGAAGGAGTATCTCACCGTTTCGCGCATGCGCATGCTGCGCGAGAACGCCGACCGGGCGAAGGCTCGCGGCTCGCGGCTGGGGCTGATCTCCGAGAAGGATTTGATCGCGCTGGAGAAGATGATCGCCAACGATTCGATCACGTCGGAGATGTACCAGGAGCGTCTGGACGACATGTTGCAGGTGTCGGCGACAGATGGCGAGAGCATCCTGACGCCGGGGTCGAAGCAGGTGCTGGACGTGTGGGAACAAATGGACACGGGCCTGATTTCCGACGAGGGGCAGGCGTTTGACGAGGCCGAGCGTCGCGTGCGCGAGCGGCATCAGCAGGCCGAGGGCGCGTCGTGACGCGGAATTGACCGATGGCATTTGACGTATTCGTCGATTGCAGCAAGGACCGAGCGCGGTGGGCGCTGATGCAGTTCGCCCTGCGCCGCGGCATGCGCATCGTCGAGCCGTGGTACCTCGATGGCGTGCGGATCGAGGGGCCGCCCGCGCCGTCACGCGGTGGTTGGGAGAGCCATCGGCCAAGCTGGGGCGACCGGGTGAACACGTTTCTGCTTAACTGGCCGAGCGACCGGCCCGCCGTGGACATCGAGTTTTCGCGCAAGAAGGGGCGCACGGTCGTGAGTCTGTCGCCGGGTTCGAGGGAGGATTGCCTGATGCTGGCCCATCGCATCGAGGCGTTCTTGCGTGACGAGGCGGCGCAGGCGGCGCGATCGCCGGCCGTTTGCCCGACCTGCCAGGCGCCGGTCGAAGTGGTGACGGCGAATTACTGCGCGCGATGCGGCAAGCGGTTGAGCATGAACGCGACGGATTACCCGCCGCAGCGACGCAAGCAAACAGAGGCCGCACCGACCTCGGAGGAAGCGATCGAAGCGAACGTGCCGCCGGAAAGGTCAGACGCTTCTCCGGTGCCGATCGCATCCTCGGCGGTGTCGCGACCGATTTCCGTGGAATCGGCCGAAGCGAGTGAGCCACGGATCGAGCGGGGCGTGGCGATTGAGCGTGATGAAGCGGTTGAACCGGCGGTTGCGATCGAGGCGCCGACGATCAACGCGGAAACGCATGGCGCGGCCGGCGAAGCAGAACCGGCACGGCAGGGCGGTCGCGCGCGCGACGCCGAGGCCGTCGTTGAAGATTAGCAAAGAGCTGATCGCGCGAGCGATCGAAACCGGACGCACGAGGACGTGACATGAGCCTGTTCAAGAGTTCCGAAGAGCGCCGCATCGAGCGGGACATCAAAATTCGCCAGGGCATCCGGCGGATCGAGAAGTCGATCGCCGAGCAGAACAAGTTCACCGACGAGTTCGTGAAGAACGCCCGCCGCGCCAAACAGATCGGCGACAATGCGCAGTATGTCTTCATTCGCAACTCACTGAAAAAGACGGCCACGGTGAAGAAAATGCTTGAGCGGCAACTGCTGGCCGTGAAGAACGCGCTGATCATCAAGCGCCAGGCCGAGGCGAGCAGCGATTTTGCCGAGGCGATGGGCACCATGGCCCGCGAGATCGCCCGCATGTTCGGCGAGACGGACCTGGTGCGCACGCAGACGGAATGGGAAAAGGCGATGGCCCAGAGCCAGACGATGGAAGAGCGGATGACGATGTTCCTCGAGACGGTGGAAGACATCGCGGCGAAAGACACCGAGCATGTTCCGGCCGAAGTGGTGACCGACGCCGAGATCGACGCGATGATCGACGCCGAGAGCGAGGCGGAACATGCGAAGGATGTGGACGAGCTGGATGCGCTCCGGGCGGAGTTGAACGAAGTGAAAAACGCCGGGGCGAAGGAGACGAAGTAATCAGTCAAGAATGCAAACTGATCAGCGCATTAATTCATTATGACCATCTCCTACGACACCTTCGAACGCCTCAAGACTCGCGGACTGGCGGCCTACAAGGCCGGCAACGATGCCGAGGCCAAGCCGTTTCTCATGCAGGCGGCGGATGCGATGAACAAGATCGCGGCAGGCTTTGGAGTATGCTGTGGAAACGGGTGACGTTATGGTGCAATTCAATCCGCATAACAAACTGTCGGATGAAACCCTGACGATTGCTGTGCGCCGGCTGGTCGAAGCGCTATCCCCTCGTGCGATCTACTTGTTCGGTTCGCATGCGCGCGGTGTGCCCAGAACAGGCAGCGACGTCGATCTGATGGTGCTGCTGGAAAGCGATTGCATAAGCGGGGATGACTATCGAAAGGCCTATGCTGCCGTTCGACCGAGTGGGTTGCCGATTGAGCTTCATTTCAGCACGCAGGAGCGATTCAATCGCTATGCCGACGTATTCGGCAGCTTTCAGCACGAAATCCGGCAGAAAGGAATCAGGCTATATGCCGCCGAAAGTTGAACTCGTGCGCGATTGGATGGCAGCGGCTCGTCAGGATTTGCAAGCGGCAGATGTCCTGCTTGCCTCGACGCCGCCGCTGCCGGAGTCCGCTTGTTTTCACCTTCAGCAAGCCATTGAGAAGGCGCTCAAAGGGGTTCTACTTCTCAACGATCAACGGCCTCCGCGAACGCATGATTTGATCGACTTGATGGGCCTCTGCGAACGATGGCTTCCCGGCCTGAACCAGGTAGCAGGGCTTGGGAATGGCTCACAACCTGTGCGGTTGATCTGCGCTATCCCGATTCTGCTTCGCGTGTGATTCCTGAAATGGTCACCGAAGCTGTCGTCGCGGCGCACCAGATGCTTGATTTTATTGTCGGAGGCTTGCCGGCGGAAGCCAGGCCTCGAGGTTGACACGGATACCATTTTTCTCGGCGGTTATGACCATCTCCTACGACACCTTCGAACGATTGAAGACTCGCGGACTTGCTGCGTACAAGGCCGGCAACTATGCCGAGGCCAAGCCGTTTCTCATGCAGGCGGCGGATGCGATGATCAAGATCGCGGCCGAGACCGGCGATCCGACGCGGCGGCAGCGGCGGAAGGTGATGGCGGCGGAGTTGATCGAGTTCGCACGGCAGTGCGACGAGCGCGCGGACCAGAAGCGCGCCTTGCGCCGCGCGGCGGCGAGCGATGGCGACGACAAGGGCACCGATGCCTCCGATTGGGTCGTGCGCGAGAAGCCGTCGGTCCGCTTCGACGACATCGCCGGGCTGGAGGATGTGAAGCACGAAATCCGCATGAAAATGATCTACCCGTTCAGCCACCCGGAGCTGGCAGCGAAATACGGCATCGCCACCGGCGGCGGCCTGCTGCTCTACGGCCCGCCCGGCACCGGCAAGACGATGATCGCCAAGGCCGTCGCGGCCGAGATCGACGCGACGATGTTCGTCATCAGCCCGGCGCAGGTGTTGAGCAAATGGGTCGGCGAAGCGGAGCAGAACATTCGCAAGTTGTTCACCGCGGCGAAGGCCGAACGGCGTTCGATCATCTTCATCGACGAGATCGAGGCGCTGGTGCCCAGCCGGCGCGATTCGAACAGCAGCGTGATGACGCGCGTGGTACCGCAGATTTTGCAGGAGCTGGAGGGCTTCGATCGCAACGCAAAATCGAATCCGCTGTTGTTTGTCGGCGCGACCAACGAGCCGTGGGCGCTGGACAGCGCGGTCATGCGGCCGGGTCGATTTGATTCGAAGGTGTACGTGCCCTTGCCCGATGCGCCGGCGCGATTCAAGCTGGTGGAGATTTATCTCGGCAAGCGCCCGCTGGCCGACGATGTGGATTTCGGCGAGATCGTTGAACGGCTCGACGGCTACAGCGGAGCCGACGTCAAGGCGATTGCCGAGAAGGCAGCGACGATTCCGTTCATGAGCGCGATCGGCGGCGGCGAGCCTCGGCCGATCAGCCGGGCCGATATTTTCTCGGTGATCGAGCAATTGCCGCCAAGCGTGAACAAGAACGACCTGCTGCGTTTTGAACGGTTCCGCGCGGGGGGGTAGGACTCATCGGAGTGTCGCGCATCGGGATTCGCATGCGATGCATCGTGTCATGGTTGATGCTGAAGCCGGCGGATAGCCCTCCGTCGGCTTCGCCGTTCTATAATTCGCCGAGCGGGCTTTCGTACCCTCGGTCGGCCTCGTTGAGGAATTCATGCCACGATTCGATCTGGACAGGTTCACGCGCGATCCGCAAGCGGTCGCGGCCGTCACGTTCGCATCGGATGTTTTTCCGCTTCTCTCCCGGCGCGTCACCGTGCCGGCGTCGTGCCTGGCGCTGGCGTGGGCGGACGGGGATCAACCTGAATTACTGCGAGCCGGTGCGGAGATCGAGAGCGGCCGCTGGCGGCGCATCCTGATCGCGCGGACCGATCCGCTTCCGTTGACGTTCGAGTTTCGCGGTCTGCCGTCCTCGGACGGATTCGATTTCATCGCGAAGGTTCATCTGCGCGTGCAGCTAGTGCCGCATCGCGACGAGTTGGCGTCGTTCCACCGCGCCGTCGTCGGCAGCGGTGAGCGCGTCACGCTCGACCAATTGCAACGCCATTGCGAGGAAGTCGTGCGGCGTGAAGCAGCCGACTTCGCCGGCACGCGGACCGCCGCGGAACTGGCGAGCGTCGCCACATGGGAAGCATTCGATGCCGCGCTCGCCGAGCGGTTCAAGCCGTTCGGCTTTTCGAGCGGGCTGGGCCTGTGTGCCGACGTGCGGGTGGAGTTCGCGTCCAGCGCGTTTGAGGCCGCTCGGCACGATGAGCGCTTCGCCGAGCAGCGCCGTCAACGACTCGAAGAAGAAGCGTCTCTGCGGAAGATGGCGGCAGCTTCGCGGGAGGCGCATCTGGCGTCGCTGGCCTCCATGCTCGACAAGGTCCGCGCGATGGCGGGGGAATCGGGCGAGGCGCGCGTCGCGGAATTGATTCGCACGTTTGACGCCGGCCAGCGCGCCCAGCTCTATGCCGGCTTGCTGGCGCAGCCCGCGTCGCGCCGAACGGCGCTGATCCTGCTCGTCGCGGGAGATGAGTTGCTGGCGGTCGATCCGGCGTCGCCGCATCAACTGGCGTGGCGGCGGCGGCTCGAGGGTGACATCGGCCCATTGCGTTCGGTGCGGGTGATGGAATCCGTCGGTGCGCGCACGGTGCTTGTTGGCGCGCGGCGTGGTGTGTACTTGCTGAATGGCGAATTCAGCCTGACGCGCCAGTTTGCGTTTGACCAACCCGCATCGCCGCGCGGCGGCGTGAACGCGGCTGTTCTGCTCGGCGAGCGGCTCTATGCGACGCATTCCGAGGCCGGGCTGCGGCGATGGGCGGTGCACGCCGCACCGGGAGAGTCCGGCGGCGCGGCGGCGGCCGACGATGGCACGGCGTGCCTCGAGCAGTTGACCGTTGGCGCGAAGAGCGTGCGCGACGTGCAGTGCGATGGCGCGGGCGCGATCTGGTTTTCGATTGATTCCCGCGTCGCCGGCTGGCGGCCCGATTCCGCCGAAGCGCCGGTGCTGCTGACCGCGCCGGCGGAAGTGACGGCGCTGTGCGTCGCAGAGGGCTGGGTCTTTGCGGGGCTGAAAGACGGGCGTCTGCTGCGCTGGCCGACGCGCGCGCCGCACGATCTGGCGGAGCTGCGCGGTCCGACGGGTCACGCCGTGGAATCGCTGCACTGGCTGCCGGGGGGAGGGATCGCGCGGCTGCTGGCGGCGGATCGCCGCCCGGTGCTGGATTTGCTGGTGATCGGCGATGCCTATCGCGGGGAATATCGGGCGGCGGTGCCGCTTCGCTGGGCGTGGGCGGCGGATGATTGGATCGCGGCGGTGAACGACAATCGCGACAGATTACTATTATGGCGGCCCAGCGAGCCGCAGTCGCCTGCGGCCATTGTTCCGGTGGGCCAGTTGTGCGGCAACACGATTCAGGACGCGGCGATGCTGCTTGCCTAGAAGTTGTTCCAATGCTTCCTCTGCCTTCCGGGGCGAGGGATGGAGCGAGGGTGAAACGTTTCGTACGAACCGCTTTTCCCCCTCACCCGACCTCTCCCCCAGAGGGGGAGAGGAGTGTTGAAACCGGTTCTAGCGATTTGCCAGATTCTGGTCGATCGCCAGCGGGATTTCGCCGTAGGTGGGGAATCGCCCGACCTGCTTCTTGCTGAAGATCAATTTGCCGTCGAGCGTCACGTCGAAGACACCTCCACCGCCGGGGGTGAGTTCGCATGTGACTTTGTCCTTGCCGTATTTCTGCGTCAGTTCGGCCACCAGACCGGTGGCTTGGGGCAAGTAGTTTCACTGCTGGCAGTAGGTAATGTGAATCTTCATTGCGTGCCTCCGTGTGATGCGTGGTTAAGAACCGCCGAACTCGGGGTCCAGCGCGCTCGCCCGATCGGTCGCGCGGCCCTTACAGCGTAGGCATGGCCGCCGCGAAAATCAATTTCATCGTCGCCCCGTCGCCTGCTGCTTGTGCGTCGCGTCGGCGAGGGTCTTCTTCTCCCGCTCGGTCAGGCTTTGAATCCCATTCTGGTGGACCTTTTCCAGGATGCGATCGACTTCTACCTGAAGCGATGCCGCGGCGCGGCGCCGGGCCTCGTACGCGTTCCGCTCCCGACGCTCCTTCCAGTGTGACCAGCGGCGCGACCAGCTCGCTCCGCGATAGCCCCAGGCCACGCCGAACGCCATGCCGGCGAGGTGGCACGCATCGCCGCCCGCGTTTGATCCGCGCGTGAACAGGTTGAAGGCGTACAGAACGGTGAAGATCAGCACGGCCGTACGAATGGGCACGGGGAAAAGCACGAGAATCAACCGAATGCCGGGATAGCGCACGGCGCAGGCGCCGAGCACGGCCAGAACGTTGCCGGATGCGCCGACGAGGGTCGCTTCGCGCGCGATCCAGTTCACCGATGTAAGAAGCAGGTAGAGGGCGACCGCAAACACGCCACCAAATGTATAAAAACGGAAGAACCGCTTTGGTCCCAGGTCTCGCTCCAGGTACATGCCCAGAAAGTAAAGACCGAGCATGTTGAAGAACACGTGGCCCAAACCCTGCGGATCATGCAGGTAGGTGAACGTTACGAGCCGCCAGACTTGCCCCTGCAAGACCAGGTCCGTCCGCATTGACAGGGATTGAAAGACTGGACTGCGATCGCCGCCGGTAAAAAGGCAAAGCATCCACAGGGCGATGTTGGCGCCCATGATCCATTTGATCGTGCGACCCGGTGCGGGCAGGCCGCCGAACCAACTGCGGAGACCTCCCGATTGCGGCGAATCGGAATCGTACGCGTAATCCCGATGCTCCCAGCTCATGGCCGCCCCCTTCCGTTCCAGACCAGCAGCGTGATGATCGTTTTCGCGTCGATGATGCGCCCGTCGAGTGCCATTTTTATGGCATCATCCACCGGCGTCGGCACGACGTCCAGGTCTTCGCCGGCATCGAGATTCTGCCGCGTCGGCGACAGATCGCGCGCGACGTACGCACGAATCAACTCGCTCAAGATCCCCGGCGACGGGTGGAACTCGCAAAGTTGCTCAATTCGCCCGGCGCGGTGACCCGTCTCCTCTTCCACCTCGCGCGCCGCGGCCGACTCCGGCTCCTCGCCCGGCTTGTCCAGCGTTCCGGCCGGTAGCTCCCACAGCACCTTGTCGACCGACGGCCGAACGTGCCGCAGCATCAGGCAGCGTCCGTCGTCCAGCAGCGGCAGCACGACGACCGCGCCGGGATGCACGACGATCTCTCGCAGATGGTCCCGGCCATCGCGTCCGCGCACGGATTTGCGTACGACGGAGAACTTGGGGCAGGTGAGGAGTGTTTCCATACGATGGGAACCTTATCGGAACCGCAGGCCTTGGGCATTATAGAGAGTCGAAGTCGAGGAGCGATTAGCTTCGCAAGTGACTGCAACATATGCAGTTAGCGTTGTCGCGCGTGAAAGGCCAATCGGTGGGGAATAGGAAGGGGCTGTTCAACAGGCTAGCCTGCGGGGTCGCCCCTTGTTCGACCGCCGCGAGCCACTAAAATGCATGGCTCGAAACAGGACTTTCAACAAGGCAACAGGTGACTCCGTGAAGCCCGACATTCATCCGAAGTATTACAAGACGACCGTGACGTGCGGCTGCGGCCATTCGTTTGAGACCGGCAGCACGCGCGAGAAGATCGCCGTGGAAATCTGCTCGGCGTGCCATCCGTTTTTCACCGGCACGCAGAAGTTCGTGGACACGGCCGGCCGCGTCGAGAAGTTCCAGAAGAAGTTCGGCTCGAACTACTTCAAGGGCGGCAAGAAAGGCGAACCGAACAAGGCCTAGCGTCGGCAGGATCGTTTCAGCGCGCCGCGGTCTCTTTTTGGAGACGGCGGCGTTTTTCTTTTTGATCGCCGCGGGTTTTCATTATCGCACGGCTTATCTGCATGTCCGACGAACTGAACAAACAACTCCTGACCCGGCTTGATGCGCTGGCAGCGCGATACGAGGCGCTCACGACGGAAATGTCGGACCCGGCGACGGCGTCGAATTCCGCGAAGATCGTGCGGCTCGCCAAGGAGCATCACAATCTCGGTCGCTTGGTGGAGCCGTATCGCGTGTACCGCGATCTACTGCGCCAGCTTGACGAGACGCGCGCGATGGCGGAAGACCCGTCGGGCGATGCCGAGTTGCGCGAGATGGCGCGTGAGGAGCTGCCGCAGTTGGAATTGCGCGTGACCGGTCTCATGGAGGAATTGATCGCGGGCCTGCTGGCGGGCGACGATGCAAACGTCGATTCGATCATCATGGAAATCCGCGCGGGGACGGGCGGCGACGAGGCCGCGCTGTTCGCGGGCGATCTGTTTGAGATTTATTCGCGTTACGCCGCGGCGCACGGCTTCAAGGTGGAGGTGATCGATGCCTCGCCCGGTGACCACGGCGGCTATCGCGAAGTGATCTTCAACGTGAAGGGACCGGGCGTTTACACGCACCTCGGTTACGAAGGCGGCGGGCATCGCGTACAGCGCGTGCCCGTGACCGAGACACAGGGGCGCATTCATACGTCCGCGGCGACGGTGGCCGTTTTGCCGGAAGTGGAAGAGACGGAGTTCGAGATCGACTGGGACAAGGACGTACTGGAGCACGTCAGCGCGGCGGGCGGTCCGGGCGGTCAGAATGTCAACAAGGTGGCTTCCGCGATCAAGCTCGAACACAAGGCAACGGGCATCACCGTCTCCATGCGTGATGAGCGCAGCCAGCACAAGAATCGCGCCAAGGCCCGGCGTCTGCTGGTCAGTCGCGTCAAGCAGCATTACGATGAGATCGAACGGGCCAAGCGCGATTCCACGCGCAAAAGCATGATCGGTTCGGGCGACCGCAGCGAGCGCATCCGCACTTACAATTTTCCGCAGAATCGCTGCACCGACCATCGCATCAACGAGAGCTACCCCCTCGAGCAGATCGTCAACGGGGAATTGGACGAACTGATCGCCGCGCTGCGCAAACTCGATCATCAGCAGCGTCTGATGGCGGCCGCGGTCGATGCCTGACCACGCCGGAAGAAGACGGCGCGAACCGACCCTCTTGCGAGTTACTCCGCCGGTGCGTCGTACTGGGCAGCCGCCTCCAGCGGTTGCGGTTCGGCCGGCTCGGGCGGTTTGGGAAAGAGACCGCGCAGGATTTCCTTGAGACTTCGCAGGGGTTGGGGGTGGATCGTCGGTTCCTCGACGGTGCCGCGGAGGCGCACCTCCATCAACTCGCGCGAGGCGCCTTCAAGCAGGTCGGTCAGAAACGGAACGCGAATGCGCACCGGACTGCCCGCCAGCAGGGTGACATCCAGCTCGCGCGTGGCGAGGTTCATGGTGCCGCCGCCGACAAACGACACGGCCCGCCCTTGCAAGTCAATTGTTTGCAGGGTCAGCGTATTCTTCGACAGGAAGAACTTCAGTCGACCATCGTGAAACACATTCTCATCCGGCGTCAGATTCAGCACCTGGAAAATCGCGAAGAGCAGGGGAAGCTTCCAAATCTGTGCCGAGCGCACATACAACTCCCCCGCGCCCTCACGATAGGCCGCCGTTCCTCCGCGCCCCCGTAGAATAAGATTTCCGTAGATATCGCCTCGGGCCTGCAGCATGTCCGAACGGGTGCGGTTCGTCGCGGCGGTGCGGCTGGTCGCCGATCGCCCGGATGGTTCGGGATCGGCCTTCGCCGGTTCCGAAGCGGCGAGGTATTGGTTCACTTGCAGATCGTGCGCCGTGATGGACGCGCGATACCGGGGCTCGCCGCGGCCCAGATCAATCTCCGCCACGCCAGTCACCTGTCCGCCGTACAGCCCGGCTGCGGCCTCATCAATCTGCACGTTGTGCCGGCCCGCCTCCATCAGCACGTTCGCCGTCAAGTCTTCGAGCGGCCAGCCGGCCAGCGCAATCGTGCGCAGTGCGGCCCGCAGGTTCAGCGACACGCCCTCGACCGGATCGACGCGTCCGCTGCCGCGCACGGAGCCTGCGGCGTCGCGAATCGCGAGGCCCAGATCGGCCTGGCCGCCGCGGATAGTGAGACTCCCATCAAAATACCAGGTCATCCGATCGGTTGCGTCGGGGGCGAATCGCAGCGGATCGAGGTACAGATCGACCGTGCCGCGCGCCTGGACCGACCGCAACGCCGTACAAAGATCGCCCGGCAGCGCCGCGAAGAGGGAATCGTCGAGTTTCAGATCGGTCGCACGGAGCGATAACAGACCCGCCGGGCGCGGTGCTGACAGATCGATGTCTCCCGTGACGCGAAACCGCCCGTCGCCGAGTCGCCCGGTCAGGCCGAGGATCTCCACGCGCTGCGGACCGATGCGGACCTCGCCGGATAGACCGGTGAGCGGCAGGGGGAGGGCATCCAGTCGTGCGGCGCTCTCGCGGACCGTCAGATGCGTCTGATGGTGCGTCTGCAACTTGCCATCGCGCGCGAGGCAGTGCAGATGAGTCCGCGCGGCCACCGTGCCGCTGGGATTCAGCGCCTGCCATACGGACTGAAGGCTTGCCGGAAAGGCCGTGTACAAGTCCTGGTCCAGCGGCAGCGACTCGCAAGCCAGCGACAGGTCGGCGGCAAATCCGCCATCGTCGCGCCGCCTGACATCGCCGGTGACGCAGATCGCGGCCTGACCGTGTCGACCTTGTGCGCGAAGGATCGATACGCCTTCGGGTTGGATCAGCACGTCGCCGGTCACGTCTTCCACGCGATAAGGAAAGTCGCGATAACAGATCAAACCGTCGCGTAGCGTGAGGCGAAGGTCGTACAGCGCGGTCGGCTCGGTACGACGCAGAAGAATGGTCCCGTTGACATCGACGCGGCCGCTCGGTTGAAACTGGGCGAAGGCGCCGCGGCCCTCCGGCGGGAGGATTGATGCGAGGGCGTCATCCAGCGGCACGCCGAACGCCTGGACGGTCAACTCCGACTCGGGCGGGGCGTCTGGATGAAACGCAGTGCGCCCATGGAGGCGGATGACCGCGTCACCCCGGCGGCCGACCAGCTCGTGAATCTCAACCAGGTCGTCTTCGATGGCGAGGCGGCCGCACACGTCGGAAATTTCGTAGCGATTGGCGATCGAAAAGGCGCAAGTCACCGGCGACACGTCGACGCGTGTCCGCCAGGGCGGCTGCTGCGATTCGTCGGCGCTGCCCGCGCGCTCAAGTCGCACATTGAGATCCACCGCGCCGGTCGGGGTGATGCGGCGCCAGGCTGCCTGGTGGTGTGGAGAGAGCGCATCGCGCAGTTCGTCTTCCAGGGGAACGTTTCGACCGCGGATGTCGACCGCCACCTGCGACCAGAAGCGTCGTTGATCGACGGTGCCGTGAAAGCTCAACGCCGCGGGACCGTGCCGGCCGTTCAGGCCTTCGATGCGAACGATCGGCCCGTCGAATCGGAGCAAGCCGGTGAGATCCGTGACCTCGTAGGGGAACCAGGCCGATCGCGCGCGGACGCCGAGTGGTTTGAGGGTGCCGTGGAGGTCCAATGAGGCGTGCTCGCCCGGCGCGCGGCGGAGTTGCAGGTCCACGTCGAAGACGCCGTGCGGATCGTAGTCGACGAAGATTGCGCGAAGCACATAGGGCACGGACGGATCATGGAGAAGTTCCGCGCGCACAGGACCTTCCGGAGCGGGCAGCGCCGCGGCGGTGAATCGCACGTCGAACCCCATTTCACCGAGGGGCCGGTCGGCCGCATCAACCGTGCCTTCAAGCTGGCATGTGGCATCGTTTACCATCCCGGCGACGTCCAGTTCGAGCCGCGTACCGCTCCATTTGAGCCGGCCCTGCACGCCGGTCATGGTCACGGCGGAGTCGAATCCTTCGGGCAGGCCGGCGGCGGTCGCGTTGGCGGGCTGCGTCGCCGTGATCCCCGAACGCAGCATGGAGAGCGGAATGCGACAGCGGACGTTGCGCAGGGCAATTTCGTAGTTGCGCTCCATGGCCGCGCTGGCCTCGTAGGTCATGCGCGTGAGCTTGACGTCGCCTTGCAGATCGATCTGCTCGAAGAGCTGCTGCGCCGCCTTGGGCAGTTGCAGTCGCACCGTGCGCGCGTCCACGAACGGCGCGTTGGTGACGGTCTTGGCTCCGGGGTCGAAGACAACAGTCGCGTGTTCGGCCGGTTCGCTGTATCGCCGGACTTCGATGAAGTAACCGGTTTCAGAAGTGGGATGCGGCCGAACGTCGGCGTCGAGTTCCTCCTCGCGCACAACCGGCGCGGCGTCGTGCGAGAGGCTGGCGACGATGGCGCGGGCCGATCGGACCCGCACCTTTGGCCGGTGCCCTCCGCCCGCGGCGCCGCGTGGTCGCTCGCTGCGCCCGAAGAACTGCCAGTTGTGCGCGCCGGTATCGACGTTTTGAAGAAACCGGATGCGGGGTTCGACGGCGATGAGTTCTTCGACCCGAAGCCGACCGATGAAGAGCAGCCAGGGATTGTGGATCAGTTGAATGGACTCGGCGGAGACGATCTGCCGATCGTCCGGATCGATGGCGCGGGGGTCCAGTTCGGGCTTGTAGGGCGTGGCGATTCGGACATCTCGCAGGGTGATGCCACCGAACAAACTGAACCGCGCGCTGCCGACGCGCACCTCGCACCCGGTCGCGTCCTGGAGAAACTCCACCACGCGCTGCTGGATGGCGCGATCGCGCGTCATCGCGGTGTACCAGATTCCGCCCAGAAGGATGAACAAAAGCATGGCGAGACTTGCACGGTAGCGCGTCAGGGAGACCGGGTGGCGGTCCACGGCCCGGCGTTCGATCCAGCGCCGTCGACGCTGGCGGCGCGCTTCGGCAGAGGTCATTCCAATCAATGCCATCGTTGACAATCTAGACGTTGCTGCGAGGCTGGTCCAGACGAAGCCGCGCCCCCGCGCCGACCACTGCCAGAATCATCAGCAGGGGCATCGCCGGCATGCGATACCGCACGGACCCGACGAATACCATGTGGATCGCCGAGAAATAAATCGCCGGCACCAGCAGGAACAAGAGCGTCCAACCTTGACGACGCAGACGCCAGATTCCAGCGACCGCGAGCGCGAAGATCGGCGCGACCGTGAGCCAGCCGACGGCGGCATAAAGGGGGGATTCGTAACCCGGCGCGTTGAGCGTGATCGACCAGGTGCGCCGCAACTTGGCCCATGCGAGCGCGAGCGTTTCCTGCGGGTGGGCGCGCGCCCAATCGATTGCGGCGCGGCGATAGACGGCGTCGCGCTCGGCTTCGTCGGCGTGGGCATCGACCGGTGGATACACGATGCGGTCCATGCCCGGCGAGCCGTCGGCCCAGGGGCCCAGCGCCTCCAGCAGGCTCGCGCCGCCGCCGACGCGCGTGGGGATCAATCGCCCGAACAGCCGCTCGTTTCGCAGGATGTTGGGGGCGAGCACCGCGCCGTAGAGGAGCATCGCCGCGATCGCGATGCGCGCTTTGTGCGGGGTCGGTCCGTTCGTGAAGTGCCATATTAATGGCAACACCAGAATCGGCAGCAGCAGGCTTGTGCTGCGCGTGAGTGTCGCCAGGCCCAGCAGGATGCCCGTCGCGCCGGCACAGGCGAACGCATCCGGCAACGTGCCCTGCTCCCGAAGTCGGGCCAGAAAAAGCCACGCGCCCATGAGCAGGGCGATGTACAAGATCTCGGTGAGGACAAGCCCGTGAAAGAAGAGGAGAATCGGATGGGTCGCGAGCAACGCCGCCGCGACCAGGGCCGCGCGGTCGCTCACCCATCGGCGCGCCACGGCGGCGGTCAGAGCGACGATCACGACGCCCAGTACGGCCTGCACCCCGCGCGCGAAGCGGCAAACATAGACATCATCCGTCATACCGAGCCGAATCGGGATGGACAGCACGAGCGGATAAAGCGGATCGGTTCCCGCGCGGAGGTCGGCCGATTCAATCGGGCCGTTGCCCGCTGCGATGTTCCGCGCGACGCGCAGGTAACGGTGCGAGTCGGGATAATCAAAACGCTCCGGCTGCCATTCCGCCCAGGTGATGACGCCAAGTTGGCAGCAGAGAGCGCCGAACAGCACCCAGGCCAGCCGCCGTCGAAACGTGTCGACCGATGGTCTTGCATCGCTCAATGACCCGCGCCCTCCAGCGTCGAAGCGAGCCGCCGGCTGGACTTGCGACGACGGCTTGCACGCTCCCGGCCGAGTGCCTGCTCCGAGCCGCGACCGTGAGGGATCGGGTTCGACGCGCCGCGCCCGCCGATCTCTCTCCGGCTCGCGCAAACCCATTCGCCACTACGTTCAAAGCAGCCTCCGGGCAGCTCGACTCGTCGTCGCCGGCCATCCATCCGGAGCAACTTCGCCACCGCGTCGATCCGCTCGGCGGTCATCGAACAGCGCGGCCACCCAAGGCGATTCAACAGGAGCACGACGGCTTCGCGCTGGATCGCCGTCGGCAATTCGAGCAGCGGCGTCACCGAGATCACACACGACGCAACGGCTTCGGGGTACGTGAATCGCCCGGCCGCAGCGCGCCCGCATTCGTCGGCCGCGCGCTTGGCGCGGTTCAACGCTCCCCGCGCCGAACGGCGGATCGCCGTTGACGCTGCGCGCGCCTGATCGCCAAGGCGGACCAGTGCCTGCTGCACACGTGGATTCACGTCGCGCGCGAGCCGAGGCAGGACGTCGTGGCGCAGGTGGTTCCGCGTGGCGGCCGACGGATCGGCGTTCGTGGGGTCGTCCAGAAAACTCACACCGCGCCGGCGCAGATAGGCGTGCAGCGTTTCGCGCGTGAACGAAAGCATCGGTCGAACAATACGAATGTCGCTGTTTGGATGGAGTCGCCGGCGCCGCGGAATCCCGGCCAGGCCGCGCAGGCCCGTACCGCGCAGGATGCGGTGCAGGACGGTCTCCGCCTGGTCGTCGGCGTGATGAGCCACGGCGATGTATCGCGCGCCATGACGCTTCGCGACCTCGGCCAGGAACGCATAGCGGCGCGCGCGGCCGGCCGTTTCCACGGACTGTTTCGCGCGCCGGGCAAGCGCTGCCACATCGGCGACGCCGTCCACACAGGGAAGTGCCAGCTTCGCGGCGACGGACTCGACAAACTGCCGTGTCGCCGCCGAGTCGGCGCGCAAACCGTGGTCCAGATGCGCCACGATCAGCCGCCAGCCGCACTGCTTGCGCCGGTTGATCTCGTGCAGCCCGTGCAGCATGGCCAGCGAGTCGGCTCCGCCCGACACGGCGCAGACGACGGCCTCACCCGGCGGCAGCAGGTCGCGCGACGATTCGTACAAACGCCGATGAAAATGCCGAATGTCCATTTGGCTTCTTGAATCGGATACAACGTAACACGGCGAATGCGTCAGCGTGATTCGGAAACTGCCTCGCCGACCGTGACCTGCACGACGGCCGCTGCCTCCTTGCGCCGCAACTGCCCGCAGGCTGCGTCGATGTCCAGCCCGCGCGACGTGCGCACGTGGGCGTTCACGCCGCGCTCGCGCAGATGCCGCTGGAACGCCGCCGTGGATTCGCTTGTCGGCCGTCCATAGGGCAAGCCTTCGACCGGATTGTAGCGGATCAGGTTCACGTTGCAGCGAAGCCGGCGGCAGAAAGCGGCGAGCTGCGCCGCGTGCTCCGGTCGGTCGTTGACCCCGTGCAGCAGGATGTACTCGAGCGTGATTTCGCGCCCGGTCTTTTCAAAATAGTGCCGGCAGGCCGCGGTGATCTCCTGGAGTTGAATCTTCTCCGCCCAGGGAATCAACTCCGCTCGAAGTGATTCGTTCGGTGCGTGCAGGGACAGGGCCAGCGTCAGTTGCAGCCCTTCGTCCGCGAGGCGGCGAATCTGCTTCGGCAGGCCGACCGTGCTGATGGTGATCTTTCGCGCGCCGACGCCCAGCCCCCACGGCGCGTTGATCGCCCGCGCCGCCTTCAAGACATTCTCATAATTCGCCAGCGGCTCGCCCAGGCCCATGAACACGACATTCGTCAGACGTTCGCCGCCGGCCGCCGCGACCTCGGCACGCACCCGCAATGCCTGCTCGATGATCTGTCCGGCGGTGAGATTCCGTTGCAGGCCGTCCAGCCCGCTGGCACAGAAGCGACAGCCGACCGGACAGCCGACCTGCGAGCTGATGCAGGCGGTGTACCGACCCTCCGCCGGCACGGGAATGAGGACGCATTCGGTTGTTGCGCCGTCAGGCCAGGAGAGCAGCAGTTTGACCGTGCCGTCGCCGGATGCGGCGCGGCGCGTGATCGCGGAGGCGTACAGGTCGTATCGCGCGGCGAGTTTCTCGCGCAGCGGCTTGGACAGATTCGTCATCTGCTCGAACGACGTTGCCCCGCGCTCGAAGACCCACTCGAAGACCTGCTTGGCGCGGAACGCCGCTTCGCCGGCGGACTTGAATTGCTCCGTCAGCCCGGGCAGGTCGTGATCCAGCAGATGGTCGCGCGGTGTTTGCATGCAATCACAGTACGCGAGCGGCACGACGCCGGTGTTATGGTGCGAATCTCGCCAACACCACGTTGAAGCCCACGGATTGCAATCCGTCTGCTTCGGCGCGCAACGCCGCCATGCGGCTACTCCGAAATCAGCGTGCCGATCTTGGCGCTCGAGACGGCTCGCTTCATGTTGCCGGGCTGCATGAGGTTGAACACGCGGATCGGCACGCCATGACGCTGGCAAAGATCAACCGCCGACACGTCCATCACGCGCAGCCGCTGATCGATCACCTGATTGTAGCTCAAGATCGGCATGAACTTCGCGCGCTTGTCCTTCTTCGGATCCGCCGAGTACACGCCGTCCACCTTCGTCGCCTTGAACAGCACGTCGGCGTTGATCTCGACGGCCGCCAAGGCCGCGGCCGTGTCGGTCGTGACGTAGGGGCGACCGGTGCCTGCGGCGATGATGACGACGCGACCTTTCTCCAGGTGCCGGATGCAACGGCGACGGATGTAGCTTTCACAGGCGCTGTGGATGGCGATCGACGATTGCACGCGCGTCGGCTGGCCGAGGTCTTCGAGCGTGTCCTGCAGCGCGAGGGCGTTGATGACCGTGGCGAGCATGCCCATGTAGTGCGCGGTGGCCTCTTGAATGCGCAGGGCCGAGGCGGTTGTCTCGCCGCGGAGAAAGTTCCCGCCACCCACGACGATGGCCACCTGCACGCCGGTTTTGGTCACGGAGATGACTTCCTCGGCGATTCGTCGTAGTGCACCGCCGTCGATTCCGAACCCGCCGGGATGCCCGATCCCCTCACCGGAGATCTTCAGCAGCGCGCGGCGGATACCGCCCGACTTTCTTCCGGACTTTGCTTTCGATCGTCCTGTCTTTGGCATGGTCGTATGCACTCGCGCATAAAAAAAGCCGCTTACGCGGCTTTGGAAAAAACTAGTTCATTGCTCCCACTTCCATCTTCGTGAACGACTTGATCGTGAACCCGTGCTCCTTCGCATAGGCCCCGACCGTCTTCTTGTCGTCCATCACGAACGGCTGCTCGACCAGCACGCGCTCGCCGAACCAGCGGTCCATCTTGCCGCTCACGATCTTGTCGATGATCTGCTCCGGCTTGCCCTTGACCTCCTCTTTGAACTTGGCCCGGGCGGCTTCGACCTCGGCCGCCGGAACATCCTCGCGCGTCAGGCCGGTGATCAATTGCGTCGAAGCAATGTGCATGCAGATATGCCGACCGGCCTCGCCCGGAGCGCCGTCGCAACCGATGGCCGCGCCGACCTTGCCGTTGTGATGCACGTAGGCCGCGCCGATGCCCGATACGAGCTTGGCCCGCTGCACGTTCATGTTCTCTTTCAGCTTGCCGAAGGCATCCACCAGATGATCGTTCACCGTGCGACCGTCGGGGGCCTTGGCGGACTTGATCTTCTCCCCATCGGTCAGACCGCTGTCCAGCGCGGCCTGGGCGATCTGGTTGGCCAGCTCGCGGAACGTGTCGTTCGTCGCGACAAAGTCCGTCTCGCAGCGTACTTCACACAACGCCGCGCCTTTTTCATTCGCAAAGATGCCAATGCGGCCGTTGGCGGCCTCTTTGTCGGCGCGGACGCTCATCTTGTCGGCGAACTTCTTGCGCAGAATCTCCAGCGCCTTGGCTTCGTCGCCGCCCGCTTCGACGAGAGCGTTCTTGCAGTCCATCATGGCCAAGTCGGTCTTGGCTCGAAGGGTTTGTACCTGTTTCGCGCTGATCTCCGGCATGGGTGTTCTCTCCTGGGTGCAAATTCCACAGCCCGGCAGACCGGTGGGTCGCATCGGTGTTGTACGCCGCGCCGACCGGACGCCGCCGGCGACGCAACCTGTTCTCATTATTGTAACGCCCGAAGGGCGGGCCGCCCGCTCGAGTCAGACCGGCTACGACTGGGCGACTTGCGTTTCGGCGCCGCTGGCGATCGCACCGGACTCGCCGGCGTCGTCCGTCGCGGTTCCGCTGCCCGATTCCATCGCCGCGATTTCAGAGGTCGACAGGCGCCTGGACCGCCGCGGACGCGCCGTGCCGGGGCCGCCGGCCGAATCGCCGCCACCCTCGCCGGGCGCCGGTCGACTGCGCTTGCCTTCCTCGATGGCGTCGGCCAGTTGCGTCACGATGATGTCAATCGCGCGCATGGCGTCGTCGTTGCCGGGGATCACGATGTCGGCCGAGTCCGGATCACTGTCCGTATCGACCAGGCAGATCGTCGGGATGCCCAGCTTGCGGGCCTCCTTGAGTGCGATGTACTCGCGCCGCACGTCCAGCACCACCAGCACGCCGGGCAGCCGCGTCATGCGTCGGATGCCGTCGAGATTGCGGGTGATTTTCTTGCGTTCCCGGTCCACCATTGCGCGTTCCTTTTTGGTGAGCGCGGCGATGCGACCGGTCGTCTCGTAGCTTTCCAGCTCTTCGAGGCGCGCCAGACGGGAGCGAATGGTTTTGAAGTTCGTGAGCGTGCCGCCGAGCCATCGTTCGTTGACGTAGTGCATGCCTACGCGCTGTGCCTGCTTTGCCACGGTCTCTCGGGCTTGTCGCTTGGTGCCGACCAGCAGCACATCGCTGCCTTGGGCAACCATCGCGCCGAGAAACTTCTTCGATCGAAGCAGACCTTTGATGGTCTCGCGAATATCGATGATGTGAATTCCATTCCGCTTGCCGAAGATGTACGGGGCCATCTTGGGGTTCCACCGGCTCACACGGTGGCCAAAATGCACGCCCGATGCAATCAACTCGCGGACCAACTCCGATGACAATCGTCACCTCCCTTGCAGCTCAAATGTTGCACACGGTATTCGATGGACGAATACGCACGATTTCGGCGAACCTGCAAGCTTAAGCCACTTGCCCCGGTGCGTCAACCACAGCCCCCGCCAACTTCAAGCCCCCGCCGTACACAACCCGGCCCCTCCATTGGGTTTAGGCGCGATTCACGACCCTTTTCCACTATCCACCCATGCCTTGGCGGTGCCGACGGGTAGCCTGCACCACCGCCCACGCCCCCTACCGGTTGGGGGGTTGGAGTTTGGACCCGAGGGACGGATACTCCCCCGTGGATCGCCGCATGAACGACAAATCCCCTCCAACTCGAATCTTCATCAGTGCAGCCGAGCAGAGCGCCGACGAACACGCCGCTGCATTCATTTCCGCGTTTCGACGCCGCCGGCCCGATGCGACCTTTGTCGGACTCGCAGGTCCGGCCATGCAGGCCGCCGGTTGCCGGGCGCTGGCCGATCTGACCACGCGCTCGGCCATGGCGCATGCCGCAGTCTCGCGCGTGCCCGAAGCGCTGCGCATGCTGGCCATATTTCGCAAGCACTTCGCGCGCGAGCCGCACGACGCGGCCGTGATGATCGACTCGCCTGCGCTGAACCTGCCGATCGCGAAGATCGCGCGCAAGGCGGGAGTGCCGGTGTTGTATTACATCGCGCCCCAGAGCTGGGCCTGGGGCTGGCGGCGCTGGCGCAACCAGCGCATCCGCGCGCGGACGACCCGCGTCGCGTGCATCTGGCCGTTCGAGGAACCGTACTTTCGTGAGTGGGGCATCGACGCGAAATACGTCGGGCATCCGTCGTTCGACCGATTGCTGGCGACGCCGGCCGATCCGGCGAGGGTGACGGCATTTCGTCACGACGGGCAGCCTGTGATTGCGATTCTCCCCGGATCGCGCGAGCACGTCGTGCGGGAAGTCTTTCCCGGCCAGCTTGAAGTCGCCCGAGCAATCGCCGCGCGATTTCGCCGGGCCAGGTTCATCGTCACCGCTGCCAACGGGCAGGTGAACGCGCTGATCCAGGAGATCAACGCGCACAGCCGTCGCAGCGTGGGGCTGACCGTCGTGGCGGGGGCGGCCGATCGTGCCGCGGCCATTGCCGCGGCCGACCTGGCGCTGGTGGCATCGGGCACGGTGACGCTGGAGGTCGCGTTTCGTCGCACGCCGATGATCGTGATGTACAACACCAATCGCTGGCTCTACAACCTGATCGGCCGGTGGTTCATCACGACGAAGCACCTGTCGATTCCGAATATTCTTGCCGGCGAGGAGATCGTGCCGGAGTTCATGCCGTACTACGTGAACACGTCGGCGATTTCGGCGCGGGCATTGGAATTGCTCTGCGCGCCCGGTCGACTGGACGCCATGCGAGAGCGTCTGCGGCAGGTGATCGAGCCGATCGTTCGACCCGGTGCGGCCGACAACGCCGCCGCGGTGCTGGACGAGATGCTCAACGCGGGGTCAATCGTGCGGCCACTGCACTGAAGACGGCCTCGACGGAAAGATCGTTCATGCACCGAAGGCTGTACGGGCATTGCGACAGTTTGCGAAAATAACAGGGGGAGCAGTTCAGCGGCAGGCGCACCACGTCGTTCATTCGTCCGTACGGCCCGGTCCGCGCCGGATTCGTCGGTCCGAACAGTGCGACCAGCGGCCGCCCCAGCGCCGCCGCCATGTGCATCGGCGTGGAATCGGCCGTCACAACGATCGCCGCGCGCTCGATGATCGCCGCGACCTGTCGCAGCGTCGTGCGGCCGCACAGGCTGACCGCGCGATCGTGCGCGGCGCGAATGGCCGCGTCGGCGAGCGGCTCGTCATCCTTCCCGCCGATCAACACGGATTTGACGCCGCACTGCTCCGACAGCCTCCCTGCCAGCTCGCCGAAACGCTCCGCGGGCCAGCACTTCGTCTCCCACCGCGTGCCTGGAACCAACGCCGCAAATCGCTCGCACTCCGCAACGCCGGCGGTTGCCAGCAGTTGCGTCGCGGCCGCGCGATCTTCCGCCGTCAGCGTGATGCGCACGTCGGGCTGCGCGCCGTCGAGATTCAGCAATCGGGCCACGCCGAGATTCTTGTCCACGGCGTGGACATCGCGACTGGTCCCGCGCGGAACGCGATGCGAGTAGAAAGCCGGGGCCAGTTCCCGCGCGTCGGCGAAACCGATCCGCACCGCCGCGCCCGACGCCCGCGCCAGGAATCCGCTGCGAAACAAGCCCTGGAGATCCACGACGAGATCGAATCGCTTGCGGCGCAGTTGCCGCACAAAGGACAGGAAATCGGCTGTGACGGACAGGCTCCGGCCAAGGCGTCCGAATCGCTTCCGATCGAACGGAATGACTTCGTTCAAATCCGGGTCGGCGGCGATGAGATCGACAAACGTCGTCGCCACCAGCCACGCGATGTGCGCCGAGGGGTAGCGCCACCGCAGCGCGTGCAGCACCGGCAGCGCGTGCAGAATGTCGCCCGGCGAACTGGGCTTAATAATCAGAATGCGATGGAATTCGCGCTGCGACAGATCGCTCATGCCGGTAGTGTAAAGCCCAGCGTCCGCACAATCCCGCGAAGGTCTGCGTACGCACCGGTCAGCTCCAGCCCCGCGGCAACGTACAAGCGCGTCACCGCCTCGGCCTGGCCCATCCCGATTTCCAGCAGCAGCAATCCGCCCGGGCGCAGCCGCGGCGCAGCTTGCGGTGCCATGCGCCGAAACAGACCCAGCCCGTCCGCGCCGGCAAACAGCGCCGTCGCAGGTTCGTTGTCGCGCACCATCTTCGGCAGCGACTGGGCATCGGCCGTCGCCACGTACGGCAGGTTCGCCGTGATGAGATCAAACGCTTCGCCGGAACCGCCGCTCGCCTGCTCCAGCAAATCGGCCACGGTGAACATCACACGTTCAGCCACGCCATGCTTCGCGGCATTGCTCCGCGCCACCGCCAGCGCCGGCTCGCTGATGTCCGTCGCGACAACCTGCGCGCGAGGCTCGCGCTTCGCAATCGTCACCGCGATGCAGCCCGAACCCGTGCCCACGTCCCACACGGTCACGCGATCGCCTGGGCAGTTCGCCGCAAAGGCCAGCGCCTTCTCGACGATTATCTCTGTTTCAGGCCGTGGAATCAGCACGTCGGGCGTCACGTCGAACTCAAGCGAATAGAACTCCTTCTTCCCGACGAGGTACGCAATCGGACGATGTTCGGCGGCCGCTTTGACCATCGCGCGAAACGCCGCGCGCTGTGCTTCATCCGGCCGGCGGTCGTATTGCGCATACAAGTCGATCCGGCGGCAGGCAAGCGCCTTGGCGAGGAGAATCTCGGCGCAGAGACGAGGTTCCTCAACGCCGCGCGAATCAAAATGGGCGCGCGTCCAGTCGAGCAGCTTCCCGATCGTCCAGTCGGAGGTGTCCGCAGGGCGGGTCTGGGTCATGAAGCCTCGTGCGAGCGTGGAAGGCGCAGCCTCGCCGACCGGCAAAGTCGCCGCGCCGATCTACCAAGTGTAGCCCGATGCAGGATCGGTTCAATCAATCGGGAAATTCTTCCAGGTACTTTTGCAGCCGATCCATCTCCCATTTGCTGCCGACGAACAGCGGCGTGCGCTGGTGAAGACTGGTCGGGTTCTTTTCCAGGATTCGTCCCTTGCCGTCGGTCGCCATTCCGCCGGCCTGTTCGGCGATGAACGCAATGGGATTGGCTTCGTAGAGCAGGCGCAGTTTGCCGGTCGGCGCCTTGGCCGTCGGCGGGTAGAGGAAGATGCCGCCGCGAAGAAGCGTGCGGTGAAAGTCCGCCACAAGCGATCCGATGTAGCGGCTGGTAAACGGCCCCGCTTCCTCCGTCTTGCACCATTGCAGGTAGCGCTTGACGCCCTCGGGGAAGGAGTTGTAGTTGCCTTCGTTCACCGAGTAGATCTTGCCCTTCTCCGGCATGCGCACGTTCTCGTTGGACAACACAAACGCGCCGACCGACGGATCGAGCGTGAAGAAGTGCACCCCCTCGCCGGTCGTGTAGACCAGCACGGTGCTGGAGCCATAGACGATGTAACCCGCCGCCAACTGGCGCATGCCCGCCTGAAGGACGTCGGCGGCCGGGTCGTTGGCGTTGAAGCCGTCCGGATCGCGCTCGAGGATCGAGAAGATCGTCCCGACGGACACGTTCACGTCGATGTTGCTTGAACCGTCCAGCGGATCGAACACGACGACGTATTTCCCGGCGGATCCGGCGTTGGTCAGCACGGTTGGCTCATCGAGTTCCTCGGAAGCGATGATGCCGACGTTGCCGCGATACTCCAGGCACAACTGAATGCTCTTGTTGGCCAGCACGTCCAGCTTCTGTTGCTGCTCGCCGCTCACGTTGGCGCTGCCGGCTTCCCCCAGCACGTCGAGGATTCCTGCGCGGCGCACGTTTGCCGAAATAATTCGCGCTGCCAGCGTGATGCCCGAAAGCAGCCACGAAAATCCACCGGTCGCCGTCTGGTGATGCCGCTGCTGGCAGAGAATGTGTTCCTGAATCGTGACAAGATGATTGTTGTCGCGCTTGCGGGCGGACCGGATGGTGTCGGTAGGCTGCGTGCTCATGGATGGTACCCCGGAGGACAACCGCGCCAACGGGCGCGAATCGAGACCCTCATTTTATCTTCCCCCATGACCTTGCCCAAGTGCGAGACCCAGCATGCACCATTCCAGTCACATTTCATGTCCATCAGGTTCCTCGAATGGCCAGGATAAACGTTTTATGTCGCTTGCAATCGCCCTGGTTGGCCAACCCAGGCCGCAATCGCCGGTCACGTCCTCTCTATAATCCAAGTGGGTCATGAGGAAACAGCCGCCATGTCGGCAACGGCATCGCTCAAGAAGGTCCTCCACGAAAACACCGCCGCCGCGGACCCGGCGCTGGTGCGCGTCGAGGGCGACGCCATTCGCTGCTTTGCTTGCGGTCATCGGTGCAGCATTCGCGAGGGGCGAAGCGGCGTCTGCCGGGTGCGCTTCAACGCGGGCGGCGAATTGCGCGTGCCATATGGCTACGTCGCCGGATTGCAGATCGACCCGATAGAGAAAAAGCCGTTCTATCACGCCTTCCCCGGACGCGATGCCCTCTCGTTCGGCATGCTCGGATGCGATCTGCATTGCTCGTATTGCCAGAACTGGATTACGTCGCAGGCGCTGCGCGACGACGAGGCCGTCAGCCTGCCGCGGTTCACCGATCCTGTTCGGTTGGCGGAGCTTGCCGTCGGGCACGGCGCGCCGGTCGTCGTTTCCACGTACAACGAGCCGCTCATCACGGCCGAATGGGCGGTCGAAGTGTTCAAGGCGGCCAAAGCGCGCGGGCTGACGTGCGGGTTCGTCTCGAACGGCAACGGCACGCCGGAGGTGTTGAAATTTCTTCGCCCGTACGTGGATTTGTACAAGGTCGATCTGAAGGGGTTTGACGACCGGCGGTATCGCGAGCTGGGCGGCGTCTTGAGTAACGTGTTGGCCACAATTGAGCAGCTTGTCGAGATGGGCTACTGGGTCGAGGTGGTCACGCTGATCGTGCCGGGCTTCAACGACGGCGACGCGGAATTGAAAGGGATCGCGACGTTCCTCGCGGGCGTTTCGCGCGACATCCCCTGGCACGTCACGGCGTTTCATCCCGATTACAAAATGGCCGACACGCCGCGCACGCCGAAGCAGACGCTGCTGCGGGCGTACGAGATCGGCAAGACGGCGGGTTTGCGATTCGTTTATCCCGGCAACCTGCACGGCCTGGTGGGCGATCTGGAATCGACTCATTGCCCGGCGTGCGACGCGATCGTGATTCGCCGCGAGGGCTTTTACGTCCATGAGAATCGCATGCGCGAACCGGGCAAGTGTCCGCAGTGCGCCGCCGCGATCGCCGGCGTCTGGGACAGTGCCATGCCGGTGCGCTCGGTTGGAAGCGGCATCCCCCTGCCGGTCCTCGGGCCGCTGGATTGATTGCGAATCGCGAAACGTGAACGGCGAAGCAGTGAAGAAGATCGAATTAAGAATTAAGAATGCAGAGAAAGAGCCGGCGTCGGAACGAATTCAACCAGCCGATTGCACAACAATCGAAATCATGAATAACGGATCGAGCCATCCGGCGGTTCGCCGTGGCGGTTGATCGGCTGCGAATCGAACAATTGCTTGCGCAATCGGCTCGTTGGAAACGTTTTTCTTTCCCGCATTCAACTGATACAATTCTCCCATGTCCACGCGTTCACGTGTTCTGGTCGCCATGAGCGGCGGCGTCGATTCCAGCGTCGCGGCCTGCCTGCTCCACGAGCAGGGCTACGACGTGGTCGGCGTCTTCATGCGCCTGGGTTCGCACGATCACGGGCCGCAAGGCGACGATTCGGCAAACGACGCATGTGCGGCAAAGGACTCTCGCGCGGCACAGGACGCATGCGCCATCAACGCCCACGAATTCTCGCCGCAGACACCGCGAACCGTGCCGCTGCCGGTGCAGTCCGCCACGCCGCGCGGGGATCGTCATCGCGGCTGCTGCTCGGCCGAGGACGCGACCGATGCGCGCGTGGTCGCCGGCAAGCTGGGCATTCCCTTCTACGCGATCAACTTTGAGAAGGACTTCTCCAAGCTCATCGATCGCTTCGCCGACGAATACGCCGTCGGCCGCACGCCGAATCCCTGCGTGTTGTGCAACTCGTGGCTGAAGTTCGGCAAGCTGCGGAATTATGCGGACGCCGTCGGTGCGGAGTACATCGCCACCGGTCACTACGCCCGGCTCGACTGGCGCGAAGACGGAGCGGGCATGGCGAGGCCGATCCTGCGCACGGCGCGGCACACCGAGAAGGATCAATCGTATTTTCTGTTCGGCGTTTCGACACGGATGCTGCGGCGCACGCTGTTCCCGCTTGGCGACTTGACGAAAGAGCAGGTTCGCGCCCACGCGCGGCGGCTGGGGCTGGCCGTGCATGACAAGGCCGAGTCGCAGGACATCTGCTTTGTGCCGGACCGGAATTACGCGGCGGTGGTTCGCGCGCGGCGGCCCGAGGCGTTCGTGCCGGGCGAGATTCGCCACGTCGATGGGCGTGTGCTGGGCCGGCATGACGGCCTGCCGCAGTTCACGATCGGCCAGCGGCGCGGCGTGCGCGTGGCCCAGGGCACGCCGATTTATGTCACCGGTTTGGACGCATCGACGGGTACCCTGACGGTCGGCCCGCGCGAAGCAGCGCTGACTGGCGCGCTTCGAGCGAGCGATGTGCAGTGGCTCATCGACCGGCCGTCCGGCCCGATCCGCGCGCAGGTGCGCGTGCGCTACAACCACGCGGCCGCGCCGGCGACGGTGACGATCGACGCCGCGAACGGTGACCGCAGCAGTGCCGGCGACGCCATCCGATCGGGCGCATCCAACGGTGAGTCCACGCGGCGTGTTGATACCGTGACCGTGCGTTTCGATGAGCCGCAGTGGGCCGTCGCGCCGGGTCAGGCGGCGGTGTTCTACGACGGCGAGATTGTTCTCGGCGGCGGCTGGATCGACGCGGCGGTTTGATGCGTTGCCGCGCGTAGCGAAATGGCGCGAGTCTTCCGCCCGGCAAGCCGATGAACGGCAATTCGTCGGCTTCGGATGGAGCTTTCCAATTGGATTCAGATGGAGCGTTTCACATGAAACACGCCCCCGGATTTCTCAAACTTGTGAGCGAAGCGAAGCAACACGTACGCGAGACGGACGTGCCGACGGTGAAGGCGCGAATGGATCGCGGCGAGACGTTCGTGCTGGTCGATGTGCGCGAAGACAACGAATGGGCCGCGGGTCATCTACCCGGAGCGGTGCACCTGGGCCGCGGCATCATCGAGCGCGACATCGAGACGAAGTACCCCGATCCGAATACCGAGCTGGTGCTGTATTGTGGTGGCGGCTTTCGCTCGGCGCTGGTTGCCGAAAGTTTGCAGAAAATGGGCTATCGAAACGTCATCTCGATGGACGGCGGCTTTCGCGCGTGGAAGGAAGCGGGCCATTCGATTGTGACGGATTGACGGCACGGCGATGGAAACCGGCGAATCGAATGAATGTCCCGGAAGCCGACGGATGGCCATCCGCCGGCTTCGATGAATGCTGAAGCAAAACGCCTGGAGGAGCGTGCATGCGATGGCGTGTCGGATCGCGCTTACGCGCGCGCCGGAGCGCCGCTCGCGCCGTGCATCATCTGCTCGTGCGTCTGCTTCTCTTCGCCGAAGCGCACCAGCCGCGCCGAGTTGAAGACGACGACGAGCGTCGAAGCGGTGTGCAGGGCGGCCGCGAGCGTCGGACGGATGACGTCGAACGCGCCGAGCGCCATGACCGTCACCACGAACAAAACGCCGAAGACGAGGTTCTGCACCACGACCTTTCGCGTCGCGCGGCTCAAGCGGATCAGGAACGGAATGCGCGTCAGATCGTTGTTCAGCAGCGCGATCGACGCCGAGTTGATGGCGACATCGCTGCCGACTGCGCCCATGGCGATGCCGAGATCGCCCGCCGCCAGCGCCGGCGCATCGTTCACGCCGTCGCCGATCACCGCGACGCGATAGCCTTCGCGTTTCATCTGCTCGACGAGATCGAGCTTCTCCTGCGGCAGGCAGTCGGCCTTGAACTCGGTGCAGCCCATCTCCGCCGCCACGCGCCGGGCCACGCCTTGTCGATCGCCGGTGAGCATCGCCACGCGGCGCATGCCGATCGCGCGCAGCTCATCGACGGCCTCGCGCGCCGCATGACGCGTGCGATCTTCCAATCCCACCACACCCAGCACGCGTCCGTTGCGCGCGACGTAAAGCTGGCTCATGCCCTCGATCTGTTCAACCACCGCCGCGGCCACCGACGTATCCACCCCGCGCTCGCGCAGGAACGTCTCGCGGCCGACCAGCACCTCCGCGCCGCCGACTCGCGCCGCCACGCCGCGACCGGCGACTTCCTCGAACTTCTCCGGTCGAGTCACGCTCACGTTCGCTTCGCGCGCGACGTCGTTGATCGCCCGCGCCGCCGGGTGGTTGCTCTGCAACTCCGCCGAGGCGGCGGTCGCCAGCAGATCGGCGCCATCGACGCCTTCGAGCGGGATCAGGCGCGTGACGGACAATTCGCCGGTTGTCAACGTGCCGGTTTTGTCGAACACCACGGCGTTGAGCCGGCCCGCGCCTTCGAGGTGCGTCACGTCCTTGATCAGGATGCCCAGTCGGGCCGCGCACGACAATCCGGCGACCATGGCCGTGGGCGTCGCCATGATCAGGGCGCAGGGGCAGCTCGCGACAAGCATGGTGATGGCGCGGTACATGCCGTTGTCGTCCTTGGTGAAGAACAGCACGAGGGCCGCGAGCATGAGAATCACGGGCGTGTACCAGCCGACGTAGCGATCGATCAGCCGCATGATGGGGATGCGCGTGCGTTCGGCGGCGAGGATCAGCTCCTGCACCTTGCCGAGGGTGGTCTCTTCGCCGACGCGGGTGACTTCGACCTCCAGCGCGCCGGTCAAATTGGACGTGCCGGAAAAGACTGGGTCGCCGGGGTGCTTGTCCACCGGGAGCGATTCACCAGTGATGTTCGCTTGGTTAATGGTCGATTCGCCGGAGACGACGACGCCGTCTGCGGGCACGTTGTCGCCGGGCAGCACGCGAACGCGCTGGCCCTTCTGAAGCGAGATGGCTTCGACCTCGCGCTCGCCCTGCGGCGTGATGAGCCGTGCGGTCTTGGGGGTGAGGCGGATCAGTTCCTCAATGCTGGCCCGCGCGCCGATGGCCGTGCGCGTCTCGACGATCTCGGAAAGCAGCAGGAAGAATCCGATGACGCCGGCCGCGCGGTAGTCGCCGATGCCGATGCTGGCGACGATGGCGAGGGCGACGAGTTCGTCCATGTGCATGTGGCCGCTCAACAGGTTTCGCAGGGCGTAGCCAATGATGCGAAAGGCCAGGAGCAGCGCGCCGACGGCGGCGACAAGATCCATGTGGAACTGGTATTGATAGGTCACTGTGACGCGGCCTAATTCGTCAACTGTCTCGACGACCGGGCTGAACCATTGGATGTAGTAGCTGGTCAGGACAAGGATGCCGCCGGCAAAGGTGAGGAAGAGCCAGAAGGTCGCCGAGCGCGCGGCGTGGGCGGCCGAGCCGGCGTGCTCATGGAAATGGCTGTGGTTGTGATCGTGTTTGTGGTCGTGGTGGTGGGCGTAGTGTTCCGCTTCCGCCGCGCCGACGCCGATGATTTGGTGAGCCATGTCAATCAGAACCTTTAGCCGTGAGTGTTTCGCTGTGAGCCAATTTGAAGGTGCGCTCGGGACGCATCATGCGTCCGAATGGTGGGCAGTGCCCACCCTGCGCCTTCCCCGGGTGCCTTTGTTTGACTTTTGGACGTTTTGACGTTTCTCCGGTCTATCCTACCCCACCTCGCGGGTCTCAAACAGGGCGATACCGAGCAGGAGCAGGCCCAGTGAGTACACGGCGCAGTAGCCCATGGCCGCGCCGACGTAGCTCCACGGGATCACACGATCATCCGCCAGAGCATCTACCATCCAGAACATCTGAAAGTTCGGAAGGGCATTCGCGGCGATTCGCGCCCACGTTGCTCCGGAATCCGCTATGGGGCGGATGATGTGATCGACCGTCAGCCCGACTCCCACAGCCGCGAGGCAGATCAGAAACGTTGACATCAGTCCCAGGCGCGTCGAAGCAGCCAGCGCGATCGCCGTGAGCAGTCCCAGCGCTCCGAGAACAAGAATCGCGGATTTGAAGATCTCGCTGCCTTGCATCTCGCGGGCTTTGTCGGCGAGAAATCGGCAGTCGTTCTTCCAGACGATGCTCGATGAAAGCCCCATCAGGTACTCAAGGTCTTGTTCGGTTATCGGGCCTTTCCACAATTTGCGAACGATGACCCCTTTGTGGCCGGTGAGGTGTGCCTGTCCGGGATCAGGTCGAAACTCGACGATGCCGCGCAGCATCGCGGGGTCGCTGATCTCCGGCGGGAGCGGATCGACGATCTGGGTGACTTCGTAAGCCTGAATTTTCCAGTCGCGGTCGATGGCGAGGAGAACCAGAGTGGAAAAAGAACCGGTGATCAGAAAGAGCGTGATGACGGTGGGGAGGTAGCGCCAATCGAACAGGTAATTCAGAACGGCCCCAAGGATAAGCATCGACGCAAGCGGGATCAGCCCGAGGAAAATGACGGTCAGATCTGATTTTTCGTAGGCCGCTTGGAGCACTCCGTGACGGATGACCATGTAGAGAACCAGTCCCGCGAGGTAGTGGGCGGTGGCGATGGCACCGAAGACGCCGAAGAACTTGCCGGAAAGAAAAACGGATCGTGCGATGGGCTTCGCGGCGACGGAGAGGACGGTTTTGTCGTCGATTTCGGTGTTCAGGACGCTCGACGCGGCGAAACATGCCAGGAACAAACCCTGGATGAGCAGCGTAGAAAGTCCCAGATCGCGCAGCATTTTGTTGTCATCGTCGAGGGTCCAACCGGTCACGGTCGGTGCCATGGCCAGCCCCCCCAGCGTGACGAGCACAATGATCCCATAGACCGGCTGTCGCAGGGTCTGGAGGTAGGAGTTCTTGGCGACGCCTAGGAGTTGGATCATTGAGCAGGTTGCCTTGAGCGGTGAGCCTTTGGCCTCATGGAGCAGGCCGTCGGGCGACTCTTCGAAGGACCCATTGATGGGGTCCATGGCTGTTGGTTGGCCGCAGTCGTTTCTGGGCCTGCATAAATACGTTGGCTGGCCGGCACGGTCAAGGACGGTGGCAGATGCCGCTTGGTTCGTGAAATGATAGGGAAGTTTCAGGGCAAGGTGGTACGGATGAGAGGGAGCAGGTTTAGAATGGGCACCTCACCGAACCATACTGAATGAATGGCACATGAGTTCATGCCTCCTCGCTTACTGCTTCCGTCCGACTTGGCATGCGGCGTGTGGCCCCTACAATAGCGAGCCTTGACAACGCGAAGCGAAGTTGAAACCGAAACCGGCGTAGCGGCGACCCGTGGCGTCTTAAGCATGATATGCCTGTTGCTTCACGCAAAAGCCGGCTGGTGAAAGGGCCGGTCCGTCGGCTGAAAGTGCTGAACAAGGAAACGACCCCGGCCGAAGCCGTCCGGAGCGTGCGATTTTCGTCCCGGCGGATCCTGGACCAGACGCATCACCACACCGCCGAGCGCCTTTAACGGATCACGTTCATGCAATCGATAGATCGACGCGGAGAGACGGTCGCCCTGCTCGGGGCGTTGCTGGCGCTGGTGGCGTCGGTGGTTTTGGGCATCCTGGGGGTGTGGACGCGCGGCAGTTCCATCACCGTGTGGGCGGCGGGCTTCCAGGTTTTTTGCACGATCGGAGTATGGATTCTCTGTTGGATTCAGGTTCATCAACAACGGCTGCTTGAGGAGGAAAAGCTCGAACTGGCCGAGTTGGAGCGCCAGCGGCGCGAGAAGCTCGGCGGCGCCCAGACGATCTTCGACGACGAAGACGCCGACCAGATGGAGAAGCTGGCGATGGGTCGGCGGCTTCGTTCCATCGAGCGTTATCTCGTGCCGACGCTGGCCCTGATCGGCGCTGCGGCTCACGTGGCGGCGGCGCTGCTCATCTTCCCCTGGCGGTTTCAGTTTCCACCGATCGCGGGCAACGTCGGCGGACCAATCATCAATGACCGCGTGCTGATCTTCTTCACCGGCGGTCTTGCGTTTGTCTTCTTCATGATGAGCCGGTATGCCCTGGGCATGAGCCGGCTGGCGGGTTATTCACACCTTCGCGCCGGCGGCAACTTCATGTTCGGCGCGTGCGTCGTTTGCTTCGCGGCGTCGATCGGCATTCTGGTCAATCTCACCGGCGTCGAGACGGCCGACTACTGGGTCGGCATGGGGATCGGCGTTCTGCTTGTCCTGCTCGCCTGCGAGACGGTATTGAACTTTGTGCTGGACTTCTATCGCCCGCGAACACCGGGCCAGGAGCAGCGGCCGTTCTACGACAGCCGGTTCCTGGGGATGTTCAGCGAGCCGGGCGGTATTTTGCGCAACATCTCGCGCACGATTGACTACCAGTTCGGCTTCAAGGTCAGCGAGACGTGGTTCTACAAGTTGATGGGCCGCGTCGTGGTTCCGCTGCTGCTGGTGCAGGCGGCGGTCATTATGGCGGTGACGTGCATCGTCGTGGTGCCGCCGGGGCATCAGGCGGTGATTGAGCGATTGGGTCGCCGACCGACGACGACGGCGAAACCGGGCGTTCATCTGACGTGGCCGTGGCCGCTGGATCGCGCGACGCTGATCCCGGTGGAGCGCGTGCAACGCCTGGAAATCGGATATGAGAAGGACGCGGAGACGGAGAAGCGTCTGGCGGGTCTTCCGATTCTCTGGACCAAGAAGCACTACAAGAAGGAGTATCAACTGCTGGTGGCGGATCGGGCGGCCTCGGCCGCGTCGAAGACGCCGATCAATCTTGTCAGCATGAACATGCCGGTTCAGTGGCGCGTGAAGGACGCCGACGCGGAGGTCATTCGGTTTCACGCGCAGTCCAAAGACGTCGCCAAGATTCTGGAATCGCTGGCGTTTCGAGAACTGACGCGGTACGCGGCCGGCGCGGACATCCTGGATTTGCTTGGCAAGGGCGGCCTGGACGCGGCGGCGCATTTGCATGAGGGGTTGCAACGGGCCTGCGATCAGGCGGGCGACGACGGTGAAGGACTGGGTGTTCAAATTGTCTACGTCGGAATCGGCGGGGTGCATCCGCCGCCGGATCAGGACGTGGCCAAGACGTACGAAGAAGTCGTCACGGCGTATGAAAAGCGTGAGTCGACGATTCGCAAGGCCGAGGGCGAGGCGGCGGCGACGAAGATGCTGGCAGCTGGTCCGACGTGGCAGAAGATTTACGACGCAATCCGGTTGGAGGACTCGGCACGGCATGAGAACGGCGCGTCGACGGCATCGGCCACGGAACAAGTGGAGCGCATGCTGCGCGAGGAATCGGGCGGCACGGCGCGCGAAGTCGTGGCCATGGCCCAGATGAAGACGATGAATCGCGTTTTTCGTGAAAAGTCGGATGCGGAGTTCTACCGGTTGCACCTGGCCGCGTACGAGTCGTCGCCTTATACCTACATGCTGCGTTCGTATCTGCGCATGCTTGAAGAAGGGCTGAAAGACATTCGGAAGTACGTGATTCTTCTCGATGAGCCGGACAAGGTGGTGTACGATTTGGATCTCAAACCGCCGGTCGGATTCGAAGCGCTCGGCGCCGAGCTGGCTGCGAGCGAGGCGAAAGGGGATTGAGTGAAACGTCGAAGCGTCAAGGAATTGAAACGGAGCGTCGTAGTCGTCGAGTGGGTACGGCCCGCCATTCTGCGGCGCCAAGCACGTTGAGAAAGGTCCGATGCGGGATAGTTGGATTGGCTAACGGCTATCCGTGATCCGACCCCTGCTGGAAACAAATTATGTCACCGAAAGTATCCACCCTCTTTGTTGCGGCGATTCTGTTGGCCGTTGTCTGCCTGATGATGTGCGCGTTTCAGGTGCGCTTCACCGAGACGGCCGTCGTCACGCGATTCGATCAGATCAAGGAGGTGATTCCCGCCGAACAGGCCGGGTTGCACTTCAAGTTGCCGTGGCCGATCGAGGCGGTGCATCGCTACGACACGCGGCTGCGCAGCTTCGAGACCGAGTTCCGGCAGATCGGCACCGAGGATCAGAAGACGGTCGTGCTGACGGCCTACGCGACCTGGCGAATCCGCGACGGCAAGCAGTTTCTCAAGGCGGTGGGCCGCGAGGACACGGCCGGCGTGAAGATTCGCGACATGCTGGAGAACCGGGTGTCGATCGTGTTGCGCGGGCATCCGTTGAGCCATCTTGTGAACGTGAATCCCGAGGAGATGAAGTTCGCGCAGATTGAGAAGGAGTTTCTCGAAGGCATCCGCCAGCCGGCGCGAGACAATTACGGCATCGAGGTGGTGAGCGTCGGCATCAAGCGGCTGGGCATCCCGGAATCGGTGACGGGCGAAGTCTTCAACCGCATGAAGGAAGACCGGACCAAGACGATCAAGGAGCTGTCGGCCGAGGGCGACGCGAAGGCGCGGGAGATTCGCGTGACGGCCGAGGAAATCTCCAACAAGATCCTGGCCCGTGCGTCGGCCTATGCGAAGTCGATCGAGGGCAAAGGCGAGGCCGAAGCGGCGAAGTACTACAAGGAGTTCGACAAGAACCGCGCGTTGAGCGATTTTCTCAAGAAGCGCGAGACGCTGCTGAAAGTGCTGGCCGGCCAGACGACGCTGGTGCTCGATGCCGACGTGATCGAGTTGTTCAAGTTGTTGCGCGACGCGACCAAGGCGGTTCGCGGCTCAATCGGATCGAACCAGGTCGGCGCGGTGAACATGGAGGAACCAACCCGGGCGGCGCTGAGTCATCCGTCCGGAGACAAACCGCCCATTGAGAAGCCGAGGCATCGCCCATGAGCAGCGGACCCGGTGGACATCACGATCCTTCACCTGGGCACGATCACGGCGTGGGCACCGCGGGAGGATACGGCCCGTTGAAGGTGCTGCCGGATGGCGATCTCGACCTGGCGAATCAGTCGCTGGCCGACGCGTTGCGCAAGAGCTTCAGCATTCTGAAGCTGCTCATGTTCGTGCTGGTGGTGGTTTACTTTCTAAGCGGCTTTTCGACGGTGCAGCCGAACGAAGTCGGCGTGAAGCTGCGCTACGGTCGGATCGTCGGCGCGTCGAAGGACGACATGAGCCAGGATCCCGTGCTGCCGCCAGGGTGGCACTGGTCCTGGCCGTACCCGTTCGAGCGTTTTGAGACGGTCGCCGTGAACGAGCGTGAGTTGCCGGTCGAGTTCATGTTCCAGTTGTCGGACGACGAAAAGACCGGCGGCATCAAGGGCTACAAGTACGGCACGCTTAGCCCGGAGCGAGACGATTACCTCATCACCGGCGACGTGAACATTCTTCATGCCTCGCTGACCATCAAGTACAAGGTCGCCGACGCGGTCGCCTACCTGACGAACATCAAGCCCGCGCCCGATCCGACGGCCGACGTGCGGTCTTACCCCTATCGGCTGTATCCGGAGTACACGCTGCTCACGAGCCTCGTGCGCGATGCCGTGATTGAGACGGCGGCGCAGCGCGGCGCGCTGGACATCCGCGGCACAAAGCAGAACGAGTTTCTCGAGGCCGTCGCGCTGCGGTTGCTGGGCAAGTTCCGCGAGTTCGAGCAGGCCGGGCTGCCGCTGGGGTTGACGCTCGATCCGGCGACCGGCGTGCTCGCGCCCAAGACCAGCACGGTCGAGGCGATTCTCCCGCCGCGTCAGACGCAGGAAGTTTTTGATCAGGTGCTCTCGGCGCAGTCGCAGATGGCCGTGGCGATCAAGAAGGCCGAGGCCGAGGCGCAGTCGAAGTTGTTCCAGACGGCCGGACCGCAATACGCGGCGCTGGCGGATCAGGTGAACGCGGAGTTTGAGTTGATGCTGAAGCTGTCCTCCGCGGGCGCGGCGGAGTCCGGCGCGCTGAAGTCGGAGCTGGCATCGCTGCAATCGAAAACCGAGCAATTGCTGCACGCGTCCAGCGGGCAGGTGCAGGAGATCATCCGCAACGCCGAGGTGCGGCGCGATCAGATCGTGAAAGAGGCCGAGGGCGAGTTCAATCAGTTCATGGCCTTGCTGCCGGAGTATCTCCGCAACCCGGACATTTTCATGTCACGCATGTACGACGAGACGTTCGCGGCGGCGATGAACAATGAGAAGATCCTCAAGACGTTCGTGCCGCGAACGGGCGACCGGTTCTGGTTGCAGATCGCGCGGCCGCCGCTCCAGAAGCCAGAAGAAAAGAAGAAGCCCGGCCAGGAAACGGCCAAGCCGTTTGAAGTGCCCAAGTTGATCCAATGAGCCATTCCTCGTCTACCGCGCCGCCCGTCGTTCAGTGCCTGTCGCTGACCAAGGTCTTTCAGGACTTCTGGGGGCGGGACAAGGTGCTGGCCGTCGACCATCTGGACCTCGAAATTCAGCCGGGCGAAGTGTTCGGGCTGCTGGGGCCGAACGGCTCCGGAAAATCGACAACCATCAAGATGCTGCTGGGCCTGTTGTATCCCACGACCGGCGCGGCCCGCGTCTTCGGCCGGCCGCCGACGGATACGGCGGTGAAGTCCCGCATCGGTTTCATGCCCGAGGAATCGTACCTGTACCGCTTCCTCAACGCGTACGAGACGCTGGATTACTACGGGCGGCTGTTCAAGCTGGATCGACACGAGCGGCGGCGGCGCACCGAGCAGTTGATCGAGATGGTCGGGTTGCGCCGCGCGGGACGGCGGACGGTCGGCACGTATTCCAAGGGCATGGCAAGGCGGATCGGCCTGGCCCAGGCGCTCATCAACGATCCCGACCTTCTGATTCTTGACGAGCCGACGACCGGGCTGGATCCGGTCGGCACGAGCCAGATCAAGGACGTCATCAAGGCGCTGGCCGAGCACGGCAAGACCGTCCTGCTGTGCAGCCACCTGCTGGCGGACGTGGAGGACGTGTGCGATCGGGTATGCATCATGTACGGCGGCAGGCGGCGCGCGCTGGGACCGGTGAATGAATTGCTGGAGCGCCGTGAGGTGACGCAGATCGTCGCGCGCCAGTTGGATGAGAAGACAATCGAACAGATCCGTAAGGTGGTGGCAGCCGCCGGCAGCGAAGTGATGGCGGTTGAACACCCGACGGATCGGCTGGAGGCGTTTTTTCTGCGCGTCGTGGGCCAGGCGCAGCGGGATCAGTTGCAGACCAGCGGCGCGGAAGTGTCGACGGGCGTGGCGGGTTTCCTGTCGGCCGAGAAGAAGCGCGGCGCGGCATTGGTGGAATCGCTGGTGCAGGCGGGCCGCGCGGTGCCAGCCGACGGCGGACCGCGCGTGACAACCGAACCGGTCGAGGCCGCGCCCGTGCCGCGAGCGGACGTGCTGGCAGGATTGACGGGCAAGGCCAAACCCCAAATGACGCCGGTCGAGCCGGCACCACGGCCCAGCCCAGCCGGCGAATCCAAACCGGATCGCTCGGTGCTCGATCGGCTGACGAAACGCAAGGACGGTCCATAGTCACGATCGCGCGGGCACGCCGCGCCCCGACGCACCTTCAACGAGCGAGTCCGTGGACGAAAACACCTTCTTCATGGTGATGTTCAGCATCGGGGCCTTCATGGCCCTGGTGACGCTGGGCTACGTGCTGCGCCGCGCCTTCTCGCGCCAGGGAGGGGAGATCGGTGGATGGGAACTGGGCGGCGCGGGCCGTCGCATCGCGGCGGTTGCACGGACGACGCTGGCCGAGGGGATTCGCGCCCGGACGGCATCGGGCTTCGCGTTGCTCATTCTTGTGAGCCTGCCGTTTTTCTACGTGACGGCGGAGGGCGACGGCACGATCAAGGGCCGCGTCCAGATGTTCATGGGCTACAGCCTGGGGTTCACGTCGTTCATGCTGGCGTTGCTGACGGTCTTCTTCGCGTGCCGGTCGCTCTCGGTGGAAATCGCCAGCCGGCAGATTTACTCGATCGTGAGCAAGCCCATCGCGCGGTGGCAGATCGTGATGGGGAAGTGGACCGGCGTGATGGTGATGAACGCCTTCCTGCTGTTCGTCGCGACGCTGGCGACGTATGCCGGCTCGCGCGCGATCGTCAATGGATTCAAGCGCGATCTTGCGGCGGAGCTGTCGACCAAGGGCGGCTTGACGCAGTCCCAGGCCGCGAGTCTCGTCGACGCACTCGATCGCGTCAGCGGAATCGGCAAGCCCGGCATCGCCAGCCCGATTGTCGAGAAGTTCGCGGAGACGCTGGGGTTCACGACGCAGCAGGTGTTTGACATGCTGTTGAAGTTGTCCGAGCCGATGCGCGTGAACCTGCGGCGATACGACGAGGTGCGCCGACAGGTGCTCGTCTCGCGCGCGGCCGTCGCGGCGAAATTGCCGGATTTCTCCAAGCTGGTCGATGAGCGCTACAACCAGTTGCGGGAGGAGGGCCGGCTGCCTGAAGGCTGGAGCGAAAAACGGACGCGCGATCAGATTCTGCTGGAGATCAGCGGGATGTTCTGTACGGTGCCCCGCTTCGAGGGACGGCAGTTCATCATGAAGGGGCCGCCGCCGCGCCGCGACCCGTCGTTCATCATGAGCATTCGATTCAAGATTCGAAACCTCGGGGGGCCGCCCGAAGCGGCCGAGATCATGGGGCGCACGCTGGAGGAGAACACGATCCTGTGCGTCTGGGGCATCGGCGACCCGACGAAACCAAGCTACCTCGAGACGGTGGACGCGTTCCCCGTCAACACGGCCTACGAGCTGGAGATTCCCGTTCAAAGCGTCAGCGACGACGGCACGATCAGCGTCGTCTTCCAGAATGTGGATCCTCGTGACGTCACGGCGGTGTTTGATCATGAAGCGCGCGATCTGGAAGTCCTCTATCGGGTCGGTTCCTTTGAGACGGGGCTGTTGCAGGTATGGCTGGCGACGATGATTCCACTGGCTTGCCTGGGCGCCATCGCGGTGTGCGCGTCGACGTTTTTGAGCTTTCCGGTGGGAGCGTTGATCTGCGTGACGATTTATATCATTTCGTGCAGCACGGGCTTTCTGGCGGAGGCCCTGGCGGTGACCAAGGACTACATCGGGCTTGACAGTCCCGGTTTGGCGTTTGAGGTTCGCCGCATGACGATCGATGCGATCAGTTGGATCATGGCGCTGGGTGATGTCAGCCCGGTGGACAAGCTGATCGAAGGTCGCGCCGTGGGTTGGGACGTCCTCTGGGAGCAGACATGGAAGTTTGTCATGATCAAGGCGGCGCTGGCGATAGTGATCGGCGTGTTCACGCTGCGGCGGCGCGAGATCGCGGCGGTGATCGTATGAGAAACGTCGAACCGACAAGAAAGCGAAACGTCAAAATAACGGCACCGAGGCACCGTGAGCATTGAACCGGCCTAAGGAAAGGCACTGCTCGCCCATCAACGAATGATTGACCACCGTGACCCCTGACGACTGACCACTCATCATGCGACCTGGAACCAGAAAATGGCTGTTCGGAGCAGGCGGGGTGGCGACGATCGCCCTGTCGTCGCTGCTGATCGGCCCGCTGAATGCCCAGCGGGCCATGCATCAGCTCTCGCAGCCGCCGGTTCCGCGCGAGGTGCAGCCGTCGCTGCTTCTGACGCCGCTGTTGGCGCTGGGTCGCGCGGTGATCGTCGATTATCTGTGGTTGCGCGCGACGAAGCTGAAGGAAGAAGGCCGCACCTTCGATGCCTATCAGTTGGCCAGGCGGATTTGCGAGTTGCAGCCGAAGTTCGCCGCGGTGTGGGCGTTCCAGGGCTGGAACATGGCGTACAACATCTCGGTCACGCTGAAGACGCCGGAAGAACGATGGCGCTGGGTGAAGAACGGCTACGAGCTGATTCGCGACAAGGGCATCCCGCTGAATCCGAACAGCACGCAACTCTACCGGGAATTGTCGTGGATTCTGTTTCACAAGGTCGGCGACTTCATGGACGAGATGCACTCGTACTACAAGTTACAATTCGCCCTTCAGATGGAGGACATCCTCGGTCCGCCTCCGGATGGATGGGTCAAGCCCGGCCGCGTGGAAGGGGATTATTATCGTGATTATCCGTACGACGCGCTGGCGGTGATGCCGGTGCGTTTCGAGGAGTTGTTAAAGGGTGCCGTCGTGCGGCGACTGGTTGACGCCTTGCGCGGATTCGATTTTGACGTGTCCAGGCCCGGCGTGTACTTGAGCCTGCTGGGGAATCTGAAGACGGGTGAGTTTCAAGTCGCCAACGCCGCGCCGGGCGAGCAGGAGGATCGCAAGGTCGCGTTGAAGAAGCTGATGGAAGACCCCGAGCTGGCTGACGCGCGGACGGCGCTGGAGCGGTACTGGCGAGCGTGGCGGCTGCGAAACGAAGTGAAGCTCGATCCCGTGCGAATTGTGGCGATGCAGAAGGGATTTGAGTTGACGCTGGACTTTCGCCTGCCCGAGGCTCACGCGCTGTACTGGGCGAACATGGGGATGGAAAAGGGTGCGGACCCCAAGACCCGGCTTGATATTCATCGGCTGAACACCAACCGCATCGAGTTTTTCTGTTTGCAGAAGATGTTTCACCGCGGGCGGCTGACGATGAGCCGTCAGGCCAAGCTGGGCGAACCGCCGCTGATGTCGCCGGACGTGCGGGTGATTCCGGCGCTGATGCGGGCGTTTCTGGAGGACTCCAAGGAGTACCTCAAGACCGAACGGCAGCAGTCGCCCGTTTCGGAGAACTTCAAATCTACGTTCGTCAACTTCATGCGAACGGCGATCCTGCGTCTGCACGAGCAGAACCAGAACGCCAAAGCCCGGGAGCTGTTCGACTACCTGGCGAAGACGTTTCCCGATCCGATGTATGAACGCGGGCTGGACGGGTTCCTCGAGGCGCAGTTCAAGTTCGACCGGGAGATCAACGATTATCCCAAGGCGCTGGCGCGCGTCGAGGCCCTCATCGCCCGCGGCCTGCTCGAATACGCCTACGACGAGGACGAAAGCGCGCTGCGATACCTGAATCGGGCCAGAGAGGTTTACGACGGATACCACAAAAGCATCGTCTCGGGCCGACAGAAGTTCTCCCAGACCTTTCCGCAGATGGTTCAGCGGATCGCACACGAGTACGGCGGACGCATGTATCGCGCCACGTACGAGAACATCTGTGCCAAGCTGGGCATCCCGCCGCTTCCGCCGGGCGAAGACACGGCCACCACACGTCCGAGCTGATGCCGCCGCGGGGACGCGCCGTTACCTGTGAAGCAGCGACATGACTTCAGCACGCGTCGCGGTGTTGGTCCGGCACAGGCCCAGCACGGCCGACGTGACCATCACGCTGCCGGGTTTCTTCACGCCGCGGCAGGTCATGCACGAGTGCTCGGCCTCAAACACCACCGCCACGCCCTTGGCCCCCAGTTCCTGCATGAGAATTTCCGCGACCTGGGTTGTCAGCCGCTCCTGCACCTGTGGGCGATGGGCGAAGGCGTCAACGACCCGTGCCATTTTAGACAAGCCGATGACCTTGCCGTCGGGCAGGTAAGCGATGTGCGCCCGGCCCATGAACGGAAGCAAGTGGTGCTCGCACATGGAGTAAAAGGGGATGTCGCGCAGCACGACCAGTTCGTCGTATTTTTCCTCGAAGAAGGTTTGCAGATGCCGACGCGGATCCGTCGCCAGCCCCTCGAACATTTCGGCATACATCCGTGCGACCCGCTGCGGCGTCATGCGAAGCCCCTCGCGATCAGGGTTCTCACCGACGGCCAGGAGAATCTCGCGCACGGCAGCGGCGATGCGGTCCAGATCAAATTGCGGTGCGTCGTCGGCTTTCATCGGAGAGCAAGCCTCGTGGAGATACGCGGCGAATGGAAACGCGGGGCCTAGGGGTCAGGCGTCGTACTTCTCGCTGGTGGCCAGGTCAAAGCCGCCATGGGCGGGATTATATCCGACGCCGCGGAACTCGGCCCGGCAACGGTAGCAGACCGTGACGCGCCCAACGAACAGATAAATCAGCGCGTCCACCGCCACCAGCGAGCCGAGCGTGGCAAACGTGGCGACGACGTTGTGGAAGTAATAGAAGATGGACGCTACCACGCCAAAAATGATCACCGTCAACAGGCCCAGCCGCTGGGGAAAGTCCTTGCGGATGAAAAACTCGCTCCCGCGGCAGACGGGGCAGGATTCGACGCGCCCGGCGGCCAACTCGTCGGAAACGTTCAGCGTGACCGATTCGCCGCAACGCGGACAGGCGCAGGCATACGAGCCGGCCAGGGCCGATTGGCGTGGCAGCCGCGCACGACAGGTGCGACCGGGGCAGCGTGGGGCGATGGTCGGATGCATGATGGCGTGTCTTCTCCGTGTGCGAATCGCGCGACCGCGTGCGGTCAGGCTTCGATGGGTTCCAGGCCGATGATCTCGCGCCGGGTTCGGCGGTCGATCAGCGGCACAACGGTGTTCATCATCAGGATCGACCAGTAACACTCGCCTTCGACGACGCCGTACAAGCGCATGAAGATCGTGAGAATGCCTGCTCCGACGGCGAAGGCGATTTGCCCGCGCACGCGAAGGGGGGTCGCTATCATGTCACCTGCCAGGAGAAACGCGCCAAGCATCAACTGGCCCGACGTCAAGTGATACAGCACGTAGGCGAGGCCGACCGCGCGCCCGTCCTCCACCGCCAGCCCCGGGAACCACAGGTAAGCGTTGCCGGGCTGGGCGCTCTCCACGGGAAAGACAACCGCCGCCGCGGCCGCCGCCGCAAGCATGGCGACCGGTAACTGCCAGCGAAGGTACCCCCTGTAAATGAGATACAGTCCGGCAACGATGATGGCCAGGACACAGGTCTCGCCCAGACCGCCGGGGACGGTCCCCAGAACCGTATCGATCCAGGGTGGGAGATGATCGCGAATCAACGGCAGATAGTTCAGATCGCCATCGGGCGCGAGGTGACCCTCGGCGAATGCACGCAGCGTCGCCGCGGGAACGGGCATCAGCCAGGCATCCTGGGGCGAGGGGCCGCCGGAACCACTCCAGCCGCCGTACGTCGCCACGTCGATCGGAACAGCGCGGGATAGTTTGCCGACCAGCAGGTGCCCCGGCGCGAGGACCGGCCATGAGGCGGCGCTGCCGGTCATGGCAAAGGCGGAGGAGAAGACAAACTGCGCGACGACGCGACCCACGAGCGCGGGCTGCCACAGATACCGCCCCTCGCCGACAAACAGACCTTTTGCGAGAATCACGGCGACGGCTGCGGCGACCGCGCCGACGTACCACGGCGCCGTCGCCGGCAGCGTGAGTGCGACGAGCAGACCCGTCAGCGTCGAATGGGTGACTCCGCCGATGGAACGCTTGCGGCTGACGCCGTACCAAATCGCTTCACACGCCACGGCTGCCAGAACCGTCACCGTCAGGCTGCGCAGGGCCGCCAGGCCGAACAGCACGACGCCGCTCAAGGCGCAGATCGCCGCGGCAAAGATCCACGCGCGCAGAATATCGTCGATTGAGCTGCCGCTCAAGCGATGCGGCGCGGCCCGCGCCGCGGACGAAACCGGGAGCATCCACGAGGCCGTTGTCATCGTGCGCTTCCTTTGCCGTTGCCCGACGGCGGTTTCAATCGCAATCGCTCCGCGCGGATGGTTTCGGCCAGCGGGAGTTTTGATGGGCAGACATACGTGCAGAGGCCGCAGTCGATGCAGGCGTTGACTTCGGCCGCGTAGGTCGTCGAACGCCGCGCATAGTCCGGGTCAATCAGCGACGTCGGCGATAGTCCGACCGGGCAGTCTTCCACGCACCAGCCGCAGTGCACGCACGGCGCGGCCGGCGCTTCTTCCGCCTCGGCAAACAGCAGGAGGGCAATGGTATCGGCCGTCACCACGGCCTGATCGCTGGTCACGGCGAGACCCGTGAACGGCCCGCCCCAGACGGCGGATTTGACCGGACGATACTGTCCGACGCGCTCGGCCAGCTCGCGCAGCGGTGTTCCGATGGCCACGCGATAGGTTCCGGCGTGATCCACCGCGTCCCCCGCGACGGTCATCAGGACATGCGTCATCGGTTCGCTGTGCCACAAGGCGTGGCCCATGGCACGCACCGTGGAAAGCGGCAGGACCAGCGTTTCGGTGTCCAGCGCGCCGCCGCCGGGTGGGACTTCGCGATCGAGCAGCGTCTTGATCAGCATTGTCGGATGGCACTGGGGGTACTTGTCGCTTAGTGCCGCGATTTCGACATATCGACCGGCTGCCTCGGCCTCCAGCCGCTTGACCACGCGCCGATGGCGATAGGGAACCGCCAAGTACACATTGACCACGCCCACGGCGTCGGCAATCTCGCAAACGGTGTCGATCAGCAGACCAGGCTCTTCCACCAGCGTCCGAAGGTCCGCCGTGAGATACGGCTCGGTCTCCATTCCGTTGATGATGAGGTCGGTCACGCCGGCGGCGATGGCGCGTTGCAGAACGACATGCGCCGGCTGGCGCGGGTTCACACAGACCACCGCGCGATCCATGAGTCGACCCAGGAACGATTCATGGTGCATGGTCGGATCCGGCGGAGCGGCCTCATCACGCCCGTCGGGCAACAGCACCACGCCGGGCAGCGCGCCGTCCGCGACCGTCTCGACCGGCTCGAAGGCGTCGATGCGACCGGAAGTCGGTGCGTAGGATGGGATGCCGTCGGACGTTTGCGGAATGGCCAGCCGTTGGCCGCGGAGGACGCGATCACCGACGGCGACGGCGGCGGTCGTCGGCAGGTCGGGCCGGAAGCAGAGCGGGACATGCAGCGCCGCGGTGACTGGCAACTTCTGAATGGCGCGCTTGGCCGAGACGCTCTTGAAGTCCGGCAGATACAGACCCCCCTCGAAGTCTTTTCGCGGGCCGAGGATGTCGAGCAGGATGGACATGAATGCAGTGGTACGTGGTCCGTGCCGAGGCGCTGGAACAGGTCATAGGTTCCGAGTTTTGTCTGGTTGGCGTTGTTCAGCCAAGTGCTTCGTTCACGCCTCCCCGTCGCCGCTGTCCAGCTCGCGCAGTGCGGCCGCTTTGCGTCCACCGGCGATCCCCAGTTTGGATGGGCCTCGCAGAAAGTCCAGAATGCGCCGCCCGGCGGCCGTGCGGACGGTCGCTGCGAAGGCATCGATCGACCGGGTGAAGGGTTGGGTCGATCGGAACAGGATGCGATAGGCGGAGCGCACTTCATTGATTTCATCGGTCGAGAACTTGCCGCTGCGGCGCATGCCGAGGCCGTTGTGCGCCACGCACATCGATTCACCGAGCACCTTCATGAACGGCGGAATGTCCTTGATGACGCGCGAGCCGCCGCCGATCATGGTGTATTCTCCGATTCGAGCGAATTGATGCACCACAACATGGCCGCTCACGATCGCGTGGTCACCGATGATGGCGTGGCCGGCCACAGCCGATCCGTTGTAGAGCTTGACTCCGTTGCCGAGTTCACAATTGTGGCCGATGTGCGCGTAGCCGAGGATGAAGCAATCCTGCCCGAGGATGGTCCACGATTCGGGCTGGGTGCCGCGGTGAATGGACGCGAACTCTCGGACGATCGTCCCTGCGCCGATCCGGCAGTACGACCGCTCGCCGGTGTAATGAAAATCCTGCGGCAGATGGCCGATCACCGCGCCGGGATGAATCACGCAGCGGTCTCCGATTTCGGTCCAACCGGAAAGGTACGCGTGCGGATAGACGTGTACGTTCTCGCCGATCTTGACGTCGCCCTCGATGATGACATAAGGGCCGATGTCTGCGGACTTGGCGATCTGGGCCTTGGGGTCGATGATGGCCGTCGGATGAATGGGCATAGCTGCGGTCTCTCGCGCGTGGTTTGAGGGCTGGATAGCCGCGGTGCGTTCGTCAGGGGCCACCGGCTCAACAAGTTGGGGCATTCTACGACGCCGCGAGGGGCTTGAAAACGTGCAACGGCGGCAACAAAAAAGCCCCCGGCACAGGTGCCGAGGGCCTTTGAATTCAGCGCAATGAGTTGGGGATGAGCCGGCGTCAGTCGACTGCTGGATCGGGCGAGCGGTCCAGTCGTTGCGCGCGGCCGGACCGATTCGCCTGCTGCGTCGGAGGCCCGCGCGAATGCAGCTCGGCGGTGCGTACGGCGATCTCCTCGCCTGGAGCCGTTGCCGCACGCGGGGAAACGGCCTCATCGTCAATGGACCATCGCAGCGGCATGGCGGCCGCGGCATGTTGCTTCTTGTGCGACTTGTTAGCGGCGGCCTCTCCGATCGGCAGGATCGTGGAGGCCGGAGCGTCATGGGGCGCCACGGGCTGGTCGACGGCCCAGGTTGGCCGAAACGCGATCGTTGTTTCAATGGCCTTCCAGGATTCGGGTGTTGCAAGCTGATCCTGGTTTTCCCGCGCGGGGGATTCCCACGCAGCAGCGCCAAACAACGCGCCAACAATCAAGGCGAACATGAACCGGCCGACCTGTGCCAGGCGAAATCCCAGACGCGACGTGGAATAGGCAGACATACATCACCTCGAACCGCATGACAGACGTGCGCGGCTGGCGGGAACACACCACTCCCGCGAAGCCATCCATTCCATCGACCCGCTTGCGCCAACGTCCCGAGTGCCGGCGCCGGAGAAGGTAGCGACCGGTCGTCAGAAACTTGAATCGCGTCGAAATACGGTTTTGCCGAAACGGGTTTTCGCGACGTCTGGCGTGGCAAGTCTGGGAGAGCGATTATTAGTGGACCTGCGTTTTCAGGTGTGTGAGAGCGGATTCGTCAAGGCGAAGTCCTTCAATCGGCCTGCTCGATGCTTTCGATGGCGGGGGAGGCGAGCAGCTCATTCAGCCAGGTGTGATGGTCGCGGTGGAGGGTGCAATAGCGGATACGAGCGACGATCGCACCGTCGGCAGTGGTGGAGTATTCCGGAAAAATCGGGAAGGGGTGGTCCTCCAGGATGCTTTCGACCTGCAACCGCGTTCGTGCGCTGGTATCCACAAGTTTCAGCACGAGCGTGGCAGGCCGGCACGGTCCTTCGACGAGTCGCTCGATGGCGCGAGCCGCGGAGAGTGTGCCGACGATGAGAAGCGTGAAGAAGAACCCCAGCGCGAGATGGCCTGCGCCGAGAATCAGTCCGACGGCGGCGGTGGCCCAGATGCCGGCGGCGGTGGTGATGCCGACGACTTGGCCTTTTTCGCGAAGGATGGCGCCCGCGCCGAGAAAACCGATGCCGGTGACGACTTGGGCCGCGACCCGCGCGCGGTCGGCATGAGCCGGACCGCCACCGAGCAAGATGGACGCCTGTGTAAAAATAGCGGACCCGAGGCAGATGAGGATCATCGTGCGAAAGCCCGCGGGCTTGGCAGCCCGCTGACGCTCGAAGCCGGTCATGCCCCCGCAAAGGATCGCAGCGAGGCTGACAACGGGACCCACCAGTTCCGGTGCGAGCAGCGAATGGACATCACCCAGCCAGGGTCGAAGTTGTTCCCACATGGCGGAATGCTTCCTTTGCCTCGTCCGATGAGCGAAGCACGTTCACGATCAAGTCGGCGGCAACGGCGGATCGGTGTCTCGGCCGGTCCCGGAGAATTCCCGATTATGGGGGCGGTCTTCCGCGGCATCATCCACGTAGGCGCCGGCGGCGTCGGTGCGATAGCCAAGCCGGCGCGGCGTGGCAGTCTCGCCGTGTCCGTCGCAGAAAATGACGTTTGACTTGTTCATGTGGCGCGGATCGACAGCGGTGCGCGGGCTGCCCGGGTCGCCGCTGCCGTGTTCGGATTCGGGCTTGAGGCGTGGCGGATCAAGCGTCCAGCCGTGATTCGCCAGCTCCGCGAAGTCCGTGCCGTTGTTGTTATACGGCTTGCGATTTTCCGGCGCGAAGCCCGCCGCCGTGCCCAGCGTGTCCGCCGCCATGACGGTGCTGGCGAAGCTGGTGATTTTCGAGCGGTTCACCGGGAAATTGTGGAATCGGCCGTTCGTCATGCGGGCGTTGCCGAGGAATTGGTGATTGTAGCCATAGGCGTGATTGCGCTCGTCCATCCAGTCGGGGACGGAGGGGCACTGATACACCTTGTGGTCATAGTCCTGCCGGTCCGCGGGGAGCGGGTTCTCAAACGCCACTGCGCCGACGTACTTGCCCATCAGCGCGATCCAGCGCGGGCGGAACTTCAACCCGCTGCCTACGTCGTAGAAGTTCGCGGGGTTCGACGCGCCGCCCGCGAGATTACCATATCGACCCGGCACGGCGACGTCGTCGTAGTCGTCGGCATACATGTGCCAGCCCATTCCCAGTTGCGAGAGCCGCGCCAGGCATTGAATCGATTGGCCCTGACGCCGCGCGCCGGAAAGCGATGGCAGCAGAATCGCGACGATGAGTGCGATGATGCTGATGACGACAAGAAGTTCGATCAGAGTGAAGGCACGAGGTGAACGAGCCGAGGAGCGCATGGGGGACACTCGCGTGCGTCAGGCTGCCGACGCCTGGCGCGTAGGATCGTAACGCCTGCTGAATGAGATCGCCACCATGCTCCAAACCCTGCCGGGGCGGACCACGCAGGAACGTCAGGTCCGATTCCGCGATTCAATCATGCACCCGGCAATGGCCGAAAACAAGGTCGCAGGTGCAGGGTCCGGTGTGCTCCTTTTCACGATCAAATAAGGTCCACGCCTTGAGTTTGGAGCCTGATTCGGTTGCAATGCCTCGCGCAAAACTTAAAGTTGACAGGTGAGTGGTTACGTTTTCGGGGCGGGCTTATGAAGCCGAAGTTCACGATGCGTCCTGTGATGGTTCGCGATCTCGCGCTGACGCTGGGATTATTTCTGGTCGCGTGCGCATCGATCGCCCTGACCTGCAACACGCCTACCAGCGACCTGCGAAGTGATTTCACCGACAACAACGGCAACGGCCTCGCCGATGACTTCGAAATGATTTACGGCGATCTGGACCCCAGCGCCGACGACGACAACGATGGAATAGCTAACGACCAGGAATCGGCCTTGCTGACCGATCCGCTGGTCCCCAGCGCCGCGATTCCCAACTTCCCCGGAGCGGAGGGATTCGGCGCGTATGCATTCGGCGGCCGGGGCGATGGTTCGGAGCAGCCGCGAATCATCAAGGTGACGACGCTGGCCGACAAGATTCCCAACGGCCTGGGCGGGTTCGTGACGGCACCTGGCAGCCTGCGGGAGGCGTTGGAGGCGTCGGGTCCGCGGTTCATCGTGTTTGACGTTCACGGGGTCATTTACCTTGAGGAGCCTGTTCGGATCCTGAATCCGTTTGTGACGGTCGCGGGTCAGACGGCCGGCGGCGATGGGATTGTCCTCGCGCATCAGCCGTTGGTTGTGCGCACGCACGACGTGGTGCTTCGGCATTTGCGGATGAGGATCCTTTATGAGAAGGGGGATCCGGACACGACGCTGCTGGACGGCATCACGATCTTTCGCAACGATTTCGAGGCGAATTCCGCGCAGCAATCGGTCTACAATTTCATCATCGATCACTGCTCGATCTCGTGGGCCATTGACAAGAACGTCAGCACGTGGAACTGGGTGCGGAACTTCACGATTCAGTGGTCCATTATTTCCGAGGCGTCGCTGTTCGGAAATCCGCTGGGTCCGACGGGGTTCGGCATGCTGGCGGCGCCGACCCCGGGCGGATTGACCCCGAAGGATCTTACGTACGCGTCGCTTCATCACAATTTATTTGCGCACAACTCGGCCCGCAACCCGTTGATTGTCGAAGGCAAGGTCTGGGATTTCCGCAACAACGTGGAGTACAACTGGAACGTCGCGCAGCCGGCGCAGTTTGAGTTCAACGCGAGCGTGAACTTCATCGGCAATCGGTACATTCCGGGCCTCGACACGTCGTTCGCGCCGCCTGAAATTCGCAACCTGATCGACATCAACTCGCCGGACGAGGGGCCGTTGCCGCGCATCCATCTGCGGGACAACCTCGCGCCGCTACGCACGTCCACCACCCAGGACGAATGGGATGTCGGTGTCGCATATGTGACGCCCAACGTCGGCGGATTGTGCGGGGGCAGCGCCTCCGTCTGCAACGTGTTCATCACCCCCGGGCACCTGCGCGATCAAGTCGAGCTGCCAGACCCGCTGCCCGCGCCCCCCGTCACGACCTACCCCGTCCAGGAGGCGACCACGCGGGTGCTCGACGGCGCCGGTGCGACCAAGCCGCGACGCGATGCCATAGATACGGCACTCGTCAACGAGCTGCGCTACGTCGTCGACAACAATCTTCTGGTCGATTCCCAGCCCGTGGGCGATCCGAACCTTCGCCGCATCGGCCCGCATCACGGCGAGGTGGCAAACGTCCTCTGGTTCCGGCCCAATGCCGACCCGACGATCCTCTGCACCCCCCGGCAGTACCGCATGCAGCCGGGCCAGACGCTGGCCGACGCCAAGCTTGCCCTGCTCGCCCAGATGAACTGCACGATCGACGGCATCGTCCTCCCCGCCGGCGCGGCGCAGATTCTTGCCGACCCGGTCAAATACCCCTTCGTCGTCGTGCAGCGCGTCATCCCCAATCGCGACACCCTGAACGGACTCTACGTGTCCAACAACGCGCCACCCCTGCCGACCGACACGGACGGTGACTACCTTCCCAACAATCGCGAGCTGGAATTCGGCGGTGATCCAAACGTCGCCGACAGCCTGACCGATTCCGACGGCGACGGCTACCTCAACGTTGAGGAGTACCTGTCCAGTCTCGCCGGGGATCCGTCGTGAAGCATTTCCGCGAAGAACTGTGGTTTCACACTCCGACGCGCAGGGCCTTCATCAACATCACCGCGCAAGTTCAGGCCGCCATCGCCAGGAGCGGCATCCGCGAAGGGCTTTGCCTCGTCAACGCCATGCACATTTCGGCGAGTGTCTTCATCAACGACGACGAACGCGGCCTGCATCAGGACCTGGAACGCTGGCTGGAGGGACTCGCCCCGCACGCGCCGCTCGACCAATACCGACACAACGATACGGGCGAAGACAACGCCGACGCCCATCTGAAACGCACCATCATGGGCCGCGAAGTCGTCGTGGCCATCACCGGCGGCGAGCTGGACTTCGGACCGTGGGAGCAGATCTTTTACGGCGAGTTCGACGGCCGCCGAAGGAAACGCGTGCTCGTCAAGATCATTGGGGAATGACTCGATTCGCACGCCGCGCCGCTTGAGCACTGACGGCAGCCTCCGTTCTGCTCGTTTCCCGGTCGCTGCCTGGAGTTGCTCGAAGCCGCCGATACACCTGACCGATGCTCGCCCCGGCCGTCAGCATCGCGTCCGCCTCACTCGGCTGGGAGATGATCTGGTCCGGGGTATGTCGTATTCGCTTCATCGAGAATCTCCTTGCCCATCCGGGCAGCTAAGACTCTCATAACAACCGGATCAAGTCTCGCGGAGCAGGTCAGACGCGCTCGCGTGAAATCAGCATTTTAGATAATGGGCGCAAAAAAAGGCGGCCTGCCCTCGTCAGATCCTTCCTAGACGGCAGACCGCGCCAAAACAACCGAGTTGTCTCCGATGCCGCGATCGCCCCGGCCAGCAAGCGCCGCGCATCAGCGCGTAAAACCAAAAAATGCCGCGGAAGAGGTTTCGATCGCTTTGCCCTTCGAAGTCTTCGCCGTCGTCCGTCGCACCGAGCCGGTCTCCCGACATCGGCCGTCCCCTCGTGGGCTTGGCTATCCGTTCAGAGGCCCGTTCAACCCGCCGCCATCGCCGTCATTGCTTCGGCGAGGCCGCTTCACCGTTGGCCATCAGGCCCGGCCATGCGGCTCTCGGCGGGATGCTGCGGAGCAAATGATTTAACTCTTTCGCCGCCGCCCCTCTCTTCGGATTTCACCGCCCTCCAGGGTCTTACCCGGACGACGCTAGCCGCAGGTCTCTCAACCGCGGCCCCTTCCATGGGCTTTCGTGCCCCTTTGGCACATGCGTTCGCAAGAGGTCCGGTCATCCGCGAGCCTTGCCTGCCCGCCACCGTCCGCCCGCAGGGTTTCTTGCCACCCTCTCGACGGTTTACTCCCTCTCGCGCCTGGTCCGCCCTGTTTCAGGCCGACAGCACCTATGGGGTTTTCCCTTCGGAGCCTTCTCCTCAACCGAGGTTGCCCGGCGTCCTCCGCCGGTGCCGACCCGCCTGCCGTTCACTACAGGCCTCGCTTCGACAAACCAGAGATTTGTCGAAGCTCGGGCCTGTCGCCCGACTTCCGGGTGCTTCCTCGGGTGAGTCCCTCGCGGCCGCGACGAGTTTGACCCCGCCGTGCCGCCGGTTGCTCCCCTGGGTTTCGTCCCTCTCAAGGGTTCACTTCGCCTGCCTTGGCCGCCCATTCCGACGGCTCATCCTCTCACGCGCTTGTCGGCCCCCGCGATTGCTCGCGAGCGGCTTACCGTGCGCCGCAGAGTCTCAATCAGCAGACGACCTGCCCGGCCCCGTAAGGCCGAGCGCCCTTCACAGGGTTTCGCGCCGCATGCTCCCTGGCGTTAGGCTTCTGATTCGCCGACCCGGGCTATGGGTTCACCTCGCGACGCCGCCGGGTGTTGCCACCGGTTCGGTCGCCGCTCCGTGGGCCGACGAGAGCCGACTTGCGCCGTCAGGGAGCCTGGTAGGCGCCGATCGAAATCGCCACTCTTCCGTGGCAGAAGTGAATGTACAATGGGATTCGCGCGGGTCAAACGAAAAATTCGCCGTGTGTGCAAGTCACAGGCGTTGAGTTGAACTTGCAATCGCCGCCCGCGCGCAAACGTCGATGGAGCTATGAATTAGCGCGAGCGTGGTGATCACAAAAAAAGTTTCGCGACATTGCGATTTTCCTGATCTCACAGGGCGAAGATCAGTCGCCATGCCGGCATCCGACCCGTTATTCACTGCGATTCACATGAAATCACGATTATCCACCAATTGCACACACAAGGTGCAATCTCGGCAAAAAGTTAGAGATGTTACATGTTACTCAAGGGGCTCGATTTGTTTGAGTTGTTGGTACCGTTGACAACGTTTTTTCCTCTTCTGGATTCAATAAACGCGCACGGCAGAAACGGTCAAAATCGGATTGAGACAGTCGTGCAATTGTCAAGGCAAAGACTCGGCGAAGTACTGGCCGTGGCGTCCAACGCCAACCACCCCTCACAATCACTCCCCAAACCCGCACATTGCCCTTATCATCAACCGTCGCCGCAGGTCCGCCTGAAAACCCGCGGCCTTCACGTTCCAACGGCGAAACTTCAACCTCGACTAATTCACCGTTTGTTGAGTCTGACATCTGCAAAACACGTCCGGCGACGATCACTGGCGCTCGGTCGGTGAGTTGAGCCGGCGATTCTTGCGCCGTGGTTCCCTTGGGCATGGGAAAGCCCCCCAACACAACCATTTCGCCCTCGCGTGGAATGATGGTACTGTCGATTTCATTGGGTTCAAATCGGTCTACTGTAGCCATTAGTACAACCCAATCCCGCTGAGGGGGAAGGGTAGATAAGTCTGCCGCTGCATGAGGCCACTGCGCCAGCATCGGGCGCCCGGCAACTGCGGCAATAACGCAGTCCAAATGACCGGCCACGGAATGATCCTGTCGCGCCGAATCCATAAACGTATGCGCAGCGCTAATCGCATTCCGGCGGCTGATGGGAAATCCCGCTCCATGCCCCATTGCATAGACAGGCAGCACCTTGAGTTCCTTCCGCGCCAACTCGAGTTGATTCAGCTCTTGTTGAGTGAATCGGATACCGGATGCGCATCCACAGAAGAATTGCAGCACAGCTATCGTGATTATTGATTTGCTGTAAGAGGTTTGTTTCACGGCTCGACCCGCTCGACGATGCTCCCGATTGGCATTGCAGTCAGTACAATGCGGGCCATATCCTGCTTCGTCGGTTGCGAAAAACCCAAGATCACTGCGAATACCTGAAATCTCTGACCGGGAAGCTCCACACCTACCGGACCGCCAATGAAGCCGTCATAGTTACCCGGCGGTGCGGCAAGCCAAATCAACTCACGCTGTGATAGCGTTGCTGTGATTGGTCTTTCCAGAATGGTTGCCGTTTTGTGCAGAGTGGGCAACTGCCAGAACTCATCCTGATTCTTCAGCGAGTCCAAGTCAAGCCCGGCAATGATGACTTCCTGTCCGGCGTGAACTATAGGGTCGAGGATGAGTTCATTCGGCGTCGTAGTCAAAGGTCTTCGCGCGGCATAGACACCCAAAACCGGGAACCGCGACGTCTCGCTCACGCGAGGTGGCCTCGGTTCACAATGAAGCGTGTCCCACGCCATGGGAACACCCTCTGCGGTGATCGCACAAAGCCCCGCTTCCGGCCAATTTAATGTCGAAATGACATGGTATGAGTCAACCTGCGTTCCCGCGCGATAGGCGCGTTCCCCCGCAACGCGCAGAACGCGAACACTTAATGCACTGGATTGTTCAGAATCAGACTTGGACGAGCCTGCGGCCGGCTTCGTGACGCACCCAAACTGAAGCCCGACTAGCAATGCCATGCACAGTGTCGGCCCGAATCTATGATTACATGTCAATAGCTTATTCAAGTTCGATTGTCGATAAGTGGTTCTCGCCTTCGTAAACAAGTGCCGCCGAATACTCTTCGACACTGTCATTGAGCATGATTCGCGAACCGACTCGGCTGGTAGAACCCCCGTTGTGTGTGACTTCCGTCGCACCCAATTCTGAAAGAAGCTTGATTGCCACACCAAGCCGAATCCCTTCAAACCGAATAAGTACCGGCCTCGTGCGACTCGAATCGCTCACATCGACCGGATGATAGCTGATGTTCTCTGCGCCGATAGCATTCAATAATTCCGAATCGCTTTCAAATGGCATCAGCCATTCCAATTCCGCTGCGATGAACAGATCAAGCTCGTCCTCTTTGGAATAATATCCCTGGTTCGCGGCATCGTGCCGTGTGATCCAGATCAATGGCTTTATCTTATCGCTGGAGTTCGGCACAAGTCCGAGACCTTCACGCGTGCTCGGAATCGTTGCCGGCATTTGAACTTGAGCAGAGCCACCCCAGCATGGCGGCGTCCCATAGTGTCGATTGCCTTGACCGTCTGTATAATACCAAGAACTCGTCTCTGCATCCCAGTGCCAAGTCGGACCACCGTCATTACAATTCAGCGTTCCTTGGACCGGTCGCGGAGCGGGTTGCTCGATTTCCACTTCAACCGGATGATCGGCATCAACTAGGCAGCCTCCCAGCGCGATGATTCCAGATAGCATCCCGATGAATCGGACTCCTGCTTTCAACATCTTGCTTCTCCTGCACAGGATCAAATCATGCGAACAACCACGATGTCTGAATAGCCAAAATCGTCGCAGCACCCAGTTCGGTCACCGCTCCTTGGGCCGACGAGAGCCGACTAGCGCCGTCAGGGAGTCTGGTAGGCGCCGATCGAAATCGCCACTCTTCCGTGGCAGAAGTGAATGGACAATGGGTTTTGTGCGGCCCCTGTTAACATCGCCTACGTCGATTCCATTCGGGCACTCGCCATGACCCCGCGCCTGCGATTCCCCAAAACACGACGTTTGTCTGGAAGTAAGGCCTTCGACGCCGTCTTCGCCGCGAAGCGATCCGCCTCCAATCGCCTGCTCGTCGTCTATGCCCTCGAAAATAGCCTTTCGTATTCTCGGCTCGGCGTCTCCGTCAGTCGCCGCATCGGCGCCGCCGTCCGCCGCAACCGCATCAAGCGTCTGATCCGCGAGGCCTTTCGACTCGAACGCGATCAGCTCCCCGCCGGGTACGACTTTGTCTGCGTTGCCCGCGCGTCCGAAAAACCGCTTCTGGCCGATTATCGGAAGGCTTTGGTCACCGTCGCCGCCCGCGCCATCACCAGCAAAGCATCGCCGAGGCGTGAGAAAAACACCCCGGAGGGTTGACTGCGCTCTCGCAAGTTCCGCGCGACGTCGGCCCTCGCGCCGCCCTGCGTCCAGTATTTTTGAGACGCGCGGAATCCATCACACGCCAACTGCCCGCATAACCGGCTCACCTCTTTCAACCCGCGCGAAACTTTGCTGATTTTGTTGAAGAGGCCGATCGGTCTGTCCGAATGTTCGTGTGAACGCGGACGCCCGGAGGGCTACAGTCCGGTTCACAGAGTTTGACCCACATCCGCTCCGGGGCCTCATCGGTCCTGTCAGCGGTCTTCCCACCAGGCCGGGGCTTCGGGACGAAGCCTCGGCTTTTTTTATGCGCCCGTTGCCGCGCGCACCCCGTTACCCGAAGATGCCCGCGATGACTTACGCGTGGCTTGTCCTGGTCGGTCTGCTCGCCGGTTTCTCCGGCGGACTCCTCGGAATCGGCGGATCGACCGTCATGATCCCCGGCATGATTCTCCTGCTTGGCCCTGCCGGGCAGCACCTCTACCAGGCCGCCGCCATGGCCGTGAACTTCTTCGTCGTCGGTCCGGCCGTCCTGCGACACGGCGCCGCCGGAGCCGTCCTGCGGCCGATCACCCGCTGGATGGCGCCGTCGGCCGTCGCCGGGGCGATCGCGGGCGTCTTCGCCAGCGAGATGCAAGCCTTTCGCGGCGCGGGCCAGGGCTACCTGCAAATCGCCTTCAGCGCGTTCTTATTCTATGCAATCGTCTATAACCTCTTCCGCCTCGGCACGCGCAAGCGCCTGCCGCCCATGACTCCGGCCGACGCCGCCCGCGTGCCGCGCTGGAAGATCGTCACGCTCGTCGGGCTGCCGGCGGGCCTGGCCGGCGGACTGCTCGGCGTCGGCGGCGGACTTGTGGCCGTGCCGACCCAGCAGGTCTTCCTCCGCGTGCCGCTGACAAACGCCATCGCCAACTCGGCCTCGACGATCCTCTGGTCCAGCGTCGTCGGCACGATCGTCAAACACGCCCACCTGCACGAGCACGGCTACCGCCTGCGCGACTCGCTCTTTCTCGCGCTTTGTCTGATTCCATCGGCCATCGTCGGCTCGTGGGTCGCCGCCGACAAGGTGCATAAATGGCCCGTCGGCATCCTCCGCGGGGCCTTTGTGATCCTGATGCTCTACTGCGGCTCGGAAGTCTTCTGGCTCGGGCTGGAGCAAGTGCGGCGGGACTGAATCCGGTATGAGATCGCCGGCGCGTAGGGTTCGAAGAGCGCGTAGGCTCGACTATGCGGACCTTGCAGAGCGCGGGAGTGATGCGGTGCGTAGGGTCCGCACAGCGGACCCTGCGATACCCACGCGGATCGTACTCACGCCGGCTCGTAGGCCGCGGCCGCGCGCTTGGCCGATGCCGCCGCGCGGGAGACCGCCGCACGGGGCGCGCTGTCCACCACGACCTTGGCCGACCGGCGCGCTTTGGCCGCCGAAGCGGCCGCCGACGTGTCGGTGAAGAACGAGCCTACGTTGCGAATCTTCGCGTAGCGCCGCTTGACGAGCGTATCCATCTTGACGCGCTTGAGATCCTTGAGCGTTTCGACAATAAACGACTTGAGATTCTCCGCCGTCGTCGTCGGATCGCGGTGCGCGCCGCCCAGCGGCTCCTTAATGATCTCGTCGATCAGCTTGAGCTTGCGAAGGTCCTTCCCGGTGAACTTCAGCGCGCGGGCCGCCGTCGAGGCGTGCTCGGCCGACTTCCACAGAATCGCGGCGCAGCCCTCGGGCGAGATGACCGAGTAATACGCGTGCTCCAGCATCGCGACGCGGTCGCCGACGCCGATGCCCAGCGCGCCGCCCGAGCCGCCCTCGCCGATCACCACGCACACGATCGGCGTGCGCAGCCGGGCCATCTCCATCAGGTTCACGGCGATCGCATGCGCGATGCCGCGCTCCTCGGCGCCGATGCCGGGATACGCGCCGGCCGTGTCGATCAGACAAACCACCGGCAAGCCGAACTTCTCGGCGAGCTTCATCTTCGAGAGCGCTTTGCGATAGCCCTCGGGGTGGGCCATGCCGAAGCAGTTCTCCAGCCGCTGCTTGGTGTCCTTGCCCTTGTCGTGGCCGACGAACAGGCACTTGTGGTTATCAATTCGGCCGAAGCCGGTGATGATCGCGCGGTCATCACGGAAGTTCTTGTCGCCGTGCAGCTCGCAGAAGTCGCGGACCATCAGGTTGAGATAGTCGGGCACAAGGGGACGCTTGGGGTGCCGGGCCATCTGCACGGTCTCCCAGGCATCGAGATTGCTGTAGAGCTTCTTGCGGGCGGCCTGAAGCTCGGCCCGCATGATGCGAATGGTCTCGGAGTGATCCCGGCCCGAGACCGACTGACTGGCCTCCAATTCCTCGATCTGGCGTTCGATCTTGGCGAGGGGGCGTTCGAACTCGAGGTAACCCCCACCGATCGCGCCATTCGTTCCGTTGGAAAGCGTGCTCATTCACGATCCTTTCAAAGGCATCACGCTGCGGTCGCCGACCTGACTTCGGCGGCGATCGCTTGGCGTTTTGCGAACTTAGCAAACCGATGACTGCAATCCAGATGTTCCTTCATCACCTTCGGAGCACAGGGCTTTTCGATTGCCCGCCAGCCCAATCCGCGCCGGGGCCGGTCTCCGATTTCGAGTTGATTCGCCTCACTCGGGCAGCAAGCCCGCGACCTGCTGGCTGCCCATTGGATACGAGCCAATAGGGTAAGCCGATCTAAGATCATCGACAAGAAATATTTGACGCAGCGGTTATATGACATTAACGTCTTGGAGTCCTGCGGAAGCCTTGGCAGTACTAATGTTAGTGTTGACATTGGTTTACGACTGCCCGGCGCAGCCCTGAACTACCGCTCAATTTTATGGGACTTTGGAGAATCGAGGTTTCGAACCGCCCCGGTATGCAAGATCCCGTCGGGAAGTCCACGGTCCAGACCCTTCACGGGTTTGGCATCCGATCTGTTCGAGATGTCCACGTTTCCAGCCTTTATCTCGTGTCGCTGGCGGGGTCGATCCCCGACTCACGGCAACTGGCGCGCCGGATCGCAACGGAACTGCTCTCGGATCGCGTCAGCCAAGAGTTTTCCATCCGAGGAGAGGGCCAAAAAGTAGACGACCCGCCGGAAGGAGTGGCCATCGAGGTATTCCCGCGTCCGGGTGTCATGGACCCGGTCGCGCAATCGACCCTCGCGGCGATTCGAGCGATGGGCATTGCATGTGATAACGTTCGGACCGGGCGGCGCTACGTACTATCACCCATTCCGGGCGACACGGAGAAGGCGAGAATCCCCCCCCTGCTGGCGAATGAGTGCATCGAGGAGGCGGTCTGGGGAGCGCGGGAGATCGTGCCGCCGCCGACGCCGCCGAAGTATGAATTTCGGTTGCGCACCGTGCCGATCACGGAATGCAGCGATGAGGCGTTGGAATCGCTAAGCCGGCGCGGTCATTTGTTTTTGTCGCTCGACGAGATGCGGGCGGTGCAGGCGTACTACCGCGCGCAGGGGCGCGAGCCGACCGATCTCGAGTTGGAGACGATCGCGCAGACGTGGTCGGAGCATTGCGTCCACAAGACGCTTAAGTCGGCATTTGAGTACCACGGGGCAGCGATGCCTCCGGCATCGGTTGAGTTGTCCGTTCTGACGGCCGCGCGGGCTGAAGCCCGCGGCTCCTTGAAGTCGTCCACCAATGACGAACCGGTCATCCGCTACGACAACCTGCTGAAAGATACGATTGCCCGGGCGACGGATGAACTGATGCGCGCCGGTCGGGGGCCGACGTGCCTGTCGGTTTTCCAGGACAACGCCGGCGTGATCGCGTTCGACGACCGGCACGGCATCGCCTTCAAAGTTGAGACACACAATCATCCGTCGGCCATCGAACCATACGGCGGAGCGGCGACAGGCGTCGGCGGCGTGATTCGCGACGTGCTCGGCTGCGGACTGGGGGCGCGGCCGCTTGCGAATACAGATGTCTTCTGCGTCGCGCCGCCCGACTGGCCGGTCGACGGCGTGCCGGGCGGCGTGATTCATCCACGAAGCGTGTTGCGCGGCGTGGTGGCGGGGGTGCGCGACTATGGCAATCGCATGGGCATCCCGACGGTGAACGGGGCGGTGCAGGTCGATCCGCGGTACCTGGGCAATCCGCTCGTTTACTGCGGGTGCCTTGGATTGATTCCGCGCGATCGGATCGATAAGCGTGTGCGGCCGGGCGATCGGATTGTGCTGCTCGGCGGGCGGACGGGTCGCGACGGCATCCACGGCGCGACGTTCTCCAGCGCCGAGATGTCGCACACGCACGAGGATGAGTTCGCGCACGCCGTGCAGATCGGCAACGCGATCGAAGAGAAGAAAGTGCTCGATGTCGTTCTGGCGGCGCGCGACTGGGTGGGACTGGACGGCGCGCGGACGTGCCTGTTCTCTGCGATCACCGATTGCGGCGCGGGGGGGTTGTCGTCGGCGATCGGCGAGATGGCGGCGGAGACGGGCGCGGTTGTACGGCTGGAGCGCGTGCCGCTGAAGTACGCCGGGCTTCGCTACGACGAAATCTGGATCTCCGAAGCGCAGGAGCGGATGGTGCTGGCCGCGCCGGCCGATCGCGTGGAGACGCTGCTGGCGCTGTGCCGCAGCGAGGACGTGGAGGCGACGATCATCGGCGAGTTCACCGACACGGGTCGGCTGGTCGTGACCTACGACGGAGCGCCGGTAGGTGACGTTGATTTGGCATTTCTGCACGAGGGCCTGCCGCGGAAGACGCTGCGGGCGGAATGGACTCCGGAACAAGATTCAACCAGCGAGCAACCCGGTGCACCAAGCCGACGGGTTGCAATTCGTCGGCTTCAAACGCCATCGAGTGAGTCAGACGCGTCTTCGCGGATTGATCGCCTGCTTTCGGCGCTGGGCAACCCGACGACGGCGTCGAAACACTGGATCATCCGCCAGTACGATCACGAAGTGCAGGGTCGCAGCGCCGTGAAGCCGCTCGTCGGCCGGTACGACGGTCCCTCGGACGGCGCGGTGCTTCGACCGCTGCTCGATTCCTATCGTGGAGTGGCGCTGGGCTGCGGTCTCGCGCCGGAGCTGGCCGACGTGGATCCGTACCTCATGGCGTGGGCGGCGATCGACGAAGCGCTTCGCAACGTGGTCTGCGTCGGCGGCGATCCGTCGCAGACGGCGATCCTCGACAATTTCTGCTGGCCGCGCGTGGACGACGCGCGAAACCTCGGAGCACTGGTTCGCGCCTGCCAGGCGTGTCACGATGCGGCGCTGGCGTACGGTGTGCCGTTCATCAGCGGGAAAGATTCGCTCAACAACGAGTTTTCGCTGCGCTTCGAGGATGCCCGCAAACTCGAAGCGCTGATGGCCCAGCGATGGCCGGGCGTGCCCGTATCGAAGCTGACCGAGGGGCGACTGGCCATTCCGTACACGCTGCTGATTTCCGCGGTGTCGATCGTGCCCGACGTGCGGCGGTGCGTGACGGCATCGCTCAAGCCGCACACTGCGCCGACGTCGCTCGTGGTCTGCACGACCACGGCGGAGGATTGGCACGCCGCGCGATTCCAGCCGCTGGTCGCGTTGCACCGCGCGGTGGCCGACGTCATCGGCTCGGGGGGGGTGCTCGCGGCGCACGATGTCAGCGATGGCGGCCTCGCGGTAGCGGTCGCCGAGATGGCGATGGCGAATGGAATCGGTTGCGACATCGACGGCGATGCACTGGCCGCACTGGGCGATCCGTTCGCGCCGCGTCCGGGAACATACGTTTTGCAAGTCGCATCGGTGGATGCGATGCAAGCGCTGTCGCGCGTCGACGGACTGATCGTGCGCATCGTGGCGCGCGTGCCCGCGACGAGGGATGCCGCCTCCGCGCCGCGCGGTGAATTGCGGTGGTTGAATGCGAGCGGGGCGGTGATTGAATCCGCCACGTTGGACGACCTGCGCAACGCGTGGCGCAAGCCTCTGGACTGGTGATTCGCGCGTCACATCCATGCCACTATCACGTCACTCTCTGCTTGTTGCGGCGACCCTGCTCGTTCTCGTGCCGGGCGGCGCGGGCTGTGACCGGTCGCGCCGAGCGCCGATCCTGCCGCGAAGCGGTACTGCGACGCAGCCGGCGACCCTGTCGCCGATGACGCCGCTGGCGGAGTACGACGGGCGCATCGAGCATCTTCTCATTCACAGCAAGGACGGCCTTGTCGCGCAGGCATCGAAGCCTGTGTACGACCTGCTCGGGGCGCTGCGCGACGGCACGCGCGTGACGTTCGCCTGTGACAGCGAGGCCGCCCAGCGCGAGACGCTCGGTCGCATGAAGCAATACGGCTACGACCGGCGGCTGCGGATCGAGACGCGCCGGGTGGCCGGTCCGATCTCGGTGTGGCCGCGCGATCGCTTCCTGTTCGGCACTGTGCGGGATGCGGGCAGCGCGTATCCGGTGTGTCTGATTCCGTCGATCGCCGGTCTGGCGAACGAACCGAGCCGATTGAATGAACGCGCCGGCGCCGCGGCGTTGCTGGAGGGGATGGTTTCCCAACTACGAATCGCACCGACGGATCTGGTGCTGGAAGGGGGCAACGTGCTGGCATCGACCGATCGCGTCTTCATCGGGGCCAACGTGCTCACGGAGAACTCACCGCCGACCGGTGATGGCCCAGCGCGCGAGTGGTTGCAGCGGACGTTCTCGCCGCCGGTGACGCTCGTGAGCGACGACGCGGGCCACGTGCCGTTTGTGCATCTCGATATGTACGTCACGGTGTTTGACGCCCGGCATGTTCTGGTCGCCAGTCCGGCGCTGGGTGCGGAAGCGATGAAAGGCGCCGACGATGACTCGCGGCGCGAGCTTGCGGCGAGACTCATGGGGCATGAGGCTGACGTTTCAACGCCGCGGCAGGAGCGTTTCGACGAGGTTGCCCGCCGACTGGCCGACGAGGGATTCACCGTGACACGATTGCCGTACGCCGAATGCCTCAACGGCGACTTCATCGTGACGTACAACAACGTGCTTCAGGAGACGGTGGACGGGCGGCGCGTGGTGTACCTGCCGACGTGGCGCATCCCCGCGCTTGACGCCGCCGCGCGCCGGGCGTATGAGGTGCTAGGCGCGAAGGTCCGTGCCGTCGACGTCGCGCCGATCGCGCATCTCAACGGCGCGGTCCGCTGCATGGCCAACGTCATTGAGCGCCGGCCGGATGCTCAACCTTGAGGCGCCTATTGACGTGCGCTCCCCGCTTCCGGCCGGTTTTCGCGTTAAACATGCGGCATTGCGACGCTTGACAGCGCCCCGCCGCACCCCGATACTCTGAACAATCCACAGGCCGATCCGGCCGGGTTGGAGATCGCCGCCACAGCGTACCGGATGGACCCATCGCGACGCGCCGCGCCGTCTCGCGCCGCGTTCGATTGCGCGGGCTACCATTCGGTGAGTTGACATGAAAGCGGTGAGCCGCGCGTACACGTCAGTCCCAGGCAGTCGGGCAAGCAGGATATCATGAACATCTTCATGCTGGGATGGGAGTTTCCACCGTTCATCAGCGGCGGTCTGGGCACCGCCTGCTACGGCCTGACCAAGGGCTTGAGCGAGCTGGGCCACCGCGTGGTGTTCGTGCTGCCGCAGCCGGTTACGAGCGCCGCTGCCACGCATGTGCATCTCAAGACGCCGACTTCGCAACAGTTGCAGCAATACACCGCTTACCGCCTCAAGGAGTTCGAGAACGTCGAGTTCCGCGCGATTCCGTCCATGTTGCAGCCCTACGGTCGGCCTGCGGAATATGTCACGCATCTGGAATCGAACATTTCGCGCGGGCAGACGGTAGAGGCGGAGACGGTCGCCACGCAGGCCGATGCGTCTGGCGGCGGAACAAACGTGAGCACGAGCGGCCGGGCGATCATCCCGATGGAGTGCGGTCCGGCGGGGCATTACGGCGGCGACATGTTCGCCGAAGTGGAGCGGTTCGCGCTGATCGCCGTGGCCCTCGCGCGGGGCGAGCATTTCGACGTGATTCACGCGCACGACTGGATGACCTATCCGGCGGGGATGGCGGTGGCCGCCGCGACGGGCAAGCCGCTGGTGGTTCACGTTCACTCGACGGAGTTCGACCGCAGCGGCGAGCACGTCAATCAGCGCATTTACGACATTGAGCGGGCCGGTGTGCACAACGCCGACCGCGTTATCGCGGTCAGCCATTTGACGCGCAATATCCTGTTGCATCGGTATTCCGCTCCGGCCGCGCGCGTCGAAGTCGTGTACAACGCCATCGACAACAACGGCAACGGCCAGGCGATCGAGCTGCCGCCCAACATCCGCAAGGATGAGAAGATCGTCCTGTTCCTCGGGCGGATCACGATGCAGAAGGGGCCGGAATATTTCCTCGCCGCGGCGAAGAAAGTGCTCGAGCACGAGAAGAACGTGCGCTTCGTGATGGCCGGCTCGGGCGACATGGCTCGCCGGTCGATTGAGATGGCGGCGGAGTTGGGCATCGGGCACAAGGTGGTGTTCACGGGTTTTCTGCGCGGCGACGACGTGGCGCGCGTTTTCAAGATGGCGGACTTGTACGTCATGCCGAGCGTGAGCGAACCATTCGGCATCGCGCCGCTGGAGGCGCTCTCGCATGACGTGCCCGTGCTGATCTCCAAGCAGTCGGGCGTCTCGGAGGTTCTCACGCACGTTCTGAAGGTGGACTTCTGGGACATCCACGAAATGGCGAACAAGATCATCGCCGTCCTGCGCCACCCGCCGCTTCAGGCGACGCTGCGCGAGCACGGCAGCTTTGAAATTCAGAAACTCACCTGGCGCGATTCGGCCGCGGCCGTCGTAAAGGTGTACGGGCAGGCCCTGGCGGCCAGATAAGGCGGACGATTCCGATGGCCTCGGTGTGTTTCTATTTTCAGGTTCACCAGCCTTATCGCCTGCGCCGCTATTCGATTTTCGATCAGGACAGCAATTACTTCGACGACGCCAAGAACGCGGAAATCTGCCGCAAGGTCGCCAACAAGTGCTACATCCCGGCCAATCAGTGCATCTACGATTTGATCAAACTGCACGAAGGGCGCTTTCGCGTCTCGTATTCCCTGACCGGCGTCGTGTTGGATCAATTCGCGGCGTGGTGCCCGCAGGTGATCGACAGTTTCAAGCGCCTGGCCGACACGGGCTGCGTCGAGTTTCTCGCCGAGACCTACTATCACAGCCTGTCGTTCCTTTATTCGCGCACTGAATTTCATGAACAAGTCCGCCTTCAGCAGGAGAAAATCAAGACCCTGTTCGGCCAGACCAGCCGCGTCTTTCGCAACACCGAGCTGATTTACAACAACGAGATCGCCGCGGCCGTCGCCGGCATGGGCTACAAAGCCATCATCGCCGAGGGGGCCGATCATCTGCTGGGCTATCGCTCACCGAATTTTGTGTACTCCGCGCCCAACGCGCCGATTCGCGTGCTGCTGAAGAACTACCGCCTGTCGGACGACATCGCGTTTCGATTCTCCAATCGCGGCTGGGCCGAGTGGCCTCTGACGGCTGACAAGTTCGCCAAATGGGTGAATCAGGTGAACGGCTGCGGCTACACGGTGAACCTGTTCATGGACTACGAAACCCTCGGCGAGCACCAGTGGGCCGAGACGGGCATTTTTGATTTTCTCTATCACCTGCCGGGCGAGGTGATGCGCATCAGCCTCGACAACAACTTCAAGACGCCCAGCGAGGTGATCGACAGCTACGAGCCGGTGGGCGAATTCAACGCGCCGCATCTGATCAGTTGGGCCGACACCGAGCGCGATCTGTCGGCTTGGCTGGGCAACGCCATGCAGTCCAACGCGCTCCAGGAGTGTTACAACCTCGAAGCGGCGGTGAAGGCCAAGGGCGACGAGGCGCTGCTGAACGATTGGCGCCGAGTGCAGACGTCCGACCATTTCTATTACATGTGCACCAAGTACTTCGCCGACGGCGACGTGCACAAGTATTTCAATCCGTACGAATCGCCCTACGACAGCTACATCAATTACATGAACGTGCTGGATCACATCGCATCGCGCGCGAAGTAGGCAGTGATGGGGCCATCGGGGGCGTTCCAGGCGCATACAGGCGTATCCGGATCGCTGATTTATGATAGAAGAAGATCCACAAACGCTGCGACGTCGCGGCCGTCGAGCAGCCCGTCATCGTTGACGTCGGCGCGACACCACTCGGCCCCTGTCGGGTCCATCAGCGTGTTCGCCAGCAGCGGCGCATCGCTCGGCGTCACGGAACCGTCCGCGTTCAGATCGCCGCGCACGCAACTCGGCACGGTCGGCGCAACCGCCACCGCGATTCCCGCCGACATCGTGAGCCCCTCCGCGGCCGGAATGATTTCTCCAAGGTCCAGCGCGTCGCCGTCGCCGTTCAAATCCTCCACGCGATAGATCGTGCCCGGTACATCAACTGCCGCGACATACAAAGCCGTCGCGCCATCGGCAGCGAGGTGCGCCGCCGACGCCATGCCGACGGCATACGTCACGACCTCGCCGGCATCCAGCACATCGTGATCCCGCGTCAGATCGCGCAGCCACACAACATCGCCCGTCGCCGGCCGTGCCAGAAACGACGACCATTCGCCGGGCGCGACCAGCCCGTTGCCAGGTGACATATTCTCGGCATAACTTAGGTTCTCGGAGAAATCAAAAAAATCCCCGTCGCTGTTTCGGTCGCGCAGAATCCGCACCGGCGCCGCCGACAGATTCTGCGCCGCCAGCACGCAGCCATCAGGCCGGACCGCCAGGCTGATCGGGCTGGTCAATCCGTCGCCGACGATCAGCAACTCGCCGAAATCCATCGCGTCGCCGTCGCCGTTGGCATCCTCCAGCCGCAGCAGCCCTCCATTCGCGGAATCGGCGACGTATAGAACGCCGGCAGCTGCGGCCGCCAGAGCGGTAAACGTGGGCGCCGGCGGCCCGCCAGTCCATTCGGCAAACAGCGCAAGTTCGCCTGCATCGAGCGCATCGCCGTCGCCGTTCAGGTCCGCGATGCGCAGCACGATCGGCAGGTCGGTCCGCGCGACGTAAAGCCCATCGGAGGTTGCGACGATGGATCCACCCGCCGCAGGCAATCCGGTGCAGTACGTCAGGCGCTCGCCCGAATCGAGATAGTCATCGTCTTGGTTGAGGTCGGTTAATCGAACGATCTCGCCGGAGCGCGAGACAAACAGAACCGGCGCGGCGGCCAGCGTCGAACAAAGGATCGCATTGAAACTGATCGAAAGGAAGAACGACCTACACCGCCGACGTCGCGCCGCAGGGCGAGAATCCGCCATGCTGACAGGCTCCTTACGCGGCGGTCTCGTCGTCATTGACCACCTTCAGTGTCGGGCCAGTGTCATCCAGTACTGCCTCGGTCGATTCCGCGGATTCGCTCGCAACGCCTTCTCCGGATCGAGCAGGTGAACCAACCGGCTCGCGCGGCGGCGGCGCGGCGGCGGCCCCACCGCGCAGCGCTTCCACCTGCGGGAGTTCTTCCAGCGAGGCCAGACCGAATACCTCGAGAAACCGCTTCGTCGTGCCGTACAGCATCGGGCGGCCCAAGTCCTCGGCGCGGCCGACGATCTTCACGAGGTTCATCTCGCGCAGGCGATTCAGCACGTCGCCCGCCGCGACCCCTCGGATCGACTCCACATCGGCGCGCGTCACCGGTTGCTTGTACGCAACGATCGCCAGCGTCTCCAATGCCGCGGGCGTCAGGCGTGTCTCGTCGCGCGTGCGAAGCAGCTTGGAGAGCCACGCGTTGAACGCCGGCAGCGTCAGCATCTGAAACCCGCCGGCGATTTCGTTAATGCGAAACGACAGCCCCATGTCGGCATAGAGCTGATTCAGCGCCGCGATGTGCCCGCGCACCTCGCGCGCGTCCCCCACGCCGAGAATCTTCGCGATCTTCGCGGCCGGCAGCGGCGAGTCCGTGGCGAACAGAATCGCCTCGACGACCTGACGCGGTTGAATTTCCGGCGCGACGTCGTCCGTCGATTCGTGCGCCGATTCGTTGCGAACGCAGTCCGCTTCATCGAGCGGCGCGGCGTCAGACGGGTCCGGGGATTCAGAGGCGTGATTCATCGTGGCGGTTCCACCATCCATGGCGAAGACTCCCTCTTAAGCGGTGGTGATTGTACGGGCTGAACAGCGGATTCGGCAATCCGCGAAACAATCCGCCGCCGCGAAAACCAGTCATCTTTGTCGTTCCGGGCTGCCGACGATACGATATCGCCGCGATCCAGGGCGGATCGAATCGGGGCGGTGCGACGGCAAGGATGCAGACGGCATGGCGGGTGATCCACGCAGCATCGGCGTTTTCGATTCCGGCATCGGCGGCCTCACGGTCGTTCGTGCGCTGCGCCGCCGCATGCCCAGCGAAGACATCATTTACTTTGGTGACACCGCTCGAGTCCCCTACGGCAACAAGAGCACGCAGACGGTCACCCAGTTCTCACTGGAAATCTGCCATTTCCTGATGGGGTTCGATCCGAAGGTCATCGTCGTCGCCTGCAACACCGCCAGCGCCGTCGCGCTGGGTGAGCTGGCGGCGCAGGTTCCCGTGCCGATTCTCGGCGTCGTCGAGCCGGGCGCGCGGGCCGCGGTCGAAGCGGCCGCCGGCGGCGTCATTGCCGTCATCGCCACCGAGGCGACGATCCACTCCGACGCCTACCGCCGCGCGATCATGCAGATCAATTCCAGCCAGCGCGTAACGCAGAAGGCCTGCCCGCTGTTTGTGCCGCTCGTCGAAGAGGGGCGAAGCTGCGACGATCCGATCACCCTGTTGAGCGTGCGCGATTATCTCACACCGGTCCTTAAGCTCGGCCCGAAAGTCATCGTCCTGGGTTGCACGCATTACCCGCTTCTAAAAAACGCGTTCACGCAGGTCGCTGGGGAGAATGTCCTGCTGGTCGACTCCGGCGAACAGACGGCTCATTCCGTCGCCGAGAAGCTCGCCGCGCGCGACGCCCTGACGGATTCGACGCGCCCCGGTACGCTTTCCTGCTACGTCAGCGACAACCCCCAGCGCTTCAAGGAGCTCGGCCAGCGCTTCTTCGGCCACCCGATCACCGATGTCACGTGGGTCCCGCACGAACAACTTATGGCCAGCCATGCCGCCGCACCGAAATAACCTGGTTGACCGGCTCCGTGCCGCAAAACGCCCGGCGCACCTTCATGGCGCGATGAGCAGGTGGATGCTCGCGATGTACCTCATCGCTGGCATCGTTTGCGGCTGTTCCGGAAAGAACAAGAGTTGGTACCAGCGCAAATCCACAAAGGACTACGTCGATCTGGCGCTCGAATCGCCTAATCCCGACGAGCGCCGGGAAGGTGTGAATGGCCTGTCGAACAGCGCCGACGCCGCGACCGATTGGGCCGTCAAGGTCTTCGACACCATCGCGCGGACCGACCGCAACACCGCCGTGCGCTGCGCGGCCGTCCGCGCGATGCACCGGTCAGCCGGCCCGCGGCACTTGCCGACGCTGCTGAAGATTCTCCGCAGCGCATCGCAACGGTTGGACGATGTGCGGCCGGCCCCGGGTCCGCTCCGTTGGGAGGCCGCGCGATTGCTCACGATCATCGTGGGCGGGCACAGCTATGAGCTGTCGCAGCGCGACGAATTGATCCGCGTGTTGCGCGAACGCGTCGTCACCGATCACGATCGCAACGTGCGCCTCGCGCTGATCGACGCATTGGGATTTTTTCACGATCGCGGCGTGCTGGAGACGCTGATCGCCCTGCTTCGAGAAGAGGACTTTGCCATCACGCGCGCAGCCGAACAGAGCCTGATCGCCCTGACCGGTGTCACGCATCGCCACAACCCCGATGCATGGCGGACGTGGCTGTCGCAGACGACCGATCCGTTCGAACTGGCCGGACGCATTCCTGCCGAGGCCCGCGTCGAGAGCAAGTCCAACTGGAGCTGGGACTGGTGAATCGTTGACGCGCTCTACGTCGTTTCCGCCGCCTGCCGGCGTTCGATCACGCGCCCGACCAGCAGCCCCGCCTCGAACAGCACCAGCATCGGCACGGCCAGCATCAGCATCGTGCCGATGTCCGGCGTCGGCGTGATGACGGCCGACGCGATCAACACGGCCAGCGCGACAAACCGCCGCGCGCTGCGCATTTGCACGGATGTCACAATGCGCAGGGCGATCAGGAACACCACGACGATCGGCACCTGGAACCCCAGCCCGAACGCGAGTGCCAGATTGGTGACAAAACCGAGATACTCCGCCACGCTGAAGAACGGTTGCACGATCTGCTTCGCGCTGGCTTTCTGCATCGGCAGGTAGTACGTCTCGCCGTTGTAATAGACGTTCAGCCGCCGCGTGCGCGGGTCCAGCCAGATCTGGCCTTCGACGGGAGCGGGGGGTTCCACCGTGGCGACTGGGATGTTCATGCGCACGTCGGCGGGCTGCGTCGCCACGATCTCGCCGTCACCGCGCATCCAGGCATACAGCCCCGCGTTGGGATCGGGCAGCGGGAACCAACCGGCGATGGAGATCAGGAACTTGATCAACCCGGACAGCACAACCAGCACGAGAAACGACGCGCCGAGCAGAAACAACCCGATCGACGCCGGTGCGAAGTACGTGACGATCTTCCGCTCGTTCGGATACAGACCCGCCGCGATGAACAGCCAGAGTTGATACAGAATCCACGGCGCCGCCAGAACCAGCCCGAACTCAAGCGAGATCTTGAAATACTCCATGAATGATTCGAGCGGGTTGAGCTGGACCAGCCGCGCCTCCTGCCCGATCTCATTCATCGCGACCATGTACGGCGTCGTCAGGATCGTGATGAGCTTGTCGCCGAAGTGAAAACAAAGCACCGTCGCCGCGACGAGGCCGAAGATGGCCCAGATCAGTCGTTTGCGCAGTTCCTCCAGGTGCTCGCCGAACGACATTCGGACGGCATCGGGGTCGGGGGGTTGCGTATGGGCGGCGTCGCTCACGCGGACAGATTACGGCCGATGTTCGCGCGGGTCCACGGGGAGAGAGGCGACCAATGACTGGGCGATGAGGGACTTGAACCCCCGACCCCCTCGGTGTAAACGAGGTGCTCTGCCAATTGAGCTAATCGCCCGGATGCGGCACGCCCATTCTAACTCACTCTGAAGGCCGGCTCAATTCGAGAATGCAAACTCGAAACTCAAGACTTGGATTGGAAGGCTTCGCGGTTGATCATTCTGTTCTGCGTCCGCGGTGCCCGCTCGCTCGCGCTCGGGGCTGGGTAGACCGTGCCAACCTTTCTACATTCCTCATTCTAAACTCGGCATTCCCGCGTCATCGCGCCGGGCCGTCGCCGAGGTCATCTTCACCCAGCAAGACAAACTTGCGAGACCGAAGCACCGTCACGGCGGTCTCCAGATCCTCGGTGTGAATCGCCAGCGCCGCGCGGCCGGTCGGGCGCACCAGCAGCGGGTAGGCGTAGTCGATGTTCACTTCGCCGGCGATCAGCGCGCCGCAGATCGAGATCAGCCCCTGCCCATGCGGCACCTCCACGACCACCAGCTCCGACACCGACACCGGAAAGTCCCGGCTCTTGAGCAGGTCGATTGCTTTGTCGGCGTCGTCACAAATGATGCGGATGATCGCGCAATCAATCGCGTGCACCACCGACATGCCGACGACCTTTACCTGCGACCCTTCGAAGCAGCGGAACATCCGCAGCAGCGCCCCAACCCGATCCTCGAGAAAGATCGAAAGCTGCCGGACATACGCCGATCCGAACCCGGGAACCGTTCCAAATGGTTGATTGGCCATATCGTTATTCTATCGGCCAACCGGCCGCTGCGAATCGCGCCGAATCAGCGGTTTTGGCGGCCCGACGGTGTCAGCCGTATGATGCCCCGCATTCCCGAAGGTTACCCATGAGCCGAACCCATCCCGAACTCCCGACTTCTCCCGACGCCAGCGGTCGCTTCGGCGATTTTGGCGGGCAATATGTGCCGGAAACGCTCATGGCCGCATTGGCCGAGCTGGACGCCGCCTACGCCGCTGCAAAGATCGACGACGCCTACTGGTCCGAGCTGGATGGCTATCTCCGGGATTACGTCGGCCGTCCCAGCGCGCTGTATTTCGCGCGTCGCCTGACCGAGCACCTCGGCGGCGCGCAGGTCTGGCTCAAGCGCGAAGACCTCAACCACACCGGAGCGCACAAGATCAACAACACGCTCGGTCAGGCCATCCTCGCCCGGCGGATGGGCAAGCGCCGGCTGATCGCCGAGACCGGGGCAGGTCAGCACGGCGTCGCGACGGCCACCGCGGCGGCGGTGTTCGGAATGCCTGCAACCGTCTATATGGGAGCCGAAGACGTGCGGCGCCAGGCACTGAATGTGTATCGCATGCGCCTGCTCGGCGCGCAGGTCGTGCCGGTCGAGTCGGGCCAGCGCACGCTCAAGGATGCGATCAACGAGGCCTTGCGCGACTGGATGGCTTCCGTCGGGGACACGCATTACGTCATCGGCTCGGTCATGGGTCCGCACCCGTTCCCGATGCTCGTGCGCGATCTGCAATCGGTCATTGGACGCGAGGCGCGCGAACAAATGCTTTCGGCGACGGGCCGGCTGCCGACCGCCGTCATCGCGTGCGTCGGCGGCGGCAGCAACGCGGCGGGGATTTTTCACCCGTTCGTTGGCGATGCTGGCGTACGTCTGATCGGCGTCGAGGCGGCCGGCGAGGGTTTGGACCGCCGGCACAGCGCGACGATCGCGCGCGGTCGGCCCGGCGTGCTGCACGGAATGCATACATATGTCTTACAGGACGAGGACGGCCAGACCCAGGCCGTGCATTCCGTGTCCGCGGGGCTGGATTACCCCGGCGTCGGCCCGGAACACGCCTATTGGGCGGCGAGCGGCCGCGTGCGGTACGAATCGGCCACCGACGAAGAAGCCTTGGCCGCGTTCGAGTTGCTAAGCCGGTTGGAGGGCATCCTCCCCGCATTGGAAACGGCGCACGCCGTGGCCCACGTGGTCAACCTCGCGCCCACGATGAGCCGTAATGATACAATAGTCGTGAATCTGTCCGGACGCGGCGACAAGGATTGCGTGGAGGTCGCCCGTCTCCGCGGCACGATGCTGGGCTAAGCGAGCGGAATCGCCGCGAACAATGACATGGCCGCGATTTCGGGCGGCCATGCTTGAATGCGTGAAACGTGTGAAATCTCAAGCGTGAACCGACTGAACCCATGACCTCGCCACCACCGACCAACCGAATCGACCGCCGACTCGTCGAGCAGCCGCCGGGTCTGTGGCCGTTCATTCCCGCCGGGTTCCCCTCGCTCGCCTTCACGGAGCAGCTGCTCACGCGCCTTGCCGCGCTGCCGATCCGCGGCGTCGAACTGGGCATTCCGTTTTCCGATCCGATCGCCGACGGCCCCGTCATTCAACACGCCTTCGCGCACGCCTTAGCAGCCGGTGTCCGACTCGTGGAGATCCTTGCCATGGTGACGCGCGTGCGAAGCGCCTTTCCACATCCCCTCCTCGCAATGGTCTCCGCTTCGATCGTCTACCGTCGCGGCGCGGATCGATTTGTCGAAGAAGCCTCTCACGCCGGTTTCGATGGTCTGATCGTGCCCGATCTGCCGCTGGAGGAGGCGGCCGACCTCGCCGACCGTTGCGCCGCTCAAAATATGCGATTGTCGATGCTCGTCGCACCCACAACGCCGCCCGAGCGCGCCCAACGCATCGCGCGCGCCGCCGGCGGGTTCCTCTACTACGTATCCGTCCAGGGCACCACCGGCGAGCGCGCCGCCCTGCCCACCGACCTCGCCGCGAACGTCACGCGCATCCGCGAGCAATCAGGCCGCCCGGTGCTCATCGGCTTCGGAATCGGGACCGCCGACCAGGTCCACGGAGTCTGCTCGTTTGCCGATGGCGCGATCGTCGGCAGCGCATTGGTCCGCCGCATTCACGAGGCCATGGCCCGCGGTGGCGAATCGGGCGCACTCGCCGCCGCGGTCGATTTCGTGCGGGAACTGGCAGTCGGCGACGGCGGCCCCTGATCTCGCGCGAAAGACGTGGACTGTGGTTTCGTTAACAAACAGTGAATCACTCGGAGTTTCGCAACGTGCCGTTGCGGGTTGCTCCAGCGCAGTGGTTCAATTCAACACACCCAAGGAGCCAAGATGAACACCCGGAGTCATGCTTCCATTGCCGTTGTCGCACTCGCCCTGTTGGCAGGCTGCCAGTCGACGAACCGGTCTTCCGTTCCCATTCCGAAGGATCAAGCCAGCACGCCGCTCATCGCGCGATCCATTCTCTTCGGTAATCCCGAGCGCGCCGCGCCGCAGATCAGCCCCGACGGCGCGCACCTCGCCTGGCTGGCCGACAAGGACGGCGTGCTGAACGTCTGGGTCGCGCCGATCGGCGATCTCGCCGCGGCCAAGCCCGTCACGAACGACACGACGCGCGGCGTCCGCAGTTTCCAGTGGGCCTACGACAATAAGACGATTCTCTATCCGCAGGACAAGGACGGCGACGAGAACTGGCACATCCACGCGACCGATGTCACGACGATGGCCACGCGCGACCTCACGCCCATTGACGGCATTCAGGGACGCATCCTCGCCGTCAGCCATCGCATCCCCGCCGACATCCTCGTGCAGATCAACGACCGAGACAAAAGTCTGCACGACGTCTATCGCGTTCACCTCGCCTCGGGCGAGCGCACGCTCGTGCTCAAGAACGAGGGCTTCGTCTCGTTCGTCGTCGACGACGACTACCACATCCGATTCGGCAGCAAGATGACCCCCGCCGGAGGCATGGACTTTTATCAACTTACTGGTAACGACTGGAGCCTGTTCACCAGTGTTCCCGCTGACGACGCCCTCACGACCAGTCCCATGGGATTCGACAAGTCCGGCCAGACGCTCTACCTGATCGACAGCCGCGGCCGGAACACGTCCGCCGTCGTCGCCCACGACCTCAAGTCCGGCACGCAGAAGGTCATCGCCTCCAGCAGCAAGGCCGACGTCAGCGACGCAATGGTTCACCCGACCGAGAACACCATCCAGGCGGTCACGACCAATTATGACCGCGAGGAGCGGCAGATCCTCGATCCGAGCATCAAGCCCGACATGGATCTGCTCGCCAGGCTGCACCCCGGCGACTTTGATATCAGCTCGCGCACCCTCGACGACCAGCACTGGATTGTCACCTACGTCGTCGATGACGGTCCCGTCCGCTACTACCACTACGACCGCGCCAACCGCAACGCGAAGTTCCTCTTCACCAATCGCTCGAAGCTCGAGAACCTCCCCCTCGCCCCCATGCATCCGGTCGTCATCAAGGCACGCGACGGACTCAACCTTGTCAGTTATCTGACACTTCCCGTCTGGACCGATCAGGACCGCAACGGCCGACCTGATCACGGCCCGGTGCCCATGGTTTTGCTCGTCCACGGCGGTCCGTGGGCGCGTGACACCTGGGGCTACAACGGAACGCACCAGTGGCTAAGCAATCGCGGCTACGCGGTGCTAAGCGTCAACTTCCGATCGTCCACCGGCCTGGGCAAGCAGTTCGTCAACGCCGGCAACAAGGAATGGGCGGCCGCCATGCACAACGACTTGCTCGATGCCGTCGATTGGGCTGTGCGCAAGAACATCGCCGATCGCAACAAGATCGCCATCATGGGCGGCAGCTACGGCGGTTACGCGACGCTGGTCGGGCTGACCTACACCCCCGACCGCTTCGCGTGCGGCGTGGACATTGTCGGCCCATCGAATCTGCTGACGCTGCTCCAGAGCATCCCTGAATACTGGAAGCCGATGATGGACATGTTCACGACGCGCGTCGGCGACCCGCGCACCGAGGAGGGCAAGCTCCTTCTTCGCGAGCGATCGCCGCTCACGTACGCGAACCGCATCCGCAAGCCGCTACTCATCGGCCAGGGCGCCAACGACCCCCGCGTGAAGCAGGCCGAGTCGGACCAGATCGTCAAGGCCATGAAGGAGCAGAAGATTCCGGTCGTGTACGTGCTCTACCCCGACGAGGGCCACGGGTTCGCGCGGCCGCAGAATCGCACGTCGTTCAATGCCGTCACCGAAGCGTTTCTCGCGAAACACCTCGGCGGGCGGTTTGAACCGATCGGCGACGACTTCAAGGGATCGAGCATTCAGATTCCTGAAGGCCGCGACCAGATTCCCGGCCTCCCGCCGGCGTGACGCTCGCGGGAAAACGGACAAGCAAGGCGCATGAAAAAGCCCGCGGAGCGTTCCGTGGGCTTTCTTCATTTCGGCATTTGCCGATCATTCGTTACGCCGCCAGGAAGTCATCCTGCAATTTGCTGCGGAGCTTGGCCAGCGCCCGGTTCTGAATCTGCCGCACGCGCTCCTTGGTCACACCGATCATCAGCCCGACCTGCTCGAGCGTCTTCGGCGCCGGTTCGACGTCGCCACCCGCCTGCGCCGCCTGCCCCAGCGCGAACCGCGCCTGGATCACCTTCACCTCGGTCTCGTTCAGATCCGCCAGGTTCCGACTTAGAATGCCGCGCAGCTCATCGACGCAATCCACTTCCAACTGCTCGCGCATCTGTTCGGCGTGCCGACTCTTCTCCAGCGACGGGTCGAATTCCGTCGGAAACCGACCGCGATGGCGGTTGGACTTCAGCGCGACCCGGCTGAAGCTCTTGAGAATTGCACGGCAGGCGTAGGTGCTGAACTTGAACCCGCGCCCGCAGTCAAACTTGTCGACGCTGCGAAGCAGCGCCATGTTTCCTTCGCTGATCAATTCCGCGTAATCGACGTTGCCCATCCGCGTCCGCTTGGCCATCGCCAGCACGAGCGGCACGTTCGCCTGCACGATCTCGCACCGCGTCGCGATGACCTGCCGATGCCAGAAGAGCAACTCGCTTGCAGCCTTGCCCGTCAATCGCTTCCCGGCATACGCCTGGAACAGTTTGGCCATGCGATAACGGGCATAGTTCATTCGCAGGAACAGCTTCTGTTCCTGGTTGTTGGTCAACGTCGCGTTCGTGCCGCAGCCCTTGGCCAACGGCCGAGCATCAGCGCTGTTCACCCACGGCCGAACCGCCTGCTCCGCCGCCACGCCGAACAGCTCCTTCGCCGTTCGCGCTCGCGCAAAACTCGGATGGTCTAGATACTCGACCGTCTCGGTCAACAGCCGATCCAGCGTCGCACGATCCTCGGTGCTGATCCGCGCCAGAATCGATTCCAGTGGCGGCTTCACGCTCGGCACCACGGTTCGCGCTACCGGTGAAACGTTCTCGCCTTCATGTTCGTGCGTCATGGCTGGGACTCCCACGGCCTCCGAGGGCCGTTCTCTTCGCCCGGGCTGATTGTTCCAATCTGCGGTCCTCGCGCGGGGACGCTGGGAGCGCGCGCGAAACCTCGGTCCTGGGCGATCTGCAAATTCCGGTTGTGTTCTCGAAGCGGATGGTCGCTCTCAAACCCACCCGCCCCGGCTAACTCGACCCCGGTTCACCCGGAGCCATGCGGGGGGAGTCTGTTACAACAAACCGACAAGAGGAATATATCACGGTTTTTTTGTTACGCAAATCACCTATACCGTTAAAAGTTATTGCTAGCGAGCTGTGATATATTGAACGATTCTAAGTGATTACATTTAAATAATTTATGAATAATATGGCGAACATGAAAATCCGAAAAAAACTCACCTTATTAGTTGTAACAGGACTTATAACTCGCATTACAGGAATCTGTGCATTGTTACGCCATGCGACTGATAATGTTAACACGGCACTCTCTCGTCGGTTTCCGCGCCGTCTTAAGCCTTCCGCAGCAGGTATTGCGATAGCAGCGCCACCGTACCCGGCGAGTCGACCACCGCTTTGCCAAAGCCCATCACACCGCCTGCGGCGACACTCTTCGCTTGCGCCTTCTCGAAATTACTGATCATCATCATCGGTGCCCGCTTCACGGCCGGATCGCTTTTTGCTCGGTGCAGCAGGTCGATTCCTTCGCTGCCATCCTCGAAGATCAGGCGATTAAACAGCACCAGGTCGTATTGATTCGAGCGCATCTTCTCAATCGCCTCGTCGACGAACATTACGCGGTCAATCGCAACGCGGAAATTCCGCTCCAGCATTCCGCGGATCATCCCGTGATCCGGATCACAATTGCCCACATCCAGCACGCGCGAGACGTCCATCGTTGCCATTTCCACACCCGCATCAACTTCGATAAAATGCCGCCGCCGTCGGATCACCCGACGCCGGAGCGGATTATATGAAACTCGCCGACCGCGTCAGCCTCATTGAAGAAGCCGCCACCCTCGCTACGGCCGCCAAGGCCGCCGAGATGAAGCGGGCGGGCATCGACGTGGTCGGCTTCGGCGCGGGCGAGCCGGATTTCGACACGCCGGAGCACATCAAGGCCGCCGCGAACCGCGCCCTCGCAGCGGGTCACACCTCCTACGCCAAGCCGACCAGCGGCATCACCGAAGCCCGAGCGGCCGTTTGTAAGAAATTACTCCGCGACAACGGCCTTACCTACCAGCCCGACCAGGTCATTGTGACGGTCGGCGGCAAGGAGGCGCTTTACCTTGCGTTCATGGCCCTGCTCAACCCCGGCGATGAGGTGCTGCTGCCGGTGCCGTACTGGGTCAGCTTCTCCGAACAGATCAAGCTGTGCGGGGGCGTGGTGGTACCGATCGTCGGCAGCGATGCGACGGGCCTGAAGATCACGCCGCAACAGGTCGCCGCCGCCCTCACGCCGCGAACGAAGATACTTGTCTTTAACAGCCCGTCCAATCCCGGCGGGTTTTCGTACACCGCCGCCGAGACCCGGGCCATCGCCGAAACGCTCGCCGGCCGCGATATCGTCGTCTTCTCCGACGAGATGTACGATCAGTTACGCTACCATGACGCGCCAGGCGGCGGCGCGAGCGCGAAATCCGGCGGAACAAACTTGCGCGAGAATTTGAGTTTCGCCGCCATCAGCCCCGAGTGGCAAGAGAAAACGATCACCTTCAACGCCGCCAGCAAGACGCACGCCATGACCGGTTGGCGCGTCGGATTCGCCGCTGGCCCGCGCGAGATCATCCGCGCGATGGCCAAGCTTCAAACGCACACCACCAGCGGCACGGCCACGTTTATCCAGCACGCGCTGGTCGAAGCGCTGACGGGCGATCAGTCGCACGTCGAGAATATGCGCCGCGAGTTCGAGCAGCGCGGGCGATTCATGCACGAGCGACTCTGCGGCCTGAAAGACGTGACCTGTGTGCGGCCGACGGGGGCGTTTTACTGTTTTCCGAACGTGAGCGGGACGTACGCGCGGCTGGGCGTGAAGACATCCATCGAGTTCTGCGCGCTGGTGCTGGACCGCGTGCACGTGGCATTGGTGCCCGGCAGCGCGTTCGGCATGGATACGCATGTGCGGCTTAGCTTTGCGACGGATATGGCGACGATTACGAAGGGGATGGAGCGGTTGGGGGGATTGATCGGGGCGAGCTAGACCGAGCGAAGTCGGTCTCAATCGGAATCGCCAGGCCAAGGGCGCAGGCGTTGCCGGGAGCACGGCGAGCAACCCCCGGGAAGTCGCTGGCCGCGATCAGTCTACAAGGTCATTCCAAATACACCCGCGCGGCGGGGGAGACGGTCAGTTTCGGCGATCTGGCGGCGACATCCTCCGCGTCCAGTGCGTACAACGGGCTGATTTCGAACACGCCGTCCGGCTCATCGCCCATGCGCGGGATCGCGACGCCCGCCCGCGCCAGCCATGCGGCCGCTCGGCGACTGATGTCGCGCTTCGCCGTCTCGACCGAATCGACGCCCGTCGCGTTCTTCACCGGGCTGAATTCCTCGGCGCGCGACGTCTCCATCAACACGGCCCGCTCGGCCAGCGGCAGCGCGTCGAAAATAAAAGCCTCCAGCTTCACGGCGTTGGGCGCGGACGGCTCGACGCGCTGACCCGAGTTCAAATCGATACACGGGACTTTTTTCTCCGCCCGGTGCCAGGGCAGACCGAATGCCGCTCGATCGCGCGTCAGCCGTTCGATAAACGCGCGGCTTAGCACATGCACGGCGATGTTGGCCGCGTCGAACGTGCGCGAGCCGTCGGCGTTTCGCCGCCTCGCCAGTGCCTCGGGCAAATCGGAATACTCGATGACCGCCAGCCGCCCGCCGATCATCACGAAGTTCCCCACGCGCTCCAGATCGTCCGCCTTGGGCAGCGTTTTGCTCGACATCTCCGAACCGCTCGCGGCGTGCAAACCGAGAAACGCCGGATCGAGCGGCTTCACCAGCGGATTGTCCACCTGAAAGTAGCTGATGTGCTCGATGCCGCGTGCCGCCAGGTCGGCCAGCGTGCCGCTCGTCGCCATCGCCAGCAGCGAGCCGCCGTGCCCATCGGGCGACAGCGCCACGCGATGCGGCTGATCGAGCAGGATTCGTCCGTCTCGATCAAACGCCGGCATCACGCCCTGCGTGAAGAAATGCACGCGGTCGGCCGGCATCCCAAAATATCGAAACTCGTCGAAAAATGCCTTGGTCGCCGCGTCGTTCTGCGGACTGGTCATGATGTACCAGTGGGTCACACCGCCGTACTTGCGATCCGTTGCGATGATTGCTTCCGCGAACAGCTGAAACAGCGGCTTGTGGCTGATCGGACCGATAGGGAATGCGCCCTTCGGCCCGTCGTACCCCAGCCGCGTGCCTTGCCCGCCGGCGACGGTGAACGCGGCGACCTTGCCCTCGGACAGCAATCGACGGCCGATTTGCATTTGCTCGGTTGTCACGGCCTCGCGGCGGATGACCGTTGGCGGCTGGACGTCGCCCGGCGCGGCGTGTACGGCGCCGTGACCCAGCACGATCTGCCGGAGCCGCGGCAGTTGCTCGACCGAAATCAGCGACAAGTCCGACAGCAGTTCCTGACGCTGCCCGGCATCGAGACCGTCCCAGAAAGCGAAGACGTGCTCCTGCCCGACGGCTCGGAAGACGGCACGGAGCGACGACTCGTTCGATGGTGTTGACATTGCGAATATCAATGAGCGGACGCAGTGGCCAGCGATTGCAATCCACCCTCACCCCGGCCCTCTCGCTACAAGGGAGAGGGGGATACGATCGCGCCGCATCAGCCGCGATGGCAAGGCCTTTGATGCATGGGCGAGGCGGTTGGTCGATAACGTATGGAGGCCTCGTGAGTGTGTCAATTGCATGGGGCCAGGCGCGTTCTGCTTATGAAACCAACCCGACGTGATTTCCTTCGATCCGGTCTTTGCGGGGCAGCCGCAGTGCTGACCGGCGCGCGTGTGCCGGCCGAAGGCGGCGGCGTGAAGACCAATCTTCCGATGGCGATCGGCGGCGCGCCCGGTGTGGCGACGGCGCAAAGCGCGACGACCACCGCGGCGGCGGTTTCGCGCGTCGTGCAGACGCGCTCGCCCTACATCAGCGGCGCTCACGGCATTGAGAAGAGCATCCTGCACGACTTCTTCGAGGAGGGACTCTGCGCCGTCACCGGTGCGTCCAACGGGACCGATGCGTGGAACAAGCTGCTCAAACCCAGCGACGTGATTCTCATCAAGTGCAATCAATCCGCTCGCGAGCAGCTCGGCACAACGCCGCCGGTGATTGACGAAATGCTGCGTTCGCTGGTGACCGCAGGTTTCTCGCTCGATCAGATCTTGGTGCTGGAAGCGGGCGACCTGTCGCTGCTGCGCAAGACGCGCAAGCCCGACGTCCGCTGGCAGGGCAAAGTCGTGGAGTTCGGCAGCGCGGGGAAGGACTCGTTCCTTGCAGCGCTCGACGAAGCCACCGCGATCATCAACGTGCCGTTCATCAAGACGCATTCGCTCGCGACGATGTCGGGCTGCCTCAAGAACCTCTCGCACGGTCTGATTCGCCACCCCGCGCGGTTCCATGCCAACGGCTGCGACCCGGCGATCGGGCAGATCGTCGCATCGGAGCCGATCCGCTCGAAGCTGCGGCTGAACGTGGTCAACGGCATCCGGCTGGTGTTCGACAAAGGGCCGGATGCCCAGCGCAGCACCATTCATGACGCCGGGACGATGCTATTCTCGACCGATCCTGTGGCGGCCGATGCCGTGGCTTTTGGGTTGCTTAATTCGGTGCGGTCCGAACGAGGGTTGAAGCCGCTCTTTTCGGACGCCCACATTCCAAAACAACTTCTCACAGCACGTCAACTTGGATTGGGACAGTGCGACGATGCACAGATCCAAAGCCTGGCACTGGACTTATGACTGCGATTGGGGTTTTGTGCTGCCCCGGTCGTGCTTCCGGGAATGGCGGTTGCGGTCGAAATTTCAAGGCTCTGGAGGGCGGTTTGGGAGGATGCTGAAACTGGAAATAAAGGGGAAAAAAGTCTTGACGCGGGTGGAGGTGATGTTACGATAATAAGGGTAGTATTGAGACGAGCCGGCCTCCGGGGCTGGAAGCGGAAGACGCGAAAGAGTCGAACGTCATCATCGAATTATTCGCCTGCGCGGGGGCGCAATCTCGCGAGTCATACCTTACCTTCCGCCTTCCTTCCAATCCCACCGGTCAGAGTCTTTGACACACCAGTGGTTCGTAGATCGCGCGACATGATTCGTTCTCGCCGGCGGTCGCCTTTTCATCCCGCGTTTTGGCAGAGCGCTGGTTGAGACGGGTCGCCTTCGACGACGAACGACATACAGGCCAAGCCCTCGGCAGCGCTGCCGAGATTTGCGTGGCCTCACCCCGACCGGCGTGCAAAGCCGAAGGCACTGCACACCTGACGACGATTGCCAGTCCAACGCTCCAGGCGGGAACACCGCAATACGCGAAGCGGCCCTTGATGGTTCGCCGCTTGATCGGAGTCATAAGATCCCAATTGGTGTCCCGACGGAGGGTGCTGGGAACTCGTCAGAAAGCCGGAACGCAAGTGTAAGGAGGTATGCGATCGTGAAGAAACAAAAGGCCTTTACCCTGATCGAGCTGCTGGTGGTGATTGCCATCATCGCCCTGTTGATCTCGATCCTCCTGCCGAGCCTTTCTCGCGCACGGGAGCTGTCCAAGCGGACGGTCTGCTCTGCCAACCTGCGCGGTCTGGGCCAGGCGATGTTCATTTACGCCCAGGACGATCCGGGCGTGTTCCCGATGATCGCCCAGCCGATGGAAGGGACGCCCAACATGCAGAACTTCCAGCCGGTCCACCGGACCACCGAGCCGCCGACCAGCGGTATCCCGTCGGTCTCGGTCGATATGTGGACCATCGTGCGCGGCAACAACACCACGCCGAAGCAGTACATCTGCCCGAGCACGACGGACGTGCCCGATCCGGCCCAGGATACGACGATTTACTACGATTTCCTCGGCCCGACCAACTTGAGCTATGCCTACATGTACCAACACGACCTGAACCGGCGCGCGCTGGGCACCAGTTCCGAGCCGGTCTTCCCGTTCATGGCGGACGGCAACCCCTACATTGACGGAACGGTCGCCGCTACCGTGCTGGTTGACGTGGATCGCAACAGCGCCTTCCGCGGCAACAGCGGCAACCACACCAACCGCGAAGGCCAGAACGTGCTCTTTGTCGACTCGCACGTCGAGTTCGCCAAGGGTCCGGACCTGGGCCTCGTCGGCAAGCCGGACTCCACCGTCCAGAAGGTCTCCCGCGGCCGTGACAACATCTACACCACGGCCCAGTCGACCTCATCGTCCCTCGACCCGGGCATCAAGCCTGTCGGTTCGGGCACGTCGTGGACGGTCAACCTGATGACGCGTTCAGACGGTTGTCTTGTTCCGTAAGCACCGCGTGGGCCGATGCGGCTCACCGAGGCTGCGTGAGTTGTCCATAACCGCGGCGGCTTGCAAAGACCTTGCAAGCCGCCGCTATTATTTGCGCGTGGCTTCGTACATCTCGCCGGGCAGACGGCGGACGACGCCCAACAACTGGAGCGTGATCAATTGCGATGCGATTCGCCCCGGCGTCTCGCCAACCACCTCGCAAAGATCATCCAACGCACGCTGGCCAGCCGCGACGGCCTCGACGATACGTGATTGCAGCTCCGTCAAGGCGACCGCGTGTTCGCGTGGCGGATTGATGCGCTCGCCCCCTTGTGCTGGTGATTCCGATCGACCCGACGGATCGGACGAGTCGCTCTGTCCAGCCTGCATCAGCAGCGCGCCGGCCTCGCCCAGTTCGGCCAGCACGTCTTCCATGCGCATCACGAGCTTGGCCGCGCCCTGGCGGATCAGGTCGTTGGCGCCCTCGGCATAAGGCGAGTCGATCGGGCCGGGTACGGCAAAAACCTCCCGGTTGTATTCGCCGGCCAGCCGCGCGGTGATCAGTGCGCCGCTGCGCTGGGCCGCCTCGATCACCATGACGCCCAGCGAAAGACCCGCGATGATGCGATTGCGCGGCGGGAAGTTCTTCGCGTCGGGCGGGATGGTCATCGGCAGCTCGCTGATCACCGCCCCGTTCGCGGCGATCTCGCCGGCGAGGCCTTCCTGCTCCTGTGGAAACACGTGCGCCAGGCCGCAGCCGGTGACGGCCAGCGTGCGCCCGCCTGCCTTGAGCGCGCCGCGATGAGCGAAGGAATCAATGCCACGGGCCAGGCCGGAGATCACGGTCATTCCTGCGCGAACGGCCAGGGCTGCAAAGCGCTCGGCCTGCTCCGCGCCGTACCGCGAGCAGCGGCGCGAGCCGACGATGGCCAGCGCCAGGCCGTCACCGCGATCCAACGTTCCACGGTAATAGAGGCACGGCGGCGGATCGTCGATCATCTTCAGAATCGCCGGATACTCGGGATCGGCCAGACAAAGAATGCGGCAACCGAGTTCACCAGCAAGGCGCACTTCCATGTCGACGTCGACTTCGTCGCGATGCCGCGCGATGCGGTCAGCCGTCTTGGGTCCGACCTGGGTCACGGATTGCAAGCGGCCCGCTGCGGCGCGGAGCACTGCATCGATGCCGCCCAGTTCTCGAATGAGATTACCGAACCGGATGCTGCCGACTTCAGGGCACAGGTGCAGGCGGAGATATTTGAGGGCGACGGGCGAGGCGATTGGCCTGTCGCCAATCGATTCCGCGGTCAAGCCGGGCGGCGTTGCGGCGGCAGCAGGGGTGTCCGGCGAATCAAACAGATCGGGGCTGTCGGCCATGAGCAGATTGCTCCGAAGCGAAGGGAGCATTTAGCCGGTTGGATGGCATGCTGTCAACCGAGGGGGGAAACGTCGCATCGTCGAAGAATCGAAGAGCCCAGCGGAGGCGCAAAGGCTCGAGCGCCCGGAGGATGCCGGGCGCAGTCACAGAGGGGGCATTGCCCACCCACCAGCCAGCGACTCGCGGCTTGCTTGCGCTTCTGGCGTTCGAACCGGATTAGAGCAAAAGTTCGTGGCGCAAGATCAGCCCGCGACCGGCACGGCGGGCAGCGATTCGAAGGAGCCTTCATCGATGGGTTGGCGGCCGGCGAAACCGGCGTTGACTTCGTGCCAGAAGGCGATGCGGTCTTCGCCCAGTCGCCAGCACAGCTCAATCTCCCGGCCCTGATGCAGGCTTCGGAAGTCGATCAGGCCGATACGCCAGTCCTTGATCTCGCAACCGACGGCGGTGAGTTCATCGGCGAGATCGCCCAGTTTCTCCAGCTCGACGGCGTACTGGCGAGTCAGTTCTTCCTGTTTTTCGCGTGGCACGTCGGGCCGACGAATGTGACATTTGTCTTCCAAAGACGAGACGAGCTTGTGCTGGCGGACGATGTCGGCCACGATGCGCCGCACGAGCGGCAGCGTGCGGTTGGCATGCTCCAGCGTGAAATGACGGCGGCGCGGCGCGCTGTGCGGCGGCCGAGGGGTGCGAATGGTGCCCGGCGTATCCATGTCAGCCTCAACAAACGTCGAAATCGGCGTCGCCGCGCGAGCCGGCGCCGCGTCCAATGCCCAGTCCGAAGTTACCAGCATGGGCGAACGATGTCAACGCAAACGGCGCGAAACTTCGCGCGTTTTTTCAGGTCGTGATTCGCGCGCTCGCCCGCGAAAGACAGGTCCGTGAAAATCGTCGATCGAACCCGCGCGAATCACGCGCGTTCGACACGCCAGCAGGGGCATCGACATCGGTTATCGGGCGCGATCAAGCTTCCACGTCAAACAACCCAACGCGGCGTCAGCCTCCACCCGCGCGATTCGACATCGCCTCCAGGCAGGTCATGCCGCACAGCAACAGGATCGATCCCGCAACAACCATCACGGCCGCGATTGCCGGCCACCTTGGCTTCTTTTTGTTGACAATTCCTACGATGCCGGTCACCAGCGCCGCGAGGTACGCGACGATTCCCAGGCAGGCCATGCCGCTGGCCGTCATCACGGCTGGCGGCGCCTGGCCACTGGATTGAATCTCGCTCAAACGTTTCTGCAACTCCGAAGCCGTCTTGATGCCTTCGGATGCGATCCACGAGCCATAAACAATCGTGGTCGCGATCACGCTCACCACGCTAAGTATCGCAAAAACAAACGCCACCCAGCCAATCGTATTCCGCCCCACTGGCAGCTGCGGCATCGCCGTTCCGGAAGTCAACGGCGACAAGGTCTCGCCGGCCGCCGCCGGTCGCGGCGCGTCGCCAAGCGGACCCGCCTCGCGCAGCGCCCCGCCGCCCGGCATGCGCACACTCGGGTCCGACGAGAACGGGGCGGTCACGACCTTGCGGCAATAGGGGCAGGTCACCGATTGATTCGCCGCGTCATCGTCCACTTCGATCGGCTGATGACAGGCAGCACAGAAAAACTGAATGGCCATGCAGGAAGCTCGCTGAACCGGCCCACGAGAAGGCACTTGGGACGCGTACGAACAGGCGGAACAACCCCGCCGAAGGCCGACATGCTACCGACGACGGGCGCAATCCTCAAACCGCGGAGTCCTCGCGGCAAGCTCTCGAATGGCGGATCCCAACAGGGAGAGACGCGCGAGCGCCCGCCACGGGTGAGGCTCGGCCGGAGCGAGCGTTAACGATTATAATGCCGCGTCGAATCGGTGCGCAAGCCGTGACGATTCCTGCACCCACGAGGCGATTTCATGCTGCACCTACCGATCCTTCGACACGGCAAGCCGTACACAAGTGTCGATTACATCGAGATCGTCCACCATGCCACGGGTGAGCCGCTCGCCCGCGTCAGTCAGGCCAACAGCGGCATGATCGCCCGCGACGTGCATCGCATGGATTGGCGCGTGCTGGAGCGATTCACCGTCGCACAGCTGATGGCCATGAGCCGCAAGGCGGGCCAACTGTTTACCACCGCCGCCCTGCCGCTGGGCGATTCGACGCAGACGTTTGATGACTACGTTCGTCAACTCTCGGGTACGACCGGCATGCCGCAGGCGTTGTGCCGCGCCAACGCGCAGAAAATCTTCCGCATGTTTGATGAGATCGAACTGGTTGTCGCCGGGCTGACACGCGGTTTCGATCTCTCCATCCTCGATCGCGGCTTCGGCAGCGACGACGGCCGCACGTTGAGCTACATCCGCGAGGCGCGGACGTTCGGCGCGGTGCTTCCGAGCAATTCGCCCGGCGTGCACTCGCTGTGGATGCCGGCAATCGCCTTGAAAACGCCTGTGGTGCTCAAGCCCGGCCGCGAAGAGCCGTGGTCGCCGCTGCGGATCATCGAGGCGTTCTGCGCTGCGGGCGTGCCGCGCGAAGCGTTCGGCTTCTACCCCACTGATCACGCCGGCGCGGGCGAACTGCTCCGGGTCGTTGATCGCGCGATGCTCTTCGGCGATGCGTCCACCACGCGGGCGTGGGCCAATGACCCGCGCGTCGAGCTGCACGGCCCCGGTTACTCGAAAGTCGTCCTCGGCGACGATGCAGCCGACGACTGGAAGAAGTACGTCGATATCATGGTCACGTCTATCGTCGCCAACGGCGGCCGCTCGTGCATCAACGCGTCTGCCATCTGGACGCCACGATATGGGAGAGAGATTGCCGACGCCGTTGCCCGCGAGCTGGCGAAGATTCGCGCCCTGCCCGCCGACGACCCCGACGCGAAGATCGCCGCGTTCGCCAATCCGAAAATGGCCGAGGCGATCAGCGGCGCGATCGACGCGGGCCTGCGCGAACCCGGGGCGATCGAGTTGACCACCGTGCATCGTGGTTCACCCAGACTCGCCACCATCGGCCGCTGTGCGTACCTGCTGCCCACGATCATTCACTGCGAGGACCGCGAGCACCCGCTGGCCAATCGGGAGTTTCTGTTTCCATTTGCCACCGTGATCGAGTGCCCGACGCGCGACATGCCCGGCGCGATCGGCAAATCGCTGATCGTCTCGGCCATCACGGCCGACAAGGGATTCGCCGCCGAACTGATGGCCTGCGGCGACATCGACCGGCTGAACATCGGCGCGATCCCAACGGTGCGCATCAGTTGGGACCAGCCGCACGAAGGAAATCTGTTCGAGCATTTGTACCGGCAGCGGGCGTTTCAGATTGAACCGGCGGCGTAGTCTGCGAGCACTCCATTCATCCGCACTTAATGAGAATGAACCCAAGAGGCGACTCGACGAATGCTCGCTGATTTGCTGCAATATTCCGCCGTGCGGGTGACGTTCGGCGCGGGGACGCTTCGCAAGCTCGGCGAGATTGCCGTCGAGCTGGGTGGCACGCGTGTGCTGCTGGTGACCGATCCCGGCATTCGTCGCGCGGGGCATGCTGATCGCGGCGCGGAGATTCTGCGCGATGCGGGGTTGGAAGTGACCATCTTTCACGATGTGCACGAAAACCCTACGACGCGCGTCGTCGACGCCGGCTTGCGCGTCGCGCGCGAGCTGGGTATCGATCTCATCGTCGGCCTCGGCGGCGGCAGTAGCATGGACGCGGCCAAGGGCATCAACTTCCTGCTCACCAATGGCGGCCGCATGAGCGACTACTGGGGCGTCGGCAAGGCGACTCGCCCCATGTTGCCGCTCATCGCCGTGCCCACGACGGCCGGGACCGGCAGCGAGGCGCAGTCGTTCGCGCTGATCACCGATCCCGACACGCATCAGAAGATGGCCTGCGGCGATGAGAAGGCGTTGCCGCGCGCGGCGATACTCGATCCGGAATTGACCGCGACGGCCCCGCGCGCGGTGACCGCGGCGACGGGGATTGATGCCGTGGCGCACGCGGTGGAGACGGCCGGCTGCAATCGGCGAAGTGAATTATCGCGGCGGATGTCGCGCGAGGCGTGGCGGTTGCTTGATGCGGCGTTTGAGACGGTGATGCGCGGGGCGGGCAAGAAAGGCGGTGCGAGCGACCGCGCGCCGGAAGGCATCGATGGCGCGAGCCTCGGCGGTGATGAGCCTGACGCCGCACGGCAACGGATGTTGTTCGGCGCGCACCTCGCCGGCGTGGCGATTGAAAAGTCCATGCTGGGCGCGGCGCACGCGTGTGCCAATCCGTTGACGAGCGAGTTCGGAGTCGTGCACGGGCAGGCGGTCGGCCTGATGCTGCCGCACGTGATTCGTTACAATGCGGCCGAGGGCGAGAACCCCTATGCCGATCTGTGCGCCGACGCCGTCCTCCTCGCCGAGCGGATCGAACACCTGCTCAACGCCGCCGCCCTGCCGCGCCGCTTGTCGCAATTAGACATCCCGGCCGCCGCCCTGCCGCGCCTGGCGGACCTGGCGGCGCAGCAATGGACCGCGCGCTTCAACCCGCGCCCCGTCGGCGCAAACGCGCTCCTCTCCATCTATCGCGCGGCGATGTGATGACGCCCCGCTACAACCTGTCCGCCGGCTGTCGCGCGTTGACGCAGTGCAGCGCTTCGCCTCGCTCCATGAATCGCTCGACGATGTGCGCGACCTCTTCGGCGATGGCGAGCTGCGCCTGCTCCGTGGACGCGCCGACGTGATGCGTTCCGCAGAATCGCGGCGCGGTCCGGACCGGGTCCTTGAACTCGCTGTCCGTCGCGGCCGGTTCAATCTCATACACATCCATTGCCGCGCCGGCGATCCGACCGCTTTCCAGCGCTTCGATCAGCGCCTGTTCGTCCAGCACATCCCCGCGGCTGCAATTCAGCAGGTAAGCCGTCGGTTTCATCTGCGCGATCTCCCGCGCACCGATCAGATGGTGATTCTCCTTCCCGCCGGTCACGTGCAACGTGATGAAGTCCGATTCGCGCAACAACTGTTCCAGCGGCACCTGACGCACACCCAGCTCGCGTTCAATGTCCGGCCGAGGCACCACGTCGTGATAGATCAGCCGCATTTCAAACGCCTTCGCGCGGCTGGCGACTTCGTACCCGATGCGTCCGAGACCGATGATCCCCAGCGTGCGCCCTTTCAGCCCGCGTGCCCGGCTGTACTCCTTTTTGTTCCAGACGCCGCGCCGCAGATCGTTCGTCTCGTCGGCGATGCGGCGGTCCAGCGCGATCATCAGGCCGATCGTCAGCTCCGCCACGGCGACGCTGTTCAGACCGGGGCAATTGCAGACCCGAATGTCGCATTCGGTCGCCGCGTCCACGTCGATCGTGTCTGTGCCGGAGCCGGCGCGAATGACGAGCTTGAGATTCTCCGCCGCGCGGAGCATCTCCCCCGTCACCCGCGTCGATCGGACGACCAGCACGCGCGCGCCCGTCTCGCGCAGGGCAGCCGTCAGCGCGGGGCCGCTCGTGCCCGGTTTGTACAACACGTCGCAGCCCATCTCCCGGAGCCGGGCCAGCCCGTTTTCCTCGAATTTGTCGGCGATCAGGACTTTCATGAGGCACCTCCCGGCGGCGCCTGGACGCAGACCGAATTGCCGCGGCCAATTGAGGGATTTCCCGGCGGACCGCAGGAAACATGCGGTGCAACGTGGATGCCACGGCTGCGAAGGCGTCTCTCGCGGCCGCAAGCGTTTTCCACGAACCTGGGTGTGGAAATCCGCGCGAGATTTTGAGAACATCTCCACGGGACAGATCCCGGCGCCGCCCACACCGTTCTTCGCGGCCTAGCGCCGGGGCAAAGGCCAACCATGACCGCCGACAAACTCCATGAGATCACGCGGGCCGCGCTGCAGATCGTCGGATCGCCCGTCTTCACCTCGCCCGGCGACCCCGACGCGAACGAGGAGTTGATCTTTCTGCCCGCCGCGCACGGTCACGAGCCGGGGCGATGGGTACTGGCGTCGGCGGAAGACGAGGGCGCGAAGGATGACGCCGTCGATGTGGACGTGGAGATGGCGGCCGATCTGATCCGCTCGCACCTGCGTGATTACCTTGCGACCGGCGGCTGGCAGGTGCACCTGGCGATTCGCCGGGGCCGCGCGACGTGGCGTCTGGCGGATTGCGTCAGTCCGGCCGAAGGCGGCGGCGACCGGCTCGACGACGACTACCCCGGAGGAGAAGACGAATTGCTTGTTTTGTGCCGGAGTGTGGAAGTGATATCGCGTCATCGCGGATAAAGGGTGCATTTCTTGCCGATACCCGGCGGTCGAGAATGTTGCGACGGGGGCGAGGCCGAAGGCGTTTCATGGTACGAGATGAAGCATCCAAGGCCGAGATATTGGCCATTTTGTTCCGAGGGGGAGGATGGTGCGCGGTGCGCTGGAACTTCTGGAAGGACTTCAGGAGTTGGTCGTACTCTGTTTCCCGCGCAATGGTCGCAGAAGTGAACCCGGCATGAGCGGGCGAAGGACTGCGAGCGGTCAATTGAAATTCAGATCTTGTGCAGTCATGGAGGCCTGCCAAACGCCGATACATGGTAGGATGAACCCCAGCGGTATTTCCGTCATCATTCCATCGTACAACTCGGCCGAGGTGTTGCCCGCGGCGATTGAGTCGGTGCTGGCACAGACGCTGCCGCCCGATGAGATCATCGTGGTGGACGACGGCAGCGCGCCGGATGCGGACGGGATGGATCGCACGGCGGACGTCTGCGCGCCGTATTTCAAGCATGTGCGGTTGATTCGTCAGGCGAACGGCGGAGCGTCGGCGGCGCGGAACACGGGGATCGCGCGGTCGCACGGTGGGTGGCTGGCGTTTCTCGATGCCGACGACGTGTGGGAGCCGGAGAAACTGGCGACGCAGGTCGCGGCGATGCGGCAGAATCCGGAGGCGGATTTCTGCATCACGGCGGCGCGCGTGTGGAGCGAGTCGGAACAGACATTTGTCACGATGTCGTACGACGGGCCGCTCGATCCCGCGCGGATTCAGGCGGCGCTGCTGGTGCGCAATGTGTTCACCGGTTTGTGTTCGTCGATGCTGGCGCGGCGGGAGGCGATAGAGTCGGTCGGCGGGTTCGCTTCGGGGCGGGCGTGCGAGGATCGGCGGATCGCGATTGAACTGTTGCGCCGCCATCGGGCGCTGATCCTCCCGACGCCGCTGATTCGCCAGCAGCCGGGGCCGGCGCATTGGCGCGATCCGCGCAAGCACGGCGCGGAGATGGAGCGGCTGATCGCGGATTACGCCGAACTGTTTCGCGTGCTGGATCCGTCGGGGCGATTGCGGCGGCGGGCCGTCGCGCGCGTCCATGAGCGCACGGGCATGCATTACCTTGAAAATGGCGACCTGCCGACGGCGGCGAAGCATCTTCGCAGTGCGGCGCTGATGTGGCCGTTCATGGCGAATCCGTGGCGTGTGCTGGTGAATTATTGTTTGGGGCGGTTACGCGGGAGAGCGGCATCGGCGAGCAAGCTCGCCGGCTGCATGATCGGCATTGACATCCTGCTACGGCGCACGATCATGACGTCATGAGCGCCCACAAAAAGTGCGGTCTTTCGCCTGCAAATCGCTCCGCCGGATTTTTCATTCTCATCGTCGTCGTCAGCGCGGTTTCCGCCGTCGGATGCAACCCGCCGCCGGTGGGGATCTACGACGTTCGCGCGTACGAGTCGATTCCGTACGTGACGCGCGGTGATCGCAAGTTGTTGATCGACATTTATACGCCTGTCGGCGGACCACTCCCGCGGCCGGCGATTGTGCTGTTTCACGGCGGGGGATGGATGCACGGGGATCGGCGTAGCCTTCGGCCGATGGTGAAGCACCTCGCGTCGATGGGGTACACGGCGGCCACGGCGCAGTATCGCTTGTGTGATCTCGGCGGCGACCATCACCCCGCGCCGATTCTGGATGCGCTGGCGGCGATTCGATTTCTCAAGGTCCGTCGCGCGCAATACGGGGTCGATCCGCAGCGCGTGGGCGTCGGCGGATTCTCAGCCGGGGGGCAGCTGGCGCTGGTGGCGGGGCTGGCGGGCCAATCGGAGGCGTTCCAAGACGATGCGTACGCGGGCGAGTCCGCCGATGTGCGCTGCATCGTGAGCATCGCCGGGCCGACCGATCTGACAACCATCTACAAGTCGGCGAATTTTGTGATCCGGCGAATGGCGGACGGCTATCTGGGCGGCTCGCCGGAAAAGTTCGCCGCGCGGTACGTCGAGGCGTCGCCGATTTCACACGTTCACGCCGGCGCGCCGCCGATCCTGATTCTGCATGGCGATCGTGATGAGGTGGTGCCGTTCGAGCAGGCGACCAAGCTTGCCGAGGCTTGCGAAGGGGCCGGCGTGTCGTGCACGGTGGCGAAACTGCCGGGGTTCGGCCATGCGTGGTGTCAGCCGTTCGGGAGTCAACCTTCGCTGCGGGCGTGGCCGATCATGACGCACTTCCTCGCGAAGCATCTTGAAGCGGGCGCGCCGGGCGGGTAGCGCGTGCGGCGGGTTCGCCGTTGGACGGTTCAATGTGCGTGTCGGTTTCGTCGCGCCGAAGCACGCCGTTTGTCATCGCGGCTTCTTCGCGGGCCAACCCGGTGAAGATAAAATAGCCGATCAGCGAGATGACGAATCCCACCATGAAGACGAGCCAGCCTATGTACGTGTAAAGCAGCGCGCCGAGGAACGGCGCGATCAGCCCGCGCAGGCCGGTCAGTGACACGTGAATGCCCATGTACAGCTCGGCCTTGTCGTCCTCGGCGAAGTGCAGGTGGCCGATGTTCCATGCGATGGCGCCGCCGCTCTGGGCGAATCCTTCGAAGAGTCGGCCGACGACGTAGATGCCGAGGGCGACGGCGGCGAGCGCGCCGGCCTGCCCGGTGGAGAGGTGTGCGAAAAGCGCGCCGAGGCCGCAGAAGAGCAGCGATCCGCACCAGCAGAGCGAGTTGGACATGCGAAAGCGCAGGACGCCGACGCGGTCGAAGAGGCGCGCCCAGACGGGGAGCATGGCGATGGTGACGACGCGGGGAATGAAATCGAGCAGGCCGTTGCTCAAGGTGTAGTTGAGGTTGAGGACTTTGGTTAAGACGATTGTATTAACCGGCATGACCATGAGGTTGGCGGTGCCGATGCACATCTGGGCCTTGCAGTATCGGGCGAAGCGCGGGTCGGCGCGGAGGACTTGCCGCATGCGATGGATGATCTGCCAGGGGCTGACGAGGGCGATGAGCGAGAAGGGCTCGATGACGCCGTCGTCGGCGAGGGGTTTTTTTGCATCGTCGGTTTCGATCCGCCGCGCGGTCGGCTCTGTGGGGTCGCCGTTGGTTCGATGGGAGATGGTCCGCTCCTCGCCGCGGACGCGTTCGCCGCGCAGGACCAGCAGGCCCATCGCGCCGATGACGGCGATGGTGGGGTAGAACCAATGATAAGCGGCGGGAGCAAGGTCAAAGAGCAGGCCGCCGCCGAGGATGACGGGCAGGCTCATCAGGGTGCGGACGATCTGAAGGTTGGCGGTGATACGGCCTCGATGGGAGCGCGGGTAGTTGCTCTTCCAGAGGGAGGCGCGTGTGGTGACGACGCCGGACATGAAGACGCGCGCGAGGCAGATTTGCAGGGCGAAGATCCATCCGCCCAGATGGGAGCGCGGCGTGACGGCGATGGAAAGAGCAACGGCGACGCTGGCGGAGGCGAGGGCGATGAAGGCGGGAATTTTCCGTCGGCCGACGATGAGCGCGCCCCAGTAGAGGCTGACGAGATTGGCGAAGGCGGGGGTGGCCTGGACAACGGTGATGAGGAAGTTGCTGCCGCCGAAGGTCTTGGCGACGACGACGGCGGAGACCGTCCCTTCAACCAGCCCGGCGAACAGCCCCCAGAACAGGAAGTGCCTGACTTCGATGGTGTAAGCGCGGCGCGCCATGTAAGGCACGCCGCGAGCGCCGATCCAATCCACGTGGGTCTTTCCGAGTGCGGCGGGTTCCGTCCCGCAGCGGAGATTATATCGGAGAAACGGCGGATCGGCAGGATGGGGCGGGGCAGCGCGGCGGGGGCGAGCGATCGCTGAAGTGCGTCTGTTGACCTGCTCCTCTCAACTGGAACCCGTTTAATGAGAGTTCTTCCTGCCCGGATTGCAACTCCATTCCGCATGCGGCACCCCTCACGGCCTTGTTCGGATGCGACGTCCCACGCGAACGGCGGGTCTTTCCAGGGCCGGCCGGCATTTCCGCGAGGGGGCGTCGCGTGCGATCGGAGCCGCCTCCACCGGCATTCGTTCCGTCTCTGCATTGCTTTCACTTCGCGCGAGAGCGCCGAATCGATCGTCGCTGGATGAGGCGAGTTTCAAGTCGAGAGCTGCCGGCGTGAGACCGAGTTCGGCCGGTGCGGAGCGGTACCGGCGAAGTGGTTGCCTCATTCATGGCACGATTGGTCGCGGGTTGATGCCTTCTGCGCGGCCTCGCCCGCTTCGGCAAAGCTGGCGGCCGGGGTGAACTTTTCGTTCGCCATGACCCGCTTGAGGTGTCGTCCCGTGTGCGTATCGGTTTGGGCGATTTGCATGGGCGATCCTTCGGCGATGAGCCGCCCGCCCGCATCGCCGCCTTCGGGGCCGAGGTCGATGATCCAATCGGCCTGTCGAATGACGTCTAAATTGTGTTCGATGGCGATGACGGAGTGGCCCGCGTCGATGAGCCGGTGCAACACGTCGAGCAGGCGTCGGATGTCGGCGAAATGCAGCCCGCTGGTCGGTTCGTCGAGGACGTAGAGCGTGTGGCCGATGGGGGAGCGTGCCAGTTCGGCGGCGAGTTTCAGGCGCTGGGCCTCGCCGCCGGAGAGCATGTGCGCGGGCTGGCCGAGCGTGAGGTAGCCCAGACCGACATCGACGACGGCGGCGAGCGTTTGCCTGATCGCGGGCACGTTTTCGAAGAACGCCAGCGCCTCTTCGGCGCGGAGGTTGAGCACGTCGGCGATGGATTTTCCGCGATAGCGAATCTCCAGCGTTTCGCGGCTGTAGCGCGTGCCGCCGCAGTCGCCGCATTTCACGAAGAGATCGGGGAGGAAGTGCATCTCGACGCGGCGAGTGCCGTAACCGTGGCACGCTTCGCACCGGCCGCCGCGCGCGTTGAAGGAAAAGCGCGCGGCGTCGTAGCCGCGAGCGCGGGCCTCGCGCGTCCTGGCGAAGAGATCGCGGACTGCGTCGAAGACGCCGCAATACGTGGCGGGATTGCTGCGCGGGCTGCGGCCGATGGAGGATTGATCGATCTCGATGACCTTGTCGACGTAGGCCAGCCCGGTGATGGCGCGGTGTGCGCCGGGGCGGTCGTGCGAGATGCCCAGGTGCTGCTTCAGCGCGGGCAGCAGGATTTGATTCACGAGGGTGGACTTGCCCGAGCCGGACACGCCGGTGACGCAGCAGAACAGGCCGAGCGGGAAGGTCACGTCGATGCGTTGCAGGTTGTTCTCCGCCGCGCCTTGCACGGTCAACACGCGGCGCGCATCGGGCTCGCGCAACGCGCGGCCTGCGGCGTGCGCGACGGCGGCGTCGCCTCGCACGTACGCGGCGGTGACGGATTCCGTCGAGGCCAGCAGCGCATCGCGCGGGCCGTTGGCCAGCAGGCGGCCGCCGTGCGCGCCCGCTCCGGGGCCGAGGTCGATGAACCACTCGCCGGCGGCGATCACGTCGGGATCGTGCTCGACGACAAAAAGCGTGTTGCCCTGCGCCTTCAGCCGACGGAGTGTGTCGATGAGCCGCGCTGTGTCGCGCGGGTGCAGCCCGATCGTCGGCTCGTCGAGCACGTAACAGACGCCGACGAGGCCGGAGCCGATCTGGGTGGCGAGCCGAATTCGCTGGGCCTCGCCGTTGGAGAGCGTATCGGTGGTCCGAGCGAGGGTGAGGTAGCCGATTCCGACGTCGATCATGAATCGCAGGCGCTGGCGAATCTCGCGGACGATGGGTTCGGCGATGGGTCGCAGGTCGGCGGCGGGCGAGAAGGCGTGGAAGAAGCCGGCAGCGGCGTCGATGCTCAAGTGCGCGAGTTCGTCGATGGACTTGCCGTCGAGTTTGACGGCGAGGGCTTCGGGCCGCAGCCGCGCGCCAAGGCAGGCAGGGCAGGGTCGGCGCGCGATGTACTGTGCAAGCCGTTCGCGCAGGGCGTCGCTCTGCGATTCCTTCCAGCGGCGTTGCAGGTTGGGGATGACGCCTTCGAAGGCGGCGCCGCTCGCGTTTGGGGACGTGCCGTTTAGCAAAATGTCTCTAACCTTCGCGGGCAGGTTGCAATAGGGCGTGGAGGGCGAGACGTTGAACGCTTGGCAGAATTGATCGAGCAGCCGGGCCATGGGGCGCGAGAGCGCGTCGCCGCGCCGCCAGGGCGCGATCGCACCGGCTTCGAGCGGCAACTTCGGATCGGGGACGATCTGCCGGGGGTCGAAGGAGTATTCTTCGCCGAGACCTTCGCACGCGGGGCAGGCACCGTGCGGCGAGTTGAAGGAGAACAGCCGCGGCTCCAGCTCCGGCAGGGCGAGGTTGCAATCCGGGCAACGGTAACGGGTGCAATAGCGCGTGTCTGCCCAGTCACCGTCGACGTCGCGCGAGGCGATGACGAGACCGTCCGCCAGGCGGAGGGCCGTTTCGATGGATTCCGTCAGCCGAGCGCGGAGGTCGTCGCGCATGACGAGGCGATCCACGACGACATCGATGTCGTGCGGCTTGTTCTTTTCGAGCGGGGGCACGGCGGAGGCTTCGTGCTGATGACCGTCGATGCGCACGCGGACAAAGCCCTGCTTGCCGATGCGGGCGAGCGTTTCGGAGTGCGCGCCGCTCGCCGCTCGCACCACCGGCGCGAGGATCATCAGGCGCGATCCGGAAGGTGTCACCATGATGGCGTCAACAATCTGGGTGAGGGTGTGGCGGGTGATGGGCATGCCGCAGCCGGGGCAGTGCGGCTCGCCGACGCGTGCGAAGAGCAGTCGCAGGAAATCGTGGATATCGGTGATGGTCGCGACGGTCGATCGCGGACCGGATCGTCCGGCCTGCTGGGCGATGGCGATGGTCGGCGGGAGGCCTTCGATGACATCGACGTCGGGCCGCAGCGACGGGCCGAGTACCTGGCGTGCGTACGTGGACAGGCTTTCGACGTAGCGGCGCTGACCTTCGGCGTAGATCGTGTCGAAGGCGAGCGAACTTTTTCCGGAGCCGGACAGCCCGGTGACGACGATGAGCCGATCGCGCGGGATATCGAGCGAGAGATCGCGGAGGTTGTGGGTGCGGGCGCCGCGGATGCGAATGAGATCGGCGGCGTCGGCGGCCGGGCCAAGAACCGAGGCGGAATTCGTCGCGCGGTCGCGGCTCAATCGTCCACGTCCACGTCGACGTCGGTCTTGGGTTCATCTTCGTCACGCTCCCATTCGACGTCGACTTTCGTGAAGGGGGCGCGAACCTTGACGCGGTTCTTTTCCGGCTCGCGCTCCTTCTGAACGCAGGCGGGCACGGAACCGGCGAACAGGGCGGCCAGCACGGACAGCACAATGAGACGACGGGTCATAAGCGATCTCCTCAAGGTTGGTTATTCTATCCATCGGATGCGGCAGTCGGCTACCTCGCAGGGCGCACGGTTCATCGTGGTCGCGGGCCTTTGTCATCGCGTCAGGCCGCGCGGATCGGTATACTTTCCAACGGATCGGGCGTGGTTCTTGTTCAGCGGCAGCTTCGGCGATACGCGTCCGCGAGCGTCCGGACTGCCAGGCAGGGTGAGCGGTCCATGAGCATCGGTGTTGACATTCCGCGGGTCGATGGGCTGGACAAGCTCACCGGCCGGGCCGCGTACGTGGACGACGTGGCGATCCCCGGCGTGTTGCACGGCGGGACGATTCGCACGCCGATCGCGCGGGGGCGGATCAAGCGCGTTGTGTTTGATCCGACGATCAACTGGTCGGAGTTTGTGATCGTCGATCATCGGGACATCCCCGCGGGGCGGAACGCGATCAAGCTGATTGAGACCGATCAGCCGGCGCTGGTGGCAAGCGCGTTTCGGCACAAACACGAGCCGGTGGTGCTGATTGCGCACCGGTCGATTCATAAACTGCGCGATGCGTTGCGGGCGGTGCGTGTGGAGGTTGATCCGCTGCCGGCGGTGTTGAAGCCGGACATGCCGCTCACGCCGGAGTTGATTCAGCATGGAACCGACAACGTGCTGAAGCACTTGGAGATTCGCAAGGGGGCGGGCGAGATCGGAGGCGAGCGCGATTGGGAAGCGTTGTTCAATTCCGCGGCGCACGTCATCGAGGGCCGCTACGCCACCGGCGCGCAGGAGCATGTCTATCTTGAGACGCAGGGCATGGTGGCATGGCAGGAGGACGGTCGGCTCGTGGTGCGCGGGTCGATGCAGTGTCCGTATTACGTGGTGGATTCACTGGCGTATTTTTTTGATCGGCCGCGCGAGGCGTTTCGGGTGATTCAGGCGCCGGTCGGCGGGGGCTTTGGCGGCAAGGAGGATTTTCCGTCGAACCTGGCGATTCATGCAGCGCTGCTGGCGGAGAAGGCCGGAGCGGCAGTGAAGATCGTGTACGACCGTCAGGAAGACATGGCGGCGACGACGAAGCGGCACCCGGGCGTGGTGCGGCATCGCACGGCGTTGGATGCGAGCGGCAGGTTGCTGGCGATGGATATAGACGTCGTACTGGATGGCGGAGCGTATGTGACGCTGTCGCCGGTGGTGTTGAGTCGCGGCTGCATTCACGCGGCGGGTCCGTATGCGTGTGAGAACATCCGCGTGATCGGCGAGGCGCGCCTGACGAACAGTGTGCCGTACGGGGCGTTCCGCGGGTTCGGCGCGCCGCAGACGATGTTCGCGATCGAGCGGCACATGGACGTGATCGCGCGGCGGCTGCGGATGTCACCGGTGGAGCTGCGGCGGCGAAATCTGGTGCGCGACGGGCAGACGCTGGCGACGGGGCAGGTGGTGACGGGTGGAGTTGATCTTCCGGCCTTGATGGACGCGGCGCTGCACGATGCGCGGTACGACGAGCGGCGAAGGCAACACGCGGCGATGAACCATGGCGAGGGGGCGCATCCTTATCTGCGGCGCGGCATCGGCTTCGCGACTTTTCACCACGGTTCAGGATTCACGGGGAGCGGCGAGACCTATCTCGCATCGGAGGTGTGGGTCGAAGGACATGCTGACGGCACGATCGAGGTGCTCACCGCGCAGACCGACATGGGGCAGGGAACATCGACGATCCTGTCGCAGATCGCCGCGGCGCGGCTTGGTGTGCCTGCCAATCTCGTTCGCGTGGCGATGGCCGATACCAGCCGCGTGCCCAACAGCGGGCCGACGGTAGCCAGCCGCACCGCGATGGTCGTTGGGAAATTGATTGAAGTCGCGTGCGATGATCTATTGAAGCAAACGGGCGTCAGCGTCACAAAATCGGCATCGAGCGATTTACCTGTGGCGCTTCAGGCCTGGCACGCGACGAACCCGGGGCAACGGCTGATCGGCCGCGGGAAGTATCAAAAGCCCGCGCACATTCAATGGGACGACCAGACTTATCGCGGCGATGCGTACGCGGCGTACTCGTGGGGGGCGTACGTCGCCGAAGTAGAAATTGATTTGCGAACCTATGGCGTACGCGTGACGGATTTCGTCGCGCGGCAGGAGGTCGGTCGCGTGCTGAATCCGACGCTGGCGCGCGGGCAGATTCAGGGCGGCGTCGTGCAGGGCATCGGCTGGGCGCTGTATGAAGACGTGGTCCTGGACGACGGCGTCATGAAAAATTGTCAAATGACGAATTATGTCATCCCCGCGTGCGCCGATCTGCCGCCGATTCGCGTTTTTTTCGAGGAGTCGCCATCGCCCTTCGGTCCGCAGGGAGCCAAGGGGATCGGCGAGTTGCCGATGGACGGCCCCGCGCCGGCGATCCTGAACGCGGTGTGCGATGCGCTGGGCATTGAAGCGAACGAGATTCCGCTGACGCCCGAGCGATTGATGACGTTGCTGGAGGGCCGGTGACGATGGCGACGCACGACACGCCAGACGGCCCGCCTTTGAAGGGCGTCCTGCCCACCAACGGCGGCGACGTTGAGACGTTCGAACTCGCGTTCACGCTGAACGGCGCGCCGGTTTCGCGTCGCGTGGCGCTGGATGCCCGGTTGCTCGACGTGTTGCGGTACGACTGCGCCTGCCCCGGGACGAAGGAAGGCTGCGGCGAAGGGGAGTGCGGCGCGTGCAGCGTCATCCTGGACGGGCTGCTGGTGAATTCGTGCCTCGTGCCGGCGTTTCAGGCGGCGGGACGAGCCGTGACAACGGTGGAGAGCGTGTCGGCGGACGTGGCGAGCGCGCTGAATGCCACAGGGACGTCACAGTGCGGCGCGTGCACGCCGGGAATCGTGATGAGCATTCGCTGGTTGCTGGAGCGGCCGGAGATTGCGTCGAATGTCGATCTGCGGGAGTTCTTGAGCGGCAACCTGTGCCGCTGCACGGGGTACGACGGCATCGTGGCGGGGGCCGAGGCAGCGCTGCGCCTGCGCGGGGAGGCGAGACCGTGAAAGTTCTCTCGCCGCGAGGATTGGACGAGGCGCTGGCGATGCTGGCGGAGTCGGCAGGACGCCGGGAGGTGGTGACGCCGATCGCGGGCGGCACGGATGTGATGGTGTCGTGGCATCATCGCGAGAAGAACGGCCTCACACTGCTGGACCTGTCGCGCGTGCGGGAGCTGGCGGTGATGAATTGGAACGTCGTAGGCGGCTGCTTTGACCAGGGGTCCGGTGGCATGGGCGTCCCGTCCTTCGATCTGCGGCGAGACGCCGGTGCCTCCCCATGGCTCGAACTCGGCGGGCTGACGACGTACTGGGATGTGATGCAGTCGCGCGAGGCGGCGGCGGCGTATCCCTTGCTCGGCGAGGCGGCGCGGCAGGTCGGCGCGGTTCAGATTCAGACGCGCGGCACGTGGGCGGGCAACATCGGCAACGGCTCGCCGGCGGCCGACGGTGTGCCGGTGTTGATGGCGTACGACGCGAGGGTGGTGCTGGCATCGGTGCGCGGCCGGCGCGAGGTGCGGCTGGACGAGTTCTACACCGGATACCGCACAAGTGTGCGCGCGGCGGATGAATTGATCGTCGCGATTCGCTTGCCGCCGCCGGCGTGGGACGTGCAGTGGTTTCACAAAGTCGGCGCGCGGCGGGCACAGGCGATTACGAAGGTCGGCGTGGCCCTTTCGCACGGCGCCAATGGTTGGCGTGTGGTCGCCAACAGCGTCGCGCCGACGGTGGTGCGCTGTCGCGCGCTGGAGGCTTCGCTGGACGCGGGCCGCACGTTTACTGGTCCTCCAGATATCGAATCGCTGCTCACCGCCGATATTTCGCCGATTGACGATATGCGCTCCACCGCCGCCTATCGTCGCCGCGTGCTGGCGAGGTTGATCTTTTTCCGATTGGCCGAATGCGCGTAGGAATCAATGAGCCGCGGGCTTCAGCCCGCGCGGCGCTGATCTGTCTTGCGAACGGTTCGTTCACGTGTTGATTGCCGCGCGGGCTGAAGCCCGCGGCTCGTTGGGGGCGACGCGCGGATCATGGTGTGTGTATCGGGCCCTCGACCAGCACCGGCAACTGGCTTCGCCGGACCTGCACGAGTTGCGCCGCGATGCTGATCGCGATTTCCGGAACCGTCACCGCGTTGATCGGCAGGCCGATCGGCGTGTGCACGCGCGCGAGCAAATCATCGGGCACGCCGGCCGCGCGCAAATCGTCGAGAATCAACCGGCTCTTGCGCCGGCTGCCGATCAGGCCGATGTAACCCGCGGGTGAGCGAATGACGGCGTCCAGCGCTTTCTCGTCATTCTGATGGCCGCGCGTGACGATCACAACGTAGCAACCGGCATCAATCGCACGGCCGCGCAACGCGGCGGCGATGTCGCCCACGACCAGTTCAACGCGGCCGTCGAAGCGCTCGCGCGAGGCGTAGTCGGCACGGTCGTCGATGACGACGACGTGAAAATCCAGATCGACGGCCAGCGTGGCCAGCGCTCGTCCGACGTGCCCGGCTCCGGCGATCAGCAGCGTCGGCGGCACCTCCAGATGCACGGTGTACCGCTCGCGCCGTGGCGCGACGGATGCGGCGTTCACACCGGGCCGGTCCTGCGAATTGGCGCCGGCGATTCCGCTGGTGCCGCCTCCGGACGGCGCGGCGTCAATGACGATGGGAAACGCAGCCGGTTGTCGTGCGCGCGTGGCGGCGAGTGCGGCGCGGTATGGGGCGGCGTCGTTCTCGCGCGACATCGGCATGACACCGATGAACATCCGCCCGCCGCAGATGAGGCCGTCGTCCCAGCCGTAATCGTGATCGAGCGTGAAATCGAGCATGCCGCTTTGATTGGCGCGGAGCATTTCAAAGGCGCGTTTGCGAACCTCGGCCTCGACGCATCCGCCGCCGAGCGTGCCGAGCGTTTTGCCATCGGCGCGGACGAGCATCGTCGCGCCCGGCGCCTGCGGCGTGCTCCCGCGCGTGCGCAGGACGGTGCAAAGCGCGACCGGCCGGCCGGCGTCGAGGTCGGCAAGCAGGGCATCCAGCACGGGTGCAAGTTCGCTCATGCAATCATTGTACGCCGAGGCAATTTCAGAATGCGCCCTCGACAGCGATTTGAGTGGTTAGGAAAGTGAGTACATTTCCAAGGGCCCCGCCAAGCGGGCCCCGGGCTTTGGTCAACGAACATTCGTTAATTAAAATCAACCGGCGCGCGGGCCGAGGATGGCCTTCGCCGCCGGAGAATCCTTCATCGGCAGCGTCGTGCGATGGAAGCCCTCGAACTTCGCCAGCGCGCCGGCCACGGAGGGGGCCGTGGGGACAAGGCCGATCTCGGCGACGCCGCGTGCGCCGTAGGGGCAATCCGGGTCGGGCACTTCGACGAGAATTATTTCGATCGGCGGCATGTGATGCGCGCGCAGCACACCGCAGGATTTCACGTCATCCGTCACAAGTCGGCCGCCGTCGTAGACCATCTCCTCCGTGAGCGCGTAGCCCAGGCCCATGTGGATCGAGCCTTCGAGCTGGCCTTCCAGCAGCGTCGGGTTCATCACGCGGCCGACATCGTGGGCGGCGATGAACTTCTTAATTCGCCCGGTCTCGTCGAGAATACAGACTTGCGTCGCGAATCCGTAGGTGAGGTGCGTCTTCGGCTCGGGCACGTCCGCGCCGAACTTGTCGGTTTTGTAGCACTCCCAGCGGCCGAGGTATTTTCGGCCGGCGAGCTTCATGAGCGCTGGCATCGCCGCGCGGGCTGAAGCCCGCGGCTCGTTGGAATGCGGCTCGTTGGAGCGCGCTTGCGGCTGGTTCGCATTCGCACGTGAAGAATCGGCAGGCGGCAGATGAAGTTCCTTCAAATCGGCGTTTAATTTCTTGCACGCGTCGATGACCGCGTGACAGGTCAGCACCGTGCCGCGGCTGCCGGTCGTCTGGCCGCTGTCGTTGGGGTCGGACGTGTCGCATCGGGCGGTGAAAATCTCGTGCGGCAGGCCCGTCTCCTGCACGGCGGTCTGAATGGCGATGGTGAACAGACCCTGTCCCATTTCAGTGTGGCCGGTTCGGATCGTGATCGACCCGTCGGCTTCGACGGTCAGACTCGCACAGCCGATCTCGGGCAGGCCGTTGCCGATGCCGACGTTCTTGATGCCGCAGGCGATGCCGGCGAATTTCTCGGCGCGATAAGCGTCGCGCACGGCGAGCAGCGTCTGCTCCAGCCCGAACGGCTTGGTCAGCCGCTGACCGGTGCAGAAGCGATCACCGGGTCGCAGGATGTTTCGCCAGCGGATTTCCCACCCGTCGATGCCGACTTTCGCGGCGAGCATGTCGAGCGCGCCTTCGATGGCGTAGGCCGCCTGATTCGCGCCGAAGCCGCGCATGGCTCCGTTCGGGGGATTGTTCGTATAGACCGCCAGCGACTCGATGTCGATGTTGTCGCATTTGTATGGACCGATGGCGTGGCCCGCGGCGCGCTCCAGCACCTTCGCGCCGACGGATGCATACGCGCCCTTGTCACCAATGATGCGCACGCGCGCGGCGGTCAGTTTGCCCTCGGCATCGCAGCCGACCTTCAGCGAGATGCGCACCGGGTGGCGCTTGGGGTGCAATCGCAGACTCTGCTCGCGCGTGAGCACGCACTTGACGGGTTTGTTCACCAGCACCGCGCACAGCGCGGTCTGCGCCTGCACGCTCATGTCTTCCTTGCCGCCGAAGGCCCCGCCGTTGGAGACCAGCTCGGCGCGGACGCGCTCGATCGGCCAGCCGAGCACCTTCGCCGTCTGACGACGATCGTCGAAAATGCCCTGGCCCTGGGTGAGCAATTTCAATCCATCCCCTTCGGGAATGGCGATGGCCGCCTCGGGTTCGAGATACAGGTGCTCGATGCACTGGGTCTGCCAGACGTTCTCGACGACGTGGGCGGAAGCGGCCAGCACCGCATCGGGTTCACCGCGAACAAGCGCCGATCTGGAAAGCAAATTGCCGCCGGGGTGAATCTTCGGCGCATCCGGTTTCAGCGCGTCGTCCGGCGTCGTCACCGGCGTGCGGACGTCGTATTCGATCTCGATCTGATCCGCCGCGTACCGTGCCGCGTGAACGTCCGCCGCCACGACAAACGCCAGCACGTCGCCAACGTAGCGCGTTTCCTCGCCTTCGGCGATGAAGACGGGCCAGTCCGGCGTGATCAGGCCGACGAAGCGGTCGCCCGGTACGTCGGCCGCCGTGACGACGCGCAGCACGCCGGGCACCGCCATCGCCGGCGCGGTATTGATTTTCTTCACCAGCGCGCGGGGATGATCGCTCAACCGCGGCGCGGCGAAGACCATGCCGGGCACCTTGATGTCGTCGATGTAGCGGCGCATGCCGAGGGCGGCGTCGTGACCGGTGTAACGGTGCAGGCGCTCGCCGACCTTGCCGGCGCAGCCGTTGGACGGCATCGGCTCGCCGCCGCGGACGCGCGCGAGCAGATCGATGGCGTCGACGATCTTGGTGTAGCCCGTGCAGCGGCACAGGTGCGCTCGCAGATCGCCGGTGATTTGATCGTGCGTCGGCGCGGGGTTCTTCTCGCACAGGGCATGCGCTCGCATGGCGATGCCGGGGATGCAGAAGCCGCACTGCACCGCGCCGGCGTGAACGAAGCAGTCGGCGATCTGCTGGCGCGTTGGCTCGGGCAGGCCTTCGAGCGTCGTCACCTTCTTGCCGGCGGCCACGGACGCCTTGATCGTGCAGCTCAACCGCGGCTTGCCGTCGATCAGAATCGTGCAGCAGCCGCACTGCCCCATCGGCTGGCAGCCGTTCTTCGGCGAGATGATGTCGAAATCCTCGCGCAGCACATCGAGCAGGCTGCGGTCGCCATGCGGCGTGGAGACGGGTTGGCCGTTCAGCGTGAAGGATACGGTTGAGGATGCATGAGCCGGTGCGGACATGGTGCCTTGATTATACGTGATTAGCTGCCGAGCGTGGAACAGCAAGTCCGGTCCGACATGCCGATGTTTGGGACAAAAATCGGCGCGCGGTAAGGAACCGACGGTACAATGACAACATGGCCGAGCTGGTTCCAGCGCCGTTTGCGGACCTTGTAAGACGGTTGTACCTCGAACCGTCGCGGCAGGGCGCGCTGTTCGAACTGCCGCGCAATCGCTGGTACGCGCCGGCGGACGACGGGCCGGATTTGTCGGTCGCGTTTCACGGGCATCGCGCCGGCAATCCGCTCGGCCCTGCCGCCGGGCCGCACACGCAGATGGCGCAGAACATCCTGTTGAGCTACGCCGCCGGCGGGCGCATCCTCGAACTCAAGACGGTGCAGGTGAATGACCGGCTCACGATCGGCCGCCCCTGCATCGACGTGACCAACGTGGGCTACAACATCGAGTGGTCGCAGGAGCTGCGCATCGCCGAATCGATTCGGGAGTACGTGGCCGGGGCGATGTTGATTGATATGTTTCGATCTGCGCACCCGGACGGGCCGGCAGGCAATCGCGGTCCGGCGGGCGACGTGGTGTATGACTTGAGCGTCGGCTACGACCTCGCGGGCATACGCGGCGACGCGGTGCGCGGGTTTCTCGATGCGATGATCGACGCGCGGCCGATGGTGGAAAAGCTTCGCGCCGAGATTCCGGCGGAATTCACCGCCGCGCGCGACTTGAAATACCCCGCGCGCATCAGCGATGGCATCACGCTCTCGACGTTTCACGGCTGCCCGGCGGACGAGATCGAGCGCATCTGCGAGTTTCTGATGGGCGAGTACGATTTCAACGTGATCGTGAAGATGAACCCGCCGATGCTCGGCAAGGAGCGGCTGGAGCATTTGCTGCACGACGTGCTGGGCTACACGGAATTGACCGTGAACCCCGAGGCCTATCGCACCGGGCTGGGGTTTGACGAAGGCGTGCAGCTTTGCCGGCGGCTGTCGGGCTTCGCGGCGGCGCGCGGGCGGACGTTCGGCGCGAAATTCAGCAACACGCTGGAGGTGCTCAACCACCGCGATTTCTTCACGCCGGACAACAAGGTGATGTATCTGTCGGGCCAGCCGCTTCATGTCATTACGATGACACTCACGGACGAATTTCGCCGGGCGATGGGTGCGGAGTTTCCCATCTCCTTCAGCGCGGGGATCGACGCGCAGAACTTTCCGTCGGCCGTCGCGTGCGGGTTCGTGCCCATTACGACCAGCACGGATCTGCTTCGCCCTGGTGGCTATGGTCGGATGCCGGCGTATCTCGATCGCCTCTCGGCGGAGATGCGAAAACTCGGCGCGGCGACGATGAATGACTACATCATCAAGCGAAGCGCGTCGGATCGCGCCGATGCGAACCGCTCGTCGCCGCAACGAGCCGCGGGCTTCAGCCCGCGTGGCCATTCGATCGCGGAAGAGTCGTTCGCTCGACGCACAAACGCCGCGCGAGCTGAAGCTCGCGGCTCGTTGGAAGAAGTGAAGCGAGCTGAATTGAACAACACCACTCTCGCTGCGGAGCAGGCCCGCAACGACCCGCGCTATCGCGCCGAGAACAATCGCAAAGTCCCCAAGCGCATCGACTCGCACCTGGAGACGTTCGACTGCATCACCTGCGACAAGTGCTTGCCCGTCTGCCCGAACGCGGCGAATTTCACCTACCCCACGCCCCAAGTGGCCTTCGATTATCACGACATCATCGTGTCACCGATTAATGGTGACGCGCGAAGCAACACGCTCACGTCCCGCGCCGGCGAATCGCGGCGCTTCGAAATCACCGAGTCGATGCAGATCGCCTGCTACAGCGACTTTTGCAACGAATGCGGTAATTGCGACACGTTCTGCCCCGAGTACGGCGGGCCGTACATCAAGAAGCCGACGTTCTTCGGCACCGAGCGCTCGTGGGAGCAGGCTGCCCCGCGCGACGGGTTTGTCATCGGGCGATCGGCGCAGGGGCCGTGGATTCGCGGGCGGATCAAGGGCCGCGTGTTTCGACTGATGGCGGTGGATGGCCACCTGGTGCTGGATGACGGCGTGGTCGTTGCGGAGTTTGACGGCGCGACGCATGCGCTCAAGGCGTTGCACGCGCACTCACCGTTGGAGGGCGAACACACGCTGGATCTGTGGGCGTATCACACGATGCGGCACCTGATGGCGGGTGTGCTGGATTCGTCTCGCGTGAATCAGGTGAACGTGCATGAGTGAGACGCCGCGAATCGTTGCCATCATTCCCGCCGCGGGTTGGTCGCGCCGCATGGGGCGGCCCAAGCAATTGATCGACGTGGGCGGCCGGCCGATGCTGTGGCGACTGGCGGAGACGATGGCGGCGGTTGAGGGCATCGCGGATGTCATGATCGTGACGCGCTGCGCGATCATCGACGCGCTGGGCGCGTCGAATGATGAATTGTCGAACGGCAAGATCCGCGTTGTGTTCAACGAGGATGAATCATCGGAGATGATCGATTCGATTCGCGTGGGGTTGCGTGCCTGCCGCGAACGGGAAGACATCGCGCCGCGCGATGGCATTCTCGTCTGTCCCGGCGATTATCCCGGGCTGACGACCGCGGTTTTCGCAGCGTGTGTCGGCGCGTATCGCGCGGATGTTTCGCGCGTGTCGGGAGCGGGCAGCGCGAAGGCGTCCGCCAACGACCGGGGGTCGATCATCATCGCGTCGCACGGCGGCCGTCGCGGGCATCCGATCATTCTCCCGGCCGAGTTGATTCCTTTCGTGATGTCGCCAGCGTGCGACGGCGGATTGAATGCGCTGACGCGAGAATTCGCCGACCGCATGCAGCTTGTGGAATTGCCGACCGACGCCGTGTTGCGCGATGCGGACGAACCGGGGGATCTTCCGACGAACGAGTAGTTTCACGACCAGCGAGCCGCGGGCTTCAGACCGCGCGGTCGTTCGAAGCCAAGAAAGGCGTTCTTTCGTGCATCAGCGGCGTGCGAGCCGAAGCCCACGGCGCGCTGATCAGCCCTCGGCGAGGCGACCCGCCATCCGTTCCCACAGCCGTTTCGCGATTCCTACAGCCGCTTCGCGCATGCCGACTTCGTCGCACTCCCGCACCGTGCCGCCACGGAGTTTCCAGCGGCCGTCGATGAGGACCGATTCGACGTGTTGCGGACCGATGGCGAAGAGCAGATGCCCGGCGAGGTTGTCGGCGTCGATCGGCGTGAACGGGCGATAGTTGGTGAGGATGACGTCCGCGGCCGCGCCGGGTTGCAGCTTGCCGAGGGTGACGCCGAGCGAGGCCGACGCACGGCGGGCACTGTGAGCGAGCATATTCAGAAGGTCGGCGGGGGAGAGACGCGATTTCTGATGTCGCGCGATGAACCACGCGGCCCGGGCCTCGCCGAGCATGTTCGCGCCGATGCCGTCGGTTCCGAGCATGACGCGCGGGCCGAAATCGGCGACGGGAGCATAGCCGACGGCGTTGTTCATGTTCGAGCGGGCGTTGTGGGCCATCGTGACCTTTGCGGCGCGGATGCGTTTGGTCGCCGCGGCGTCCAGATGTGTGCCGTGCGCGAAGAGGGATCGCTCGTGGAGCAGACCGTAGTCGTCGAGTCGGGCGATGAGTGATTGACGGTGCTTGCGGCGGCAGACCGCTTCGTCGCAGGGGTCTTCTGCGACGTGAATGTGCACGCCGCAACGCGTTTTTTGTGAGAGCTCGGCGAGGCGTTGCAGGGCGTCGTCGCCGAGGGTGAAACAGGCGTGCGCGCCGACCAGTCCGGCGTATCGACCGTGCCCATGTTCTCGACATTTATCGATATATCGGGCGTTCTCCGCCAGCCCCGCTTCGCGTCCCGCGCGCCCGTGACGATCGGTGACTTCATAACAAAGCACGCCGCGAAGGCCGACAGCGTGAAGGCCGGCTTCGATCCGATCCAGCGAGCCGTCGATGGCGCGGGGCGAGGCGTGATGGTCGATGAGCGTCGTCGTGCCGCAGCGCAGGGCCTCCAGCGCGCCGATGCGCGCTGACATCTCAATCGACTCGTCGTCCAGTGCCTGATCCAGCCGCCACCAGACGTACTTGAGGATTTGCAGGAAATTTCGCGGCGACTTCGGCGGCGGGGGCATGCCGACCGCCAGCGCCGAGTACAGGTGCGTGTGGCCGTTGACCAGTCCGGGCATCACCACCGCGCCGCCAAGATCAATTACTTCATCTTCGCGGCCAGTCGGAACGGATTTACCGCGATGGGTGATGAGGCCGTCCTCGATGCGCAGCGCGCCGTGTTGAACGCGCGGCGGGTCGAGATCACAGAGAATGGCGTTGGTGAGAATGGTGGACATGGTCACTGATTGTAGAATGTCGAATTAAGAATTAAGATTGACGAGGGCAGGCGTCACCCTCTCCCTTCCAGGGAGAGGGCCGGGATGGGGGTAAGCTGCTTCGCTAAGACCGCTCGTCCCCTTCACCCGACTTCTCCTTCAGGGGGAGAGGAGTCCTGAAACCACGCCGGCCTTCTCAATTCTTCATTCTCCAATCACTCCTGGCGTATGATTCGCTCCACTTCGCCGACGTCCGGCGGCACTTCATGCGGCTTGCCGACGGCCCGCAGCGCGCCCGCCGTGTCCTTCAATCCGTTGCCGGTGATCATGGCGACGACGTTTGACCGCTCGGTGAGAATGCCGTCGCGCCGGGCCTGGGCGATGCCCGCGACCGCCGCCGCCGCCGCCGGTTCGGCGAAGACGCCCGACAGCCTGCCCGCTGTACGCACGGCCTCCATGATTTGTTCGTCGGTGACGGCGACGCACGCGCCGTCGCTGTCGCGCAGGGCGGCCAGCGCCTTGCGCCAGTTGCGCGGCACGGGGCAGTTGATGCTGTCGGCATAGGTCGTGTCGCGCGAATGCAGATCACGGCCGGTCAGCTTCTCCAGCCATTCGCCGGCGTTCCGTCGCTGCCACAGGTTCGCGATCGGCGCGACGCCCTCCGACTGCACGCCCAGCATCCGCGCGTTCCAGGAGATGATGCCGGCCTCGCGCGACTGACGCAGACCCTTGTATATTCCGGAGATCGTGCAGCCGTCGCCGATGCTGACGGCCACCCACTCCGGCGGATCGTCGGCGCACTGCTCGGCGACTTCCAGCCCGCCGGTCTTTTTGCCCTCGACCAGATAGGGGTTCACCGCACAATTGCGGTTGTACCAGCCGAACCGGGCGCAGGCGTGCGTGCACAGATCGTACGCTTCGGCATAGCTGCCCATGACTTTGAACACGCGAGCGCCATAGGCGAGCAATTGCGCGAGCTTGCCCTCGGGCACGGTCCGCGGCACGAAGATGTTGCAGCCCAGTCCCGCGGCGGCCGCGCAATATGCCAGACTGCTGGCAGCGTTACCGGTCGACGCGCAGGCGATCTCCACCGGCGAGACGCCGGTGCCACGGTGCATTTCAATGGCATGGGCGACGCCGATGCTGCTGGCGCGATCCTTGAACGAGGCCGACGCGCTGCGGCCGTCGTCCTTCAGCCGCAATCGTTCGATGCCCAGGGCCGCGGCCAGGCGCGGCGCCTCGATCAGCGGCGTCCAGCCGATGTGCTCGATCCCCGCGGGCGGCGGCACGTCGATCGGCAGCAACTCGGCGTATCGCCAGTGCGACAGCGGCCGGATGGACAGCGCCGCGCGGGTCAGCGTTTGCCGGACACGCGGCATATCGTATTGCACGTCGAGGATGCCTTCGTCCGGTCCGCAGGTGGGGCAGGTCCAGCCGGCGGCAGGCGGGAATTCCTTCCCGCAGGCGACGCACTTCAATAGGGTCACAAGGCTCACGTGCGATCCTCGAACGGGCTGTCTGGTACAGTCGGCCGAATTATACCGCGATGCCTGCGTTGGGTTTGGATGACAAAGCGGATAGACTGGGTGCTGCGACGAGCATTCAATCGGAGCATCATTGTGAGTACAAAGGTTTCACCCGAGTCTGCCCTCCAAAACGCCATCGCCCTTTGCCGTGAGCGCAACATCATCATCCCCACCTTCGCGCAGCAGAAGGACCCGTCGCTCGTTCCACAACGCATCAAAGACCGCCTCCAGAACGTCGGCCTGTGGGACGTCGATCCCGCCAACTTGTTTCGCATCACGTGGAAGAACGAACCGGTCGCCCGCGGCGGCGGCTTCAACAACGGAAACTGGATCGAGTTCCCGCCCGCCCTCACCGGCGTGCCCGCGCGCATCATCGGCATTGTTGGAAAGCACTTCCCGACCGGCGCGCACAAAGTCGGCGCGGCCTTCGGCTGCCTCGTGCCACGGCTTGTCACTGGTCAGTTTGACCCGACGGCGCAGAAGGCCGTCTGGCCGAGCACGGGCAACTACTGCCGCGGCGGGGCGTACGACTGCGCGCTGCTGGGCTGCACGGCCGTGGCGATTCTGCCGGAGGGCATGTCGCGCGAGCGGTTCGAGTGGCTGCGATCGATCGGGGCCGAGGTGATCGCGACGCCGGGCTGCGAGAGCAACGTGAAGGAGATTTACGACAAGTGCTGGGAGATCCGCCGGACGCGGCCGGATTGCGTGATCTTCAACCAGTTCGAGGAGTTTGGCAACGCGGCGTGGCATTATCACGTCACGGGGTCGATCGTGGAGGAAATCTTTCGGCAGTTGCACGCCGCGCCGCCAATCAAGGAGCCAATCAAGGAGCCAATCAAGGAGCCAATCAATGAGCCGCGGGCTTCAGCCCGCGCGGATTCTCAAGCGGCACTGGCCCTCGATGCGCCGCGCGGGCTGAAGCCCGCGGCTCCTATCCGCACCGCAGCTCCCTATCGCCTCGCCGGTTACATCTCCGCGACCGGCAGCGCGGGCACGATCGCCGCCGGCGACTATCTTCGCACCATCGCGCCGCAGGTTCGCGTCGTCGCCGTCGAGGCGCTTCAATGCCCCACGCTGCTGGCCTGTGGTTTCGGCGATCATCGCATTGAAGGCATCGGCGACAAGCACATCCCCTGGATTCACAACGTGCGCAACACCGACCTGGTCGCCGCCATCGACGACGAGCAGTGCCTGGCGCTGATGCGGCTGTTCAACGAGGACGCCGGCCGCCGAACGCTCGAGCAGGCCGGCGTTTCGCGCGGCGTGGTCGACCGCCTGCCGGACATTGGCATCTCGAGCCTGTGCAACCTCGTCGCGGCGATCAAGACGGCAAAGCTTTACGAGATGGACGGGCGCGACGTGTTGTTCATCCCCCTGACTGATTCGATGGAGCTGTACGCCTCGCGCATCGCGGAGCAACGTTCCTTGCACGGGGCGTATTCGGAGTCGCTCGCGGGGCGGCATTTCGCGCGCTATCTCGAAGGAATCGGCGTCGATCACCTGCGCGAGCTGGGGTATCAAGACCGCAAGGCGCTGCACAACTTCAAATACTTCACCTGGGTTGAGCAGCAGCAACGCGGCGTCGACGAGCTGCGCCGCCTGTGGGATCCGGACTTCTGGGCGCAGACCTTTGAGCAAGCCGCCGGCTGGGACGCACGGATCGAAGCGTTCAACCGGGAGGTCGGGCTGGGGTGATCCGCGCCGGCGGTGCCGGGCGCGTGATCATCACGGTAGCCCGCCATTTTGTGCGACAAAGCACGCACCCAGATTCCTGTTGAAACGCATTTGCCCATCGGCTATGCTTTGGGGGAGGGATGACGTTCAACTCGTACTGGGCGGATGGATTCGCCGGGCGGATTCTACTTTAACAATACTTCGGTGCGAACGGTGATCTGCGTGGGCGTTGCATGGCCCTGGTTCGGTTCAGCCGAAGCGTCTTGAGTAGAAGCGTTTCTTCGCGTTGACAGACTCCCGTTTGGCTGGCGGGTGATGCGTGACGAAGGCAGGTCGCAGCAAGCCCGTGGTGGGTCTTTCGGGCGGCATCGGCTCGGGCAAGAGCACAGTGGCATCGATCCTCGCGGATCTGGGCGCGGCGGTGATTTCGTCCGATGCGTTGAACACCCTTGAGCTTGCATCGCCGGAAGTTCAGCAAACGCTGATTGGCTGGTGGGGTGACTCGATCCGATCGCCGGATGGCGGCGTAGATCGCCGCAAGGTCTCGGAACTGGTCTTCGGCGATGAATCGCAACGGCTTCGTTTGCAAGCCTTGTTGCATCCGCGGATCGCGGCGAGGCGATCGGTGTTGATGGCCGACGCCGAGGCGAATCCCGCAGTGCGAATGATCGTTCTGGACAGCCCCCTGTTGTTCGAGGCCGGTCTGGATCAGTTGTGCGATTCGGTGATTTTTGTTGATACGGCGGAAGAATTGCGGAAAGGAAGGTCCGAAAAGGTCCGTCATTGGGCGCCGGGAGAACTGAAGCGACGAGAAAACTCCCAGTACCCTCTGGACATGAAGCGGGCGAGAGCCGATCATATGGTGCAGAACAATTCCACCCTGACGGACCTGCGCCAGCAGGTGGAACGGGTGTTCGCCGCGGTCCTCGCGGAGTTCGGCGAGCGCGCCTGATCGACGACTTTTCCCCCGCAAGATTGGAACCCCGGTGCGATTCGCACGTCGCGCCTTTCTGAAACCTGCGTCGGGCCTTGCTCTGCGGCGGCCTGCACGATCACGATAAAAGACAAACCCCTTTACCACTCCGACGAACCTGCTTTGAGCATTTCATCTCTCCCTGGGAGGTAGTTCACATGCCACGACCTGGTCACAACCGCGCTCATCCCCCTCGCAAACCGCGCCGCCCCGGCGAAGGCCCCTCGGCCAAGCATCCGCGCCAGCCCATGCGACGCGAACCGATGCGGAACGAAGAGCCGGCCGGCGTGGTGGTGGAGAGTTTCGAGCCGCAGGACGAGGAATTGGACGTCGCGCCGGTGGCGCCACATGACGCGCCCGCGCGGACCGAAGCCGCCGGGTTCTCGGCCGGACTGGCTGGCGAAGGCGCTGCCCCGCGCGACGCGGCGATGGGGCCGATCGGCGAGGCCGCGGCTGGTGGCGGACCGGGCATCGACCGCGAGACGCACGAGCGCTACGAAAAGGTGAAGCGAGGCGATCTGCACATTACCGAATTGCAGAAGATGTCCGTCAACGATCTGCACGAGCTGGCGAAGCAGGAGGGCATCACCGACTACGCGTTGATGAAGAAGCAGGAATTGATTTTCAAGATCCTCAAGGAGCGGATCAACAAGAACGGCCTGATGTATGGCGAGGGCGTGCTGGAGATCCTGCCCGACGGGTTCGGCTTCCTGCGCAGCCCGGAATACAACTACGTTCCCTGCCCGGACGACATTTACATCAGTCCGTCGCAGATACGCCGCTTCGGTCTGCGAAGCGGGCACATCGTCGCCGGGCAGATTCGTCCGCCCAAAGAGAGCGAGAAGTATTTTGCTTTGTTGCGCGTCGAGGCGATCTGCTTCGAGGAGCCGGACAAGGTCACCGAGAAGGCGGTCTTTGAAGACCTCACGCCGCATCATCCGACCCGGCGCATCGTGCTGGAGACCAATCCCGACGAGATCAACATGCGCGTGATCGACCTCGTCACGCCGATCGGCTTCGGCCAGCGCATGCTGATCGTCGCGCCGCCGCGTACCGGCAAGACCGTGTTGATGCAGAAAATGGCCAACGCCATCACGACCAATCACCCCGATGCGTACGTGATCATTCTCCTCGTCGATGAGCGCCCCGAGGAAGTGACCGAAATGCAGCGGCACACCAAGGCCGAGGTCGTATCCAGCACGTTTGACGAACCGGCCAGCCGGCACGTGCAGGTTGCCGAAATGGTGATTGAGAAGGCGCGGCGTCTGGTGGAGTACGGTCGCGACGTGGTGATCCTGCTCGACTCGATCACGCGATTGGCGCGGGCGTACAACACCGAAGTTCCGCACTCCGGCAAGATCCTGACCGGCGGCGTCGATGCCAATGCGTTGCAGAAGCCCAAGCGGTTCTTCGGCGCGGCCCGCGCGGTGGAAGAGGGCGGCAGCCTCACGATCATCGGCACGGCCCTGGTCGATACTGGCTCGAAGATGGACGAAGTCATCTTCGAGGAGTTCAAGGGCACGGGTAACAGCGAACTGCACCTGGATCGTCGGCTGGTGGACAAGCGCGTCTGGCCCGCGATCGACATTGCCGGCTCCGGCACGCGCAAGGAGGAGTTGCTGCTGGACCCGAAGGAACTGGAGCTGGTCTATAAACTCCGCCGCGTGCTGGTCGACATGAACCCCGTCGAAGCAATGGAACTGCTCACGACCCGGCTGAAGAAGGTCAAGAGCAACGCCGAATTCCTGATGACGATGAACCTGGCATAAGGCCGTCACCCTGACAGCCGTGCTCAAGTGCGGCGATGGTCGCCCCGACACGCCCTGAATTGCCGCGGCGGTCGGGATATTTCAGACTTAGCAAGTTGCAAATAGGCTGAATCGGCTGAAATCCGGCCTTCTGTCCACTGTTATCCTGAAAATGACAAGGGGCAGGACGGGTGAAATCATTGATTTTCCATGACAATTCTGCGATAATACGCTCCTGGTGGAACCATGCGAATTCCGCGCTCGATTCATGTTGCGCGGGTTTGAGACCAATCAGAGGTGGATCATGCGATGCGTTCTGCTTTTTGTCTCCGCAGCACTTTTTGCCGCGACCCCGGCACTCGGCCAGTTGATCGTCGGGAACGATCAATCGGGCACCGCCACGATTTACAACGTGAACCCGACGACGGGTGTTGCCACGCCGATCTATTCCGGAACGGGGCCGGACGCCAAGCCATGGGGCATGGCTTACGACGCGGCGACGAATACGCTCTATTGGAACAACGGGTCCACGTTGTACAAGTCGCCGTTCGGGCCGGTGCTGACGCCAACCAATGTCGGCACGATGATGTTCAATGCGGCGACCATCAACTTCGTCGGGCTGGGCTTCAATAACGGCAAGCTGTACGGCACGCGCAACATCGCGACCGAGGCGGTCTACGAGATCGACCCCGGCACGTTGGTCGCTTCGCAGGTCTATGTCTATCCGTCCGCTTACGATTTCGGCGGGCTGGATTTCGATCTCACGGACGGCAAGCTTTACGGCCTTTCGGATACGGCTCCCAGTCCGAACACGCCCGGCCTGTATCACATCGACTATCTGGGGTTCACGCAGTCGCAATTAGCCGGCTATCCCGCCGGTGAGACGGACATTGATGGCTTGGCCGTCCACGCGGGGATCGCATACTACGTGACCGACGGCCCGAATACGACGCAGCCCAACTTCTATAAATACGATGTCAACACGGGCAATCTGCTGGGCACGTTGCCGTCACCCTTCACCGGCAGCGGCACGTTCAGTGCCGCTACTTGGGCACCCGAACCGGCGTCCCTGGCACTGATGGCACTGGCCGGGATGGGCCTGATTCGTCGGCGACGGTAGTTCAATTATTCAATTCGACCTTGGAAACCTCCGGGGAGAGGGTTGGCGCGGGTGCCGGGCGCCGCGCAGAAGCTGCGCCGTCCAAGATTGTGGCATTCCCTTCTGCGAAATTCCTTGAATCGCCGATGACGAATTCGGATAATGCGCTCCATCGGGGCGTCACTTGCCCGCGCCGAGCGGATCTCGTGGATCGCGCAGCGGCGATGCACCATTCATTTCTGGGAGGACGAGATATGTTTTCACGCACGCGTTTCCTGGGCGCCGCGCTCGCGGCGGGGTTGTTGATGGCGGGGTCCGGCGTTCGATCATGGGCCGCCCCCATCACCGACGTCAGTTATTTCAATTCAATCGCTCACACGCACATCACGTTTGAGCAGGACGGCACGGGCGCGACGTTGCCCGTGATGTCCAACATCACGATGCCCGCCAACGAATACGCGTCACAGGGCGTGACGATCCTCCCGCAGGTGCGCGTGGTGCGCGACAGCGATGCCTGCTTCAGGCTCGTTCAGGACATCGCCGGCGGTTCGACGCCGTACGGCCTCTCCGCCTCGCAGACCTCGTCGTTTGAGTTCGATCCGCCGGTGCAGGCCTTCGGGTTTGTGTTCGTGGCGATCTTCTTTCAGAACGCGACCTTCACCGCCTTCGACGAGAACAACAATGTGATCGAGACGGCGGTCTTCACGGGGCCATTCATCGACGGCACCGGTTGCGGATTTCTCGAGTATGGCTTTGTCGGCATCGAGTCGACCACGCCCATTCATCGGGTCAGCGTCGCGGCGCCTTCTGGCGCGATCGATAATCTCCGGTTCGCTCCGGCCGAGACCGACGCCGACGACGACGGCATCGCCGACGACGATGACAATTGCCCCAACGACGCCAATCCCGGTCAGGAAGATGCCGACGGCGACGGCCTGGGCGATGCGTGCGACGCCTGCCCGCTCGATGCGGCCAATGATTCCGACGGCGACGGCGTCTGCGGAAACGTGGACAACTGTCCGACGCTGCCCAACGCCGGCCAGGACGACGCCGACAGCGACGGCATCGGTGACCTCTGCGATGTGTGCTCCAACGATGCCAGCAACGATGGCGACGGCGACGGCGTCTGCGAGAATCTCGATAACTGCCCCGGATTCGCCAACCCTGGCCAGGAAGACTCCGATGGCGATCTGCTGGGCGACGCCTGCGATCTCTGCCCGTTCGACGCGAACAATGACGCAGACGGTGATGGCGTCTGCGGCGATGAGGATAACTGCCCGACCGTGGCGAACAGCGGTCAGGAGAACGCCGACGGCGACGGACTGGGCGATGCCTGCGACGCCTGCCCGAATGATCCGGCCAACGACCTGGACGGTGATGGGCTGTGCGGTGATGTGGACAACTGTCCGAGTACCGCCAACGCCGATCAGGCCGATCTCGACGGCGACGGCATCGGCGATGCCTGCGACGGCGACATCGACGGCGACGGCTTGTCGAACGCGAACGAGACGATCTTCGGCACGAATCCGCTCATCGCGGATACGGATGGCGATGGCTTGAGCGACGGCGTCGAAGTCGACACGGCCCAGGGATCGGGCTGCCCGAATCCGCTTCTGGCAGATTCCGACGGCGACGGGCTACAGGACGGCTATGAACTGCTGACGCTCCAGACTTCTCCATGCAGCGCCGACACCGACGGCGACGGCGTTGCCGACAACGTTGATCCGCTCCCGTTGCAGCCCGGCGTCACGCAGGACTACCTGCGAAGCCTGACATGTCAACTGGCGATTGACATCCTGCAATTGGATCACAATCTGTTCACCGGGAACAATGCCCTTGCCAAGAAGGCGCGGCGGGCGACGCTCGCGCTGCACGCGGCGCTGGCCTCGGCGCTGATCGGCCACGGGAACTACAACGCGGCCCAGAATCAGCTGGAGAATCTGCTGGATCGGGTCGACGGCGTCAACGCCCCGCAGGACTGGATGGTGCCCTCGGCGCAGAAGACGGCGCTGGCGGAATACGTCGATCTGCTGATTTCGCTGATTGACTTTTTCTGACCGGCGGCCGATGACCGCTGACGCCGATCCGAATCCTCGTTCGGGTTGGCATCGTCAGTTATGATTGACAACCCATCAGCGGGCGCATCGTGCGACAGCGCGGTGCGCCCGTTTTCTTGCGCGCGGCAGGTCAGCCACCTCGCCCTCGAAATCCTGAAAGCACAAGTCGACGCCCAGCTCGGTGAGATACTCACGCATGAGCAGGCCGATGTCGGCGAAATCGCGCGAGTCGGCGGCCGGGCGGATGTCGATTACGCGTGGCGGCTTATTCATGGCAAAAAGGCTCCTTCGGATGATCGCGCGAGCATGGCCGCCAAAGGCCACAGCCATGCCACCCGTCGCAACCATGCAACCCGGCGCGACGGACGGATGGAAGCGTGTCCCATCTGTTCATCGAAATCCGCATTTAGCCGGCGAGCTTGCTCGCCGCGATTCAACCAGCGCACCGCGACATCGATCACCGCGCAATCGCTCAATGACGATGGTCGTGCGACTCGCAATGCGGGCAGACGAACGGCTCGGCCGTCTTGCGGTGCTTCGCCGGCAGCGTCTGCTTCGGGTAGCCGTACAAGCAGCACGAGCACTCGACGGACGCGTCGGCCTTCAGTCGCCCGGCGGCCCAGCGCGAAAGCTCCGCCGGCAGGACGCCGCGCCCCCGGCAGACCGGGCAGGTCTCGTAGAAACTGCGCAGAATGATGTCTCGAATGAACGCCGATTTGTCGGGCACCTGGTTCAGCACGTCGGCCAGGTGCCGGTCCACCCGAAACGACACGATGACGCCCTTGTCCTTCGTTGCCTGCCGCCCGTTCGAACCGCGACGCTTCGCCATGGGGTCTCCTTCGCTGATCAAGATTCTACCGGCGATGGTGCGATCGCGTGAGCGCGTGACAGCACAACGATTAGAGCGTTATTGTACTGTGTAGCGCCAGGCATGCCGCGGCATCTGGTGGCCATCGTACAAGCTGTTTCATAACCCCCTCTCCCTTTCAGGGAGAGGGTCGGGGTGAGGGTGAATCATTTCGATTGAACTACTTTTCCCCCTCACCCAACCTCTCCCCCAAGGGGGAGAGGAGTTATGAAACCCGTTCTAGGAGCAAGTCTCCTCCCGCGTCTCGAATCCATCCCAAGGGGGAGAGGAGTTATGAAACCCGTTCTAGAGGAGCAAGTCTCCTCCCGCGTCTCGAATCCATCCCAAGGGGGAGAGGAGTTATGAAACCCGTTCCAGGAGAGACGGTATAGTTCCATGACGCACGATCCACCATCGCGCACCGATGAAAGCGGCCAGCTGCCTTCCGAGCCGCCGCGTGATCGCCCTCCTGCGCCGGACGCGACGCCCGCCGTTTCCCGTCTAAGCCCGCTGAATATCTCCCTCGCCGGGTTTGCGGAGATGGACTACTTCGCGTCCGACGCGCAGCGCGAAATCGCCCTGCGACGAATCGGTGCGCAGGCCAGCCGCCTCGGATCGTGGGGCTTCTGGTCGGGTGTCGGTAGTATGGCACTCATCGGCGTCGCCGTCATGCTGCTTCTGAAGTACGCCATGCGATACGTGAACTGGCCCGGCGCGTGGGAGGACGCGATCACGTTCGCCGGCCCGGTGCTCGCGTCGCTGCTGCTGGCCGTGCGACTTCATCGCAAGAGCATGCCGGTCATGCTGCGCAGCGAACTGCTCGTCCAGGGCGTGCCGGTGTGCATGAAGTGCGGCTACCTGCTCCGCGGCCTGACGGTTGAAACGGGGCGATGCCCGGAATGCGGTAGGGGATTCGATGAAAGGGTGCGGGAGATTCTTGAAAGCGCTTAAGAAATCCACGCTCCTTCCAGCCTCGCCACGATGACGTTCGCTCACAGCTCGTTGTCGCGCGGCTTACGCTTAAGCTCGCGGCTCGGATGGGCGAGATTTTGAATCGCCAGGTTTCAATTGGCCGCTTGTCCCATACGCCTCGCGCGTCCCGCGGTACATTTCATAGCGCATCAACCGGCAGTCGATCCGCGCGTTCCAGAATTCGATCCGCCGGCTGGCGCGCAGGCCGACGTGCTTCACCAGATTGCGGTTGCCGGTGAAGATGAAGCCCGTGTAGCCCGCACATTTCTGTTTGAAAAAATCGCCGATCCGCGCGTACGTCGCCTCCAGCGCCTTCTCATCTCCCATCCGCTCGCCGTATTCGGGGTTCAGCAGCACCATTCCGGGGCATTCCCCCAGCTCCGGCACGCGCGTTTCGGCGAAGTCGCACTGGGCGAATTCGATCATGTGATCCACGCCGGCCGTCTTCGCGTTCTGCTTCGCCGCCGCCAGCGCCGCCGGGTCGAGGTCGCTTGCGATAATGATCGAATCGGATGCCCTCGCCTTCGTTGGTCCCGCTCCACGCCTTTTGCTTGCCGCGCGCGCTTTGCCTGCCTCGCGCCGCGCGGCCTGCCACGCCTCCTTGTCCATCCCTAGCACGTGCAACAGCCCGTAATCGCTGCGCAGCAATCCCGGCGCGCGGCCCGTCGCCATCAGCGCCGCCTCGATCGCCAGCGTCCCGCTGCCGCACATCGGGTTCACCAGCACGCCGCTGCCGTCATACCCCGCCGCCATCAGCACCGCCGCCGCCAGCGTCTCGGCCATCGGCGCTTTGTGCGGAATGCGTCGATAACCCCGGTCCGAAAGCTTGTTCCCCGACGTGTTAAGATAAACCGCCGCCTGATCGCCGTGCCATTCGAGGTGCACCACCACGCCGCTACGATCCGGCCCGCTGTCCGGCCGGCGACCCATCTTGTCCGCGATGCGATCGACGATGGCGTCCTTCACCTTCAGGCTGGCGAACGCCCAACTGTTGATCGTCGGATGATTGACGCTGCTGCTGACCGTAAGATAGCCGTCGGCTGCGACGATTGTCTCCCACGGCAGTCCGTTCACCGCGCGATAGAGCTGGTCCGGTCCGTCGCAATCGAAACGGTTCAGCAGATAGAGCACATGCTGGGCGGTGCGCAGGTGCAGGTTCAGCCGCATGGCGTCGCGCAGCGTGCCGAACAGTTCGACGTAAGCGCGGCCTTCGTCGATCAGTTGATAGCCCAGCGCCTCGATTTCGTCGCGCAGATAGGACGGGATCCGCAGCGCGCAGGTGACGCGAATTTCCCGTTTCTCGTCAAGCGACAGGGCCATGATGCCGGTACACTACCACACTGGAGGTCCGAACATGTACCCGAAGTTGTACCGCGTGATCGTTCCGGTGGCGGACATCGAACAGGCCGCCGCGTTCTATGCCGCCGTTCTCGGGATTCCCGGTCTGCGCGTTTCCGACGGCCGGCACTATTTTGACTGCGACGGGACGATCCTTGCCTGTTACGACCCCAAGGCCGACGGGGACGAAGGCTGCCCCGCGCCGTTGCCTGAACATCTCTATTTCGCGGTGGATGATCTCGATCGGACGTACATCGCCTGCCAGAAGGCGTGCGAGGTGTTCGATACCGGCGACGTCCACGGCGACCCTGCCGGACAGATCGCTGTGCGGCCCTGGGGCGAACGGTCGTTTTATGTCGCCGATCCCTTCGGGAACAAGCTATGTTTCGTGGACCGGCGAACGGTTTTCACCGGGCTGTGACGGGGCTAGCCGAATCGTGCTATAATCCAACTTTGCAGGCAAGGTAAACCGTTTTACTTGATCGATTGAGGAGCTTCCAAGTGGCTCATTCTCGTTTGGCAATCATCGTGGGCGGGGGACCTGCTCCGGGGATCAACGCCGTGATTGGTGCGACGACCATCGAGGCCGTCAACAGGGGCATGACGGTCGTCGGCATCCTTGACGGCTTCAAGCACCTGTCGAGCGATCGGTTCGTTGCCGAGCGGCACACCGAGGAGCTGACAATCTCCCGCGTCGCGCGGATTCACTTCGACGGCGGGTCGATCCTGCGGACGGCTCGGACGACGCTGCTTGATGAATCGGCCCTCGATGAGGACATGACGGTCCGGCCGGACAACGCGAAGGTCGATCGCGTGCTGCGGCATTTCACGGAACTGGGGGTGACGCACGTGGTGACGATCGGGGGGGACGACACGGCGCTGTCGGCGCGGTTCGTTTCGGAGCGGAGCGGCGGGCGCATCCGCGTCGTGCATGTGCCCAAGACGATTGATAACGATCTTCCGCTGCCGGGGGATATTCCGACATTTGGCTTTAATACCGCGCGGCATCTCGGCAGCGAGTTGATTGCGAATCTGATGGAAGACGCAAAGACAACGGGCCGCTGGTATATCGTCGTGGCGATGGGTCGGCACGCGGGGTTCCTCGCGCTGGGCATGGGCAAGGCGACCGGCGCGACGTTGACGCTGATCCCCGAGGAGTTCGCCGAGACGGTGACGTTGGGGCAGATCGCGGATGTGCTGGAGGGCGCGATCATCAAGCGGCGGGCGATGGGTCGCGTGGATGGCGTCGCCATCGTCGCCGAGGGCCTGGCCTATCGGCTGGGCGACCGCGAGGAACTGGAGCGCATGCTGAACAAGAAGGTGCCGATGGACGCGGCGGGACATTTGCGCCTGGCCGAGGTTCCGCTGGCGCGCATGCTGACCGATGAGTTGACGCGGCGATTCAGCGAGCGCGGCGACAGCCTGACGATCATTCCACAGACGATTGGCTACATGCTGCGGTGTGCCCCGCCGACGCCGCTCGACATCGCTTATTGCCGTGAGCTGGGCAACGGGGCGATTCGCATCCTGCTCGATCCGAAGATCGACCATTCCGTCGGCGTGATGGTGACGATCCAGTCCAACGAGCTGGTGCCGATGCGTTTCAGCGACATGGTGGATCCGCAGACCAATCGCACGCGCATCCGGCAGGTCGATATCGACTCCGACGGCTACCGCACGGCGCGAGCTTACATGATCCGCCTCGAAAGCGAGGATTTGGAAAACCCCGTTATGCTCGCGAAGCTCGCGACGGCCGCAAAGATGGACGAAGCGGGGTTCAAGCAAAAATTCCGTCGCGCGGCGACGCGGCTTCAGCGCTGCCCGGCCACGGGGCGCATGGAAATTCCGGACAACGAAGTTCAAACGCCCTCGGCTGCCGCGCGCTGACCGCGCTCCAGTCGCTGGGCGAACGCGCGCAGGGCGCTCATGTCACGCAATGGGGGGCCGTGCCCGAACAGCACGATGCCGGGGTTTAATTCGACAAGCTTCTTGAAAGATGCACGATTGCGAGCCGGATCGACGCTGAAGAAGGCCGGCGGTTGATGCAGGCCGGGGCGCAGCGTGAGGAAGTTCATGTTCGTTGCGAGATCGCCGGCGATGGCCACGCGGTCGGCCTCGCGGAAGAAGATCACGTGCCCCGGCGTGTGCCCGGGCGCTTCGAGGACGCGGAAGCCGGCCACGTTGTCGCCATCTCGGAGCGACTGGTCGACCTGCCGCGGCGGCCCGCCGAAGAACCGGCTCGACCAGCGGATCGGGCGTTTGTCGGGCAGCATGGGGGAGCGTCCTTCCATCGCCGGTCGGTCGGCATCGTGACAGGCGAGCGGGCAGTTGAACGCGTTGCACACGGCGACCACCGCGCCCTGGTGATCGGGATGAACGTGTGTGAGTGCCACGAGTGAGACATTCGCACCGCGCAGACGCCGCAGGATGACGCGCCGATCAAGCTTCGAACCGGCGTCGATGAGAATGTGCCGGTCGCCATCACCAACGAGGTAACAATTGATCGCGCCGGGCGGAAAGCCGCTGATCTGCCAGACGTTTCGTGCGACGTTGCGAATCATCGGTGCGTGCCGGCTTTTCTCAACCTTGCGAAACAAACCGATAGCACAAGTCGTCCCACGTCAGGCCGCGGAAGTTTTCCCGGCGCAGGTCGGCCGCCGACACGTCCGATGCGATATGCGACGGCAGCATGGCCAGCGTGCGCATTCCGGCGGCGCGGGCAGCGAGAATGCCCTGCGGGCTGTCCTCGATGGCGAGGCAGGAATCGGCGGGCATCGCTTCGATCGGGTCCACATCCTTCGCATGCTCTTTGCCGTAAAGGTATAGGGCGCGGAGTTTGTGCAGCGTCATCAGGTAACCGTGCGGCTCGGGCTTGGACGAATGCACGTCTTCGGAGGAGACGATGATCGGGAATCGCGACGCGAGGTTGTGCTGCGACAGGATCAGATCGATCTCCGTGCGGCGGGCACCGCTGCAAATGGCGACCGGCAGGTTCGCAGGCAAGTCGGCGAGAAACTCGTTCAGCCCGGCGATAAGCGACGTGCCTTGGCCGATCAGCTCCAAATAGACCTGATACTTTTCGTCGTAGAATCGCTTCAGCTCGTCGCCGAATGCGGCGCGCCGGTCGGCGGCCAGCCGCTCAAGAAAGACGCGATCCGAGAGACCGACGTACCGGGCGAAGTATTCCTCGCGCGTGATGGCCAGCGGCGTGTCGCGCAAGACGCGCTCGAACGCTGCGTAGTGCAGCGGCTCGGTGTCGGCGATGACGCCGTCGAAATCGAAGATGATCGCGCGAAGCATGATCGGCATCATGCCAGCGCGAGCCGAGCCGTGCAACCATGCGGGCAGCTTCGGTGCCGGCTGCTACGTTGAAACGACGATTCCGCAGGCCCGGCGCACGTCTTTCATGACGGCCTGTGCGACGGCGCGGGCCTTCTTACCCGCCGCCGTGAGCACCTCCTCGACGTACCCGGTGTCTTTCTCCAGCGCGGCGCGCTTCTCGCGCGCGGGGCCGAAGCGCGCTTCAAACGCCTCGGCCAGCCGTTTCTTCGCGTCGCCGTAGCCCATGCCGCCTTGTTCGTAACGCTGCCGCCACTCGGCCAGTTCCGTTGCGTCGAGGAAAAGCTTAAGCAACGCGAAGACCGTGCAGGTGTCGGGGTTCTTGGGCGATTCGACCGGCGTGCTGTCGGTCTTGATCGCCATGATCTTCTTCTTCGCGCTCCTGGCGTCCTCGAACAGATCGATCGTGTTGCCGTAGCTCTTGCTCATCTTCTCGCCGTCGAGGCCGGGGACGATGGCGGCGTCGTTGAGCTTCGCCTGCGGCAGCGTGAAGACCTCGCACTTGTACGTATTGTGAAAGTATCCCGCCATGTCGGCGGTCATCTCGATGTGCTGCACCTGGTCCTTGCCGACGGGCACGGCGTCGCTGCGATAAATGAGTATGTCGGCGGCCTGGAGGATCGGGTAACTGAACAGGCCCATCGAGGCCGACAGGCCGCGCGCGACTTTGTCCTTGTAGCTGACGGCCCGTTCGAGCAGCCCCTTGCCGGTGACGGTGGAGAGAATCCACGCCAGCTCGCAGACCTCCGGCACGTCGCTCTGGCGAAAGAGGCAGGCCTTGGCCGGGTCGAGGCCGAGCGCAAGGTAATCGATCGCCACGTCGCGCGTGAGGCCGGTGAGCCGCGCCGGGTCCTGAATGGTCGTGAGCGCGTGGTAATTGGCGATGAAGATGAAGCACTCGTGGTCGTGCTGAAGCTCGATGTGCTGCTTCATCGCGCCGAAGTAGTTGCCGAGGTGAAGCTTGCCGGAAGGTTGTACGCCGCTAAGGATTCGCATGGGTCAATGTGTCTGTTGGAGTTCGGGATCAATTGCATGATACGGACGATAAGCGCCCGCCCAGCAGAATGATAACAAAGGGATTCGGAGCGATCGAATCTGCATGGTCGTGCCCGTTCTGCCCGCATCCGACCTGCACTCTTGGGATTCGGCACTCATGTCTACACCATTCGCTAGGGAGGGATATCCAGTGCGTGGACCAGTCGGATCACCTCATCCCAGGCTTGATCGAATGGAATGTAGTAGGGATCGCGTTCATCATCGAAAAGGGTTTCGTATTCGCAACTGGCGCGTCTTCGGATTTCGTCATCGAACATCGAACGACTGGGATTGATTCCCCGTGCCTTGGCCTTTCGAAGAAAAAACTGCGTAACTCTTTCAGGGTTGATTTGATCCCGATGCATCCTCAACATCGATGCAATGTCGTAGGCATCTTGTTTTCGGTGTCTTTTCCGCACACGCTGCTGGAGCAAGGCGCGGAGCTTCTCCGCAACGATGTCCTCCACGGAACAGACGCGCGTGCAAAGGTCGCGCTGCGGATCAAGTTTGATCAAAGCGTCATCACAAACGACATCGTTCAAGCTGATCTCCAGGTCGACGACGGAGGATACGGGTTGTGCGCGAGCATCAAATTCAGGAAAGTATCGATCGCCAGGGAACTGGTAACCGACCTTGACCTCGTAGGTGGGAAAATGCTTGTCCGCGCCGGGCGGGTTGCGTTGCGCGCTTTGATAACGCAGCTTGACTCCGAATTGTCCGAACGCCACGACAAACGCGCTGTCCAGCGCCAGACCGATGGACGGCTTGTCGTCCGGCAGGGCGCTTGTCGCGGTGAAATCAAGATCCATCGTACCTCGACGATTGGCGTAAACGAATCGCAGCGCATTGCCGCCCTTGAAGATGAGGACATCGCGCAGAGGCGATGCGGAGATGGCCTGAAGAACAACGTACTGCACGAACCGCTTTCGCGATTCCTCGGTCGTGACACGAAGTTCGCGGGCAAAATTCGCAAGTTCCGCGAGCGAAATTGGATAGAGGCGTCGAGTCATTGATTCTCGGCAAGTTCTTCCAGAAGTCCTGATGGTACGTTCAACGAAAGGTTCCACCTTTCTGAATGATTGGAGGCATAGGGAGCTTGAGCAACTAGCCGTACCGATCCCCCCCGTAGAAGCGACTTGCGCCATTCTTTCAGTATGGGATGCTTGAGGCCTGTCAACTCGAGCAGGAAGCCTACACGTTGCCGTAGCACAGAATTATCAAATCGAATCGTGTATTCGATCAGGCGATTCAGGTCGATTCGCTTCGCGGCATTCTTCCATGCATGGAGGACCGAACTGATGCCGCCGCACTTGGACGGCGCGCGGAGTCCGTCCAGAAGGGTTCGTTCAATATCGGTGACGTAAATGGAAATGCCCTGGCTGGTACTTACGCAGTGCCCGAAGTCAAACTCGTCCTTGATGCGAATCCACTGAACCCTGACAGAACCTGCATGGTTTGGTCGGCTTCCACGAGGCAGTTCAAGGTCCAACCAATCGTCAGGAGTGGTATTGAGCGGAATTCGATTGCGCCGTGGCGACGCGAAAAAATTCGCGACAATCCGTCTGGGGATGTCATTGGTAAGGCCGTGATGGGTCATGGCTGTGGAATGGCTGAATACGGCCCACGGGTTGGCCTCTTGTACTATCTGTTCATCCACAACCGGTACGATCGAAGAGAATGGGGCGGTGACGATGTAGACACCATGGACGCTTGGCGCATTCTCGATGTACCGTAGCCGTTCCATTTCAGTGATCAGGCGAGGCAGCTTTCCCGCGTCGAGTAACGGCGCACTCTCCTTCATGCAGATTCTTCGAGCGAGAATCAGCAGCCTCCAACTCGCAGCAACGCGTCGTCGCTCGTACGAGAGAAGTTCGAGTACTTGTGATGATAATGTTCTAAACCACATAGTAATATCAATTCCGTCACTGCTAAATGTCCTAAGGACATTTAGCAGTGACGGCATCGAAAGTCAAGTATGTTTTTCGTCAATACTTGCAACGTGTTGCCATTCAGTATGTTATAGCTCAATTACGGCGCGAATAACGGCAAGCATTGGATTTTTGGCCAGCTCATGTCTGCACAAGAAACGAATTAGGATCTATCTTGTCGATTGCAACGCGTGGGTTAAGTTTCCGTTCCAATTTCAAACGCCTACCGGCACCTCGTTGAACAGGACGACCTGGAAGCACACGGCGAGCAGGTCGGTCGGCAGGCCCAGCATGGAGCACAGCTGATCGAACCCGCCCCAGACGAAGCGCTGCACCGGTTCGAGTCCGAATCCGAAGAACGCCAGGGCGATGCAGGCCAGCGACGTCTGCGGCATGCGCATGCGCCAGCGCGTCTCGTTGCTCAACTTGTGCTCGATGATTCCGAAGCCGTCGAAGGGCGGGAGGGGGATCAGATTGAAGACGACGGCGATGAAATTGAGCACAGCCATCGCGCCGCAGAAGTAAACCCAGGTTGGCTGGTCGTAGGTGGTGACATCGACGATGCCCAGGGCCGGGTGAAAGATGAACGCGGTCAGGAGAAAGAGAATGAAGTTGCTGGCCGGTCCGGCGGCGGAGACGTAGGAACCCCACTTGTCAGATTTAAGACGCGAGTAGTCGATGAGCACCGCGCCGCCGGGCAGGGGGAAGCCGCCGAGCAGGAACACGGCCGCGGGAATGGCGAGGCTGAAGAACGGGTCGATGTATTTCGCGGGGTTGAAGGTGAGGTAGCCGCGTTCGGCCGTGGACGTGTCGCCGCCCCAGTAGGCGACGAGGGCGTGCGAGAATTCGTGAAAGCAGACGCTGATGATCCATCCGATGAGCGCGGCGATCATCAGCGGTGTGAACTCGACGGCGGCGAGCATGAGGGCGTCCTGGGGTCTGGGTCGGAATCCTAGGGCGGCGGCGCGACAATGGAAAGCTCCGCCGCGACGAGTACGCCGCCGATCAGCGTGAAGACGGCAATTAGCGTGGCGACGCCGTAGACCGTATTGATGGCCGAGTTGACGGCAAACGGGCGTCCGGTCCAGCGCGCGGCGCGCACGGCGATGAAGTTGCAGACCCACGTCCAGTGTTGAATCAGGTGTACGAGAAGGGTGAGCGCGAAGACGGCGAGGCAGACGCCGGAGGCGCGCGTGTAGTAATCAATCCCGTGACCCCAGAGCACATATCCAGCGGCGCGCGACGCGGGTGGAAAGGCGAATTGCACCAGCGCTGCGCTGGTCAGCAGCGCGACAAAGGCGACAAACGAGAGGCAATCGACGAGAAAGTTCCAAGCGGGCCGGCTCATGCTGCGCACCTCAACGGTCAGGTGTGTCGCAGCAATTATGCGCGGGATCGGCTCCGGTTGCATGGCTGGATCCATCGTGGCAGGCGCCGCTCGGCGCGGTGAACGCGCGTGCCACCGTGACGCTGCCCAGCAGGACGATCAGCACGGCCGCGACGCGATAAACGCGGAGTCGTGCCGTGTGTGTGAGTAGTCGACTGCCGCAGCCGACGGCGAGCATCGCGGGGATCGTTCCGAGTCCGAAGGCGGCCATGAGCGCGCCGCCGGCGATGACGGCGCCGCTTGCCGCAGCCATGGCAACGAAGGCGTAGACGAGTCCGCACGGGAGGAATCCGTTGGCGAGACCGGCGAGGAAGAAACCACCGGGCGAGCGCGCGTTGAGCAGCGCCTTGAACAGGGGGGACAGCAATTCGGGCATGGCCCACGAACGCGGCAGGCGAAGGACTCCCAAGACGTTCAGGCCGACTGCCAGCATGATGACACCCGCAAGGATGGAAAACACCTGCTGCGCGGCGACGAGCGGCAGGCGATATTGGTCGAGCCAGAGCCCCGCTGCCCCGGCCATCGCGCCCATGAAGGCATAGGTGAACACGCGACCGAAATTGTAGGCCAGGTGCCGCAGCACGAGCGGGCGCATGGGGATATCGAGTGTGCCAAGCGCGGCGGCGATGCCGCCGCACATGCCGATGCAGTGCGCCGAGCCGAGCAGGCCGCCGACGAGGACCGCGCCGAGGGTGGTTGCCGACAAAGCCGTCATGAAAGTGCCTCCATCGTGGCACGCCCCGCGCGGGGTGGTCCTGATTTCTTCGCTTGATTATGTGCAGGAAATTCGGCGAGCGAATCCGCAGGCTCATCGAGCCGTTGGGCGGCTTGCGCCAGTCGAGCCGAGTGGGAGACGACCATGAGGCTGCTCACGACCATGGCAGCGGCGGCAACGAGCGGCGACAGCTTGCCCGCGACGGCCAACCCCATGCCGCCGACATTGTAGATGCAGGCCCAAAGCAAATTGAAGCGAATCGTCCGAACGGCGCGGCGCGCCAGCATCATGGCCCACGGCACGGCGGCCGGATCATCGCCCAGCAGGCAGACGTCGGCCGACTCGCGCGTGAGGTCCGCGCCGCAACCCAGCGCGATGCCCACGTCAGCCGCTGCCAGGGCCGGCGCGTCATTCAACCCGTCGCCGACCATTGCGACCGCGCTTGTGGACTGTGCTTGTTCCACGCAACGAATCTTGTCCTGCGGAGCAAGGCGCGAGCGGACCGGTACGTCCAGCTCGCGCGCGAGGGCCTCGCCGCGCTGTGCGTGATCGCCCGTCAGCACCATCACCCTCGCACCGATACGGCGAATCGCGGCCAGCGCGGACCTCGCCGTGGGACGCAGGGTCTCATCCAGCGCGAATACCCCGCGCACCGAACCGCTCCATCCGATGCAGACCACCGGCCTCGCGGCAGATTCGGCCTTCTCCAGTGCGGCTCGCATCGCCGCATTAAACGCAAATCCCCGCTCGGCCATCAACTCGGGACTGCCCATCGCGCACAGTTGTTCATCCCGCTGACCGATCAGGCCGCGCGCCGGAAGCGTTTGTACGTTGCCGAATCGCGCGGGCGTTACACGGCGCAGCGCAATGTAATCGGCAATTCCGCGCGACAGCGCGTGCGTGCTAAGTGAAGCCATCCCAGCCGCGGTGCGCAGAACCGTTTCCGAATCCGCCTCGCTCGCCGTGAAACTCGCAACCGTGGGCGTGCCCCCGGTCAGCGTACCGGTCTTGTCGAAGCAGACGGTTCGCACGCATGCGAGCTTTTCGATCGCCTCACCACCCGTGAACAGCACTCGCCGGGCCGCGGCCGCGCCCAGCGCGACCCAGATCGCCAGCGGCGTGGCGATGCCCAGCGAGCAGGGGCAGGCAATGAGCAATACCGCCAGCGCGGTCATGAGCGATTCTTCCAGGCCGCCGCGCATCGCGCCGAGATAGGCCCCGAGCGCGGCGGTTACGATCGTGGCGCCAATCAGCCACGAAGCGATCCGATCGGCCAGGCGCTCGTACCGGCCCTTGCTTCGTCGTGCGTCGTCGAGCAGACGAACGAGTCGACCGAGGGTGCTTTCCTCGCCGACGCGCGTGGCACGAACCACGAGCACGCCGTCGGTGTTGAGCGTGCCTGCGCGAACGGCGTCACCGATTCGTCGAGCGACCGGTGCGCTTTCACCGGTGAGAAGTTGCTCGTCCACGAACGACGCGCCATCGAGAATGATGCCATCGACGGCGATGCGCTGACCGGCGGGCACAACGATGCTCTGGCCGGCGCGTACGGCGGACAGGGGCAGGGTCGTGATCTGGTTGGCGTCGTTCCGAACGGAGACGGAAGCGGGGAAAAGCGATTCGAGGCCGCGGACGGCATCGGAGGCGTGGAGCTTCATGGAGGTTTCGAGGTAGCGGCCAAGCGTGACGAAGACGAGGATCATGCAGGCGGTTTCGAAGTAGACGCCGCCCTCGCCGCGCAGGGTGGAGACGTAGGAGTAAATGTACGCCGCGGCGACGCCGAGCACGATGAGCAGATCGGTGGAAGCAACCCCGCGGCGCGCGTTCGCCACGGCGCTGTTCCACACGGGAATTCCGAGGATGAAGAATACCGGCGTTGCAAAAATAAGACATATGTAGCGAACAACGCCGGCCAAGGCCGAGGGCATCTCGCCGTGCGCCGGTGTCGTGGGACCGGCGCGAGCCGACCATTCGTAGCCGTACAGATACGTCGCCATGACCATGACGGACATCGTGAGAAAGACGGCGATGCCGAGGCGGGCCATGATCCATGCGGCCTGCCCGCCTTCGCCCCGCGCGCGGGTGATCTCCGCGGCGATTCGACAGCCGATGCAGCAGAAGCGATCCGCGTCCGGCGTGGCGGCGCTGCCTCGCGCGGGCATCGGCAAATGGCAGAAGTGGCAGGCGTTCATGGTCGGCTCGCTAACGAGCGAAGTATAAAGCCCGGATCCAATTCGGCCCGAGCCTGGTGGACGAACTCTTAGCGAGGGGAGAACTCATGCTCTTGTTTCGATTCTTCCGATCAGGCCGCTAGAAATAATTCTTTGCGTTCGGAATCGCGTAAGCGACGAGGTACCAGACCAGCCCGATCCAGAACGCGATCCACATCGCGCGGACGTACCACGGAATGTGATGCGTGACGTAGGTGTGAAATCGATTTTCGTCCTGCGGCGCGGCATTGCTCGCGGTGGTCGGATCGGTGTGCTGGCTCATCGGTCTTCCCCCGTTCGGTTCTCGCTTGCGTCGAGGCGGTCGATCTCTTCTTCGCGCTCCAGCATCGTGTACTTGGGTTGCTCGATTCGACGAAACATGCCGTGGGCCACCGCCCAGATCAACAGGCAGGCCATGCCGGCCGTCACGATCAGGTAATTCACCACGGGAATGATCGTGAACCCGGCGATCAGGTCGCGCTTCACGGCGAGGATGAAGAGCGTGAGCTTCTCGATGAATCCATAGGCGGCGGGCAGAAGGATCAGCACGCCGATCGTCACGACGACGATCGTCTTGGTTCTGGAATCGGAGGCCCGTTGCATGGTGTCGGCTCCTTTTCTCATCCGGCGGCGGGCTGGCTGGCGGCCGTTCGCGGCGGATAGGCCGGCTGCGTGGTCGGTCCGCTGGGTCCATCCCCATGATAGTACGGATATTCCTTCAGCCAGCTTCCCAGCCATTGGACGTACGTGATGATCGCCATGCCGCGCTTGTTCGGATAGCCGTCACCGTCGAAGAACCACTTGTAGGAGGGCATGACCGAGCTGGGCGTGACACTGGTCGGATCCCAGAAATGTGCGATGTGCCAGTCGTTGCTGCGCACCCCGCCTTCTCGCGAGAGGTCCGGCCCGACGCGCCGCGTGCCGAAGAGCACCGGGCGCTGCAAGCGATTCTGGTACTCCAGGGCGTGCGAGACCGGCCCCCAGCGAAGGTCCTCGTTCGAGACAGGCCGGATGAACTGGGAATGGCAATGCCAGCAGGCCTCTGCAACGTAGATTTTGTGGCCCAGCGCCAGTGCTTCGGCAAAGGACTTTTCGCTGACCTCGCCGAAGTAATCCTTAAACTGATCGGGGAAACGTTCGGCCAGGTCGACAAAATCGGGGAGGATCCCCTTGGCGGCGATCTGATCGACCGTCAGCTCCGGCTCGTTGTAGTAGATCGTCCAGGGCAGCAGTCCCATGACGAGGAACGAGAGCGCGAAGAAGCCGATCCCCGCGATGAGAAACACGCCTGCTTTCGATTCAAACATGCGGTCCGAACCCTCCGGGAATCACGCGGGAACCGGCGCCGGTGCGCGGGCCGGTCTGCTCGCCGCGGCGCGCCAAGTCATGTACACGTTGTAGAAGAACATGAACTGCCCAACGACGATCATGATGCCGCTGAAGGTGCGCACGAGCCAGAAGGGCATCGACGCGCGGATCGACTCCTCCCACGGGGCGAGATCGCGCCAGAGGAACCCCTGCACCAGACCGGCGACGAGTAAGTCAAGAAACATGATGAGCGTGCCGAAGGCCGTCAGCCAGTAATGCCAGCTATTGAGCGATGCGCTGTACCACGGGACATTCAACACGCGCGGGATGAGATAGACCATCATGCCCAGCAGCCAGAATCCGAAGACGCCGAACATGACGAGGTGCGCGTGGCCGACCACCCAGTCAGTGAAGTGGATGATCTTCTGAAACGTCATCGTGGTTTGAAATGCGCATTGCAGGCACGTCGTGAAGTAGAAGATCATGCCGGTGTAGAACCAGCGAATCGGCAGGCTGGTCCGCAGGGCGTCGCCGCGGCCGCGGATCGTCAGGAAGAAATTGACGATGACCGTGGCGACGACCAGCTCGATGGCGATGGTGGTGATGACGGCGCCGTATTGCAGAAACATCGGGATCGGGCTGTAGAGGAAATGGTGAATGCCCGTCAGCGGGTAGAAGAACGCGAGGCCCCAGAAACCGACGAGGCTCAATCCGTGGCTCCAGATCGGTTTCTTGAGAAGGATCGGTACGAAGTAGTACATCATGCCCCAACCCAGCGGGGTAACGAACAGGCCGACGAGGTCGTGGATGAACATGCCGCCGATCGCGCCGGCCGCCGAGCCGCCGACGAAATACTCGGGGATGAAATTTCCCATGGCATAGACCAGCACAGTCCAGATGAACGCGGCGATGAAATACCAGAGGGCGACGTACATCGGACCGGTGGTGGCGAAGATCGGCTTCAAAAAGTTGATCGCCACCAGCACGAGGCCGACGAGCGCGACGGGATCAACATAGACGGGCGTCTCGCCCCATTCGAGCGCCTGCGCGTGTCCGGCGAGCAGCCCGCCGGCAGTGACCAGCACGACCGCCTGCCATGCGTAGAAAATGAACAGCGACAGCTTGCGGCTGTAGACCGGGCGCATCGTCAGTCGCGGGATCATCCAGTGCAGCGCGCCGAGGAAGGCGTTGGCAATGAACCCGTAGGCGACACCGTTGGTATGAACCAGCCGCCAGCGGCCGGGGGAGAACAGTTCGATCCCGGGTAGCGGATAGCGCTGGAGGAACTGGAACGAGTAAAGAAACCCCGCGAGGATCGACACACCGAGAAAGACCAGTGCAGCGATCAGGTGAAACAGCACCATCTGTTGATCGACCAGCTCATGAGTTGGGCGAGCGGGTGCGTCGTCGTGGGGCACGGCGGCGGAAGCGGGCGTCGTCATGGTGCGATCCGGTTCGGTGAGCGCCGGTCAGGGCGCGTGGTGTCAAAAATCCGGCTCAAAGTTCGTGGGTTGCTCTGATTCAGGCGTCGTCGGCTGGGTCGGCTTGGGCGGCGGTCCGTGCAGGTAAATGCCCTGCGCGTGCGCGCGGACGTTGAACTCATTGGGCTTCAGAAGCGGCGGGCGCTTTTTGAGCAAGTCTTGCACGTAATACGCAATGGCCCACAGATCGCCGGCGGACGCACGCGGCGGATCGCCGGGATTCGCGCCCGGAATGTCGATCGAGTCGTACCAGGTCGGCATGGCGGTGCTGGTGATGCCGGCGGCGACGGAGCGGTACAAGTCTTCCAGGCTGGTGCCGGCGCGGACGAAGTCGCGCAGAAAATCCGGCGGATACAGCACGATGCCCTCGCTGTTCGGCTTCGCTTCGGCGAGATGCAGGTTCGGCCGGAATCCCTCCCGCGCAGGGTTGCCGAACGAAACGATGTATTCGTTGATCCTCGCCTCGGGGACGTAAGCGGGATGACAGGACCAGCAGATGGCCAGACCATGATAAAGCGCCTCGCCGCGGGCGATGGCCTCGGTCTTGTCGGTCTCGCGCCGGTAAGGATCATCAACCAGCGGCACGGGCATCGAGGCGTCTTCCTCTTTCCAGCGGGGCGAGAGACTCTTGAGGTAAGTCACGAGCGCTTCGACGGTGCGCGTGGAAAGGAGTCGAAAAGCCGGCATGGCCGATCCGCGAAGGCCCAGGGTGATGGTGCGTTTCAGATCGGCATCGGTCGGGAGCCGGCCGGCGCGAGCGGAGCTGAACTTGTAATTGGCCGTGATGAAGTTGCGGGGCGGCGGATGCAGGAACTTGGCGGCCGGACCATTGCCGTCACCCCGATCGCCGTGACAGCCGACGCAATATTGCAGGTAGGCCGAGCGCCCTTCTTCGAGCAGCGCGTCGTGAACGCTCTGCTGATAGCCGAAGGCCGCGGGGCGGGACGTGTCTTCGTCGTCGGCGGGCGCGGGCTTGCACCCCGGCGCGGCGGCCAGCGCGAGCAATGCGATACCGGTTGCGATGAACAGGAGATGTTTCATGACGCGGCGGACCCCGAGTATCGCGCGGCGCGCGGGACAAAACGCCCCCACTGGTCGACGGCCAGCAGCGTCCAGCCGAAGATGAGATGTGTCATTATTGCGACATAGACCGGCACGCGCTCCAGAATCCAGTTGCCGCCGATCAGGGCCGGTTGCAGCCACGCGATCAACCCATAGTAGTTGATCAGCCAGACACCCAGCGCCAGGACCGACGCGACGACGAACCGTTTGCCGCCGCCGGCGCGGTCAAAATAGCGGCTCAAGATCATGTGGAACGGTATCCCGCCGATCATCCCGGTGCCAAGATAGAGGCAGCAACCTGCCGCCAGCACGAACCCGCTCTGCACCTCCAGGGCCTTCTCGCCCATCGGGAAGGTGAGGTATACGCGGATCAACTCCAGCGGGTGCTTGCCGACCATCGCCGCGCCGATGATGTTGAACAGCAGGCTGGTGATCGCGCCGGCCAGCCCCAGCACCATGCCGGCGAGAATGTGATAGGTCGTGTAATACTGCCGTGGAACCCAGTCCATGTGCTGACTTACCACGGCGAGGTCCGCTTGCAGCTCCGCCAATCGCTGCTGGAGCGCGTCGATTTCTCGCTGCTTGGCTTCGCTCGCGCTGGTCCTGGGGTCCATGCTTGCTCACCTACGGGCCAGAATGGTCGCGGCGTGTTCTGCGCCGTGCGATTAAGTCCGTGACCTATATACAACCTCGCCGATTTTTGCAATGGCTTATTAAACAGTCTGCCCAGCGCTTGAGGCATTCGCTTGTCTCGCAACCGCGCGCGGACCCGTGCGCACTTCGGCCTTAAGCCTGCGCAATTCCACGCAGCGATCTATGGAAATGGGGTTTGACGCAAGCGGCCGGATTCGGGATCGCGAGCAAGCCGAATGCCTCGCGAACGCCGCGCCGCTATTTGGATTTCAAGGACTGAACCAGTTTGCGAAACGACGCTTCATGGCGCGCCATCGTGGCGGCTGGCCCGGTCCCCTTGAAGAACCAGTTGCCGTTGGGCATTTCCACGATCGCGCACAACATGCGATAGCCCGGCCGCTCGGGCGGCGCCTGCGGGTTCATCATCGCCGGCTCGCGGTAAGTGCCCGAGACGTCCAGCGTGGTGACTTTCAAATCGTTCACGGTGAGGCGCTCCACCTTGCAGGCGTCTTCCGGCACCGGCTGGCCATCGGCTGTCGCGAACATCGCTTTCCATCGCGCAAGATTGGATTCAATATCGCCGCCTTCACCTTGACCGAAATAAAAGAGGATCATCTCCCCATCGCCGGCATCTCCCGGCAGCGCGTACTGTGCCTTGCGCATCGGAGTTCGTGGCTGCTGGGCCTTCCAATCTTCGGGGACATCATACTTCGGTGGGTCGGCGCTCATTGCTGCGAAGGGCGCGGCCGGTCGCGCGGCATTGATCGGCGGGTGCCCCGGCGGCATCCCATCCTGCGCGGGAGCGCTGGCGGCTGCGGGCTGGCCGCCGATCGGCGGGTGATTCGGCGGAAGCGCGGCATTGCCCGGTTGCCCGACGACTTTATCCCGAAGGGCTTCGAGATCCTTGTCGGCGGTTTGCGGAGCCGTCGGCTTCGCGGGCGGCGGCGCGGGCTGCTTGTCGCAGGCAGCGGCCGCGAGGAACAACGCGGCGGCGATGGAGGAGACACAGGCTATTACCCGGCGCAAGATGCGCGTGCGAACGAATGGCATGGAGTTGGATGGAATTCGGCGCGGCATGAGTTCACGGCTCCTTTTCTTCCTGAAATGCGTTGCGTAGGATCAACTTATTCGCGAAACCCCTCCGCGGCAAGCCGTGCGTGGAATCGCGCAATATTTCCGGTTTCTGCGAATCGCCTGTTCCGGTACTGATTGCCCCCGCTCGGTCGCTTCCATACGATTGACGCTTGCCATGGCGATTCCCCATCGATGCAGAGCGAGCGGAGGCCCGCGCCCAAGCGTGTGGATGCTGGCGTGTGCGGCGGCTGCGCACACGCTCGTGACGGCCTGCCTGGAATCGCCGGGGCCGGTCCGGACCGAGGCGACGCGATCCGGCCGAGAGGAATCGGCGTCGCGATCGGCGGCATCGCTACCGGCGCAAAGCGCCTCCTACGCCAGCCGCTTACTCGGCGGACCGCATGATTTCTCCAACGGCCGTGGCGACGCGCGAAGCCTGTGCCTCACCTGTCACACGCCCGAAGGCATGACGGACGGCGCGGCGCGGCCGCCGGCGGATCGACTCCCTCGCGCGGCCGCCGTGCTGGCGCAGGATGCGGATCGTGAGCTGGATCGCCACAGCCTCGTGTGCCTGGGCTGCCACGATGGTGTTATCGCGACAGATGTATTTACCACGGCACACGCCGCGCGTCTCGCGCGCTTCGAACCCGGCGAGGAACGTTCCGCGGCACTGGCCGGCCACCCGATCGGCGGACGCTATCCTTCCGATCACCCGCGCTATCGGGCCACGAACGCCGTCACGCGCGACGGGCGCATCCGGCTGCCCGAGGGGCGCGTGCAATGCGTGTCGTGTCACGATCCTCATCATGCGGGTGGTCACCCGGCTATGCTGGTCAAGTCCAATGAACGGAGCGCGCTATGCCTGTCGTGCCATCGACTCTGATCGGCCACGCGCTGCGGCTCACGCTGGCGTTGGCCGTGCTGATGGGAATCGCGCTCGGCGGCTGCGAACGGCGTCTGTCGTCGGGGGCATCGTCCGAGACGGCGGGCCTATCCGCGCCGGTGGCAGGTGCGAAAGCCGCACCGCGTGAGCCGATCGTACCTCGCAGCGCGGCGCCGCTGGGCAATCTTCGGATGCCGCGGACGCAGGGCCCCCGGATCGATGGGCTGGCGTCGCTGGTGTTCGGCGTCGACGATTCGCCGACAAAGGAACTTGGAAAGCCGATTCACGTTCGCGCGACGGCGGAGCATGATTTGGTTGTCGTCGATGCCGAACGGAACGACTTGCTTTTCTGGTCTGTCGGCGATCGGTCCTCTGCCTCGATGCGATCGTGGCAGAAGGCGTGTTCTCCGCTCGCCTGCGCGACCGCGCCCGATGGCAGTCTGGCGGTCGCCTGTTCCGGGGTCGCAGGGAGTGAAGTCACGATCCTCGACGCGGCCGGGAACGAGACCTCGTGCGCAGCGCCGGCGGGCGTGGAGTTTCGCTCCGGCGGATTGGCGTTCGTCGGTGAAGAACTTTGGGTGAGCAATCTGACGGCCCATCGCATCGAGGTTTACCACGGCGCGTCGGGCAAATGGCTTCGTTCCATCGGGCGAAACGGCGACGCCTCGGGCGAGTTTCGTTATCCGACGAATCTCGCGGTGTCGCCCGATGGCGGGGTATGCATCGTCGATACGATGAATCATCGCGTGCAACGGTTCGCGCCCGATGGGACATGGCAGCGGACGATTGGGCGCGCCGGAGACGGGATCGGCTGCTTTTCCCTGCCTCGCGATGCCGGCTTCGGGCCGGATGGTACGTTGTTCGTCGTCGATGCGAAGCTGGGGCGCGTGCAGGCGTTTGATGATCGCGGCGAAGTGATCGCGGTCTTTGGCGACGCCGACGACGAATCACAGAAGCTGGTTTCGCCTTCCAGTCTGGCCGTTGTGTCACACTTGCCGGGCGAGGCGACCGCGCCGCCGGATGGATTCGACGCCGACTACTACATCGTTGTCGCCGAGCGCTACGTCGAACCGGGGCTGCGCGCGTACGCGTGGGGCCGCGACCACGCCGCGACGGCCCGGATCGCTGCTCCACCCGTCCGATCGCGTCCGCTGGTGGAGGGCGTCGAGCCGGCGATCAATCCGCACTGGTCGTCCACGCAGTGCAACGCGTGTCACGCTTCAGGCGACGGCGCGCCGCAGGCGATTCCCGTTGCGAAGGCCGATCAAACATGCCTCGCCTGCCACGAGGGCAGAAAGGCCCACGACGAACCGCACCCGACGGGAAGGCTCGCGCGGACGGCCACGGTGACAACGCCCGAAGACTGGCCGACCGACGCGGGCCGGCTGACCTGTCTGACGTGTCACGACATTCGTCAACATTGTGATGCGGGGGCGCGGCGGCCGGCGGACAATCCGGCGATGCTGCGCGGGTACGAATCGGATCGGGCTGATTCCTATTGCCGCACCTGCCACGTGGAGGATGCCTCGTGGCAGTTCAGTCCGCACCGGCAGGTCGATGCAAGCGGCGCGGTCAATTCACGCACGTGTTTGTTTTGTCATACGGACGCTCCCGACGTGCCGGCCGATGGCGCGCGGCGCGGGCATTCGCTGCTGCGGACGGAGTCGTCGCAGGGGTGCCTCGCATGTCACGTCCGGCATTGGGACGTCTCCGAGCGCGGCCACGTGGATCGACCTGTGACGGATGAGGTCCGCAACTGGCTGGCATCCAGTCGCGCGGTGGCGGATGCGTCAACAATCGGCTCGGGTGATACCTTGTCGGGCCTGCCCCTGGGCGGCGACCGCGTTACTTGCTACACCTGTCATAACCCGCATCAGCCGGAATTGTTTCCCGCCGGCTCGGATCTCGGGCAACGGTCGGTCGCGGCGGAAGATGCCCACGCGGCGCTGCGCGTCCCCAGCGCCACGCTCTGCCTGGCGTGTCATGAGAAGTGAGGCTGGCGTAGAGTGGGCACTGCTCCTCATGCACCCTGTGGCGCCGGTATCCAACCGGCGGCCACTTCGTTCACTTCCTACAACCGACTCAACTCCGCCAGGGCTGCGTCCAGATCACGCGAGGCGAGATCCAGCAACGAGACCGCATAGGTGCGATTGTGCACGCCGTTGCCGGTTTCGATCAGACGGATGTTTGTTCGCGCGTTTTCGATCCCGTCGCGAATCCGCGGCGGCAGCGATTGCGCCCGCACGCCGACCGCCTTGATGCGATCGTCCACGCGTTGCAGCGCCGCCCGCGCCTCGGCGAGCTGGCTGGCGATCTCGCCGCGCCACTGCTGGAAGACCGTCCGGTAGTCTTCTCCGTGGCATTTGAGACAGGTTTCCTCCGTCGCCTTCACCAGCGGGTCGCCCTTGAAATCGCTCCCCGGTTCGCTGTGGCACGCCTTGCAGTTCAGCCGCGAGCCGAACATCGCATTGGGCATCGGCCGGTCGATCCCCGCGCCGCCGACGCCCATGAGCAACTCGACCTGCTCGCGGTGGTGCGAGGGGTGACAATGCTGGCAGTCGTCGACGACGGGCTTGAGAAATTCGGCGCGGCTTCCGACGAACTCCGGCTCGATCAACGCGTGATGAATCGTGCGGTGGCAATCGGTGCATCGCGCGTGCTGCCCGCCGACGTGGACGCGGTGGTATTCCTCGACGGTCTGGGTCGTGCGGGCCTCAAACTCCTCGATGAACTTTGACTGGTCGTGGCAGTGCGTGCAGTCGCGCGCCGTCACGTCCGACTGCCCCTGGATCACGTCCGCGTGGCAACTGGCGCAGTCAATCCCGCGCGCGACGATGTCCTGGTGGTCCATCAGCGCGCCGGCGGCTGCCGTGGTACTCGTGCCGGCGACCGGGGCATGCACCACGATCTGCCTTGTCGGCGGCTCGTGGCACTTCAGGCATTCGCCCGTGTCACGATTGAACGCCTGGTGCGTGAAATGGCAGGTGAAGCACGTCGTCGTATCGACGCGGAAGTGATTCGAACCACCGGCGTCGTAGGTGTGACACGCGGCGCAGTTCAGATCGGCCAACTGCGCCAGCCGAACGCGCATGTGCTCCAGCCGCATGAACTCCAGCGCGTCGGCGGAGTGGGCGTCGTGTCCCAGTTGCTTCAACAAGGCGATCAGATCGGCCTGGCGACGGGAGGCATCCTTTACCGATTGCACGGCGGCTTCCACCCGCTTGAACGCCTCGGGCGGGAGGGCCTTGCGCAGGCGATCACCAACGACCGTGAGATCGCGCTTGTTCAGCGTGATGCGCTCGTCGATGAGTTGGTGCTTGGCGTGGACAAATCGCACGGTCGGCTTCCGCTCGACCTCGGTCGGCAGGCCGGCGATGAGGCGCGTTTCGGTGCGAGGCTCGCCGATCAGCAGCGACTTGTTCATGTGCTCATCGGCCAGACGCGTGCCGTTGCCATCACCGTGACACTCCGAGGTGAGGCAGCTTCCGTTGTTGACGTGGGCGCGCGGTCGACCCGCGCCGTATCGCCCGCTGAAGTAGCTCGCTGCCTGCGACAGCCCGCGGAACTTGGCGCGAACCGTGTGCTGCTCGCCGGGGGCGTAGTGGCATTCAACGCACAGAACGCCGGCTTTTTTCCCGTGGACATCGTGCGACCACGAATCAAAGTACGGGTCCATCACGTGGCATGACCCGCAGAAGTTCGGCCGCGATGTGTAATACTCCGCACCGCCGATACTCGCTGCCGCAAAGACCATCAGCCCCAGCCCCGAGACGACCAGCAGCTTCATGCGTGAACGTTTTTTCTTCGTCGGTGCGGCTGGATGGTTCACGGATCCTCCTGGGTTTCGCGGCGCGTTCTCGCCGATCGAACCGGTCACGTTGGAGTCGACATGGTTGTTCGAATCAAGCGGCGGCGTTTGGTCCATGCGTACGCTCCTCGTGCCGCGCGCGCTGCTTCGTCGATAGGCAAGGCGCGGTCATGCGTCTATCATGTTCAGCGAATCGACCGCCGAGGTCCACGATGCCGCAGCGTTTTTTCAGAGTATTCACTTCGCGCGATGCCCACTCGCTGCACCGTGGGGGTCGATTTTCTCTGGTGGTTGCGATCTGGCTCGGTTTATTCTGTGTGGCGCGGATTTTTGCGCAGCATGCTGACGCGCCGATTGCTGGTTTTACCACGACGCAGCCCGGGTCGAACACGCCGGATGTTCCACTTCTGGCACAAATCGCGTTGGACTTCACCGACCGGTCCACGCCGGGCCTGCTGATGCCGACGGATGTTGCTGTCGCGCGCGACGCAGGCGTGTTCGTCGTCGATGGTGTGAATGATCGAATCGTGATATTCAACGCCAGCGGCGACATCGCCCGCGAGATTCGGCGCGTCGGCAGCGAATCTCTGTCTCATCCCGTCGGCATTGATGTCGATGCGTCAGGCAACCTCTGGATCGCTGACGCAGGCAACGCGCGGATCGTCGTCGCGAAGGTCCTAGTGGCCGCTGACGCACCCGTCGAGCTGATTCGTATCATTCCTTTGCCCGCCGGACCGAACGACCACCCGGCCGATCCGACGGATGTGGCCGTCTCTCCGGATGGCGCAGTGGTCTGGTCGGTCGACAACAATCGACACGTGCTGATTCGTCACGATGTCAAGCGAGGCACGCACGCGCTGGCCGGCCGCCAAGGCGAGGCGCGGGGGCAGATGCACTATCCGTTCATGCTGGGACGGGACGCGAGGGGGAATGTGTATGTGACGGATGTCTTGAACGGCCGCATCGGCGTGTTCAGCGATACCGGCGGCGTGGTGACAACGATCGCGCAATACGGCGTCGAGCCGGGGATGCTGTATCGCCCCAAGGGCGTGGCGCTGGATGCCGATGGGAATGTCTGGGTGAGCGACAGCGTCATGGGGGTCGTGCAGGTGTTTACGCCGACGGGGCGTTTCGTCGACGTTCTGCGCGATGGGGCGGGACAACCCCTGAAGCTCGCCGCGCCCATGGGCATGGCGTTTGATGCGTCGGGCAATCTATACGTCGTGGAACTGGACGCCTGCCGCGTTCGAAAGCTGGACATCACTCGCCGAATCGAATCGGGCCGCCCGCATCGCTTGGCTGCACAGCCTGATTCCTCGCGGCCCAGCGTCGTCGGGCGGCAGGCGCGGGCCTGCACGGTCTGCCACCTGGAATGGGTCGAGCCGCTGGCACAGAAGCGCGGCACGGAATTGATTGACCCGCCCGCGGATGATCCGATTCATCCCTACGTCAGCCAGCCGCACACCTGCCTGTCGTGTCACGACGGATCGATCGTCGATTCGCGCCGGCGCGTCTGGCTGGAGCACGGCCATCGGACCGATATCGTGCCGCTGCCGGAGATGACCGTCCCGCCGCAGTTGCCGCTGGTTGACGGCAAGATTGCCTGTCGAACGTGTCATTCGGCGCACGCGGGAGGTGACCTGTCCGGCAATCTAAAGACATCGGTCTTTTTGAGAATGCTGAACACCTCGGGCGAAATGTGCGTCACCTGTCACGCCGACAAGACCCGCGGACCCCAGCGCGGCACGCACCCGACCGGCGGCATGCCCTGGGCCGTGCCGAATGATCTGATCGCCGCCGGCGCGAAAGTCGGCCCGAATCCGCGCGAACTGACCTGCAACGTCTGCCACACGCCGCACGGCGCCGCCCACGATCACCTGCTCGTGATGGGCACCGAGTCCAATCAGCTGTGCCTCTCCTGCCACGACCAGATGCGACCGGGCATGTTTCGCGACGGCGATCACACCGAACACCCGCTTAGCCCGGTCGCCAACGCGGCGCAGAAGGCGGCCGTCGCGGCGCTCGGCACGCGCCTGGGCCCCGAGGACCGGCTTATCTGTCTCTCGTGTCACAAACTGCATCACGGCAAGGGCGAGCGGTTCATGCTCGCGGCCGAACTGACCGACGGCTCGTTCTGCGTCGGCTGCCATTCGGAGAAGACATCTGTCTTTAACACGCCGCACGATCTGCGCAGAACCTTCCCCGAGGAGCGCAACCGGCTGGGCATGACCGCCCAGACGGGCGGGCCGTGCAGTTCATGCCACCTGTTTCATCGCTACGCGCGCTCGCCGGAGATCAGCGACCTCGACCCCGGCGGCGGCAAGTGCATCACCTGCCACCAGGAAGGCCGCTGCGCCGGTGAGAAGGCGCTCGGGAGCTTCAATCACCCGAAGGCCGCCTGCGTCGAATGCCACGATCCGCACGGGCCGCATGAGCCGAATCGTCCGGCGCTGGGGCAGTTCCTTCGTGAGCCGACGCCAGGCTTGTGCCTGAAATGCCACGCCGATTACGCGGCGCTCTCCGGCGGGCCGCACGATTTTCGCAGCACGGGAAACCAATGGCCGCAGGCCGCTGCGCTTCGCGAAGACACCTGCCTTGCCTGTCACCGACCGCATGGAAAAGACGACAAAGGACTTTTTACCTTCGCCGCGTCCCCCGCCGACGCCGCATCCGACGGATCATGCATCGCCTGCCATCCCGGCGCGGCCTGGGGTCATGGCGGCGAGGGCGAACGCATGAAACAGTCCAATCACGCGGCCATGCACCCGCGCATCGTGCCGGCCGGTTTCGCGACCGGCGGCTTGCCGCTCGCACGCTCCGCCTCAACCGAGGCGTCCGCCGTCGGCTGCCGCACCTGTCACAATCCACATGCCGCCGACGGAGCGGCGCACAAATTCCTGCGCACCGCAGCCGGCGCGCCCGCGAGCAGCCTCTGCATCACCTGTCACGCCGACGCATCGGCCATCCCCCTGACCGCTCACGCGGCTGCGACGTTCGAATCGAAGCAACTGCCGGCGCAAGCGTGTCTGCCCTGTCATTCGGTGCACGCGATGCCCACAGCCATCGAGGACGATCTTCTCTGGCCGAGATCGCTCACGGTCGTGGAGGAATCAGGAAGGCCCCGCGCGATGCCGCAGGCGGCCGCTCCGCGCGAGACGATCAACTTCGCGGCCATGCACGCGTCGGATCAGCGCTGTGAAGCTTGTCATCGCGACGGCGGCACGGCTCGTCCGCCGATGATCGCGACCCATCCCGACGTGCCCATGTTGAACATCTTTGACGGACCGAGCGATGGGAATCTGCCGCTCTACGACGTCAATGGCCGCCCCGCATCGCAGGGGCAGATCGCGTGCCGCACCTGTCACACGCCGCACGGGTATCTGCCCGATGCGGAATTCAGCGGTCCGGATCGCTCGCGCGAGGCGCTTCGCTCGGCCCGGCTCATGCTTCGCCCGTTCCGCGCGCCGAATGTGTGTACGACCTGTCACGGGTTCGACGCGCTCGAGCGATTCCTATTCTTTCACGATCCCGCGCGCCGTGGGCGTTGAGCGACCGCCGCACACCGCTGGTTGGTCAGGCGTGAAACGGAAGGGGGGTCGGAGGCATTCTGCCGCGCTCGACCCAGCGGTGGAACCGTGCCGCCTTGATGCTCATGCGCAGGAACAGGTGTCGCTGCCCGGTGGCTTCAAAGAGTTTGTGTTCGCGCCCGGTGACGACCATGCCGCAGCGTTCATAGCACGCCAACGCAGGACGATTTTCCGGGAAGACCAGCAGCAGCACCTCGGCCACTCCATATTGCAGAAAGGCGCGGGCCAACAGCGCCTGCGTGAACCGCTGCCCGATGCCCATTCCGCGAACGTCGGGATTCACGATCAAGTGCCCGATCCACATCTGATCCGCCCGATGGACCATCGGATTCAATTCGCCATAGCCGACCGCCTGTGCACGATCCGCCGCGCACAGCAAGAGCCGATTGGCGCGTTCGCGTCCCCATGCGGCGACCTTTTCGGCGGTCAGCGGCGGGGCCGTGCCGGGGGCGAGGAATGTTAATTCAGCGGGGCTGCGCACCCACGAGCAGATCGTCGCGGCGGCGGATGCGTCGAAGCGGGTGAGGTAGTGCACCGAGTGGGCTGCTGAAGCATGTGCCGATCGAACGCGCGGTGTCTCGACGCGCGTCGGATGCCCGTGGCCAGTCGTCGGCGAAGCGTGATGCGCGCGCAGGGTCTTCGGCGCATCGGACAGGTCAAATGGCGGAGTCAGCGTCACGCGAATCACATGCCCCGGAGGGTTCCCCTTGCATGATAAGGCTTTTGGTCCTGCGATTCACGATTGCACGGCGGCGAAGGGCCGCGAATTGCGAAAGCCGACGGCGAATGCGATAATGCAATCGTGCTGCCTTGGCACGACATCGCCGTGGACGCCCGCGTGGCGGCCCTGGCGGCGCGATTGAAGGCGGGAGGGCCCCCCCTCGCGGCGCACGGGCTGTGGGGATCGTGCGCGCCCATTCTGGCGGGCCTGCTTAGCCGGCAACTCCATCGTCCGCTGCTTTTCGTCACCGCGCACCTCGATCAGGCCGACGAAGCGCGCGACGATCTCGAAACCATCTTCGTCCAAAGAGCCGATCGCGCAAGCGATCGACCGGACCCCGTTGAACCACCCGTGGTCGAGCTTCTCCCCGCGTGGGAAACACTTCCCGGCGAGGGCGCGGGGTCGGGCGAGATCAACACCGAGCGCACGCGACTTTGTGAAGCCTTGCGCCGCGGCGAGCGACCGATCATCGTTGCGCCGATCCAGGCGCTCATGCAGCCCGTCCCGGCCGCGTCGGCGCTGGATGCCAATACGATGACACTCTCGGTCGGCGAGGAGCGCACGCCCGAATCCATCGCGGATTACCTCGTCGCCCGTGGCTTCACGCGGCTGGACCAGGTCGAGCAACCGGGCGACTTCGCGCTGCGCGGCGGCATCCTGGACATCTTCGCCACCATCGACGCCGATCCGCTGCGCATCGAATTCTTCGGCGACGAGATCGAGTCGATCCGCCCGTTCGAGGTCGGCACGCAACGCTCGACGCGCACGCTGCCATCCGCGCGCATCACGCTGCCACCGCCGCCGGGGCGCACGCCGGGAGAAACCACAACGTTCACGCATTATCTCCCGCCCGATACGATCATCGTCCTGCACGAATCGCTCGAAATCGCCGAGATCGGCCGCACGGTGCTGGAGCGTCTCGGCAATCCGGTCGGGCATTACACCATCGAGGCGCTGCTGCGACAGTTCGCGACGTTCGCCGTGCTGCACGTGAGCCGTTTCGCGTCCGAGTCCGCCTCCGCGGCGGACACCTTCGAGCTGACCTGCGAGGGACTGCCGACCTTCGAGGGCAAATCGACCGATGCCGTGCTGCAACTCCTGCAACTGGCGAAACAGCAACGCGTCTATGTCTATTGCGACAACGACGGCGAGCGCGAGCGATTGAATGAGTTGATCGCCCAATCCATCGTACCCCAGGAGCCGGCGGCGCAGGCCGTCGAAATCCGGAACCCGATCGCGCAAGCAATCGAGCCAACCGGCAACGCCGCCGCGAACATTGTTCTCCAACTCGGCACGATCCACCGCGGCTTTCGCTGGATCGCGTCGGATGCGACGTCACCGCGCGCCTTCGCCGTCGTCCCGCATCACGAACTTTTCCGCCGCTACACGCTTAAACGGAGCATTCGCAAGATCGCCGCCGGTCGCCCCATCGAGAGTTTCCTCGATCTCGAAGAGGGCGATTACGTCGTCCACGTCGTCCACGGCATCGGCCGCTTCACCGGGATGCGCACCGCCGCGAAGGGCGGCTCCGGCAAGAGCGAGGAGTATCTCACCCTGCGCTTCGCCGATGACGGCGTCGTGCACGTGCCCGCGTCACAGATCGACCTCGTACAAAAGTACATTGGGGCGAAGGGCGCGCGGCCGACCCTCTCCAAGCTCGGCGGCACGCGCTGGCAGAAGACCAAGGCCCGCGTGGAGGAGGCCGTGTCGGACCTGGCGGCCGATCTGCTCCGCGTGGCCGCGTCGCGCGATGCCGAGGGCGGCGTGGCTTATCCGGCCGACACGCGCTGGCAGAAGGAATTTGAGGCATCGTTTCCGTACACCGAGACGCCGGATCAATTGACGGCGCTGGCCGACATCAAGCGTGACATGGCGATGCCCCGCGCGATGGATCGTTTGCTCTGTGGCGATGTGGGGTACGGCAAGACGGAACTGGCCATGCGCGCGGCGTTCAAGGCGGTCGAATTCGGCAAGCAGGTGGCTGTGCTGGTGCCGACCACCGTGCTGGCCGAGCAGCATTTCCGCACGTTCAGCGAGCGCTTCGCGGAGTACCCGTTCACGGTGCGCTGCCTGAACCGGTATCGCACGTCGGCTGAACAGAAGGAGATGGTCGCCGCGGTGCGCAAGGGTCAGGTGGACGTGCTGATCGGCACGCATCGCATCCTCTCGCGCGACGTGCGGTTCGCCGATCTCGGGCTGGTCATCGTTGATGAGGAGCAGCGTTTCGGCGTCGAGCAGAAGGAGCGGCTCAAGCATCTCCGCGCGACGGTGGAGGTGCTGACGCTCTCGGCGACGCCGATCCCGCGCACCCTGCACATGTCGATGATCGGCCTGCGCGACATCAGCAGCCTGGCGACGCCGCCGATGGACCGCCGTTCGATCTCGACACGCGTCGTTTCGTGGAGCGATGACCTCATACGTGAGTCGATCATCCGCGAGCTGAACCGCGACGGGCAGGTGTTCTTTGTTCACAACCGCGTCAAGAGCATTCACACCGTCGCGGCGAAGCTGATGACGCTTGTTCCCGAGGCGCGCTTCCTCGTCGGCCACGGGCAGATGCCGTCCGACGAACTGGAAGAGGTCATGACGCGCTTTATCAACCGCGAGGCCGACGTGCTCGTGAGCACGTCCATCATCGAGGCCGGGCTGGACATCCCCAGCGCCAACACGATCTTCATCGATCGCGCCGAGCTGTTCGGTCTGGCCGATCTGCACCAGCTTCGCGGCCGCGTCGGGCGGTACAAGCACCGCGCTTATTGCTACCTCATGCTTTCCCCCAATCGCCCGCTGACCAGCACGGCGGCGAAGCGTCTCAAGGCCGTCGAGGAATACAGCGAGCTGGGCGCTGGCTTTCGCATCGCCATGCGCGATCTGGAAATCCGCGGCGCGGGCAACCTGCTCGGCCCCGAACAGTCGGGCCACATCGCGGCGGTCGGCTACGAAATGTACTGCCAGTTGCTCGAGCAGGCGGTCAAGCGCCTGCGCGGCGAAGCGCCGTCGCAGCGCGTGGCCGTGCACGTCGAGCTGGACGTCGAGGCCTACATCCCGCGCGGGTACATCCCGTCGGACCGTCAGCGCATGGAGTGCTACCGGCGCGTCGCGGCCTGTCGCACGGCCGACGACGTGGATCTGCTCGCGCGCGATCTGATCGACGCCTTCGGGCGCTATCCGAAATCGGTTGAGACGCTCCTGACGCTGACGGAAATCAAAGTTCGGGCCGCTGGCTGGTCAATCAAGACGATTATCAAAAAAGAGCCGGACATCGTTTTCACCTTCGACGGTGAAGTCCGAAAGATCGAGCCGCTCTTCACGAATCGCGGCGGGTCGGTGCGCATTCCCGACGGCCGGACGATCCACTGGCGCGTTCCGGATGTCTATTTCAGCGCCGACTCGCTGCTCGCCATTTTGAAGAACCTCTTTCGCGGTGAGCGCACCGGCCTGGAATCGCCGCCAGCGGTCGCCGGTGTTTCGCCCCGCGCCGCCGCGGCGGCCAGCGCGGCCTCGCACGCTGCGCCCGAGCCGGCGCGCTCCGCTACACGAACGCCATCCGGCCCTGTTCCCGTGACGCCGAATCAGTTACCGGCCGATGCTCCACGGAAGCGCCGCCGCCGCGAGCGGAATGCTTGACGAAGAACCGTTCGTTCGGATTTCCCGCAACGCTCACATTTCCGCGACGCATCCCCTCGTATGCGGCGATTCGCCCTCTTACCGGCCACCGGCGTCCGGCAACTGAACACTAGAACGGGTTTCAAAACTCCTCTCCCCCTTGGGGGAGAGGTTGGGTGAGGGGGAACAGTAGTTCAACCGAAATGATTCACCCTCTGCCCGACCCTCTCCCTGAAAGCGAGAGGGGTTTGTTGAAACAGCTTGTAATCACGGGCCACCAACCACTTATGAGACTCAAGCAACAGGACAATTAGGCTAGGATTAGAATCAGAAAGTGGGTAAAATGAGCGTCGAAGAGGGGACGCATCCACGCCGAAAACATCCCACCGACTTCAAGCGCTTGGTGTGTCAGGAGTTACTGGGAAGGCAGGCCGATGACAAAGGGCTACTTGGGGACCAGCCGGCGCTGCGCCGTGGGGGGGATGCTCCACACCTTCATGGTTGCGTTCGCATGCCTGCTCGGGTCGCCTGCTCTGACGCTTTCGCAGATCAAGCCCAACAGCCAGGGCAACCCAGCCGCCGCCGGCGGTCCGTCGCAATTCTCCACGCCGCAGAACAGCCCGGTGTCGGGCGAGAAGGGCATCGCGGCCGATGCCGTCTGGCGCGAGATGCCGGTTCGCCTGCGCGGCAACACGCCGCCCGGCGAGTTGCTCTTCGACAACGGCGCGCCGATCGACGATTTCGGCAATCCCGCGAGTCAGTGGAGCGAGGCACTCCCGCCGTGGAAGTTCATCGCCGCGGCTGCGGATGATTTCTCGATCACCGATGCCGTCTCGCCGGATACCATCGCGCGCATCTCGACCGTCCGCGTCGCGTTTCACTTCTTCCAGAGCGGCGCTCCGGCGGCCACACCGACCACGACTTGGACCGGCGGTGTTTACGTCACCATCTATGAGAATGCCATCGGGAACATTCCATCCGGCCAGCCCAACGAAATGGGCGGGCACACCGGCACCGTTGTCGCCTCGCAACTGGTCCCGATGGCCGAGCTGGAGAATCAGACGCTTGTCAATTCCTGCCGCCCGGCCTACGTCGTGGACATCCCCGTCAATCTGCTCGTCGCGAAGAATCACACGTATTGGATCAGCGTCGTCCCTCGGCACCATGCCCCGCCGCAGAGCGCCTGGATGCTCTCGGCCGATCTGCCATTCGATGTGTCGATGTCGAAGGTGTACTTCCCGGCTGTGAACATTAACAGCTGGACGAACAATCCCGGCAATCTCGGCTTCTGCGCCGCTCCGGGGGCGCCGGCCGCTGGCGAAGCGCGTGAACTGTCGTTCCAACTCTACGGGCAAAAGACCGTCACCGACGTCGGCGCGTGCTGCAACGCCCAGACCGGCGTGTGTACGACCGTCTCCAGCGTGACCCAGTGCGCCGGACCATTCGACGTCTTCCACATCGGCACGATCTGTTCTCTGCTTAATCCACCCTGCGCACCGGTGATCGGCGCCTGCTGCAATGACACTACTGCAGTATGCACCGACAACGTCGGCATCGCCGATTGCCAGGACCTGGACGAACGCTTCGTGCCGGACACGCTCTGTGCGAATCTCGTCCCGCCCTGCGGCGACACCACGCCCGGCGCCTGCTGCAAGCCCGATGGAACCTGCGAAGACCTCTCGATTCTCGACTGTGAAAACATGAACGGCGTCTGGACCGCCGGAACGTGCGCTGCGGTCCAATGCCCGCCGGTCAACGACAGTTGTCAATTCAAGCTCACGATCACCAGCGGCTTCTTGCCCTTCTCCACGCTCGGCGCGACCACCGACGGACCGCCCGACGCCGGACCCGGCTGCCCGGTCATCACCAACGACATCTGGTATTCCTACACCGCCGAGTGCACCGGTACGCTGCATATCAGTCTCTGCGATGGTACAAACTTCAATTCCGCGTTGGCGGTTTATGACTCGTGCTTCTGCCCTCCCGTCCTCGGGCCGCGGCTCGCCTGCAACGATGACGGCTGCATGACGCCCGGCGGCGCGAGCAAGGTCAGCCTGCCCGTGACAATGGGCAATTGCTATCTCCTTCGCATCGGCGGCGTCGCCGGCGCGACCGGATCGGGCAATCTCAAAATTGATTGCGTGCCAGCCGGCCATGGCGCCTGCTGCCATGCCGATCACACCTGCGAAGTCCTCCCCGCCGCGGCGTGCATCGCGCCGGATGTCTTCACACCCGGCGAGCTTTGTTCGCCGATTACCTGCCCGCCGCCGGAGAACGATCCCTGTGCCGGCGCGCTCACGCTGGGCGAAGGCGTCACGCCGTTCGTCACCAACTCCGCGAGCACCGACGGTCCGGCCGATACACCCGATCCGCCCTGCGCGCTGATCACCAACGACGTCTGGTACAACTACGTCGCGACGTGTGACGGCGAAGTCACCATCGACCTGTGCGGGGCGAACTTCAACGCCGCAATGGCCGTGTATGACGGTTGCGCCTGCCCGGTCGGCGCTGCGCCGATCACCTGTGACAACGACGGCTGCTCGCCCAACGGCGCGCCGCTGGTGACGTTCCCCGTGGAAGCGGGCAATTGCTATCTCGTGCGCATCGGCGGGGTGAATGGCGAGACCGGCACGGGCGACATCACCGTGGCATGTGATCCCTATGGCGCCTGCTGTTTTCTCGACGGCCATTGCGAGGAACTTGTCGAAGCCGATTGCATCATCGCGATGGGAACCTTCAGCGGACCCGCGACGACCTGCACGCCAAACAACTGCCCCCAACCGACCGGCTCCTGTTGTCAGGCCGGCGGCGTGTGCAGCGTCGTGACGGAAGCGGAGTGCGACGGCCTAAGCGGCGTCTTCACCGTCGGCGCGACCTGCTCCCCCAACCCCTGCCCGCAACCTTTGGGCGCGTGCTGCCATCCGAATGGAAGCTGCCAGGAGCAAACCGAGATCGACTGCAACGGCAACGGCGGCACCTTTCAGGGGCCGGCAACGACCTGCGATCCCAATCCGTGTCTTCAGCCGCCCGGTGCGTGTTGCTTGCCAGACGGCTCGTGCCAGTTCCTTGACTCCACGGCGTGTTCTTTCGCCAATGGCGTCTTTCAGGGCAGCGGAATCCTTTGCCAGGAGGTCACTTGCCCGCAGCCATGTTGCCCGGGCGACATGCAGGGCGATGGCGACCTCGACCTGATCGATCTCGATCCGCTGATCAACGCCGTGCTCAATCCGCCGTTGCCCGCCGATCCGCAATTCTGCCGCGCCGATGTCAACGGTGACAACGCCGTCGACGGGCTGGACCTCGGCGCGTTCACGGCGCTGATCCTCCCGGGCTACGCGACGTGCCCCCCGGCTTCCGTCTTCTGCTGCCCCGGCGACTGCAACAGTGATGGCACGATCGACGGGTTGGATATCAACGAATTCATCATTCGCCTGCTGGCCGATCCGCCCCTTGGCTCGCTCGAGTTGTGCGTGGCCGATGTCAACGAGGACGACATGCTCGACCTGACGGATGCCGATGCCCTGGTGACGAAGCTGCTCGCCGCAGACACGTGCCCGTAAGAAACGCCACGCCAGCGATACCAGGGCCGAACGATCGTGACTCGACTCCGGAGCGTCGACGTCGCCCTTGACGGGCTCTCTCGCATTACGGAAAATGCTTCGGATTGATAGTTTGGCCGCGGCGACTATACTGCCCGGACTCCTTTCGAGGTACCGCGCCGACGTAGCTCAGCGGTAGAGCACGGCTTTCGTAAAGCTGAGGTCGTGGGTTCAAATCCCACCGTCGGCTGTTTCTCCGATACCGCCAGCAGCCTCTGATCTGTCCGAGCGCTCGGACCGTTGTGAATCCGCTTCGGGCTTTTTATTTTACTTGCCGCTTCTATGGTTTCCGTGATGGTAGACCGGAGAGTCACGCGCGGGCGAGGCTGGTTACCGGCGGTCGTGCTGCTTCTCGCCCTCGTCACGGCCGCGGCGCATGCGCCGGCGCTGGACGCCGAGGCCCTCGCGCCGGATGACCATCAGTATCTCATCAACAATCCGCTGGTGCGCCACCCGAGCTGGGACAGCGCCCGGCGCTTCGTGATCGAGGTGCTCAACCCATCCACCGTCGGCGGATACTACCAGCCGCTGGCCATGATCTCGCTCATGCTCGACGTGGCACTGGGCGGCCGGCCGGATCAGTTGCGGCCTTTTCATCGGACGAGCCTGCTGCTACATGTCATTAACACGTCACTAATCATGGTGCTGCTGCATCGCATGTTGCGGCGCAGCGCGGAGCGCGAGCAGGTCTTGGAGCGTCCCCTTGACGGCCGGGCGCTCGCGACAAACGGGTCGAATTCATGGGCCGTCGTCGGGTCGGCCGCTCTGACCGCGCTGATCTTCGGTGTGCATCCGCTGACGGTCGAGCCGATCCCGTGGGTGGGCGAGCGCAAAACGCTGCTTGCGACGATGTTTGCGCTGCTGTCGCTCATCGCATACGTCGGGCCGTCCGATCCGGCGCGGTTCGCCACAGAACGACCCGCGCCGGGGGGTGGACGTCGGCGAATCGGGGCCGCCCTGGGTTTTTATCTGCTTGCGCTGATGTCCAAGCCGACCAGCACGCCGCTGCCGTTGGCGATGCTGCTGATGGATGTGTGGCCGCTGCGGCGCGTGCCGGCCTGGCCGCCGAATCGGGCGTGGGGGCGGGCGATCATCGAAAAGCTGCCGCTGCTGGCGCTGGGCATCGTGTCGGCGGTGGTCACGTATCGGTCGCAATCCGCGACGTACGTGCAGGCGCCGTCGCAGCAGGGCTGGTCGCGCATTTCGATGATGCTTTGTCACAATGTGGCGTTCTATCTGGGGAAGATTCTCTGGCCCGCGGACCTCTCTGCGTTTTACGCATTTCCAGAGCCGTTATCCCCATCGCATCCGACGGTGCTGGCCGGGTTGATCCTGACGCCGCTCCTCTTCGTTGCGTTGATTCTTGTCGCGCGGCGCTGGACGGCCGCCCCGCTTGTCGGAGCGATGATTTTCTTCACGATGATCTTTCCGACGCTGGGAGTGATCGGCTTCACGGTGGTTGTGGCGTCGGATAAATACGTCTATTTGCCGGCGATCGGCTTGCTCCTGCCGCTCGCGGCGGGCCTGCGAGCCGCTCTGGCGGAATGGGTCGCGCCGCTCGCACTCAAGCAGGTTGTCCTGGCGGCGGGGCTGGTGGTCATCGCGGCCGAGTTCGCCGTGACGCGCGCAACGATTCGCCCGTGGCGCTCCACCGAGGCGCTGTATCAGCACATGCTGATCGGCGCACCGCGCGCGGCCAAGCTGCACTTTGGCCTCGGGCACCATTACGAATACACCGGCCAGCCCGCAAAAGCGGTAGCGTGTTATGAGCGGGCGCTGGCGTGCGATCCCGAGGATCGCGACGCGAGGCTGAATCTTGCCGGATTGCTGCTGGATGCCGGCCGCCCGGCCGAAGCCCTGGCGCAGTACAGCATGCTGGAAGCACTCCGGTCCGACGACGCGGCGCTGCAGAACAACCTGGGGCTGGCCTTGCGCGATCTGGGGCGCCTGGACGAGGCCGTGCAACGGTTTCAGCGCGCCCTGACGCTGGATCCTTCGTACGCGCCAGCGCTGACCAACCTGGGCGGCGTACTTGGGCGACAAGGCCGGCTTGATGATTCAATCGTCTATTTCCGCCGCGCACTCGAACTGGACCCCGGGCTGATCCCCGCGCGGATGAACCTGGCATTTGCCCTGCAGCAGCGCGGCGCAGCCCAGGCAGCGGCTGACCAGTACCGTGACGTGCTGGCGCGCCAGCCGGGCCACGCCGGCGCCTTGGCCGCCCTGCGAGCGCTGGAGCAGCAGACCGGCCCGAAGCCGTGAGTCCGTGCCTGTTTCGATTCTCTCTGTGCCGCTTTGCCCGGATATCAGGAGTTGATTTTCGGACCTTCCCGTTTGGCGGATCGGCTGCAAGTCCGGAGTAACCTCACGCCTTTTGTGCGCCGATAAGGTGTCGGTCTCCGGGGCCGGTCGAGTCGGCGGGAACCGGGGCAGGCGTAACGGATTACGGGGCAGAACGAAATGGACTTCGCAACACTCATCGGATTCATCGCCGGCGTGGCGATCTTTCTCTGGGCGATGATATCAGGATCGGGCGGCGATCCGAGCGGCTTCTGGGATACACCGTCGTTCGTGATGGTCGTCGGCGGCGGCATCGCGACGACGCTGCTCTCGGTCAAGCTCAACCGATTCCTCGGGCTGATGGGCATCGTCAAGAACGCGCTCTTCAACAAAAATCGCCCGGCCGATGAAATGATCAAGCAATTTGTCAAACTCGCGGACATCAGCCGCCGCGAGGGAGTGCTGGCGCTTCAGAACCAGGTGGCCAGCATCGATAACAAGTTCGTCGCCAACGCCCTGCAACTCGTCATCGACGGCACCGATCCCGAGATCGTCAAGCAGACCATGGAGTACGAACTGATGGCGATCGACGCGCGCCACGCAGAGGGCAAGCAGGTGCTAGACCTGCTAGGCAAGTACGCGCCGGCCTACGGCATGATCGGAACGCTGGTCGGTCTGGTCATCATGCTTCAGAACATGGACGACCCGAAGAAGATCGGACCGGGTATGGCCGTCGCGTTGTTGACGACGATGTATGGCGCGGTGCTCGCCAACATGGTGTGTCTGCCGCTGGCCGACAAGCTGAACAACACGCACGCCAGCGAGATGCTGAACCTGACGATCGCCCAGGCGGGCATCGTCGGACTTCAGGCGGGCGAGAACCCGCGCATGCTCGAGTCGAAGCTGATGGTTTTCCTCTCGCCGTCCGCACGGCAGGCCGGTGCCAAGGCGGCGTGAGACGAAACCGGCGAAGCAAAACATGGAAGAGGCATCGGGTGCGTCCTGCACGCGCCGGATTCACGGGAAACGCACATGGCACTGAAAAAGCCCGCCGCACCGTCCGGAGCGCCGGAATGGGTCGTGACCTACGGCGATCTGATGTCATTGCTCTTGTGCTTTTTCGTATTGCTGGCCGCGATGGCCAACTTCGATGACGACGAGCAGATGATGATGACCGCGATGGAGTCGATCCGCGAAGCCCTCGGTGCGCCGGGGCAAAAAGGCTGGATGCCCGACAACTCGGTGGATTTCAAATCGCTCCTGCTCATGCTTCAAACGCTTCAATTGCCGCCCATGCCGGCCAACTACGGTTACTCCGACCAGGCGTCGTCCATCGGGAAACAGTACAAGGTGCGCAAGATTCGCGATGGACTGGAGGTCACCATCGGCGGCCGCATCGGCTTCGAGCCGAACAAGTCCCAGCCCGGTCCGGTCGCGCTGGCGCTGCTCGATCAAATCGCCGAGAAGATCCGCGGCTATCGCAATCGCGTGGAGATTCGCGGCCACACCTTCGCCGAGCCGGACGACCCCGGATCGCACAACGATGCCATTGAGCTGTCATTCGCCCGAGCGCGGGCCGTGCGCGAGCGGCTGATCGCCAAAGGCGTCGAGCCGGAGCGATTGCGGCTCGTCGCGGTGGGCCCGTATGAGCCGATCGTGAAGGAAGCCGTGAGTGAAACGCAGCAGGCCGAGAACCGCCGCGTTGAGATTCTCGTGATGCAGAGCACGATCGAGGATTACCGTAAGTTTTCCCAAAGCGGCGCGACGTCACAGCCGGCCGAGCCGGACGGCGCGATTGCCCCCGCGACGGCGGCGCAACCGTAGATTGCCGGTCGCGCTGCACATACCATGTTTGCTGTTATCAAACCAGGTAGGAAGTAACTGCCCGGGACAGGGATCGAACCTGCACTCCGTATAACCGGAACCAGGCCCTCAACCTGGCGCGTCTGCCAATTCCGCCACCCGGGCTGGGGGGTGCTTCGAGGGGAAGAAAGCCTAGCGGCGCCACGCGAAGCTGTCAATCGGATCGATCGCCGGATTCGCTCGGATCGGCTGCGGCGAGGGCGATGGCGCGCATCATGGCCCGTGCCTTGTTCATCGTCTCTTCCCATTCCGCGCCGGGGTCGCTGTCGGCGACGACGCCCGCGCCGGCCTGCACGTCGTAGTTCCAGCCGTCCGGTCCGGTCCGGGCAACGAGCGTGCGCAGGGCGATACAAGTGTCCATATTTCCGGCGAAATCCAGGTAACCGACCGCGCCGCCGTACGGCCCGCGGCGATGCGGCTCCAGCTCGTCGATGATCTGCATGGCGCGAACCTTCGGCGCGCCGCTGACCGTGCCGACCGGCAGGGCGGCCTTCAGGGCGTCGATCGCGGTCTTCCCCGCCGCGAGGCGACCGGTGATGTTGCTCGACAGGTGCATGACGTGGCTGTAGCGCTCGACGGTCATGCACTCGGTGAGACGCACCGTGCCGGGATGTGACACAACACTGACATCATTGCGGCCCAGGTCCACGAGCATGATGTGCTCGGCCCGGTCCTTGGCGTCGGCCAGCAGCTCGCGCTCCAGCGCGGCGTCCTCCTCGGCCGTGTGCCCGCGGCGACGCGTTCCGGCCAGAGGCCGATTGGTGATCGTGCCGTCCTCGACGCGACAGAGAATTTCCGGGCTGGCCCCGATCAACACGCAATCGGGCGTGCGAAGAAAAAACATGAACGGCGACGGATTCACGACGCGCAAGGCGCGGTACACGTCAAAGGGATCGGCGGCCGATGGCACACGCAGCCGCTGACTCAAGACGACCTGGAAGATGTCGCCGGCGCGGATGTATTCGATGGCGCGGCGCACGGTCGCTTCAAACTGCGGGCGCGGCACGTTGCTCGTGAAGGGAAGATCGGGCGCGGCATCGAGCGGGAAGTCCGTTCGAAGCGAAGCCGATTCGGCGGTGAGTCGCGCCGCGAGCGCGTCGATGCGACCGCAGGCGGAGTGATAAGCGTCCGCGAGGTTCGGTGCGTCCAGCGGCACGTGCCCGACCAGGAGCAGCGTCTTGTTCACATGGTCGAAGATGACCATTTCATCGTAGATGCCGAAGTCCAGATCGGGCAGATTGCGATCATCCGGCGGGGGTGCGGGGAGATGTTCGTGGTAGCGCACCGCGTCGTACGCGGCGAAGCCCACCGCGCCGCCGGTGAAACGGGGCAGCGTCACGGACTCGACGTGGGCCGCACCGTCGGATGCGGATCGATGCTCGTCCACGAGCCGCGCCAGTTCGGCCAGCGGATCGGCGAGGTCGGGGTAGGTGTGCGTGATCGCGCCATCGCGCTGGATGGTCGCGGTTCGATCCTTTGCGCGGAACAGGGTGCGCGGGTTCGCACCGACGAAACTGTACCGGGCGATCTTCTCGCCGCCGACGACGCTCTCGAGCAGGAACGCGCGCGGAGCACCTGCGCTCAATCGGGCAAACGCACTGACCGGAGTCAACTGATCGCCCAGCAATCGGCGAAACACCGGCGCGGTGCGCCCCCGCCCGACGAGGGGCTGCAATTGTGACAGACTGGGAAAATAACTCGGCACGGGCTGTCCCTGCATGCTTGCCGCGGCGACGATGCCGAACGCGGGTGCGGTTTACGATTCGTCGATTCTCACACCGGGGCTTACTATAGCGAGCCGTGACGATCGATCCAAACAACCCCGTTGTCGTCGCATCGCCGACGCGCCCGTTCTTATCGCGGTCGGTGCGATTCTGTACGTATTGCCTGATGGCCTTGATTGGCACTTCCTTGCTCGCGCAACCGTTCATGATGCCGTGGTCCCCGTGGTCATGGACGCCGACGACGGAGGCGTCTCTCGTCGGCGCGGATATCAACGCCCATCTCGCGTCCCTGAATGAGCAGGGGCTGACGCTTCAAATGCAGGGCGATCGGCCGATCAGCGTGATCTTGCCACCGGTCGCGTGGGTGTTCGACACGCCGCCGGTGCTGCGCGTCAGCCTGGCGTTTCCGTCGATGGTCTCACCGGGAAGGGACTCGGCGCCGGTTCTTGTTCGCATGCTCTGGCAGGAGTCGCCCGGCGAGGCCTATCGCTATGCGGAGAGTGCCACAAATCTGACACCAGCGCCCGTCACGATCGATCGGTCGATGCCGGTGCCGCCCGTGCGGATTCATCGCCTCGGCGTGCAAATCGTCGGCCGGGATGAGCCGCTCACCGCAGTGCGGCTTATCAAACTGGAATTGCCCAATCCGCCTGCCGCGCAGCGCCTCGCGCTGGCGTGGCAATCGTTCATCGAGCCGGAGCCGATCGCCAATCATTCCGTCAACTTCCTGCGCGGGCCGACGATCCTGGGGCGAGCGCTGAACCGGATGCTGCTCGAGTTCGTTCTGACGCTGATCGGTCTGGCCGGGGCGTGGGCCGCGGCGAGGCGGCGACCGCTCTCCCGGTTCGCGTGTCTTGCGCCGTTGCTGATCGCGTGGTTCGTGGTCGACGGCTGGGCAACGTGGAATCTCGCGCGGCAGGCGCGCACCGAGCGTGACGTGTTTGCGTCGTTGACGCCCGTGCAACAGCAAGCCCACCTGTGGGGCGAGGACATCGCCTGGGCCGCGGAAGCCATGCGCCACCATGCGCCGCCCGGCGCGACCTATGCCGTCGTCGCCGCCGACCCGTTCTATCCGGCGCACCGGCTGGATTACCTGCTCGCGCCGACCTTTCGTCGTGTCAAGGATCCGTCGCAAGCGGACTACGTCGCGGCCATCCGGGCGAACGGCGATCGATTCGAAGCCGCCCTGAATCCGAACTCGCCCTTCGAACGCGTCGCCTCAATGGACTCCGATGTTTTCTTGCTTGGGAGGAGGGTCGCGCGATGAGCCTGACGCTCCTGTTTGGAATGGGTCTGCCGTGGACGGCGGGGATGGGTTTGCTCGCGCTGCTTGATTCGTCTAAGCGAAGCCGGGGTTGGCGAATCGGCGCGGGGTGGCTGCTGGGGCAGGTCCTTCTCGCCGCGATGCTGTACGGTCAGTCGGCGCTTGCGGGTCGCATCCAGGTCATCGGCACGATCATCGTTCTCATGGCGATGGGCGTCGCGATCGAATGGGTGAAGGCGCATCGCCGCCGCCGGGCCGAACGCGATGCCATCACCGGCCATCCGGCGAGAGAATCCGTGCCTCCCGTCGCAACAGCCGAGAAACGACTGGAAGGGCCTTTGTCACGCGGCGCATCGGCGTGGTTCGCCATCGCCGTTGCGCTGATGGCCGTGTTGACTGCCGCGCGACTGATAACCTTTGTCGGCGTGGCGCTGGACGTGCCGATTCGCGCCGACGACGCCTACACGATCTGGCTCTACAAGGCGAAGGTGATTGCGGGTTTGGGAACGCTGCCGTTGGACCCCGTTTCGCCGTTTTACCAGGCGGGCTCGTACACGAATTACCCGCCGCTCTTGCCGCTGATCGCAGCGTGGCCTGCGATGTGCTTGGGGCAGTGGTCCGAAGGGCTCGTCGGGCTGACGTGGATCTTATTCTATGCGAGTCTGATTGGTGTCGTCGGCGGGGCGCTGGCATCCATCGGCTGCCGCCGTCGGGCGATCATTGCGGCGTATCTCGCCGGCTCGATTCCGCTCGCGTGCATTCATGTCTATCGGCCGGGCTACGCCGATTTGCCGTTGGCTTGCTTTGTGAGTGCAACGGTCGGTGCGCTGCTGCGATGGCGGCAGCTTGGATGTGTCACGGACTTCGTCCTGGCGGTTGCCTTTGCGTCGGCTGCGGCGTGCACGAAGCGCGAAGGGATCGGCTATGCAGTGCTGACGCTGCTGGTGTTCGGGATGGCCGGCGCGGCGTTCTGGCAAAACGCGCCGCGGCGAGTGTGTTTGATTGCCGCTTTCGCGCTGGTGGCTGGTGCCGCAATCACGGCATGGGTGGTGGACTTCGGCGATCAGGGCCGGGCCATGACGACAATCCGCTATCATCCAGAGGCGTGGGCGGCGCTGATGCGGCACGGGCTGGCGTGGCTGTCGCTGGGGCCGGCCGTCGCGGTCTTGGGCGCGCTTCTGCTGGGCTGCATTGTGCGAGCTTGTTTGAGAAGCGGCTTCGCGCGCGGAACCGGTGCGGCCGCGTGGCTGACGGCAGGATTGCTCGCGTTCATCGCGAGCATCTTTGTGCTGACCGACGAGGCGCGTTTCGCATTGAACGACCAGACGCCGTCGCGCTTGTTTCTTCAGGGACTCCCCGCGATGATGCTTGCGTGGATCGGCGTCGAGCAGGATGGGAGGGGATCGTGCCGCACTATGAGTTGACGCTTCTCGCCGAATTCTCCGCCGCGCATCAGCTCCGTTTGCCCGATGGCTCGCTGGAACCGCTGCACGGCCACAACTGGCAGGTCGAGGCGTGCGTGTCAGGGAGCGAGCTGGATTCGTCCGGCTGGCTGGCGGATTTCACGGTGCTCCAGCCGAAGCTGGATGGGATCGTGGCGGAGTTGCACGACCGGCACTTGAACGAGCACCCGGCCTTTGCAGGGATCAATCCGACGACGGAACAGGTAGCTCGGTATATCGCGGAACGGTTGTCGGCGGGGCTGGCGCACGGGTTGCGCGTGGGGTGGGTTCGCGTGTGGGAGACGCGGCGCTGCGCGGCGAGCTATTATCCATAAAGCCCGGCGGGGGGAAGTGATGCAACGGCCCATAATTGACGATAGAATATCGAGAGCGCGAGGATTGCGCGAGACGGCTGCCGACGGGGTCGGTGGGGGTCGGCGCGTCCGACGGAGTGTCTTCGCCAGATGAATATGAACTGCCAAGTCTGCAAGAAGCAGCAGGCGACGGTCCACCTGACTGACATCGTGCAAGGGGAAAAGCAGGAGCGCCACCTGTGCGAACGCTGCGCGCAGGAAGAGGGAATCCTGCCGAAGGCGCCGGCGCACGTGCAACTCGGGGAGTTGATCACCGGTCTGGTGATGAACAAGACGGTGATCCAGCAGTTGGCGGATCTGGCCTGTCCGCACTGCAAGCTGACGTTTGTTGAGTTTCGGAACCAGGGCCAGTTGGGCTGCCCGCACGATTACGATGCGTTTGAGAAGGCGCTCGTGCCGCTGATCGAGCGCGCCCACGAGGGCGCGAGTCATCACATCGGCAAGGTGCCCAATCGGCTCAACGCGCCGCGCGCGGCGGAGAACGACCTCGTGCGGTTGCGGCGCGAGCTGACCCGTGCGGTCGATTCCGAGCAGTACGAGGAAGCCGCTCGCATTCGTGATCGCATCCGGCAGCTTGAGGAAAGCTGATTCGGGCCGCGTGCCCGGGGACATCGCTTCATGCTTGATGAAATGGTACGACACGCCGGTGAATGGCTGCGCGGCACCGGGCCGATGAACGAGATCGTCATCAGCTCACGCGTGCGCCTGGCGCGCAACGTCGCGGGCTATCCGTTCTTGAGCCGAACCAGCGAAAACCAGCGCAGCGAACTCATGGAAATGCTCCGCCCGCACGTCGTCTCGGCCGCCGGCGGCGCCGCCGGCGCGTTTCTCGACATGAACGCCATCAGCGATCTTGACCAGCAGGTCCTGGTCGAGCGCCATCTTGTCAGCCGCAATCTGGCCGAAGGCAAGGGCAGCCGCGGCGTCGCCATCAGCAAGACCGAGAACGTGTCGGTCATGGTGAACGAGGAAGACCACCTTCGGATTCAAGTCCTCCGCAGCGGGCTGCAACTCGACGAGATCTGGCGCGACATCAACGCGCTGGACGACAAACTTGAAAGCAAGATCGAGTACGCCTTCCACCCGCGCTACGGCTATCTCACCGCCTGCCCGACGAACGTCGGCACGGGCATTCGCGTCTCGGTCATGCTGCACCTGCCGGGTCTGAAGCTGACCGGTGAGATCGAGCGCGTCTTTCGCGCGGCGCGCGACATGCGCCTGGCGGTGCGAGGCCTTTTTGGTGAGGGAACCGAGGCGGCGGGCGACTTCTTCCAGGTGTCGAACCAGGTGACGCTTGGACGCACCGAGGAAGACACGATCAACGAATTTCGCCTGTCGGTCATCCCGAAAATCATCGAATACGAACAGAAAGCGCGGCGCACGCTCGCGGCAGAGCGAGCGATTTCGCTGGACGATCGCGTCTGGCGCTCGCTGGGCACGCTGCGGCACGCGCGGACGATCAGCAGCGAAGAAGCGATGCTGCATTTGTCGCACTTGCGGTTGGGGGTTCACCTCGGCCGGATCAAGGATGTCACCATTCAGACGATCAATGACTTGTTCCTGATGACGCAACCTGCGCACCTGCAAAAGGTGCAGGGTGCCCGGCTGACGGGTGAGCAGCGCAGCATCGCCCGGGCCGAGATGATCCGGCGGAGGCTGGCGCCCGGCGGGAACTGAAACGCGGCGCGCCGTCGACCGAGTACGTATCCAGGGGTTTCATTCCATGCGAACGGAAACGCTCAAACGCATTGCACGGCGGTCGATGGGGTCGGTGTTGTGTCTGTTGGCGCTGGGTGCGTCGCTGCCTTTGACCGCCGGTTGCGGCGTCGTCGACGGCGACTGTCTGGATAACCTGTTCGACGATCTGGACGACGCCGACGACAACGAAGAGATCGGCGAGGCGTGGGACGATTTTTTCGAGTGCCTTGACGACTAGGGCGCGACGCGCCCGGCCGCTTCAGGAAACCACGCATAAGCCCGTATTCCGGGCCGATCGACTTGCTCCGAGACCCAAATATAATAGGCAGGTCTTAATGCAAGGCCCGTCTCGCGCGGCAGCTCGTCCGCCAGATCAGGCGAACTCACCACGCACAGCCCGCTCGGAAGCAGCAGCGAGTGTGCGTCGGTCGCCTGACGACCAAATGCCAGCAGGGCGTTGCCTCGCCCGTCGAACGCGTGCACGCGCTGCGAGGCCGCATCAAGCACGAAGAGCGCTCCATCCGGTCCGACGGCCGCCCCGATCGGCCTGCCAAAGCGACCCGTGACATCGCCCGGTCCGCCCAGGTCGTGCATCCATCGGCCGCTCGAATCAAGCACCTGCACACGCGCGTTGAACGCGTCCACCACCACCGCGCCGCCGCCCGCGAGCGGATGATCCTTCGCCAACGCCGCGATGCCCAGCGGCAGGTTGAACTCGCCCGGTCCGTGCCCGCGCCGCCCGATCGCGCGCCCATGCGAGCCACTTGCCGAATCGAAGACCTCAATGACATGTCGCGCCGCGTTGGTCACCCAAATTTCGCCGCCGATCTGCGCCGCGCCCATCGGTCGAAACTCGCTCGGCAACGAATAGCTTCGAATCAACCGACCGCGCGCGTCGTACCGATGAACCGCCGACGCCGCGGGGATCGCGACGAGAAAATCACCGTTTTCGCAGGCGGCGATGGCGGCAGCGCGAATCGGATCCGTCGAGGCCAGCGCCGGTTGAAGCGCTTGCGCGGCAGGAGTCCAGCGAACCAGCGTGCCCAGCCCGGCGTCGGAAATCAGCAATCCGTCTCGATGTCGCGCGATTGCACCGGGCTTGACGAGACCGGGGCCGCGCTCGATGCGCTCCCCGAGGAAGAATTCCGCCAATGCCTGCCGGGTTTCGGAGGGTTCCCGCCCAAACCGCAGGTTGCCGAGGGCCAGAGCACGCGGCCCCGTTGTCTGATTTACTTGATCCGATGAGTTGTTCAGACCCGGCGAGGCGGCGGCGTACCATGAAACCTGCGATCGAAAAGCGGTCCCACCGCTCGCGCAGCCGCAGACCATCGTCGGCAGCGCCGCCAGCGTCGCGCCAAGGACGGCTCGGTGGAATTTCAAATGCGATGACATGCGAGGCACAATTGGCTGCCGCGATTGGATTGAACCAGCATCGCGGGATGCCGGTCGGTGTTGTGCGGATCGTGGCAGGAGATGCACTGCACGCGCCCGCCCGGCAGCTTGATCCGTCCGCTCGCCTGCACTTCGGCCGGGCTGCGATAGGTCGGGTCGCCCAGCGGGAGCCGAACGCCGATCGGGTGGCTGACCCGCCCGCTGATCGGCAGGGTGCTCGTCCCCAGCGGCGTCGCCCACGAGAGGGCGTGCGCGCCGCTGAACACATCCTGCGCGGTGACGCCATCGTGGCAGCTTAGACACAGCACCGACGAGCGGTCCAGGGTCGTGGGATCCGCCGCGTAACTCACGAATCGAACGGGCGGCGCGCCGGGGGGCGCTGCCGTTGGCGGCGTTGGTTCGTGCGGCGTGTGGCAGGGCGTGCAGAGGTCCTTCCAGCGCCCGTCGCTCAAGGAGAAGTCGTGCTTGCTACCGGTCAGCCCGCCGGCGTACAGCTCGGACGGCTCTTCGACGGCTGCGGGTCCACCGCCGGTTTCCGCCGATGAATCTGGAGGTGCGTTTTGGGCGGCTGGTCGTGCGGCGCAGGCGACAAGAACCGCGCAAAATACCGCACCCAGCGTGATTGTCCCTAATCGAACAGGACGCCAATCTGTCGCGGTGTGCTTCATATGTGCTGCTCGCAGGAAAGTGGCCGGGTTGCAGACCGCATGCGAGGCGCGTTCATCGAAAAGTTCGACGACGCAAACCCAGCGCCTCGGTAGGATACCTGCCTGACGGCGTCAAGGCGAGATGCCCGAGCCGGACGCTCCAGACTCAAGCAGTATCGGCTCGTCGCAAGTCGTGCCCGGTTCCAGGTCATGCTGATTCGCAGAGCACTGTTCCTTGTCGCCGTCCTGCTGCTCGTTGGATGCGTTGCATCCGCGATGGCAGATGCTTCAAGCGGCGAGGCGCGTCATGCCGTAGCCGATGCAGCGGATGGGTCGGCCGGCGAATCCACGACCGAGTCGCCCGGTCCCTTGAGCCTGCAATCGCCGCGCGGCCCCCTCCTGAAGGTGGAGGAGCTGACGGCTGAACTCGGCGCGAACTTCGAGGCCATGCGCCGGACCGTCCGCACCGACATCGGCGGGCCCTTCGCGCGCTACGACCAGAAGAACCGGTCCACGCGATTTGAAGAATACCTCGGCCTCTCCTCCAGCGGCAGCATCGTCAGCGAAAAAGTGCTGCTGTACGACGCCATGATTCGAGGCGGACTCTCGCAGGAGGACTACAAGGAATCGCGGCCGGGATTTGATCTTTCGCGCGATCCGGACGGCACGTTGCTGGAGTACGACCTTCGTCTGCATGCTTTTCCGCAGGGCAGGCTCTCCGCGACCGCGAATGCCTCGCAACTGCGGGATCGGCTCCAGCGGCCGTTTCTGCCGAGCCTGGACCGCACGCGGGAGCGCTACGGCGCGGCGCTGATTTTCAACGATCCGAAGCTGCCGATGCAGTTGACGTTTGATCACCTGTACGACGATCTGACCAGTGATTCGCGCTATCTGACCGACGACGAGGAACTCGCCGAGGACACGCTGCGCTACGAAGCGACCTGGAACCCCACCGAGGACCATTCGCTCAACATCAACTACGAGTACGAGAACCGCAACGACCGCTACTCCGGCACGCGGGACTCGTTCACCACGACGCGCAACTACCTCGCCCTGAATGATGCGATCCAGTTCGGCGAGGACCGGCGCAGCCGGCTGGATACGTTCGTGCGCGTCGAGGAGGAGCGCGGCGATCTCCCGCGCGACGCCGTCGAAGTCGCGCCGCAACTGCGGTTCCAGCACACCGATGATCTCTTCTCGCTCTTTCGCACCCAGTACCTCAAGCAGAATTACTTCGACCTCTCGACCGAGACGTTCCGCGGTGAGGCCGGCCTGACCCATACGCTGTTCAAATCGTTGACCAACACGATCAACCTGTACGCCCTTGAGCAGCGCGCCGACCGCAACGCCGACGCCACCGAATGGGGCTCGATGTTCAATTCGACCTTCTCAAAGGAAAACGCCTGGGGGCGGTCCAGCGCGAATCTGTCGTACCATCACTCGCAGACGCGTACGTCCGACGGTCGTCGAGACGGTATCACGATTGAAGAGACGCTTACTTTCCGCGATCCGCTGCCGGTGTATCTCGCACAGCGCAACATCAACCTCGCGACACTCGTGGTCATGGCGGCTGACCGGTCGCGCTTGTTTCTCGCCGGGCGCGACTACGCCATCGTGAAGCAGGGCGAGTTGACGTCACTGGTGCGAAACCCGACCGGCATGATCGTCGATGGTCAGACCGTGCTGGTGACGTACTCGTATCGCGCGTTCAACGACTACGGCACGACGCGCGATCGCATCGATCTGCGCCTGGCGCACCGGTTCAAGAACGGCATCGAGCCGTACTACGCTCTGTCGCTCCAGGACGAAGACCTGTCGGATGATCGCTATCTCGTTTTTCAGGAACGCGACATCAACCGCCACCGGCTCGGCGTCGCGATCAGCAAGCCCCGCTGGGCCGCGTCGGCGGAATACGAGTACAACCACGACGGCATCGATCCGTACCAGGCTGGGCACTTTACCGGCGATGTCACGGTGTTACAGGATCTGAAGCAGCAGGCGGCGCTGCGCGGAGCGCTTTCGCATTTTCGCTTCGATGGCAACGAGAACTTCGACTCGCGCGATACGACGTTGCTGGATCTCGGCGCGTTCTATCGCTACACGTTCGCGCCGAGCATCGAGGCCAACGCCACCGCGCTCTACCGCTTCCAGAACGACTCCCTCTTCGGCGAGACCAACGGCGTGGACCTGACGGCGTCGGTCTCGTGGAAGCTGGGGCTGTTCACGCTGCTGGTCGAAGCCGAATACGATATGCTCGATCTGCCGACAAGCACCGACAACACCGCCGCGCTGTGGGTCAAGGTCCGCCGCGAGATACCGATCATCGGAAAGCCGCGATCATGACGATGCGATGGGTTACGCGCGAAGGCAACTTGTGGCACGGGCGTCTCGCCTGCGTTTCATCGGCGGGGCATCGGCAGCACCGCACTCGCTTTGTTTGGGCTTTCCTCGCGCTGGGCGCGATGGCGGCCTGTCAGCGCCCCCAGAAACCGGTTTTTCCTGACATCGCGCCGGCTATCGTCTGGCCGAAGGCGCCCGATGTTCCGCGCATCCGTTACATCGGCGAATTAATCGGTGAGCAGTCGCTGGATCGTCGCCCGACCGGCTGGGCCGCCGTCAAATCGGCCCTCGAAGGCCCGCCGCCGGTGACAAACTTTTCGACGCCGACGGCGGTCGCCGCGCGCGGGGAGGTCGTCTTCGTGGCGGATGGCCAGGCGCGAGCTGTGTATCGGTTGAACGTGGCAACGCGGGAGTTTCAGACGATCACATCGGCGGGCGGCGCGCCGTTTGGGTTTCCGATCGACCTGGCGCTACACGGTGAATCGTTGTTCGTCGCGGATAGCGCACGCCCCGGGGTGTTCGAGTTTGACTCGAATGGTCGATATCGGCGAACACTTGTCATCGAAGGATTGAAGCGGCCGTCAGCCATTGCCGTGCATCCGGCGAGCGGCGATTTGTTTGTCCTGGATTCCGCGGCCCACGTGTGTCACGTGATCGGGGGGGATGGCACCCGGAAGCGGACGCTCGGCCGGCGCGGCGCGTCGCAGGGCGAGTTCAATTATCCCGCAGGCCTGACGTTTGATCCGCGTTACGGAATGGCCGTGGCCGATTCGATGAATTTCCGCGTTCAGTTGCTGGCCGAGACCGGCTCGCCGCTTGGCATGTTCGGCCGGAAGGGCGACGCTGCGGGAGATTTTTCGATGCCGCGCGACCTTGCCTTCGACTCGCAGGGCCATGTGTACGTCGTGGACAATCAGTTCGAAAACGTGCAGATTTTTTCGCGCGACGGTCGATTGCTGATGGCCTGGGGCCAGGAGGGCCTCGGTCCGGGTGAGTTTTACCTGCCGTCGGGCATCACGATTGATGAGCGGGATCGTATCTGGATCGCCGATACGTACAATCGGCGGGTGCAGGTGTTTCAGTTTCTCGGAGCGGGCGATGCCCCGACGACGCAAAACGTGCCATGAAAACGACACGACTCACGATGGTCTTGTTCTTGACGACCGCATGGGCGCACACCGCCCGCGCCGATGAGAGCGTCGTCAACTCGGTGCACAATCTCTCGGCCACCGGACCCGGCACGATCCGCGCGCTGGACGAGGGCGAGGTCTGCATCTTCTGCCACACGCCGCACAACGCCAGCCCGCAGGCCCCGCTCTGGAACCGCTACAACCCCACGACCTACTATCGCATCTACCAGAGCAGCACGACCGACGCCCGCATCGATCAACCCGGCGGGCCGAGCAAGATGTGCCTCTCCTGCCACGACGGCTCCATCGCGCTCGGCATGGTGTTGAGTCGCCCGCCGACCGATCCGATTCCGATGAACCAGCCGTTCCTGACCTCGGGTCGCTCGAATCTCACGAACGATCTCTCCGACGATCATCCGATCGGCTTCCGATTTGATCGCCAACTGGCGGCGCGCGATCACCAGCTTCGCTCGCCCGACCTGGTCTCCCAGCGCATCAAGCTCGGCGAGCGTGGCGAAATGGAATGCACCGCCTGCCACAACCCGCATAACAACGAGCTGGGCGATTTTCTCCGCGTCACCCAGCGACAGGGCGCGCTTTGCAACACCTGCCACAAAATGGACGGCTGGCAGATGAGCGCTCACGCCCTTGCGCCGCGCTCGGTGCCCGTTACCGTCACCAACGGCGAGGCCCTGCCGTTCGCGACCATGGCCGACGCCGCGTGCTATTCATGCCATACGTCGCACAACGCGCAGCACCGCGAGCGATTGTTGAACGACCGGCCCAGCGAGCTATGCATCAGTTGCCACAATGGCCTGAACGGGCGCGACATCCAGGGCGTGCTGAACCTGCGTAGCGCGCACCGATTCAATCGCCTGCTCGACCTGCACGACCCGGCGGAGAATCACCTGGCGATGCCTCCGCACAGCGAGTGCGTCGATTGCCACAATCCCCATGCCGTGCGCGACAACCCGATCGGCTCGCTCGTGCCGGTGTTCGAGCCGCGCGGCGTGCTTGTGCCGCCGCCGATGGAGTTCGTGAAGGGCGTCACCGTCGCCGGTACGCCGACTGACCGGGCGAGGTACTATTACGAAGTCTGCTTCCGCTGCCACGGCGATAATCCCGTGTTCATGCAGGACCGCATTCCCCGCCAGCGTGACAACTTCGGCAACGTGCGCCGCCAGTTCCTCCCGACCAACGCGTCGCTTCATCCCGTCGTCAGCCCCGCGCGAAACTCCGGCGAAGTCCCCAGCCTGATCAACCCATTCGCACACCAGGTCTTGAGCTGCCAGAGCTGCCACAACAATCCCGACGCGCGCAACCTCGGCGGCGGCGGACCGAACGGGCCGCACGGCTCACGCTTCGATTGGCTGCTCGTGGAAAACTATGAAACCGCCGACTTCACGATGGAATCGCCCCAGGCCTACGCGCTGTGCTATCGCTGCCACGATCGCACCAGCATCCTCGGCGACCAGAGCTTCAGCTTCCACAATCGGCACGTTGTCACCGGCCGCACGCCCTGCTCGTCGTGCCACGCGCCGCACGGTGTCTCGGGCAGCCCGGCCAACCACAGCGCGCTCATCAACTTTGACTTGCGCATCGTCGGCGGTCAGCGCCGCTTCATCGACACGGGCCGATTCCAGGGTTCCTGCACGCTCACCTGCCACGGCGTCAATCATGTGAATTTCACCTATAGCAACCCCTAAGGCTCGCCGGGTTTGCTCGCTTTCGCCGGTGCCATCGCGTATAATGGGGCGTCGTCCTCCTCGCCTGATCCCTCGCCGGTATTCGGAGCGCGTTGCCTTGAATCTTTCAAATCCACGCTCACATCAAAACGGTCGGCGCGGCGGTCACTGCAATCAAGTGCTCGGATTCGTGGCCTTCGGACTGCTCGTCGCGGGGTGCGATCTCTTTGCTCCGATGTTGCCCGGCGGCGTCGCTCCGGGGAAAGACTTCGATTCCGCCGCGCTGTTGCCGCTCGACGCGCAGGGCAAGGCCGTGATCTCCGGCAACATTACGAACGGCAAGGTCGATGTATACAGCCTCGGCCGGCTTGAACCCGGTGATCGTGTGATCGTCAGCGTGCGCCCCGCCTCGGGCAGCAATCTCGACCCGATCATTTGCATCTTCAATTCGCAGCAGGAGGTCTTCGCGCTGAACGACGACCTGGACCTGTCCGCCGGAAAGATCGAATCGTACATTGACGAGGTGGTGACGGTCGCGGATGAGCCGTACTACCTCGCCGTCACGAAATACTTCTTCGGCGATCAGACCGGCGCGTACGTCGGAGACGTGGAAGTGCGAAAGGGCCAGGCGATCCCCACGCCGGCGCAGCAGATCGTCATGCTCGATTTCGACGGCGGCGTGATTACCATTCCTGGTGATCGGACGTACACCACCGAGCCGTTCGACGCCGCGAACATCGATCCGGCCTACGCCGGGAAGACGGATCAGATCAAGGCGAAGATCATCGAGACGGTGCAGCAGAACTTCCGCAACACGAGTCTTGTGATCGTGACAACCGACGACCCGGCACCGCCGGTCTGTACGTCAACCATTTTCTTCGGCGCGTTCAGCGAGACCAAGTTCGGCGTCGCGCAGGACGTCGACGCCGCTAACCGCGACCGCTGCGACGACGGGCTGGTCTTTACCAACAACTTCGACGACCCCTTTAACCCCCGGCCCAGCGCCGACGGCATCGGCGTCGCCATCGGCAACGTCGCCGCGCACGAGATGGGGCACTTGCTCGGCCTCAATCACGTGGCCGACGTGACCGCCCTCATGGACACGACCGGCTCGGCCAGCACGCTCCTGACCGATCAGGAGTTCAAGACGGCCCCGTTGAGCGTCACCATCTTTCCGACCGGTAAACAGAACGACATGGCCTTGTTGGGCCGCGTTCTGCCGCCAAAAGAGTAACTCGCGCCGCGAGGCCGAAATAATACCGTATGGCGGTCGTTTGGCCGGGCATCGAGAGCAGCATGGCTGCGCCCCTTTTGATGGCCATGCTGGAACGACACGATGGCATGCGAAATCGGCTTGTTGGCGTGGCAGGACGCCGGGGGCGAGCTGGCGGCCAGGGGCGGCATGGCGGCGGGGCCTCTGGCGTCATGATCGGCAGCCCATGTGAGGAATCGCCCATGTTGAACATGATGTTTGCCATGATGTTGACGTTGGCCGGGACTGCGCCGACGGGCCAGCTTTATTCCTCCAACGACTGGTCGCGCGATCACGCCGCGCACCTCCTTCGCCGCGCCGGCTTCGGCGGCACGCCCGAGCAGATCGACTTCCTGCATCAGATGGGCCGGCGCAAGGCCGTCGATTATCTGCTGAATTACGAGAACGAGCCGGACGAAACGCTGCCGATTGAGGTCGCGCGCGCGGCGCGGCCCGATCGCATGGCGCGCATGGAAATGTCGGAGCAGGAGCGCCAGCGCGAACAAATGCGCCTGCGGCGCGAGTCGGCGGCGCAGCTTACACGCGTGCTCGACTGGTGGATTCAGACCATGGTCGCCACGCCGCGCCCGTTGCAGGAAAAGCTCGTCCTCTTCTGGCACGGCCATTTCACCAGCGGCTTTCGCGAGGTGAAGTCGAGCTACCTGCTGTACCAGCAGAACGAGCTGTTCCGCAAACACGCCGCCGGCAACTTTCGCGATCTGTTGCTCGATGTGACGGCCGACGGCGCGATGGTGTTGTACCTGAACTCGCAGCAGAATCGAAAGGGCAAGCCCAACGAGAACTACGCCCGCGAGCTGATGGAACTGTTCACGATGGGCAGCGGGCACTACACCGAGAAGGACATCAAGGAGGCGGCGCGCGCGCTCACGGGCATCCAGATCGATCCGGCGACCGGCGAGACGACCTTCAACCGCCGGCAGCACGACGACGGCGTGAAGACCTTCCTGGGGCGCACCGGGCCGTGGGGCCCCGCCGACATTGTTGACATAATTCTGGCACAGCCGGCAACGGCCGAGTTCCTGGCGGCGAAGTTCTGGACGTTCTTCGCGCACGAGGACCCGCCGCCCAATGTCGTGAAGGCGCTCGCCAGGACGCTGCGAAAAAACAAGTACGACTTGAAACCGATGCTGCGCGAGATGTTTCTAAGCGATCTGTTCTACGGCGAGAAGGCGCGATTCACGCACATCAAAAGCCCGGTGGAGCTCGTCGTCGGCACGATGCGCATGCTGGAAGTGCCACCGCGCGACACGCTCGCGATCAACGTCGCCCTGCGACAAATGGGGCAGCAACTGATGCAGCCGCCCAACGTCAAGGGCTGGGACGGCGGCGCATCCTGGATCAGCACCAGCACGCTCTTCAACCGGTACAACCTCGTCGGCATGATTCTCGACGGCACCGACAACCCGCGCGAACGCGCGCGGCGCGCCGCGATGCGCCGACAACTGGAGGCGACGCTCGGCGGCGAGGCGATGGACGCGAGGCTGGCTGACGCCGCTCAACCGCCGTTCGATCCGCTCCCGATGATCCGCGCGAACAAGCTCGATTCCCCCGAGGCCGTCGTGGATTACTTCGTTCGCCGGCTGCTCCAGCGCGAGATCGCGCAGGGCAGGCGGCAGATTCTCATTCGTGCGTTGAAAGATGAACTCCCGGAGAGCGGCCAAATTGACGCCGCATCCGTCCGGCTCCTGCTCCACCTGATCGTCAGCATGCCGGAGTATCAGTTGAGTTGAAGCACCGGGAACATGCGGCGAATCCGTTCAACGGTAAGCGTAGAATGTAAAATGGAGATTGGAGAAGTGGCGTGCGACAGGCCACGAGTGTGCTCGAGGGCGCCAATCTAAATTTCAAGCGAGGTTGCCCATGTCTGAACCCATGATTCATACGAGAAGGGACTTCATCGCTCGCGGACTGACGCTTCTCTCCGGCGCCGCCACCGTCCCGGCGTTTATCGACGCGACGGCGTCGTCGCTTTTTGCGGCCGAACCCGGTTCCGTTCGCGGCAAAAAACCGGCCCGCCGCGATGACCAGCGCATACTTGTCGTCGTGCAGCTTGCCGGCGGCAACGACGGACTTAACACCGTCATTCCCTACACCAACGATGCTTACTACCGCGCCCGGCCGCGCATCGCCATCGCGAAGCAGGACGCGCTGAAGCTCACCGACAAACTCGGGTTGCATCCCGCCGCGACGGGGATGAAGCAACTGTTCGACGATGGTCTGCTCTCCATCGTGCAGGGCGTGGGTTATCCCAATCCCGATCGCTCGCACTTCGTCGCCACCGACATCTGGTCAACCGCCTCGCCCAACGGGCAGCACCATGACGGCTGGATCGGCCGGTACTTCGATTGCACGTGCAGCGGCAAGGACCCGTGCGATCCGCGACTGGGCATTGCGCTGACCACCGAGGCGCCGCTGGCCTTGCAGGGCCGCCGCTTCAGCCCGGTCAGCTTCGACCAGCCCGATCAACTCTCCTGGCGCGGGCCGGATGGTTCGCGTGCGGGGCAGGAGGCTTTCGAGGCATTGAACGAAGCCGTAGAAATTCCGAAAGGAGCCGACCGCCTGACCGAGGCGGGCGCGCTGGCATTCCTTCAGCGCACGGCCATGGACGCGCGAGCCAGCGCCCGGCAGATTCAACAGGCCGCGGGCGGCGGGAGCGGTCGCGCGGCGCGGCTGGGTCGCAGCCCGGTCGGTGGGAAAGTGCGTCGCAACGGCGGGCAATTGGGCCAGCAACTGGCGATGGTTCATCGCATGATCGCCGCTGATTTACCGACGCGTGTCTATTATGTGTCACTCGGTGGGTTCGACACGCACGCCGGCCAGCTTGGCCGGCACCAGCAGCTCATGACGCAGCTCGGCGACGCGCTGGCCGAGTTTGTGCAATCGCTCAAAGCCGACGGGCTGCTCGACCGCGTGCTGATCATGACCTTCAGCGAGTTCGGCCGCCGCGTCGCGGAGAACGCCTCGCAGGGCACCGATCACGGCGCCGCCGCGCCGCTCTTCGTCGTGGGCAGCGGCGTGCAGCCGGGCCTGGTCGGCCAACACCCAAGTCTCGACGCGAACAAGCTGGACCGCGGCGACGTGAAGTGGCAGATCGACTTTCGCGCGGTCTATGCGACGGTGCTGCAACACTGGCTGGGGGCCAACGCAAGGCAAATCCTGGGAGGAACCTTCGCGCCGATCAAGCTTCTGAAGAAATAGCGAATGGCAAATAGCGAAAGGAAAACGGTCGAAATTCCAAGTCGGTGCTCGGAGCGGTATCGCTTTTCTACATTCTCAAATCTACATTCTGCATTTTTTCGCTAGTCGCTATTCGCTATTCGCAAGCGCCTCTCCGCCACCGCTTCCGCCGTGTGCGGCGCGGCCACGTGCACGTCCTCGGCGGCGCGACTTGATTGCTCAAACAAAATCGTTGGCCGCACGAACAACCCCACGACTGCAATCGCGCACAGCACCAACGCGCCCTTCAATGCGTGGCAACCCGCAACCCGACCGCCCTCGGCCGGCTTGCCGAGATACACGACCGCAATGATCCGCAGGTAATACGCCGCCGCGATGGCCGAATTGAGCACGCCGAAGATCACCAGCCCCAGCATGGCATCGTGTCGCATCGTCACCGCGCCCGCCGAAATCGCCGAACTGAAGATGTACAGCTTGCCGAGGAACCCGGCCGTCAGCGGGAAACCCATCAGTCCCAGCACGCACAACGCCAGGCACAGGCTCGCCCACGGATGCTCCCGCGCCGCGCCCGAAAGCTCCTCGACGGATTCGGCCGAGCGGTCCTCGTCGGCGTCCTCGTCGCGCCGCCGGAAAAACGCCAGCGCCGCGAACGCCCCAAGATTCATCACGCCGTAGATCGCGACATAAAACAACACCGCCACCAGTCCGTTGCGCAGCGGCGACGCCACCACCGACTCGCCCACGCCCGGCCCGGCGACCAATCCGACCAGCATGTAGCCCGAGTGTGCGACGCTGGAATAGGCCAGCATGCGCTTCACGTTGTGCTGCATCAGCGCGAGCGTGTTGCCCACCAGCATCGTCGCGGCCGCCATGACCCACAGCAGACCGTATAGCTTCTGATCGAAGACCCAGCCGGTCAGGCTCAACAGGCGAATGATCGCGAGAACGCCCGCGAACTTCGGCACGAAACCCAGCAGCCCGCTCACCGGCGCGGCCGCCCCCTGATAGACGTCCGCCACGTAGAAATGCAGCGGCACCGCCGCCAGCTTGAACGCCAGCCCCGTCAGCGAAAGCACCAGTCCGAGCATGACGAGCTTGTTGGAGGCCATGGTCGGATCGGAGAGCACCGACGCGATGCATGGCTGGCTTGCGCTGCGGCTGAAAAGTTGCATCGTGCCGGCCGCGCCATACAAAAACGAAAAGCCGTAAAGCGTGATGGCTGCGGCGAAAGCTCCAAGGAAGAAATACTTGCCCGTTGCCTCCTGCGAATGAATCGATCGTCGGGACAGGCCGACCAGCACATACGTCGGCACGCTGACCAGCTCCAGCGCGAGGAACAGCAGCATCAGGTCGTTCGCGACCGTCACGAGCGAGATGCCCGCAATCGAGAACAACGTCAGCGCGAAGAACTCGGCGCTCTCCTCGGAGCGTGGCACGTGGCGATTCACCATGAGAATCAACACACCCACGCCGATCGACACCATGCGCGCGTACCAGACGAGACTGCTTTCCCACAACCCGCTGACCGGTGCCGGGGGATTGTCTTCCATCACATAGGCCGACCAGAGCGCGCCCAGCAGCGTGAGCAAGGCCAACTCGGCTGAACGAGTCTTCCCGCGCTGGGCGGAACCCAGGCCGAGGAGAAGGATCGCCGACGCGCCGCAGACGAGAACCACCTCGGGCATGAGGTGCATCAGCAGCGGGTGCATGGCCAGCAGGGAGGTCATGGGCGGCCTCCTTCCGTCGGTACGTCTGTCACAGCCACGCGCGAGTGCGACGGGTAAGCGATTGCGCCGCTGTTATCCGCGAGCGCATTGCCGGCGGCGTCCTCGCTCGCCGGCCCCAGCACCTTCGTGAGCACGGCTTCGTTCAGGGATGGCTCCATCATGTTCATGACCGGTCTGGGATATACGCCGAGGAACAGACACACCAGGGCGATCGGTGCGAGAATGCCCACCTCGCGCCGCGTCAGGTCCTGCGTCAATCCGGTGGACGTATCCATCCCGTGTTCAGGCTCCTTCGGCGGGCCGAACAGCACGCGCCCGGCCATGTGCAGCATGTAAATCGCGCCGAGCAGGATGCCGCTCGCGGCGAACACGGCATAGACCGGCTTCAACGGACCGACCGGCGTGCCGCCGGATTTGCTGGCCGACGTGAACGTGCCGAGCAAAACGAGAAACTCGCTGACGAAGCCGTTCAACCCCGGCAGACCGATGCTCGACATCGTGAACACGATCAGAAAGAACGCCATGATGGGCATCTTGCGCGCGAGACCGCCGATCTCGGCCATCTCGCGCGTGTGATAACGCTCGTAGATCATGCCGACGATGAGAAACAACGCGCCGGTCGATAGCCCGTGATTGATCATGTACAAAAGCGAACCGGTCAGACCGGCCATCTTGAGGCTGAACATGCCCAGCAGGCAGAAGCCCAGGTGCGAGACGGACGAGTAGGCGACGAGCTTCTTGACATCCGTCTGTACCCAGGCGGCCAGCGCGCCGTAGATGATCCCCACCACGGCCAGCGTCGCCATCGCCGGGGCCAGGGCCAGCGCCGCGTCGGGCAGCATCGGCAGACTCAACCGCAGAAATCCGTACGTGCCCAGCTTCAGCAGCACCGCAGCCAGCAGAACGCTGCCGGCCGTTGGCGCTTCGGTATGCGCCAGCGGCAGCCATGTATGGAATGGAAACAGCGGCACCTTAATGGCGAACCCGGCAAAGAACGCGAGAAACAGCCACCATTGCGCGTTGAGCGACAGAACCCCCTCGCTCGCGAGCCGGCCGAGCACATCCATGTCGAACGTGAAAGCGTGTGTGCCGCCCGGCGCGAGCGGCGCCTGCGACGCCTGCCAGCCGAGATAGAGCACGCCCGCAAAGGTGAGCATGCTGCCCGCGAGCGTGTAGAGGAAAAACATATTGGCGGCCTTGGCCCGCTGGGATCCGCCCCAGATGCCGATCAGGAAGTAAAGCGGGATCAGCGTGAACTCGAAGCAGACGTAGAAAAGCAGCAGGTCGCGGGCGCAGAACACCCCGAGCATCGCTCCAAGCAGCATGAGCATGAGCGAGTAATACTCGCGGTGGCGCTCGCCGATGCCCGTGTAACTGCCCCAGATGGCCAGCGGCGTCAGGAATGCCGTGAGCAGCACGAGCGGCAGGCTGATGCCGTCGACGCCAAGGTAGTATTGGATTTGCAGCGCCACGGCGCCGCTTTGTCCGATGATCCAATCGGCGCGCTCCACGAGGCCGTAGCCGCCGGTGAATCGCGCCGACAGACTCTCTTCCAGATAGAGCATGGTCGCGGCGACCGCCAGCAGAAGCGTGAGCACGGACGACGTCAGCGCGAAGCGTCGAATCGCGGCCGGCTCCCACGCGCGGCGCGAGTAGAGCACCATCGCGCAAGCCACCGGGAAAAAAATCACCAGCGACAGGATGTGCTCGCCTATCCAGCTAGTTGCCAGAAACGACATTCAGCTTCCTTTTCGTCGCGTGCCTGATGCACCCAACTTCCTGCGTTTCGCCTTTTCTCACTCCGCCACCATCCACCACAACATCACCGCGAGGCCGACCACCATCCCGACGGCGTAGCCCTGCAACGCGCCTTGTTGCCACGTCTTGAGACCGTAGCCGATCGCGCGGGGGACGGCGGCGATAACCCACAGAATCAGATTGATGCAGAAGCGGTCCACAGCGTAGCAGAGATCGCCGAGCCGCCGAAGCGGGCGGACAATCCCAACATCGTACAGCTCGTCGAAGTAGTACTTGCGATATAGCAATTGATACATCGGGCCGCTCGACAGCGCGATCGCCAGCGGGATCGTCGGCCGGCGCAGGTAGAAGAACCACGCCGTGAAAATGCCCCAGATCGACAGCCCGGCGGAGATGTACATCAGCGCGTGCCCGCCGCCGTGCGAGGCTTCCGCACCGGGTCCCGCGGCGTGTGCCATCGTCTTCAAGTCGCTGAACACCGGCGCGAGGAATGCGTGAAACCTGCCGTGCGGCTCGAACATGCCGAATGCGCCGCCCGCGTGCATCGTCACGCCGAAGTAACCCACGCCCAGCGCGCCAAGCGCCAGCACCATTAGCGGGATCGTCATCCACGCGCCGCTTTCGTGCGCGTGTTCCACCTCGACCGGCAGCCGCTTGGCGCCGTAAAATGCCATGAAGATCATTCGGAACGTATAGAACGCTGTCAGCAGCGCCGTGAACAGGCCGATCCAGCCGAGCCACGGCACGCCGCTGCCCAGGGCCGCGTGCAGAATCTCATCCTTGCTCCAGAAGCCCGACAACAACGGGAAGCCCGCCAGCGCCAGACCGCCCACCAGGAACGTCCCATGCGTGATGGGCAGGTCGCGCCGCAGGCCGGAAAATCGTCGAATGTCGATCACGCCGTTCATCGCGTGCATCACGCTGCCGGCAGCGAGGAACAGCAGCGCCTTGAAAAAGGCGTGCGTGAACAGGTGAAACACCGCCGTATCGAATGCTCCGACGCCCAGCGCCAGGAACATGAACCCAAGCTGGCTCAAGGTCGAGTACGCAAGGATCCGCTTCATGTCGAATTGCGTCAGGGCGATGGTGGCCGCGATCAACGCCGTCGCCGCGCCGATCGAACCGACGACCCACATCGCGTACTGGCTGGATGCAAAGATGACGTGGCACCGTGCGACCATGTACACGCCCGCCGTCACCATCGTCGCCGCGTGGATCAACGCGCTGACCGGCGTGGGGCCTTCCATCGCGTCGGGCAGCCAGACGTGCAGCGGCATCTGGGCACTCTTGCCCATCGCGCCGCAGAAGAGAAGCAGGGGGATCGCCGTCAGCCGCCACGCCTCAATGGCCGTGCCATCGGGCTTGATGCCCTGCTCGATAAAACCGAACACCGTTCGGTAATCGAGCGAGCCGAACGTGAGATAGATCAGCAGGATGCCCAGACCGAAGCCGAAGTCGCCGATGCGGTTGACGAGAAACGCTTTCTTCGCCGCCGCCGCGGCCTCGGGCTTTTGATAATAGAACCCGATGAGCAGGTAGCTCGACAGGCCGACCAGTTCCCAGCCCAGGTAGAGCAGCAGGAAATTGCCCGCCAGAACGAGCATGCACATGGAGAAGACGAAGAAGCCGAGAAACGCGAAGAACCGTTCGTAGCCGCGCTCGGCGTGGCCGTGGTGGTCGCGCATGTAGCCGACGGAGTACATGACGATCAGCAGGGCAATGCCGGTGACCGTGAGCAGCATTACGCACGTGAGCGGATCGACGCGAAAGGACACATCCAGCCACGAACCGCCGCCGACGCTTAGCCACGAATACATCACGAGCGGTTGCGCCATTTGAGCGACTGCGTGCGCATCGTTCGGGTCCACCGCGCTGACCCGCTGAAACAGTATGATTGAGCAGGCAAACGCACCGGCGACACCGAGCAGCACCAGCCAGTGCGACCGGTCGCGCAGCCCGCGCAAGCCGATCAGCCCGACCCAGGCGGCGCCCGCCAGCGGCAGCATCGGAACCAGAATGGCCCACAGTTTCAAATGCATCACTTCCACTCGTTTGCCGCGAGCACGCTCGCAGCGATATCGCCCGCCGCGCCGGCGAGCAACTTCAAACTACCCGCGCAGCCCACGCCAACTCTCCGCGTCCAGCGTCCCGCGCCGGCGGTACAGCATCACCACGATCGCCAGGCCCAGACCCGCCTCGACCGCGGCGATGACCAGCACATACAGGCCGAACATTTGGCCTTGGAGATTCTTCCAGACCACTCCCATCGCGACGAGATTCACCAGCACGCCCTGAAACATCACCTCGGTGCAGAGAAACATCACGATCAGATTGCGGCGCGTGAGAAATCCCACGACGCCCAATCCGAACAGGGCCGCGCCCAGCACCATCAATCCCGTCGCACTGCTCATCGCGCTCTTCTCATTGTGTGCCACTGCTTCAAGCAGTGCGGTCGTTGCGTCTTCTTCATCCACAGCGAGCAAGCTCGCCTGCTAAATGGCCGCGGCCCTGGACGACCTTGCGCGCGTCATCGTTAGAACGGCTTCACATGCCGCCCGATCTCGCCGGGGCGGCGTTCCTCGCCCGCGTCTTCCATTGCATGCGGCACTTTCTTTCGCGCGATCGCGATCGCGCCGATCATCGCCACCATCAGCAGCACGCCGGCCAGCTCGACGCTCACTGCGAACTGTGGCGACATCAGGAGGCCGCCAAGGTCCAGCACGTTGCTGGAACCTTCGGCTGCCGCGGACTTCGCCGCACCGGCCGCCAGCTTCGACCAGTCGTGCTTCACGATCGCGCCGCCGATGACGCCGACCAGCACGAACCCCGCGAGAATCGCCGCCAGCGGCTCGCGCGCCGAGCGGTCGTAATCCAGTGCCGCCGCGAACTGCCCGCCCGTCGTCGGGGCCGACTGTTGTGCCAACATGATGACAAATACGTAGGTAACCAGGATCGCGCCGGCATAGACGATCACCAGCGCCGCGCCGAGGAACTCCGCGCCAACGAGAAACATCAATCCGGCCGTGCTCAATACCACCACGATGAAGAACAGCGCCGAATAAACCGGGCGGCTGTGCGTCACGACGCCCACGCCGCCGGCCAGCGCCAACGCCGCCAGAATGCAAAAATACACGCGCCCCGCCTGCTCGCCGAGGATGCGACCCAGCAGCATCAGCCCCGCGCCGGCCGCGATGGCCATCAGCGTCCAGAGCACGCCGCGGCGCACGCCGCCGCTCGCCTTGGGCAACGCGAGGTACGTCGCCAGCGCCCCCAGCGCCGACACGACATAGATGCCATATACCAGTTCAGGCTGCACTGCGCCACCAAGCCGAGTCGCGCATCACGAAGGCTGCGCGAGCGGAAACACGCACTAATACCCCGTAATCGCCGGACCCTTCCGCGGCTTCTCGTCCTTCGTTCGATCGAACACCATCAGCAGCTTTTCCTTGTCGAAGATCATCTCCTCACGCGAGCCGCCGACCAGATGATACTCCGGCGTCAACTCGATTGCATCGACCGGGCAGGCCTCTTCGCACATGCCGCAGTAGATGCACCGCAGCTCGTCGATGTCGAACTGGATCGGGTACTTCTCGCGGTCGGGCCAGGGGCTTTCGGCCCCCTCGATGTGAATGCAGTGCGCCGGGCAGGCCGTCTCGCACATGAAACACGCCACGCACGCCACGCGGCCCTGCTCATCGCGATTCAATCGATGCACGCCGCGATAAATCTCCTTGCGAAGCGTGCGTTTCTGTTCGGGATACTGCACCACCGTCTCGTCGCGCAGCCGCTTCTTGAACAGGTGCCGCAATGTCGTCTTCATCCCGCCGAAAATCTGCGGCAGGTACAACCGCTCGCCCATCGACAGCGGCGGCTGCGTCACATAAACTACGTCTGTCTGTTTCCAGTCCCGACCGCTAGACATGGCTCATCGCCTCCCGCCCCGGCGACCGGCCCACCGGACCCAGGCTCTGCTGCCGGCCTGTGATCGGCTTGCCGCCCAGCGCGCTCACCGCGCCGCCGATCAGCAGAATCGACCCGTTGCCGATCAGCGTGAACCATTGCGGCCAACCGTAGTAGATCACCGCGCCCTGAAGCGCCACCAGCGCCATCGACATCGGCACGAGGCTCTTCCACGCCAGACGCATCAACTGGTCGAACCGAAACCGCGGGATCGTCCAGCGGATGAACATGTACACGCAGATCAACAGGAAGATCTTGCCCGACATCGCCCCGACCCGCGCCAGCATCGCCAGCACCGACGGATCCTCGTTCAGCCACGTCCACCCCGGCACGCGCCAGCCGCCGAAGAACAGGCACACCATCAGCGCGCTCGACGTGATCATGTGCGCGTACTCCGCGAGGAAAAACAACGCCAGCTTCATCGCGCTGTATTCCGTGTGGTACCCGCCGACCAGCTCCTGCTCGCTCTCGGCCAGATCGAACGGCATGCGGTTCGATTCCGCCAGCGCCGTCGTGAAGAAAATCAACGCCACCAACGGGTGATACGCCACGATCCACCAGTGCCCGGCCTGATAGGCGACCAGATCCTCCAGCCGCAGCGCCCCGGCCGTCAGCACGACCGTCAGTATCGCCAGCCCCATCGGGATTTCGTACGAAAGCATCTGCGCCGCCGCGCGCATCCCGCCGTAGAACGAATACTTGTTGTTGCTCGCCCACCCGCCCAGCACCACGCCGTACACCCCCAGCGACGCGACCGCGAGTATATACAACAGTCCAATATCAATGCTCGCCACCTGCACCTTCAGCGGCGCGGCGTCGGCCGCCATCCACGGCCACTTGAACGTCCCGCCCCACGGGATCACCGCGAAGCCGATCAGCGCCACCACAAATATCGCCAGCGGCGCCAGCACGAACAGCACGCGATCCACGTTCCGCGGGATGATGTCTTCCTTCAGCAGAAACTTCAGTCCGTCGGCCAGCGGCTGCAACAAACCGTACGGACCCACGCGATTCGGACCGTACCGATCCTGCATCCACGCCGCGATCTTCCGTTCCAGCAAAATCCCGTACGCCACGGCCGTCATGATCCCGCCCAGCGCCGCGCCCGACAAAATCAGGCTGAACCAGAACTGGTCGGCCAGGATGTTTTTTACGCCGTCAATCATCAGTGCGCGTGCTCCGGCATGGGCGGGGGGACATGGATCGAGGCGAAGGCCGGCATCGACTTCGCCATGGCTTCGCGCACCTTCGCCGCCTGATACAGCCCCTGCCCGCCCCAGATCGCGTGCAGGTACTGTCCATCGCTCTGGCAACCCTCGATCGGCGCGATCGCCGCCTCGAACGGCTGCACCTTGTTCTGTGCGTTGAGGAACGTGCCCGACCGCTCGGCCCACGAGCAACTGGGCATCACGATCGTGGCCGCGCCGGTCAGCGCGCTCGGGAAAAGGTCCTGCGCGAAAATTGTCTCAATCTTGCCGAGCGCGCCCTCCAGTTCCTTCGTCAGCCACGGCTTGGGATAGCCGCCGACGATCCACGCCCCGGCGAACGCCCCTTCACCCGCCTTCTTCGTAAACTCCTCGAACGTCGCGCGATTTCCGCCCAGCGACGCGAGGATCATCTCAATTCCCCGGCGATTCGGGCATTTTTCTGCCAGCACGCGGAACTTCACCGCCGCGCCGTTGCTCGATCCCTTCGGGAACGTGTCGTCTTCGCCCTCATACGGCACCGGCCCCATCGCCAGCGTGCTCTCCGGTGCGATCGACCGCACAAACGACGCCAGCATCCATGCCTCTTCGCACGCCATGAACGGCGAGAGCAGCACCGCGATTTTTTCGCCACCCGCTGATCGCACGAGCGACTCCAGCCGCACGCGCACGATCCCCGGCAGCGCGCTCCACTCCGGTGAATCAACCTCCAGGCCGCGCCGCACCATCAACTGATTCAGGCGCTTCTCATCGTGCGCGTATTTCCAGCCGAATCGCCCGTCGTCGCAGATCCACCAGTCGTTCACGCCGGGGTTGAAGCGCGGCTTGACGCGATAGACCGTGCCGTTGTTCTGATCCACGCGAATGGCGCAGCCCGTGGCGCACAGCGGGCAGATCGAATCGCCCCCGCGAAGGAACCATACCCGCTGATCCATCAAAAAGTCTTTATCCAGCAGCGAGCCGACCGGGCAGAGGTCCACCACGTTGCCCTGAAGCCGATTTTCCAGCGGCACGCCGGGGAACACGTCGATCTCCGCCCGGCTCCCCCGGTTCACGATCGCCAATTCGCCCGTGCCTGCCACCTCGTTGCAGAACCGAACGCACCGCGAGCACATCACGCAGCGATCCTGGTACAACAAGGTCTTGCTGCCGATGTCCTTCTTGGGGTTCTTGTTCTTCGCCTCGACCATGCGACTGGTCGCCTCGCCGAACTTCAGGCTGTAATCCTGCAAATAGCACTCGCCCGCCTGATCGCACACCGGGCAATCCAGCGGGTGGTTCAGCAGGAAGTACTCCATGCAGTGCTTTTGATTGTCACGCACCTTCTCCGAGTCGAACCGGACTTCCATCCCCTCTTTGACCGGCGTCTGACAACTGGGCATCAGCCGAGGCGCCCATTCCATCGCCTTGGTCTTCGGATTGGGCATCTTCATTTCCATCAGGCACAGCCGGCACGACGCCACGATGGAAAGACCCGGGTGATAGCAGTAATGGGGAACGTCCCACCCCGCCTCCAGAACGGCTTGCAGCACCGGGATGCGATCCCGGCATTCGACTTCCCTGCCATCGACAATGATCTTGGGCATGCCACTCCAGACCTGCGCGAGTCCCGTCCTGCTGCCGCAGAACTGCGCCGATTTCGCTTCGTTATAATGCGAATCGGCTGGTTTGTGAATAACGTCACAAACTTCGACCGGGCTTGGCAAACTGAAGCCTTTCTTGGCGTTGCCCGCGCGGTTCGGATAAAATCACAGCCTTTGCCAGGCCGTTCCAAGGCGGTCGAAACGCGGCAGTTCCAATGGTCTTTCATGACGACGCACACCATGCCAATGCGATTCTTGCTCCGTGGACGAAATGTTCGATTTCAACCTCCCGCTCGATACGCCGGAATCCTGTTTGCGTGGCTGGGCGCGCTGGCGGGGGGGCAGGCTCAATCGACTTCAATGCCCGCCGAGAGTTCCGGATCCTCCGGCCCGGCCGCCAAGGCTGATTCCTCGCTGCCGGTCGTGGATCTCCTGGGACTGCCGGCGGAAGATACTCGGCTGTTGGAAGATGCTTACAAGGCAGCCCAGGCCGACCCGTCCAACCCCGAGAAAATCGGCGAGGTGGGGATTCTCTGCCAGCGATTCTCCAAATCTACTCCGGCCATCCAGTTCCTGGAGCGGGCTGCGCGTCTGGCTCCCAATGAGATGAAGTGGCAGTATTACCTTGCGATGGCGCTGGAGGATTCGTACGAGTTCTCCCGGGCGGTGGAAGCCTACCGGAGCGCCTACCGGATGGACCCGGACTATCCGGCGGTCATCGTACGATTGGCCGATCTGATCCGTGAGAAGGATCTAAATGAAGCACAGGTGCTTTATCAGAAGGCGGCGAGTTTATCACCGAAGGATCCCCGTGTGCATTTCGGGCTTGGAGAATGCGCAAGGCTGAAAAAGCAGAACGACGAAGCGATCAAGCACTACCAGAAAGCCCTGGAATGCGCCCCCAAGTTCGCTCGGGCCCATGGAGCGCTGGCAAAGTTGCTGGAGGCCAAGGGAGACCGCGTCAACGCCGGGATTCACACCGATGCCGAAAAACAGGGCCGCGAACCGCCCGTCGTGCGGGATCCCCTCTACATCCGCATGATGAGCATCGGCGCCCAGCCCGAATGGCTGCTGGACGTGGCGGCGCAGCTGATCGACGTGGGTGAATTCGACTTGGCGATCTCGGTCGTTTCCGAGCTTCGCAAATATCCTCGCTATCTCGATCAGGCCAACAAGCTGCTGGGTCGCCTTCACTATTTCCGGCAAGAGATGGACTTGGCGCTAAAGCATTTCAAGGACTACCTCTCGCAGTTCAGCGGCGACGATGAAAATCGTCAACTGTATGCCCAGGCGCTGCTCGAGTTGAAACGCTACGACGAGGCCGCCCAGCAATACAAGATCATCCTCAAGAACCGGCCCGATGATCTGGATTTGCTCGCTCAAACCGGTATCGTGGCTTTGCTCAACCACTCCTCCGATGCGCCGAACTATTTCCAGCAAGTCATTGTGCGACAACGCAAACACCCCGGGGCCTGCGTGGGGCTGGTTGCGGCCTATCTCCTCACGGATGATTTTGAGACCGCCGGCAAGTCCTATCCCAACGCCCTGCGCGCGTTCGATTCACCCGAGGAGTACGACTGCGAACTGATCGGCAAACTTCTGTATGTCCTCGGCGCCTGGCGGGCCGATCCGCTGATGCCGATCGAACCGGGTGTGTTCCTCAAGTTTGCCGATGTTCTGGCGCGCGGTAACTACGCGCAGTCGGCCGAGCGCTATCGGGATCCCCTCGGCACGGTCGCCGGCGCGGTTGAACGCTGGGGCAGGAAGGGCGACTATGCCAAGGCGTTCCAGCTTATTCAGCATTGCATCGAGACGGATGAAGGAGGCGTCGTCCGCGGGGCGATGTCGCGTGTGGTGCAGGCGTTGCACCGCCAATCGGCTCAAGCCGCCCAGCAGTTCTTCCGGGACAACACAAAAATCGCCGATCGGGACACGTCGCTCGCCAACATGCTGGCGTGGATTCGCGCGACTTCGAGTGAGGCGGCGCTTCGCCAGGGCGCCGAAGCCCTGCGTCTGGCGATGCTGGCCGACAAGGCAACCGGTCACAAAAACCCGGAAGTGCTGGACACCCTGGCCGCGGCATACGCCGAATCCGGAGACTTCCCCCGCGCGGTCCAGATCATGCAGGAGGTCTTGAGCCTCAAGACCACCAGCGCCTCGCAAGGCCGGATGGCTCGCTTCCGCGAGCGCCTTGCGCTGTATGAGAAAAAATCCGCGTTTCGATACTGATCCCGATCGGCAGCGGTCCCGTCAGCGATTCTGCGGCGGCAGGTGTTTCATCAGTTCTTCCGCCGCGATGCGGTGCTTCTTCGCCAGGTCCCAGTTCATCAACTCCCGGTGGATCGTCGCCAGGTAACGATGCGCGTCCAGCAGATTCGGCTGCATCGACACGGCCAACTCCAGCGGACCCAGCGCCCGGCGGAACTCCTTCAGATTCGTCAGCGCCATCCCCAGGTGCATGTGCGCCACGGGGAAAAAATGCTGAATTCCAACTGCTCGCAACGCCGCTTCCGCCGCTTCCTCGAATCGACCCAGCTTGAGCAGCGCGAAGGAGAGACCGTTCAGGGATTCATGGTCGGCTTCGTTCAGAGCAATCGCCTTCTGGTAGCAGGCCTCCGCTTCCTTCCACTTCTGCATGCTAAGCATCGCCCCGCCCAGCATGTGGTGAACGCGCGCATCGTTCGGATTGCGCGCCGCCGCGTGCGTCAGCAGCTCGATGGCCTCCTCCTGTCGCCCGAGGTTGAACCGCACGGCCGCCAGCAGCAGCGCCGCGTCGGGCAGATCCGGGTGCCGCGCGACGAGCCGTTCGATGATGTCGGATGCCCGCTGCGGCTGGCCCAGGTAGTGCAAGCAACGTGCCAGAGGCGTGGCGTAGCGGGGCTCGTCGGGATGGGCATCATGCAGCGGCTCCAGCAGGCGGCACGCGTCGTTCAGCTTGCCGGCCTCCATGTAGCTGATCGCCAGATTGAAATTGCCCTCGCGGATCGCCGCGTCGGCGTTCTTCTTCGCATCCTGATCCAGCGCTTCGAGGTAGCCCAGGTCCACCAGGTGCTGCATCACAGCCGCCTGATCGAACGGCTGCTCACGCTTGCCGGGGGGGTGCATTCCGGCGTCGCCTTCGACCGCGTCCCAGCTTTCGATTCGCTCAATCTCGATCAGCGTATCAAACGCGGGCACGAGCACGTTGCCGTCCATGTCCTGCCCGACCGGTAGACCGAACATCGTCAGAATGGTCGGCGCGATATCCAGTAGCGTCGCGCCGAAGATGCGATCGTCCTTGCGAACGTGCGGTCCGTGCATGAACAACACGCCCAGCGGCCGATGCCACGCGGCGTCCATCGCAGCGTCCGCGGATGGATCAGATGCATGATGCGCGGCGGGATCGGCGACGGGGCGCAAGTGATCGCTGTGAAAACCGTGATCCGAGAGGACGATGATCGAGGCGTCGGGCCCGGCCAGCTCGACGAGTCGCGCGAGCATCAGATCGTGGAACTTGTAGATGCCCGTTATGACATGCTGATACAGCTCAAAATCCCGCTCGTCGATGTGCGGCATGCGCGGCGGGTGGAACGGCATGAAATGGTGCGAGATCACGTCAATGGCGTCGAAGTAGGTCGCGACGAAATCCCACGGCTCATTTTCGAGGATCGTCGTGGTCGCGGCTTGAAGGGTGGCGGCTTTTGCGAGGGCGGCGGCGAGCTTTGCGGGACGATCGTCGCGCGTTCGATCCACCTCGTCCAGCCGCGGGATGAACTCGCGCAGCACGTCATCACCGATCTCGGACGGGTGAACGCGAAGCGCTCCGAACGCATCCGCCTTCGACGCGGGGTGAACGGCCTCCACCGGCAGCGGCCACGGGTCCGTGGGATTCTTCGGCGGCGATTCGGCGAACTGATTGCTGATGCAGACGCCGCGGATCGGCTCGGCCGGATGCGAGGCGAAGAATCCGACGGCGTGCGGCGTATGGCCGGCTTGATGGAGAATGTTCCAGATCGCTTTGCAGGATCGCGAGGTGCTGCTGACGGCGCGGACGCCTGGGGCCGCGTCGATGGGTTCGACGAAGCCGCGAATGCCGTGTTTGAAGGCGCGTTTGCCGGTGGCGATGGAGGTCCAGAGGATCGGCGAGAGCGGCGGATTCAGCGTGGCGATCTCGCCCATGGTGCCGCCGTCGATCAGGGCAGACAAGGCCGGCATCTGGCCTGCATCGACGAGCGGGGAGATGATTTTCCAGTCTGCGGCATCCCAACCGATGAGAAGCACTCGCTGGGCAAGTTGTTGAGCCGCCATTCACTGCACCATTGAACGCCAGTTAAAAAGCTGGATCAAAAAAAAGCCGGTGCCGTCCCGCGAAGGACAGCACCGGCTAAGGATATCGAACACATCGCCGTCGGCAATAGAGCTACGACGGGATATTACTTGCGGCGGCGAATCAGACCAACCGCGCCGAGGGCCAGCAGGGCGAGCGTGCTCGGTTCCGGTACGATACCGCAGCCGATCTCTGCGCCAGCGACGCTCTCGTAAGCGTACTCGGTAATCGTGCGGGGCTGCCCATTCAACGCGCCGGCGAGCGAGATCCTCATCCAGCCGTAGTGAATCTGGTTCTGGTTGGCTTCATTTTGGAAGCGGAACCCGATGCAGTTCTGGTCGCTGTTGAGGATGTGCGGATCGTTGCCGGTCACCTGTGCCGAACCGCTGCCGTAGGTTCGGCCGCCGCCGGGGGTCGGACCGATGGTCGTGCCAATGGGCAGGTTGCCGACCGCGCCACCACCGACGCGGAGCACATAGACGCCACCGGAGGGCGCTGACGGGTTGAAATAGCTAAGCGTCGAGCTGCTCCACGGGTTGACGTCCCAACCCGGAGCACTGGCAGGCGCTGTGCTGAACACACCCGTCACGACGTTCAGATAAATGCCCGCCGTCGTGGAAGGAATGTTGATGTTTGCGTTCGGCGTGTGAACGATGGCCGCCTCGGTTGCCTGCGTGGCAACAGCAGCGCCGGCAGCCGCCGCACCGGCACCCAGCCAGCGCTTGTCAAACTTCGACAGAAGGGTTTGCAGACTGTTCATGTTCTCTCCTCCAGAATTGTGTTCGATACCTTTCGGTTCTTTATTGTTGGGGTGCTTCCTCCCCATTCACAAACGGCAATCTACCACAAATGATGTCTTGAAGTCAAGGCTTCATGGGGGGCAAGTTAAATTTTTTTTGCGGGTACTTCGGTGGAGGAACCCGGGAGTACAAGATTTTCATCTCTGATCGCTTTCGGCTCGTTCGGACCGAAGGGAGAGCCGCAGGTCAATAGATTGTAAGTCTATGTATTGTATTATGTTATTTATCGTTGGTCCGGTAATTTCCTGATTGCCTAGAACTGGTTTCATAACTCCTCTCCCCCTTGGAGGAGAGGTTGGGTGAGGGAAAAGTAGTTCAACCGAAATGATTCACCCTCACCCCCGACCCTCACGCTGAAAGAGAGAGGGGGTTTTGAACAGCTTGTAGTATCTCTCCGGCGTCAAGCAGGGGGTGGATTGCTTTCCAATCGGCGGCGTCCCACCCGATGAGCAGGACCTTTTTTAGCGAGTCGTAAAGAATCCATGCCGGGTTTCAGCGTCCTGGCGATTTCGTGCGGCGGCGCAGGTTCGTTCAGCTACCGCGTAGAATGGGCAACTCGTATACAGCGGGGTTCAATCGCTTCAGGACCTGATGCACTCGACCCGGCTCCTGCCGGCGGATGTGTTCCTCGAACTCCGGACGGAACTTTTCCACGAGAGTACGTATGGGGAACGCTGCGCCGTCCGGCAGGCCGCAGATGGACAGGCCGGGCATCATGCCCATGTTCTTCGTGACCTCGACGATCAGGTCCAGGTCCTCGATCCGCCCGGCGCCCAGGGCGATGCGCATCGCAATTTTGTACAGCCAGTTCGTTCCCTCGCGGCACTGGGTACACTGGCCGCAGCTTTCGTGAGAATAAAACCGGGCGATATTGGCCAGAACCTGGCGGATATCGGCATCGTGCGGAATGACGATCGCGCCGGCCGTGCCAAGGCCCAGCAAGCCGTACTTGCGGACGTCGTCGAAATCAAGACGACAGTCTAGTTCTTGCTCGGTCAGCACGCCGACCGACAGGCCGCCGGGGATGCAGCCCTTGACGCGCTTGCCGTCGAGCATGCCCTGGCCGAAATCCTCGCCGAAAATCAGTTCGCGGCAGGGGATCCCCAGCGGGGCTTCAAAGCAGCCGGGCCGCTTCACGGGGCCGCTAAGCGTGTAGAGCTTCGGGCCGCTGGAGCCTTCGGGACCGAGGGATTTGAACCAGTCCACACCCCGCTCAACGATGTGTGGCACGCAGCAGATCGTCTCGACGTTGTTCACGACGGTCGGCCGGCGGAACAGTCCCTCTATCGCCGGGAAGGGCGGCTTGATTCGCGGCCAGCCGCGCTTGCCCTCCAGGCTCTCGATCAGGCCGGTTTCCTCGCCGCAGACGTAGGCCCCCGCGCCGCGATGGATGTAGCATTCGAGGTTGTAATCGGTGCCAAAGAGCTTCTTGCCGAACAAGCCGGCGGCGTAGGCTTCATCGAGCGCTTTTTGGAGCCGGTGAAACTGCTCGTGAAACTCTACACGCATGTAAATGTACGCGACGGTCGTTCGCGTGGCGTAGCCGGCGATAAGGATGCCCTCGAGCAACTGGTGGGGGTCGTGCTCCATGAGCACGCGGTTGCAGAAGGTGCCCGGCTCGGATTCATCGGCATTGACGCAAAGGTAAGTGATGGTGCGATCCGCCGGGAGGAACGACCATTTCATGCCGGTGGGGAACCCGGCGCCGCCGCGGCCGCGCAGCCCGCTGGATTTGATGAATTCCACGGTGGCGTCGGGGGTCCATTCGGTGAGAACCTTCTTCGCGGCGGCATACCCCCCGCGCGAGCGGTAGACGTCGAGCTTGTGGGAGTCGGGCACGCCCACGTTTCTTAACAGAACCGGTTCGAACTTTGCCATTTAGCCTCCGACCACTCCACGGAAATACGCGTCGGGGGTGATAGTTTGGAAGTAAAAGAGGCTCCACGCAACACAGGCGGCCGTCAGCCAGTTTCGCCAGCCCCATGCCGAGTCGCAGCGGTCGGTCTGCCGGTTGGGTGGCGGGTCGAACATGCAGGGCGCCGCGAGAACCAGCCAAACGGGCAGGTAGTCCATCGCGAAGCGGCTGTAGCCGCTCTGGAGGAAGCCGGGGCTGTGATAGCACAGGTCGCCGAGCATGACTGCGAGGCTGCACAGGAGCGCGATGCGAGCGGGAGCCTGCGCGAGGCAACGAGGCAGTGCGATCAAGAGCCAGAGCACGATGGGCGTCGTCCAGACAATTCCTGTGCCGATGTTGTTCGTCTCGCTGACGTGGAGGCCATCCAGTCCGAGGGCGACGCGTGGCGGTGCGACGAACTGGTAGTATGCGTTCTCGGGAATGAAATGGTGCGAGAAGACCCCGTGGGCGCGGAAGCGATCCTCGACGTAACCAGAGGGCCGGTTTTCGTAAATGTAGCCGTAGCCGAATTGCAGGGGGTTGCCGAATTTGAGGTAGTTGAGAGTAAGCAGTGGTGCGGCAATCATCGCAAGCCCGAGTATCGTCCCGAAGGCGCGCTTGTTTCGCGAGAAACCGCGCGCATCTGCCGGCCCGCGCCATGCGGCCCAGAGGAGCGCGGGGGCATAGAGCGCGGTCATCTGCCGGCTCCAGACCGCGACGGCGAGACCGATCAATCCGAGCCAGATTCGGCGTTTTCCGAGGACATCCCAGAGCAAGAGGAGCAGGCCGGTCTGCGAGAAGACGTGATTGAGCGAGCCGAGGTAAGCGCCGCGTGCTTCGCCCAGCGCGGGGAGAAGCGGTGAGCCGGCGATCCAGACGAGCGTAATCAATGCGCCCCGCCAATCCGAGTTCGTGGCGCGACGGAACACCAGGAAGCCCAGCAACGGAAGCGGACCGAAGGCGAGCAGCGCGTAAAGCATCGGTTGCCAAAAGTCAGGCCGGCCGGAGAGTGCCTGGTTCAATGGAGCGGCGGCATAGCTTAAGAAAGCCATCAGCGGCGGAAAGATGTTGTAGACCTTGTTGTTGTACCAGGCCGTATCGTGCATGCGATCGACGGCGGCGTCGCGGCCTTCGTGGGGGAGGTCGAGCCGGCCGGCGCGCCAGGCCATGGCCTCGGCGATGGCGGCGTTGTCGTCGGCGGAGGCGGACCATTGAGACAGTTGAAGTTTTTTTCCGGCGACCAGAAGGATGGCGACGACCAAAAGCAGAAAGACCCCGAGGGATTGGGCGCGGTCGTTCGGCGTGCGGCGCGCCGGCGGATCGGGCGCGTTCGGCGGCGAGAGGGGCTGCTCGGGTGCGGTCGTCAGTTGCGGCATAGAAAGTGAAAGTAGAGTGTGCTGTACGCCAGGCAGGCAAGTGTAAAAGGCAGGGCGCGGCGCGTCACGGCGTACGGTGCGATGACGATGAGCCAGATGGGTACGACATCCATCGAAAAGCGATGAAACCCGCGCTGGAGCGATCCGGTGTTGTGGTAGCAGAGAAATCCGAAGACGACCACGAACGACGCCAGCATCAGGGCGCGTCGCGCGGGATCGCGCCACCAGGATCGAGCGGCGATCAGGACCAGCAGCAGCAGGGGCGACGTGATCCAGAGGGCGGTGCCGTCACCCTCGCCGCTGATGATGGCGGTCATGCGGCGGACTTCGATGGTGGGCGGAGCGAGATTCATCCAGTAAAAGTTTTCCGGCAGGAACCGCACGTCGAAGAGCTTCTGGTAGCGCAGGTAGCGTTTGGCGTAAAGGTCTTTCTCGCGGCCGGCGTAGATCGCGGCATAACCGGTGTCGAAAGGGTGACCGAACTTGAGTGTGTTGAGCGTGGCAAGGGCACCGCCGCCGACAATGATGACGAGCAGCGCGGCAATCAGTCCACGCCGGACGATGCGCGCGGGATCGGTCGGCGCGTCCTGAATGGGGGATGGCAGCGGCGTCGCGACGACGGTCGACGCAGAGGCATACTCCGGCATCAGGAGTGATTGGGATTGGGCGGGGTTTGCAGCGACGGCCGGCGATTCGAGCGAAGGAGACGGATTCGATCCGCGAGCCGTCGAGCGGCCTTGTTTCCGGGTGCGCCACGCGCTCCAGACCAGTCCGAGCAGCGCGAGGAGGTAGAAGACGGTGAGCTGGCGTGACCACATGGCCCAGATCAGCCCGACGGCGGCGATCCACATCCGTCGCCGGTGGACGAGATCACCGGCGACGAGCAGCAGCCCGGTGCCGGCGAGCACGTGGTTCAGTTCGTTGGTGGCAGCAGTTTGACAATTATATAAAAGTCGCGTCAGCGGCGTGCCCAGCATCCAATAGGCCGCGATCAGCGCGGCGCCGATGCTCGGCGTGAGCGTTGGTGGTGATGGGCATCCCGTTGATCCGGCGAGCGGCCCGGGGCGCTGCGCGGCGAGAATCGATTCGCGCGCCGCCCAGAAGGCGGCGATCGGCAACGGCCAGAAAACCAGCAAGACGTACCACGGTGCGTAAATCGCCGAGGTCCCCGGATCGGCGGCCTCGCGGGCCAAGGCGTCGTCGAAGCCTTGCCAGCTCTGGAGCGTCAGCGCCGCATAGCTGAAAAACGACATGAAGGGAGGGAAGATGTTGTAGACGCGGCCGTTCACGAAGGCGGTATCCGTCGGGCGATAACGCGGGTCTTGACCGAGCGGGGTCGAGAGGTGCAGCCTTCCCTCGCGCCACGCCACGGCCTCGAGGACGTTGAGATTCGTGATGGGCGCGCTCCAGTCGGACAGATGGAGGATGGGCGAGAGGATCAGAAACACGGCGAGCGTCATCAGCGCCAGCGCGCCCAGCACCGTCGAAAGCGGCTCGCGGGGTGGCGTGAATCGGTCAGGCTCAAGCCCGGTGAAGGACATGGTTGGCCAGATACAGAACCTGCGACGCGGGATGTGTTCGTGACGTCAGTGACCGGCGCGTTTCATTTCGTTGACATCGGAAGTCGTCGGCAGGTCGGGAACGGCCTGTTCCGGTCCGGTCGCCGCCGCCGGCCGGTCAAACAGATCGGAACGTTCACAGGCGATCTGATCGTTCTTGGGGTCCTTGAGTATCTTCGCGACGTCGTCGGGTTTTACCTTTTTATGCAGTTTTTCGTTGATCAGCATGCAAGGCCCGTGATCGCAGGCGGCCAGGCATTCTTCGGTGAGGAGGCTGTACTGGCCATCCGCGGTGGTACCGTGTTCATCAATCTGCAATTGATCTTTGAGTGTCGCCAGAACAGCATCGGCGCCCAAAAGCTGGCACGACAGGCTGCGACAGAGCACGATCACCTTTTTCCCTTTGTGATGGTCCCAGAAGTGAGTGTAGAAGCTAAGGGTATCCATCACGGCACTGGGGGGAATTTCCAACACGTGCGCGATTTCCAGCATGGCCGCGTAGCTGACATGCCCCAGCGCGTCCTGCACGATGTGCAAGGCGGGCAGCAATGCCGCGCGTTTGGTCTCGTATCGGGGGAAAAACGATCGAATTTTGTCGCGAACGGCCTCGTTCAGAACGGGTCCGGCCTCGGTGTCAATAACAGGGGTAATTCGATCCAATGCCTGCCATGCCATGCCATCGAACTCCTGGATAGGGCCACCGCAGCGCCCGGATGGCGCGGCCGCGAGCATTCCCGCTGATTTCCGCACAAAAATCCCCGGATAGAGATTGTTTTGTGCCCTGGTTTTGAACTATCTTAACATGTGTGGAGTGAATTCAGAACAGGCTGAATCCCGGCGGGCTTGCCTGCAAGGATCCAACCTCAAACCTGCACAAGCGTTGCCGGATTGCGAAATGGGGGATTCGTCGGCTATCACCGCCAGGCAGCGGTTGCAACGGCTCGAATTCGTGGAGGGTGGGGCATGCGATGGAAAACGACCATTTTGCGCCGGTGCGCGCCCCGAGGCGGTCTGGGCGCCCTGTTGCTTTTCACGGTTGCGCTGGCGACCGCACCGGCCCGTTCCGAGTTAGTCTGGGAGATCCTCTCGAACGGACAGGTCGTTGACGATGCGGCTTATCCCTACCAGATGCACGGGTACGAGTTTGATTCGCAGCCCGGCGACAACGACATGCCCTGGCTTCGCGAATATGCTGCGATGCGCGGCATCTTCGCTGACGTAAACATGTCCCTCGATTGGAAAGATCGCGAATGGGACATGATGAAAGCGATCATTCACTTCACCTCGAATCATTTTCACTGGGACGGAATCAGCTCGGTGGTCAGCAACGAGTATCGAGCGCTGCCGATCATCGCCATGAACGAGGTCTTTGGTGATTTGATGGTTTGGAGCTGCGGCGATATCTCGGCGGCCGCCGTCGGATTGGCCCAGGCGCACGGCATCCCCGCGCGGCTCACCAACGGGATCACCGATGAATTGAACGCCGACGTGTGCATGGAGATGTTCTCGACGCGATACAACCGATGGGTCTTCTTTTTCCCGAAGGGCAACAACTGGATCGAGCACGAAGCCCTGGGGCCCTTAGGCAGTCGTGAGCTGCACCATTTCGACGTGGCGGACATGATCCAACTGGAAAATGTTGACGGTCAATGGCAGGCCATTCCCGCTCCGCCGCTAATCTTCATGCCGAGCCTGGTGAATCGCTCGCCCTTGCCGCCGTACTACTACGAATGGTGGTGGAACGGTTACTTCGAGCATTTCATCGTTTCGACCAAAACCCTGCAAAACAAGAGCTATGCCGGGCCGGCGCCGTTCTTCTTCGTCTGCAATGACGATTTCATGAACAACGCGTATGGCATGAATCGACCGGTCGTATCCATGGATGACTTGAGCGTGAACTACCCGCTGAACAATGTGGAAGCGGCGGTCTCGGGCCAGGCGGACCAGGTGACGATCACCCTCAAGCACAACATGTTCGAGTGGGTTCGGTTTGAGGCGAATGTCAACGGTGGAGGCTGGGTCTCGTTCGCCGATGCGGGGGTGATCGAGGGCGAGAATCCGATGGAGTACATCTGGACCGCGCCGGTGATCCCGTCGGAGCTTTGGATTCGCGGGGTCAATCTCGCCGGCGCCCACAGCCCCGATGTGGTCCTGCGGGTGTCCGAGGCGGCGGACTTAATGGTGGACGGAAAGATCGACGGTCTGGATATCGCCGAATTCGTCCGGATTTACCTGGTATCCGATCCGAACGCGCCGCCGTGGTTTCTCGATTTCAATTCTGACGGCGTACTCGACGGGATCGATGTCGCCGAGTTCACCGAGCGGGTCCTGACCGGCTCCTGACGCCGCGTTGCCTCATAAAAACACCCGTGTAGACATAATGAGTGCCGAAGAGGGGGCATCAGCCGCCGGCCGGCTGGCTGGTCGGCCTGGGTTGGGAGGCCGCCGCGAGGGCCTTTTGTTCGGCGAGACGTTCATCAAGCGTCGTGACGCGATAGGACTGATCCACTTTCACGTAGAGCAATTGATCCGGAGGCGGGGTCTTGGGATCGGCTGATTGTCCGGCGAACATGAACCGCGTGCGGGTCTGTTGAATGCGGCGCGTGAATTCACGCCGGGCTTCATCAAACGTTGCGACGCCGTCCCACTCGCTCTGGTAGGAGCGCGCGTAGCGGTCAAGTTTGTTCAGATCGCCCGTCAGTTGGAGCGCGCCCTTGAAGGAAACCGTGGCGAGTCGCGTTCCCGGCTCGCCCTCGAGCTTTTCCAGCTTGCATTCGAAGAGCATGCGCGCCGGGCCTTGCAGGGGAAGCTGGTCCTCCACCGTGTTGGTCCATGTATCGCCGACCTTGACCGGCTTGTTGGCATAAAGGGCCCCGGGCATGAGGATCCAATTGATCTTGAGCCGCTGCGCGCTGAAATCGCGCCGAACTTCCGGCGCGAAGAAACCGTCCTGCGTCTCAATCAATGCCTTGTCGATATCGTCGGGGACCTGCACGTCCACGACCTCGAGCCGCTTGTTCAGTTGGAACTGAAACACGCGGCGTAGCACGATGTTCAGGGCGCGCGAGAGAATCGGCAGCTCGTCGGTGTTGTCGTGGCGATCGGAATCGTACCAGCGGCGGAGGTACATGCTCCATTTCTCGTGCATCGCGCGATCGAGCGTCAGCGTCAGCGTCACGCCGTCTTGTGAAACCGACTCGACCCGGCGGATCATGCCGTACAGGCGCTTCAACCCCGCGGTCACGTCCGGCGCGCCGCGCTCGGACTGCGTCTGCGTGACATCCTGTTTGAACTCGATGTAATCCGAGTGTCCGGCCACGTATCGCGGCGCGAGGAGAACTTGATCTGCTGCCGGTTTTGCATCGGCGGATACCGGCGAAAACACCGCGCCGCCGGACCTCCCAGCCGATCCTTGCACCGACTCGCGCGACTGGCCCGGCGCGCACGACGTCAGAGTCAGCAGGATGATTGCGAAGAGCGGCCGCGTGGAGGGTCGAATCATGTCTCAATACTCCGGTAAGGGTCGCAATGATCGGATGATAGCCGATCTTGCAAGCGCGGAAAACCGTCTGCACAGGCGGGTTCGGTCGGTCGCGGCTGCGGGGCCGGCCGCATTGAGTTGGGTGACGATTTGTGCGACAATCGTCCAAGCGAGCTGAAGCGGCATGGGCGGCCTGTTCGTCGTTGCCGCGAAATCCACCCCTTTTTCTCAATCAAAGGAGCATGTTCATGGCGCACGTCAATCCGATTCCGGAAGGGCATCACACGGTCACGCCCTACCTCACGCTGAAGAACACCGGTGCGGCGCTTGATTTCTACAAGAAGGCGTTCGGGGCCGAGGAGATGTATCGCATGCCCGGACCCGACGGCAAGAGCGTCATGCACGCGGAAATGATGATCGGCAATTCCGTCATCATGATGGGCGAAGAGTGCCCGGACATGGGCGTCGTCTCGCCGCTCGCGCTGAACAATTCGCCGGTCACGATTCACCTGTACGTCGAGGACGTCGACGCCGCGCACAAACGGGCCGTCGGCGCGGGCGCCGAGTCGATGATGCCGCCGACCAACATGTTCTGGGGCGATCGCTTCGCCAAGGTGAAGGATCCGTTCGGCCACCGCTGGTCGATCGCGACGCATGTCGAGGATGTGCCGCCGGACCAGATGCTGGACCGGATGAAGGCGGCGTTCTCCAAGCCCTGCTGATCGGGGCGGAGCCGCCTTCGGCGAATTCCCGCGTCGTGCATCGAAACGTTAATCCGGGGCGTGTTGCACCGTTCACCGGGGCGATACGCCCCGGATCGGTTTGAAGGTACGTTGTGCGGCGACGATCCCGAGCCGGCGGTCGGTGAATTGAAGCGCTTCAGCCGGCGGCTACGATGCGGCGATGCACGACACGGGAACGTCCGATTCACGTGACCCCTTGATGCCGCCCGCGACCCTCGCGGACGTGGCGATCATCGGCGGCGGCGCGGCGGGGCTGGCGACCGCGATCTTCGCCGCGCGCCATCGGCCGCGCCTGGATGTGCTGATCCTCGACGGCGCGAAGAAGCTCGGTGCGAAAATCCTCGTCAGCGGTGGGGGCCGCTGCAACGTCACCAACGCGCGCGTGACGCCGGAAGACTTCTACGCCCCCAGCCGGCCGGTGGTGAAGAAGATTCTCGCCGCATTCAGCGAGAACGACGCCTCGGCGTTTTTTCGCGAACTGGGCGTGGCGCTGCACGAGGAGCAATGGGGCAAGCTCTTTCCCGATTCGAACTCCGCGCGGACGGTGCTCGATGCCTTGCTGCGCGAGGCCGGCCGGCTGGGCGTGCGGATCCGAACCGACTCGCGCGTGGAGCGCGTCGATCGCCTGCAATCCGGCGTCGGCGCGAGCGAATTTCGCATCGGTACATCGCGCGGCCCTGTCCTCGCACAGCGCGTCGTCCTGGCCACCGGCGGGAAATCCCTGCCCAAGACCGGCAGCGACGGCCACGGCTACGAAATAGCCAAAAGCCTTGGACACACGATCGTGCCGACGACTCCCGCGCTCGCCCCGCTTGTCTTGAGCGGCGGCTTTCACAAGGGGCTATCGGGCATCGCCCACGAAGTCGAGATCACCGCCCGCGTGCAGGGGGAGAAACCCGTGCGCGTTCGCGGTCCCATGCTGTGGACCCACTTCGGAGTCAGCGGCCCCGCAGCGATGGATGTGTCGCGTATCTGGCATCGCGCCGCGCTGGAAGGCCGCCCCATCGAACTCACCGCCAACCTGCTCCCGGCCGACGCGACCGCACGCGGGACCGCCGGCACGTTCGAGGCGGAAGAACAGCGCTGGATTGAACACGCCGTGCGCGAGCCGCGCACCCAACTGCGAAACGCCCTGGGCCGGCGCCTGCCTGCGCGACTCGTCGATGCCGTGCTGGCGGAGCTTTCCATGGATGGCCGCATCGCGCTTGCGCATCTTTCGCGCGAGGTCCGCCGGCGGCTGATTCGTGCTCTGCACCAGTGGCCGTTGCCGGTTGTGGACAGTCGCGGCTTTGTCCACGCCGAAGTGACGGCCGGCGGTGTGGCCCTGAATGAGATCGACCCCGCCACGATGGCCTCGCGCAAGTGCCCGGGACTGTATCTGGTCGGTGAGATACTCGACGTGGACGGCCGCATCGGGGGCTTTAACTTTCAATGGGCCTGGAGCACGGGTTTCGTGGCGGGCAGGGCCATGAGCCGTGAGCCGTAAACGACAGATTGCGTCTTTGTCGCACCAAGAATGCACCAGGAACTTGAAAGGTGCGCCATGCTGTTCTGCCCCCCCGCCGGAATCAACGCGATCATTCCAGGCGGATGCGCGCGGGCGGGGCCGAGGGGTTGTTTGCGAGATCTTCCAGCCGCGCGAGCTGCGATCGCAACGCTTCGGCCTGCGGACTGCCGGGGTATTGCGCGATCACCTGCCGCGCGAGATCGACCGCCTGGATGTAGCGGCCGTGTCGAGCGAGGTCCATGATCCTGGCTTCGAGTTGCTGGCGTCGTTCGATCTCGGCATTGGTTTCGAGGGTCGGCAATTGCAGGCGCAGGGCTTCGGCATCGGCGGTTTGCGGGAAGCGCTCGATGAAGGTTTTCGCGGCGGCGAGGGCTTCCTCCCAACGTCGGCGCGAGACGTATCGCTGGACTTCCGCCGCCATTCGTCGTTGCTGCTCGCCCTGTGCGAGGTTGTGCTCGCGCTCGATGCGCAGAAGGAGCTGCCGGGCTTCGCTGGAATCGGGATGCCGCTGTTGAAGCTGCTGGGCCACGTCGCGGGCGCGCTGCCACGCGGCAATATTGATGAGATCGTTGACCTGCTTCGTCGTCGTGACCACGTCGCTCGATTCGAATCGCTCGCGCGCGGTCTCGACTTCGCCGGGCAGTGCCGCCGCCTCGGCACGATTTGAGAACCGCCGGGCCAGGTCCTCCGCCACGCGCCGCGCCGCGCTGAAATCGTGCGCCGCCAGGGCCGACTCGAGCCGCTCGCGTCCCTGGCGCCACTGCTGCTCGTCGTAGTGCGCCTTCTTTTCGCGCCGCTGCTCGTCAGACAAGAGCGTATAGTCGCGGATGTCGTGAAGGGCCTGCACGATCTCGCGCCACGGAATCTCGACGGCCGGTCGGTCTCGCGTCGGATCGGGCGGTGGATCGCGCGGCGCGTCAACCGGTGCTTCGAGCTGCGCACCGAAAACCGTGTCCATCCTGGCGACTTCGCCGGCGGCGTCGCGCTGGGCGCGCTGGCCGAGTTCGTACTGGTAGCGTTCGACGCGCACGAGCCCGTCCCGCACTTCACGCAGCAACGCGATCATCGTTGACATCGCCGCCAGCACCCCGCTCGCCATCGCGCCGACGGCGATCCACAGGATAAACTCGGCGACTATTGCCGACGTGAGCGGCGCGGGGTCGAGCACATGCGCCACAAGCCGGAGCATTCCGCCACCGACGCACAGCAAGATCATCGCGGCGGACGACCACGTGAGCACGCCGGTCATCGACCAGGGCGAGCGCCGCGGAGCGGTTGGAGTTGGTTCAGGTTGATCGGCCATCGTCGAAGCGTCCGAGCTGGTGGTGGTGGGCGTGTTTCAATGAGCAACGGGTGCAGCGCGGCAACGGGTCAGGAGTGATAACCGGGAACGATCCGCGGGGACGCGGCCCGTGCGCTGCGGCTCAACCATCCTAATCGTATGCATGCCGGAACGGGCGGATCAACCCGCTGCCAAGGCCCGCCGGTGCGATTTGATTGCTGGTTGGCTGGATGGGGCTATAATCGGCCCGTTCCGAGGGGGAAGATCGCGGCCGGGGCAGCCGGCGCGGTCCGGTGCGCGCGAACCGTGTGAGTCTCTCGGGAGCAGGTGCGATGCAGTCAACAGGATCGATGCGGTCAAATGGATTGACCAACCGGGCGTTACTGCTTTGCGTCATCGTGGCTGCGACGGTGAGCGGTTGCGGGTATTCGACGGACCGATCGGCTGTGATTCGCACGCAGAACGCCAACGGCGACAGGATTCGCACGGTGGCGGTGGACGTGTTTGAAAGCCGGGAGTTTCGCCGCGGGCTGGAGTTGCAGTTGACCGAGGCGCTGGCGAAGCGAATCGAGGCGGAGACGCCGTTCAAGCTGGCGAAGAAAGACCGGGCCGACACGCTGCTGACCGGCGAAGTGCGCGAGGTGCGTCAGTCAACGATCGGTCGGGACTTTCAGGCGGTGAAACCGCGTGAGACGGCGGCGACGTTCGTCGTGAGCTTTCAGTGGAAGGATTTGCGCACCGGCGAGGTGCTGGTGGACCGGCCGAATTTCGTGCAGACGGTGGATTACATCCGCCCGCTGAATGAGGATTTTTATCACGCCAGCCAGCGCGCGATGGATCGCCTCGCGGAGCGGATGATTGAGCAGATGGAAACGGCGGACTGGTAAGCGCGGCGCGGACTATAATGCTCAAACGATCGGGACGGACCGTGCAGATCGAGAATAGTGGACGAATCGGCGCGCGGGCCTTGTTTGAGCGGCACCGAATCTAAGCAGCGGTGTTTGAGGGGCCGAAAGGTTAGAGATAGGAATCGCATGTCGGACGACGGACCGGAACCGGAAGACGGAGGACAGCGGCCTCGCAAGGGCAGCCGGGGCGGCGGTCCGCCGATGCCGCCGCGCATGCGCATGACGCGCGGGGCGATGAGCTGGGTGGGGTTCCTGCTGATCGGCCTGATGATCGCGTTGGTGGTCTCGCGGAGCTACACGCCGCCGGAGTCGGTGACGATCGACAAGTTCTGGAAGATGGCCCGCGACGGGCTGTTCACGCAAATCACCATCAGTGACGATTACATCCTCGCAGAACCGCGCGAGGCGGCGCAGGGCGTACCGCGTTCCCGCGGCATCCAGAAGCGATACAAGGTCACGATGCGCGTCGACAACGTCGACGAACTCGCGGAGAAGCTCCGCAAGGCCTGCCCCGATACGGTCATTCAGTACGAGCAGAGCACCCAGCCGCTCATTAACACGTTGCTGTCGATCATCCCGTGGCTGCTCATTTTCGGGTTTATCTGGTTCTTTGTGTTTCGCCAGTTGCGGTCGTCCGCCGGCGGGGCGGGGATGCTGGGGAGCTTCGGCCGATCGCGCCATCGCGTCAGCAACAAAGAGTTGACGAACATCACGTTCAAGGACGTGGCGGGCGTCGAAGAGGCGAAGGAAGAAGTCGCCGAGATCATCGAGTTCCTGAAGAACCCCAAGAAGTTCCAGCGGCTGGGCGGTCGGATCCCGCGCGGCGTGCTGCTGGTGGGTGAGCCGGGCTGCGGCAAGACGCTGCTGGCCAAGGCGATCGCCGGCGAGGCCGATGTGCCGTTCTTTTCAATCAGTGGTGCGGATTTCGTGGAGATGTTCGTCGGCGTGGGCGCGTCGCGTGTGCGCGATTTGTTCAAGAGCGCAAAGGAAAACGCGCCGTGCATCATTTTCCTCGATGAAATCGACGCGGTCGGCCGGCGGCGCGGGGCGGCCTTTGGTGGCGGCGGGCATGACGAGCGCGAGCAAACGCTCAATGCGATTCTCGTCGAGATGGACGGATTCGACACGTCGGACCAGGTGATCGTGATCGCGGCGACGAACCGCGACGACATTCTCGACCCTGCGCTGACGCGGCCGGGCCGGTTCGACCGGCGGGTCTACGTGCCGTTGCCCGACATCAAGGGCCGGTTGGAGATTCTGAAAGTTCACGCCAAGAAGGTAAAGCTGGCGCCGAGCGTCGATCTGATGCGGATCGCCCGCGGCACGCCGATGTTCAACGGGGCCGAGCTGGCGGCGACGATCAACGAGGCGGCCATTCTCGCGACCATGCAGAACAAGGACATGATCGAGATGGACGACCTCGAGGAGGCGCGCGACAAGGTGCGCTACGGCCGGTCGAACAAGAGCCGGCAGATCGAGGAGAAGGAGCGGGAGAACACGGCCTATCACGAGGCGGGCCACGCGGTGTTGCAGGTGCTGCTGAAGGGCGAGGCCGACCCGCTGCACAAGGTGACGATCATTCCGCGCGGTCGAGCGTTGGGCGCGACGATGAGCCTGCCGGAGAAAGATCGGTACGGCTACGCGCGGCGCTGGCTGATGGCGACGTTGCGCGTGCTGTGCGGCGGCCGCATCGCGGAGCAGCGACACAGCGGCGACGTGAGCAGTGGCGCAGCGATGGACATCGAGCAGGTGACGCATCTGTCGCGCGCGATGGTGCTCGAATGGGGCATGAGCGACAAACTCGGATTTGTGAAGTATTCGCCGGACAACGCGCGCGAGATGCTCGTGCCCGAGCGGAACTATTCCGACGAAACAGCCGGCGTGATCGACGCGGAGATTCGCCGCCTGTCGGAAGAAGCATTTCGCGATGCCGAGCGCATGATCAGCGAGAACTGGGACAAGGTCGTGCGCGTGGCCGAGGCCTTGTTGAAATACGAGACACTCGATGCGGAAGAAGTTGAATCGCTGTGCCGCGGCGAAACGCTGGATCGGCCAAGCCTGACCGACCTGCTGGCCGACGAGGGCAAAGCTCCGCGAGCGGCGCGGCCGGTTCCACCGGCACGGCCCAGCACGTTGCCGGACACGCTCCCCGGCGGATCGCTGCCGCAGCCGGGCATGGGTTGATCGGCGTCAATTGTCAACATGGCCAACGCCAACGTACAGATCGTCGGTCCGGGGGAGCTGCCGCTTATCACCGAACTTTACAACGAGATTTTTCGCCCGCCGAAGGACGTTGAGTTCTTCCGCCGGCGGTTCCTGGGCCGGTACAACGCGCTGATGCTCATTGCCATCGTCGAGGAACGCCCCGTCGGGTTCGCCACCGGGTTCGAATTGAAGCCGTCGGTCTTTTTTGCCTGGCTGGCCGGCGTGCATCCTGATTTCCGCCGCATGGGCATCGGCGCACAATTGCAGGAGGCGCAGTTCGCCTGGGCGCGCGAGCATGGCTATCAGTACCTCCGCATGGAGTGTCACAACGGCCATCGTCCGGTGCTGCACATGGCGATCACGATGGGTTTCAACATCGTCGGCGTGCGGTGGGACCCGGATCGCGGAGACAATCTTATCATTTTTGAGAAGGCCCTGGCGGAATGACGGCGTCCGGTCGTGCGTTGCGGTCAGGACGGTCTTCCCAAGGTGTTCTTCCGCTGACCGTAATCGGTATTTGCCGCTAGAATCGCTCGGTGGGCAGTAACCCCAGGGAGAATCACGCATGACACCCAAAGACATCGTTCTGAATCAGCACGCGTCGGCCCAGTGGCTTTACGAGGGCGCCGTAAAGGAATTGAGTGATGCCGATTGTCGGTATCAGCCGTTCGACGGCGCGAACCACGTCAACTGGATCCTCGCGCACCTCGCCGTGTCGGAAGACAGCTTGATCTCGCAGATCACCGGTCAGCCGAAGCGTTACAGCGAGCCACTTCACAAGTCCTACGGAGGCGGCAGCGTCTGTCGCGCCGACGACGGCATGACCCGCGCCGAAGCGTGGAAGATGTATACAGACAGCGCGAAGATGACGGTGGAGTTCGTGAAGGGCTTTCCCGAGTCGCGTTACGACGAGCCTGCCCCGGAGAACCTGCGGCAGATGTTCCCCACGATCGGCGCCGTGATCGGGCTGCTGGGCGCGCATCCGTACTGGCACTTCGGGCAGGTCACGTTTAATCGGCGAGCGTTGAAGAAGCCGATGATGTTCGGCGGCTGATTGGTTCGTGAATTCGTGATCGATCCGTACCGCGATTCCTGACTGCGCTTCGCGACCGCATGGTCGTCCGACAGGGAGTGCCGAGCGATGCTGCGGTCGTGCGATGCTGCGGTCGTGCGATGCTGCGGTCGTGCGATGCTGCGGCCGTGCGATTCCTGTTCGATCAGAACGAAAGCGCGTTCCTGGAATGCGATCAGGTGAGATCGGCACCGACAAGCTGTTTCAAAGCCCCCTCTCCCTTCCAGGGAGAGGGTCGGGGTGAGGGTGAATCCTTTCGTTTGAACTACTTTTCCTCCTCACTCGACCTCTCCCCCAAGGGGGAAAGGAGTTTTGAATCCAGTTCGAAGCGGGCAATTCTACGACAGTGGATATTGAAATGACGTTCATCCGCAACATCGGTCAATTGGTCGCCGTGCCGCCCGGACCGGTTGCGGGGGCGATGTTCTCCGCGCCGCCGCTGATCGAGAATGCCGCGGTTCTGATCGAGGGCGATCGCATTGCGTGGTTCGGGCCGGAGCGGGATGCGCCCGTCGAAGCACGTCGGCAAATGCCATCACTCTCACCTCGGCCTATTCCCTCGGAGGGGGAGGGAGTGATTGATGCGGGCGGCGGGGTCGTCGTGCCGGGATTGATCGACTGTCACACACACGTCGTCTTCGCCGGTTCGCGCGAGGGGGAGTTTGTTCAAAAGATTCGCGGGACGAGTTACCTGGAGATTCTCGAATCAGGCGGTGGGATTCGCAGCACGATGCGCGCCGTGCGCGCCGCGAGCGAGGACGAACTGGTGGCGCAATCGCTGCCGCGCGTGCGGCGGATGCTGGCGGCCGGCGTGACGACGATCGAAGCGAAGAGCGGCTACGGTCTGGACCCGGCGAATGAGATAAAAATGCTGCGGGCGATCCGGCGCGTCGGTGAATTGACAGGCGTCGAGATGGTCGGCACGTATCTCGGCGCGCACGCAACGTCGCCGGAGTTCGCCGGGCAGAACGAGGCCTATCTCGACGCGATGATCGCGCCGGAACTGCTCTCGGTGATTCGCGATGAGAATCTGGCCCGATTCGCGGATGTGTTTTGCGAGAAGGGGGCTTTCACGCTGGAGCAGGCGCGCCGGTATCTCGTGCACTGCGCGGCCGCGGGTCTGATTCCGAAGGTTCACGCCGAGCAGTTGTCGGCCAGCGGCGCGACGCGGCTGGCGGTGGAACTGGGTGCGGCCAGCGCCGATCATCTCGAATTCGTGACCGACGAGGACCTCGCGGCGTTGAAGGGCGGTCACACGATACCCGTCCTGCTGCCGGGTTGTTCGTTTTTTCTCAACAGCCCGCCCGCGCCGGCGCGAAAGTTGATCACCGCCGGGCTGCCGGTCGCGCTGGCGACCGATTGCAACCCCGGTTCGTGCATGATCGAATCGCTGCCGCTGGTGATGTCCATCGCCGCGACGCTGCTGCGCATGACGCCGATGGAAACGCTGGTCGCCGTCACCGCCAACGCGGCAGCGGCCCTGCGCCGCGCCGACCGACTTGGCGCAATCGCCGTGGGGCATCAGGCCGATCTGCTGATCGTCGACGCGGCCAGCGTCGATCAATGGGTGTATCGCGTGGCCGTCCCGGCGGTGCGGACCGTCATCAAGGCGGGTCGGGTCGTCCCCCTCACTTATTGAGGAAACGTTCAGGCGTGAGGGACCGTGGGGGTTCAAGCCAGAGGAAGCGGAGCAGAGATTGCAAAGGTTGCTCAACGACTGGCGAAGTGCAATCTTCCGCGCAAAACGCCGACGGCGCAAGCCGTCGAATGAATCCACGAACGGACGAATCTGCAAGACGGTCGGCGGTCGTTTGATTCTCATGCTGTTTCGAATGCTTGAGCAATCGGCTATTTGAGTTCAATTCACGAAAGGAAGTCCCTGTCATACACTACGCGGGCCGCGAAGGAATCCGCGGCACAGGGAGTGCGTGACCCATGCCCGCGTTGATCGAGTGCGTTCCCAATTTCAGCGAAGGCCGCGATTCGGCCGTCATTCGCCAGATCACGGATGCGATTGAGTCGGTCGAAGGCGTCCGCCTGCTCGACGTCGACCCCGGCAAGGCGACGAATCGGACGGTGGTGACGTTCGTCGGTGAGCCGTGCGCCGTCTGCGAGGCGGCGTTTCGTGCGGCGAAGCGAGCGGCCGAGCTGATCGACATGAGCCGGCACAAGGGCGAGCATCCGCGTTTTGGCGCGACGGATGTCTGTCCCTTGATTCCGGTCAGCGGCATCAGCATGGACGAGACGGCCAAGCTGGCGCGGGCGCTGGCGAAGCGGATCGGCGATGAATTACAGATTCCAGTTTATTGTTACGAGTACGCCGCCACGTCGCCGCAGCGGAAGAATCTTGCCGATGTCCGTGCGGGGGAGTACGAGGGGCTGCGCGCCAAACTGACGCGTCCGGAGTGGAAGCCCGATTTCGGCCCGGCGACGTTCAACGCACGGACGGGGGCCATCGCCGTGGGGGCGCGCGATTTTCTGATCGCGTACAACGTGAATCTGAACACCACGAGCGTACGGCGGGCCAACGCGATTGCCTACGACATCCGCGAGAAAGGCCGCGTGAAGACCGACGACGGCACGCCGACGGGCAAGCCGGTGCTCGATGAGAAGGGACAGAAGGTCTGGGTGCCGGGGTCGCTGAAGTGCGTCAAGGCGATCGGGTGGTACATCGAGGAATACGGCATCGCACAGATTTCGATCAACCTGACGAACATCGGCGTGACGCCGCTGCACGTGGCGTTTGACGAATGCTGCAAGCGGGCCGAGGCGCGCGGCGTGCGCGTGACCGGCAGCGAGATCGTGGGCATGGTCCCGCTGTCGGCGATGCTGGAGGCGGGGCGGTATTTCCTGCGCAAGCAGCAGCGTTCGACGGGCGTGAGCGATCGGGAGCTGATCAGGATCGCGGTGCGCAGCCTGGGCTTGAACGATCTATCGCCGTTCAAGCCGGAGGAGAAAATCATCGAGTACGCCATCGCCGACAAGGCTGCACGGCGGTTGGTGGATCGGACGGTGAAGGACTTTGTCGAAGAGACGGCCAGCGAGTCGCCCGCGCCCGGAGGCGGTAGCGTGTCGGCGTTGCTGGGTGCGCTGGGTGCAGCGCTGGCGACGATGGTAGCGAATCTGTCGAGTCACAAGCGCGGCTGGGATGCGCGCTGGGAGGAGTTTTCCGGCTGGGCGGAGCGAGGAAAGACGCTGCACGACCGGCTGCTGGCGCTGGTCGACGAAGACACAGCGGCGTTCAACGCGCTGATGGCGGCGTTTGGGCTGCCCCAGGGCAGCGAGTCGGAAAAGGCGGCGCGCACGACGGCGATCGAGGCGGCGACGATGCGAGCGATCGAAGCGCCGCTGGCGGTGATGGAGTCGGCGCTGGAGAGTTTTGACGTGATCGAGGCGATGGCGCGCGACGGCATGGAAGCGAGCGCGTCGGACGTGGGCGTGGCGGCGTTGTGCGCGCGATCGGCGGTGATCGGCGCGCACCTGAACGTGAAGATCAACGCGAAGAGTTTGAAGGATCGCGCCAAGGCGGATTCATACCTCTTGAAGGCCGGGGGGATCGAGAAGAACGCCGTCTCGCGCGAGGCGGAAGTGCTGAAACTGCTCGGTCCAAAGGTGGGATGAGCATGGCTGTCCAACTAACCGAGTTCCTCGAACAACTTGCCTCCCGCTCCGCGACGCCGGGTGGCGGCAGCGCCAGCGCGCTGGTCGGCTCGGTGGCGGGGGCGCTGTGCGGCATGGTGGCGCGGCTGAATGACAAAAAGGACGGCACGCCGGGCGTGCTGCACGATACGATTGCCGAGGCCGATGCGCTGCGCGGGCGGCTGCTGTCCCTGATGGATGAAGACATCGCGGCGTTCAACGCGCTGGCCGCATCGTGGAAGCTGCCGGACGACGAGGCCCACGCGGCCGAGCGGCAGGCCGCCGTGATCGAGGCGACGCGAACACCGCTGTCGATCATGCAGGCGTCGCTGGAGGTGATGCGACTCGCAGCGCGGGGTTTGGCGCGATCGAAGAAAAACTGTCTGTCTGATGCGGGCGTCGCGGCGCTCTTCGCGCATGCGGCGCTGGAAGGGGCGAGGCTGAACGTGCTGATCAACCTGCCGGGCATACGCGACGAACGAACGCGCGAGGAATTGACCCGCAATGCCGAGTCCGTTCGCGGCGAGGCCCATCGTCTGCGCGGGGAAATCGAGACGCGCCTTGCCGAGAATTACGGCGGTTGAGTTATGCGGGCACCAAGAAGGCACGAACGATGAGGGCGCGTTCGGGGGACGCACCCTGCGAACCAATCACGGACGACGAACCACTGGCCACGGGCCGCGTCCTGCCGATACAATCCCATCGCCTCGCGTGGGATGAGCGCATCGATTCCTCCTCGCGACGAAAGGGACGGGCAACATGGAACGGAGCAGATCAGGGGGCGTTCGGTCGGTAGGATTGCGAATCCGGTGGCGGCGGTCGCGCGGCGGGGCATGGGCGCTGATTGCCTGCCTGGCGTTTGCGGCGCTGATGGGCGGCGCGTGCGAGGTCAACGTGACGCCGCCGGCGGAAGCCGTGCTGGCGGGGACGTGGCTACTGACCGGCGAGCAGATTTCGACGTTTATAGATAAGACGCTGGTGTTCAACGGCAGCGGGCGGCTGACGCAGATCACCACGCGCTCGACGAACCTCTTCGGGTCCGAGCAGCGCGTCGTGGAGCGCGATCTGAACCTGAACCCGGTGGTGAACGGTAGCAATGTGCGCATCGTTCTGACGGGTGACCTGGTGTTCGAGGGGACCTTCAACGACGGCCTGACCGAGGCCGTTGGCAAGTTGCAGACCGAAACAACGTGGTTCAACACGACGATCATCACCGATCAGGGACCGGGAAAGATCGTGAAGCAGTAGAAAACGCCAGATGGCCGAGCCATTGAACCTTCACCATGAAAGCGAGCTTTCGATTGCTGGCGGGCGCGAACCTGTTGCTGCTGTGTCTGACGGCGGCGATGGGGACGACCGTGACGGGGACGCAGAACTTCGCGCGGCACTTCATGCTGGGCATTCTGGCGGCCCTGTTTACCTGTTTTGTTCATGTGCTGGTGTTCGTCTACTTCATGGTGCAGGACAAGATCGTCAAGCAATCAATCCTGCATCATGGGCTGGACGCGTCCTTTGCGGCGATGGTGGATCGGCTCAAGGCCCGGGCGTTGAAACTCGCCATGCTCGGCGTGGCGTCGATGGTGCTGACCACGGCGCTGGGGGCAGCCGACGGCGCGGCGACGGCGTCGGGGGCGCATTTCTACGCGGCGCTCGGGGCGATCGTGCTGAATGCGATCCTGTTCGCGCGGCACGACGCCGTCATTCGCGAGAACGGCGAACTGTTCACGCGGGCGTTTGGCGCCACGTAACGGGGGGCGCGACGTCCTCCGCGCACGGTCGTTTGACGTTGCGATTCACCGTTCCATAGAATGAGCACGTGACGCGCCTCGCAGCCTTTCCGATTCTTTCTCTCTGCCGACGCGGCGCGCCGCGCCGATGGGCGATCACAGGTTCAATCCCGCTTCGACTCATAGCCGTCCTCGGTCTTGCCCTGGTGCCGGCGTCCGCAACCGCGAACGAAGAACGTGACCCGAGCGCCGCCGCATTGCGCGAGGCACGCGATGCGGCGCTCGCCGGCGAGTACGCCATGGCCGTCGAAAGGTACGAGGCCGCAGGGAAGGCGCCCGCGTACGCGATCGCTGCGGCGTGCGGGCGGGCCGAGGTGGATCGGCTCATTGGCGATTATCGCCGGGGCATCGCGCGACTCGACGCGATCCGCTCGGTGGGGGAACGCTCGGCCGATTGGCACGCGGCGCTGGCGGCGCTGCGTGCGGAAGTCGGCGAGTACGACGCGGCGATTCGCCACAACCGCGCGGCCCTCGAGCGGGCACGCGATCACTACCGCGCGCGATTGCAATTGGGGCAGCTTCAGGAGCTGACCGGCGATACGGCCGGCGCGATTGAGACGTACAAATGGTTCAACGAGCGGATGACCTCGGGCACGTTGCCGGAACGCGTGGAGGACATGACCGATCTGGGTCGCGGGTTCCTGCGCTACAGCGTGCTGACGCGCAACCCCGATGTCGTTCGGCGGACGAAGCATGTGTTGACAGAGGTCTATCAGGAGGCGTACGAGTTTGTTGATGCGGCGTACTGGCCGGCGCGGCAGGCGGGGGCGGAGTTGTTGCTGGAGAAGCACAATTCGAAGGAGGCGGTGGCGGATTTTCAGCGGGTGCTGGAACAGAATGCGAACGTCGCGGCGGCGCACGTCGGGCTGGGTTGGGCGGCGCTGGAGGATTGGAACTTCGAGGAGTGTGAAAAGCGCGCGGCCGCCGCGCTGAAGGTCTGTCCGCCGCACGTGGGCGCGCGGGTGCTGCTGTCGAGCACGCGCATGACGGAGCGGCGCTACGAAGAGGCGGCGCGAATCGCGACCGAGGCGTTGGAGACCAATCCGAATTCCGTGGAGGCGCTGTCGGTGCTTGCGGCGGCGCGGCTGCGCAGCGGGGAGGCGCCGGCGTATCGCGAGGCGGTTGCGCGCGTGGAGAAGATCAATCCGCGCTGCGCGGTGCTGCATCACACATTGGCGAAATGGCTGTCGGCCGGGAGGCAATTCGCCGACGCCGAGACGCATTTCAAACAGGCGATGGATCACGCGCCGACGTGGTCGGAGCCGCGCGCCGACCTGGGGCAGCTGTACATGGAGACCGGCGAGGAGCATCTCGCGCGACGGACGCTGGAGGAGGCCTTCGGGCTGGACAGCTTCAACGCGCACACGCACAACCTCCTGCAATTGCTCGATCAGATCGACCATTTCGCGCGGCTGGAGACGGACCACTTCATTGTCAAGTTTGACGAGTCGCGAGACGGGCCGATCGCGCCGTATTTCGGCGAGGCCCTGGAGCGCATGCATCGGGATCTTTGCGAGAAGTTCAAGACCGCGCCTGTAAAGCAGACAATCATCGAAATATTCCCGGATCACATGGGCTTCTCGGTGCGCATCACGGGAAGGCCGTTCATCGCGACGGTCGGCGCGTGCACCGGGCGCGTCATCGCGATGCAGGCGCCGCGCGGCACGCCGCCGTTCGGGCATTTCAACTGGGCGACGGTGCTGCGCCATGAGTTTACGCACACGGTCACGCTCGCGGCGACCGAGAACCGCATCCCGCATTGGATGACGGAGGGCCTGGCCGTGCACGAGGAGCCGCAGCCTCGAACGTGGCGGACGAAGCAACTGCTTAGCGAAGCGGTGCGACGCGATCGGCTTTTCACGCTGAAGACGATTGACTGGGGCTTCATGCGACCGCGTCGCGCCGACGACCGCGAGCTGGCGTATGCGCAGAGCGAGTGGATGGTGGAATACATTATTGAACGCTGGGGCGAGTCCAAGATTCATGAGATGCTCAAGGGGTTCAAGGATCGGCTGACGCAGGCGGCGGTGTTTGAACAGGCGCTTGGCGTAAGCGAAGACGAGTTCGCGCGGGCGTTTTCGACCTATGCTTCAAGAGAGGTGAACGCGTGGGGGCTTCCGGATGTGCCAGTGGAGGATTCGGAGACGCTGGCGAAGCAGGTCGAATCGCGCGGCGACGACGCGGGCTTGCTGGCGCGCTATGCCCAGGCGCTCCTGGTGGACGGCGACGTGGAGAGGGCCGAGGAGATCGCGCGTCGCGCGCTGAAGCGCGACGCGATGCAGGCCAGGGCGCTCGAAGTGCTTGGGCAGATTCTGATCGGGCGCATGGAGCAGGAGCGAGATGAAACGAAGCGAGCGGCCTTCGTGGACGAAGCGGAGCCGATCATTCGGCGGCTGGTTGAAGTCGATGCGAAGAATGCAGACGGAATTAAATATCTGGGGTACCTTGAGCAGGCGCGGTTGAACTGGCCCGCGGCGATCACGGCGCTCTCGCGGTACAAGAAGATGCTGCCGGACGATCCGGCGTCGTATCGACGGCTGGCGGGAATCTACCTCGTGCAGGGGCGCGAGGACGAAGCGCTTGTCGAGCTGGAGGAGCTGGCGCGGCGCGTGGAGGATGAACCGGCCGTGCCGCGCCGGATCGGCGAGATTCTGCTGAAGCGCGGGAAGGCGACGGAGGCTGCGAAATGGTTTCGCCAGGCCATCGAGATCGACCCGTACGATCGACCGAGTCACAACGGTCTGGGCGAGGCGTATCTGAAGTCAAGCGATTTCATGAATGCTCGGCGCTCGTTTGACACGGCCTGCCGCTTAAAGCCCGATGAGCCGGACGGCTGGGCGGGGTTGGCGCGTGTGGCCGAGGCGATCGGCGACGCGGAACAGGCGAGCAAGTATAAGAAGCGAGCGCAATCGCTGGGCGGGGGATGAGGGAACACGCAACAGGAGAGTAGGCATTTCCCACCCTATGGCGGAGAGGTGCCGGGGGGAACGAGAAGCAGGAAAACAAGGAAGGGTGGGCGTTGCTCGCCCTTTTGCACGCACGCGAAGGATGTTATCAACATGACGCTATCGGAAACGCAGCAATTGATCGAACGTATGTACTCGGCCAAGGACCGCAAGCGCGGGGCAGCCGGGACGTTTTTGTGGCTGATGGAGGAAGTCGGCGAATTGGCGGCCGCGATCGGCGAGGGCCAGCCGCAGGCGGAGAAAGAGGCGGAGTTTGCCGACGTGCTGGCGTGGTTGGTGACGCTGGCGAACGTCGAGGGCGTGGACCTGACGCGGGCGATGGCGAAGTACCGCAACGGGTGTCCGGGGTGTGGCGAAATGATCTGCCGGTGTGACGAGAAGCACTAGAACTGGTTTTGCTCTGTTGACAACATCTGCTGCGAATTTGCCCCCGGCTATCGCCGGAGGGTGTAGGCCAGGACGCGGATCGCTGCTTCGGTGAACAGACCGCGTTCTGTGCGGGCGTTCAGGTGCGATCCCATGGTGCGTTTGGTTTCGCTGAAGAAGGACTCGACATGCCAGCGACGACCATACCGCTTCGGCAGCCGCGTCATCTGCGATCGGTAGCGACCGTTCACGCCGCCATCGCGGCGATGCACCGCCGGCGGGATGTAACTGCGCACGCCCCACGTCTCACGACAGTACGTATGAACCCACCCGCATCGTAGCCGGCATCCGCGTACAAATACTTCAGCAGCTTCTGGGCGGTTTCCGTCAGGAGCCAGCGCGCTTCAGCCTTGTCGTTGCCCGGCCCCAGCCGACGACCAGCCCGCCGCCAGCATGCTCTTGCAGGTCACAGACGCCGACACCTTCACGTACTGCTGGCGCTGCCGCCCGCTGCGGCTGACGTAGTGAGCGCTGGCCGACGAGGTCTCCAGACCCGTCGAATCCATCGCCACTTCGTCGCTCTGGTCACCCACCTCACGCAGAATCTCTTGCAGCAGGAATCCCAGAATCTCCGGAATCACCGTGCGATCAGCGAACTTTTGAGCGTCGAGTAGTGCGGCAGCCGCTCCATGCACAGAATGCGGCGAAGCTGGCCCGAGGCTTCGAGCAGTTCAATCACCCCGCGATAGGTGGTCTTGGTATAAGCCCGCAGCACCGTGCAGGTCATCAGTTGCCGCTGCGTGAACTTATGCGGACTCTTCGGGTGGCCGTACGGCAGCAGGCACCGCCCGGCGACCTTCATGCTCAAGCGTTGCGACGTTCAGCAGGAGATTGGTGTTCTTCGCCATGAACGGCGTTTACAAAATCAACGCCTCGAAGTCAAGATGTTTTCAACGAAGCAAACTGGTTTCAAAACTCCTCTCCCCTGGGGAGAGGTCGGGTGAGGGGGAAAATGTGGTTCAACCGAAAGGATTCACCCTCACCCGAGCCTCTCCCCGAAAGGGAGAGGGGGTTTTGAAACAGCTTGTAGCCGTTCAAATAGAGTCGATTGTCATGAAACGCGAATCGAACCGAGCGCGCCGCCGATGCCCCCGGAGCCGGGGCTTCATCGCCCGGCTTGGCGCGGGTGCGATGGGGTGGTTCTGTCTGATTGTGGCAGTGAGCGAGGTGGCGGTCGCGCAGCCCACGGTGGCGCCGGCGTCCGCGGCATCGGAACAGATCGAGGGTCGCATCCAGCGCGTCGGATTGTTCTCCGAGGGCGTTCCGCTGGTGCGCAGCGGCAACTGGTCGTTCATCGACGTGTCCTTGCGTTTCCGCGGTGATCGGCCGTTCGAGGGCGAGTTGCGCGTGAGCCAGTCCGACCGCGACGGCGATATTGCCACATCGGTGGCACCCGTGACGCTGGCCCCCGGAGCCGAATGGCGATCCTATCAGGTTTACTTTGTACCGAATGAAGTCAGCGGCACAGCCGGGCCGCCGTCGGTACGGTTGTACGACGCCGAAGGTCGACGAGCCTCGCTGCTGGACGAGACGGGCGAGGTCGTAAAGGAACTGACCGGCCAGCCGGTGTTGGACCTTCCCGCGGATGAGTTTCTTGTGGTTGATCTGTCGTCCCCTCGCCGTCTGGCGCACGTCGCGTGGCTGGATTCCAAGCGCCGGCAACAGTCGAACTGGATCAACGCTCGGCATGTGCGCGCCATGCCGCCGCGCGCGCTTCCCAGCCGCTGGCAGGGGCTGGACGCGGTGGATGCGATCGTGTGGGACGATGCGGACCCGTCGGGCCTGTCGCCGCAGCAGATTGCCGCGCTGATGGACTGGGTGCGCGAGGGCGGTCGCCTGCTGCTGACCGGGGGGCGCAACTGGCAGATGCTGGCGAACTCGCCGCTGGCCGAGGCGCTGCCGGTGACGCTGATCGGGGTCGAGGAGCGGACCGAGGCGCTGGAGTTCCTGGACATCGTTGAGCACGAAGAATACGCCTCTCGGCTGACGCGCCGCTACGCGCGAAATCCGATCACGCGCTGCCGGATGGAACCGCGACCGGGGTCGATTCCCGTGCCGCCGCGCTGTCCGAATCCGCAGATCGCGCATCGGCGGTTTCTCGGCCGCGGCGTGGTGACTTTTGTCGGCGCATCCCTGAATGAGCTGCTGCCCGTCCCACGCCAGATGCGCAGCATGCTGGTTGAAGACGAGCCCGATTTGGACGCGACAGAAGACGCCTTTCTCAACACAGCGTGCGAAACAGTCGTGGCCCGGCGGCTGCTTGCGCTGCCGTTTGTGTACGAGGACAAGGACGTGGGTATCGGCGCGCGGATGTTCGGTCGCGTGGATTTGTACAGCGTGCTGCGGCAGTCGATCTCGTTCGAGAGCGTCGGGGCGGCGTTTGTCGTTATTGCGATTGCATTCGGCCTGGCCTACTGGTTTGTCGCGACGATCGGCAGTCACCATTATCTGAAGCGGCGCGGGTGGCTGCACGTGTCCTGGTCGGCCTTTGCCGTGGTCAGCGTCGTCAGCAGCGTCGTCGGCATGATGATGGTCTGGGGCCTGCGCGGCGTGACGACGCGTCTGTGGCAGACGAGTGTGGTGGACGCATTGGCCGGCCGCGTCGACGGCTGCGCCGTGAACTTGTTCGGCGTGCGCACGCCGGATCACGCCCGGCTGGATTTGCGTTTGCCGACGGGCGACGCGAGCGCGGGGGAGTCACGCGGCGGACCGTTGCGCGTGGTGCCCGAAAGCGATTCGATTCAGGGAACGTCCTCGAAGTTCGCCGCGCCGGAAGCCTACCGGGCGCGCCTCGGCGGTGAATGGCTGGACGACGTTCCGATTCGCGCCACGCTCAAGGAGTTCACCGGCACCTGGCATGGCCCGATCGGCGGTTCGTTCGACGGCAAGCTCGTTTCGTTTCGCAACACCGGCAGTGACCGCGCGCAGATTCCATATGAATTTGGTGAAGGCAGTTTTTTGCGCAACGGACTACCGGTCGCGCTGGAATCGTGCTATCTCGTCGAGACCGATGAACTCGTCGCGGGCGAGGGTCGGAACGTCCTGGCGCGGTGTTTCGCGATCGGCGATCTCAATGCGGGTCAGGAATTGAGCGCCGCCCAGTTGCGCGATCGGCTCTACACGCTGTTCGATCCCGCCAAGCCGGCTGATCCGCCCGCCCGCCGGCCGCGCCTGCCGCTGCTATCCGATCAACTGCTCCGCTGGGGCGCAGCGCTCAACCCGATGTCGGTGAATCCGAACGATCCTCGCGCCCCGATGGTCGACTCGGAGTACAATTCCGCGCTGCTGCTATCATTCAGTGACCTGATTCGCGAGGATTCGAACGGCCGATCGGCGGTTCGCCGGACGCACGGGCGGTCGTTGGACTGTTCTCGGCTGCTGACGCCGACGACGGCGCTGCTGATCGGGTATTCGAGGGAACCTGGACCGGCGGTGCTGGAAGTGGATCGCGTCGCGTTGAAGCCGAACCAATCGCGAACGATTTATCGGTTTGTGATACCGGTGGAACGCTCATGGGGGCGGGCGGAGAGGCGTGAGCCGTGATCATTCAGACGATCAATCTGACGAAGCGCTACGGCAAGCTGGTGGCGCTCAACGGCCTGCACCTCAACATCGAAGAAGGCGAGTGCTTCGGTTACATCGGGCCGAACGGCGCGGGCAAAACCACGACGATTCGAATTCTCTCGACGCTGCTTCAGCCGACCTGGGGGGAGGCGAAGGTCTGCGGCTACACGGTGGGGTACGAATCGCGGCGGATTCGCCCGCTGATCGGTTACGTGCCGGACTTCTTTGGCGCGTACGAAGACATGGCCGTGCTGGAGTATCTGGAGTTCTTCGCGGCGGCCTATGGCATCCACGGGGATCAGCGTCAGCGTGTGGTGGGCGACGTCTTGGAGTTGACCGATCTGACGGAGAAGCGCGAGGCGCTGGTCGATTCGCTTTCGCGCGGGATGAAGCAGCGGTTGAGCGTGGCGCGGGTGCTGCTGCACGATCCGCGCGTGCTCTTTCTCGACGAGCCGGCGAGCGGTCTGGACCCGCGGGCGCGGATCGAGATGCGCGAGCTGTTGAAAGAGCTTCGGCGCATGGGCAAGACGATCATCATCAGTTCGCACATTCTCCACGAGTTGGCGGAGATGTGTACGACGGTCGGGATCATCGAGCGCGGCGAGCTGCTGTTTCACGGGCCGATCGATGAGATCGTGCGGCAGACGCGGACGGGGACGCGCGTGGAAGTGCGCGTGGCCGCAGGGCAGGAGAAGGCGCAGCAGGTGTTGAGCAAGCTGCCGCATGTGGCGAGCGTGGAGCAGGACGACGGGCGATTGATCGTGGATTTGTCCTCGGCGACGCAGGATTTTTCGTTTCTGGCGGAGGCGCTGGTGCAGGCGAAGCTGCCGTTGCGCGGGATCCAGGAAGAGCCGGTGAACCTGGAGACCGCGTTCATGCGATTCACCAAGGGGAAAGTGCAATGAGAGACGCCAAGGCGCTCGAGCGCCCATGTGAGACATCGAAGCGTCGGGTCCGAGGCGCGCAGGCCTGGAGGCAGTCGCCGCGGCGACCACGCTGCGGCCCGGAGATGCGACGGCGCGCTTTCAGGTGCCGAATCGGTGGCACGGCATGGCCGAGCAGGGCGGCCGGGCTGCGGCCTTTGGCGGCCATGTTTGCAGGTGCGTTGTTCGTTGCCGTGCCCTCGCGGGCGCAGGAGACGCGCTCGCCCGAGGATTCCGCGGCCACCGATGCGCGCGGCGGTCGTGCGGTGAGCGAGGCCGACGTCATGCGGCCGACCGAGCTGGGGCTGCGTTTTACGCCGAAGATGGCGCAGGCGATGAGCCGCAAGTTCGTCGAGCAGATGACCAAGCGATACGAATTGGACGAGAAGCAGGCCGGCGAGATCGAAGCGATCATGGTGAGGCAGTTCATGACCTTTGCCCACGAGAATGAAAAGACCGGGCGTGACCTGATCGAACTGATGTTCGCGACGATGATCGAGCACGACGGGCGCATGCCGAAGGAGGAGGCCATGGAATTCGCCCGCATGTCCGAGCCGTTGTCGGCGAATTTGAAAAAACTTTTTACCAACGGCGCGGCGGAAATCGGCCAGCAGATGTCCGTGACGCAGCGATTGAAGTTCACCGGTGACGTGACGGCCGCCGCCGCGGGGTTGACGATCTTCGAGACGCGCATGAAGCGCTGGCGTGACGGGAAGGTCGGCGACAACGCCAATCCGTTCATGGACCCGCCCGGCGTTGATCCGAACGATGAGAAGGCCGAGCCGCCGCCGGAGGATCCGACCGAGCCGAAAGAGCGTCGCGACGCCCGGCAGAGCGTGGAGCGCTGGATCGATTGGCAGATCAGCCCCGACAACAATTGGGAAGGCTACATCAAGGCCGCGACGGAGTATTACAAGCTGAACGAGAAGCAGGTCACCGCAGCGCAGGCGATCCTGAAGGACTGCCAGGAGCAGGCGAAGAAGATCAAAACGCCGCAGTGGCGCAGCCAGATTATCGAGAATCGCATCACGCAGCGATTGACGCAGCGCAACGCCGATATGGGTGACGGTCCGTGGATGTTCTCGCTCGAGGAGGAATATCGCCGGCTGCTCAAGCCCATTGAAGAGCTCTCGCGGGATTTCAAACGGCGGATCGACTCGCTGCCGGACAGCGCCCAGCGGGCCGCAGCGCGAGAATCGGTGCGGCGCAAGCTCGAAGACAAGGGTCTCAAGCACGTGCCGAGTTGAGCGGCGCTCCGTGTCCAATTACCAGTGATCCGTCATTCATGGTCCGTGATCAGAGATAAAGACTCTCTTGGTTAGCCGGCGAGTGGACTCGCCGCGAACCGCCCCGGAGCACTTCACCTGAACGCGTTCCTTCGAGATCTGGGCATCTGGTTCTGGCGGCTCATACCGGCCAACCCGATCCTTGTGCGCGTGGTCAGCGCCGGGGGCCGGCGGATTCAGCATCTCTGGATCCGCGCGGGTTACATTGCCGTTCTCGCGTTCGCCGTCGTCATCGGCGTGGTTGTGATTCGCAGCCAGGGTCAGTCCAGCCTGTCGGAGCTGGCGAAGAACGCCTCGCAGGTGTTCCGCGTCGTGTCAATCCTTCAACTGCTCATGGTCTGCATCATCGCGCCGGTCTTCGCCTCGGCCGCCATCACGCAGGAGAAAAACGCCCAGACGTTCAACATTCTCCTGTCGACCCCGCTGACCAACGGGCAGATTGTTCTCGGGTCGCTGCTGTCGCGTCTTTATTTTGTCGTCAATCTCCTGCTTGCCGGCGTGCCGCTCTTTTGCATTATGATGGTGTACGGCGGCGTCACCGGCCGCGAGATCATTTTGTCGAGCGCGCTGGCCGCGACCACGGCGCTGCTTACCGGCTCTATTGCCATCGCCATCAGCGTTATCAAAATCGGTACCGGGCGGACGATTTTTTCGTTTTACCTTGCCATCGCAACGTACCTGATCGTCATGATCTTTCTCGCCGAAGTGCCGGCGCTGATCCCGGTGGAGTCGCCGCCTCCTCCCGGGAATTTCGCGGGCAGCCGCATGAGTTGGCTTGCGCCATTTCATCCATTCCTCTCGCTTTGGGTCGTGCTCGGCATGACGCCGGCGCCGGAACTTGGTACCGTCAGTCACTACGGATTTCCCAAGTCTTACTGGCTGGCGTACCCGCATTTGAGTTTCATGGCGATGACGGTGCTGGCGTCGATGGTGTTGATCGTGCTGTCGATGTTTTTCGTGCGGCGTGGCGCGAAAGAGGGCGAAGACACGTTCTGGTCTCGCCTGTTTCGTAATCGTCGCCAAGTTGAGGTCGAAGCGGGCGAGCAGACCCGCAAGCCGCGGCACGTCTGGGACAACCCCGTCGCGTGGCGCGAGAGCGTCACGGGCGCGGCGGCCGGCGGCGGGCGTCTGCTGCGCGGTGTCGTGATCGGCGGCGGGGCGCTGGTGGCCTTGGGCGCGCTGTTCGTCTACGGCAAGGGCTGGTTCAGCGCGCGCCAGGCGCAGGCGATGCTGTTCGGGATCGTTTCGGTCGAGTTGTTCATCGCGCTGTTTATCGCCACGGTGACGGCTGCCACATCGCTGACGCGCGAAAAGGAATCGGCCACGCTGGAACTGGTGTTGTCGACCCCGTTGACAAGCAGTCAGATCATTCGCGGCAAGATGCGCGGGCTGATCGCCGCGACCGGACCGCTGCTGGCGATTCCGTATGCCACAATCTTGGTATTCTTTTTGCTCGATCTCGTCAAGCGGCGGCCCGCCGGAACCGGGCCGGTGGTCAGCCCCGAGTCGCTCCTGACGCTGCCGGTGCTGTTTGTCGCCTTCACGGCCTTCGCCTGCGTCATCGGCCTGGACCGCTCCATCAAGAACCGCAAGACCCTGACGGCGGTGTTCACGAGCATGGCGATCGTGATCTTTGTGTTCGCGCTCTCGTCGGCCTGCGTCGTGCCGTTGCGCGGCAGCGAGAGCCATGCCTTCACCGCGGCGCTGATGTCGGCATCTCCCGCGAACGCAGCGTGGGTGGCGCTGGCGCCGCAATGGGCGTTGGAGCCGCCGGGTGCGAAGCTCACTTCAGCCGATTTTCGGTACGCTCGTTACGCCGCCGCCGTCGCGGCGCTTTGCACCGCCGCCATTTACTTCGCCATTGTCCGCGGATTGCACGGCAGCATGGTCCGCCAGTTTGACATGATTATTCGCAAGCAGAGCGCCTGACGCCCGGCGGTCCGGTATCTCGCGGGTCCGCCCCGTTCAAGCCTTGCTCCGGCTAGCAGGGATCACCCTTTCCTGCGCGTGTCGCTTCCTGCTTCCCATTCCCGCGGTCCCAACGTAGAATGGTCGCTTTCCAGCCGGGTGGGTGCGGTGGAGGACCACGGCGGTCGACGCTCCGACCCTGAATTCAATAACGGTTCCCCCCGATTCGACCCCCGGGCCGACAGACCGAATGCCAGATTTCACCGTCAATTTGCAATGGACTTCCCTACCGCTGGCGGCGCTGCCGACGGAAGGCGGCTATTTCGACCCAATTAAGATCGTTGTGCTGCTCCTGATGCTCATTCTGTTCGCGCATACCGCGACATGGGTTCAGGCGGACACCAAAAAGGTCCGCATGCCGCCGGGCCTGTGGGTCAGCCTCGTGTTCTTTGGTGGCCTGGTCGGTCTCGTGGCGTGGCTGCTGATTCCGGTGTTTTTTGTCGGGCTGCTGGTGTTTCTGGTGGTCTTCGGCGGCGTGGCCATCGCGTATGTGCTACAGCGCAATCAGCGCGTCGGTCCGACGCAGACCGTTCTGACCATGGCGCATTTCAAGCGCTTGAGCAGCGGGGGCAACAAGGAAACCAGCGCCAAGGATGCCCAGGATCGGACGCGCATCAAGGATGCGGCCGGCAAGACGCCGGAGTGGCCGAAGGATCCGGATCAGGCGGCGGGCTATCAGGCCATGCAGGACTTGCTGTTCGACGCGATCTGGCGGCGGAGCAGCGACGTGCGGATGGATCTTGTACCGGGGCAACCGCTGAAGATCGTCTATCGCGTCGACGGGGTGGATCGGTTGCGCGAGCCGATCGAGGAAACGGTGGCGACGATTGTCTTCGCGCATCTGAAACGCGTGGCGGGACTGAACCCCGAGGAGAATCGTCGCCCGCAAAGCGGGAGTTTCAAGGCATCGATTGGCGCGGGCGGCAAGGGCGACAAGACGGCGCAAGTCGAGGTGCGCACTTCCGGCAGCAGCGCCGGCCAGCGCATGATCCTGAAGCTGATTTCCGAGGAGCAGAAGTTCCGGCTGCCGGATATCGGGCTGGCCAAGCTGCAACTGGACCAGTTGCAACCGCTCGTGACCGAGGCCAAATCGGGCGTGTTTCTGGTCAGCGGTCCGAAGCAGAGCGGGATCACGAGCACGCTGTATGCGATCCTTCGCACGCACGATGCGTTTTTGCAGAACATCCACACGCTGGAAATTTCGAAGAACATGGACCTGGAGAACATCACGCAGCACGTGTTTGACAGCCAGGGGGGCACGGTGACGTACGGGCGGCGTTTCCGCACGCTGTTGCGCACCGAGCCGGATGTCTGCATGTCGGGCGACCTGCCCGATGCCGAGACGGCGCAGCTGGCGGCGGTCGCAGCGAAGCAGGGCAAGAAAATATATATTGGACTTAATGCAAGGGACACGTTTCACGCTTTGCGGGCGTATCTCCAAGCCGTGAACGACCCGGCGCTGGCCGCCGCGGGGCTGCTGGGCGTCTCATCGCAGCGGCTGGTGCGCCTGTTGTGCACGAACTGCCGGAAGGCGTACAAGCCCGACCCGGCGCTGCTGAAGAAAGGCAATCTCCCGACCGGAGAGAACCGTCCATTCTATCGGCCTCCCAACCCGGAAGAGATCGAAGTGGACAAGCGTGGCAATCCGATCATTTGTCCGATCTGCCAGGGGTCGGGATACCTCGGGCGGACGGGCGTGTTCGAGTTGCTGATTCTCGACGACGAGTTGCGCGGCCTGATCGCGGCGGGAAGCGATCTGGCGCTGGTGAAGACCGCGGCACGCAAGAAGGGCATGCTGTACCTTCAGGAAGTCGCGCTGTTCAAGGTGTACGAAGGCCTGACGAGCATCAACGAAGTGCTGCGCGTGACAAAAGACCCCGCGCCGGCCACCGCTGCGCCGGCATGAGAATGGGTCCAGCCGCCGGACGGGTGCGCTGCGGAGCAGCGGCGAGCGAATCGCGGACCGCCGGTGCGGGCGCGTCGTGGAAAAGTAGATTCCGGACCCACTGACGACTGGTCACGTGGTCACTGCCTCGAGGATCGTCCCCATGTTGTTCTCCATCGCCGTCGGATTGATGGTCATCCTTGTCGCCGCCTATTGGGTATATCAGGGTTTTTTGAGCGGCGTCCTGATGTTCTTCGAGTGCGTCATCGGTGCGATGGTCGCCTTCGGTTATTACGAATCGGTGAACGCGCTCTGGTCCGGCACGCTGGGGAACGGGTTGGGCCAGCCGCTCGCGCTGATCCTGCTGTTTTTCGTTGTCGTGGTTGTGTTGCGCGTGTTGACCGACAAGCTGATCACCGGAAACGTGAAGCTGCCCGTCGCGTTGGATCGCATCGGAGCGGGGTTGAGCGGCTTTTTCTCCGGGATGGTGCTCGTCGGCATGGCCCTGATCGGCGTCCAGATGCTGCCGATCAGTTCGAACGTCTTCGGCTGGGAGCGCGTCAGCACGAATGCCAACGGCGCGATCGTGCGAAGCGGGCTGTTCTTCAAGCCCGATGAGTTCACCGTCGGACTGGTCAATCTGCTTTCCAACGGGCGCTTCGGCGGCGGCAATCCGCTCGCGAAGGCCAAGCCCGATTTGCTGATGGATTTGTACTGCGCGCGCTCGTGCACCCAGACCGAGGATCGTCACGAGATTCCGGCCGATGCCCTGGGGGTTCGTGCCTGGTGGGAGGCACGCGAGATTTCGATCGTGAAGCAATCGCTGGAGAACGGCAATCTCGTCCGCGAATTCGAGGTCGCTTCGCCCAATGGCGCAAGCAAGTTCATCGTGGTGAACGTGCGCGTGGCCTCCAGCGCCGCGCCGCCGGAGCATCCCGAGATTCGCTATCGGCTGCCGCAGTTTCGGCTGGTGGGTCCCGATCCGGCGTCGGGCGCGACGCCGATGGTTTATCCCGCGATCGGCTCAAGCGATCTCTACACGCACCACTCGCACAATTATCGCGAGCTGGTCCGCGGGCAGGCGAAGCGACTCGTGCGCTTCAAGCCGGAAACGCAATTCATCCTCACGGCTTCGCACACCAAGGCGGTGCAGGAGAAGGACGGCAGCGGCTATCGATTTGATGTCGTGTTCGAAGTCCCCGAGAATTTCACGCCGTGGTATATCGCCTTCAAGCGCGGTCCGCGCCTCGAGCTAACCAGGAAGCAGTTCGTTGAAAAACCGCCGGCCTACGCCTCCACCGCTTCGGGTGGACGGCAGGCGGCGGCCGCCGCCGAGGCGCCGCAGGTTGGCGAAGCCCCCGCCGGCGCGACCCACGTCTCCAACGTGACGCAGGAAGGCACCGCCGTTACTGACACGCTGCCGATCGCGCTGCCCAAGTCGGAGAACCTGGTCCAGTCGGCCTTGCAGGGCGATCGGATTGGCGATTGTCATTTCGCCATCAACGCACCCGAAAGCGAGCCGGAGGGCGGCGACGCCGTGACGCAGTTGTTCGTGCCGGATGGGAAGAAGATCGTCTTTCTCGGGGCGAAGCAATTGCAGGCCGAGAGCCTGTTCGGCAAGTCGCTGAACTACGCGTCGAACGTCGCGGCGCAGATCAAGGTAACGACCGACGATGGCAAGCTGTATTACGCGCAGGGCGTTATCGCGAAAGCCAGAGTGGAAGGCAAGTCGATGATCGAGGTGCAATACCACCCCGAGCCGGAAGTGCCCGAACGCTGCCTCGCCAAACCGCGGCGCGTCACGACCAAGGCGCTGCAAGCCACGCCGGACGACGAGCGGTTCTTCGCCTATATTTTTGTCGTCGATCCCGGCGTCAAGCTTGTAAAGTTCCAATCGGGCGGCATCGGTTCGACGCAGCAGTTGAACATCGTCGTGCCCAATGACTAGGCGGCGCGCGATTTGAGTTTGCCCTGACGATCCGGACGGAGCCGATCGCTCATGCCACGTTTCCGGTATCACATTGTGATGGTCAGCGTCGCAGCCATGCTTTCGGCATGGTGCGCGCTCCTCGCGCGGGCCGTCGCCGACGGTCCAGCTTCCCAAGTCACGTCGCAGCCGGAAACAGCGCCTCCCGCGCCGGATTCCGCGGCCACTCAATCTTCAGCGAATCAACCCGAGTCGCACCCGACATCAACGCCATCGGATCACACCGCGAGCGATGCCCTCGTGGATCCGCTCGCCGAGCTGGAACGCGCCGTCATGCGCCTGATCGACGACGCGTCGCCCTGGGTTGTAGCGATCGCTGTCGAGAGACGGGCGGCGCCTGCCGCCGCCGCGCGCGATCCGTTCGTTACGTCGGCGAGCGGCAGCGGTGTCATCATTCGCTCCGACGGGAGGATTCTCACCAATCAGCACGTCATCGCCGACGCGGCGACGATCCACGTAACGCTGCACGACGGGCGGCGGTTTCGCGCGCGGCGCGTGGCGGCCGATCCACGCGCCGATCTGGCGGTGATCGCCGTCGCGGAAGAGGGCCTGCCGATCGCGCCGCTGGTCGATGCGCGCGAGTTGCAGCGCGGGGCGATTGTGCTGGCGCTGGGCAACCCGCTGGGTCTCGCCGCCGACGGGCAGGCCGCCGCGGCCCTGGGAATCGTCAGCGCGATTGCGCGGCCGCTGCCCGAGACGTTCGGCCGCGACGAGGACCGCTACTACGGCGACATGATTCAGACGACGGCGCAGATTCACCCGGGTCATTCCGGCGGGCCGCTGATCGACCGGCGCGGTCGGGTGGTGGGGATCGTCGCGGCGGCGTCGCTGCCCCAGGCGGGCGCCGAGCCGATCGCTTTCGCGATTCCGCTGACGGCGCGCACGCAGCTTGTTATCGACAAATTGCTTGATGGCGTGGAGCCGGACTACGGCTACGCCGGTGTGCGCGTCGGGAGTCTCTCCGAATTGCGCGGCCGGCGCGATCGCGGCGGCGTGCTGCTGGAGACGGTTTTTCCCGATGGACCTGCCCATGCGGCGGGATTGCGAGACGGCGATGTCATCCTCGCGATGGAAGGATCAACGGTCGACAGCGCCGACGAGTTCGTCCAGCGGGTCGGCGCGGCCGGGCCGGATCGCACCGTGGAGATGGAGTACGAGCGGCAGGGTCGGCGAGGCCGGACACGCGTGACGCTCGCGCGCCGGCCGCCGACCGAATCACACCCCGCGCGCATCGCGCCATTTGTCTTTCGCGGCGCGACGCTGGGCGAACCCGATGCCGCCACGCGCCAGGCGGGGCGATTGCCGGGCGGCTGCCTGATGGTGCTGGTGGTTGCGAACGGATCGCCGGCCGATCGCGCAGGGCTGACACCGGGGGACGTCATCGTGCGCATCGAGGGACAACCGGTCACGGCGGACGCCTCGCGACGCCTCGCCGAGGCGAGCGGCGACGTGCTGCTGGGCTTGAGCCACGGCGGCAGCGTGCTCGTGCGGAAGTAACGTCGGCTCGTCGTTCCCGCGCAGACGGGAATCCCGGCGTTCCAGGTTACGCCCATCACGCCGGTGAACTTGGGCCGGTTCTTCTTCCCCCGTATAATGCCCGGCTCACGAAAGGATCGACCTCATGGCGCTCGATGGACTGCGACTCACCGGCGTGGACTGCCTCGCGAAGCTGCTGCGCGACGTGCCCGACTTTCCCAAGCCCGGAATCGTCTTCAAGGACATCACCCCGCTGCTGGGGGATTCGGCCGCGCTCTCGCTCGCCGTGGAGTTTCTCACGCAGCCGTTCCGCGATCAGCACATTGACGTGGTCGTCGGCGCCGAGAGCCGCGGGTTCATCTTCGGCACGGCCGTCGCGCGGAATCTGTCGGCCGGCTTCGTGCCGATTCGCAAACCCGGCAAGCTGCCGGCCAAGACGCGCAAAGTGACGTATCAATTGGAGTACGGCAGCGATTCGCTGGAGATTCACGAGGACGCGATCCGCCCCGATGCCCGCGTGCTAATGATCGACGACTTGCTCGCCACCGGCGGAACGATGGTCGCCGCGTGCCAGTTGGTGCGCGAGCTGAAGGCCCACATCGTCGGCGTGGCCGTGCTGATCGAGCTATGCTTCCTGAAGGGGCGTGACAAGTTTCCCGGCCTGCCGGTGCATTCCGTGATCAAGATTCAGCCGGACGGGCACCGCATCGCGGCGGATTTTTGAAAGTCCTTGAAGCCGGCTCGCCTCGCGGAAGGCGGGCATCGCCCACCGAGTTGCTTCACACGCGCTGCATCTCTTCCAGGAACGCGCTCGGGTTGTTGGCCCATTTCTCGGCTTCCAGCGGCGTGATGTGGCCGGCGCGGACGAGATTGGCCAGCGAGCGCTCCAGCGTCGTCATGCGTTCCTCGGGCACGTCCTTCGTCCGCGTCTGCAACTGCGAGTAAATCTGCTCCACCTTGCACTGGCGAATGAGGTTTGAGCAGGCGTAGATGTTGTTCATGATCTCCATGGCCACGATGCGGCCTTCGCCCTTCGCGCGCGGGATCAATTTCTGCGAGATGACATGGCTCAACCCCAGCGAAAGCTGGCTGGCAATCTCGTCCTGCTTGTTCGGCGGAAACATGTCCAGCACCCGCGTCAGCGTTCCGCGCGTGTCGCGCGTGTGCAGCGTTGAAAACACCAGGTGCCCGGTCTCGGCGGCCGTCAGCGTCCAGGCGGCGCTTTCGCGATCGCGCATCTCGCCGACGAAGATCACGTCCGGGTCCTCGCGCAGGCAATCGCGCAGGCCGCGCTCGAAGCTGGGCACGTCGCGCCCAACCTCGCGCTGCGAGATAATCGCGGCCTTGCTGTGCAATCGGTATTCGATGGGGTCTTCGAGCGTGATGATGCGGCAGGGACGCGTCTGGGCGATGCGGTCGATCAGCGACGCGATGGTCGTGCTCTTGCCCGCGCCGGTGATGCCGGTCACGAGCACCAGCCCATGCTGCCGCGCGACGATGTCGCGCCAGACGTTATTGGGGAAGCCGATCTCCTCCACGGCCGGGGCCGATGATTCCAGCGCGCGGATGGCGATGGCGAGCCCTTCGTTCTCGTGAAAGAAGTTCAGGCGGAACTGCATCGTGTCGGTCATGCACGAGCCGTCGGTCGAGCGGCCTTCGACGAGGCGCGGCCATTCGTGTTCGGTGAGCAGGCTGCGCGCAAGCAGTTCGACCGACTCACGTGTGAGCGGCGGGCCTTTCATCTTCTGCAATTGCCCGTCGACGCGATAGACCGGCGGCACGCCGGCCTTGATGTGCAGGTCCGACACGCGCAGGCGGCCCATCTGCGCGAAGTAATCCAGCAGATCGCGCATGGAGAGCTTGCGGCCGTTGCCGAGGTCGTAGAGTTTGTCGTCGAGGGTGGGGTGGGTCATGTTCATGTCACTCGCCGGCGTTGCAGGGGCGGCGGGTTCGAATCGTGCGTGTGAAGCGGTCAGGCCGGACGGATTTCACATTCACCGCGGCGGGGGTCGTTGATCCATTCTATGCTTGCGCCGGGCGCTTTGAAAAGCACGTTTTGCAAAGTCGCTCGCCATCCGGCAGGTGATAGACCTTCGCATACACGCGCCCGCACGCGTTGCAGATGCCCTGTGCCATCGGGGGCAGGCCGGGGTCGGGCGGTTGATCGGCCGGGCCGTGCGTTCCTCCGGGTGCCGCGGAAGGTGGCTTGCCTGTCCTCTTCGCGAACTCGCGGTCAACGGCGCTTTGTTGGCGCTGAAACCGCCAGACGCGCCAGCCCACGACGGCGACCAACAGCACGATCACGATGATGGCCAGCAGCATGGCGATGCCGATGAGCAGGAAGATATTCTGCCCGAACATCGTGAGTTGCGGATTCATTGCACCTCCCTCGATCGCCACGTTGATCCGATCGCGCCGCCGATGAGTGGGCGGCGCGGAAGCCGAGGAAAGGCGCCCTCCCTCGCCGGGATCACGGTTGGTTGCCGGGGCCGGTTCGGCGGATTCCAAGTGATACAAATCCGTCAGCAGCCGGCGTCTCGCGCAGGACGCCCGCGGCGGGGCGATCAAACCTCGCCAGGTCCGACTCGACCGGCACGGTCACTTCCAGCCACGTGCAGGCTGCGTGTGTCTTTAATCTTGCTTTGCGAAGCGCCGCGGGCAACACGACCACGTCGCCGGCGGCGAAGCGCTCCGAGGCGCTGCCGCTGACGATCTCGCCGCGACCTTCGAGCACGATCCAGCAGACCAGCTCCGCGTAGGGAATCTCCTGCTCGACGCCTTCGACGAAGCGCACCTTCTCCATGCGGAACTTCGGGCAGGAGATCAGCCGGGTCACCGTCGTGAAGATGCTCGTCACGTGTGTGCGCTTCTCGGCCGCGGCGAAATCCGAGTTCGTGACAATCGCGTCGATCCCCTCGCGGATGTGCATGCCCGCGTCGCCGGCCGGCCTGGTGCGATCCCAGTCGTAGAGCCGGTACGTCACGTCGCAGGGGGTCTGCACCTCGGCAAGCACGAGTCCGCCGCCCGCGGCATGGACCGTGCCTGCGGGGAGATAGAACGCATCGCCGGGCCGCGCGCGGCGCGTCGCTACGCAGTCCACAAGCGACGCCGGGTCGCGCGCAAGTTGCTCGGCCGCGCGATCGCGTGAAACACCGGGCCGCAGTCCGCGATAGATCGTCGCGTCATCCCGTGCTTCGATGACATACCACGCCTCGTGCTTGCCGATCGGCGCGAGGCCCGCGCGCGCCGCCGTCGCATCGTCGGGATGCACCTGGATCGACAGCGGCTGGCAGGCATCGAGAAACTTGATGAGCAGGGGGAAGCGCCCCGCGGCGAGGGGTGCCCGGCCGAGCAGGTCCGCGCCCCATTCGTCCACAAGGGAATGCAGGGTTCGACCCTTCATCGGTCCGCGCGCAACGATGGACTGCGCATCGGGCAGATCGACGACCTCCCACGATTCGCCAATGGGCTGGTCATCCGGCGACGGCAATGGCTTGTTCAGGAGGCGCGCCAGATGGCGACCGCCCCAGACCTTGGGGCGATAAATCGGCTCAAACACGAGCGGGCAGAAACTCATCGCATCAGGATTCTACACCGTCAGGATGCGTCCTGCTCGGCGGGCCGCGTGAACGGGCGGCGGCATAAAAAAAGTTCCCACCCGGTCCGACCACCGGGTGGGAGAATCAACCAGCGGATGGGCGAGCCGACAAACATCCACCGGTCGAACACGATTGTATTATCGCGGGCCGCAGGCGTGATTCCGGATGCGGTCGCGACGGTTGGAATGCAAACAGGCAGATGGTCCCCATCAGGACGGAACCATCGCGGGCAGGTTTCCTCCTACGAGTGCGGGCTGTCCCCCAGCCAATCCGCCCTCGGCAGATCATTCTCTAATACGGACGGCATCGGAGGCTCTCACGCGGGTAGAAACGGAACTTTTTTGGGGGCGGCGACGCGGTCTTCCCCAATTTCCAGGATGCGATGGCTGAAATCCTCGTTCTGTTGCGAGTATTCCGCCGTTGGCTGACAATAACTCTTCGTCGCCATGAGAGTTGGCGTTTTTTCCCCTTCTGCCGGGCGGCGGGGATTTCCTGCTCGGCCATCGCCTTTGGGTATTGCTTGGAATGTCTCGATTATCGCTCAACTCCGATTCCGGTGCTGTATCGTTTGCAAGCGTGAGAGAGGGGGCGCATCCGCAGGCAGGGCTGGGCCGGCAGGCGATGGCGCTGTTGTTCCTGGCATGGGTACTCTTCGCCCTGATCACGCTGTCCCGCGGTCCATCACTGGGCGATCACGAAGTCATCGTCGCCCAGATCGCCCGTCAGACGCTCCAGACCGGCGATTGGATCGTCCCGCAGTATCTTGATACACCGTTTCTGATGAAGCCGCCGTTGGCTCCCTGGCTCGTCGCCGCCGTGACGAAGGCCCTGCCCGACCGGTGGGCAACGCACTGGATCTCCGAGGAGTTCATTCCTCGCCTGCCGTCGGTGCTGGCGACGCTCGCTACGGCGCTGATCCTGCTCCGCCTCGCGCGCGACATGTTCGGCGTGACGGCGGCTCGAATCACGACGTTTGCATATTTAACATCCGTCGGCGCGATGCTGTTCGCGCTCAATGCCACGGTCGAAGCCGTCCTGACGCTGCTGTGCACCTGGGCCTTCGCGGAATTCTGGTGGTCGCGGCGTGCGACCGGCTCCGCGCGCCGCTGGCATCAGGCGGCCTTCTACCTCGCCCTGGGTCTGGCCATGCTCGCCAAGGGGCCGATGCCGCTGATGGTTGTGTGCGCGCCGATCGCGGTCTACTGGTGGCTGGATCGACCGCTGCGGAGATTGACGGCTGCGCGGCCGGGACGCATTCGCGGCGCGATGAGTCGATTGGTGTTTGATGCGTGGCCGCGGCTGAAGTTGGCGCTGACGAGTCTGGGCCTTTGGTGGGGCGTTCCGCTGTTCTTGATGATGTTCCTGCCGTGGATGTTCCTCGTCGCTCGGCGCGAGCCGTATTTCTGGGAGCTATGGAACTATGAATACCTGGACCGGCTGGAAGGGGATTACCCCGGGGTGAAATCCGGCGGCTACTGGTACTACGCGCCGCTGTTGCTGGGGTTGGCGATGCCGTGGTCGCTGTCCGTACCCGAGGCGCTTGCTGCGCCCTTTCTGCGGGCCTATCGAAGCCATCGCCGGCCGATGCGCTACGCGTGGTGCTGGGTTCTCGTGACGGTCGCGATTCTCTCGCTTATGAGTTTCAAGAAGCCGTACTATCTGCTCCCTGCGCTGCCGGGCTGCATGTTGCTGCTTGGCCCCGTGCTGGAGCGGTTCTTTCTGCATCGACCGGCGGTGAATCCACGGCGCACGAAATGGATCGGCCTGGTGTTTGTCGTGCTGGCGAGCGCCGGGGCGATCATCGCGTGGTTCGTCGGCGATCACATGTTTCACGAGGCGTGGCATCCGCCGGTGACGTGGGGCACGCTGGTCATCGCCGGGCTGATCATTGCGGGAATGTATGGCGCGGTGCGGTTGTACGGTGCGGCGGCCGCGCCGACTTCTCCGCAGCGCATCCGAAGTCTCGTCGCCGTCGGCGCATCGTGCGTGACAGGTTTCCTCGTAACGTGGACGCTGCTCGGTCCGGCGCTGGGGAACTGCGACGATCCGCGCGCGCTGGTGCAGCATCTGCGCGACGCCAATGTTTCCGACGATGCGCCGCTGTATTGGGCGAGCAATCGGCCCGATGGACGCGTGACGTATTACTGCCGCCGCGAGGTGTTGCAGGTGATGGACCCTTACAAACTCATCGCCCAGCGACGCAACCGCGCTTCCAACGAAGACCTGCGCCGCACGGCTGCGACGCGCCTGTGCGAGTTGCTTGAATCCGAGCGCCCCGTCTACATCGTGTTCGAGCGGGAGGACTACGAGAATCTGAAACTGTTTTATCGCCCGCCCGCGCGACTGCTCTGCGAGGTCGATCGCGGCGAAGCGGGTGCGGACGAAGATGACTGGGTCGTCGCGACGAACGCAGGGGTAAGCCGCCAGCCATGAACCGTGAGCCATTAGCCACACGCTGTACCCTGATCGCAAGTCCTTCTCCGCCGCAATACCCTTCCGTGCCTGTTCCCCGTTCCCTTTTCCCTTTTTCCACTTCCCCCTACGCTATCTTCCATGTCCTATGACCATGTCGACCCAGCCGTTTTGAAACTCAAGCCCGAAGCCGTCTGGCGATTCTTCGCCGAGATGTCGGCCATTCCCCGCGGTTCAAAGAAGGAGGACCGAATCCGAGCGCGCATGAAGCAGCTCGCCGCCGAGAATGGCTTGAACGTGCGACAGGATGCATCGGGCAACTTGCTTATCACCGCGCCGGCCACGCCGGGATTTGAACACGCGCCGCCGATCTGCCTTCAGGGGCACCTCGACATGGTGTGCGAGGCCAACTCGGGCACGAAGCACGATTTCGACCGCGACCCGATCCGGCTGATCCTGGATCGAACGAAAGATGACAAGACCGTTGTTCGCGCGGAAGGTACGACGTTGGGTGCGGACAACGGCATCGGCGTGTGCCTGGCGCTGGCCGCGGCGACGGAGCCGGATGTGCAGCGCGGGCCGCTGGAGATTCTGCTGACCTACGACGAAGAAGACGGCATGACCGGCGCGAAGTCCATAGAGAAGGGGTTTCTCACGGCCCAGCGGCTGATCAACCTGGACAGCGAGGAGGACGACACGCTCTACATCGGCTGCGCCGGCGGCACAGACGTGAATTACGCGTGGAGGCTGCCCGTGGAAAAGGCGGCCGGCCTGGAATCGGCGCGGGTGGAGGTGCGCGGTCTGCGCGGCGGCCACAGCGGCAGCGACATTCATCTGAATCGAGGCAACGCCATCAAGTCGCTGGTTCAGGCGCTGCTCGGCGCGGGCATCGACGGTTTGCGGATCGCGCAGCTCGCGGGCGGGAGCAAGCGCAACGCGATCCCGCGTGAGGCGTCGGCAGTCGTGTGTGGTCCGCGCGGCGTGAGCGAGGCGCTGCGCAAGTCCTGCGAGCAGGTCTGCGCTGCGTTAAAAACAGACAACGGCGAGGCGGATGCCGCGATTTCCGTCGGCTCGGTGCATGCTGATCAGGCAGCGACCGCCGTCGACACGGCGCGGGTGCTGGGGGCGCTGGCGGCGATTCCGAGCGGGGTGCTGGCCGTGTTTCCGGAGATTCCCGGCCTTGTTCAGACGTCGAACAATTTGTCGACCGTGACGTGCGACGCGAGCGGCTCGCTCCAGATCACCGCCGGTTGCCTGGCGCGCAGCGCGTCGGAGGCGCAGATGGTCCGCACGGTGCAAATGCTGCGGTCGATCGCCGCGCTGGCCGGGGCGTCATCCTCCATCGGGAACGAGTACCCCGGCTGGCGGCCCGACATCCGGTCGCCTTTGTTGGACACGTGCAAAAAAGTGTACGCGCGCGTGTTCGGGCACGAGCCGGGCGTCACGGCCATTCATGCCGGGCTGGAATGCGGCATCATCGGGCAGCGCGTCGGCGGGCTGGACATGATCTCCTTCGGCCCGAACATCACCGGCGCGCACAGCCCCGACGAGCGCGTTTATCCTGACTCGGTCGCCAAGATGTGGGACTATCTCAAGGCCGTCCTGCGGGAACTGGCTTCGGCGTAGCGTCCGCTGGCGGCAGGATCGGTGGCGCGGAAGGCTTCACGGTGGCAGCCGCGGCGCGCGCGACGTTCGGCTTGTTGAACGGGTCGGCGGCCGACGTGACGAAGTGACAATCCTCACCAAACAGGTCGCGCCGCATCACCACGCCCAGCGGCGTCGTGTAGTAATTGTGAATGTACGAGGCGTACTCGGCGATGGCCTGCTGCCAGGATCGGCCGGAATCTTCGGCCTTGCGCAGGGCGAAGTAGACGCCGTCGATCTGCCCGGCATGGCGCGAGACGATGTCGGCGATGAGAATCTCTTCGGCGCTGGCGCGGACGAACTGCCAGTCCAGATTTTTGACTCGTTCGTGAAAGACGACGCGGTGGAGGTGCTCCACTTGGCGCAGAATGCGATGAAGAAAGTCGTGCGATCCGATCGCATCTCGTAGCTGCTGGCGTTGCTCGGCGGAGATCATGGCGCACCTCGAGGAGCCGGAATCGGCGTTCGGAGTTCGTGATTCGAGTTATCGTAGGCTCATGCGGATGAAATCGCAACGAAATCGGGCCACGGGTTTGACCCGCAACATCAAGCGGAGTAGAACTTTACGCCGCCTTAACACGGTGCTGTGGCCACGTGCGGATCGACCCGATGGAAAGGGAGATACGAACCAAGACGTGGCAAGGGAAGGATCGACCGCGGTGCCCACCATTCTCATTCTGCAAGGCCCGGATAAAGGGCTTCGATACGACCCCACCGAGGGGGAGCTGGTTCTGCTGGGGCGGGCCAGCGAGGCCTTGCCGCTGACCGACTTCACCGTGTCGCGCCGCCATGCAGAGCTACGTCCGACCGGCCGGGGTTGGACGCTGGATGACCTCAAGAGCGCGAACGGGACTTACCTGAACGGTCGGCGGTTGGAACGGCCGATGCGATTGAAGCACGGCGATCAGATTCGCATGGGTGCGACGCTGATGGTCTGGGACGCCGCGGAGGAGCTTGACACCGAGGGGGGCGCGGCGACGCCGGCTTCGGCGCTGGTCGATCTGGATTCGGCGGAGCGCACGCCGGCGTCGATCATCGGATCGGTCGGCAGCGGGGACGACAGCATGATACTCGCGTCGCCTGCGGCGGCCGAGGCGGTGCGATCGTGGCGTGTGATGTCGGCGCTGCTCGATGCGGTCGGGGCGATCCTTTCACCGCAACAGCTTTGCGAGCGGGTGATGGACCTGATCTTCGAGGAGGTGCCCGCGGATCGCGGGTTTGTGTTGTTGCGCGATCCGAAGCAGGGAAAGTACGAAGCGGAAGTCGTGCGTTGGCAGGATGACGCGCGGGACCGGATTCGCGCAAGCAAGTCAATTGTAGATCATGTGATCTCGACGCGCGAGGGCGTGCTCTGCTCGAACGCGATGAACGATGCGCGATTCGCCAGGCCCGGCGGCGGCGGCAGCCAGGAGATCGGGCTGCGGTCGGTCATCTGCGTGCCGCTCGTTTCGCGCAAGGAGATTCTCGGCGTGTTGTACGTCGATTGTGCGATGGGACGGCACATCTACACGGAAGAACAGTTGCGACTGGTTGCCGCGATCGGGCAGATGGCCGGACTGTCGATCGAAGACGCGCGGCTGGTGAACGAGCGCATGCGGACCGAGCGTCTGGCGGCCGCGGGAGAGACGGTCGCGGCGCTGTCGCATTACATCAAGAACATCCTCCAGGGCATGATGGGCGGCAGCGACGTGGTGGAGATGGGCCTGCGCGGCCAATCGCTGGCGACGGTCGATCAGGGCTGGCAGATCGTGCAGCGGAATCTCGACAAGATTTACTCGCTGACGATGAACATGCTGGCCTACGCGAAAAAACGCGAGCCGCGGCTGGACCCGGTTCAGGTGAACGACGTCGTTGCTGACGTGATCAAGCTCGTGCAGCGGCGTGCCGACGACAAGGGCGTCACGCTGCGCACCAACCCCGGCGCGCACATGCCGGCGATCATGATGGACGAAGACGGCGTTCACCAAGTCGTACTGAACATCGTCGTGAATGCCATCGACGCGGTGCCGAAGCTGTCGGGCATGGTCACGATCTCCACGTCCTACGACGCCGCAGCCGACGAGGCGACGATCACCGTGGGCGACAACGGGCCGGGCATCTCGGCCGAATTGCGCGAGCGCATATTCGAAGTGTTTTATTCCACCAAGGGCCACGGCGGGACGGGTCTGGGTCTGGCCGTCGCGAAGAAAATCGTCGACGAGCATCGCGGACGCATCCAGGTGGACAGCATCCCCGGCGAAGGGACGCTCATACGAATCCACCTGCCCGCCAATCCCAAGAAGCTGTACGACAGTTCGGCCACCCATGGACCGGGTTCGGGCTGATTCAAGCCATGCGCCGGAAGCTTTTTTTAGCCGCAGGGTGGGCGCCGCCCGCCACGGCACTGTTCCCCCGGACGACCGATTAATGTGAAAATTGTCTTACGGCTCCCACGAGCTTGGCTGCCAGATCGGGCTGATTCGCCACCTGTGAAAAACGGCACAATGTAAGAGGACTCGGGCAGGGTACGATTGCCTGGTGGATGGGGAGGTGCCGTGGGTTTTTCCCTCGACCAGGAGCATTTTTTTTCTGGCGTTTCACGGCGGGGCGGTATAATTCCATCAGGTCAATTCATCGCGGCTGTTCCTGAAGGTGGTCCGCTCGGACCCGTTTGACTATTGAAGGAGTCGCGCCATGTCGCTTGTTCGAGATGTGCTCGCCGGTAAGGGTCGCAACGTCGCCACGGTTCCGCTCGACGCCACGGCGCTGGACGCGGTGCAGGTCATGCACGACCGCCGGATTGGAGCGGTCGTCGTGATGAACGGAGACGAAATCGCCGGCATCTTCACCGAGCGCGACGTGATGAACCGCGTCGTATTCGAGGGGCGCGACGCGGCCGACACGCCGATTCGCGACGTGATGACGGAGAAAGTCGCTTTCGTCGTGCCGCACACGTCGCTGGAGGCCTGTCGCACGATCATGACGCGGCACAAGCTCCGCCACCTGCCGGTGATTGAGGGCGGCAAGCTCGTCGGGATCATCTCGGCCGGCGACATCCTCGCGCGGGAGTTGAAGGACTCCGAAGAGACGATTCGCTATTTGCACGAGTACATGCACGGCGGCGTGTAGGGCGGGTAGCGCCGAAAAGTCAAACAGTCGAAACAGGAGCACGGAGGCACGGAGGGATCAGTTTTCACTCGTCGGATGGGCATCGCCTGGCGCCGCGATGCGCTATACTTTCGTGCCATGTTGATCCGTGAGCCTGCCGTCGCAGGGATGTTTTATCCCGATGAGGCACCGGGCTGTCTGAAATCCGTTGAACAATGCGTGCGGCGCGCAAGCGATCCTGTCCTGCGCGACGATGCAACGGTACAGGGCACACTCGGTGGCGAAGCACGACGGGATCCGACTCGTCGCGTCCTAACCCCCGATGCGTCCGCCGGGCGCGTCGGCCGCATCCTCGGCGGCGTGGTGCCTCATGCCGGCTGGGTGTGCAGCGGTGCGGTGGCGGCCCGGGTCATTCTGCACATCGCGCAGCGTCGCGCGCCAGAGCCGGGGTCAATCAAGGCGCAACCGCTCACGATCGTGATCTTCGGTGCGATTCACGTGCCGCATGGTCCGCGTCCGTCGATCTATCCGAGCGGGGCGTGGCGCACCCCGCTGGGGCTTGCCACGGTGGACGATGCCTTGAGCGACGCGCTCATCACGCAGACTCGTCTGCTCGATGCCGCGCCGCAGGCACACCGCGATGAACACAGTATTGAAGTCGAAGTGCCGTTCATTCAGCATCTGCTTCCCGATGCCCGCATCCTGCCGATCATGACGCCGCCCGCGGAGGGAGCCGTGGAACTGGGCGCGGCCGTGGGGGAGATGTGCCGCGCCGGCGGGGCGAATGTCGCATTTCTGGCATCGACCGACCTCACGCACTACGGTCCGAGCTACGGGTTCATGCCGCGCGGCCTCGGCGACGACGGCCTGCGCTGGGCGAAGGACGTGAACGATCGCCGCATGATCGATCTGATGCTCGCGCTGCGCGCCGAATCCGCCGTGGCCGAGGCACGCGCGAATCAGAACGCGTGCGGAGCGGGGGCGATTGCCGCGACGATCGCCGCGTGCCGGGCCTGCGGCGCGACGCGGGCCGACCTGCTCGAACACACGACCAGTCACGAGGTGCTGTCCGCGATTCGTCCGGAGCGACCGCGCGACGCCGTGGGATACGCCGGGCTGATTTTCACCGATTGAGGACCGCTTGCGCCATTTGCTTCTGTTGCGCGTTGCCGATCGTCAGCACGCGCTGGTACTGCCGACGCGCATCGTCTCGCCGGCCGGATTGTTCGTACAGGAACCCCAGCCGCAGGACGGCTTCGGCATCGTCCGGCAGCAGCCGCACGGCCGTTTCGTATTCGTGCACGGCTCCGGGCAGATCGCCGCGCATGACGCACAGCGCGCCCAGATCGGCGTGTGCGGCGGCGGCGTCTGGCCAATCGCGGACTACCTGCTGATACGCCTGAACGGCCTCCTCCACGCGGCCCAGCTCCGTCAGGGCGTAGGCGCGGTTGTATCGCAGGGCAAACGCGCCCGGTCGCTCGGCAAGCGCGGCGTCGTAGTGCGGCAAGGCCCCGGCGAAGTCCTGCGGCAGCTTCGCCAGATGCTGCAATAGGCGGGACGCTTCGTGGTTGTGCGGCGCGAGCGTGACGGCGCGGATCAGGGCGGAGCGCGCGTCGTTGATGCGTCCGGCGGAAAGCTCAAAACTGCCCAGCGCGCCCCAGATCGCCGAGGAGCGCGGATCGCGCTGCGTGGCGGTGATCAGGGCCTGGCGCGCGCCGAGGGCGTCGCCGGAGGCGGCGAGAAAAAGACCGTAGTCTGCATAAACCAGGCCGGCCGCGGGGGAGGGCGGGGCCGCGGCATCGCTGTCATTGTCGCCTGTGGCGCAACGATCCATGGCCCGGCGGAAGGCTGCGCGGGCCTCGTTCGTTCGACCGGAGAAGACCTCGTACGTCGCCTGCTTCAGGTGCAGCAGTGCGTCGTCCGGGCGATGATGGATGACGTCGGCCACCAATTGCCGCGCCGCCTCCGCCTGTCCGTCCATGAGCAAAGCCCAAGACAGCGCGAGGTCGTTCTCCGGCACGCGCATCAGGGCGAGTTCACGCGCGCGGGACAAGTGGCGAATCGCCATCTGCGCGCTGTGCCGCTGTTCGAGTGACAATCTCGTGGCATAATCCGCCTGGTGCTGCCAGCCGAGGTCCTCGCCGGGGAGCAGGGCATACGCCTGATTGCCAAGGTAATCGTGATAACGCCAGATCCCACTGTGCACGGTGAAGGCGAGCAGGACGGCGACGAGCAGTGCGAACAGGACGCCGCCCGGCCTCAAGCGACCGTCCAGTTTCAGACGGGTTTTCTGGAGCGTTACATCGGGGCGATAGAGAAGCGCTGCGGCCTTGAGCGTCAGGAATGCGACAATTCCGGCGATGCCGAGCGACAACAGAAACGGGATCTTGCCATACAGTGAGCGAAACGCGAGAAACGCGCCGACAAACACGACGCCGGCCGCCAGCTCCTCGATCAACGAGAGGTCGTACTGGCGCGGCTTGGGGTCGCCGATCGGCTTGGCCCCGAGGGCCGGCGAGCCAAATCCGAAGTACAGGGCATTCGTCGGGCAGACGCTGACGCAGTCCATGCATTTCATGCAACCGGGGCTGACGACCATCTTGTAGAGTTTGACTTCCTGCGCGACATCGACGTTGGAGGTGCAAGTCGCGGTGCAGTGGCCGCAGGCGTTGCAGGCGTCGGTGACGCGAATGCGACCGACGGCGAGCTTGTCGACGGGTCCGAAGAAACCGCCATAGGGGCAGGCGTAGGTGCAGAACCCTTTGGGGCCGAGGAAGTAAATGATCGCCACGCCACAGACGAGGACGGTGAGAATCGCCACGCCGTAGCTGGGGAACGTGTCCCAGAATCCGCTGGTCGTCAGGTGCATCGTGAGCGGCGGCGGCTCGATGCGCAGCACGAACCGATACACGGCCGGCCAGACAAACATGTAAAACGCTGCGAGCAGCGGGACAAAAATCAGCAGGCGCGATTTGAACTCGCGCGGGCGCAGGTGCAGTTTCTTCAGCACCCAGAGCGTGAAATCCTGATATGCGACAAGGTGGCACCCCCAGCCGCAGAAATAGCGGCCGAACAGAAGTGTTGAGGCGATCGCCAGCGCGAAGAAGATGAAACCGGCGTTGACAACGCCCGACAGCGCGAGGTCCTTCGCTTCCGATGGTTCGATGGGCGACACCGTCGTGCCGCTCCAGAGCCAGTGCATCACATGGGCGATCATCAGCACGTGAACGGTGATCAGAGACGCCGCGCGCCATTTGCCCATCCGCGACGCGCGCATGCCGGCGGGGCCGTTCGGCGCGCTGGAGTCCACCACGACCGGGAGACTCACGTCGCCAGTCGGCTGCGGCCGACAACGCTCGCGGTTCCTGGGCTTGGCGTCTTTGGCGGGTTTGAAATCGGTGGACGACATGCCGGAATCTCGATTACATCGGTGATGGCTGCGGATCAACTATCGGACGCAGCCGCCATGGGCTGCATGGACGATTTCTCCGCTCGATGTTGCAGTGGGGGAGAATACCATAAATGATAGGCCGCCGAGATGGTTCGAATCCCCCGCGCCAGCTGGCTATCCCATAGCGGCCGTAAAGGCCGGGCACAGGTCGGCGGATCGATCAACCGATTCAATCCATACATGGTTCATTCCCAGGTCGAATATCCATCATGCTCCTGCGTTCGGGCGAGCGCTCGCGCTGGGGCGATTACGGGATGGATCGGCGTCGGCCTGCTGGCGGTGTCGCTGGCCGGCTGCGCATCAAAGGCGACGCAAAGCGCGCTGCCGCAGCTGTGGGCGACTGCGCCCGGCGCGCCGGTCACGACGGCCATCGCCGAGCTTGATAGCCCCTATTACAACCGAAATCGAAACGTCATTCAGATCGCCGGCGGCGTGCGCGAAGTGACGGCGTTCACACTGGGGCTTTCCGCGGGCGAAACCGCCGCCGTGGGGGTCGAGATTCTGACCGAGCCCTTTGTTCCGGCATTCGGCGCGCCGGCAGTGGCGGCACCGGATGCCTCGACGAAGCCGGCAGCGCCGATCGCTTCGCCGCCCGCGCCGATTCCGGCTTCGTCGGTTCGCCTGTATCGCCATTGGCCGATCACCATCAATCGCTATTCGAACTGGTACTTGCGTTCGCAGGGCGTGCGCGAACCGCGTGAGATTCCCGATGCCCTGGTTCCGCTGGATGCGAGAAACTTCGGTCAGCCGCTCACGATTCGGCCCGGCGCGTCGCTGACGCTGTGGGTCGAGGTGCGTGTCCCGCCCGATGCGCGGCCGGGAGCGTATCTCTCCGGATTGACGTTGCGCGACGCGGCGGGGCATGTCTCGCGTGTGCCGATCGAGCTTCGCGTGCTGGATGTCTATCCGTCGTCGGAGGACTCGCTGCCGGTTCCGGCGCGCGTGCAGCTTGGACCGTTGATCGCCGCGTTGAGCGAGTACGACCCGGCAGATCCGCGCATCGCGCTGGCCGATCATGACGTGCGAAGGCAGATCGAGCAGGCGTTTGCGATGCTGCACGAACACGGGCTGTCGCCGTACACCGATGAGATTCGCCCCGGTTTCGCGCAGGATTCCAGCGGCGCGGTGCAACTGGACTGGTCGCAGTACGATGATTTTTGCGGTCCGCTCATCGGCGGCGCGGCGTTTGCCGACGGGCGCGGCGCGGCGTATTGGCCGCTGCCGGTCGATCTCGCGCAGCCCAATCCGATGCAGTTCGATGGATTGGATTCCGCCCTGTATGCCGGTGTATTGAAGGACACGGCGCGTCAGGCCGCAGCGCACTTCACGGATCGGGGCTGGTTCGCACGGTCGTTCCTGTATTTCGATCTGCCGGCGACGGAGAACCCGACAAAGAGAGAAATCGACCAAGTGCGCCGGTTGGCGCGGCTTGTGCGCGAAGCCGGTGTGACCGCGCCGTTTGCCTCCTGTCTTGTGCCGCAGGCGATGTCGCCCTTCGGCTGGTACGAACATGTCTTTGACGATCTGTCGGAGGTTGTGCGCATCTGGCGCACGCCGGCGCGGTACGAGCATGCGCGAACCGTGCGCACGCTGCATGCGCGCGGGTCGCAGGCGTGGCTTCGGCCGGATCGCCCGCCGTACAGCGGGAGCCTCGCGGTGGAAGCGCCGGTGACGCACGCACGGAGCCTGCCATGGCAGGCGTTCCTGCGGGGCAACGTCGCGCTGGACATCGACCGCGCGACAGACTGGCCGCCGCGCGTGCTGGATGAGCCGATCACCGAGTCGCGGCAACGTTCGGATACGTGGCTGATTTACCCCGGTCGCATGTTCGGACTGAATGAGCCGATTCCCTCGGTTCGCCTGAAGCAGTTGCAGCTGGGTTTGCAGGATTACCAGCATCTGAAGCTGATGGAGCGGCACGGCCGCGGGGAGACGGCGCGCTTGCTGGCGTCGTCTTTGATCAAGGCGGCGGGGACCGATGCCTATGGCGACAATTTTCAGGATGGTCTCTTTGCGCGGCGTGTGGATGACCCGGCGATGTGGGATCTCGCCCAGCGGATTTTGATCGAAGAGCTGGAGGCGGCGCTGGCCGAGGAGAGCGTGCCGGACGCGGGCGGCGTCGACGGCTCGCGCAAAGGACGCATCAACGCGTTGTGGGAGAAGTTCCTCGCATCGACGCGGCGTCTGGAGTGCTGGCCCGAGTCGCAACGGCTTCGATTTGACGCCGAGTCCGACGGCGGCGCGTACGTGCTGACGTGTGAGGTCGCGGTGCGCAGCGAGTTGCGCGTGCCGGTGACGGGAACGCTGCGCTTCGCGGGGTTGCCGCACTCGGCCGTGGCCGTCGCTGATCAGCACCGCATCGGTCCGATGCATGAAATGAGCGTCGTACGGAGGCAGTTGACGGCGCGGCTTCCGGTGTTGCCGCCGCGCGATCTGGACGGACATTACTTGCAGCCCGTTGTGTTTGATGCGGGGTTCCTGGGTCGGACGTTCGCGGTCTGCGCGGTGTCGATGGTGCGTGCGCCGCGGGCGGGCGGGCCGATTGTGATCGACGGCAATCTGTCGGACTGGCAGCCCGCGGAGCTGAACGCCGCCGGTGATTTTCGGCTGATCAACAAGTCGGTCGGCGCGCGGGACGACCTGCCGGAATCGGCCTTCGGCGCAGCCGGGGCAACGCCGGTCGAGCCGCGGCCGCGCGCCGAAAGCCAGACCGTGGCCTACTTCAGTCGGGACGATCAATATTTATATATTGGTCTGCACTCGGCCTCGCCCCGCGCCGAATCGGCGATCGGGCCGCCGCGACCCGCGCGGTTTTCCAACGTCGTCGAGTATGAGGACCTCATGCCGCGCGACGCCGATCTGGTTGAAATCCTGATCGACCCGACCAATCTCGCCACGCGCAGCGACGATCTGTTTCACCTCGTCATCAAAGCCGAGGGCGGCGCGGTCTTTGAACGCGGCGTCGGCATCGTCCCGCCGGTGGGACGCACGGCCCCGTGGCCCGGCGCGGCCCCGCAATACGCCGTCGCACGGACGGCCTATGGCTGGTCGGCCGAAGTCGCCATCGCCATCGACGCGCTGGGGCCGGCCGCGCGGACCAGCCCGGTCTGGGGCGTGAACCTGGCGCGGTTCGAGCCGATTCGCGGCGAATACTCCGACTGGGCACGCGCGCCGCGGTACTGCTATGATCCGCGAACGTTCGGGAACCTGATCTGGATCGAGCCGCCTGCGCCCGCCGAGCGATCAACAATCGGCGAGTGATTCGCACTGGTCGCACGAACAGAATTCACGGGCTGTCAGTCCGTGCCACATGAGTCTTGTATTCGGTCGTTGCTCAAAGGGTGGGATGGCGTGACGCGGGTGGCGTGGCGGCGGCCTCTGGAGGCCGTGATCCGGTGCATCGCGGGAGAATGACAATGTCTCACGGAACGATTCGCATCAAACTCGCCGACGTCGGCCTGTTGCTGATTCGCTGCATGGTCGGCGTGGTCATGGCCTTTCACGGGTCGCAGAAGCTCTTCGGCGTCTTCGGCGGCCACGGCATCAACGGCATGATCGGCTACCTGCAATCGAAGAACGTGCCGCTGCCAACCGTCAGCGCGTGGGCCGCGGCGCTGGCGGAGTTCGCCGGCGGGCTGGTGTTGATCGCGGGCGTCGGTGTGCGGGCCGTTGTGCCGTTCACGGTGTTCACGATGCTCGTCGCCGCGTTCATGTCGCACGGCGGCGCGTTCGATTCCCAAAAGGGCGGCATGGAGTACCCGCTGACGCTGGCCGTCGTCATGCTCGGAATCCTGCTCACCGGCCCGGGGGCGCTGACGGCGAGGCGGCTCGGAAAGCTGTAATCAACTCGCCCGTCGCGCTTACTTCCTCTTATACGTCCCCTTCATCTCCATCTTCTTCACCAGGCGCATGGGCGTCCACTCGTGCAGTTCCCATTGCAGTGTGCTCGGATCGACAACCGTCATTTTGTAGTAGCCCTCGCTGGCCGTACCGTCCAGGCCGACGCTGCGGTAGGACATGGTCCAGGTCTTGCGGTCGGCGTCGTACTTGGCCGTGCCTTCCTGCGGGAAACCCCAGTCGTTGAACATCCACCAGATGTATTTCTTCGAGGTGGGGTGCCAGCTCCAGACGCCGGCCGCGTTGAAGGCTTTGTCGCCGCTGCGGGCCGAAAGCTCGCCGTGCAGGCAGCGCTGATCGAGCGTCCAGTCCCACTTGGCCGAGCCGCTCCAGCTCTTATGCGAGTCGTCGGCGTTGGTCATCTCGGCGGTCCAGTCCCACGAGCCGACGAAGACATCGAAATTGCTCATCTCCGGGGCACGCGCGGGGCGGTTGATCGTGCTGAAATCGACGGATTTGGCGGCGCATCCGGTCAGCAGGACGGCAAGGCCGAGCGACAGGATCGCGAACCGGGCAACGAGGCGAGCGTGACGGGTCGTGTACATGGGAGACTCCTAAGGAAGAAGGGCCGGACGGACCGTTGCCGAGCATCAATCTCGGCGCGGCGCAGTATGCCCCGCGTTGAGACGTTTAGCAAGAAATGAAATCGAGCTTGAATAAAAAAAGCCGCGACCGGTGCGGCCGCGGCTTTATTGGAAATCACGCCGTTCCGTGGGTGCGAGAATTTACTCACGCGCGCCACGCGGGATGGCCCGGATTACGGGCAGACGGCGCAGTCAAAGGGCGGCGGGCGCAGCCGGTAGAACTGCACGCAGAAGCCGCGATTGAACAGGCCGCTGGGGGCCTTGCAGCCGATCCGCACGATGCGAATGCCGAAGGTCGGGCAGGGCAGCGGCGGACAGCGTCGACCGCACAGCACCGGCGGCGCGGGCGGGCACTTGCCGACCTTGCCGCTTCGGCAGAAGACCTTGGAACCGATGAAGTGGTAACCGCATCGCGGAATCGGCACGCCTCCCGGATTCCTGTTCGGCGGTTTGATGTAGTGAGCTTCACCGGGCTTGACGTGCTTCATCGGTCCGGGCTTGAAGGCATCAAAACAATTGAAGGGCGCGTTGATGCCGGGGACGAACGGGAACCCGGGGTTATGGAACATGAAGAGACCGTCTTCCAGCGGCTGCCCGCAGACTTGCGACGCCCAGTCGGACGAGGTCGGGCCGTCGCCGAACTGAAGCTGAAGCGGGTTGAGCGGACTACCCGGATCGCCGGTGTCCAAGACCCGGACTCGCACTTCATCGGGCGTAATAAGACCAGCGTCGAGTTGCTCCAAGTCCTGGGCGTTGGTGAAGACAAAGACCGGTCGCACGTTGACGACCGCGGAGAACGTGCCGCCGTTGGGTCCGGTCTGCTGAACGATCATATTGCCGCCCGGCGCGGGCGTATCGGAGATCGCCACGTTGACGTGCCACTGTTCGGTGAACGTGCCGTTATCGACGGTGATCGGCGCGGCGCTGACGAGGTTCAACTCAAGCATTTCGATCGGAACAATCAAGCCGGGTCCCGGCGGGCCTGGCAGGCCCGGCCGCTTGACAATGGTGTCAGTCGGGCCGAGGTTGATCGGATCAATCGGCTGCGAATCGAACAGCACCATGCCGTCAAAGGGCAAGGATCCCGGGTGGAAGAAGCCGGCCGGGATCGATGGTTGTCCCGGTCCGCCGAAGGTATAGAAAGATGACGACGTGGGTAAACCGGTGGAATCGGGCGTCTCCCATGCGTCGAGCGCGGGGCAGTTTCCGCCGTTGAAGATGGCAGCCAGGAACGAGCGAATATCCTGGCCGTCGACGTTCAGGCTGTTGTTCATGTCGGCGCAGAGGTCGGCGTCCTCGACTTTCAGCACCTCGTCCACGAACGAGTCGACATCGAGCAGATCGACGACGGCGTCCAGATTGAAATCGCCCTTGCAGCGGCAGAAACCCGGCGTGACCGGATCGCCCGCTTGCATACGCACCGTACCCGTGGTGCTGCCGGACATCCCAGCCAGCGCGCCGCCCGGGGCACCTATGAAGTCAATGCGGTAGGTGATGTCGAAGAAGCTGTCGACGTTCCAAGTGCCACCCGGCCGCTGCGTGAGGGTGGTGTGACCGGGGCTGGGCATGCCGAAGGCCGTGCCGGCTGTAATTCGCAACAGGTCGAAATCCGGGTCGCCGGGGGGAAGCTGGCCCTGCATCATGAAGAAATCGGTGGGGAAGGATTGCACCGGCGCGCCGAGCGTGCGCGGGCCGATGTGCGTTTCGCACTGAAGCTGCATGCCGACGAACCGGTTGAAGCCGGCCAGCGCGCCGGTCCCTTGAAGATTGATCCCGGCGAAGGAATTGAACTGCTCGAACTCACCGCCGAGTCCGCCGCCCGGCCCGCTGTTGGTGATGCCGAATTCGCGATGGGTAAAGTCGGCAATGATCGTCGTGCCGGGGGGCAGACCGTTGACGATCATGTGAACCTGCTGCGGACTAAGATAGCCCGCAACGCACTGCGGCGGCAGTTGAGCCGTGCCGCCGACATCAGGCACGATGCAGATGACGGCGTGAACGGCAGCCGGCGTGGCGATCAACGCCGCAGCCAGCACCGCTGCCATTCCGATGGCCGAGCTGATTCGCTTGCGACACGGGACGGATTGAACCTGTGGAAACATGGTTGTTCCTCCTCCACCACCGCGAACGCGGCGGGGGCACACTCAAGAGCCATTTATCACTCAAGCCGCGAAGCGCCCTGCCTCGCGAAATCGGGATTCATGCCGGACGACCAAAACCTGCCCACTGCGTGCCACGCGCTAGACGCTGACGTGAAAGCGGGCCGCGATCGGCTTAAGACGAGGTGAACGGCGTGAAGCAACGTGAAGCAAAAAGCAATCGAGCAGAACTGTCACATGCTTCATCCCGCTCGACAAACCAGCGTCCAGCCTAACACGTTGACCTCTGCAAGTCAAGGACTTACGACGCGATGGCCACACCTCTTCTCGCTTTGTAGACGTACCGCACGCTCGCGCGGCTACTGGGTTGAAGGGGAATCTTGTGAAACCATTCAATTCCATAGTGGGGTGAATTACCTATAAGTGAAGCCGCGATGAGCATCCACCTGTGGCACAGGCGTCTCGCCTGTGATTCACCGGCGGGACGCCGGTGCCACACCCTATGAATCATTCTGCGGCTCCACTTAGTCGGCCGCGATTCGGCGTGAGAGCAGGGCTACAGGCAGGACGCAAAGCGTGGCCAGCAGACAGGTCGCGATGCTCGCCACCACCATGATCGCAAGGCGGGCGTTCGCGGGAACCTGTGAAAGCATCAGCACGGAGAATCCCAGCCCCACGCTCAACGCGTCGATGAGAATGCCGCCGCCGGCGACGCCGAGCGACCGGCTGACTGCATCGGGCGCATCGAGGCCGGCGGCCTGTTCCCGGCGAAAGCGTTCGACAAAATGAATGGCGTAATCCACGCCGATGCCGATGGTCATGGCGGCAAACATCGACGTGGCGACGCCGAGTGGAATACCGCACCAGCCCATGATGGCGAAGTTGATGGGCACGGCGAGGCCGCACGGGAGAATCGACAGCAGTCCCCATTTCAGTGATCGCGTGATGACAACGCATACAACCAGCACACCCAGAAGTGAAAGCGAGACGGATCGCACCTCGGTCGAGACGATGGCGGCAATGAGCGCCTGGCTGACGGCGACGTCCCCGGCGAGAGAGAGCGACAGGCCGATCGGAGCGAGATGGTCGCGCTCGTAATGGCGGATTGCGCCGATCAGGCGCGCGGTGTCGCGAAAGTTGGCGTGGTTCATGTACACGCTGATGATTCCTCGTGCGTAGTCGGCATCGATCGTGGCGCGGGTGCGCCGCGGCCCGCGGAGGTTGGCGAACCACTTCCAGACGAAGTCGAGCTGGCTTGCGTCTTTCGGGATCGTGCGAGCTTCGTCCAGGCGGCCGCGCGCGAGGTAACTCGTCGTCTCGACGTAGGCGGCGGGGCCCAGCGCGCCGCCGACGCGGTCTTCGGCGCGCGCGGCGAGGAATCGCTCCAGCTCGCGCACGGCCGTGAGCGTCGTCGGATCGGTCAGGCGGCGCCGTCGGATCTCGAAACGAATCAACTCTCCCTTTTGAATGCCCATGGTGAAACGCGGCGAGCCGTCGAGCCGCTCGATGCCGACGACGATCCGGTCACCCTGCCGCGCGGCGGTCTTGATGCGCGTGGTGTGAACAGGTGTCATGATTGTGTTATTTTCCGGCGGCGGGCCGTCGCGCGACAGCTCCACGCGGCGACCGATCAGCGAGGCGGGGTCGCTCGCCAGATCGCCGGGCAGGCCGAGCGCGAAATGGTCGATTTGGGACTCGTTCAGGGTGCCTTTCAGGGTTTCCGCGCCGGTATCGACGCACACATAGAGCACGTGCATGCCGAGGAACGCGTCATTGAATAGCCGCGTGTCGCGATGAAATCGACTGGCGGGGGAGAAACCGTCGATCCAGCTGTCCTGAATCTCGACGCGCCCGATACCCAGCGAGGCAAGACCCAGAACGACGACGAGCGCCCCCGCCACTTCGCGCGGGCGGCGGGCGACCGCCAAGCCCAAACGGACGAGCCGGGACGGCCGATCGGAGTGGGTTTCACCGGAGCGATTGGCTCGATGAAACCAGCGTGGATGCAAGAGGACGGCGGCGGCGGGCGTGCCGGTCAGCGCCCAGGCGAGGCAAACCATCGCGCCCAGCGCGGTGAAAAGACCGAAGGCGCGGACGGGCTCCAGCGGTGACAGCACAAACGAGAGGAACGCAATCGCCGTGGTGACGGAGGTCAGGATGATCGGCCGGCGCACTTCACCCAGCGCGGCGGCCAGATTGTGCCCGGCGCGCTCGCTCGTCCAACGCGAAGTTGACTCCCCGTTCTGTGGCGTGGCGTCCGCGAGACGGCGCGCATAGCGATTGAACAGGTGGACTTCGTCGGAGACGCCGATGGCGATGAGAATCACGGGAATCACGGCGGTCGTGAGGTAGATGGGCGAACCGATCCATCCCATGATTCCAAAGACGATGATCAGGCAGGAGACGATTTTGAGCCAGGTGAGGGCGACGGCGGCGAGGCTGCGAAACGCGATGATAAAGACAATCGTCATGACAGCGATGGCGATCGGCAGCAGGCCGACGTGGTGCGCGATCCAGAGCCGAAGCGATTCCAGGTCGCGCGGCGACCGGGCCGCCGGCTCCGAAAGGGATGCGCAGCGAGGATCGATCAGGGTGACCGGTACGCCGAGATCTTCCAGAATGTGAGTACCCAGCAGCGATTCGGCCACCGGTGAGCCGGTGATGTGAACGGTCTGCGGATCGATCCCGCAGTCTTGCACCACCTGCCGGATGCGATGGTAAAGCGGCAGGCGCTCGGTCGCTTCGCGCACGCCGACGTAGATGGCCGCGGCGCGCTCATCGCGCGAGACGAGCGTTCCGCGGTACAGATCAATTCGGCGCACGTCGTCGCGCAGCGTGGTGAGTTCCGCCGGCGTCTGCGGAAGGGGATCGAGCAGGTCGAGGAAATTGAGGGTGCCCGTTCGGACGCGGTGGCTCTTCTCGGTGGCGAGACTGCTGACGTCGTCGGGGTCGACGCCTTCAAGCTGCTGAAGCGAGCGGGTCAGATTCGCAAGCTGCGAGAGGGTGGTCGCGTTGTAGATGCCGTCGGGTCCATCGGAGCGAAGCACCACGACGATGGGATCGGTGAGACCGAACTCGGCTCGGATCGCGCGGTCGATCTGAACCTGCGGCGCATCGTGCGGCACCAGCGCGTGGCCGTCGGTTCGCAGGCGGAGTTTCGTCAGGCCCGGTGCCGCGACAAGCGCCGCCAGCAGCACAAGGCCGAGCGTCAAACGTGGGCGGCGAATCGCGAAGGGCAAGGGGTCGGACATGCGGGGAGGCGTCCTTCGCTCACGCCGGCTCGGCGGCGCTGACGGTTGCCGGCGTTGCAGCGCGGCCGCCGAACGGGATTTTCCAGTGCTTCCAGAATTCGCGTTCGGTCAACCCCGAACGCGCGGCGGACCATCGGAGGATCGGCAGCGTCGCGCAGAGGATGAACAGCGCGTAGAACATGGAATAGCGTACCTCCAGGTAGCGCAGGACGCCGTCGAGCAGCGCGATCGACAACCCCCAGAGGATGCGACCGCGAGGCGTCGGCGGGCTGGCCTTGGGGTCGGGCAACATGACGAACGTAAACAGTGCGAACTCCGCGCCGGTCATCGGTCCGAGCGCGAAAACCAAGCCGCCCTGACCGAGCGCCATGCGGACGAAGCTCATGAAGACGTACCCACCGATCCATGCAAGCGCGAGATCCAGACGTCGAATGCGAATCATCATGAGCAGGCCGAGCGCGATGATGGCGAAGGCAATGCGGTAGTCCGCGCCCCACTGGGAACCCGGCGCGATCGTGGCAATGTGCGGGCAAAGCAGGAGGGCGGTGACGAGGCCGAAGTTGGATGGGTTGAAGAAATGCCCGGTACGGTTGCGCACCAGGTACTTCGAGAGAATGCCCCAGGCCGCGGCGACGACGTAGATTCGCCAATCGTAGCTTTCGAGCAGGATGCCGATGGAGAGCGCAGTGAGGTAGGCGCTGATCGGCACGAGAATTTCGCGACGCCGGATCAGCGCGACAAGGAAGTCGATCCCGCAGGCGGTCAGCAGGGTGATACCGAGCCGAAACGGATCGCGGTTGAAGTAATAGACCGTCGCCCCCAGGACCACCCAGAGCGTCTGCGCGGCGGCGACGGTGACGCGCGGGTCCTTGATGCTCGGAATCACTAACGAGAAACCGCGCCGCGCGGTCCGTTCTGCGGGCTTCGCGTGCGATGCGGATTCGCAGCCGGGGCGTGTCGCGCTTGTGGCGCTCGCGCCGCTCGCGCCGCGCGGGCTGAAGTCCTCGGCTCGTTCGCGATTGTTGACGGCGTTGTTCACGGCGTGCTCCACATCATTCGCAAGTCAGTCATCGGTTCGTCAAGTTCCGCGCGAGCGCGGTCCAGCTCGGCCTCCAGCTCGTCCAGCACCGTTTCATCCCGCCACGCATAGCGACGGCGCACCGCCTGCTGGATTGCATCATCCCGGCACAGATTCTGCGCGATCTGCCACCACGAACGGGCGTTTTGCGAGCGGCCGATCTTGACGTACGCGTCGCCCAGCGCGATGGCGAGCGTGGCCTGAAGCCGCGCCGCGCCGACGTTGAACTTCCGGCCCACGGCGATGCAGCGGCCGATGTCCTGCACGGCGGCATCGGGCGGCGTCTTGTCGGCCTCGGGCCAGACAAGCCGCGCGGGGCGATGCAGGTGATTCAACCCCCGCGCGAAAAGCGCGGGAACGTAGTACGGATTGGCGGTCGCCTGCGTTGCCTTGATCGTACCGGCGCCATCAAGGATGGCGGTGAGTTCGCGCACGCTTTCGACGCTGGCGGGAGCTTTGACTTCCAGCGCGGGGAAGAGCAGCATTTCATCCACCCACGCGAGCGCCAGGGCGAGTCGCGTTTCGCGCGAGGGGTGTTCCTTCACCAACTTTTCCAACAGCGCGATCGGCTGTGTTTCGAGGTAGGCGGGAAAGACGGAATTGACCGCGCCGGTCGCGGCAACCGGCGAAGCGGACGCCCGGCGCGCATCAGCCATCGCAGCGCGGCGAAGTTTGAAGCACGCCATCCGGTAGGCGTTGGACAGCACGAGGTTGTCGGGATCCTGCGCGACGCCTTGCTGCATGGCAACGAGGCCGGCTTCGGATTGGCCGGCGCGAATCAGATTCAGGCCGTCGCGAACACGTTGAGCGGCGGGCGACAAAGGGTGATCGCCCGTGCGATCGGCTTTCTGATCGGAACGTTGCGGCGCGTGGAGGGCGTCGTCGAGCTGCTTCATTGCGGCCAGCTCGCCCAACCCGGTCGCGTCGAGCGCGAGATCGCGTGGCACGCTCGGCAGATCGAGCAGTCCGACACGCGACCAGGCGAACGCACCGGTCCCGGCGGCAATCACCGCGATCACCAACCAGGCCGGACGAACCAGTGCGCGGCGCACTGGGGCGCGGCAAGCGTGCAAGGTCATTTTCGCACCTCCGGCTGCGCGCCTTCCACCCAGCGAAGGTGATGTCCCACCAGTTTGCGCGCCGCGTCGTCGGTGACCTCCTGCGTGCGGCCGCTGGGCCATTGTACGGTGATGCGCTCGACGGCCGCGGGATTTGGCACGCCGAAGTGCAGCGGATACTCCGATTGCGAGGAGTAACCGGTGCCGCCCTGGACTTCGCGCATCATGATGCCGGCGCAGGTCTGGATCGTGACCCTCGCACCGACGGCGTTCGTCGTGGACGCGAGCGTACGTCCGCCCAGCCGCAGGGGCAGATCGGGTCGGCCGATGAGTTGGATTCGAAGGAACGACGCGCCGACCGGCGGCGTGGTGCGATTGACGTAGTACGAAGACGGCGCGCCCTGATTGGCAACGTAGATATCCAGCAATCCGTCGTGATTGTAGTCCGCCAGCGCGATGCCCCGGCCGTTGTACGTGTCCGTGATGCCGGCAGCTTCGGCGGCATCGCAAAAACGGGGTTCGTTCCCGTTCGTAGCGCCGCGCGGGCTGAAGCCCGCGGCTCGTTGGCTTTCGCCCGCGGCTCGTTGGCTTTCGCCCGCGGCTCGCTGGCTTTCGCCCGCGGCTCGCTGGCTTTTGCTCGTGGCGCGTTCGATTCGATCGCTTGCGTGATCGGTTCTTTGGATGCGATCGGCGGTGGCTGGAAGCTGCATGAACAATCGACTCAACTCGCGACCGGAGAGATCGCGATCGCCCATGACCGGCCAGTCGCGCGTGTCCACGGTCTGATTCTTCGTCTGCGTCACCATCTCCTGAATGTGATACCAATACGTCCGATCGGGGTGGCCGGTGACGAAGCCGTTGACGGTGAAGATATCCATCAAACCGTCGAGATCAAAGTCTGCGAACTTTCCGCCCCAGCCCCAGCCACCGTCCATTGCGCCGGCCGGTTCGGCGATGTTCTTGAAACCGCGCCCGCCGGTCATCGCGGCGTCGCCGCAGTTGAGCCAGAGCATGTTGCCTTCGTCGGTCTTGTATTTGCGCGAGAGGATGTTTGTCACGTAGATATCCAGATAGCCGTCGTTGTTCACGTCGCCGAAATCGACGTTCATGCCCTTCCACCAGTCGTTGCCCACGCCGGGATGGCCGCGCGGGTCGATCACCAGCCGGAAGCGCGGCGGCTGCTCCGTCGCGCCGGTGTTGAGGTAGTACTCATCGGGGCCGAAATCGTTGGCGATGTACAGATCGGGCCAGCCGTCGTTGTTCAGATCGCCCGCGCCGACCGACAGCGTCCAGCCGTGAAAGGTCATGCCGACGGCGGTCGTGACGTCTTCGAAGGTGCCGTCCCCGCGATTGCGATAGAGCACGTTTCGCCCGCCGTTGGCCGCGTGGGTGAAGGTCTCGTGCATGATTTTGGTCGAGACGGGGTTCCACAAATCGTTGCGCACCCTGCTGCCGGTCTTCTCGTCCACGATGGTGTCGGCGAAATAGTTGCCGAGCAGAATGTCGAGATGCCCGTCGCGGTCGTAGTCGAAAAACGTCGCCGCGTTGCCGTAGCCCCAGAAATCGACTCCCGACTTTTTACTGATATCGGTGAACCGCCCGCCGCCTTCGTTGCGAAAAAGCGTGTTCCTATCGCCCCACTTGATCACGTACAGGTCCAGGTCGCCGTCGTTGTCGAGATCGCCCCAGATCGCGTGCATGCACGCCCCGGCCGCGTTGCCGATGCCGACGCCGGCCGCCGCCGTCACGTCTTCAAACGTCCCATCCCCACGATTGTGAAACAACCGGTTCGCCTGCCCTCGGCCGCTTTGCGTGACATGCAAATCGGCGAAGCCGTCGCCGTCGTAGTCCGCCGCAGCCGCCGCCGCTCCGACCGACGACAACCACGGCATGATGTTCTCAAAGGCCGGATGGAGCCGGCACATCGAGTGAACATTACGGCAGCCTGCGGCCGCGGCGCGTTCCTCAAAACGCACGTGCGCGGCCGGTCGCTCCGGCGGCGCGGGGCGAACCCAGACGTATCCGCCAATCAGCGCGGACGCCATTACCAGCAATCGCAGCGAAATCGCCATGGAAGACCCTCGGAGAGAGGTCGCATCCAGGCCGAGGTGTCGCGGACGGAAGGCCTGCGACCCGCTCTGGGTAAAACACCCGGGCTGCCCATGAAGGGAACGGACGCGATTTTACTCCCCATTGGAAGACGATTCAACCGCGTGCGCGTCCATTGGATTCTTTAAACGGCCATCGTGCCGGGAGATTCGTCATCACGTTGGCTAGAGCCATGCTAAAAGCTGTTTCAAAACTCCCTCTCCCTTTCAGGGAGAGGGTTGGGGTGAGGGTGAATCATTTCGTTTGAACCACAGTTCCCCCTCACCCGGCCTCTCCCCCAAGGGGGAGAGGAGTTTTGAAATCGGTTCTATGGGAACGGAGGAAGGGGTCTGCCGTGCATACCGACGATTCACAACGACTCAAGCGGAGCGGCTTGTTGCGAGGGGGCGGTCAGGCGCGACGTTTTACTGTGATATTGAACTCGCCCGGTGCGTTGAAAGGCCCAGAATGCTTGAATCGGACAGGCCAAAGTCGTAGTGTAGTGTCGGAGAGGGCGGCAAACGGCGACCTGTCCGATCGCTCTCGATTCCACGTCTCCGGTTGGTCGGATGGTTCCGCGTCCAGGTTGCACATGGAGTCTGCGGCGGTACCCGATCAGTCCGGCCGCCGAACTCGGAGAATCCCGATGGCAACCACCGCATGCGGTGAGCCGGTCACGGCCCGCGCCGAATCATCGCGGCGCGCTGCGGGAAGTTCGTTTTGGCGTGCGGTTCGTCGTCGGCTGCTGGGCATTGATCTTCGCGAGATTACCCTTGCGCGACGCGGCGTGACGGCGGTTCACCCGCGCGCCGGGGCGCGGCTGGAACAGATCGGTGAGACGTTTGTCTATGGTTACCACGCGGCGTTGGATTCGGCGGATCTCACGGAGCTGGCCGAACGGTTGGAGACGGCCGATCACGAGCGGCGCGGCTTTGCTTTTGAAGGCGCGGCCATGGCGTTGTACCTGCTCGACGCGCTGACGCCGTGGAATCGCTCGCGCTGGCAGCGCTTGGTCACCGGTGTGGGAAGCGCACACGTTTACATGGTGTACGTCGGAGCGGGCTGGGCCATGGCGCGGCTGCCGATGGGAATCGGCAAATCGTTGAGTCGAATGGACCCATTGCTGCGCTGGCTGGCGATCGACGGATGGGCGTTTCATGACGCGTACTTTCATCCTGCGCGGGCCGTGCTGCGCGGGGATCGACCGCGTCGATTGCACGGCTACGCGCTGCGCGCGTGGGACATGGGCCTGGGCCGCGGCATGTGGTTCGCGCTGGGCGCGGATGTTTCGCGGATCGCGGAGCAGATCGTCGCGATGGATGCGGCCCGGCGCGCCGATCTTTGGAGTGGGGTCGGGCTGGCGTGTGCCTACGCCGGCGGCGTCGAATCGTCCGACCTCGAGTGCTTGGCGGCGCTGGCGGTCGAGCATCGCTTTTCGCTGGGGCAGGGGGCGGCCTTCGCGGCCAAGGCGAGGCAGCGCGCCGGCAATCCGGCCGAGCACACCGATCGGGCGTGCCGTTTGTTGTGCGGCTTGTCGGCGGATGCGGCGGCACGCATCACAGACGAATGTCTCGATGTCGTTGCGCCCGAAAACGGCGACGGTACGGCGTTCGAGGCCTGGCGTGCGGCCATCAGCGCGAGGCTGCGGGAGGGGGTTTCATGACACCTCGTCGCGACGGCATCGCAATCGTGGGCATGGCCTGCCGGTATCCGGACGCTCGCACGCCGTCGGAGCTTTGGGAGAATGTCTTGGCGCAGCGGCGGTCGTTTCGACGAATGCCGCCCGAACGGATGCGCATGGAGGATTATTTCTCCAGCGATCGCGCGGCCGAAGATCGCACCTACTCCTGCGAGGCGGCGCTGATCGAGGGTTATGAGTTTGACCGCGTGACGTTTCGCGTCTCGGGCAGCCAGTTCCGCTCGGCCGATCTCGCGCACTGGATGGCCCTGGACATCGCGACGCAGGCTTTGGCCGACGCGGGGTTTGAGGGCGGCGCCGACCTTCCGAAAGAATCGACCGGTGTCTTACTGGCCAACACCCTGACGGGTGATACGTCGCGCGCGAACGTGCTTCGGCTGCGCTGGCCGTACGTGCGGCGCGTGGTTGGCGCGGCGATGGCCGAACAGGGTCGCACATCGGAGGAGATCGAGTCGTTTCTGCAAACGCTCGAACCGCGATACAAGCAGCCGTTCCCGACGGTGAACGAGGAGACCCTGGCGGGCGGGCTGTCGAACACGATCGCCGGGCGCATCTGCAATCACTTCGATCTGAAGGGCGGCGGATACACACTGGACGGCGCCTGCGCGGCGTCGCTGCTGGCGGTGTCGAATGCCTGTTCGGCGATTGTCGCGGGCGATCTGGATATCGCGATCGCCGGCGGCGTGGACTTGAGCCTCGACCCGTTCGAGTTGATCGGCTTCGCCAAGGCCGGCGCGCTGGCGAGTGACGATATGCGCGTGTATGACGCGCGCTCGTCGGGGTTCTGGCCGGGCGAAGGGTGCGGCTTTGTCGTGCTGATGCGCGAGCAGGAAGCGATCGCGCAGGGCCGACGGATTCACGCGGTCATTCGCGGCTGGGGGGTTTCGTCGGACGGCAGCGGCGGCATCACGCGGCCGGAGCCTGCGGGGCAGCGGCTGGCGCTGAAGCGGGCTTATCAGCGGGCGGGTTTCGGGATTGATACGATTGACTACTTTGAGGGCCACGGCACCGGGACGCGCGTCGGCGACGAGACGGAGCTGGGCGTGCTGACGGCCGCTCGGCGCGAGGCGGGCGCGGCCCGGCCCGCGGCGATCGGCTCCATCAAGGCGAACATCGGGCATACGAAGGCGGCGGCGGGCCTGGCGGGATTGTTGAAGGCGGCGGTGGCAGCGCGCGAAGGCGTCATTCCGCCGATCACCGGCTGCGGTGAGCCGCATGCGATTCTTCGCGAGAAGGATGCGGCGCTGCGCGTGGCGCGCGCGCCCGAGGCGTGGGATCGCACCGAGCCGATGCGCACAGCGGTCAGCGCCATGGGTTTCGGTGGGTTGAATACGCATGTCGTGCTGGAGGGGCCGCCGCGCGGGCCGACCGCGCGCACGATTCGGTTGCGTCGGCAGCATTCGTTTGCGCAGGATGCGGAGTTGTTCGTTTTCTCCGCGGCGTCCGCCTCGGTGCTTCGCGAACAAGCATCTCGTGTGGCGGCGATCGCGCCGAATCTATCGCGCGCCGAGCTGATCGATCTTGCGGCGGACTTGGCCAACCGCGCGGATCGCGAGGGAGATTCGATCGGAACCGATGCGAACCGCGCCTGGCGCGGGGCGGTGGTGGCCGGCACGCCGAGCGAGTTGGCTGAACGGGCGGGGCGGTTGGTTGAGTGGATCGACTCGGGCGAGACGAATCGCATCGATGCGACAGGCGTCTTCCTGGGAAGTGGTCACGCATCGCCGCGGATCGGCCTGATCTTTCCCGGTCAGGGCTGCGCGGCTCGGCGCGATGGCGGCGCCTGGCGCGATCGGTTTGAAACTGTGCGCGCGCTTTATGATGCGGCGGACCTGCCGATGCACGGCGATGACGTGCAGACAGATGTCGCGCAGCCGGCGATCGTGGCGGCGGAGCTGGCGGCGCTGCGGGCGCTGGGCCGGCTGGGCATCGCCGCGCAGATCGCGGCGGGGCATAGTCTGGGCGAACTGACGGCGCTGCACTGGGCCGGCGCGATGGACGAATCGGCGCTGCTGCGCGTCGCCAGGGTGCGCGGCCGCGCGATGGCCGACCTGCCCGAGCCGCACGGCGCGATGGCGGCGATCATGGCTTCGGCCGACGAGGTCGAGGCGCTGGCAGCGGGTACGGGCGCGGTCGTCTCCGCGATCAACGCGCCGGATTTGACAGTGGTGTCGGGTGAGTGCCAGGCAGTGGCGCAGATCATGGCCCGGGCCGATGCGCGCGGAATCGGTGCGACGCGCCTCAAAGTTTCGCACGCATTTCATTCGCCACTGGTCAGCCGGGCCGCCGGGCCGCTCGCGGAGCAGTTGCGTCGCGAATCGCTCCGGCCACCGTTGCGCCGGGTCGTGTCGACGATCACCGGGCGCGAACTGACCGCAGGCGAAAATATCGAAGCATTACTTGTTTCGCAGGTGATCGCGCCGGTCCGCTTCACCGAGGCCGTCCGGCGAATGGCCCACGACGTGGATCTGCTGATCGAGGCCGGACCGGGTCGTGTTCTGGGTGGATTGGTCAGCCGATTTGCGCCGACGCCCGTGGTTTCGATGGATGCCGCGAGCGAATCGGTACGCGGTTTGCTCTGCGCCGCCGGAGCGGTTCACGCGGTCGGCGCGCCGGTTCGAGTGCGGGCTTTGTTTGAGGATCGCCTGACGCGGCCGTTCGATTTGAATCGGCGTCCGCGATTCATCGCCAGTCCGTGTGAATCGGCGCCGGTTCTTGATCGCGCCGGCGTCGTCGCTTTGTCGGGCGCTGCCTCCGTGCCGGAGTACGCTGCCGTGAGCACAGCGGTCGGCGTCGTATCGGATTCCGGCGAATCGGCCCTCGATGTCATTCGCGAGCTGGTCGCGCAGAAGGCGGAGCTGCCCGCGGAGTCGGTCACGGAGAGCAGCCGCCTGCTGGGCGATCTGCACCTCAATTCGATCGTGGTCGGGCAAATCGCGGTAGCCGCCTGTAAGCGATTGGGGTTACCCGCGCCGGTCTCGCCGACGGCCTACGCGGGTGCGACCGTTGGCGGCTTGGCGCAGGCGCTGGACGAGCTTCGCGCGATCGGCGGCGCGGCAGCCGATGGCACGAGCAGTCCGGACGATTCCCCGCCCGCCGGAGTCGATAGCTGGGTGCGGCCGTTTGCGGTGACGTGGCGCGAGCGGCCGTTGCGGTCGGCCGGCGCGTTCGACGGAAGTGACACGCATGAGTCGCTACGAGATCATGAGTTCGAATCGCCGTTGGCGGCGTCGGCCGATGGCTGGCGGGTGATCGCGCATCAATTGTGTCCGTTCAAGGGTCGGATCAGCGCGGCGCTGGCACGGGGCGGTCGCGGCGCGGGCGTGTTGGTTTGCGTGCCGCCGCAATACGCCGAGAGCAGCGCAGCCATGTTGCTGGAAGGCGCGCGGGCCGTATTACGGGACAACAGCCCGGCGCGGCTGGTGATTGTGCAGGATTCGCGTGCGGGCGAGTTGCCCGGGGGAATGGGAGCCGAGGCGTTCGCGCGGACGTTGCATCTCGAGGCGCCGCATGTCGCGGTGAGCGTGGTCCATGTGCCGACGGCGCATGAACAGGCCGCCGATTGGGTGATGGCGGAGACGCGGCATGCAGAGGGTTTCCGTGAAGTGCGCTACGATGCGCGGGGTCGGCGGTACGAACCGGTCCTGACGCCGCTGAAGCAGCCGATGGCGCAAGCAATCGATTTCGTGGGGATGACGCACGGAGAGGGGGATGATTCGACCGCTTGCGCGATTGGCGCCTTGGCGACAGGCACGGTCACGTCACTCACCGCGGATGACGTTCTGCTTGTGACCGGGGGCGGCAAGGGCATCGCCGCGGAGTGCGCGCTGGATCTGGCTCGTGAGACAGGCGTCAAACTGGCCCTGCTCGGGCGGTCGGATCCGTCGCGCGATACAGAGCTGGCGTCGAATCTCGCGCGGTTCGAGCAGTCGGGCGTTTCCTTCAAGTATCTTCGCGCCGACGTGACGGACGCCGAGTCGGTGGCGGCGGCGGTGCGCGAGGCCGAGCGAGCGCTGGGTCCGGTGACGGCGTTTTTGCACGGGGCCGGCGCGAACACGCCCAAGCTGATTCAGCATCTGGACCAGGCGTCGTTCCATGAAACGCTGCGGCCGAAGGTGCAGGGGGCGCGGAACGTGCTGGCGGCGGTGAATGCGGATCGATTGAAGCTGTTTGTCGCGTTTGGCTCGCTCATCGCGCGAGCCGGCATGGCGGGCGAAGCGGATTACGCCGTGGCGAACGACTGGCTGGCGTCGCTGGTGGAGCGGTGGGGCGCGCAGCATCCGCGCTGCCGGTCGCTGGCGATTGAGTGGTCGGTCTGGTCTGGCGTCGGCATGGGCGAGCGGCTGGGCCGGATCGACGCGCTGGCGCGGCAGGGCATTCGCGCGATCACGCCGGACGAGGGCGTGCGCGTGATGAAGCGCTTGCTTTCGCACGATACGCCGTCGCGCGTGCTGGTGACGAGCCGGTTCGGCGACGCGCCGACGCTGACGCTGGAAGGGCCGCCGCTGCCGTTCCGCCGATTCCTGGAATCGCCGCGTGTCTATTATCCCGGCATCGAGCTGGTGGTCGACGCGAAGCTCTCTCCCTCGACCGATCCGTACCTGGACGATCATGTGTTCCACGGCGAGCGGTTGTTCGCGGCCGTCCTCGGGTTGGAGGCGATGGCGCAGGTCGCGATGGCCGTCGCAGGAACCGAAACGCCGCCGAGCTTCGAAGATGTAGAGCTAGCCCAGCCCGTCGTCGTGCCCGACGGCGGCGTGACGATTCGCATTGCCGCGCTCGTGCGCGAGGACGGAACGATCGACGTGGCGGTGCGCAGTGCGCAAACCGGTTTCGCCGTCGATCATTTCCGCGCCATCTGCCGTTTCGATTCGGCGTTGCAACCGAGCCGGAACGTTTCGGCCCGGATGACGCCTGCCACGCTCCCGCCGCGCTTGAATCTCATTCCCGATGCCGACCTATACGGCAAGCTGCTCTTTCACACCGGCCGCTTCCGCGTTGTGCGAGGCTATCACGTGCTCGCGGCGAAGGCGTGTCTCGCGGAACTTGGTGAAGCTGCGACGGACGACCTTGTGAATGGCGGCGCTCGCCGCTGGTTCGGATCGTATCTGCCGGCCGATCTCATGCTGGGCTGCCCGGCCGCGCGCGACGGCACGATTCATGCGATTCAGGCATGCATTCCGCACGCGACGATTCTGCCCACCGGCGTCGAGCGCCTCGACGTTCACGCGGTGCGAGCCGATTCGGCGCGTTACGTCGAGGCGCGCGAGCGATCGCACAGCGGCGCGGACTTCGTTTACGACGTGCAGGTCTTCGCGCCGGACGGCGAGTTGATCGAGGCATGGCACGGGCTGAAACTTCGAGCGATTGCGCCCGCTGCTCATCACGGGGCGCACGCGCCGGTCCTGCTCGCGCCCAGTCTTGAACGGCGCGCGGCGGATCTGATTGGTGCCTCGGTGCGAGTCGCGCTGGTTGAGGAGCATGGCGCGCCGCAGCCGAGCGCGAACGGAAACGGCCACGGTGGAAACGGCACTGACTCCGCTACGATGAACCGTCGCGCGCAATCGGATGCGGCGCTAAGTGATTTGTTGGATTCGGATTCGCGCTGGTCGCACCGATCCGACGGAAAACCGGAAGCGTGGGACGGCCGCAGCGTGTCGACGTCGCACGGCGCGGGCCTGACACTCGCCATTGTTGCGGACGACGCCACCCGGCTCGGCTGCGACGTCGAGCTGGTGACATCGCGCCCGCGTGATACCTGGCGCGGCTTGCTCGGCACGGCGCGGTTCGCGCTGGCCGAACAGATTGCCGGCGTGGCGGGTGAATCGCTCGACGCGGCGGCGACTCGCGTGTGGACCGTGATCGAATGCGCGGCAAAGGCCGGGCTGCCGCACGATGTTCCGCTGACGCTCAAGGAGTTCCACCGCGACGGGTGGCTCACGATTCGCGCGGGCGGTGCCATATCAATGACAGTCGTGTTCGCAGAACGTGGAGGCCGGCCTGCGGTGGCCGTGGGCTTGCTGGCGATGCACGAATCAGCGGGGGCGCGGCATGCGGGCGTATGAGTGCCGGTTCGTGGTGGGGTTCGAAGAGACGAACCTCGTGGGGAATGTCTATTACGCCAATCATGTGCGCTGGCAGGGTCGCTGCCGCGAGATGTTTCTGCGCGATCATGCGCCGGAAGTACTGGACGAGCTGCGCCACGGCCTGGCGCTGGTGACGACGCGCGTATCGTGTGAATACCTCGCGGAGTTGACCGCCTTTGACGAAGTGCTGATTCGCATGCGGCTGGCCGGCCTCACGCAGAACCAGGTCACGATGAAGTTCGAATATTTCCGCATTCGCGGTGGGCGCGAGGAACTGGCTGCTCGCGGCGAGCAGCAGATCGCCTGCATGCGCCGTCGCGGTGATGAAGTCGTGCCCGAGCCGCTGCCCGCAGGCCTGCGCAAGGCGCTCGCTGCCTACGCCGAGTAGGGACGGGTCAGGTTTGCTTCTCGAAGGCACAGGCTCTATTCGCCTGTGCCCACACCCGAATGGACCGGCACCGCCGCATGGCCGGCGTTCCCATTTGCTGGAACAATCCATTACAATCTTCAGCCGCGTATCGCGCGGGTTCGTCGTGGAGTCGTTCGCCGCGCGGCACCTCCTTTCAACACGTGGAGACGACCATGGCCCACGGGGATTGCGGCTGCGGCGGGGCGGACCACACCAAACCGAGTCGGCGTGAATTTGTGTACGTCGGGCTGGTCGGCGGGCTGGGTCTGCTGCTGCCCGAGTATCTTCAGAAGCTGGCGCTAGCCGATCAGAAGCAGTACGCGGCCAAGGCGGCGGTCGCCGATTCCGTTATTCACATCTTCCTGCCCGGAGGCATCAGCGCGCAGGAATCGTTCGACCCCAAGCCCTACGCGCCGATCGAGTATCGCGGCCCGCTCGGCACGGTGAACACCTGCCTGGCCGGCGTGGCATTCAGCGAGTGCCTCGGTGAGACGGCGAAGATCGCCGACAGGCTGACGATCCTTCGCAGCCTTACGCACGGCGAAGCCGCGCACGAGCGCGGCACGCACAACATGTTCACCGGCTATCGCCCGAGCACAGCACTGGCCTATCCGTCGTTCGGGTCGGTCGTGTCGCATGAGCTGGGCGGGCGGAACGACCTGCCGCCTTATGTCTGCGTGCCGGGCGTGCCGAACGAGTTCGCCGGGTCGGGGTACTTGAGCAACAAGTACGGGCCGTTCTCGGTCGGGTCCGATCCGGCGGAGAGCACTTTTGCCGTGCGTGATCTGTCGCTGCCGGGCGACGTCGATCATCAGCGCTTCGAGCGGCGGCGGCGCATGCTCGACGCGGTGGATGCGCACTTCCACGCGATGGAGACCGGCGACGCCGTCGCGGCGATGGACGAGTTCTATCAGCGCGCGTACACGCTGTTGAGTTCGGCCCAGGCGCGCGAGGCATTTCATCTTGCGGCCGAGCCGGACGCGATTCGCAACGAGTATGGTCGTCATGCCGCGGGCCAGCGGATGCTGTTGTGTCGGCGACTGGTCGAGGCGGGCGTGCGTTTTGTGTCGATGACGTTCGGAAGCTGGGATCATCACGCGGGCATCGCTGACGGCGTGCGCGGCCAGTTGCGGCAGTTCGACCAGGGCTTTGCGGCTTTGATTCGCGATCTGGATCGGCGAGGTCTGCTCGGCAGGACGCTCGTGATGGTGACAACGGAGTTCGGCCGCACGCCGAAGTTGAATCGCGACGCGGGACGGGATCACTGGCCGCGCGTGTTCAGCGCGGTGCTGGCGGGTGGCGGCGTGCACGGCGGGCTGGTTCATGGCGCGACCGACGCGACGGCGAGCGAGCCGGCGAAGGACCCGGTGGGCATCGAGGATTTGGCGACGACTGTCTATAACCAGCTTGGCATTCCCGCGGACAAGGAGCTGATGGCGCCCGGTGGCCGGCCGGTTGAGATTGTCAAAGGCGGCCGCGTGCTGACGGAGATACTGGCGAAGCCTGCGTGATGGTACGAAACGATCCGCGATCAGTTTCCAACCGAACCGCGACCGTCAGGGAGCGGGTTTCCGGCATGGACGTAGCAGGGCTGCTGAACAGGGTGGCATGCTTGCGACCTCTGGCGGCCATGTGTTGCATGGTGGTTGCACTTGGCGCACCGGTTTTGATCTCGCCGGTTCGTGCGGGCGAGCCGATGGTGCCGACGACCGCGTCGGCCGCACCCGTGTCCGCGCCGGCTGCACCGACCACTGCCCCGGCGTCGCCGTCCGCGCCGATCGTTGTCGCCGGCTCACCGGAGTTGCACGACATCATGCCCGCCGGCTTGACGCGCGGCACAACCGGTGCGCTGACCCTGCGCGGGGCGAGACTGGGCGAGGTCTCCGAAGCGCTGTTCTACAAGCCCGGCGTGTCCGTCAGGGACCTGAAGGCGGTTGATAATAATACTGTTGTCATGAATTGCGCGGTGGCCGCGGATTGCCCGCTCGGCGAGCATCCGCTGCGGCTGCGCACGGCCGGCGGCGTCACCGAGCTGCGCACCGTCTGGGTCGGCGCGTTGCCGGTCGTGGCCGAGGTCGAGCCCAACGGCGACTTCGCCGCGCCGCAGAAGATCGCATTGAACAGCACGATCGACGGCGCCATCACGCTCGAAGATATCGATTACTACGCGGTGGAAGTGAAGAAGGGCCAGCGGCTCACGGCCGAGATCGAGGCCATGCGCCTGGGGCGGGCGATGTTCGACCCGGCCGTGGCGATTCTCGACTCGCGTCGTTTTGAGCAGGCCGTCAGCGATGATTCGTCCCTGTTGCTTCAGGACAGCGTCGCGTCGATCGTCGCGCCGGTCGACGGCGTGTATGTGATCAGCGTGCGTGATGCGTCGCTCGGCGGCAGCGAGCAGTCGCGCTATCGGCTGCACGTCGGCACGTTCCCGCGACCGCGCGTCGCGTATCCGCCCGTCGGACGCCCCGGGGAGGAGCCGGCGGTCACGCTGCTGGGCGATGCCGCGGGGGCGGTGCGCCCGCCGCCGGGCGTCATGCCGGCCGATGCGGCGGGGGCGTGGCCGATCAACGCGAGCGATGACACCGGTGTGTCGCCATCGCCGGTCTGGATGCGGCCTTGCCCGTATCCGGCGCGCGGCGAACCGTTGCCCGGGAGTCCGTCGGCTTCGCCAACCAGCGCGCCCGTCGAGCCGGCCGTGCTTTCGGCGCCCTGCGCCGTGTACGGCGTCATCGCCGCGCCGGGCGAAGTGGACCGCCATCGCTTCCGCGCGGCAAAGGGACAGAACCTGGTGATTGAGTCGTTCGCGCGGCGGCTGCGCAGCCCGCTCGACTGCATCGTCGAGGTGTTTGATGCGGCCGGTCAGGGGCTGGCCGGCGTCGATGATGGCGCGGGGGTCGATAGCGTGCTGAACTGGACCGCGCCGGCCGATGGAGAGTACGAGCTGCGTGTGCGGGATCACCTGGGGCGGGGCGGTGATACGTTTGTATATGTCGTGGAAATTGCCCCGCCGCGTGCAAGCCTGGGCCTGGCACTGGAGCGCGTGGACGCGAAGCGGCCGCAGCACTTGCAGGCGGTCGCCGTGCCGCGCGGCAATCGCTTCGCCGTGCTGGTCCGGGCAGATCGTCAGAACACCGGCGGCGCCGTGGCGCTGGAGTTTGGCAGCATACCGGGTGGCGTAACGGTACACTCAACCGGGATCGAAGCGGATCGCGGCGTGACGCCGGTCGTGTTCGAGGCCGCGGCCGATGCCCCGTTGGCCGGGTCGCTGGTGGACGTGCGCGGCCGCATCAAGATGGGCGACGCCAGCGCGGATCTGATCGGCGCCTTTCGCCAGACGATCCCATTGGTGATCGCCGCTCCAAATGAGACGGTTTACTATCAAACACACGTGGATCGGCTTGCCGCCGCCGTCACGCAGCCCGCGCCGTTTCGGATCGATATCGAGCCGCCCAAGTCGCCGCTCGTGCAGAACGGCTCGAAAGCCCTGAAGGTCCGCGTCACGCGCGAGGCGGGCTTCACCGGCGAGGTGACGCTTCAAATGCTGTGGAACCCGCCGGGCATTGCGTCGGCCGTGACCGTGCCGGTGCCGGTGAGCGCTGCCGAAGTCCTGTACCCATTAAGTGCCGCGCCCGACGCGCCGGTTCGCACGTCGAACGTCGTCATCCTTGCACGGGCCGGCATCGCGGGCGGCGATGTCTGGGTCTCCAGCGCGCTGACGCCGCTGCAAGTCGAGCGGCCGTTCGTCATTGGAACAATTCAGATGGCTGCGGCGCAGCGAGGGCAGACCGCGTCGCTGCTCGTGAAGCTGGAGCCGGTGCGGCCCTTTGAGGGGACGGCGGTGCTGACGATGCTCGGCCTGCCCGCGCATACGAGTTGTTCGCCGAAACAGATCACGGCGGCGGACAAGGAAATTGTCTTCGACGTGGCCACAGGTCCCGAGGCGCCGATTGGCCAGCATGGCGGCCTGTTGTGCCAGTTGTCGCTTGTACAGAACGGCGAGGAGATTACGCATCGCGTGGCACAGGGCGGCGTGCTTCGCATCGACGCACCGCCGCCGGCCCCCGCACCCGCTGTCGCCGCAGTGCCGGCCGCGCCGCCGTCTGTTGCCGCCCCCGCGCCCAAGCCGTTGAGTCGATTGGAGCAGTTGCGAAAGCAGGCCGCCGAGAAAGCCGCCGCGGTAAGCAAGCCGGCTTCCGCCGGCGAGGCGCCGGGCGGTTCGGCCAAGGGAGCGGTGCCATGACCCGCGTTGTCGTAATTGTGACATTCGTGCTTGGCCATGCGGCCTTCGCGGCCACGCCGACGCGCGATGCATTGCCGACTACCATGCCCGCCGCGGCCACCGGTCTACCGGTGATGGAGCGGATCGACGTATTCCCGGCCACCATTTCGCTTCAGGGCGGCCACGATGCCCAGTCGTTCGTCGTGCGCGGTGTTGATGCCACTAGCGTGACGCATGACCTGACAACCGAGGCATCCGTTGCCGTGGCGGATGCCAGGCTGGCCGGTTTGCGGGGCCGCGCCGTGGTTCCGGTCGCCGATGGGCAGACGACGCTGACGGTGACGTGGCAGTCTCATCGCGTGGACGTTCCCATCACCGTGTCGAACGCCGCGTCGCGCCGGCCGGTCGGTTTTCGACTGGACGTGCTGCCGGCGCTGACCAAGAGCGGCTGCAACAACGGCGCGTGCCACGGATCGGCTCGCGGGCAGGACGGCTTCCACCTGTCGCTGTTTGGTTACGATCCGGCCGGTGACTATCGCACGGTGACGCGCGAGGCTCCGGGGCGGCGGCTGAATCCCGCGTTGCCGGAAGAAAGCCTGATGCTGCTCAAGGCGGTCGGCGGCGCGCCGCACACCGGCGGCAAGCTGATGGAGCGCGGCGATGCGCGATACAAGACAATTGTCGATTGGCTGGCCGCCGGCAGCCCCGCCGATCCGGCCGACGTGCCGGTTGTCGTCGGGCTGGAGTTGTTCCCGCAGGACATCGTGCTGGGCGGCGTCGGACGCTCGCAGACGCTCGTTGTCCGGGCGGCCTATTCCGACGGCACCGATCGCGATGTGACGGACCTGGCGACGTTCATCAGCAACAACGAATTCGCGGTGACGGCGTCGCCCGATGGCGTCGTCCGCGCGGCGCACGCCGGCGAGGCGCTGGTCATGGCCCGGTTCGACGCGCTGACGGTCGGCACGTCGGTTATCGTTGTCCCCGCGGATTCAACTGCCGGCGTGATTCCACCGCCGCCAACGCCCGGACAACCCGGCAACTACATCGATGAACACATCGATCGCAAACTTGCGAAGCTGCGCATCACGCCATCGGAGCTGTGCAGCGACGAAACGTTCCTGCGCCGCGCCACGATCGATCTCATCGGCCTGCTTCCGACCCCCGACGAGTACGAACGCTTTCTCGCCGACCCCGCGCCGGATAAACGCGCCAAGCTGGTCGACGAGTTGATGGCGCGCAAGGAGTTCACCGAGCTGTGGGTCATGAAATGGGCCGAGCGCCTCGGAGTCCGCTCGACGCTCCAGGTCTCGCAGAAAGCCATGCTGCTTTACCACGGCTGGTTGAGCGAGCGACTGGCGGCGGGCACGCCGATCAACCTGATCGTGCGCGATCTCCTTGCGGCCAACGGCGGCACGTTTACCAACCCCGCGACCAACTTTTATCAACTTGAGACGGATGTATTGAAACTCGCCGAGAACGTCGCGCAGGCCTTTCTCGGCATGCGCATCCAGTGCGCCCAGTGTCACAATCACCCCTTCGATCGCTGGACGATGGACGACTATTACGGCTTCGCCGCGTTTTTCTCGCAGGTCGGACGCAAGGGCGGCGAGGACCCGCGCGAGATGATCATCTTCAACGGCGGCGGCGGCGACCTGAAACATCCCGTCGGCGGGCGGGTCATGGCCCCGAAGTTCCTCGGCGGACCGGTCGCAGACGTGGCTGGAAAGGACCGCCGCGCCGTGCTGGCCGACTGGCTGACGGCGAAGGACAACCGGATGTTCGCGCGAAACGTGGCGAACTTCACCTGGGCGCATTTTTTCAGCCGCGGAATCATCGAACCGGCTGACGATTTACGCGTCAGCAATCCGCCGTCGAACGGCCCCTTGCTGGAGGCATTGGCGGATCGGCTGATCGCGTACGAGTTCGACCATCGCCGGCTCGTGCGCGACCTCTGCACGTCGCACGCCTACCAGCGTGCGGCCGAGTCGAACGCATCCAACGCGTCGGATGTGTCAAACTTCTCGCGGATGCAGGTGCGTCGAATCCGCGCGGAGTCGCTCCTGGACGCGGTCGCGCAGGTGACGCGGACCCCCAACAAGTTCGCCGGACTGCCGCGCGGCGCCAGGGCGGTGCAGATTCCCGATGGTAATACATATGACTATTTTCTGACGACGTTCGGGCGCTCCACCCGCGCCACGGTCTGCACCTGCGAGGTGCGCATGGAGCCGAATCTGTCCCAGGCGCTGCACCTGCTCAACGGTGAGACCGTGCACCAGCGGATCAAGCAAGGCGGCGTCGTGGCGGAACTCATCGGGCAGGGCCGTTCACCGGCGGAGATCGTTGACAAGCTCTATGTGACGTGCCTCTCACGCAGACCGACCGATGCCGAGCGCGCCCGATTGCTCGATCAGCTCCCGCCGGTCGATCCGACCAGGCCGGACGCAAAGCCGGACGACGCCGCCCTGCGTGCGGCGCTGGAAGATGTCTTCTGGGCGATCCTGAACAGCCGCGAATTCATGTTCAACCATTGAGGAACCCGCTTCGTGTTAACGACCCCGCGCTCATCCCGTCCGCCACGATTCGCATTCGCTGCGATGCGCTGCGCGATGGTTTGGAGTGCGTTCATCCCTGGTGCGGCGTCGGTCACAGCCGACGAAAAGGTCACATACGTCGATCACGTTCGCCCGCTGCTCGCCAACCGGTGTCTGAACTGTCACAACGCCGATCGTCTCAAGGGCGGTCTCGACCTTGGCGCATTCGGCCCCGCCATGGCCGGCAGCAGCGGCGGCGCGGTGCTCAAACCCGGTGATCCGGACGGCAGCACGCTGCTCGCCGTCGTGAAGCGAACCCGCGAACCGTTCATGCCGCCCTCGGGCAGCCCGTTGAATGAGACGGAAATAGATTTGATTCGCCGGTGGATCGCCGGCGGTTGCCTCGAAACCGCCTCCAGCACCGCCCCCAAGTCCGCCGCGCCGGTACTGGCCGCGGTGAGCACGACGCCTCCGGCAGCCGAGGCCGCCCAGCCTATCCGGGCGCGCTACCCGCTCGCCAACCTCGTGACGACGGCACGCGGCGGCGCGGTGCTCGATCTGGTTGCGCATCCGTTCCGCCCGCTCATTGCCGCGACCGCGCAGAAACAGGTTCTGCTGTTGGACGGGCGCACAGCCGAACTCATCGGCGTGCTCCCTGTTCCGCGCGGATTTCCCAATACGCTTCGCTTCAGTCGATCCGGCCGCGTACTCATTGCCGGCGTGGGCGAGGGGGCGCGAACCGGCGGCGTCGCGATCTGGGCAACCGCCGATGGTCGCCTGCTCGGCATGGTGGGCGATGAAACGGACTCGGTTCTGGCCGCCGACATCGATCCGCTGGAGCAATTTGTCGCGCTGGGCGGCCCGTCGCGCCGCGTGAAAGTGTTTTCCACCGCCGATGGACAGCTTCGCCATCGCATCGATAAGCATACGGACTGGGTCACGGCTGTGGCATACAGTCCCGACGGCGTTCTGCTCGCGACGGCGGATCGCGGAGGAAACGTCCATCTTTGGGAGGCCGAGTCAGCGGCGCCGTACCTCGCGTTCGCGTCGCATCCGGCAGCGGTGACGGCGCTGGCATGGCGGAGTGACTCGAACCTTCTTGCGACGGCCTGCGAGGATGGACGCGTCCGATGGTTTGAGGTGAACGGCGGCACGATGGTGAAGGAGTGGCCCGCGCACGAGGGTGGGTGCCTGAAGGTGTGTTTCGCGGCAGATGGCCGATCGGTGACGGCGGGTCGCGATCGACACGTCAAGCTTTGGGATGCGAACGGTGGCATGGTCCGGTCGCTGGGGCCGATGGAGGACTTGGCGCTCGCGGCAGCATTGGTGAACGGCTCCGCAGCGACCGCAGGCGAGGATCGAATCATCGCGGGCGACTGGGCCGGGCGGCTGCGCGTGTGGTCGGCGACGGATGGCGGCGTACGGGGCGATGCGACGGCCAGCCCCTTGCCGTGGCCCGAGCAACTGGCCCGCGCGATCAAGGAGGTAACAGTCGCCCGGGAATCGCACGGAAAATCGTTGCAGGCGCGCGACGCGGCGCAGGCTGCGCTGGCGGACGCGACCGACGCGCTCAATCAAGCGAAAACGGCGCGAACCGAGGCCGCCGCCGCACTGGCGTCGGCGCAGGCGGCCGCGGCGGCGGCGAATCAGGAAGTCGAACAATTCGGGCGCGCGCGGGAAGAGGCAGCCGGTCGTGTCGCGCTTGCGGCACAATCGACGGCCGCGGCATCGAGTCTCGTGGAGTCGAGCTTGCAGGCGTTGAAGACGGCGGTGGATGCGGACGCAGCCGCGCAGGCGGCGGTCGCGGGCGCAACGTCGTCGAATGCCGTCGCGGCGACGCAACCGGCTGATACCTCCGAAACGGCGGCCGCGCTGGCGCGAGCGGCGCAGACTTCCGAGGCATTGAAGGCGGCGATGGCGGCATCGGATGCGGCCAAAGCACAGCGGACGGCAGCCGTGGCAGCCGAACAAGAAGCCCGTGGCGCCATGCAGCAGGCCGAGTCGCTTCTGGCCGCGGCGACGGCCCGCCGCGACGGCATGGTCAACCAAACGGCCGCCGCCCAGGCCGGTCTGGAGCAGGCGCAGGCCCGTGAGCGCGAGGCCGAAGCGGCGTTGAATGCCGCGAAAACGGCAGCCGATCAGGCTGCGAAGTCGGAGCAGGACGCGGACCAGGCGGTTCGATGGGCTGAAGCGCGGCTGGCGCTACGGCGCGCCGGAGAAGTGCGCATGCAGTTGGACGCCGCGCGCGAAGCCTTGGCCGAAGCGGAAGCACGTTTCGCGCCGATCGCCGCCGTCGCCGAGGAATCACGCCGGGCGGCCGAGCGGGTCGCCGCGGAACTGAACGCCATGCGTGCGCAGCTTTCAAACGCGCCGGCGACGCTGGCCGAGATGGCGCGAGCGGTGCAGGCGGCCGAGCAGACGCTGCGCGAGGCGGAACAGCATGCCGAAATCGCGCAAGCAGAGCATCGCCGCAGCATGGAAGCAACCGCGAGATTCTCCGAGTCGGTCGAAGCGCTTCGGCGGAGCCTGGCCGCTGCGCCGATGGGCGACGCGGCACCGACCTCCACCCAACCGGCTGGTTCCGCGTCGGGTCCGATTGCATCGCAGCCCGCGGCTTCGGCGGTTGCTGCGGAGCCATCCGGCAGCGCGGCGCTTGCGAAGGCGGAGGAAGCGCTGGCCCTTCTCCGGCAATCGGCGGCGGATGCGCAGGAGAACATGCAGCGGACCGATCGGGCGCGCAACGCCGCGCAGATCGCGCTCGCCGCGGCTCGGCAGCGCGCCGCCGATGCCGAAATCGAGCGGGCGAAGCTGCCCGATCGCATCGTGCAGCAGGAAGCCGCCCTCACCCAGGCCCAGGCCCGAATGAAGGCCGACGCGGACGTTGCGGCCGAAGCACGCCGGCCCGTCGACGCCGCGCGAGCGAAGGTGGATGAACTGGTGCAGCAGTATGAGTCGTTGTTGAACGCCGCCGCGCTGGTCGCGACCTTGTGAGTGCAAATCCGCGGAAGCCTGCCGATCCCGGTCTGCGCACGGAGCGATCATAAAGATACACGGGTCTTGTTGCAGGAGGAAGAATACCGCTTCGGCGCCGGGAAGTGGCCCTATCCTTTGGTCGCCTGCACGACTTCGGAGAGGGTCGTGATGCCCTTGCGCACCTTTTCCCATCCGTCGTCTCGAAGTTGAACCATCCCATGCTGGATGGCCAGATTGCGAATCTTGCCGGCGCTTGATCGTTGCAGGACCAGCTCGCGAAGGTCGTCATCCATTACCATCAATTCAAACAGGCCCTTCCGGCCGGAATAACCGGTGTTGCGACACTCGCGGCAGCCGCGCCCGCGGAACAGCTTCTCGCCCTGGTAGTTGAAGTCCGGCGGGATCTCGTGCTTTTCCGGCAGGTACTCTTCCTTGCAATGCTTGCAGATCGTGCGAATCAGACGCTGGGCCAGCACCGCTTCCAGCGAACTGGAAACCAGAAACGGCTCCACGCCCATGTCCAGCAAGCGCGTCGTCGCGCTCGGCGCATCGTTTGTGTGGAGCGTCGACAGGACGAAGTGACCGGTCAGCGATGCCTGCACCGCCGTTTCGGCGGTCTCCAGATCGCGAATCTCACCGACCATGATGACGTCGGGGTCGTGTCGAAGAAACGCGCGCATGCCCTTGGCGAACGTCAGCCCGGCTTTGAGATTCACGCCGACCTGGTTGATCCCCTCGAGGTGGTATTCGACCGGATCCTCGACGGTGAGTGTCTTGATCTCGTCACTTTTGATGCTGTTCAGGGCGGCGTACAGCGTGGTCGTCTTACCGCTTCCGGTCGGTCCGGTCACCAGCAGAATGCCGTGCGGCTGGCTGATGACGTGCTCGAACTGCTTGCGCATCGCGTCCTGGAAGCCCAGGTCCGACATCGACAGCAGAATCGCCTGCTTGTCGAGAATACGCATGACCACGCCCTCGCCGAACACCATCGGAATGATGCTGACGCGAAGGTCGATCTCGCGCGAGTGGACCTTGATCTTGAAGCTGCCGTCCTGCGGCACGCGGCGCTCGGCGATGTTCAGATTCGCCAGAATCTTGATGCGGCTGATGATCGCCGCCTGCAATTGGCGAATCTGCGGCGGCACGTTGGTGTTCCGCAAAACGCCGTCCACGCGATAGCGGATCTTCAAATCGTGCTCGTACGGCTCGATGTGAACGTCGCTCGCCCGTTCGTTGATCGCTTCGAGGAGAATCTCGTTCACCAGCTTGATGACGCTGGCGTCCTCGGCCATCTGCGCCAGGTCGCCGGCCGATTCGCCGACCTCGCTGACGACTTCCAGCCCGTCGTCTTCCACCAACTGGCTGACCGTGTCGCCGCCGACGCCGAAGTGCTTCTTGATGATCTCGTTGATCTCGCTCTCTTTCGCGAGGACCGGTCGCACTTCCAGACCGCAGAGCATTCGTAACTCGTCAAATGCATAAATCTGAAACGGATCCGGCGTGGCGACCCGAATCGAACCGTTCACCCGGTCCAGCGGTATCAGCTTCGACCGATGCACCAGCTTCGACGGCATCTTGCGGAGGATGTCCAAATCCACCTTGATGCCCGGCGACGTCAGGTCCACCACGTCGAAATGATACAACGCCCCCAGCGCCTCCAGCACCGTCGTCTCGGTGCAGAAGCCCAAACGCACCAGCACGCGATCCAGGCGATCGGTCGGACCGCATTGCTCGTTGGCCGCGCGGAGCTGCTCCGGCGTGATGGCCTTTTGTTCCAGGAGAATATCACCGAGATTCATGAGGGTCCGTTGGGGGATCTTAGTCCGTTGCAACGCGATCATGGCAGCGCGCCGCCTTCCCGCCGGGGCGGCCTTGCGACCAGTGCGAACCGTTCCCCGAAGTCTATCGGCGCATTGGTTCTTACGCTCGCCTCCGGTTGGCGGTTGCATTCGTCGCTTGCCCGGGCGCGATTTGCGAGGCAGTCCTAATTGAGCGTAACATTTCGATTGACAAAAGGTTACAGATCATGCGGGGCTGGGATCACATCCATGATTCCCGGAGCTTCCCACGTCCAGCGCGAATCCGTGGCCCAGCGCAGAGCGGCGAGCATGCCGGCGTATTCGCAAGCGCATGCCAGCAGGGGTTCATCGGGCGCCTCATGAACCGGCTGGCCATAGACGCTGACGGGCATTGCGAGGGCGATTTCGTGCTCGGCCTGAAGTCCGGGAACGGCCCCGGGGGTCGGAATCTGACGTATGTATATTTCATGCCGAAGGCGCCAGAGGCCGCGCTGAATTTCGGCGAGCTTGGTCTGGATGTCGGCGCAGCAGCGGATGGATTCGGCCGGCGGGAGCGGATCAAAAACGATGGGTTGCTGCGGATCGACGTGCGGGAACAGCCAGCACAGGGCACAGAACTCGCCCCAGACCTGGCGGAGCCGGAGCGATATTTCGCCGAAAGTATATTCCTTCAGCACGCGCGGCAGGATCAGGATTTCGCGCATCCGCCGCACCGGGCCGGGCGAGGGCGTGCGGATTTCGTGCGCTACCGCCGTCTCTCCGGTGTGCCGGCACCACGCCACGCGCAGCGCGGCGACGTTGGCCTGCACCGCGTGCGCCGCGTCGGCAATCGCATCGATGCTCCGTGGCACCAGGGCCGATATCACGGGCAGGTCGCTGGCCATGCAACGATGATAATCGTTGAGACGGAAACGCGACGGATCAACGGAAACTCGGGATTTTTGTAACAGTTATAGGACATTGCTGTAGTTTTCGTTAACCTGTATCAAAATCGGGGTATTGATAGGTGTTTATGCACAGACAGATTTGACCTGTATCGGTTATCGCTGCGAGGCATTTTATCGCTAACTCCAGCTTTTAAAAAGGATTGCGTTCGGATGGCGGAGTGAGTCAGTTTCAGAAATAGTTGCTTCGGTTTGGCGTCTGAAAGGCCGATTTGGCTTGACGCGGAGCCTCGAATATTGGTAACATGCGTGTAATCGTCCGAGATGTCTTCGGGGAATCCCGCTCCCGAAAAGCCTCGCACGAAGGGATGGGAACGCAGTTTTTAGACGAAAATCGTTCTTCGCGGCCGCCGCGCGTGCGACGGTCTCGATGTGTTTAACCGTGAGTGGGGATGAACAGCAAGAGGGTGGTCTAATCAGACAGAGCAAGGCGTGTTCGTTGCCGGAGCGCATCGAAAGTGGCCCAATGTTCTCCCGTTTTGATGGATCCATTTTTTAAGGAGCAGGTGTCCATGAGTAACGCAAGAGGCTTTAAGACGCTGTGGATGACGGCGTGCATGTGTTGCGCCATCATCGCCAACACGACGTGGACGGCGAAGGCCGACTCGACCGACAAGTCGAGTTCGGCTTCCGTTGTTTCACAAGCGGGCCGGCCGGCGGTCGCCGACGAGGCGACACCGGTTGATTGGGCTGCCGCCGGCGGCATGAGTCCGTTGCTGGCGGATGCGGATCGCGTGATCCCGGTCGATCTGTCCGGCTTGGGCGGCGAGGATGCAGAGGGTGGCAATCCGCGCGGCGCATGCATTGATATTTACAACAACATGCAGGGCGCGACGTCGGCCTTTATCATCGCCGGTCAAGGGCGAATCACGGCTGACACCTGCACGATGGCGGGCACGAACCGCTTTGTGTGCACGATCACGGTGTTCGTCGGTTCGTTCGGTGGCATTCCGGCGTTTCCGCTGCGGTGCCAGATCTGGAACACGACCTCCCCGTTCTGTACCGATGCCGGCGCCGTGCTGATTGCGGAGCAGTTGGCTCTGACGGTCGCCCCCGGCTTCCACAACGAGATTTTCACCTTCCCCGACGTCCTCATTCCGAACACGGTCAACATCGGACTCGTGACGCCGGTGGCGACGGGTGGCGGTTCCGGTCCTGCCTGGGCCATCACGAGAGATTTCTCGGGCGCCGGTGAAATCGGCTCCAGCGGCGACGTGTTCCTGATGCAGGACACGCCTAATTGTGCGGCCACGGCTTTCTTCTTCGGCGGAAATCCCATTGCGAACTTTGGTATTCAGATTCAGGCCAGTTCGGGTCCTGACGGCGCCTGCTGCAATCAGCAGACGGCTGTCTGTACTGATCCGACGCCCTTGGGCGATTGTCTGCAATACTTCCACCGCTGGACGGAAGGCACCTGTGCCGAGGCCCCGCCTTGCGTTCTTTGCAACGTGATCCAGGGCACCGACGCCGATCCGGCCACGATCGATTGCAATGCCAACATCATCGACAACGAGCCGGATTGTGCGGCGAACTACGTGGACACGACCAACAGCGGTTGTGCCTTCTCTCCGGATCCCAACAACCCGAACTTCACGAACATCCAGTGCGGCGATCGCGTGTTCGGCACGATGGGAACCTACACCTTCCAGAATGGCACGGTGGTCGAGAACCGCCGCGACAACGACTACTACCGCTTCACGCTGACCAGCACCTCGCGCGTCACGTGGACGGTCACGAGCGAGGCGGGCGCCAATGCCCAGCTCTTCATCCCGCTTCCTCCGGGTCCGTGTAACCTCGCTACCCCGTCCGGCCCGGGCGACGTCGCTTCGGGCACCTCGGGCGCCGGTTGTCTGCCGGCCGTTGCGACGGCGTGTCTGCCTCCTGGCACGTACTACGCCGTGGCGCGAGCGCCGACCACCGTTGGCTTCCCGTGCGGGATTCAGTACTGCGGTGTTCTGACTTGCGAGCCGTGCGACCTGCCCGATGGCGCCTGCTGTCTGCCGACGGGTTGTGTGGATAACCCGAACGACCCGCAAGGTCGCACGAATGCGTTGGGCTGTGTCCTCGCCGGTGGTGTTTACCAGGGCGACGGCTCGACCTGCGGTTCGGTCACGTGTCCGACTCCGCCGACCAACGAGACCTGTCTGACGAAGATCACGCTGACGAACAGCACCGTCATGGTCGCGTTCGACACCACGTTTGCAACCACGGAGAGCACGACCACGACCGCGACGTGCGAAAACGGTCCGGTTCCGATGTTCCGCGACATGTGGTGGGACTACCGCCCGACCGTTGCGAACGTGCCGGCCGGCGCCGTGGCTGGTCGCCTCGTTGTGAGCACATACGACTCCTGCGTTGACACGCGCGTGGCGGTCTACCGCGTCGATTGCGGTTCTAACCAGGCGACGCAATGTGCCAACCTCGAAGAAATCGGTTGCAACGATGACATCAACATCAATCGCGGCAACTTCGCTTCCTACCTGGCGATCTCGGATATCGGCGGCGGCGGTGCGCCGGCTGTCGATGAGTGCTTCAAGATCCGCGTGGCCACCTTCGATGAGACGGACGCCAATCGCGGTCCTGGCATGTTGAGGATCGACTTCGTCCCGGTCGCGGCCTTCCCGTGGACCGCCAACTCCGGCCGCTGCTGCTGGCCCGATGGCGCTTGCGCGATCACGACCGGTGATCCGTCGACGTGTGAGCAGGACGGTGGTTTCTTCACCAGCGTCTATGACGCGACCGAGGGCGATCCGACCCTGACGCCGTTCACCGGCATCGGCTGCAAGACGGTTCCGTGCCCGGAAATCGGCGAAGCGTGCTTCAAGCCGTTCCGCCTGTCCGGTCCGGATGGTCAGGGTCCTGAACTGCTTCCGAGCGGCTTCGGCACCACGACCAAGGCCGTCCGCAAGCGGACGTTCTTCAAGTACCGGATCCCGGTCACGGCGACGCCTGGCCAGGGCATCACGTTCAGCACCTGTGGTTCGGATTTCGACACCGTGCTTGCGATTTACGCCGATGGCGTCATGGATCCGACAACGGGTGAGTGCGTCGGTACACCGGAAGTCACCAACGACGATTGCTCGCCGAACGAGCTGACCGCTGTCACGGCGCAAGGCATTGCCCCGTGCTTCGCCGGCGCGGAAGTTGACTCGTGCGTCTGTGTGACGGTCGGCTCGACGCCGTCGTCGCCGTTCTTCCCGGGCAACTTCATCTTCATCGAAGTCGGCGCGTTCAACTCGATTCAGAACTCGCCGCTGACGACGATCGATCCGGTTCCGGAAAACTGCGGAACGCCGGTTCTGCTGTCGCTGACGGTCACGTCTTCGCCCCAGTGCTTCGCCTGTGCGATTACCTGTCCGGGCGGCGGCGTGCCGGAGAACGAGCCGATTTGTGCGGCGAATTACGTGGACACGACCAACGGCGGCTGCAACAGCACCCCGAACGTGTTCAAGACGATCACGTGCAACTCGACGATCTGCGGCGAGGCGGGTACTTACACCTTCCTCGACGGGACCGTCACGCAGAACCGCCGCGACACGGACTGGTACCGCCTGTCGGTCGCGACGGCCGGCACGCTGAACGTCACGTTCAACGGTGGTTTCCGCGGCATCACGTCGATCTTCAAGATCGGTAACCCGGGTGACCCCTGTGCCGGCGACCTGTTCGGCATTGCGTCGGCCACGGCGGGTGCGGCCTGCGAAGATACGCCAATCTCGGCGTCGGTATGCCCCGGTGAGTACCTTATCATCGTGGTTCCCAACGTGTTCAGTGGCATCGATTGCGGAACGGATTACCTCTTGACCGTCAGTTGTGCGGCCGCCCCGGCGCAGGTCTGCTGCAAGGGTGACATGAACAACGACGGCAAGCGCAACGGTCAGGACGTGAAGCTGTTCGTCAAGAACCTGCTCACTCCGCCGATCAATCTGTTCCCGGTCGACGGCTGCTACAACCTGAACACGTGCCGGGCCGACATCAATGGCGACTATGCCATTACGCTGGCCGACGTGCCGGGCTTCGTGAACCTGCTGCTCACCGGTACGGATTGCCCGGCAATCGGTACCTGTGTTGATCCGGCCAAGTGCCACGTGACGACTTCGGACGGTGGTGCGGTGAGTGCGTTGAGCGCGGCCCTGGGCTGCAATCAGCGGACGACCGACGACTTCCGCCCGAACGTCAGCGGCACGATCACGAGCGTCTGCTGGCATGGGTTCTACCTGAACCTGGCCGGTGGCACGGTCTGCTCGAACCAGGCCGGCACGGGCGATGATTTCCGCATCACCATCTTCAACGACAACGCCGGTGTCCCGGGCAGCGTGCTGTCCGGTCCGCATGCGGTGGTGCCGACGAAGACGGCTGACGGATTCATCCCGCCGATCGGCAGCTTCGGTCAGGCCACGCAGTGGCGCTACGAAGCGACGATCCCGGGCGTGAACGTCACGGCGGGCACGTGCTACTGGATCGAGATTGTCAACAACGCGTCAGGCGATTGCTGCTGGCTGTGGTCGCTGGCTGGTACGGCCAACAACGTCTCGGCTTCCCGAGCGGGCGGTACGGCTGGTCAGGCCAACTACACGGCGGGTGACCTGTTGAGTGGTGACTTCGCGTTCTGTCTGGATAACATCCGCATCGACAAGCAGGATTGTGGTCTGCCTCAAGGCCGCTGCTGCTACACGGTCGGACCGAATATCCTGTGCCAGGACAGCGACGAGCCGACGTGTTTGAACCTGATCGGTGGTTCGTGGACCCTGGGTCAGAACTGCACGGCGAATCCTTGCCCGCAGCTGGCTCCGGACAACTGTGCCGACGCGACGCCGCTCACGCTGAACGTTCCGAAGGTTGGGACGACCGTGGGTCTGACGCCCAGCCCGGGTCTGGTTCCGTCCTGCGAGAGCGCCGGCGGAGGCCAGAATACCTCCGGCGACGGTTGGTACACGTTCACACCGACGGTCGGCGGTCTGACGACGGTCAATGGCTGCACCGACGCTGCATACGACATGATCATGGTCGTGTACAGCGGAACGTGCGGATCGCTGACCGAGGTCGGCTGTGATGACGACTTCTGTGGTGGCGGCAGCGCGTCGCGCGTCCAGTGGAATGCGACGGCGAATGTCACCTACAGAATCCGAATCACCGGCTGGCACGGTGCGACGGGTTCGTTCTCGATCGTTGCGACCCAGCCGTAATCCGGTTGAGTTGACGCGATAAGTTGTTCAACCCCGCGGCCTCTGAAGGGCAACCTTCAGGGGCCGCGGTTTTTTATGCGCGGGCCGTTCGCGCCGCGTTCGCCGCACTCCGTGCAGCAACAAAGCCCCGGGCAAACGCCAGTGGCTTTCAGAGGCGTGCGTGCTTGGCGTGTGAGACGAGCGCTGCAAGCGCGCGACTGAATCCGCGCTCTGCAACGGTCGATAGCGAATTACTTTGAAACCGGAAACGCCCAGAGCTTGCGGACATCCCGCGCCTTGTCGAGCGACCACATCTGATCGAGCAGCTTGCGCTGCAATCGCTCGGGAATGACGCCTTCGGCCAGCGTCGAGAACTTGTACTCGACCTCGTCATCGGTCATGGGGTTGCCGGCGTGGCCGCGGGGATACGTGACGGTCATCTGATAGATGCGGCCATCCTTCATGTGCAGCTTTAGGCGATTGGGGATGCCGTCAGGATAACCGGCGTTGAGGTCGTCGGCCTCGACGATGGTGGTGTTGTCGAGAAGATCGAGGTATTTCTTGTTGGTGAATTTTCTGGGTGAGAAGGTTTCGCGCGTCACGTCGCCGTCGATGAGGGCGGCGATGGTCATGTAGCCCATGCTGTGATCGGCGGTCTCACGGCTGGTGGGCCGCCACTTCTCCGGCTCGCTGCCGATGATGGAGACGGCGGCTTCGAAGGATTCCATTTCAAGCTTGGCAATGTCCTGCCATTTGTAGCCGTCGGCCATGAACTGCTTTCGGATTTGCAGGGCGGCGTCGATGGAGCTTTGGGCGTGATACTCGGCGGGCCAGAACTTGATGTAAGTTTTGTTGATCATGTATCCGCCGGATTTGGAGCCGAGCTGCACGTCAAAGGGGGTCTTGGTGAGCATTTTGAAGACGCCCTTTGGGCCTTCGAAGATTTCGTGCGGGCCGGTGAAGCCTTGTCGCGCCAGGTTGGCGGCGAAGATCGCATTGCGGCAGGCGTTCGAGAAGGCGCAGGCCTTCCACATGGAAATTTGCCCGGTACGGGTCTGCCGCGTGGCGATGTTGCAGACGCCGGCCAGTCCCTGCGCGTGGATCATTTCCTCGACGGACATGCCCCAGAGCTTGGCCGCCCCGAGCGTCGCGCTGAAGGCGCCGTACGTGACATGATCGAAGCCGTGCGCGCGAAGCGAGGCCGCATCGCAGAGCCGGCACTGGATTTCGTACGCGATGATGGTGGCGAGGATCAAGTCCTTGCCGGATCGGTTGGCGGCTTGAGCGACGGCGAGGGTGGCGGCGATATTATCGGACGGATGTGCCGGTTCTTTAGACAGGTACGTGTCGTTGTAATCGAGGTAGCGGATGTGGGCGCCGTTGGCGAAGGCGGCGAGCTCGGGCGTTGTTCGGAGGTTCGTGCCGATGACGACGGAACCGCCGTTCTTGATGGGCAGGGCGGCTGCGGTGGCGCGGGCAATGGTCGCGGGCTTGGATTTGTAAGCGCCCAATGCGGTTCCGAGCGAATCAATGAATCGGCGCTTGCACTCGTGAATGGCATCCTTGGTGAGGTCGGAATACTTGAGCTTGTGGGTCCAGCGGGCGAGCTTTTCCGCGAGCAACATGGAGGGAGCGTCCTTTCGTTTGAATGGGCGTGATTGAAATCGGGCCGCGATTATAGCGGTCCAGCGGCGGAATCAAAGCGGTCGGCTCGGCGCACGAAGCTGATTGATTCACCTTTCGCAAGTCACTATAAACGAGACTATGACTGCGTCGCCCATCTCGACCCATCAGGCTCGAACCGGCCCCACGGCGACGCCGCACAGGCTACATCTTGGCGACTTGCGGATGACGCTGCTCGACGGCGGTGGGTTGTGGCTGGATGGCGGGGCAATGTTCGGCATTATTCCCAAGCCGATGTGGTCCAGGCTGGTGGAAGTCGATGAGGCCAATCGCATCCCGCTCGCGACGACGTGCGTGCTGGTGGAAACGGGGGGTCGGCGCGTGCTGATCGAAACGGGCGTCGGCGCGGCGTCGAAGTATGAAGAGAAGGAGCGGGGGTTCTTTCGCCTGTCGCCGTTCGGATTGATGGACTCGCTCTGCGCGGCAGGGATCGACCCCGCCACGATTGACGTGGTCGTCCTCACGCATCTTCATTTCGATCATGCGGGGGGTGGGACGGTGGCGGATGGACGAGGCGGATTCCTGCCGGCGTTTCCGCGCGCGAAGTACATCGTGCAACGCGGCGAGTGGGACGATGCCGTCAACCATCACGCTGTGATGACGGGAACCTATCGCAAGGAAAACCTCGCGCCCCTGGAGCGTGCCGGTATTCTGTCACTCGTCGAGGGGGAGGCCGAGATCGCGCCGGGGGTTTCGGTGCGGCCGCTGCCGGGTCATACGCGGCATCAGCAGGGCGTGGTGCTTCGCGGCGGCGGGGTGACGATTGTGCTGCCGGCCGATCTGATGCCGACCTCGGCACACGTCGGATTGCGGTACAACATGGCCTATGACTTGCTGCCGTACGAGAACATGCAGGCGAAGGGCCGCCTGCTGGAAGAGGCGGTTCGGAACGACTGGCGCTTGTTGCTGGGCCAGGATCCGCATGAGGCGCTGTGGCGTGTGGCATTGGATGGAAAGGGTCGCCATCGGCTCTTGCCGTGTCGGGACTGATCGCAGCTCCGGGGGACTGGTCCCCAAGCAGTATTGGGAGCAGCGACGCAAGCGGGCTTTGACGCTGTGCAAGGGCGGTTTATAATTGCAGATGGATTGCCGGTTCTGCATCGCGTAACCCATTGTCAAGCAGATTGATAGGGGCGATCGCCCTTTCCGCATCGAGTGTGCAACATGAGTTATGAGCTGTCGGAAGACCTTGCCGCGTTTCGCGATCTGACCCGTAAGTTCGCTCTGGAAGTCATCGCGCCCAATGCCCGGAAGTGGGACGAGGTGAAATGGCTGCCGGAGGAAGTCGTCGCCGAAATGGGTCGAATCGGTTTGCTCGGGGTCACCATTCCGGAAGAGTACGGCGGCGCGGGTCAGGGGTTGCTGGGCATGACGGTCGTGACGGAGGAACTGGCCCGCTGGTGCGGTGGGACGGCCTTGTTCCTCGCGGCGCACCTGGGACTGTGTGCGACGCACATTCGGCTGGCGGCGAACGAGAAGCAAAAGGCCCAGTGGCTGCCGAGGCTGGCGTCGGGCGAGGTCATCGGCTCGTGGTGTTTGAGCGAGCCGGACTGCGGAACCGATGCCGAGGCGATGACGACGCGCGCCGAGCGGACGAAGACCGGCTGGAAGCTGAACGGTCGCAAGTTCTGGATCACGAACGGAAAGCGCGCCGGGGTCTTTGTGGTGACGGCGCGGACGGAGCCGAAGCGCGGGGCTCGGACGATCTCGGCGTTCATCGTGGAGCGTGATCGGCCAGGTCTGATCGTCGGTGAGCCGGAAGACAAGATGGGTATGCGCGCGAGCGACACGGTCCCGGTGAATTTCGAGAATTGCGAGATACCCGAGGAGAACCTCTGCGGGAACTACAACGAGGGGTACGTGGATGCGCTGCGCGTACTGGATCGCGGGCGATGCACGATCGGGTCGCTCTCGGTGGGGCTGGGTCGCGGCTGCCTGGAGGAGGCGGTGAAGTACGCGGCGGAGCGCAAAAGCTTCGGAGTTCCGCTGCACGCCCATCAGGCGATTGCATTCAAGCTGGCGGACATGGAGACGCTGGTGGAATCGGCGCGGCTGCTGGTTCGTCAGGCGGCGAGCACGCACGACGCGGGGCGTCCGGACAAGCGATTGAGTTCGATCGCCAAGTTGTACGCGTCGGAGATGGCGAGCCGGGTGGGTTGGGAGTCGATCCAGATTCACGGTGGTGCGGGGTATGTGAAGGATGTGTGCGTGGAGCGGCTGGTGCGTGACAACAAGTTGTGCGAGATCGGGGAGGGGTCGAGCGAGGTTCAGCGGATGCTGATCGCTCGTGCGGAGTTTCAGCGGCGCAGGGCGTGATCATCGCGTGGCAAGTACAGCGGGTGAGGGTAGCGGGGTTTGGGCGATTGAATCAACGAGAGTGCAGGGCGGCATGAACGACACGATAACGACATCAGGCCCCATCGGGTACGGCTATGAGCTGGACGAGGATCACGCGATGCTTCGCGAGAGCATTCGCGATTTCGCACGGAACGTGGTGGCGCCGGGGGCGATGGAGCGCGACCTCAAGGGCGAGTTCCCGCGTGAGATCATTCGGCAGCTGGGTGAGATGGGGTACCAGGGCATCTGCATTCCGGAGCAGTACGGCGGCCCGGGGTTGGACGCGTTGGCGTCGGCGATCGTCGTGGAAGAGCTGTCGTATGCCGATGCATCGGTCGGCGTGATCAACAGCGTGCAGAACTCGCTGGTGATCGACCCGATACTGAAGTTCGGGAACGAAGCGCAGAAGAAGGCGTGGCTGCCGAAGATGGCGTCGGGCGAGTGGCTGAATTGTTTTTCGTTGAGCGAGGCCGGCAGCGGTTCGGATGCCGGCGCGATGAAATGCCGGGCCGAGTTGAAGGGCAACGAGTGGATCATCAACGGCACGAAGATGTGGGTGACCAACGGGGCCGAGGCGGACGTGATCCTGTTGTTTGTGCGGACGGATGAGGGCGACCGGCGCAATGCGAGCTGCCTGCTGGTGCCGAAGGACACACCGGGCGTGACGGTCGGCAAGCATGAAGACAAACTGGGGATTCGCGGCAGCAGCACGACGGAGTTGATTTTCGAGAATGCCAGGGTTCCGGCGGAGAATCTCATCGGGGAGCGCGGCAGCGGGCTGAAGATCGCGCTTACGGCGATCGACGGTGGCCGGCTGGGCATCGCGGCGCAGGCGGTGGGCATCGCGCAGGCGGCGCTGGATCGCTCGACGGATTACGCTCTGCAACGCCGGCAATTCGGCAAGAGTCTGTCGGAGTTTCAGGCGATACAATGGAAGATCGCCGACATGGCGGTGCGGATCGAGGCGTCGCGCGCGTTGCTGTACAAGGGCTGCTGGCTGAAGGCGCAGGGGGCGCACTCGCTGCACATTCCGGCGATGGCCAAGGTGTTCGCCTCCGAGACGGCCACGTTCTGCGCGAACCACGCCATTCAGATCTTCGGCGGCATGGGCTACTGCCGCGAGAGCGAAGTCGAGCGCTACCTGCGTGACGCGAAAATCACCGAGATCTACGAAGGCACGAGCGAGATGCAGCGCATGACGATCGCGGAGAGTCTCATCCGCGAGCCGCAGCGCGTTTCGGCGGTGTGATCGCCGCTTCATCCGCGGACCTCCTTTCGCATCTGCACGAAGAGCAACAGGCACTCCTCTTGCGGGTCTGATGCCGATAATGCCTTAGATTCGGTATAATCGGTGCGATTTGGACGATCCCGGCATGTCGTGGGCCGTTCCTGTTGTTGCGTTTGCACAAATTCCGTTATAATTTCAATAAGGTGGGCAGGGTTGCCCGCACGGCATGACCGCGACGGCCACCGGGAGGACTCCACGGCCGCCGCCACCGGGGATATTGCATGACACGCAGCGTGATAGTCGAAGCACGTCGCAGCCCGATGGGCAAGCTTCTGGGAGCGTTAAGCCCGCTTAGCGCGACGGACATCGGGGCGCAAGTGGCGAAAGCGACGCTTGAGGCGATCCAGTGTCCTGTCGAAGCAGTGGATTGGGCGCTGATCGGTCAGGTGCTTCAGGCCGGGGCGGGTCAGAACCCGGCGCGACAGGTGGCGCTGAAGGCGGGCCTGCCGGAGACGATCACGGCGGTGACGGTGAATCAGGTTTGCGGATCGGGCATGCGCGCGGCGATGAACGCGGACAACAACATTCGTCTCGGTGAGGCGACGACGATTCTGACTGGCGGCATCGAGAGCATGTCGAACGCGCCGTACTACGTGCGCGGTACGCGAACGGGCGCGGTGAAGTTCGGGCACATGACGATGGAAGACGGCATGGTGTCCGACGGCCTGACATGCCCGTTTGAGAAATGGGGCATGGGCAACGCGGCGGAGTACACGGCGCGAAAATACGGTGTGAGCCGCGACGACCAGGATGCATACTCGCTGGAGAGCCATCGCCGCGCGGCGGCTGCTGCCAAGGCGGGGCACTTCAATCGAACGATTGCCGCGATCGAAGTGCCGGGCCGCAAGGGGCCGATGGTGCTGGCGGAAGATGAGTCGATCCGGTCGGATGTGACGCTGGATGACCTCAAGAAACTCAAGCCCGCCTTCGAGAAAGACGGCACGATCACGGCGGGAAACTCGTCGCAATTGACGGACGGGGCCGCCATGGCGCTGATTACGTCGGAGGCCGAGGCAGCGAAGCGGGGCTGGCCGGTGCGAGCGCGGATCGTCGCGCACACGACGTTCGGCGTGGCGCCGAAGGAGCTGTTCATCGCGCCGGTGGGGGCGGTTCGCGGTGCGGTGGAGAAGGCCGGCTGGAAGATGAAGGACGTGGATCTGTTCGAGATCAACGAGGCGTTTGCGGCGCAGATGCTGGCGTGCATGCGTCAGTTGGAGATTCCGCACGAGAAGGTGAACGTGCTGGGCGGGGCGATCGCGCTGGGGCACCCGATCGGATGCAGCGGGACGCGGGTGATCGTGACGCTGATCAACGCATTGGAGGTTCTGGGTCGCAAGCGGGGCGTGGCGTCGCTGTGCCTGGGCGGGGGGAACGCGGTGGCGATGGCGATCGAGGTGCCGTAATCGCGGCACTCTAAACCACTTAACCGCGTGGGCTGGATTGGCCCGTCGCGATGTGCAGGCGCGGGTCGTCCAGCGGCCGGGCGAATCGAAAGTTCAATTCCGTAATTTGATTATCCTTCACCCCGCTGATTTCCACGGTGAAATCGGGCAGATCGAACCGCGCGCCGATTCGCGGTGTCCAGCCGGCGCCAAGCATGCGCGCCGCCAGAGCGGAATCGAGCAGGGACGGCTTGGGCATCCAGTAGCGATAGAGCCAGGAGCATTCGTTCCAGGCGCGGTCGGTTGCGTCCTGATCGAGCGCGACGCGCAGGGTGTGGGCATCGACGTGGTCGATCTTCGAGCGTGCGTCGGCAGCGTGCAGGAAATGCAGCGCGACGTCTCGCCGGCCGGTGAGGAATTGCAGGCGATCGCCTGCGGCGAGCCATTCCAGATCGATCTCGGGCGCGGGGAGGATCATCGTGTCGCCATCGCGCAACGGCGTATCCAGTGAAGCGACACAAGTCTGAATGTGCGATTGGGCCCGGCGCTCGGCCTGCATGGAGACGACGACGATGCCGACGGCCGCGGCCATGCCGATGCCGCCGTTGGAGAAGAGGAGATGGTGACGGAGCAGGAGCGAGGGAGGGCGTGGTCCGTTTGGCGCGGCGGATTCCTTCGGCAGGAGCAGGTGGGCGAGGAAGTAGGCCCAGCCTGGCGTGGCGAGGCACAGGGCGCGGGCCTCTGGCGCAGTGAGCAGGGCGATCGCGCCAAAGGCGCTGGCCCAGCAGAGAAAGAAACGTGCGGCCGGGTCAGCGGCGAGCATGCGGCGCACGTGCGGCGCGATGAGCACGAGGGTGATGAGGCAGCCGACGGCAAGGGGGATGAGGGTGTCGACTCCGCGATCGGTGAGGAGATTGATCGGCGCGCCGAGCAGCCAGAGTGACAGATAAAAGACGCCACTCTTGGGCGCACCGGCGAGCAGGGCGGTCCGTGAACCGGCGCCGGCGCGCGTGCTGACGTAGTAAGCGACATACGCGGCGAGAAAGACCAGCGTCAGCGCGAGCATCGCGGCGAGCAGGCGTGGCTGCGGGGTCTGGTCTCCGCGAATTCGCCGCCAGATTTCGAACAGCACGATGGTCCCCGCCCAGCCGACGGCGATCTCCTTGCTAAGCAGCGCACCGGCGAAACCCAGTCCGGCAATTGCCACGGTTGATCCCGCGCGAGCGGGCTTTCGCGCGGCCGTTGGCGCGATGAGCGGTGCGAAGGCGTGCGCGGCGGTGCAAACGCCCATGAGTACTAACAGATCGCTGCGATTGCTGATGAACGTGGCGGGCTGGGCGGCGGCCTGTGACACGCCGAACATCATCGTCGCGAGGCCGGCGCGCAAGGGATCGACGCCCATTCGGAGCAACAGCCGGTGCAGCAGAACGAGGGCGACCACAAACACGGCGAGGCTCATCATTCGGTGCGCCCAGGCCTGTCGGCCAAATAGCTTCATGTCAAGATAGAACGCGGCCTCGGCCAGCGGGCGGAAGAAATCGGCGCGTCCGTCGGCCGGCGACCACCACGGATAGGACCCTGTCCGCCGCAGGCGCCGCCAGGCGTCGGCATCGGGGGCGAAGCGAAAGAGCGAGGGATCGGTCGATTCGGCGGCGAGATAGCGTTCGGCTTTGAGCACGAGGTTCAGGTCATCGAAACAGAACGGCCCGGTGAGCGACCAGACGTGCAGCAGCAGGGGCAGTCCGATCCAGGCGAGGGGGCGGGCGGCGTGGCGGCGGAGGTTTTCAAACTGTCTTTCAAGCAGGGCTGCGTTCGTAGGAGGTCCCTCGCCAGGTGATGCGCGCGCCGCGCAGCAGGTGCACGGCCGCTCGCAGGCAAATGTATGTCATCATCAGGGTTCCCAGTGGGTGCAGCCACACGGCCGAGCCGCCGGTTCCGGCCGTGCGATGGACGACGCGAATGAGCGCGGTGGAGACGACCAGGTGCAGCGCGGCGATTCCCGCGAGGAGCCCGCCGTGCGGGATCGTCGCCCCGCGCGCGGCGGCGATGCCGACGGCCCCCAGGAGCACCATCGGCAGCACGGAGACGAAGAACATCGAGTTGATGGTGATGAAAATGCGCGGGAGCGTTTTCAATCCACCGACGAGGGTGCGCGTGATGCCGTGAATGGTGCGCTTCAGCGTGCCGTAATGCCGCTGACGGAACAGCTCGGGCACCATGACAAAGCTGACGCGCTGGCCGGCGCGCTTGGCGATGCGGATCAGCTCGCTGTCTTCGTCGTAGATGTTGATGACCGCGCGATGCCCGCCGATGGCGCGATAGGCCGACGCGCGGCAGATCATCAGTGCCGAGCCAACGGCATTGGGCCACGCTGGATCGCTGATCTTCCGCGGGTCGTACCAGGCGAAGGTGATCGCGCCCAGCAGCGGCACGAGCAGCCGCTCCCAGAAGCGCGAAATCTCCGGCCGGCCCATCGTCGCGACCCAGTCGAGATTGTGCTGCAACAGGTGATGCGTCAGCGTGCGCAGGCAGTGTGGCTCGAGATGCAGATCGCTGTCGACAAACGCCAGCACGTCGCCGCGAAGCTGCGGGGCGAGTGCGTGCAGCGCGTGCGGCTTGCCGTACAGGCCTTCGGGTAATTCGCGGATGTCCAGTCGTTTCACATGGGGGTGGGCGTCCTGTACCGCCTGCACGGCGGCGGCGGTGTTGTCGGTCGAGCGATCGTTCACGACGAGCAGGCGCGGCCGGCCGTCGGGGGGCGAATCCGACGCGTTGGTTTGCGCGGCGTCCTGTCTACCGGCATTGTTGGAAGCGGAGGTCGCACCGGCGATTTGCGTGCCGCCGGTGGTGGCGCGATAGTCCTGATCGAGGATGGATTGAAGGCACGCGCCGATGGTATCCGCTTCATCCTTGACGGGGACGAGCACGTCGATCGTGGGCCAGTCTCGCCCGGTGCGCGGGGCGGCGGCGATCTGCTGCTGTTGTCGAAGGAGGAAAATCGTGCTGAACAGACTGTAGGTGAGCCACAGCACGCCGCCGAAGTAGAGGAGAATGAGGATAAAAAGGGCGTCGTCCACGTGCGGGTCTGCCTCGGTCTGTTTCGTTCGACGGCGGAAGCCATCTTCCAGTAACTTGCCGCCCACCCGCGGTGCGTCCCAGCAAGCAGACGGATCGGCGCAGCGGCATCGGCCGCCGGGCTTGTTTGCGGCGAGCTAGGCTATGAATCACGGGGGCAGATGTCAACGCGACAGGGGCGGGGGAAGTCCGCAGCGGACGCGGGCGGTCGGGCATCGATTGTGGTGTAGTTGCGATGCGAGTTTTGAGTGCTCGCGGGGCCGTCTTGAGCCGGCACGTGGATCGATTAGAATGCTCGTGCAGCTACGGGGCGTAGCTCAGCCTGGTCTAGAGCGTCTGCATGGGGTGCAGAAGGTCGCTAGTTCGAATCTAGTCGCCCCGATTTTGTTTACCCGAGACCCGTCCTTCTGGGCGATCGTGGCGCCGTTCGAGGTTGATGCACAACGACCGGATCGCCGCGCCGCCGGCGGAATGAGCGAACAGACGAAGGATCGGGTCGGCCTTTGTCCGCAGCGGAAAAAAAGGCCGCGGCCCGTGGGATGGACCGCGGCTTCTCGTTCGCTTGCCGCAATGTTTGTCTCTGACGCGGTTCCCGTATCAGGCTTTATTTGCCGCGGCTCGATCAGTACTTCACGCCGCGCCTTCTTCGCCGTCAACCAGAATCGCGGCGTTCTATGCCGCGCCGCGATCAGTACTTCACGCTGCAGCCGTAGGGCTTGGTCTCCGGCGTGGCGACCTTCTTCCCGGCGGTCAGATCGTTCAGCGCCGCGCGGACGTAGTTCACCTTTTCGGCGTCCTTCTTGTCCATGCGCGGATCGTTGTCCATCGCGCCCTGGTATGCCAGCATGCCGTTCTTATCGATCACAAACATGTGCGGCGTGGTCTTGGCGCCGTAGGCATGGCCGACCTTGCCGTCGGAGTCAATGAGAATTGGAAACTCTATCTTCCACCTGGTTTTCGCGTCGGCGTCCTTGCCGAAGTCCGAATGGCCGGAGTTGGTGGAATTGATGGCGATGAAGGCGACGTCCTTGTCCTTGAAGTCCTTGTACAGATCGGCGACGGTTGTCTGCTTTTCGTGGTGGAGCTTGATGAAGGGGCAGCCGGAGTTGAACCACTCGATCACGACGATCTTCCCCTTCTTGGTGTAATCGCTAAGTTTGTGCTCCTTGCCCTCGGTGTCCTTCAGGGTGAACTCCGGGGCCTTGTCGCCGATCTTGAGCGCAGCCGTCGACGCTGGTTCAGTCTTCCTGCCTTTGCCGTCGCGCGGGCCGGCCATGAGCAGACCGACGCCTGCCACGGCGATGGCCGCAACGCCGGTGATTGCCATCAGTCCGATGTTCTTTCGTAGGGTCATGTGTGTGCTCCTTATTGCTGACTGCATCGTCGCGCCGAACGCCGGGCCGCGACGATGCAGAACCGCTGTCATTTCAAATCCGGAGGTTTGACGCTGATTTCCAGGTACGTCTCGCGGCCGCTTCGCGTGACCGACAGGATCCCGGCGACGCGCTTCAAACGGGCGACGTCCTCGCCGTACCGCAACCGGAGCGTGTCGGATTTCACGGAGCCGTCGCGGATCAGGTCGTGGGGGTAGACGTTTTCATCGTTTTCATACGGAAAGAACGTGAGGCTCGTTGCGTCCTTCACGCGAATCGTCAGCCTGAGGCCTTCCCATCGCGATTCGCAGGTCTTGAACTCGGCGGCCAAGATGGGATGTCGAGCGCGGGCATCGGAGAAACGCTTTGCGTCGGGCGAGAGCGAGCCGCCATCCGCGACGGGGATCGACGCCGTCAGGATCGCACGGCCCTGTAGGCATCGCTCCTTGCAGACGAGCCATTCAACTTCGGCGGTCAGGGACAGGCTGGAACCGCCCGCGAACCTGGCATCAAGCGTTACGGGGACGATCAGGACCAGCTCGCGTTCGTAAATGTAATCGAGAAGCATATCGCCTTCGACCTTGCGCTTTGGCACCGGCCATTGCGGCGGTCCGAAGGTGACGCCGTCGATGGGCTTGAAGGCAACGCGCGGCGGCAGGCCGGAGTCGCCGGGGTTTCGCCAATAGAGATGCCAGCCGGGCGTGATGTCGAAGATGACGGCGAGGTCGGACGTGCCCGACAAGGCGACGGTGGATTTTTCGGAGGTGAGCCGAACGTTGACGAATTCGTTTCCGGGATAGGCGGCGCTGGACTTGGTATCTTGCGCCACAGCCGCATGAACGCCGACGGTCAACCAAGCCGATGCAAGTCCGATTGCAGCAGCCTGGGCACAGGAGAGATTGTTGAGAGTGAACCGCGCCAAGGGAGGCTCCACGTGCCAACGGGCATTTGCCGGGCTGATTATAGCGAGGTGCTTCACCCCCGGCATTTCGCATGGCGACAAGGCTCGAGCAGGTTGGACGGTATCCGTGAATCGGCGGCTTGACACCGAATTGTGGGCTGTGATCGACTCGGTCGAACGTATCGATCGAGCCGAGAGGGTATATCATGGCAGCCAGGCGACGAGACCGCCCGTGGCGCCTGCCGGGAAGGAACAACTCCGATGCGTATTGTTTCATTGTTACCGAGCGCGACCGAGATCGTGTGCGCGCTGGGCCTGGGCGACCAACTGGTCGGCGTGACGCATGAATGCGATTATCCGCCGGCGGTGCGCAGCTTGCCGAAGGTGACGCACACGCTGATTCCCACCGACGCGGCCAGTCGCGACATCGACGAGATGGTCCGCGCGCAACTCAAGACAGATCGCACACTTTACAAGCTCGATCCGGCGACGCTGGAGCGCGTGCAGCCCGACCTGATCGTCACGCAAACGTTGTGCGATGTCTGTGCCGTGGCGGCGTCGGACGTCGCCGCTGCGGTGTGCAGGCTGCCCGGCCGGCCGAAGGTGGTCAATCTCGAACCGACTCGTCTGGAAGATGTCTTCGAGAGCATGCTCACCGTGGGGGAGGCGGCGGGGGTTGCTCATCGCGCGATGAAAGTGGTCTCTGAATTGAAAGCGCGTGTGGCGATGGTTGCGACGCGAGCGAGCCGTATCGCGAAGCGTCCGCGCGTGGTGCTGCTGGAGTGGATCGATCCGCCATTTTCGAGCGGGCACTGGTCGCCGGAGCTGGTCGAGCTGGCGGGCGGTCGGGAGATGCTCGGCCGCGCGGGCGAGCGTTCGCGCGGCGTCGATTGGGAGGAAATCGTGCGGGCCGATCCGGAGGTGCTCGTGGTGGCGTGCTGCGGTTTTGATATCGAGCGAACGAAGCGTGACCTGCCGATCTTGCGGGGCCATGCAGGATACGAGGGGCTTTCGTGCGTGCGAGCGGGACGGATTCATGTGGTGGATGGCAATGCCTATTTCAGCCGGCCCGGTCCAAGACTGGTGGAGAGTCTGGAGCTTCTCGCCGAGTTGATTCATCCGTCGGCGGGCATCATGACTGCCGCCGCAGCGAGGGCACACGGCGTTGCCCCGTTGCCGTGATTTTGGAGGGTACTGGAATGCGAAACCATCGGCCAATAGTGACGGCGGTTCTCGTCGCCATAGCGGCTTGCACGACGGGGTGTCAGCAAGCCATGCTGGTGGTCAGCGATGCGTTCTACACGCCGGATCAGAAGACCGTGCTCGAGGCGCGCCTGGAGCGTACGGTGCGCGGCGGCATGACGGGCATCGCGGGTGTGCCGGTCTCGTTTCATATCCACGAACAGCGATTGGGCGAGGCCGTCACGAATGACATGGGCGTGGCCCGGCTGGCGTGCGAGTTGCCGGTCGATGCGACGCACTTCCGCGCCGAGGCGCGACATGCGGGCGACCCGCTGAAAGGCGAGGGGCTGGTGTTTCGATTTCCACCCGGGCGAATGGTGATCGTGTGCGACATTGACGGCACGGTGTCGATGACGCACTACCGCGAGCTGGTGTTCGACGAACACGATATGGCCTCGCGGCCATTTGACGATGCCGCGGCGGTGCTGACGAAGTTGAACGAACGATTCGGGCTGGTGTATCTGACGGCGCGGCCGGGTTTTTTGCTGGAGAAGACGAAGCGTTGGCTGGAGGCGAATGGGTTCCCGCGCGCGCCGGTGATCACGACGCCGGGCCTGGCGCAGAGCATCGGGGTGCAGAAGTTCAAGGCGGATCGCATCGGGCATCTGAAGCGCGTGCTGGGTCGCGTGGGGATCGGCATCGGCAATGCGGACACCGATTCCGAGGCCTACGCGATGCAGCATTTGCTGACGATCATTCTGGACAACGACGACGACAATCGGTTCCGCTCGCATGCCGTGGTGCTGCGAAACTGGAAGATGGTGGAGGCGTTTTTTGACGCGAACCGGGACGTCCTGGAAGACTACGACCGGCTCCAGGCGGCGATCGACGGGGAGGCGTTCATCCGCCGGCCGATCCTTCATTACCAGCCGAGGCGTTAGAACTGGTTTCGAAACTCCTCTCCCGCTTGGGGGAGAGGTTGGGTGAGGGGGAAATGTGGTTCAACCGAAAGGATTCACCCTCACCCCCGACCCTCTCGCTGAAAGGGAGAGGGGGTTTTGAAACAGCTTGTAGAGTGGGGACGGAATCGACGGCGGGTTATTTTTGATCCGTGTCGATTTTTCCGGAGAGGGAGGCGGAGGATTCGACGTGGCGTTGTTCGGCGACTTCCGGAGAGACGCGAGGGAAGCCGGGCCATTGGGCGTGTTCGACGCGACGTTTGAACTGCACGGCGAGGTAATGCATGCGCAGGGCGATGACGAGATAGACGGCCTCGCCGAAGATGAAGACCGGATCGGCGCGGTTCAGGGCGTAGGCCAGGAGGGCGGCGGTGGCGAGCAGGGCGAGGGCGGCGGCGAAGGGCGGCAGCCAGAATCGGCCGCGCCGGTTGGATTCCCACCACTGCCAGATAAATGTCACCATGATGACGGCTTGTGCGAGGAGGCCGACGAGAAGCCACGGATCGCTTCCATCGTTGGTCGACGCGGCGTCGGCCTCGGGCCGGGCGGCGAGCAGGAGCGCGGCGCAATCGGTGGTGGTGCGAGGCGTCATGCGTCAGTCGCTCATCTCCCCGTTCGCGCCGGAGCTGGAAACCGCCGCCGGGGCGCGCGGGCGGTAGGCGCGGACCTGATCCAGCAGCAGCCGGTGCGGCTCGACGTCGAAGCCGAACGAGAGCAGTTCTTCCACGGCGCGGTCGTTCGACCAGCCGTCGCGCTCGATGCGATAGGCGGCGCAGAGGACGCCGGTGCGGTGCCGACCGGCGGAGCAGTGGACCAGGACAGGAAGATTGGCCGGATCGTCCAGGCAATCGAAGAATTCGCGGATGCGTTCAGGCGGGACAGGCTGACGGCTGACAACGGGGGCTTCGATGACGCGAAGGCCGAGTCGGCGGGCTTCGGCGATTTCGTTCTGAACGGTCTCGCCGCCGACGTCGCGAACGATGAAGAGCGTCTTGATCCCAAAGTCTTTGACAAGTGTCTTTAGATGCCGGGGCTTGGGCTGCGCCGAGCGGTAGAGCACGCCGTCTCGCACCGTCGCCAGTCGCCGGGGGTAGCGAGCCGAAAGTTGATACCCCGCATACGACGCCGCACCGATCATCAGCAGCGCAACCAGCACGGCGGTTCGTCTTCGCGGATTTCGGCGCGGAACCGGAGGGAGCGTTGGCTGTGGATCGGTCGCGGGGTGTTCGGAATCGATCATGCGTAGGTGTCGGGCGCGACAGGCTGCCCGCCGCATAAGGATACGCGCGGACCAGCCGGGCGACAAACCGATGAGCGGCATCAGACCATGCGTCGATGCAGCAGAACGAGAAAGATGGGCACGCCGACCACGGCCGTCACGACGCCGACGGGCAGAATGACGCCGGCCAGGTCGCGGTGGGACGCCCAGCCGACCCAGGTCATGGCAAGCTGGCTGATCCAGTCGCAGACGGCGAGAAAGACGCCGCCCGCCAGCGCCGACATCGGAAAGAGAATTCGGCAGTCGCGTCCGGTGAGGAGCGCGATGATCTGGGGGACGACGAGACCGACAAACCCGATGGGTCCGCAGATGGCGACGACGGCGGCGGTGGCGAGGGAGGCGAAGAAGATGCATAGTAATCGCAATCGGTCGATATTAACGCCGCGCGTTCGGGCCAGTTCGTCGCCCAGCAGGTACTGATTGAGGCTGCGCGCGGCGGCGATGAGCACGATCCACGCGGGGACGGTGAGCGGGAGGCTGGTGGTGTTTTCGAAGTGACCGACGGTGTCGAGCGAGCCCATCATCCAGCGGACGATTTCAAAGGTCTGCCGCGCGTTAGAGAAGTAAGTGACGAGCATCATCATGGCCGAGCAGAACAGGCCGAGCGTGACGCCGGACAGGAGCAGTTCGTTGGTGGTGAATCGCCGGGCGCCGCGCGTGACGAGAAAGACGACGCCGACGACGGCCATCGCGCCGAGAAACGCTGCGAGGGAGATGCTGGAGATTCCCAGGAGGGATACTTCGAAGCCGAGTTTGATGGCGAGCAGCGCGCCGAGCGAACCGCCGCTGGAGATCCCCAAGGTGTAGGGCGTGGCGAGGGGGTTGCGAAAAAGCGTTTGAAAGACCGCGCCACACAGCGCGAGCGTGATGCCGACCTGCACCGCCAGCAACGTGCGCGGCAGTCGAAGCGAAAAAGCGATTTGATACGCCAGGGGATTCGCGTCTGGCGATTGCCAGGCGCGCCAGGCTTCGATCGGTCCGACCGATGTCTGGCTGCCGATTCCCGGAGCGAGCAGCAGCACCGCGCCGAGGACGGCCGCGCCGCAGAAAAGAGTGAACCAGTATCGCGCGGGTGTGACGGAGATCATGACGGGGCTCCGTCGGATTGGCGCGGGCCGGTGACAACGAGCCAGTCGCCGCGGGCGCGGGGCGCGGCGGCGCGACCCAGCCGCACGTCATAGACCTGTTCAAGCGTTTCGGGTCGCATCACGTCGGCGGGCGCGCCGGAGGCGATCGGTCGGCCCTCGTGCAGGAGCAGGACATGGGAAGCGGCGCGCCAGGCGAAGTTGAGATCGTGCGTGACGACGACGACGGCCAGGCCGCGGCGTCGCGTGAGTTCGTGGAGGATGTCCAGAAGCAGGAGTTGATGATTGAGGTCGAGGGCGGCGGCTGGTTCGTCGAGCAGCAGCAGATCGGGTTGCTGGGCCAGGGCGGCGGCGACGTGGACGCGCTGGGCCTCGCCGCCGGAGAGCGTGTCGATGGAGCGGTCGGCGAAGGCGGTCGTTTGCGTCAAATTCATGACATCCGCGACGACGGCCTGGTCGGCGGGCCGGTCGAAGAGTCCGAAGCGGCGATGGGGAAAGCGGCCCATCAGCACGACCTCGCGCGCGGTCAGGCCCAGATCGCGCGGCAGGTGCTGCGGCAGAAGCGCGATGCGCCGGGCGCGCAGTCGCGCGGGCAGGTCCCAAATGTCTTCGGATTCGACTCGGACGATGCCGCCGGTCGGCCTGGCCAGTCCGCCCATCAGTCGCAGCAGCGTGGACTTGCCCGCGCCGTTGGGACCGATGACGGTCCAGAGGTCGCCGCGCGCGATGGACAGGGTGACGGGCTTGAGGAAGTCCGGCCGGCGCGGGAAGCCGAACGTGACGCGATCGAGGGTCAGGATGGGCGTGGCGGCGTCAGTCAAGCTTCGCCTCCGGATGCAGGATGCGCGCGACGGCGGCGACTGTGTCGACGACCCGGTGGGACGGGATCAGCGCGTGCGGCAGGTCGAGCAGATGGATGCGGCCCGACGCGACGGCCGGCAGCTGGGCCAGGGGTCTCCACGTCTTAACGACCTTGTCGCGCAAGGCGTCCGTGATGGCGACCTCCGGCATGCACTCGATGATCACGTCGGGCCGGGCGGCGAGGACGGCTTCGGGACTGACCTGCGGATAATCAAGCGAGGCGTCGGCGAAGACGTTGATGCCGCCGGCCCGGCGGATGATCTCATCGACAAAGGTATTCTGTCCGGCGGTCATGACGGCCGCAAGCGTGTCGGGGTTTCGTGAGAGCGTGACGAAGACACGTGGACGAGGCAGCGGTGCGAGGGCGGATTCGATCTTGGCGAGCCGCTCGTGCATCGCGGCGGCGATCTGCTCCGCCCGGTCCGTCGCGTCGAGCAACTCGCCCAGGTCGCCGAGCGTCTGAAAGATGTCGTCAAATGTATTGGTACGATCGCGGTAGATGGGGATGCGGTTTCGCTCGCAAAGCTCCTGCACGGCGCGATGGTCGCCGCGCAACACAATCAGGTCCGGCTGCAAGCGCAGCACAAGTTCCAGGTTGACGTCGAACAGCCCGCCGATTCGCGGAAGCTTCATCACCTGCGGCGGGTCGATGCAGAAGGAGCTGACGGCGACGAGGCGATCGGCCGCTCCGAGCGCGCCGATCATCTCGGTGGCGTCTGGCGAGATGGAGATGATGCGGCGAAAACGAGGCGAATTCGTTTGTGGCTGCGTCGCGGCGGGGTCGTGTGCCGTCGCGTGGGAGGTCGGCGGTGCAACGTCGGATGAACGATCGCAGACAGGCAACGTCGCAAGCGACAGGACGGCCGCGACCCGGAGCGTTCGCGCGGTTCGATTGCAATCGTGGGCACGCGGGCGCATCACCGGGGGAGTCCTCCGAAGCGCTCATTGTCAGTTGCGGTAGCGCAGGCGTCAAAGAGCGGGAGCGCAAGCAGGTGTTGCGAACACGCCTGGCGAAACTTGAATGGTTCGTTCGCAGCAAGCTCGAACTTCGCTTGGCCGGCCGCGCTGTGAGGATTACAATTTGCGCATGGCTTCGGTTCGCGTGCTGGTACTTCGAGCGCCGGGTACGAATTGCGACGAGGAGACCGCGCACGCGTGGCGGCTTGCCGGCGGGGACCCGACGGTCATCCACGTCAATCGTCTGATTGAGCGCCCGGGCCTGCTGGGGGAGCATCAGGTGCTGACGATCCCTGGAGGATTTTCGTATGGCGACGACATCGCCAGCGGTCGCATCTTTGCGAATCAACTGCGACTGAATGTCGGCGACGAGTTATTTCGTTTCGTCGATCGCGGAGGACTGGTCCTGGGAATCTGCAACGGGTTCCAGGTGCTGGTGAGCCTGGGTCTGATTCCAGGGCGGGAGTCCGACGCCCCGTTCACACTGACCTTGGGGGATCGCGGGCGGTATGAGGACCGGTGGGTTCGCTGCCGTGTGGATACGGACGCCTGCCCGATGCTGGAGCGCGGCGAGACGATGATCCTTCCGGTGGCGAACGCCGAAGGGCGCGTGTGGACGACGTTGGATGCGTCGGAGCGGGCGCGGCCGGCGTTCCAGCGGCACGTGGCGATGCGTTACGTCGGGGAGGATTCCGGTGCGGGGGCCGAATCGGGCAGTTTCGGCATGGGGCCTGCCAACCCCAATGGCAGCATTGAAAACGCGGCTGGGCTGATCGACGCGACGGGTCGGGTACTTGGGCTGATGCCTCACCCGGAGCGGTACGTGGATCCGTCGCAAGCCCCCGACTGGATCGCAGCCGGCAATACTGATAGCGATGGTCTGCGGATCTTTCGCCGGGGCGTGGCGGCGTTTCGATAGTTTGTTCATGATCTCTGGGCACGCATCCCGTTCGATTCATTGACGCCGAGCCGTTCGCGGCATCAAGCGCGGAAGCGGTGTGCGACGATATCCGCATAGCGCGGCGTCGAAGCGGCATATGGCAGCACGCCATTTGCCGTTTGGCACGCCTGTTGACAATCGGCCCGCCGCGTTACAATTCGCCCGCAGGGACCTTTGTTCAGCAAGGATGCTTGACATGTGGAACAGCACACGGATGCGGCTGACCGTTTTCGCGACGGTTGTCTTTTCTTTCCTTCTTAGCGCATGCAGCGAGATGCCCGCGCCCTTCGCGCGCAAGGACAACACCCCGCGCAGCGACAAGGACGCCTCCTTCGACCCACCGAATCAGTATCCGGAGTGGGCCTACAACCAGCCGAGCTACGTGAAGCCGGCGGCCGAGTTGACCCCCGAAGTGAAGGCGCGGCCGAACGACCCGCTGCATTACTTCACGCGTGAGAAAGTTGTCATGATTCGCCGTCCGGCGGGATACACGCCGGAGGAAGTGCCGCAGGTGGCATTGTATTGGACCGATAACAACGGCTTCCACTGGCATAAGGCGGGTTATTTCGGCCGTGAGCAGACGTTCTTCCCGTTTGAGGTGGAGGAAGACGGCGATTACGGGATTCGCTTCATCGGTCCTGGCCAGGAGCCTGCCAAAGAGACGCCCGCCTTCCCCGAGCGGGTCTATCACGTTGATACGACGCCGCCCGAGGTGGAGGTTTTCATCGAGCCGGAGCAGACGTGGTACACGCCGGGTCAGACGATCACGATTTCGTGGACGGCGAAGGACTATCACCTGATTGAGAATCCCGTCACGATCAGCATGGCGATGGATTTCACGTCGGACGATCACAAGCCGATCGAGGTGCAGCGCGATTTGGCAGACAGCGGATCGATCAGCTACGAGATTCCGTCGGAGGCGGTGGATCACGAGATTCGCTTCCGAGTGGAGGCGATGGATCGCGCGGCCAATCTGGGGCTTGCCTATTCGTATGCGTTGCAGGTCGTATCGGACCTGGGGGAGCCGAAGGCCGTGGAGCCGGCCGGTACGGAGATGACGAAGAGCGGATCAGGCACGGGCGATTTTACGTTGCCCGAGGATGCGTCGTCCCGCGCGACGCCGCGTGCTGGTCGCGAGCCGGATGGAGACCTGGTGCCGCAGACGCATGAATCGCTGGCGAAGGTGCATCGCGGGCCGATGACGACGGAGATCCGTAACGACGTGCTGGACGACTCGGCGGCCGGCGGCATGGCGGATGCGGGCAGCGCCAAGGCGACGCGCCGCGAACCGACGAGCGCGGTGATCGCCAATCAACCGATTGAGATTGCCGCGGCGCCTGCGACGTCGAGCCATTCCACGGCCGCACCGGTCGAACAGCCTGCCAGCAGTGCCACAAACAAGACACTTCCATCGGAGCGTCGCGCGCCACTCGCGGATGAAGATGATCCGCTCGCCGTCGATCTAACACTGAACGATCTGCGACGATCGGCCATGCTCGCTGCCGGCGATCCGACGCACGGGAACGGTTTGCTGGTTCCGCTGCCGGCGACGGTGGCGATGCAGAAGCAGGCCGATCCGCGCTGGAGCATCGCTCATCCGTGGCGGCTGCTGGGCAACGTGGCGGACAGCACAGCGAAAGTCGTGTGGTCACTGCCGCGTCCGCGATTCACCGGCGACATCGCGAGGTTCATCGAAACGTACGTCGCATCGGACGACCCGCGCCTTCGACCGGTGGCCGATCCGGTGAACGAACAACCGAGCGTGGCAGGGATTCAGGACTCCGGCGACACCGGCGAGACGGTAATCGTGCCTCGTTAGTGGCGATCGAGCTTGGCCGCCGGAAGTCGCAGCCATGCCGCCCAGCGCATCCAGCGCATTTTGAGGACAAGCTGTTTCAAAACTCCCTCTCCCTTCCAGGGAGAGGGTCGGGGTGAGGGTGAATCATTTCGTTTGAACCACATTTCCCTCTCCCCCAAGGGGAGAGGAGTTTTGAAATTCGGTTCTAGAGTTAAGCCGAAGGCCGTCGCAAGCGATCGCGGCGGCCTTTTCTATGCGCAACGTCCAGCCTGCACTGGGCGGCGGAATTGATCTCGCCTGCTTATCGGTCGTCGGGAGCGCTTCTGCGGCCGAGAACTCGAAACAGGTCCCATTTCTAAATGAAGGCCCTGCCTTATCGGGTCGAATAGGAGAGGTCCGCGCGGGGTCCACACGCTTCGCGCGGGCCGGTTTGTTCGCGCAGTCGAGCGGCGCGGCCGTCGCGGCGCGACAGACCCAGACACGGATGGAGCATTGTTCGATGAGCAAGGATGCACGTCGAGATTCGTTGTTCGCCCGCCAGATTCATGACGGCACAAGTGTCAATGGAGCGACCGTTGCATCAACTCATGTGACCTCGAGTGAAGGCGCGAGCGCGTCTCCGGCGGAGGCCTCTCGTCCAGTTTCATCGAAGATGGAGAATGCCATGAAGCTGAAGTACACGTGGGTGGTGTGCCTGGCGGCCGCCATGGTGGTCGCGACAGCGGGGTGCCGCGAGCACATGCCGCATTCGGGCACATGGCCGGCGACGGGCGACGAGATCAAGACGCATCCGAAACCGCCGGAAGGCGGGTACTACTCGGATTGGGACCCCTACGCGGGCACGATCGAGTTGAGCCCGGCCGAGGACGTGAACCCGGTGAAGACGCAGCACGTGTTGATCGCCACGGTGCGTGACAAGGACGGCAAGCCGCTGCCCAACCGTCGCGTGGAATGGATCATCGCGGACGGCAGCGTCGGCGACATCGTGGAGGTGGACGAAAGCGGGTGGCGTGCCAGCCGCGGCATGAAAGTCACGAACAAGTTCGCCATTTCGCACACCAACAACTTCAATCATGTTCTGACGCGCGGGAACGATGACCCGTCGGACGACATCACGCTGGAGCCTGGGCAGACCTGGTGCGTGATCACATCGCCGATCGAGGGCGACACCCACATCACGGTGTACGCCCCGGGCATTTTCAACTGGGACAAGCACAAGGTCTTCGCGGTCAAGCATTGGTACGACGTGGCATGGGAGTGGCCGCCGCCGGCGCAGAATCCCACGGGCACGCCGCACGATCTGGAGACGCGCGTGTATCGCATCAGCGACGGGACGCCGCTGGCGAACTACATCGTGAACTACAAGCTTGTGGACGGGCCTCCCGGCTCGTTTCAGCCGAGCGGCACCGAGACGGTGACGACCAGGACCGACGGCGCCGGCATCGCCCGTGCCGTGCTGACGCAGGTTCAGCCGCAGGAGGGTCTGAACAATATCCAGATCGATATCATCCGCCCCGCTGATGAAAAGTGTTGCAAGCCGGCGCGGCACATTGCGACGGGCGGCACGACCAAGCAATGGATCGCACCGAAGATCACGATCGACAAGGACGCGCCGGAGTTCGCCAACCTGGGTGAGCAGTTCGTCTACAACGTCGTCGTGACGAATCCTTCGACGGCTGACGCGCTGGACGTGTCGGTCTCGGACCCGCTTCCGCTGGGAGTCGAGTACGTCTCGGCGAATCCGCCGGCGGAGATTCGCGGCAACGTGCTGGTATGGAACTTTGACAAGCTTTCGGCGCGGCGCAAGCGCACCCTGACGGTGAACGTGCGGGCGATCCATACGGGGCGGTACACGAACTGCGCCGAGGTAACGGCGTCGCAGGGATTGTCGGCGCGTGACTGCGCGGACACGGAGATCATCGCGCCGCAGCTTGCGCTGGAATTGCAGTGCATCGGCGAGGCGATTACCTGCGACGTGCTGCCGTACTCGGTGCGCGTGAGCAATCCGGGCGACGCGCCGGCGACGAACGTCGTGGTGAATGCCCAATTGCCGCCGGGGTTGCTGACCGAAACCGGCCGCTCGACGATGACGTTTGACGCGGGCACGCTGGAGGCGGGCCAGTCGAAGCGGGCGCATTTCAACGTGAAGGCGGCGACGCGCGGCAGTTACCCCGTTCGAGCGATTGCCACGGGCGAGGGCAATCTCCGCGCCGAGGCGGCGTGTACGACGGTGATTCGCCAACCCGAATTGATGGTGACCAAGACCGGTCCGGAGAAGCGCTACCTGGGCAGGCCTGCGACGTTTGAGATCACGGTGATGAACCGCGGCGACGCGCCGGCGCGCGACGTGATGCTCACGGATGTATTGCCGCCGGGCATGGTGCTGACGCAGGCGTCGGACGGACCGCGGCACAACGGCAGCGAGCTGGTCTGGCGACTGGGCACGCTGAACCCCGACGCGTCGAAGACGGTGACCGTGACGGTGCAGTGCAACGAGAGCGGCGTGTTCCGAAACGACACGGTCGCCCGGGCGTATTGCACCGAGGCGAAGGCGTCGGCGACGACGGATGTCGAAGGCATCGCGGCCGTGCTGCTGGAAGTCATCGACAAGGACGACCCGATCGAGGTCGGCCAGAACGAGACGTATGAGATCGTCGTGACGAATCAGGGTTCGGCCGATGCGACGAATGTCGTCATCAACTGCTACCTGCCGCCGCAGCAGGAGTTCGTGGCGGCGCACGGTCCGACCGAGGCGACGAACACAGGCCCGCAGGTCAGCTTTGCCCCCGCGGCGTCGGTGCCACCGGGCGGCAAGCTGGTCTATCGCGTGACGGTCAAGGGCAAGGGAACGGGCGACGTACGGTTCCGCGCGACGATGACGACGGACCAGACGACCTCGCCGGTCGAGGAAACCGAGAGCACGCATATTTATTGAAACGCCAGAAAGGCGATGCGTCGAAACGACGAATGGTCGAAATGGCGGATGCTATGACATGTAGCCGGCGAGCCTGCTCGCCGTGAGAGAGTGCGACGAAGCGCCGAGACGCCGAACGGTGGGAAGCGGCGATGAGTCTGCAAGGAGCATGAGCATGAAGTGGCAACGGATGGCCGAACTGATCCTGGGGCTGATGGGCGGAACGATGATCGTTTCGGCGGCGTATGTGATCGCCTCCGGCGGCATCAAGGTACCGAGCACGGGCGGTTTCTTCCGGACGCCGGAGCGCCCTTCAACGGACGCGACCGAGGCCTGGCATGGCGAGGCGATGACGGAGTCGCTGACGACCCCCGAAACGATGGCTTCGCGATCCGATTCCGCGAAGACTTCGCATGAGCCGAGATTGGCTACATCCGTTCAGCCCGCCATCGCCCAGTCGCGCGCGAGAATTGTCCCAGCGGGCTTTCGTGACGGCACCGAGCCGGACGAGGAAATGGAGCCGTTGCCCGAGCCGGCACCGACAAATGATCACACCAGCAACCCGCCGCGCGTGGATCGAACGTATCAGGGCACCCCTCACAATCCGCGCACCGAAATCGAAAAGCGCCGCGCCGCCAAGGCGCGCGTCGCCGAACGCGAAGATGGGCACATGCAGCCGCGCCGGGCTGCGGACGACGAGATGATGACCATTCGATCATCGTCGTCGACGCCGGAGGCGCACATGAAGGGCAGCGGCTCCTCGCAGGACGAGCGGCCGCGAACCACGCTGGCCCATTCCGCGCCGAGACCGACGCATGTCGAAAGCCCGGCGCCCAAGGCGTCGCCGTCGTCGCGCATGCCGGCGAAGTCGGCGGGCGTGAAGGAGACCTACGGCACGACGAGGCAGTTCTTCCCGCCGGGCAATCGCGCCGCGGCGGCTGTGATTCTCGAGCGCGTGACTCCTGCGGAAGTGCGGCTCGGCAACGGCATGACGTATGAATTGAAAGTGACGAACACGACCGGCTGCGGGCTGACCGACGTGATGCTCTATGAGCACCCGCCCGAGGGCATGGAGGTTCGCTCGACGGAACCGAAGGTGGACAAGATCGAGGACGGCTTCTCGTGGGCGATCGGCACGCTGGCGGCGCGCGAGACCAGGACGCTGGTCGTCACCGGCACGGCAAAGCAGGTCGGCGATCTGCGCGGCTGCGCGACGGTCACGTTCAACACGTCGATCTGCTCGGCGACGCGCGTCGTCGAGCCGTCGCTGCAACTGGTCAAGACCGCACCGGACACGGTCATGCTGTGCGATACGATTCCCGTCAAACTGCGCGTGAGCAACACGGGCAGCGGCGCGGCGAAGAACGTGCGCATCACCGATACCCTGCCCGACGGCTGGATGACGATCGACGGCCAGCGCAGCCTGACTTATGCAGTCGGGGATCTGGCGGCGGGCGAATCGCGGGAGTACGCGGCGACGCTGAAGTCGTCCACGATCGGTGAGTTCACCAATCAGGCCACTGCGACGGAAGACGGCGGGTTGAACGCCGAGGCGTCCACGAAGACGGTCGTCCTCAAGCCTGAACTGGAGATCACCAAAACCGGCCCCGGCACGCGGTACATCGGCCGGCCGGCGAAGTACGAGATCACGGTCGCCAATCGCGGCAACGCGACGGCGGTGGATACCGTGCTGACCGACGAGGTTCCCGGCGGGACGCAGTTTGTCGAGTCGACCGACGGCGGCACGCTGAAAGGCGGCCGCGTGGTCTGGCGGCTGGGCGATCTGAACCCCGGCGAGAGCAAGAGCGTGACCGTGACGCTCAAGCCGACCGAGAAGGGCACGTACACGAACACGGTCGAAGCGAAGAGCTATTGTGCCGAAGCTGTGGCGTCGGCGACGACGAAGGCCGAAGGCGTGCCGGCGATGCTGCTGGAAGTCGTGGACCTGGAAGATCCGATCGAGGTCGGCGCCGAGACGACGTATGAAATCTACGCGACGAACCAGGGCACAGCCGAAGGCACGAATGTAGTCATCAACGTGACATTGCCGCCGGAGCTGGAGTTCATCAGCGCGAGCGGTCCGGTCAATCACACGGTCGGCGGGCAGGAGATTCGCTTCGCTCCGCTGCCGCGACTGGCGGAGAAGGGCCAGGCGGTGTATCGCGTGAAGGTGCGCGGCCTGGAAGGCGGCGACGTGCGATTCCGCTGCAACATGACGAGCGACCAGTTGCAGACGCCTGTCGAAGAGAGCGAGAGCACGCACATCTATCGATGACGTCCGATTGAACTTGAAACGGCGAAGAACGAGTGTTTTTTCAACCCAAAGCCCCGGGCAATTGCCCGGGGCTTTTTATTGAGCATCGCATCTGGAGCGGAGTCGTGTGATGGACCTTCCACCGCGCGCGTCACGGCGTCACGACGAGTTTGCCGAACACGTCGCCGCTCTCCATCTGGGCGTGTGCCTGCGCCAGATCAGCGAGCGGCCAGACCTTGCTGATGATCGGCCGCACGAGACCCCGATGCGCCAGGTTCCACGCGCCGGCGATCTGCGATTCGTCGGAATAGAACTCCACGATGCCGCGAATCGTCACCTCGCGGAAGAGCAGCTTCGCTGCTTCGATCCGCCCCATCTGACCACCGACCATGCCGAGCACGATCCAGCGGCCGCGCAGGGCGATGCACTCCATCGTGGATTCGGCGGTTTCACCCCAGACGGGATCGAACACAACGTCGACGCCGCGCCCGCCGGTGAGATCGCGCACGGTTTTCGCGACATTTTGCGATTTGTAATTGATCGCATGATCGGCCTTGAGCAGCTCGCGCGCCTTGGCGCACTTTTCGTCGGTTCCGGCGGTGGTGATGACCGTCGCGCCGGCGGACTTGGCGACCTGGATGGCGGCGGTGCCCGCGCCGCTGCCGCCCGCGTGAACAAGAACGGTCTCGCCGGGTTTGAGGGCTGCCTGAAGGATGAGGCCGTACCACGCAGTGAGATAGACGCAGCCGAACGCGGCGGATTCTTCCCACGAGTAGTTCGCGGGTTTGGGGGCGAGGCAGTGCGCGGGAACACAGACAAATTGCGCGAATCCGCCGGGCCGGGCGATGCCGAGGATGTCGAGCCGGCCGCGCGCCGCGGGGCCGGTGACGCGAGCATTGACGACGCAGGATTCGCCGATGCGCCTTGGATCGACGCCGGGGCCGACGGCGGCAACTTCACCGGCGAAGTCGAATCCGCCGATGTGCGGCAGGGTGAAGCCGGGCATCGAGGTCGCGCCGCTGCGAAGGAAGACGTCGAGCCGGTTGAGCGCGGCGGCGCGAACCTTGAGCAGCACCTCGCCCGGCTGCGGCACGGGGTCGGGCACGTCTTCGTAGCGGATGACATCGGGCTTGCCGGTCTGGTGATAGCGGGCGGCTTTCATGGGGAAGCGTCTCTCCGGGATTCAGCATATTGTGCCGAATGAGGCCGGGCGCGACAAGGCGGAAGGGGGAATGTGAGTAGCGGATAGCGAAAAGGAGCTTATCGCGCAAGCAATCGAAGCGCCCGAGAGAGTGCCCTGGTCTTGTTCAATCGCTTGCGTGATCTGCTGTTGTATGACGACTACACGTGCGCGCGGCGTTTGTTCGCTAATCGCTATGGGCGAGTTGTCCTTCACCACGACGACCTGCGACGACGAACAACATCCCCACCAGAAACGCCGCGAGGAACATCGCGGCGCGGGCGTTGAACACGATCTCGCCCGCCGCCGAAGCATCAACCAAGCCGAACCACCCCACGAGGCGCGCGCCTTCCGGCCGAGCGGCGAGCAGGGCCAATCCGTTGTTGGCGACGTGAATGAGCATGGCGGGGAAGATGCTGCCGGAATACAGGCACACGAGCGAGAGGACAACCCCAAGCACGGTCGTCAGCGGAATTTTCTCTGCGTAGATGTGAAACAGACCGAACGCGAGTCCGACGATCATCGCAACGACGACCGGCCGGGCACGGCCTTTTAGTCCGCCGAGCAGGAATCCACGAAACAGAATCTCCTCGCAGATGGCCGGGATGAGCGCGAACGCGATCAGAATGGCGGCGAGTGATCCATCAAGCATTAGTTCGGCCTGTTTGCGGAATAGTTCACCGCTGGGGCGCAGACCGGGGACGGCCCAGCCCTGAATTTGTTGCAGCAATTGGCCGACGGGGACGATGGACGCGGCAATGAGCAGCGCGCCAAGCGTTGGAAGCAAGGCCGGCGCGCGCAGTGAAAACGTCTCGCGCCAGTCGAGCCTGGCATACCAGGCGAGCAAGAGCGGCGGTGCCGCGAGGATCAGAATCTGGCCCAGTGCGACGGCGCTGCGGAGTCTGTCGGCCGTACTGTCAACTGTGATCGATGCGGATTGCCAATAGAAGTAGACGGGGAACGCGAGGGCGACCGTGAGCAGGGCCATGGCGGGTCCGGGCCGAGGTCGCGGCAGGATAAATCGCCGGCGCAGCAGCGTCTTGTAACCCGCGACATCGGAAAAGAGCACGGCTTCGTGCCCGTAGAGTTTCGCCGCGGTAGCGACGGCGGCGGCGGCGTAGAAACTCGTGGACAGCAGGCAGATCGCGGCGGCCGTGCCGTTTGTCTGACCGAGAAAGAGATCGCGAATGAGCACGACGACGTTCGCGACGGGAACGACGAGCAACGTGCCTTCGAGCTTGAGGGTCGGCATGTAACTGACGACCATCGCTGGGATGATCGCGGCCATCATGACGGGCATCATGTAGTTTTGCGCTTCCTTGAAGGTGCGCGCGAAACTGCACGTCGCGAGCATGACGGCGCTGAAGAGCACGGCGAAGGGGATCATGGCCAGCATGACGAGCGGTGCGGCGAGCACGAGAAAGCTTGTCTGCTTGCGGGCGTCGGCTTCGAGGTTTTGCCGCATCGTGAGATAGTCGTGTTGACGCAGCGCCGTCGATCGCGCGGTGTCACCCGGCGCACGTGGCGGCGAGTGCGTCGTGACGACGTTATTCTCCCCGTCGGCGGTGGACGCCGACGATGCGGCGGTTGGCGGCGCGGCTCGGCGGGACTTCAGATCAAGCAGTTGCTCCAGTCCGGCGAAATGAATGACGGCCGACATGGAAGCGAGATTGAGCGCCGTGCTGACCATGGCGATGGTGACGATGACGCCGAACTTCCCGGCGACGATTTGACCGATGGGAACCGGCGACGCGGCGAGTGTTTCGAGCGTGCCGCGTTCGCGCTCACCGGCCGTCAGGTCGATCGCGGGATACATCGCCCCGGTGACGGACATGATGACGAGCAGGAAGGGGACCACCATCGCGAGGATCTTCGCGAACCGCTGCTGCGGGCTGGCGGTGGAAAGGGCTGCGGTGGTGAACGGCTGCAAGAGTTGATCGCTGCCGGCCGCGCGGATGACCCGCGCGCGAATCACGCGCTGGGCCTCGCGGTCGAGAACGCGCGCGAGGTAATTGAAGACGAACTCGCTGCGCGGATCGGTCTCGTTGTAGATGAATTGCGCCGCGCGATTGGTGGCGTCGGCCCAATGGGTCGCGTTGGGCGGCGGTTCGACGATCAGCCCCAGTTGGTGCGATTGCCGCGTGACAAGATTCCAGAGCGACTGATCGCCGGCGACGGTGATCTCAAACTGATCGGCGGTCAGCGTGGTCGACAGCCCGGCATCGGGCGGCGTCTGCCCGGGCGATTGATCCGGGTGTTGCGCCGGAGTCGACTTCAATTCAGCGCCGCCGATTTCGCGTTCGGCATCGTCGCGATGAAGGACGCCGTACAACCACGCGCGATGCGCCTCGTCGGGCACGGCGACGGTGTACAGCTCCACTTGTCGCCGTCCGGCCTCCATGCGGAGCGCCTGCACCATCACGAGCATCAGGATCGGGTAGAGCACGATCGGCACGACGATCATCGCCACCAGCGTGCGACGGTCGCGCAGCGTGTCGAGCAGTTCCTTGCGAAAGACAACCCAGACGCGGCGGAAGCGTGACGTCATCGTGTCTCACTTTCCCCCGCGCAGACGAGTTGCCGTCGCGCCGCTCATCGCCAGCACGTGCTCGGAATGGCCGCAGAGGTGCAGAAAGATCTCCGACAGCCGCTGGCGACCGGCGCGCTGCCGCAGCGCCGCAAGATCGCCCTCGCCGACGATCCGCCCCTCGTGCAGCAGGCCGAAGCGATGGCAGAGCGTCTCCGCCTCGTCGAGGTAATGCGTGGAGAGAATGATCGCCTTGCCGGCGGTCGCCTCGGCGCGGACGAAGTCGAGCACGATGCGATTGGTGAGCACGTCCAACCCAAGCGTCGGCTCGTCCAGGATGAGCACGGGCGGATCGCCCAGCAGAGCGCGGGCGATGTTGGTGCGTTGCTTCTGGCCGGTGGAGAGTCCGCCGCAGCGCAGATCGGCGAAGCTGTGCATGTCGAGCCAGTCGAACAGGGCGGCGATGCGGCGGTCGATGGCGGCGGGAGTCATACCGAGCAACTCGCCGAAGTAGCGCAGAAACTCGCGCGGCGTCAAACGCTGGTACAAGCCCGTGCTGGCGGTGAGATAGCCCAGCGCGCGCTTCGCGGCTTCGCGATCGTGGCGCACGTTGTGGCCGTTCAGCGAGGCCCAGCCGTCGGTCGGCGTGAGCAGGCCGCTGATCATGCGAAGCGTGGTGGTCTTGCCAGCCCCGTTCGGCCCGAGCAGGCCGTAGATTTCCCCCGGCCGGACGATGAAGGAGACCCCGTCGACGACGCGCTTCAACCCGCCCTCGGTCGTGGGGAAGTCCTTGGTCAGTTCATGCACTTCGACCATGCCGTTACTGTACGCGAGCGCGCAGAGCGTGCAATGTCGCCACCTGCGGCCAGGCAGGAACCCGCTCCGGTGCGGCGGTATCATGAGAGCCATGTCATCTCGAAAGCGAGATCGATTCACCGGCTCCCTGATGGAAAAGCCGTCGCTCGAACACGGGCCGGTCGCGACGATCGCGCTGCTGCGCCCGGTGGACAAGCCTTATTCGTATCGCGTGCCGGCGGAACTGGCGGCGGCGGTGAAGCCTGGCGCACGCGTGCGCGTTCCGTTCGGGCGAAGCGGCGTGCCGGCGGACGCGATCTGCATCGCGGTGTCCGAAGGAGCGTGGGAAACGTCGTTGCGACCGATTCTTTCGGTGGATGAATCGTGCGATCCGATCCCGGAGCGGTTGCTCGAACTCGGCCAATGGGTGTCACGGTACTACGCGGCGCCACTGGGGCGCACACTGGATCTGCTGGTGCCCCGAGCCGCGCGGCGCAAGGCGGGCTTTCGGAAGGTGCGCTACGTTCAATGGGTGGATACCGCAGCGCACGAGGAAGCGCACCCCGACAAAGCAGATCAACGAGGCGATTGCACGAGCAAACGTACTTCGGGCGAAGAATCGCAACAGAGTACGATAGCGAACGATCAATCAAAGCCGGGGTGCGTCGGCCCGGTGAACGATGAACGCGCGACGCATGCGAAAAAGCGCCGTCCGTCCGGCTTTGCGGAGAAGACGGCGCGCATCGTATCCGTGCTGGCAAACGCGGGGGGGCGCATGGAGATCGCGGCCCTGTGCACGGCGGCGGCATGCAGCGCTGCGACGGTGCAAACACTGGCGCGGCGCGGGCGCGTGACGATCGAGGTCGAACGTGAGCCGCTGGAAGCATCCGCGCCGGTGGTGGAGCGACACGAGCCGGACTTTTCGCTGAACGCGGATCAGCAGGCGGCCGTGGATGCCATCGAATCGGCCATCGGAAGAGGCGGATTCAGCGTGCAGGTGCTGTTCGGCGTGACCGGCAGCGGTAAGACAGAAGTCTATGTCACGGCGATCCGGCGCGTCATTGCCTCTGGGCGGCAGGCGATTTTTCTTGTGCCGGAGATCGCGCTGACGACGCAGACGATCGTGCGGCTGGCGGCGCGGTTCGACCGCGTGGCGACGCTGCACAGCGGCTTGAGCGACGTGGAGCGGTCGCGCGCGTGGAGTGCGATCGCGCGCGGCGAAGTGGACGTGGTCATCGGCACGCGCAGCGCGGTGTTCGCACCCTGTCCGAGCCTGGGGCTGATCGTCGTCGATGAGGAGGCCGAGCCGAGCTACAAGAGCCAGGCCAGCCCGCGGTATCACGCGCGGGATGTCGCGGTGCGGCGCGCGTCGCTGGAAGGGATCGTCTGCGTGCTGGGGTCGGCGACGCCGTCGCTGGAGACGTGGCAGAATCTCAAGACGCGCCCGCACTACAAACTCCTGCGCCTGCCGCGCCGCGTCGGCGATCTGCCGATGCCGCAGGTGCATCTGGTCGATATGCACGAGGAGCATCACGCGCGCGGCGGGGTGCATCTGCTCTCGCGCGAGATGGAGGCCCGGCTGGCGGCGACGCTGAACCAGGGGCAACAGGCGGTGATCCTGCTGAACCGCCGGGGTTATGCGAGTTACCTGCACTGCCCCAAGTGCCGCTACGTCGCGACGTGCCCGCGGTGCAGCGTGCGAATGGTGTTTCACCAGACGACGGGGCAGGTGCATTGCCATTATTGTCTCAATCGTGTGAATCCGCCGGTGCAGTGCCCGATGTCCAATTGCGACGGGAGAATGGTGCGGTTCGGCCTGGGGACGCAGCGTGTTGAAGAGGAGCTGGCGCGGAAGTTTCCGGCGACCCGCGTCCGGCGCATGGACTCGGACGTGATGCAGCGCGCGGCGGACTACGCCGAGGTGCTGTCAGCCTTCGAGCGGCGCGAGTTCGACGTGCTCGTCGGCACGCAGATGATCGCCAAGGGGCTGGATTTCCCGTTCGTGTCGTTTGTCGGCGTCGTCAGCGCCGATACGGCGCTGGCACAGAATGACTTTCGCGCCGAGGAACGCACGTTTCAACTTGTGTTGCAGGTCGCAGGCCGCAGCGGGCGGGGCTTTGCCGGCGGGCACGTCGTGGTGCAGACGTTCGCCAAGGACAACGAGTCCGTGCAGCACGCCGTTCGCGGCGACTACGAAGCATTCGCCGAGCGGGAACTGGCGAGCCGTCGGCGCAATCATCTGCCGCCGGCGACGCGGATGGTGCGGATCGTCCTGGCCGACCGGCAGGCGTCGAAACTGTCGAAGGAATCGATCGCGATGGCGGATCGGCTGCGGGCCATTCTGGCGAAGCGAAATCTCGGGGGGACGGTGCAGCCGGCGCGCGAGGCGTCGATCGCCCGGCTGCGCGATCAGTATCGCTACGAGATCGTGATGATATTTTCGGGCGGCGATGCGGTGCTGGCGGCGATGGATGCCTTTCGGGCGGAGGGGGCGCTGCGCAGTGCGATCCAGAGCGTCGTCGTGGACGTAGACCCCGTGTCGTTGCAATAGCGCGCGGGGGAGGGGATGATTCGGCCATGTCCTTGATCGTGTTTGAAGACGCGGGCTTTCGCAACCTGCTGCCGCTGGTCTATTCCCGCGCGACGTTTAATCTCCGGATCGGTTTCGACAACCTGCTGGCCAAGATCGAGACGGCCGTCAATCGAACAGCCGATGCGGTATTCGTGCGTCCGGTGCTGGCGGCGGTGATGGCCGAGCGGCAGCCGCGGCGCGTGAATCAACCCTCGACCTGCGACGATCAGTTGTGGGTGAACGGGCGCGTGTTGCTGCGAGCCGCGTTCGCGTTGCCTCCGATGTCGGCTGTGTGGCAAGGGGAGGTGCTGGTGGCCGCGCGGGTGAATCGGGCGCTGGGTTCGCAGTTGACGCCAAACGTATTGCTCGATCCGGTAGCCCTGCGGCAGAAGCTGGGCGGGCTGGCCGGTGCGACGATGTCGGACGAGATTTGGAGGCTGATCGACTGGCCGTGGCAGGCGGTGCAGGAGAACGCGGGCGAGATCGTGCGGCAGGCGGCGCAGCGGCAGTGCGACGTGCTGGGTCGCGTGTACGCCGGCGCGCACCTCGTGAGCGGGCACGCAATTCACGTCGGCGGTGGAACAACGATCAAGCCCGGCGCCGTGCTGGATGCCGAGGAAGGACCGATCTACATCGGGGAGAACGCGACGGTTTCGCCCGGCGCGGTGATCGTGGGGCCGTGCTATATCGGTGACAAATGTATTATTAATCCCGGTGCGGCCGTGCGGCCTGGGTGCAGCATCGGCGAGGCGTGCAAGATCGGCGGCGAGGTTGAGGGCACGATTTTTCACGGCTATTCCAATAAGCAGCACGACGGGTTCATCGGGCATTCGTACGTCGGCGAGTGGGTGAACCTCGGCGCGGACACGGTGGGGAGCGATTTGAAGAATACGTACGGCCCGGTTCGCGTGCCGATCAACGGCGTGCCGGTTGAATCCGGGCAGACGTTTGTCGGTGCGTTCATCGGGGATCACACCAAGACCGCTATTGGCACGCGGCTGCCGACCGGCGCGGTGTTCGGCTACGGTTGCAACGTGTTGGGAAGCCGCATGCCGCCGCAGTTCGTGCCGAGTTTCAGCTGGCTGACGGATGCCGGCGCGGCGCGAAATGACCCGGTCAAGGCGCTGGACGTGGCGCTGAAGGTCGTGGCCCGCCGCGGGCGGAAGTATTCCGCGGCGGAGCAGAATCTGTTCATGGCGATTGCGGAGGAAGCGGGGCGGGTGGAACGCGATTCATCATTCGCCCGATGACGTCATCGTCGCCCCGGACGATTCCGTCGATTCCGTCGATTCCGCCGCGCCCGGTTGCCCCGCCATCTGCCCCGGCGGCTGCACGCCGTCTTTCAGGAACAGGTAATACAACCGCCCCTCGCTGTAGGTGAATCCCGCCATCTTGCCGGCTTCGTCGCCGACGCCCATGTAGATGTCGCAGCGGCCCGGAGCGCGGATCGCCGCGCCGCGGTCCTGGTCCAGCACAAACGTGCGGAACGGCCGCTTGGTGCCGTGGTCGCGCTCGTCGGGAATGCGCGTGTCAACAAACGCGAGGCCCGCGCGGGGGAAGATGTCCTTGTCGGTGGCGATGGAGTGATAGGGCCGAACCTTCTCGGCGAGGCAGCCGTACGGCCCGCCCGTGGATTCCTGAAAGAAAACGTATCGCTTGTTGAGGTGCAAATAGGTGTCGATGTCTTCGGGGTGTTCCTTGAAGTAACGAATGAGGGTATCGAGCGAAAGTTTGTATTTGTCGATTTTTCCATCGGCGACCATCTGGCGGCCGATGGGTGTGTACTCATGCCCGTTGTGGCCGGCGTAGCCGATTTCAAAGAGCGACTGATCGGGCAGGCGGATGAAACCCGACCCCTGCACGGTGAAGACATACGCCTCGAAACGATCGCCGAGCCAGACGATTTCATTGCCCATGAGTTCCTGGCTGGTTTCGATTTCAGCGCGGGTTTTGTACGGCCCGCCGAGTGGGTTGCCCTCGACGTCCTTCGTGAAGCCGGGCGGCAGACGATAAAGCGGCACGGTGTATTCCGCCGTCTGCTCCTTGCTGCCGTTGAAGATCGGCGAGTAGTAGCCGGTGAACAACACGGCGCCATCATCGTCGCAGCCGATGGACATGTACACGTCGTAATCGCGACGAATGGCTTCATCGAGCGCCTCGGGGCTGTTGGATTGGTCCAGCGTCACGAGGAAGGCCTGAAGCGTCGCCATGGCTTTCTCATGCGTGATCGGTCCGAGCGGGTAGTACTTCTTGCTCGACGGCTTCTTGAGGTAGTTGATGCTGCTCTGCACCGCGTCGCGCAGGGTCGTGCCCTTGGCCTTGTACCACGCATCGCCGAACCGCGGGTATTGCGACGGGTCGATCTTGCGCAAGGCGAACGCGCCCGGCGGCAGCGGGCGGTCATAATCCTTGTCGATGTTGCCGATCGGCAGCGGCTGGTCGGGCTTTTTGCAGCCGGTCAGCGCGATGGATGAGAGGGCCATTGTGCAGAGCAGAATGAACGTACGCGGCATGATCCGACTCCTTTCGGCGGGGTCGCCCGATCCCGGTACGGGATCCGATCGTTTCGGGCGACGCGACTATCCTTATCTGCCGCCGAATATAACGGCCGATCCGGGGTGCTGGCAACTGGTTTCGCGCCCGCGCGTCCGCGAATTCCGGCGGTATAATCGCGGGTGCGGAGCCGGGTCGGACCCACGTGCCCCGCGCCGCGCGAAGCGGGATCCGTCCGCATAGGATCAAATACCCCTCGCCGGAGAACCTTCGCCGTGAGTACCTCCTTGTGAATTCCCATAACGCCATTGACCTTTCCGTGCCCGCGCCTCACCGCGAATCGACCGGCGTATTCGCCTCCCGCGGATTCGCGCCGGCGCTCCTCGCGCTTGCCATGCTCGTTTGCGCCACGGGCCTTAACTGCGGCGGGAGCATGGACACGCCGCTTCCACCCGGACCGATCGGTAGTTCGCTCGGTACCGCGACGCGCTTGCTCCTCGACGACGCCGGATTCGCCGCATTGAATTCGAGCCTCGCTCCGAGCAAGGTCGATGTGTACGACCTGGGACCGGTTCAGCCGGGAGATCGTGTTCGCGTCGCGCTGGAGCCGCCGGTCGGCACGCTGCGCCCCAAGACGGCGGTGCTGGATTTTGACGGCGTGCTGTTCACGTACTATTCCGGGCAGGGCGGCGCGGCGGGTCTGCAAACCATCATTGACGCGGTGGTCACACAGGCGACGGGCAAGCTGTTTCTCTGTCTGGCAAACTCGGCGGCGAACAACGTGACGCAGGCCTATTCCGGCTCGGTGGAGATTCTGCGCAGTGAGCCGATCCCTACGCCGCCGCCGCAGATTCTGCTTCTGAACTTTGCCGGCGGTTCGATCATGCTGCCCGAGGGGAACTTCACCGTCCTGCCGTTTAATGCCGCCGACATCGACGCGAACTACGCGGGCATGACCGCCGCGATCAAGATGAAAATTGCTGACGTCGTACGGGAGAACTTCGAGGGAACGCCCGTGCAGGTCGTCACGAGCGACGACCCGCCGCCCGCGGGCCCCTTCAGCACGATTGAGTTTGGGGCGTTCAGCGCCACGCTCTTTGGAATCTCGCAGGATGTCGATCAGGAAAACGTCGATCGCTGCGACGACGCGATTGTTTTCACCAATGATTTCGACAAGGCGTTCGCGGTGCAGCCGACCGCCGACGGCATTGCCACGGCGATCGGCAACGTCGCGGCACACGAAGCGGGGCACCTGCTCGGGCTGAACCACACGTCGGACGTGACGGATTTAATGGACACGACCGGTTCTGCGAGCACGTTGTTGGCGGACCAGGATTTCAAGACGGCAAATCTGCACCCGAACATTTTTCCATTCGGGAAGCAGGATGGCCCGGCGTTGATCGCCCGCGTGGTGGGGCCGTAAGTGGGGCGAGGTTGCGTTGGCGCGCGCCGCGACGGGTGATTCCGCGAGCCGAATCCATTGGGATTGGCTACTTCTTGGGACGCCGGCGGACCGGGGCGCCGGACTGTTGTTCGCGCATGGCTTGCATGCGTTGGCGAAGCACGATGGCGTCTTCATAGCGCTCTTCATCCACGGCGCGTTGCAGTTCTTCTTCGAGCTTCTGCATCGGGTCGGCCGGCAGGCGCGCGGCGATTTCGCTGCGAAGCGCCATGAGAATTGACACTTCAGTCGCGTCTTCCCATCGCTCGTCCTGGCCCGACTCGGTCATCACATCCTTGATGGCGGTCAAGCCCGCGTTCACGCGCGCCAAGGCCGTCTTGAAGGAGCCTTTTCGCAGGGCGAGGTGGACCTCGGCGCGGGTGTTCATCATGATCAGGTAGGGGCGATACTGCTCAAGCACTTCGCGATCGCTCTCTTCGCGGGCGTAGTTGGCGCACAGATCGAGCACGCGCAGATTGCGACTTGTGTCGCGCTGCACTCCGGCGAAATCCTCCAGGACGAACTCGGCGAGGTACCGATGGTAGTACTGGACGGATTCCTCACGCAGCGCCTGGCACTCCTCGGGCGTCAGCTCCAGCCCCAGATCGGTGCCGTTCTTGTTCATGTGCTCGTTGATGCGGTTCTCGTGATAGTCCAGCAGGGACTCGAATCCGTGGGGACGAAGCCCGTCGGGCCGACCCTGCACCTCCATCTGGAGCAGGCCCAGGTCCAGGCGCATCTGGATCTTGATCGTGCCGTCATCACCGGTGATCTTTCGCACCGTGATTTGATTGGGCTCGTAATCCCAACCGGCCAGGATACGTCGCAGATCGTGAGAGGCCATGGCAGTCTCCCCCAGCTTAGGGATTTCGTCTCGGGAGTCACTCCATTATATCTCTTAACTTCGGCCGAATGCGCCGGAATCTCGTCCATTGATTCCCGCACGCGCATTTTTTTCGCATGGTGCCGATAAAGCCGATGACAACGCGCCATCGTGCGGCCTATCATTTTTCAGAAGCCTCGCACCGATACCGTCCAGCCGTATCGTTTACCGACCGCGCTCGCCGTCTGCGCCGCGCGCGGACATCGGCTGCCGAGCCATCCCTTGAGTGCTTTCGTTGTTGCTACAACGGTCCATTTCCTGTTCTCACGGCTTGTTGCGTTCGTCGCAGCATCGCCCGTCAACATCGCGCTGCTGCGACTGCGCCGGCTTCGATTGGTCAGACCTTTTCTCACTTGCGGCGATAGTCCGAAAGGAATCCGATTTGTTAAAAGAAACCACCGGCGGGGCGAAAAACGCGCTTCGGGATCGGGTTCTCGACACGGCATTCTCTGACCGATGAAGGACGTGGACGACCCGGCGGCGGTGTCGACTTGGCCATCGTCTTCCGGTATCGTATGGTCTGATCGGCAGGAGGGAGATTCCCGCCGTTTTCTTGCTGTCTCGTCCCGCACGCAAATGGAATTGCTGCGACGAACGTTCGTCGAATCGCCACGCGCTCCGTACGGCTGGGAGCGCGGTTCGATCGATGATCGCCTCTGCGTGACTGCTTGTTACCCAGCCGAACGTTCGCGCGGCCGCCCGTCGACCGCGCGTGGATTGAACCGATCATGGACTCGACCGATCCCATTTCTCAACCCGCCGATTCACACTCGTCTAATTCACCATCCGCCGCGCCGGCGAATCCGCCGGCGCCCGACGCTGCCGCCGCGCCGGTTCGACCCTCCGGCGGGGGAGGGGCGCCTCGACAGAAGTTGTCCGGAGCGGAACTGGTGGCCTCTCTCGCAGGCGTCGATGACCCGTCGGTCAATGCGGCCCTTGAAGAGGCCATGGCCGGGCTGACGGAATCCGATCGCACGGCCGACGTGAACAACCAACTGGCCGTGGGTGAGCCGACGACCGACACGATCGTGTCAGGTCGCATCGCCAACATCGGGTCGGAGGACGTGCTGATCGATTTCGGCGGCAAGAGCCTGGGCACGATGCCCAAATCGGAGTTTGGCAAGGATGAAAATTTCGCCGTCGGCGATTCGATCGAGGTCGCGGTCCTTGGCAATGATGATCGCACAGGTTTGCTGAACGTCTCGCGGCGCAAGGCACGTCAGGCGGCGATTCTGCGCGAAATGAAGCCCGGCGCGGTGGTCACCGGCGTCGTGACCGGCATGAACAAGGGCGGTCTGGAGGTCAACATCGAAGGCCTGCGCGGGTTCATCCCCGCGAGCCAGGTCGACGTGCACTTCCTGAAGGACATCTCGGAGTTGATCGGCAAGACCGTTTCGGCCGAGGTGACGAAGCACGATCCCGGTGAGGAGAATATCATTCTCTCCCGGCGCAAGTGGCTCATGAAAGAGCAGGCGCAATTACGCGAGAAGGCACTGGGCGAGCTGGAGGTCGGCCAGATTCGCCGCGGCAAGGTGAAGGGCATCGCCGAGTATGGCGCGTTTGTCGATCTCGGCGGGGTCGACGGCCTGTTGCATGTGACCGACATGAGTTGGGGCCGCGTCAACAAGCCCGAAGACGTCCTAAAGGTCGGCGACGAGATTGAAGTCAAGATCATCAAGCTGAACAAGGAGAAGAATCGCGTTTCGCTTAGTCTCAAACAGGCGCAGCCTGATCCCTGGACGCGCGTGACGGAGAAATACCCCGTCGGCGCGAAGGTTTCCGGCCGGGTCGTGCGGCTGCAGAACTTCGGCGCGTTTGTTGAGTTGGAGCCGGGTGTGGACGGCCTCTTGCCGCTGGCCGAGTTGAGTTGGACGCGCCGCGTGCACCACCCGAAGGAAGTCGTGAAAGAGGGCGATATCGTCGAAGTGGGCGTGCTCTCGGTCGATGCCGAGAAGAAGCGGATCGGATTGAGCCTCAAGGCGGTGACCGATGATCCGTGGTCCAAGGCCGCCGAGAAATACGTGGCCGGTTCGAAGGTCACCGGCAAAGTTGTCCGCACCACCGAGTTCGGCGCGTTTGTCGCGCTGGAGGACGGCATCGACGGCCTGATTCACATTTCGGAACTGTCGGACACGCGCGTCAAGGCCGTGACCGACAAGGTCAAGCCGGGGCAGGAGGTCGAGGTCCGCGTGCTCGGCGTCGATCCGGCGAACCACAAGATCTCGCTTTCCATGAAGACGCCGCCGCGTGAGCCGACCCCCGAGGAACTTGCCGAGCGCGCCGCCGCCAAGGCCGCCGCAGAGAAGGAAGCGGCCAAGCGCCGCGAGAAATCGGCCGGCCGCCGGGGTGGTCTTACGATTTCGTGGGACCAGGGGTTGGGATCGCTCGATCCGTCCAAGTTCGCGCGGTCGTAATCGGTCGATCTGCTGTATGATGAGGAGCGTCCAAATCGCCTGCAATCGAGCCAGCGGGTGCGTGTCGAGGCGGCACGGTTGCGGCTTCTCTTGCAACCCGTTCAATCCCGATTCATAATCGCCAGTCTGCCATGCGGGTAATCGCCGTTGGCCTGATTGCCCGGCAGGCGGGTAGGTAGCTCAGTTGGTAGAGCAACGGACTGAAAATCCGTGTGTCGCCGGTTCAATTCCGGCCCTACCCATTTCACTTCTGGTCGTTTTCATTCACTTCGTTGCGCGGTAATGCCTTGCTCGCGGCGTCCTTGGCTTGATCTCGCCGACTGTCTCGATTTACCCGATTCCGCGCACGCCGTTGAACGGTATTGCACCGCCGGGTGCAACGCTTCGCCCAGCAGTGACCTGCTCCCCGAGGCTTGATCTGGTTGTTATCTGTCTTACCTGCCCGAATGGCCCGCCCCCGGTTGGCCCGCCGCACCGGACAGGCTTCGCCCGGCTCGAAACGAACGCCTTGCGCGACGGCTGGGTATCGCCTCGCCCGATAACTCATCCGCCGATGTCGTAATGGCTGTGCCTGGGGGACTTGCACCTCAAGCACGTTGCCGGACCGTCCGAAATTCCTTCGACGGAAGGTCCCGCTGCGTTTCGTCGCCCGGCAGCGGACTGCACCCCTGGTGACGGAATACAATGAACAACCGCCTTTCTCGCACAGGGGCTGACGAAGGCCGACCGGTTCCACCGAACGGTCGAATGGGGAACATCATGTCCAAGCGTGCGATGGTACTCTGTCTTCTGGGCGGCCTGGCACTGTCACTCGGCATGACGGCCGACGGCTGCGGCGGGGTCGGCAGCCTGCTGAACTTCCGCGGCCCGCCGGCGATCATCCCGAACGTGCCCGACGGCGACACCTTCACGCGCACCTTCACGGTCGATCTGCGCGCCTATCCCGAAACCCATCGGATCAACTGGGATTTCGGCGACGGCGGCATGCTCAACAACATGACCGTCTCGACGGGTCGCACCGTGAGCCACCAATACACCGGCAACGGCGTCTTCAACGTGCGCGTGCATCTGTTCAGCGCGGCCGATCCGATCAATGGGACGCCTGCGGCGTTCCTGGCGACTGGTTCGATTCCCGTCGAAGTCCGCGGGCCGAACGTCGCGCCGACGGCGGCGTTTGTCTTTTCCGACGTGCGTGACAGCGAGGACAATCTCCTGCCGCTTTCGCGCCGGTTCAATGCGTCCACCAGCCGCGACCCGGACGGCGTGATCGAATCCTTCGCGTGGGATTTCGGCGACGGCACATCCGATGTCGGCAGCAACGTCGTGCATGAGTTCCCACGCAGCGGACGATTCGTCGTGCGGCTCACCGTCCGCGATGATCGCGGCGCGGCGTCGAACGTCACGCGCACCGTGCTGATCAATGCGTTGCCGACGGCGGTCTTTACCTTCACACAAGACCCGAACAACGCCCTGCGCTTTAACTTCGATGCGACCGGCAGCACGGACAGCGACGGCAACATCGTCCGGTTCGCCTGGGATTTTGCCGACGGTCAGACCGGCGAAGGCGCGACGATCAGCCATACCTACGCCGAACCGAACGATTACAACGTGCGACTCACGGTGACCGATGAGGTCGGTGCATCGTCGTCCACCACCCGGCTGGTCGATGTCGTCGGCACGGACGTTTTCGTGAGATCGCTCAATCCCGACTTCGGCGTGGTGGGCACGACGGTCACCGGCATCATCGCCACGGGCGAGAATTTCGTCGACGGCGCGATCGTCCGGCTGACGCGTAACGCCACGACCATCGAGGGCACGAACGTCGTCGTTCAGGGTTCTTCCACGCTGACGTTTGACGTGGACCTCCGCGGCGCGCCGCTCGGCGATTACAGCGCTCGGGTCATCAACCCCGACGCCTCGTCCGACACGCTCGACAACGCCTTCCGGGTCGTCACGGCCAATCGCGTGCGCCTCTCCACGACGCTGGGCGATATGGTGTTTGAACTCGTGGACGATGCCCCGATCACGACCGCGAACTTCCTGCAATACGTCACCGATGGCTTCTACAATGGCACGATCTTCCATCGCGTCGTGCCGGGCTTCGTTGTTCAGGGCGGCGGATTCCTGCCTGGCAACGTTCAGCCGGCCGGCCTGCGCCCGCCGATTCAGAACGAGTTCAGCCCCAGCCGCAGCAACGTGCGCGCCACCGTCGCCATGGCCAAGCTCGGCGGCGATCCCAACTCTGCCACGAGCCAGTTCTTTGTCAACCTTGCCGACAATTCCGCGAACCTCGACAACCAGAACGGCGGCTTTACGGTGTTCGCGCGGGTCGTTGAGGGAATGGACGTCGTTGATGCCATCGCCGCGGTGCCCCTCAACGGGGAACAGCCGATCACCGACGTGATTGTGACGTTTGCACGACGCGAATAGCCGGCCGGGCGAACCGCGCGATCGAATCTACGGCGCCGGCGGCATCATCCCCGGCTGCCAGGCCAGCGGAACGGAATCCGGCCGTGGCGACAGGGGAATGTCCCGATCCACAACGACGGGAATGTCGATCGTGTGTCGCTGGGCGTCCGTCGTTTCAAAACGGATGATCTCGCCCCAGGGCGGCGGGACCCATTGCGGTCCGGGCAGCTTCAGCAAGGCCCGCCATTCGTTCGGCTTGGCCGGGTCCTGTGGAAGCAGCCGCAGATCAAAGCTTGCGTCGCTCGCGAACAGCCCTGTAATGACAAACGGCTGACTTCCGTCATGGCGGATGGTGATCCGTCGCTCCAGGACCGCCGCCCGGTTGGGATTGACGACAATCAGATTGGGACGCACCTCGATGCGGCCCACGACTTCGACCGACACGGGTATTGAAAACCGTTCGAGATCGCGCAGGTTCGTCTGGAGCGAAATCATCGCCTCGGTTCGCCCTTCGTCAAAGGGCGGATGACCGTCAATGGTGAGTTCGTATTCTTCGCCCTCGATCGTCGCCTTCAACGCGGCGCTGAACCGCGACTTCTCCGGGAACATCGGCAGCAACGACAGGTGCAACGGCTGACCCGACGTATTGCGAATCCGCAGGATGCGCTTCAGCGGCACGTCGCCGCGCTTGAGCTTCCCGAACGTGCCCAGCATGCCTCGCACCGGACCCAGCGTGGTCGCGTCGCCTCCGCCCGGAAGCGAGGAATCGTAAATCACTTCCTGCACCGCCGGCATCCGCACGTCACCGCGCATCTCCATCACGATGTAGGGCTGCTGGGGGTCGTTCGTGACCAGCGTCATGCTCTCCAGGAACGGACCGACGCGATTGGCGAGGTTGACGTGGAACCGAACCGATGTGCCCCGATTGGGCAGCACGCGCGCGGCGAGCCGCTCCGTCGTCACGCAGAAACACGACGGTTTCATCTCATAAATTTCCAGCGGCTCCGGACCGTTGTTCTTGAGCAGAAAGGTGTGCGATTGAAGCTGGCCCGACCAGGCCGTGCCGAAATCGTACGAATTCTCATCCAGCTCCCACCAGGCGCCTTTGAGCGTCTCGGCGCGGCGCAGGTTCGGCTGCGTCGTGGATGACCTCATCGCGTTATCCGCCGAGGGCGATCCGGCCGGCGCGCCGTTCAACGGCACAGAGGACTGCGTCGCGGGCGCTTTGATTCCGGTGACCGCCGGCGTGGCGCTTCCCGCGCCGGACGTGGAGTCAGCCGGCTTGTCGCACGCGCCAAGAAAACTCATCCCCAAGACGACCAAGCAGCTGATTGCAGCGCGCATCGTCAGCGAACCTTTCTGGACGGACGGCGATCGGCGGAACGGCTACGCGACAGGCTGCGGGTCGCAGTCTTTCGGCGCGAACCCGCTGATTGCTTCGCCGCGGCACCACGGCCGGTGTAATGTGCGACGGCTTGACGAATGATCTTCACGGCCAGGTCGGCTTCCGATTCCGCCTCGAAGCTGAACATTCCGGCGTAGTGCTTGTCGACGACCTGCGCCACGAAGAAGTTGATGTTGATCCCCGCGTCGGCGAGGCTTGCAGCGATGTGGCGGCCCAGCCCCGGCTTGTTCACGCCTATGACGCTCACGCACGGGTACCCCGATCTTGTGAAACCGGCCTGCCGCGCCGCGCGTTTGGCCGCCGCACCGTCCACCGGCGAGACTTCCACCGACGCACGCGACTTGTCCTGCGTGCTGTAACCCATGACCAGGCCCAGGTCCACCCCGTGATCCGCCAGCGGCCCCAGCGCCGTCGCCAGCGTCCCCGGCGTGTTCGGCTTTTCCGTGGTCCAGAGCGTCGCCCGTTTCACTGTTACATTCATGGCATTATCCGTATGGTTCTTGAAGATGAGGCCGATTCGCCCGCCGCGAGGCGGTCGATCCCTTCGCCGCACCGTCACGCCAGCACGTTCGACACAACAAGCAGCCCCGCCCCGATCAGCATCATGCAGGCAAGAATCGTCACCCAAAGCACCACGCTCGCCTTCGGAATCTCCGACAGCCGCTCGCAGCGGATCGTCTTGTAAACCAGCGCGACGGACAAACACAGCGGCGCCAGCATGGCGATCCGGCCGATTCCCGTGATCGACAGCGGATGAACAAACAAGGTCGCCAGCAGGGCGTTCATCGTACGGCTCCCTTTCCGGGCGGACCGCGCGACACGGCCGGTACCGGTGCTGCTTCGCAGCGCGACAACGTGTCAATGATGACCAGCAGGTTCAACAATCCCGCGATTCCCGCGTAGACGACCGAGATGTTTGACGCCGGCCAAGGTGCCTTGTGCCGATTGCCGTTCAGCGTTTGATCGCGCTTGCCGAGGTACATCGCTGCCACCGCCTGCGGCCCGGCGCACAACTGGGCGGCGATCCAGGCGCCGTTCTCTTTCGGCGTCACCGTGCTGCGCACGCCGCCGACTGCGACGCCGGCCCAGAACGTGACACAAATCACCACGAAGAAAACCGCGCCGCGCGCCCGCTCACCCAGCAGCCAGTGACCCAGACCCGGCACCAGCCAGGCCATGAGGGCCGCGACGGGGGCCGGAACGGAATTCGCACGAGTGGACTGCTGCGGGAGATTGCCCATCCCTTGTTTCCTTACGAAATGCACGCTGGTCAAGTCAGACCGCATGGCCCGGCCGGGTCACCGCAGCGACCGCACCCGCCTGGCGGGACCGGCTGGTTCGTTCGCGACGTTCCCTCATGGGAACGTGCCGCGAACAGACTAAGGCGCTTTTGCACGGTGTCCTTGCCGCAGCGCGGGCAGACCGCGCGCGGACGTGCAGACGCCGAGGGTACCAATTCGTCAAACTCGTGCCCGCATTCGGGGCAGGAAAACTCGTAAATCGGCATATCGGCGATCACCTCACGCCCGTCGCTTCAATCGCTTGAAGCGGCTTCACTTATAACGACGGAGTATACTCCGGATCGCACGATTCGACAAGAAACGGGCGTCGCGGGAGCACTTGCCAACTGCCGAATTCACTGCTCTAATAGTCAGTCCCTCTTAAGTCTGGCCCGATTGGTGAAAGCCGTTCGGGTTTATCCGGCCCCCATCGTCTAGTGGCCTAGGATATCAGGTTCTCATCCTGGAGACCGGGGTTCGAGTCCCCGTGGGGGTGTATCAACACCGGCCCCGGCGTTTCAGCAGACGAAGCGCCGGGGTTTTTTGTGCGCGCTGACATTTTTCAACTCCTTCCGTGTTGAACGCGCCGAAATCGGGCGAGGTCGCGCGATTGTGAATTCATCATGCGATGCCGCCCGAAATGGATTCATTCATGGCGACGTCGGCAATCCACGCTGACGGCGCGACTTGCGACGTTTGCCGGTCGGCGCCGTTCGGGTATAATGGCTTTTCGGAAACGGTTCGCGGTTCGTCGGCAATGGGCGCGGTTCAATCGCAAGCCGGCATGCCATGAGAATCGTTTCCTTCGGGGCAAGGCAGGTCTTGGGCGCACGGTGACATCGATGCCTGGCTTTTGCGAAGCAGCGTGATCACGCGAAAGTGTCGGCGCTCCAAGCAGGATGTCTTCGTCCTGGGTCTCGTTTTTTCCGCGTGCGAATCGCCGCCCGTCGGTCGCCGCGCACGACGGCCCCGAATGATTCGAGAGGAATCGTGATCATGGCAATGGAATCCGCCTGTCACTTGAAAGTCGGCAAGGAGCGCTACGAAGGAAAGGCCCGCATGGAGGCCGACCATATCGATTTTGCCGGCTCCACCAAGTATCGCTTTCGCATCGCCGAGCTGACCGCCCCGCGGCAGGAAGGCCCCGTCGTGCATTTCGGTTTTCATGGGAACACCGTCTCCATCGATCTGCATTCCGAGAAAACCGCCAGCCAGTGGATCGAGCAGATGCGCCACCCGCGCAGCCTCGCCGACAAGCTCGGCATTCGCGACGGCCAGACCATCCGCATCATGAACATTGACGATCCGGCCTTCCTGAACTCGCTCCAGAACAAGTGCGCCCGCGTCGTGCACAACGGCGATGCGCGCTGCGATCTGGTCATGCTCGGCGTCGAACGCGCCAGCGAACTGCGTCAGATTGAAGACCTTTGTGAAAACCTCGAGTCCGACGGAGCGATCTGGGTCGTCTTGCCCAAGAGCGTCCGCACGGTCACCAAGGCCAACGTTCACGCCGCCGCGCGCGAGGCCGGACTGACCCCCGTCGAAGTCGTCGATTTCTCCGAGACCCAGGCGGCGCACAAGATCATGCGCCCGGCACACGCCCGCGCCAAGGGTGCCACCGCTAAGGCACGATGACCCCCCGGCGCGCTCGTTCATCATGTCTGAATCGCTTTCCCAGTGCCCGCGCGTGAACCCGCTCAAGACTGCCGTCCTGTTTGACATGGACGGCACGCTTACGCATGACCAGTTCGATTTCGACGCCATTCGCCGCGAGATCGGCCTGCCGGATGGACCGGCGCGGCGGCCCATTCTCGAATCGCTTGAACAGATGACGGATGCCCAGCGCGCCCGCGCCGAGGCGATTCTCCATCGCCACGAAACGTACAACGCGCAAACGAGCAGATTGCAGCCCGGCGCGCGCGAGGTCGTCGATGGGCTGCGCCGACGCGGCTACAAAGTAGCCCTGATGACGCGAAACAGCCGCGACTCGGCAAGAACCTTTCTCGATCGACACGACCTGGCCTTCGACCACGTGCGGACGCGCGAGGACGGTGTGATCAAGCCCGATCCGACGCCGGTCCGCGAAGTCTGCGCGGCGCTGGGCCGCTCACCGTGCGACGCCTGGGTGGTCGGGGATTACCATTTCGACATTCTGTGCGGCCGAGGCGCCGGCGCGACGACGGTCCTGCTCTGGGTCGGCGACCGCGCCGAACCGCCCGTGCCGCGTCCAGCCTGGGCCGGTGAAGCCGATCACGTCATTTCGCAATTGGTCGATTTGCTGGCGTGCATGGGGCTGGATTCGGCCGAGTAGCGATCGGCGCCGCGGCGCAGGAAAAAGGGCCGGCGCCTCGATCGAAGCGACGGCCCTTGGGATGCCGTTTCAATCGCCGGTTTACTGCGATATGGCGCCGACCGCCGTCGAATTGACGATCGACGGATTCGGCTGCGGGCTGCCGCCGTCGCCGCCGTCACCCGACGGAAGCGCCGAGCCGAGCAGCGAATTGACGATCGCCTGCACGATGCCGTACGGGTTGTACAGGCCCGGCGCTCCGCCGAAGCCCAGGGGCAATACGTAGTTCAAATTCAAGTTCGGCCCCAGCACGCCGACCGCGTCGCAGCCGGCCAGCATGGGTGAGACAAACAAGGCCGCGACGACGGTGAGTTTCGTTACGATTGTCTTCCGACGCATGTCCGATTCCTCCCTGTGGAAAGACTCCTAAGCCCCCCCATCGTCGGCAGGATGCACCGGCTGCATAAGGAGGAACTTTCAGCAGCCCGGCACGGAATGTTATCAGCCACCTGCGGACCGAAAATCAAATGCTGCCTTCAGAACCCCGCGCCGCCCGCGCGACAGCAAATCCCCCAACGCCGTCCGATAGGCGTCCAGCCGATACGTCCGAACCGGAAACGCGTCCAGCTTCAAACGACCCTCGGCCACCCAGCCCATCAGCATCTCGTATGTGTGAACCTTGCTGCCTTCGGACTCTTCCATCTGGCGACCGTTGGCCCCGATGACTTCCAACTCGTCAAACCAGAGCGGGGTGGTATCAAGCAGCGTGATTCCGCTCGTGCCCAGCATCACAACGCACCCTCGCGCCCGCGTCCATTTCATCGCATCGGTCATGCCCGCCCCGTTGCCGGTGCAGTCGTACGTCAGATCAAACCCGCCAAGCAGGCCCTGGTTGCCGAATCGTCCTTCCACTCGCCGGCCGCCGACGCGCCGCGCGATCGCTTCATACCGGTCCGCCTGGCGCGTTCCGCTCGGGATCTCAATCACATCCGTTGCGCCGGCGCTTCGTGCCAGATGCGATTGGAAGGCGTGCCGCGCCGTCGCGACGATTTCATTCCGCAATCCCAGCGCCCGAATCGCCGCGATCACGCCCAGCGCGATGATCCCCGCACCGTTCACCAGCACGCGCTCGCCCGCGCGCGGCGGCCGGCGAAGCACGCCATGCGCCGCCGACGCCAATGGATCAATCAACACAGCCTGCTCGTCGGGCAGCGCGTCCGATACGGCGTGAAGCTGCGATACATGGGCGACAAAGAACTCCGACCAGCTCCCGCCCGTCAGGCGATTCAACCCCACCAGTGCCCGCGGGGGAAGATCGGCGTCGCCCGCATGCTCACAGATCGAGCATCGGCCCGCTGCACACTGTGCACACAGCGGCGCCATCCCGCGGCCCGCGCAGCCGATGGAAGGCTCGACGCAAACCCGCTGGCCGACGGCCCAGCCTCGCACGCCTTCGCCCACTGCTTCAATCGTGGCCACGTTTTCGTGGCCCAGGACGGCCGGAAAGTGTGCAAAACGCTGAAGGACGGTCGCCGGATGGTTGCGCTGCGCGATCAGGGCGAGATCCGTGCCGCAGATGCCGCCCAAGCGCGTTCGCAGGCGCACCCAGTCCGGGCCGGGCAGCGCCGGCATCGGCAGTTCGCGCAGGCGCAGCATCGACAGAGGACCGTAGTACGCGCGCGGGGTGAACAGGCCCGCCACCCGGCAGAGCATCCAGCGCATCGGCGAAGCTTCGTAAACCAAACCGCGCATCGCCGGACAGTATATGCGCTTTGACGCGATCGACGTGCCCGCTTTCGATGACCGAGCGATCCCGCTTCAAAGCCGGGCCGCGTCGGCCCGGTGATTGCGAGATCGCCTCGCTACCTGCACGAACTTCCACCGCGCAACAAAAAACCGGCCGTTGCAGAGCCGGTTGGAGGAGACTCGCTTGTGAGCGGTTCGTGGTCAGCCCGCGCGGGCGACTTGCTCGCCGTGGTCCACGTGGACCTGATCGACGCCGATGTTGAAGCGCGTGCGCAGCTCCCGGATCGTCCGAGACAGCGTCTGCGTCTGCTCGACCGTCGGGGGATTCAGCGGATTGTCGTTGCTTAGCAGGATGTGAATCGTGCCGCGGCGGACAGGCGAAGGCACGCCGCTCTTCCACGCGCTGGTCTGAAACAGGCGACCCTGCTCGTCGATCCGAAAGTGAAAGAATCCCCGTTCGGTGCCCGGTTCCTTCTCGGCGCGGACGGAGATGCGATCCCACGTCGGCGCGGCGCCGACCTTGCCACGCAGCGGTGTCACAGGCGTGACATTCGCCAGCCAGAACAGGAACAACGTCACGCACGTCATGGAAAGCACGAGCGCAATGAGGGTCTTATAGTGCCGGTTGGGGTCGGTTTTGATCTGTGCCCGCATCGAACGCTCGCCCTGGTCTCCCACCCACTTCAAGCCTGCGCGACCGCTAACGTCAACGGTATCTATATGGTCTCTATCGGCTGCTGGCAAACGAAAAATGGCCGGTTTCCTGAAAATTCCCGATTTTCAGCACTGCCCGGCGGCGCTAATACCGGACCGCGGGTTTTGCCGATATTCACTCCCCTTTTTCTAGGAACACCGATCCCATCGTATAGGACGTGCTCCCCGCCAGCACGCGGCGACGATCCATTGTCCCTGTTACCAACGAATGAAGGGCCGCTCCGGTTCGAAGGAATCGGCCGAACCCGAAACACTGCGGCGACGCAAGGTACCGCTTTCCATTGTCGTGGAACCTCTCGTTGCCGCGCGGCGTCAGGCCGGATGGTTCGATGAACTGTCGCCGAACGTCCTCCGGCGTGTCGATCCGACCGAACGATTGCGGATTGGCGAAATCAAACGTGTAAGCGGCCGTACCGCCAGGTTTGAGTACACGCTTGACCTGCGTGTTGCATTCCACGCGCCCCGAAACCGGCAGATGCTCAAACACGCAGACGCTGAACACGTGATCAAAATAACCGTCGGGGTACTCCAAACGCGTCATGTCCATTCGACGGGGAATCAGCCGCCAATTCATGGCTTTCGCGATGCTCGCCGTCCGATCGCAAAGCTCCTGTTGCAGATCGATGGTATGGACCTCGCATCCACGGCTCGCCAAATAGCAGGTGAACAACGACCCCGCGCCGCCCATGTCCAATACCCGCGCCCCATGCCGCATCGGTGTGTTGGCCGCCAGCCAGGCAATTTCCCAAAGCAGAAACCAGGGAACCGTCAGCTCATCCGGATTGCCCGGCCACATCTCGTAAGTTTCGCCGCGATTGATGTGTTCCCACGCGCTGGGCCAGGCATCGAGGTGCCCATACCAGGACGAATAGGCCACCCCGCGCCGCTTCATCCGCCGCATAAGACCGAACAATTCGACCAGCACCTCGCGGCAGACCAGGGAATCTAAGTCGTTGCGGTCCATGGTCTTATTCAACGTTTGGGGATTCATAGCCGGGCAGATTAGCCGCAGGCGAATCGCCATTCCACCCCCTTCTTCGCATCCCCTGACCGATGGAATTCACAGGCCCTTTGGAGCGCGCCGTCGCATCGGGTAGCATTCGCACCACCGCAACGGCACCGGGGACTGGTGTTTCCGGCGGGCGCAATTGCTTTAAGGGCATCACCTACCATTCGTGTTGCAGGTCCATCAACAACGGCCGCGTGAACTGACCTGGCGACACGCCGGGAGCCTGCTGTTTGGGGACTGGGGGACCAGCCGCCTCTACGTGCTGGGTCTGGCGTTTTTCTATTCGGGCACCTCCAGCCCGTGGCACGTCGCGGGCATGTGCCTGCTCATGATCATCGTGGGCTGGGCCTACACGGTGATCTGCCGGTGTTTTCACGACGGCGGGGGGGTGTATTCGGCTGCGAAGGCCACGCACCAGCAGGTCGCCCTGCTCGGGGCGTACCTGCTCTTCGCGGATTACGTGATCACGGCGGGTCTGTCGGCGGTGGAGGCGTTCCGCTATTTCGGGGTATCCGCCGAGTCGGCGTGGATGTTCGCCATTGGGGCGATTTTCGTCATTGCCTGCGTGAACTTCGTGGGTCCGCGGCGTGCGAGCCGGCTCGCCACGATGATCGCGATACTTACATTTGTCTGTATGGTGATCATTGCGCTGTTTTGCATCCCACGGATGGGCCTGTCGCACATTACCTGGGATCATCGCCCGCTCAACGTGAAGTGGACCAGCTTCGTTCACATCATCCTGGCGCTGTCAGGCGTCGAAGCCATCGCCAACATGACCGGCATCATGGTCGAGCCGGTCGGCAAGACGTCGCGCAAGGCGATCTCCGTCGTTCTCGCCGAAGTGGTTTTCTTCAACCTGTTCTTCGCCGTCGCCATGACCAACCTGCCGAGCCTGACGGCGCTGGAGAGCGAGCCGACGCCGATCCTCGCCGATCGGCCCGAGCACGAACTGACGGCGCACGATCTGGCCGCGCGCGACACGATGATGAAAGTGGTCGCGTCGGAAGTGGTTCACCCGACGTTTGGCATGGTCGCGGCGGTCGTGTTCGGGCTGCTGCTGCTGTCGGCGACGAACACGGCGGTGGGGGCGATGATCAGCCTGCAATACGCGCTGGCGCGGGACGGGGAGATGCCCGGCGGCTTTACCCGGCTCAACGCCTTCGGCGTTCCCTGGCTGGGATTGATCACGTCGCTGGCGATCTGCACGATGGTGCTGATTTTCGAGGGCGACGTCGAGAGGTTGGCGCACCTCTACGCCATCGGCGTCGTCGGCGCGATCACGCTGAACCTGGGATCGACCTGCATCAACCGGAAGGTCGAACTGAAGCAATGGGAGCGCGTTGCGCTGGGTACGATCGCCGCGTTCCTGCTCATCGTGGAATGCACGATTGCCTATCAGAAAGTCCATGCGTCGATCTTCGCGCTCTCCGTCATCGCTGGCGGATACCTGCTGCGCGCGCTCGTGAAGAAAGCGCCGGCGGTGAAGCCGTACATTCCCCGGGTCGCCGATGCGGTGGGGAGTTGGTTCGAAGCGCCGCCGGTGGAGGGCGCGAACGCGCTCACGATGGAAGGCATCGAGCCGTTCGATCCGTCGCGGGGTCGGGTGCTGGTCTCCACGCGCGGCAATCCCGATCTGCTGACGTTTGCCGCGGAAGAAGCCGAGGCGCGGAACTGCAACCTGCTCGTTTTGTTCGTGCGCGATCTGCGCGTGGCCTACGGGCCGCCGGCGGACGGTCAGTTTCGCATGGAAGACGATCCCGACGCCGTGCCGATCTTCCTTCAGGCGCATCAGCTCGCGCGCGAGAAACGCATCCCGCTTGTGCCGATTTATTGCGTCGCGCGATCGCCGGCCGAGATGATTCTCGACTTCGCGGGAACCTACGCCGTCGATTACGTCATCATGGGGGTGACGCGGCGCGGATCGGTCTTTCGCACCCTGCGCGGCGACATCATCTCCGAGGTCGCGGCGAACCTGCCGAAGGAAACGAAGCTGCTGATCCACGCATGAGCGTGGCGGAATTGAGAATGACGAATTAGGAATGTACAAGCTGTTTCAAAACCCCCTCTCCCTTTCAGGGAGAGAGTCGGGGTGAGGGTGAATCCTTTCGGTTGAACCACATTTCCCCCTCACCCAACCTCTCCCCCAAGGGGGAGAGGAGTTTAGAAACCGGTTCTAGAAACACGCCGCCATCCGCAGCAAACGTCGCTTCATTTCCGCAAGCTCCGATACAGCCCCTCCAGCGCGTCCACCATGCGATGGTGGTCGAACTCCAGCAGGCACCGCCGCCGGCCTTGCTCACCGCAGCGCGCACGCAACGCCGCATCGCGCGCGAGTTTCACGATTGCATCGGCAAACGCGCCAACGTCCCCCGGTGCCGCGAGTTCGCCCGTTTCGCCGGGGATGACCACCTCCGGCGCGCCGTCCAAGTCAAAACACACCGCCGGCTTGCCCATCAGCATCCCCTGCACCACGGCGCGCGGCAGGCCTTCCCACTGCGAGGCATGAGCCACCAGGTCCATGCCCGACAGCACGCGCGGCATCTCCTCCGGCGGGAGTAGACCGGTGATCGTCACGCGATCGCGCAGCCCGCGGCGTACCAGCTCCGCCTCGTACTTCGCGCGATGGGCGCCGTCCCCAATCCAGACAAATCGCAAGTGCGGCTCCGCTTGCACGGCTCGCGGGATCGCCTCGATCAACTGCTCATATCCCTTGTTCTCAAACAAGCGCGCCACCGTGCCGACGACGACGGCATCGTCCGGCATGCCCCACGCGCGCCGCACTTCGCGACCCTCGTAGCGCGCCGGGTCGAAGTCCGCCGTCACCATGCCGCTGCGCACGGTGACGTACTGATCGGGCCGCCCCACGCCGGCCTCCAGCGCCTGCCGCGTCATGGCGTCGGCCACGCTGACAATTTTGTGACATCGTCGCGCGCAGAACCGTTCCAGCGCGGCATACAGCGCCCGGGCCGGCCATGCCTGCGTGCGGTTGAAGCTCATGCCGTGAACGGTGTGCACGATGACCGGCACCCCAGCGCGATGGGCCGCGATCCGCCCCAGAATCCCCGCCTTGCTCGAATGCGTGTGGATCACGTCGGGCCGAAGCTGTTCCAATCGACGGCGTAGCGCCGCCAGCGCGCGAAGCTCACACGCGGGACTGATCTGCCGCACCAGATCAGGAAACTCCTCATAGGCGTATGCCCCGTTGGGCGATCGGCCCGCGCGCTCGACCCGTGGTACGAGCGAGCCTTCCGGCCCCGTGGTCGGACCGGCCCATAAATAGACATCGTGGCCGCGCTGCGCCAACCCCTCGCAGGTCAGAACGGTGTTCTCCTGCGCCCCGCCGACGATCAACCGCGTGATGACGTGTACAATGCGCAAGGCAGCAGGCTCCACGCGTCTGGATCGCCATTGACCCGTCGAACGCGCCTCGCGCGCTCACGCCTCGGGGTCTTCAACGATTTCCACGCCCTCCGGCTTCGGCGCGAGCGCCTGCCGCTGTTTCTCATTCAGCGAGCGATGCTGCCGTTCCACCAAGGCTCGCAGGTGCGCCGGCGGCGCACCGGCCTCCCGCGCCTTGTCCAGCACGTCCGGCGCCGGCTCCGGCAGGTCGCGCAGATTGTATCGCACCCATTGCAGGCACAAGCCTCGCGCCGGAGCGGTCGGTCCGGCCTTGGTCCGATCCAGCGCGTCGCGAACTTGCGCCACCCATTCCGGCGGCCGATGCCCGCGACCGACCTCGATCAGGGTGCCGACCATGTTGCGCACCTGCTTGTACAGGAACCCGTCGCCCTCAATGTCGAATCGCACTTCCAGTCCGACGCGGTATACGTCAATCCGCCGAATCGTTCGCACGTTCGATTCGCGCTCGTTGCCCGCCGACGCGAACGACGTGAAATCGTGCCGACCGATCAGATGCTCCGCCGCGGCGCGCATCGCGTTGACGTCCAGCGCCTGCCAGAAGTGATACGTAAAACGCTGGGTGAGTTGTTCGCACGGCCGACCTGGCGCGGCGTGAACGCGATACCGATAAAGTTTGCCCAGGGCCGAGCGCGTCGCGTGAAACGTCAGCGGGACCGTCTCGAGGTGAAGCAGGGTCATGTCTTTCGGCAGGCGCGAGCCGATGCTTCGCGCGATCGGCAGATCGGCGGTCGTCGCGGTCGTGTAGGCATTGGCGACGTAAGCCGCCGCATGGACGCCGGCATCGGTCCGACTGCACCCGATGACGACGACCTGATGTCGCAACGCCCGGCGCAACGCCGTCTCGACGCAGGACTGGACCGTGCGCTGGCCGGGCTGGTTCTGCCAGCCGTGAAAGTCGGCGCCGTCGTAGGCAAGGGTAAGCATGAGATTGCGAAGCATTCGTGGTTCATACTACCTCGAAGCCCATCGTGGCCCCAAATGTAATTCCAGCGGCAATCCCCACTCCAGGAACGATTCTCCAGATGGCGAGAATGTTGCCACCCGGATCGCTCGCATGGATCGGATCATTCGCGCAATGGGTCCGGCGATGGCCGTGTCCTGTGCTGTGGGAATGGTCCGGAGCGCGCCGGCCGATGGGGGTTGCCGTCGATCATTACGCCGCACGACTGCGGCGGTACGGACAAGGCCGCGCTGTTCGTGCGGGGTTGGTCGCCCGACGGGTCAGGGAGTTTTAGCGATCCGTCAACGCGGCCACAAACAGCGGTACGTCCTGGCCGTCGAGGGCGTCGTCGTCGTTCAGGTCGGCGGCGGCGGCTTGCTTAACCGTGGCGGATTCGGGCGCGATGAGGACGGACACGAAGAAGGGGATGTCCAGTTCGTTGATCGCGCCGTCGGCGTTGAGATCGCCCGGCTGCGGGAGAATCGGCACGAAGATTTCGGCAAGATTGGTGGGGGCCTCGTTGCCGAAGAGCGGCGCGCCGCCGCCGATGAGCAGGATCGCCCCGTCCTCAAGCTGCACCGCGGGGAAGTCATCGTGTACGCGGTTCATCGCGGCCGTGAAGGGCCAAGTGTTCGTCGCGGAATCGAAGATAGCACAGTAGTCCAGTTCGGTGTCGTTGCCGCTGATCTCCTGCTCGCCGCCGAAGAGGGCGACGTAGCGGCCCATTGGGATCACGGCGTGGTCGGAGAGGCCGTCGGGTCGATTGGGCGGCGGATCAATCGAGACGAGTGTATCCGTCTCGGGATTGAAGCGGTAGGCAAGGTTGACGGTGTTGCCGGTGGCGATGCTTTGTCCACCGACGATCAGCACCGTGCCGTCGGGCAGCACGGCCGCGCCGAGATCATCGACGCCGACCGACAGAACCGAGGTCGCGAGACTCGTCGTGCCCGCGTCGGGGTTGAGAAACTCCATCGTCGCCGGTCCGCTGCCGCCGCCGCCGATGAGCAGCACGCTGTCCAGCCCCGGACCGCGAAAGTCCGCCAGCCGCACGGCCGCATGGCTGATGCGAGAATGTGCAAGGAAGAATTGTGTAGACCAGGTGTTCGTGATGGGGTCGAGCACTTGCCAGGTATTGCTGCCTCCGCCGCAAACGACGACTCGACCGTCCGCGAGCAGCGTATCGGTGTGCATGGCTCGGGGGATGGCCATAACGGGGCCGGGGGTGACGGCGCCCGTGATCGGGTTGAATATTTCTACGGATGTCGTCGCCGTGCCCGGATTGGTGCCGCTGGCGCCGATGTGTCCGCCGGTGATCAGCACGCGGCCGTCGAGGAGGGTGGTTTGCGTATGGCTGCTGCGTGCGGTTGCGAGGAGCGGATTCGTTGCCGGTCCGCCGCCGGTCGGCGCAAACGAATCGGAGAACGTCCGTGAGACGGGGTCGTACGTCGCGATGCGGTTCAGCGAGATGAGCGAAGGCGGGAAGATTTGCAGCGTCATGCCGCCGGTGACGAGGACGCGGCCGTCGTGCAGGCGCGTGGCCTTGTGGAAGAATCTCGGGACGGTGTCGTTGCCGACGTTCTCGAATGTGCCCGAGACGGACGCAGCCGGCGCGAGGCCGCAGCCCGCGTGCAGCGTCATGGCCGCGGCGAACAGAATCAACCGGCTCGTGGAGCGCACAAAAACCCCTCTCGATGCCTATTGTAGCATGTTTCGGAGGGTCGCAGCGGCGAAGCGCCGCGTGTTTCAGGGGTCGATATCAAGCACGAGTGCGGAGACGTCGTCCGCGTGGCGAAGGCTGCCAGGTGTGCGGTCGACGGCGTCGAAGAGGCGCGGAATAAGCTGGTCCGCGGGCAGTTGCAGGAGCTCGCTTGCGTTGGCCGTCCAGCAGGGCGGCTGCGGCGCGGGGTGACGTTCGGTGATGATGGCCGGCTCGATGCCGTCGCTGTAGACGATGAGGCGGTCGCCGCGATGGAGCTGGACGGATTGCGCGACAAATGTCTGACCATAGCCGAGACCGATGAGCGCGCCGTCGCCCGGCAGTTCGGAGATGTCGCCACCGGGACGGATGCGTAACGCGGGCGGATGGCCGGCGACGGCGTAGTCCAGTTGCAGCGTTTCCATGTTGAAGATCGCGTAGATGGCGGTGATGAAGTGCGGCTCGGGGAGTTTCTGGTCGCAGAAGCGATCGTTGAGCATTCCGAGCACCTCGCCGGGCGGTATGATCTCGTAGCCGGAGACGAGGATGCGCTTGGGCCGGATCGACTGGCGGACGTACATGGTGAGCAGTCCGGCGGCGACGCCGTGCCCCATGGCGTCGGCGAGATAGAAGGCGACGTGCTCCTCATCGAGCCGCACGATGTCGAAGACATCGCCGCTGACCCAGTTGGCGGGCCGAAAGAGCGTGTGAAAGACGGCCGGTCCGAAGCGCTGGCCACTGCGTGGGAGAAATTCCTGTTGCAGTCGCGACGCGAGCCGCAATTCGCAGTCCATGGCGGCAAAGTAATCGCGCACGCTTTCGCCGACGTGTTGAATGCGCCGGCGTTCGGACTGCAAACGCGCGAGCGCGCCGGACGATGCCGCCAAGCCTCGCAGCGCCCCGCGGACGGTCTCCGTGGAATCGTCGGGCGAGAGGGCGACGCAGCACGGCGCCGGAAGATGGAACCGCGCCGGCCGTCGCGTCAGGATCAGCACGGTTTGCCCGCGCTGATCCGCCGCCGCGAGAAGATCGGTAAGCTCGGTTTCGTTGACCGTGCCGGCCAGCGCCGGATCGACGATGACCGCGACGGGCGGTGGTGTGCGTGGATTGGCCGCCGGTCGGCTGGTTTCGAGCGGATTCGCACTCGATGGTTGGACTGTGTGATGCGTCGCAGGGATCAATTCGAACGACCCGTCTTGCGCGAGTTCCGTGAGCGACGGCACTTCAATGCAGGAAGGATTAAACAACTCCACGGCGAGGCGCGGACGGCTTGTGGCCTCAAAAGGTGCACCGTTCGTGGTCGGCGCGTCGCGGATGGGTGTCTGGGCGGTCATCATGGTGCGAGGCGGCCGGGCCGCGAGATTACTTCGGCCGCAAGGGGTCGCAGCATTCGCTGCGCGAAGTCCTGAATTGCTGCCGTTTCGGGACGCTGGAAGGCCCGATAGAAATGAGAGCCTAATCCAGCAGGTCGGGTGGAATCTCGACGTGGTCACCGGGTTGGATGCCAAGCTCGGCAAACTGGCCGGCGCGGACCTCGAGGGCGAAGCGGGCCGGCTCGATCGAGTGGTACCCGATCTCGTTGAGCGGCTCCATGGTGTAGGTCTTCACGATCGTGCCGTCGGAGCGGATGTAGGCGATGTCGAGCGGAATGATCGTGTTGCGCATCCAGAACGAGCGGTACTCGTCACGATCGAAGGCGAAAATCATGGCGCGATCGGGTGTCAGCTCGGCATTGGTGACGTTCATGAGTCCCAGCATCTGCGTCTCCTGGGTTTCGGCGACCCAGGCGTTGTAGGACTTCTTACCGGTGATGGTGATGGTCACGGTTCGCAGCGTGGCGAGATCGTTTTTCTGCGTCGAGCCGCGCGGGATGTAATCGCAGGCGGGCAGCGCGATGGCGGCAATGAGAAGCGCCGGCAGGCAGGCGAGCGCGAGGCGAACGGCTTTCGGTCGCGTCATGGCAGCACCCCGGCGGCGTCGGCCGATTCAAGCGGCTCGACCGATACGTCGTATCCCTTCGGCTCCTCGATCGTGAAGCGCGAGGCGGCGGGCGCCTCGTTCGTGTCAATGGATTTGAAATCGACCTCGATGCGATTGGCGTCGCTGACGCGCTCGGTGACGATGCGCACGGGCAGGCTGGCGGCGCGGTCGACGTATATATCTACTCTGGTATATTTATTGGCCAGCGGCGTGCCCGGCTTCGGGACGCAGTGCAAATGGTCGCTTCCGCGCGGGTCGCCGAGCGTGAATTTTTCCAGCCGCACGGTGAAGTTGTCGAGGATATCCTTTCGCTTCTGTCCCAGCGGCAAGGGGAACGGACCCTGACCGAGCTTGAACGGATCCTTGCGCTCGCCCGGCGCGGCGATCTCGCGCTTGATGATCGTGCGGCTCTTGTCGTTGCGCTCGGTCAGCCAGCGGCCGTCAAAGGCCCAGTATTCGCCCGTTTCGCGCTCGATGCCCTCGGCGGAGAGTTTCGTGAAGTGAATGAGAAAGCGCGCGTTGGGGTCGGCCTTGGCGAAAAGCAGCGTGCCGTCCTTCTGCTGCATGCTCTCGGCAGGGAAGACGGTGACGTAGCGGTAGATGATCTTGCAGGCGAGGCCCTTGATGGATTCGCCGCGCGCGTCGAGTCGGTCGAGAATTTCGTCAGCGACCGGGTCGCCGGAGGAGGCGGCATCGGCCGGTTGTGTTGAGGGGACGGAAGTCGCCTGCCGAGCGGCAGGCGGCGATTTGCCGTCTTCGGCGAAACTGCACGCCGTGGCGGCGATCATCCAGACCAACACGGGGCAGACGGTTTTCGTTACGCGTGCGGAAGCGCTAAGCATGATCAAAGCATTCCTTGGCGGCATTCTAGAGGGCGATCCTCCGTAAATCCAAACCGAGCACTACTGCGACCCTGCGGGCTTGCGAGGCCGGTTCAGTACGTCGTTAATCAGAGTGACCCACTTGCCGGTGGCGGCGTTCACGTGGAAACGCTCGTCAAAGAGCGCGCGCGCCCGGCGGCCCATCGCCGTCCGGCGCGAGGGATCGGAATACAACGTCTTGATCGCATCGGCCAGCGCTGGGCCGTCTCCCTGTGGGATGGTAAGCCCGCACTCGGCTGATTGCAGCCAATCGGCGATTTCACTTCGCGGGTTGCCGACGAAGATCAGCGGTTTGCCGGCGGCGAGAATGGCATACACCTTGTAGGGCAGGGCGTGGTCGAACAGATTGGTGTGCTGCGTGACAAGACAAATGTCGGCATCATGCATCCGGTCCGCGAAGCGGTCGTCGGGCTGGAAGGGCAGCAGCTCGGCGCTGGGCGGCAGGCCGGCGGCCAGTTCGCCGCGCGCCGGCCCCGCGCCGATGAACTGGAATCGAATTCGCGCATCCGTGGCGAGGCGCTTCGCCGCGTCGAGAATCGTGCCGAACGGATGAGACAGCCCCATGTTGCCGGCGTATTGAACGATCAGCGGCCGGCCCGTTGTGAAGCCGGGGACGGATGGCGTCTGTTCCTCGTGCGGTTTCACGTGACGGCGGGCGATCCGCGCCGGATCGTAGCCGTCATGGATGGTGAGCAGTTTCGGCGAAATCAGGCCGCGCGTTCGTCGCAGCCGATCCTCGATTCCGCGGGCGATGCAGACGACGGCGTCGGCGTCGCGCATCGTGCGCGAATCGTCGCGCAGCCATACCTTCGTGATGAGCGAGTGTTCGCCTAGTCGCCCGAGGGCCACGGCGGTATCCGGGTACAGGTCGTAAACCTTGTAGAGGTACGGGCAGCCGATCCGCTTGGCGAGCTTGCGGGCGATGCGACCGCCCAGCGGCGGCGCAGTCGAGCCGATGACCAGATCAAAGCGGCCCAGATCGTGCGCGGCGGCGAGCGCGCGAGAGTAAAACACGGCGAAACCGCGCGCCCGGTCGAGCAGCGAGCGGCTGTGCAGCGATGGGCGTGCCACGCGAATGACATCCACGCGGCCGATCCGTTCGCGCGCGGGATAAACGATCGTCGGATCGTGCCAGGCGCGGTTGCCGGTCAGGACGGTGAACTGCCAGTCCGGTCGCCGAGCGGCAAGGTGCGCGAGGTGATCGGTCGCGACGACGGCCGTGGCGCAGAGATCGGGCGCGAAGAACTCGGTGACGTAGAGAAGATGGCGTGTGTCGGTCACGGGACTGGGGCTGGTCGGTTGGCGTCGGGTGAATCATCGACAAAAGCCATGCGAAGCTCGGCAAGGCGCTGCGTGGCGGCGTGTGCCAGTTCTTCCAGGATCAGACGGCGCTCGGCGTCGAGCGGCTTCGAGCCGTCCAGAAGAAGCGTCAGGGTGGCGTCGTGCGCTGCGATTTGCAGCCGGACTTCCACGGCGGCGTCTTCGGCGTCGGCCAGCTTGACGGCCTCGCATCCGTGCGGCAGATCGGCCTGCACTTCGCGCAGAGGAGTCTCCGGCGCGACCAGCGCGAAGGCGCCAAGCACTTCGGGCATTGATTTCGCCGTGCCGATTCGCAACCGCGCGTGTTGCGCCGCGGCATGGAGGAGTTGTGTCTCACTTCGGCCCGACCATTTCGCCGCCCAGCCGCCCCATTCGAGGTAGCCCAGCACCCGCGCGCAGAAGACCGCCAGCCCGAGTACGGCCGTCACCGCGAGGCCGACGACGAGGAAATTGGTCGTCATGGCGGCGAGGCAGAGCAGGGCAAGCAGGGCCGAACCGGCGTAGATTTGAATCGCCGCCGCCGATGGGCTGCGCGTGCGATCCAGCAGGCGATGATGAATGTGATCGCGGTCGGATGCGAAGAGCGGCTGCCCGCGCACCATGCGACGCGTGATCGCCAGGAGCGTGTCGAAGATGGGGTAGCCCAGGGCGAAAAGCGGCACGAGAATGAGCACGACGGTGTGCGCCTTCTGCGCCGAATGCAGCGAGGCCAGCGCGAGGAACATGCCCAGTGCCAGCGATCCGGTGTCGCCGAGAAAGACGCGCGCGGGGTGGAAGTTCCAGCGGAGGAAGCCGAGCAGCGCGCCGGCCAGCAGCAGCATCATCACGCTCATGTAATAGTTCTCGAGCCAGATCGCGACGAGCGCGTTGACGGCGGCCGCCAGGAAGCAGACGCCCGCGGCAAGACCGTCCAGTCCGTCGGTCAAATTCACTGCGTTGGTGATACCGACGATCCAGAGGAGGCTCAACGGCGCGGCGATCGCGGGATGCAGCGGAAGCGAGCCGACGCCGGGGATCGTGAGCGCTTCCATTCGAAAGCCCAGTGCCACGGCGGCGATAGCGACAATTGTCTGAACAAACAGCTTGACGCGCGGCCGGACCGGGTGGCGGTCGTCGATGATGCCCAGCCCGATCATGCAGGCCGTGCAGGCGGCCAGCCCGTACAGGTAGAAACGCTTTTCGGCGAGCATCGTGCCGACGCGGTTGGTCAGCATCATGGCAGCGGCCGCGCCGGCGAAGACGACCGCGAAGATGACCAGCCCGCCCATGGTGGGCGTTGCTTTCTCGTGCTGCTTGCGTCCGGCGGGACGATCGACCCATCCGAGCCGCGCCGCGAGCAGGATGTACATCGGCGTGGCGACGGCCGACGCGACGGCGGCCGCGAAGAACAGCGCGGCAAATGTCTTGTAGCGCAGCAGGACCGCTATCCAGTCTGCGGCGTCGGCGAGCAGGTGCGGCGCGGCGGTCACGATCGTATGGCTCCGTGCGACAACGCGGGGATTGTACCCGAATAACACGGCGCCGCAGCCTTGTGCCGGATTTTGCCAAACTGCGAGCGGGTGTCAAAATCAGGCACGGCGTGCAAAGGATGGTTGCCAAGCGTCGCCGCGTGCTTTCTACTGGAGCATGGAAAACGAAACTCTCTGGACACTGGCCATGTCGATCCGCCTTATCGCCGGTCGGGCGGGGTCAGGCAAGACCCACGCCTGTCTGCGTCGATTGTGCGAGCATCTGACGCACAGCATCGCGGACGGTCCGCGCCTGGTGATGCTCGTGCCGGAGCAGGCGGCGTTTCAGATGGAGCGCGGACTGTTGGCGATGGCTGGCGTGCCGGTGCTGGGCCGGTGCGAAGTGTTGAGCTTTCGCCGTCTCGCGCATCGGATTCTCAATGAGTTGACGGGGCCGGTGCCGGTCGTGCTCTCGCCGAGCGGGCGTCAGGCGGTGCTGCGACGATTGCTGGGGCGTCGTCGCGGGCAATGGCGGGAGTTTGATCGTGTGGCCGATCGGCCGGGCTTCATCGCGGCCGTGGCGCGCGGCGTGACGGAATTGCTCCAGGAAGCGGCGACGGTCGAGCAACTGGACGAGGCTGCCCGTCGCGCGGAATCGGACGACGTGCCGTCGGCGCGACGCTTGCATGACCTGGCGATGCTGTATCGCGACTACCTGGAGTATCTGGGAAGTGAGCGGGTTGATCCCGAAGGGGTGCTCGATCTGGCGCGTCTGCGTCTGGAGCGTTCGGACTGGTTGAGCGGCGCGATGATCTGGGTGGACGGCTTCGCCGGGCTGACGCGCCAACAGGTGCGAATGCTGGTGTCGCTGGCACGGCAGGCGTCGCAGATGGAACTGGCGCTGCTGCTGGACCCCGGGTGCGAAGCGGCGTGGAGCGGAGCCGGCGCGCCGGATGAACTGGGCCTGTTCGCGCGGATGGAACGGACGTGGCACGGCGTGCGCCATGCGATGACCGAGGCCGGCGTGACGGTCGATCGGCCGCTGCTCTTGGCGCCGAAGGAGTTCCCGCGCTTTGCAGGGTCGCCATGGCTGGCTCGATTGGAGCGCGAACTGTTCTCAATCGGCCGATCGAACGTCGCGCAACGTGATGCGAACGGACCGACGCCGGCGTCCGCACCGTCGGCTGATCCGGCCGTGCGACTGGTGCTGACGCCGGATCGCCGGACGGAGGTGCTCGCGGCGGTGAAGGCGATGGTCGATTTGGTGCGAAAGCCGGTCGGCGGGCTGCGCTATCGCGATCTCGCGATCATCGTGCGCGACCTGGAGCCGTACCACGATTTGTTGTCGGCGGCGCTGACGGCGCATGGCATCCCGTATTTCATGGATCGTCGTCGGCCGACGCATCCGCATGCGCTGATTCGCCTGTTGCGCGAGACGCTGGCGCTGCACGCGCCGCGCGGCTTCGGTCCGGCGGTGCTGGGGGTGCTCAAATCGGGCTTGACGCGCTTCACGGATGATGAGTCCGACGAGCTGGAGAATTACGTTCTCGCGTACGGATTGATTGACGTGGCGAACTGGCGGGAGCCGTGGAAGTACTCCCCGCGAGCCGGCGGCGGAAGCGACGAAGAAACGATGTCGCGAGCGGATTCCGACGCGCTCGCGCGGCTCAATGCGATGCGCGCGGCGGTGCTGGAACTCGTTGGCGATTGGCTTCCTGGCGCGGCGGGGGCGCACCCGAAGACGGCGACCTGGCTGGAGCGGTTGTGGTCGATGCTGGAGCGAATGCAGGTGGGGGCGCAATTGATGGCGTGGCGGGATTCGGCGATGGCGCGCGGCGATCACGACGCCGCAGCGGAGCATGAGCAGGCGTGGACCAGCGTCGTGCGATTGCTGGAAGAATTGCATGACGCGCTGGGCGATGAGCAGATGACCGCACGGCAGTTTCGCGAGTGCGTGGAAGCGGGCTTGAGTGAGTTCACCTTGGCGCTGGCGCCGTCGACGCTCGATCAGGTGTTGGTGAGTGCGATCGAGCGCAGCCGCCACCCGCCGGTCCGGGCGGTCTTCCTGCTGGGAATGAGCGAGTCGGATTTCCCGGCGCGGCTCTGCGAGGACGATGTGCTGGGGGATGACGAACGGGCAGCGCTGGCGGCGAGCGGTCTGGAGATGGCGATGAATTTCCAGCGGCGGGCGCTGGATGAGCGATCGCTGGCGTACATCGCGCTGACGCGTGCGAGCGAGCGATTGTGGGTGAGCTGTCCCCGGAGCGATGAAAAAGGGCGATCGCTGCGGCCTTCGCCCTTTTGGGAGGAGGTTCGCGCGGTGCTGCCCGAGGCGGCGGAAGAGACGATCGAGGGATTCGGCGCGGCGGATGTGTCGACGTCGCGGGAATTGGCGGGCGCGGTCGCGGAGCAGATTCGCGCGCTGTGCGAGCAGCGGTTGTCGCCGTCCGTGGCCGAGCCGTGGCGGGCGTTGTACGAGCTGGCGCGGACCGATGAGTTGTTGCGCGGCGATGCGAAGCGGGCGCTGTCGGCGTTGCGGCCGGCCGAGACCGCGCGGCTCGGAACGGATGCGGCCGGGGCGATGTGGCGGGCGCCGTATGAGACTAATGTATATTCTTTGGAGATGATGGCGGAGTGCCCGTTCCGGCATTTCGCGGCGCGCGGCCTTCGACTGGAAAAGCGCGTGGAGCACGAGATCGGCGCGCTGGACCTGGGCCGCGTGTATCACACGGTGATGGAGGAGTTCGTCGAGGGATTGCGGACCGAGGGGCGCGCGCTGGAACAACTGGGGGCCGTCGAGATCACGCAACGCGTGTCGACGCTCTGCGAACAGGCCGTCAACCGCTATGCCGAGCAGATTCGCATGGAAGCGCCGCAGCAGAAGCTGGCGACGTGGCGCGGCCGGCGCGAGCTGCCGGCGGCCGTCGAAGGCCAGCGTCGAACGATCGGGCGGACGAAACTCGCGCCGGCGCGGCTGGAGCAGAAGTTCGGCCTGTCGATTCGGGAGGGCGAGGCGAAACGGCCCGAGCCGTTGCCGGCGCTGGAGCTGACGCTCAAGAATGGCGCGAAGGTGCTGCTGCGCGGCGTGATTGATCGGATCGACCTGATGCAGTCATCGCGCGGGATCGTCGGTGTGGTCTACGACTACAAACGCTCGACCAAAGCGAAGCGGCTGGGGCTGGATGAGTTGTGGCACGGGTTGGCGCTGCAACTGGCGGCGTACCTGCTCGTGCTGCGGGACCATGGCGAGCGCATCGCCGGCGCACGCGTCATCCCCGGCGGAGCGTTTTATCTTCCACTGTTGTCGCCGCTGACGAGCGTGGATTCGCCCGACGCGGTGGAGAAGAAGAGGCCGTTCAGCGGCTTCGGGCCGCGCGGCATCATCGATTTCGACTGGATCGGCGAACTGGACTCCGAGCTGGGCAATGGCCGCAGCAACGTTTTCTCGGTGCAGATCAGCAAGGACGGCAGCCCGGGTTATGTTAATTCGACTGATGTTGTCTCGAGCGGTGTGATGGGACCGCTGCTGGATTATGTGCGCGACAAGATGACGGAGTTGTGCGAGGCGTGGATCGCGGGAGAGATTGCCGTGTCACCGTATCGGCTGGGCACGAAGTCGCCCTGTGCGCACTGCGACTACGCCGCGGTCTGTCGGATTGAGCAGGTCGCGCGCTCGAGCCGGCGGCTCGACGCCATGCGGCGCGAGGAGGTGCTGCGGAAACTGGGTGGCGCGATCGATTCAAAGGTCCAGCGCGAGACGAAACCCGCGCCGAGCAACAAGCGCCGTACGAAAGGGGGCGAATCATGAGCGCGATTCGCTGGACGCCCTCGCAGTGCGCCGCCATTGAAACCCTCGGCGTGAACGTGCTCGTGTCGGCCGGCGCCGGCAGCGGCAAGACCGCCGTGCTGGCGGAGCGTTGCGCGCGGCTGATGGCGGATGAGACGGCGCGGTGCGGCGTGGAGCGGTTTCTGGTCGTCACGTTCACCGACGCCGCGGCGGCGGAGATGCGCGAGCGCATCGGCTTGGCATTGCGTGAGCGGCTGGCGCGTGAACCGGGGAATTCGTGGCTCGCGCGGCAGCTCGCGCTGCTCGACACCGCGGCGATCTCCACGCTTCACAGCTTCTGTCGGCGCACGTTGAATCGACACTTTGCCGAGGTCGATCTGGAGCCGCAGGCGCCGCTGCTGGATGAAAATGAATCCGCCATGCTGCGGCGCGAGACGGCCAAGCAGGCGCTGGACGAGCTGGCGACGCTCGACGGCGCGGCGGGGGAGGCGGTGCTGGAGTTTCTGGGCGCGTACGGCAGCGCGGGGGATCGCCGGCTGCTGGATGCGGTGGAGCGATTGAATGCGTTTCTCGCGTCGTTGCCCGATCCCGATGCGTGGTGTGCCGGATCTCTGGCACGCTACGACGCAGACGGCGCGGCGTGGCAGCGGGAATGGCTGGCCGCGCTGCAATCGGAGCTGACCGAGCAATCGGCGGTGGTGAAGGCCGTGATCGCCCGGTTGATGGCCGCGCGGCCGAAGGCGGAGGCCTTGATCGTCAAGATGCTGGAGTGGATCGAGCCTTTCGATCGCTCGATGGACGCATGGCGGCGTTGTGTGTCGCGGCCGTCAGCGAATGAGGCGGCGTTGGATGGCCTCATCGGTGAGATATCAAACTTCCAATTCGGTCGGCTGGACTTCAAGCGCTGGGCGAAGGAAGTGTCGAATGATGCGGTGAGCGCCCTGGAGCCGATTCGTGACGAATTGAAGGCCATCAAGGAGCGTTACTTCGCCGGTCGGCTGCGTCGGGATTTCGGTGGTTTGAGCCGAGCGCAGGCGAAAGCGGGCCTCGCGCGGATCGCGCCGCATATTCGGACGCTTTTCGCCATCGCGGCCCGAGCGCGGGATGCCTACGCAACGGCCAAGCACCAGCTCGCCGCGATCGACTTCGCCGACCTTGAGCGTTACACGTTGGATTTGCTTCGCAACGATGCGGCCGGCGTGGCCAGGCGGCTGCGCGATCGCTTCGAGCATGTTCTCGTCGATGAGTTTCAGGATATCAACCCGGTGCAGGCGGAGATCATTCGGCTCATCAGCCGTGAGGACGATACCGGGCGACCGGGCAATCTCTTCTGCGTCGGCGATGTGAAACAGAGCATCTATCGCTTTCGCCTCGCCGAGCCGCGGCTGTTCCTGCGGCGCGCCGAGGCCTACGGTTCGGGCGTGGATGACCGCGGACGGCGGATTGATCTGGTTGAGAACTTTCGCAGCCGGCCGGCAGTGCTGGAAGCCGTCAACGCCGTGTTCGAGAAAATCATGGCGCAGGACCTGGGCGAGATCGATTACGACGATCGCGCGCGGCTGAAGCCCGGCCGGACCGAAAGCGCGGATGCTGAAAAAGTGACTCCTGTCGAATTGCACCTGCTGGAGACGCCGCGGCGCGGGGATGAATCGGATCACGCAGCCGCCGGCGAATCGAGCGACGACGCGGCGGGTAGCCACGATTCCGATTCACCGGATTCGGACGGCGAGGCCGTGGACTGGCTTCAGATCGAGCGCGAAGCGTATGTCATCGCGGATCGCATTGCTGCGTTAGCGGCCGAGGGCGTTCGGTATGGTGACATCGTTGTCTTGTTGCGTTCGCTGCAACCGCGGGCCGGTGCGCTGGTGCGCACGCTCGCGCGGCGTGGCATCCCGGTGCGCAGCGAGTCGGACCGCGGTTTGTTCGAGGCGCTGGAGGTTCGTGATGTGCTGTCGTTCCTCGCGTTGTTGGACAACGCGCGGCAGGACATCCCCCTGGCGGCGGTGATGCGTGGTCCGCTGCTGGGTGAGCCGTTCAGTGACGATGACTTGGCCATGATTCGTTCATCGTCGCGCGATTCGGACTTCCACGAGTCCGTGGTGCGCTACGTCAAGCACGACGAGGATCGTGAACGCGCCAGGCGCGTTGCCGATTTTCTGGAAACCATTCAAACGTGGCGCGACCGCGCGCGGCAACTGACGCCCGCCGATCTGCTATGGCGGCTTTACGAGGAGACGGGCTATCTGGCTTACGTCAGCGGGCTTCGCGATGGGGCGCAGCGGCGCGCGAACCTCGTATGCCTGCACGATCTCGCGCGGCAGTTCGGCGCCTTTCAGCGGCAGGGGCTGCGGCGATTCCTAGAGTTCATCGCGGCAATGAAAGAATCTGATCGTGATCTCGCGCGCGGCAGCGTCTCGGCCGGCGATGAGGACGCCGTGCAGGTGATGAGCATCCATCGCAGCAAAGGGCTGGAGTTTCCGGTGGTGATCGTCGGCGAACTGGGCAAGCGGATCAACTTCGGCGACGCGCGCGAGGCGGTGCTGATGGATCGGCGTCTCGGACTGGCGCTCAAGGCGGTTGATCTGGAGCAGTACATCACCTATCCGACGATCGCGTACAAGCTCGTCGCGCGATCGTTGACCGAGGAGGCGCTGGCGGAAGAGCTGCGCGTGTTGTACGTGGCCATGACGCGCGCGAAGCAGCGGCTGATCCTCGTCGGGAGCGGGAACATCGACTCAATAGACGACCTGCGACGGCGCTACGCGGGGTCGTTCGGTGCGCTGCCGTTGATTGAGCGGCGCAGCGCTAGCACGATGCTGGACTGGGTGCTGCCGGCGATCTGCGCGCAGCCGAATGATCGCGTTCGGTATCGTGCGACGGTCGTGAACGATCGCGACGCATCGCCGGGATCGACGGGAGGACCGCCGGAACTGTTCGATGTCGTCACGTATTCGACTGATGCGATGGCGGATTGGAAACTTGATACACCGATTCATTCGGCGTCGTCAACGCTGCTCGGAGCCGCTGCAACGCTGGCGCCGCTTCCCGCGCCGGCGGCGGGTGCCGGCGAACGCGCGAAAGAGATTGAGCAGATCGTGGCGACCGTGCGACGGCGTCTCGAAACCTCCTACGCGTTCGAGCCAATGACGCGCCTGCCGGCGGTCGCGGCGGCGAGCGTGCTGAAGCGGCGTTGGGATACGCGCGAAGACCCGCAAGAGCCGACGGCCGCTTGGCGTGCAACGAAATCGACTGCAACGTCGGCGTCGACCGCCGGGCGCGTCCTGCCGCTGCCGCGATTCGCCCAATCGAAGCCGGAACCGGATGCGAGGCAGCGCGGAACGCTGACGCACGAGTTCTTGCAGCGGCTGGACTTGACGCGGCCTTGCGACGCAGCGGGCCTGCAAGACCAATTGCTCGGGCTGATCAACGCGGGCGTCGTGAGCGCCGACGATGCGAGCCAGATTGATCTCGACAACGTGGCGTGGTTCTTCACGACCGATCTCGGGCAGCGAATGCGTCGACCGGGCGCGCGCGTGAAGCGCGAGTGGCCGTTCGTGATGGCCGTGGACCCCCGACGGTATGACCCGGCGATCGTGACGGCCGGCGCGGTGCCGGCGGGCGACGCGGCGCAAGCCGGCGATCGGATGCTGGTGCGCGGCATCGTGGACTGTTTTTTCGACGCTGGCGAGGGTTGGGAGATCGTGGATTACAAGACCGACGCGGTCAGCGGTGCGGACGTGGCCGAGCGGGCGGCGCTGTATCGCGGACAACTCGCCATCTATGCCGAGGCGCTGGCAGCCACGTTTCCCGGCTCGGCCCTGCGGTGTTGGCTGGTGTTTCTTTCGGCGCGCGAGATCGTCAATGTGGACGAGCCGCGCCGAGCAGACGAATAAAAAAGCCCCGGGCAAATGCCCGGGGCTTTCACGTCAGACGGAATAATCGAGCGAGGGGGCTTACGCCTTGCCCTTCAGTTCGACCTTGGCGCCGGCCGCTTCGAGTTCCTTCTTGAGCTTCTCGGCGTCTTCCTTGCTCATGCCTTCCTTGATCGTCTTCGGGGCGCCGTCGACGATGTCCTTGGCCTCCTTCAGACCCAGGTTGGTCGCCGCGCGGACGACCTTGATGACGTTGATCTTGTTCGCGCCGCCATCGGCCAGCACGACGTCAAACATCGTCGGAGCGTCCTCGGCCTCGGCCGCCGCGCCGCCGCCGCCGCCACCGGCCGCCATCATGACCGCGCCGCCGCCGGCCGGCTCAATGCCGTACTCGGCCTTGAGGTAGTCGGCGAGGCTCTGGGCGTCTTTGACCGACAGATTGACGATCTTGTCGCCAAGGTCCTTGACGGCTGCGCTGAATTCCTTTGCGGGTGCTTCTGCCATGTTCACAATCCTTCACTTTCTGCGACGACCGCGGCAAGCTGGCCGGGGCGTCTATTCGTTTCACCGTGTTGAGAGCCGAAGTCCCGATGACTTCGTTTAACCCGGCCGCTCGCGAGCGACCTGCCAACGGGGCTGTCAACGACGCGTGTCTTGACTCAATTCCTGGCAGCCGGCTTACGATGCCAGCCTGGCGATGGACTCGCCCTTCTCCAGCTTGTCGACGATCGCCTTGATGCAGCCGGCGATCTTGCCGCCGACGTTCAGGCAACCCGCGATGCGCCGGGCCGGCGAGCAGAACAGCATGACGACCTCGCCCTGAATCTCGGCCTTGCTGCGCCGCTTGGAAATCTCGTCGATGGTCAGAACATCGGCCTCGCCATCGAGCACGCCGTGCTTGAGTTCAAGCTTGGGATAGTCCTTCACCAGCTCGAGCAGGTGCTTGGCGGTATCGACCGGGCTGGTGCCGCCGGTGACAAAGGCGCACGGGCCGGTGAGCACCTTGCCCAGCGGCTCGAGCGGTGTGCCCTTGATCACGCGCTTCATCGCGCGGTTTTTGACGACGTGCACCTCGATCTGCTTCTTGCGCAGGGCGCCGCGGACGGTGTTGACCTCGACGCCGGTCAGCCCGTGGACGGAAACGACCAGTGCGTTGTCCAAGTCCTTGTACTTTTTTCGAAGATCGGCTTCGACCAGCTCTTTCGTGAATCGACTCATGGCTTGTTCCGCCCGTCTTACTGGGCGACCTCCAACTCAATCGCCGGCGACATGGTTCCCGAAACGCACGCCTTCTTGATGAACAGCCCCTTGCTCGTCGGAGGCTTCATGCGCTTGATGTGGTTGATGAAGGCGTCGATGTTCTCCTTCAGATCCCCTTCGGGGAAGCTGGCCTTGCCGACGATCGCGTGAACGTTGCCGCCGGCGTCGTTGCGAAACTCGATCTTGCCCGCGGCGAACTCCTTCACCGCCGTCGCCACGTCGCTGGTCACCGTGCCGTTCTTCGGACTCGGCATCTTGCCTGCCGGGCCGAGGACGCGCCCGAGCTTGCCCACCTTGGCCATCGTGCGCGGGTGCGCAATCGCCACGTCGAAATCCGTCCAGCCGTCGTTGACCTTCTTGATCAAGTCATCAACGCCGACTTCCATCGCGCCGGCCGCCTTGGCCTCGTCGGCTTCGTTGCCGTCGACGAATGCTATGACCTTCTTCGTCGAGCCGATGCCCTTGGGCAGCGAGACCGAGCCGCGGATCATCTGATCGGCGTTCTTCGGGTCGATCCCCAGGTGCATGACGACGTTGATCGTCTGGTTGAACTTGGTGCCCGCCGTGATCTTCTTGAGCACCTTCACCGCGTCGTCGAGGGGGTAGCGCCGCTTGGCGTCGACTTCCTTCAACATCTTCTCATGACGCTTGCTGCGCCCGCGCATCGATCGACCGCGCTGCTTTCGACCGCCCGAGGCTTCCCCGGCAGCCGCTTTCTTTTCTTTCTTTGACTTCGGCGCTTTGGCGCCGGCCTGGTCGTCGGGCGCAGCGCCACCCGCGGTCGCGTCGGGCGCGCCCGGCTTCGCCTCGCCCTCGACCGAGGGATTCTTCTTTTCTTTTGCCATGGTTTCTCTCTTTCGACCCGAAGGTCTGCCACGCTGACGCGCGTGGTCGAGCGGCACGCACTGCAAATGGCTCGTCGTGCGGAGGGAAGACGATCCGGCCCTTCGAAAAAGACCGAGCCGAGTATCATAACCGAAGCCCATTGGGTGGCAACCATACCGAATGGACGCCAGCGGTTTTCATAAGGCAAGCATTTACAGGTGGTTATGTCTGGGCTTTCGAGAGGCACCTTGCTGCGGCGATGGCGGTATGATGCCCGGCGATCTTGAGGGAACGTATTAACATTCGGTCGAAACGGCAGGCATCGGTGCCCAGGAAACATTCACAATTCGCGTGCAGCCATTGCGGGCGGGTGCAGAGCCAGTGGTCCGGCAAATGTCCCGACTGTGGTGAATGGGATTCATTGACCGAGCAGGTCGTCGACGGCGTCGTGCCGGATCGGCATCGACCGGCGGTACCGGTCGATCAGCCGGTCATGGCGAAGCTGTCGGACGTGGACGCCGAGTCGTGCCCACGTTATGTCACCGGAATCGGCGAGTTTGATCGCGTCCTGGGCGGCGGCATCGTTCCGGGGTCGGCGGTTCTCATCGGCGGCGATCCGGGCATCGGCAAGTCGACGCTGCTGCTGCAAGTGTGCGATCAACTGGTCCGCGCAAAGCGCAAGACGCTGTACGTCTCCAGCGAGGAATCGGCCGGGCAGATCAAGCTTCGCGCGCAGCGACTGGGCGCGAGCGATTCGGCGTTGCTCGTCGCGGCGACGGCCAATCTCGATGTCATCTGCAATCTCGCGAGCAAGGAGCGGCCCGAGGTGGTCGTGATTGATTCGATTCAGATGGTCTATCGACCCGACGGCGCCAGCCCGCCGGGGTCGTTGTCGCAGTTGCGCGAGGCGGCGGCGCGGCTGATCTGGCTGGCGAAGCAGATGGGGTTCTCCCTGTTTCTGGTGGGGCATGTCACGAAGGACGGGGCGATCGCGGGGCCGAAGATACTGGAACACCTGGTCGACTGCGTGGCGTACTTCGAGGGCGACCGCTTTCACGCGCACCGATTGATTCGCGCGGTGAAGAACCGTTATGGTTCGACGGACGAATTGGGCGTCTTTGAGATCGGCGACACGGGTCTGCGCCCGGTCGATGATCCCTCCAAGCTGTTTCTTCAGGAGAACCGTGAGTCACGGCCCGGCAGCGTGATCCTCGCGGCATGCGAGGGGACGCGCACCCTGCTGGTGGAGGTGCAGGCGCTGTGCGCGCAGTCGGTGTTCGGCTCGGCGAAGCGCAAGGCGACGGGGGTCGATGCCGGGCGCGTGGCGATGCTGCTGGCGGTGATCGAGAAGCACGCGGAGATCGTCCTGGGCGACCAGGACGTGTTCGTGAACGTCGTCGGAGGCGTGCGCGTGAGCGAGCCGGCGGCCGATCTGGCGATCGCGCTGGCGGTCGTCTCGGCGATGACGCAGCGGTGTCTGGACGTGGGGACGGTGGTCTGCGGGGAATTGGGCCTGGGTGCGGAGCTTCGACCGGTGACGCATCTGCGGCAGCGCGTGACCGAGGCGGCGCGGGTGGGCTTCCGTCAGTTCATCTTGCCGCGAACCAGTCGTTCGGGAGAAACGTCTACCAAGCATGAGACGATGCGTCTGATGCGCTGCGAGAGGCTGGCGGATGCCATCCGACAACTTGCCTGAAGTCGTGGTGGATGACTCGCGCGGGGCGAGGCTGGCGAGCGGTGCGCTGGCGGGATTGGCCGCCGTCCTCGTATTCGCCAACTGTCTCTTGAACTCGCCGTCGCGCTTCTCGGAGAAACACACGACCGACACGACGCTGCTCAAGCCGATCGTGACGGCGCTGGGCCTGGGCGGGCGCGTCGGCACGGCCCGTGGCGTGGAAGTTCGCAATCTCGTCTTCTACGGTGGTGCGGCGCTGATCCTGGCGGTGAGCGCCATTCGACTGCTCACGACCGGGCGCCGGCCCCGCTACAGCCTCGATGACCTGCTCGACTATCGCGCGCGCGCCGGCAGTCCCTATTTCTGGTGGGCGCTGTGGATGGTCTCGTGCGGGTTGAGCTCCTACTTTTCACACGCGCCGGCGGTCTGCCAGGGGCAGGCCATGGCGCACATTCTGTGGCTGGCGTGGTGGTGGCCGCTGGCGGCGATGCTGACGACGCGGCACGTTCGCGCCCTCACGGCGGCGCTGGCGATCGCGCTGATGGCGACGGCGGCGCTGGCGCTGGCGTATCAGGCCGTGCGCGGCGGACCATCTCCGTGGACGGCGCGATTGTCGTATCCGTTCGGAAACGAGTTGTGGCTGGCGGCCTGTTTGCTGCCGGGAGTACCGATCGCCATCGGCTTGGCGTTGGACCGTGGCGTGGGTTCGAGTGCGCGACGGCCCGTCGCGCGATGGGCGGCTTGCGTCGCGTGGGTTGTGGTTGCCGTGCTGATCCTGATTGGGCTGCTGCTGACGCGTTCGCGTTCGGGGCTGGCGGGCCTGGTGGCGGCGGGGCTGGCGATGGTCTGTCTGCTGATCGGCAAGAAGGCGCGGCGCGTTCTGCTCCTGATCGCGTTGGTCGGCGGCCTGGGTGGGGCGGCGATTCTCAACCGGCTGGCCAGCGAGGGCGGGACGGCGACCCGGTCGCATTCGATTCGGACTCGCGTCAATTTCGAGTGGCCCTATGCGATGCGATTGTTGATGGACAAACCGGTGCTGGGACATGGTGACGGGGCGTATTCGATGCTGGCGGGTCAGTTCGCGCGGGAAGATCAGCTGGAAGACCCGATGACGCTTCGTTTTGACGAACAATTCTGGACCGGCCACGCGCACAACGAATACCTGGAACAGGCGGCGGAGATCGGCATCGTCGGTGCGGGGGCGTACCTCGTCGCGATGATTTTGACGTTGATCTATGTCGCGCGCGCGTGCGATCGTCGAGGCGACGAATCGTGTTCGAATCGTTTTGTGATCGCGGGGCTTGGCGCGGCGCTGGTCGGACTGGCGGTCGATCATTTCGGAGAGCCTTCCGTCCGTGAGCCGGGGGGGCCGGCTGTGTTTCTCACCGTGTGGGCGTTGGCGTGGGCGGCCGTACGGCGCGGTCGGACGGAGCGGTTCGAGATGCAGGCAGCGCATCGGCTGTCGAATGGTGTGGTGCGGCTGGCCGGCGTGGCGCTGCTGGTGGCGGTGGCGTGGTTCGGCAGCGCGGCGCTGGCTGACTGGCACGCGTCAATCGGCCGCGCGCAGGCTGACGCCGCGATGGCGGAAGGAGATTTCGAGGACGCTGCGGCGCATGCGGACTACGCCGCCGCGCGCACGATGGATCCGTTCCAGCGGAATTTGGCGCGCTTGATGGCGATTCGCGCGCGGGCGCTGGCGTTTCAGATGAGTCTGGATGCGGGGGATGCTCCGCCCGATGGTGCGATGCTGAACCGCGCGAGCGACGCGGTGATCCGGCTTAGCCAGTTGAGGGCCGACGTACCGCGATTTCTTCAGCTCTCGCGTCTCGAAGCGGACCTGGCGCTGAACCTCGGACGAGCGGCGCAGCGACGCGGCGACGGGGCAGCGGCCGCCGAATATCAGCGTCGATGGATTCAGGCGCTGGAGCGACAACATGCCGACGAGCCGTTTTCGTCGCAGATCGTCTGGACGCTGTGGCGCGTCAGCCCCGCGGCGTCGGCGAGGCAGCGGATCGACTGGTTGCGCGCGCTGCTGCGAGGCGGGTTAGTCGATGCGATGACCGCCGAGATGGCGCAGGAGCTGTTGAAGTCGGCGGACCTGCCCGCCATCATCGAAGACTTGACAAATGTCGCGCTGTCGGACGCGACCCGGTCGAAGGCCGCTGATTGGCGGGATCGCTTCAGCCCCGAGACGCTGCGCCTGGCGGCGATGCGGGCGCGGCGCGACGACGAATCGCCGCGTGCGATGAACCTGGCCGCGAAAGCAGACGAGATGTACGAGCGGGCCGGGCCGGGCCTGTTTGCCGCGCGCGTCGCGGCGATCAGCGAATGGGTCGAGTACGACGTCGCGGCGCACGGCGGATCAAACGCGGATGCAAACTTGCGCAAATTGGCCGATGCCGCGTCGATCCTGTGGGGGGCTCCCGTCTCACCGAGCGATCCGCAGCCCGGCGCGCTGGGCCGCGTGCGGCTTCGGGTGCTGGAGTCGGCCGGTCTAGATCAGGAGGCCGAAGCGCAGCGAGCGTACCTGCGGGAGCGTTCTCATGAATGACAAGGACCCGCGCTGCGACGCGCGGGTCCTTCCATTAAACATACTGCGATTTTTTTTGAGACAAACATCTGAATCCGGCACGGCGCCGGGCGATCGCACGGCTTACTTCTTGCCGAGAATCGCGTCCTTGCACGCCTTCGCGACGCGGAACTTCACGACCTTCTTCGCCGGAATCTTGATCGCCTCGCCGGTCGCCGGGTTGCGGCCCATGCGCGCCTTGCGATTGACCAGCACGAGCTTGCCCAGGCCCGGCAGCGTGAAGCTGTTCTTGGCCTCTTTGTAGGCCGTCGCCGTCAGCGTATCGAGGAACATCACGACCTGCTTGCGGGACAGATCGTTCTTCTCCGCCAGATGTCGAATCAACGCGCTCTTGCTCATACCTGCTGCCATGGGGCGACTCCTTGTGTGTGGGTTTCTGCTTGTTTCGATTTCCTACTCCCGGCGAGCCTCCGCCCGCCGTTTAGGCTGGACAAAATAGCAAGAAAATCAGGGAAATCAATGGGGTCCCGCGCGAGATTCCTAAAAAAATCAGCGGTTTTTACGACCCCGGATTCCCTTACACTAGCCGCCGCAAGCTGGCCGAGCGCGGTCGGTGCAGCCCATGAAACCCTCTCTTTGAACTGACGGAGCGACCCATGCCGGAAGCACCCGTTCTGCAAGCCGTCAAGACTACTCAAATCCCCGGGGTGGAGGTCAAACGGGGAAAGGTTCGCGACGTCTATAACCTCGGCGACCGCCTGATGATCGTGGCAACCGACCGGATCAGTGCCTTTGACTGCGTCCTACCCGACCCGATCCCCGACAAAGGCCGCGTCCTGACCGCTTTGTCGGCCTTTTGGTTCGACCGGCTGGCTGCCGCCCGGCCGCACCACCTGCTGGGGGTGGTGGGTGAAAGTGCCCCAGCCGGGTTCGAGCCGTTCCGGGAGGTCCTTGCCGGCCGGACGATGCTCTGCCGGAAGACGAAAGTAATCCCCATCGAATGCGTGGCCCGGGGGTATCTTGCCGGAAGCGGCTGGGCCGAATACCGCAAGACCGGACGAGTCTGCGGAATCGAGCTACCCCCTGGTCTGAAACAGTGCCAGGCCTTGCCAGAACCGATTTTCACCCCTGCGACCAAGGAGGAATCAGGCCACGACGAGAATATTTCGTTTGAGCGAGCCTGCGAACTGGTCGGCCGCGACACGATGGAGCACCTTCGCAAGCGGACGCTGGAGTTGTATTCCGAAGGCACCGAGTATGCCCGGCGCCGCGGGATTATCCTCGCCGACACCAAGTTCGAATTCGGCATCGTGGACGGCGAGATTCTCCTGATCGATGAAATCCTGACGCCGGACAGCAGCCGCTTCTGGCCGGCCGATACGTACGAGATCGGCCGCGACCAGGAGAGCTTTGACAAGCAGTACGTTCGCAATCACCTTCAGGCACTTTGCGATCAGGGCAAGTGGGACAAGTCGCCGCCGACGCCGCCGCTGCCGGCCGAGGTCATCGCGGCGACCCGCGCGCGGTACATCGAGGCCTATGAGCGGCTGACCGAGCGACGGTTTGACGTTTCGACGATCGGTTCGTCGCGCGGGGGCGGTGCGTGAACGGATGCGCGCTGAAGCGCCTCCTCGGGACATGGACGATTGTCTTTGTCGGCCTCGGCGTCGCCATCGGCTCGGGCGTCTTCACGACGCCGGGCGACATGGCGGGATGGATTCCCTCGCCCGGGTGGCTGCTCGTGGCGTGGATCGCCGGCGGAGCAATCACGTATCTTCAGGCTCTCGTGACGGCAGAATTGGCCACTCGGTTTCCGCAGGCGGGGGCGGAGTATCAGTATCTTCGCGCGGCGTATGGAGACTTTGCCGCGTTCTTCTTCGGTTGGTCGTTCACCATCTTTGTCACCGGCGCCGGGACGGGCGTCATCGCGGCCGGGCTGGGGCGCCTTGCATCGCAACTGTTCGGTTGGAGCGTTCCCGCTGCGGAATCCGTTTTCGGCTGCGCCGCGCTGGCGCTGGTGACGGCGGCCAACGTCATCGGGCTTCGCGCGGGGGCGGTGTTCCAGAATTTGTTGACGATTCTGAAGGTCGCGACGGTTGTTGGAATCGGGATCGTCGCGTGGGTGGGGGCGGGACGCTGGACACCGCAGGTCGAGACGACGCCGATTGATGCGGTTACCGCAAAAGGATTCCTGCTCGGCCTCGTCAGCGTGATGTGGTCGTACGCCGGCGCAACCGACAGCGCCAAGCTCGCCGAGGAAATGCGCGACGCTCGCCAACGGCTGCCCCGCGCGCTGGCATCGACGACCATTTTTCTGACAGCCGTCTATGTTCTGTATCAATACGGTCTGCTCTGCGCGGCAACGCCGCAGGCCATGCGCGGATCGGGCAGCGCGGCCGCCGCGGCGTTGAGCCGAGTCGGCCTGACGGGATTTCGCGAGGTCGTATTGATCGCCGGGATCCTCGTTTGCCTCGGCTCGATCAGTTCGACCATTCTGTCCAATGTGCGCGTGACGTTTGCGCTCGCGCGGGATGGCCTGGCGCCGGCGGCGCTGGCGCGGATGAACGCGGGGCAGTCACCGGTTTGGTCGCAGATGCTGGCGGCGGGGATCGCAGCGGTTTTCGTGTTGCAGCGATCGTTCACGGAGATTCTGGGCATTTACTTCGTCGCCAGCACGATTCTTTATGGGATGGCGTACGTCAGCCTCATCGTGTTCCGCGCGCGGGATCGCCGCGCGGGGATTCGCCGGGACGAGGTCTTTCTGGCGCCCGGCGGCGTGGGGACGGCCCTGTTCGTCACGAGCGTTCAAATGCTGATAGCCATTTTCGTCGCGATGGAGGAGATTGGCCGTGGCGGGCACGACTGGCTCTATACGCTGGGAGTGCTCGCGATCGTGGCGGGGGCGTTTCCGCTGTGGCGGAAGATTGCGAAGCGCCAATAGCGAATTGCGAAAAATGTAGAGTTGAGAATTGGGGTGACTTCCAGAAAGCTCTCTCCATTCCCAATTCTCCATTCTTAACTTCTCTGCCCACTTCCCACCGGCCGCTGTCTACTAACCACTGGCCATTGACTTGTGCGATCCGTCGCACCAGGGCAGATTGCCGCTGCGGTGACACTGGCAGACCGCCTTTTTCCCTGCCTCGCTGATTTCACACACGATGGGGGCCAATCCCGTGCCGAGGCGCGCGTGCGCGCCGTCGCAATAGGGCAGCTTCGCCGAATGGCCGCACTGGCAGTAGGCCTTCTTGCCCGGCGTTTCTTCAATGACGATCGGCTTGTTGTCGTGCTTGGCGTTCATCAGGCGTTCCTCCGCGCAACAGGGCCGAACCAGGCGGCTGATCATGCCGTCCGGTCATGCCGAATGAGCGTTTTTCCGGTGTTGATCAGGCCTTCTTGCAGCAAGGGGCGTCGCAGTTGGCGGCGCACTTCTTCTCTTTGCAGCAGGTCTCGCTCTTGCAGTTGGCGTCGCAGCAGCCGGCCGCGCACTTGGCCATGCAGCACTTGTCGGACGAGCAATCGCCGCAGGTGTTCTGCGAGCAGGCCGAGCCGACGAGCAGGGCGACGGCACAACAGGCGAGGCAGGCCACTTTCGAGAGCTTGGTTCGCAGGGCGTTCATGGGGTTCCTTCCTTTTTCTACCAAGAGGCAAACCGGCACACGCAACCTCGGCGTACGCCTGTCGAAGCGGTTCCACTTCAGGAACATGATACCAAACGCGTCGTCGTCGGCCAAACGACGCTGTTTCGACGACGCCCCGGCCTTAATTCGCGGACGGCGCTGCATCGGCTGCATCGTCGGTCGCCTCGGCGTCGGACTCGAGCACCTGCTTGTTGATGATGCTCACATGCGGCGGTTCGCGCGTGACGCTGTCGCTGCGCGTCGCGTCGTGATCGTATCCGAGGAGATTGCGGTCGATGCGCCCGTTGCTCTCCAGCAACATGCCCGGATGCTGCACGACGGCGCTGACCGGCCAGCCGACGGCGTTGGTGACGAGCCGGGCTGGGCCGTAGGCCATGTGGAAGTAATCCACCCAGTTCCAGGCGAACTCATTGTCGGGCAGGTCGCGCTCGGCGTCGGCGTTGCCGTATGGGATGAACCGATTGCCTTTGTCCTCGAAGGGATCTTCAAACCAGAGCGGCCAATGCGTGACCGCGCCGTTCTCATACCGCACCTCGGATTCGGGCGCCTGCCGACGGACGGGCCGGCCGAACTCGGAATGGCCCCTCGCGTAGCTCTCGGAGCTGGTTGTCTTCATCTCCGAGTTGATCGTCGCGCCGGAGTCCTCGTACGGATTGTTGACGTGCGCGCACCCGGCGGAGCCAGTGAGCGCCAGCGCCATCGCCGCGATCGCGAAATAACCAGACAGACGTATCATGCTCATCTCAAACCTCGACAATGTGTTCCACGGCGTAGTTCGGCGCTTCCTCGGTGATGACCAGGTTGTGCGGGTGCGACTCGACCATGCTCGCGCCGCTGATCCGCACGAATCGTGCGTCATGCCGCAGGGCCTCGATCGACGCCGCGCCGCAGTAACCCATGCCCGATCGAAGCCCGCCGACCAGTTGGTACGTCAGCTCCGCCAGGCGGCCGCGATAGGGCACGCGCCCCTCGACGCCCTCGGGCACCAGCTTGTCCCGCTGCGTCTCGCCGCCTTGTTTGTATCGGTCGGCGCTGCCCGAAACCATCGCCCCCAGCGACCCCATCCCGCGATATTCCTTGTACCGGCGGCCTTTCCAGAGCACCACGCTGCCCGGTGACTCGTCCAGACCGGCGAACAGCGACCCGATCATCACGCTGTGCGCCCCGGCGGCAATCGCCTTGGTGATGTCCCCGCTGAACCGCACTCCGCCGTCGGCAATCACCGGGACATGCCGATCCTGCGCGACGCTGACCACGTTCATGATTGCCGAAAGCTGCGGCACGCCCACGCCGGACACGATTCGCGTCGTGCAGATCGAACCCGGGCCGATGCCGACCTTGAGCGCGTCGGCCCCCGCGTCGAGCAGGTCAACCGCCGCTTCGGCTGTCGCGATGTTCCCGGCGATCACGTCGATGCTGTGCTCGCGCTTGATCCGCCGAACCGTCTCGATCACGTTGTCCGAATGGCCGTGCGCCGTGTCGACCGCGATCACGTCCACCTCGGCCTCGATCAGCGCGGCCACGCGATCGTATTCGTGAACGCCGACGGCCGCCCCGACGCGAAGGCGCCCCCGCGCATCGCGGCAACTGTTCGGGAATTGTCGATTCTTGTCGATGTCCTTGATTGTGATCAACCCTGCCAGCCGTCGGTCGGCGTGAACCAGCAGGAGCTTCTCGACCTTGTGCTGCTGAAGAATGCGATCGGCCTCGTCAAGACTGGTCCCTGGCGGGGCGGTCACGAGGTCGTCCTTCGTCATGATCTGCGCGATCTTCATCGCGCCGGCCGTCGAACCCTGCCGGTCGGCGTGCAGCAGAAACTTCATGTCGCGCCGCGTGACGATGCCGACCAGAACGCCCGACTCGTCCGTGATCGGGACGCCGGAGATGTTGTGCAGGCGCATCAACTCGGCCGCGCGATCCACCGTATCGGTCGGCCGCAGGGTGACCGGGTCAAGGATGACGCCATTGGCGGAGCGCTTGACCTTTTCGACCTCGCGGCACTGCACGTCGGGCGGAAGGTTCTTGTGAATGATGCCGATGCCGCCTTCCTGCGCGAGGGCGATGGCCAGCCCGGCTTCGGTGACGGTGTCCATCGGCGCGGAGACGAGCGGGATGTTGATCGTGATGTTGCGCGTCAGATGCGTGCGCACGTCGGCGTCTTTCGGGACGACGCTGCTGCGCGCGGGGAGCAGGAGCACGTCATCGAAGGTGATACCGTCGCCGATGATCTTGGAGGCTGCGGGGCCGGGGTGCATGGATGGTTGCCCTTTTGGGGGATTCTAACCGCAAGGCGTTCCGGTACAAGTCGGGGCTTGTTTAACCTGCGAGCGGGGCGGGCCTAGAGGTTGATGGGTCGGGTTCAATTGAAAGGATCGTTGCGTCCTGAATGAAGCAGATTAGGCTACCCGCACGATGCTTCGGATTCTGCACGTCATTCAATCGCTGGACCCGGCCTGGGGTGGGATCGCGCGCGTTGTACCGGAGTTGGCGTCGGGTCTTGTCGCGGCTGGTCATTCCTGTCGGATTGCGACGCTGGCGGGGGGGCGATTCGGCACGCCGCCGGACGTGGGCGGCGTCGAAGTGGTCGCGTTCTCCGATGCCGGCGATTCGCGCCTGGGCCGCTCCGCGCAGTTCAATCGTGAGATCGCCCGACTCGTGAACGACTGCGAGGTGGTTCACCTGCACGGCTTGTGGACCGGTCAGAATCAGGCCGCTGGTCGCGCCGCGCGAAAGACCGGTCGACCGTACATCATGACGCCGCACAGCATGATGATGCCGTGGGCGTGGAAACGCAGCCGGTGGAAGAAGCTGCTGGCCGGCTGGATGTTTGAGCATCGCAATCTTCGCGGCGCGGCGATGCTGCATGCACTGGCCGACGGCGAGGCGGAGGCGATTCGCGCGCTGGGATTCAATTCGCGCGTGACGACGGTCCCGAACGGTCTTCATACGGCGGAGTATGCGACGCTTCCTTCGCCCGATGCGATGCATTCGCGATTTCCCAGCGCGGCGCCGTGCAAGTGGGTGCTGATGCTGGGGCGCGTCGCGATTCAGAAGGGCATCGTGCCCGGCATGCAGGCATGTTTCGATATTCTGGCGGCGGGCAAGGACTGGCATCTCGTGATCGCCGGGCCGGACGAGTTCGGCCTTCAGCGCATGCTGGAATCGGCGATTCGGCGAAAAGGCTTGGAGTCGCGCGTGACCTTTACGGGGCACCTGTCGCGCGACGAAGTCCGCGCGGCGCTGGGCCGGGCCAGCATTCTGCTTCAGCCCAGCTTGAGCGAAGGGTTGAGCATGTCGATCCTCGAGGCGCTGGCGGCGGGCCTGCCCGTGGTGATTTCCGACGCCTGCAACATGCCGGAAGTGAAACAGGCCGATGCGGGCCGGATTGTCGCGCCGCAGCGTCGCGCCATCGCGGCGGCACTGAAGGAACTGGTCACGCTCGATGACGCAGCGCGGCGGGCGATGGGGCAGCGCGGCCGGGCGCTGGCGGCGGAGCGCTACGACTGGCGGGGGTTGATCCCGCGATACGTTTCGATGTATGAGTCCGTCGCGCGGCGATGATGGCCGCGTCATCGGGCGAATCGGAAACGTGAGATCGCTCGGCTACTGGATGGGGCACAATCGCTTGATCGTCTGAATCTGCCCGGCGTGATACACGTCGTGGCTGGCGATGCCGCGCACGAGCTTCGCGTTGTTCACCCGGCTGCCGGTGGGGACGATTAGCAAGTCGGCCGGCGTCAGTTCCGCAATCGCATCCAACAACTGCGCGTGCTCGGCGTCGAGGAGTTTCAGATACTCCTTCCACTGCGCGTCGCCCAGCTTGGCGGGCACGGTAAACCAGTTGCTGCCTTTCAGCGCGAAGCTCCCGCGCGGTTCACCACGCAGTCGCCGCCGCGCGGCGTATTTCCAGTACGCGGCGTGAAGCACGATCTCGGCGATGCACTTTCGGCCCCGCCCAGGTCGCCAGCCTGCTTGCGCGGCCGACACGCGCCGGACGGTGGAACGCAGGCTCGGGCCGTGCCAGCTCTTTCCGTTAAATACTTCGGCGACCAATTCGAGCAGCAGCGGGACGGGGGCCCGAGATTCCGTTCTTGACACGAGTTTGTTCCTTTGGGTTGTCGGGACGAATTGCCTTTCGGGATTGAATCGTTCCCGCTGCATGAGAATTTCGCTCGGGTTAAAGCTGCCCGAAGCGGCCGATACTGGCCGCCAAGCAACTGCCGTGCCAATTCCCGAAGAAAGAGGCTGCGGCGTCAAAAACGTAATGTATAATCACATGGAGTCGGGCAGGCCAACGGCCGAAAACCAGATCGGGCGGTCTTTGGCTCTTGCCCGGCCCGATTCGCCGACGAAGCCGAGGAGAGGTTAGCACCCCACGTGTCCCAGTACATGTCCATGATGCCGTCGCAGCAGATGCGGCTGGAGCAGCGGCTCACGCCGCAACTGATCCAGTCGATGGAGATTCTCACGCTGCCGCTGATGGCGCTGGAAGCGCGGGTGCGCGAAGAGCTGGAGTCCAATCCGGTCCTGGAGCTGCTGGAACCGGAAGGCAAGGAAGAGGCCGGCCCCCCCAAGGAAGACTTGCCCGCGACGGAAACCAATCTCGCAGAGGCCGAAAGCTTCGAGCGTCTGGATCGGATGACGCGCGAGCTGGAGCTGGACCCGGGTGATCTGCCATTCGGGCGCGCCGGCAGCTCGGCCGCCAGCGGCGAGCGCGACGCAAAGCTGGACGCGATGGCCAATACGGCTTCGCGCGAGGAGGCTTTGCGCGATCAATTGTCGCGCCAGTGGTCGCTCATGGAAATGCCCGAATCGCTGCGGCGGCCTGGGCAGGTGTTGATCGACTGGATGGATGACGACGGTTATCTGCGCAGCGAGGCGGAGCATCACACGAAGGGCGGCAACGGCGACGACCAACTGGAGACCACGCCGCTCATCATCCAGCGCACGCCCGAGGAAGCGCGGCGGCTGCTGGAGGAGATCGGCGCGAGCGTGCAGCCGCCGATCGACGTGGCGGTGCTGGAACAAGCGCTGACGCTCGTTCAGACGCTGGAGCCGGCGGGGGTCGGCGCGCGCGATCTCACCGAGTGCCTGCTGATTCAGCTCGCCGGTCAGGAAAACGTCGATCCGCTCTGCGAAGAGATCGTGCGCAAGTATCTGGTGGAGTTGGCGAAGAACAATTTTCCCGCCGTGGCGAAGGCGACCGGGCGCAGCATCGAAGAAATCAAGGAAGCCCTGCGGGTCATCGGCCGGCTGAATCACCATCCCGGCCATCTGGTGCGTCCGGGCGACGTGCAGGGGATCACGCCGGACATCATCGTTGATCACGCTGAAGAGGGCGACGGGTACGACGTTCGCCTCGCGCGGGGCAATACCCCGCGCTTGCGCATCAGCCCGCACTACCGCGAGATGCTTCAGGACCGCGAGACCGACAAGGAAGCCCGCGAGTTCATTCGCCGGCGCATGGAAGCGGCCACCACCATCATTGACGCCATCGCCTTTCGCCGGCAGCGGCTGCTGGAGATCGCGAAGATCATCCTCGATCGACAGCGAGAGTTTTTCGATTTCGGTCCGCAGTTTCTGAAAGTCCTGCGCATGCGTGATCTCGCCGAAGAGTTGAATTGCGACGCGTCGACGATCAGCCGCACGGTGGACGGGAAGTACATCCAGACGCCCCGCGGCATCTTTCCGCTGCGCATGTTTTTCACCGGCGGCACGACCGACGGCAGCGGTGAAGCCGTCAGTTGGAACAGCATCAAGGCCAAAGTGAAGGAAATCATCGACAAGGAGGACAAGAAGAACCCTCTGTCCGATGATGAAATCGTCAAGCTTCTCACCGAATCCGGCGGCACGCCGATCGCCCGGCGCACCGTGGCCAAGTACCGCGCGCAGCTCAACATTCCGTCGGTTCGCGAGCGGCGGGAATACTGAACGACATCGCTAGGGCGTGACGACGACCGGCGCGGCGGCGCGTGGTTCGATCGGTGAGACCGCGCGCTCGCGCGGAACGGGCAAGGCGCGCCGGGCAGCCGCCGCAATGCCCGCGGCGTCGATCCCAACCTCGGCCAGTTGTCCGGCGCGCGGGCCGTGCGCGATGAAGCGATTCTCGGGAATGCCGAGCATCACGATGTTCGTCGTGTTCAGCCTCATGTCCACGGCAGTTTCGAGAACAGCCGACCCGAACCCGCCGGCGATGGAATGATCCTCCACGGTCAGCACGGGACCGCCGCGTGCGATCGCCTGCGCGATCATGTCGCGGTCCACCGGTTTGGCGAACCGTGCATTGACCACCTGGAAATTCACGCCGTCCGCCGCGAGCAGTTCGGCCGCCTCCAAAGCCGCCCGGCACGGTCCGCCATAGGCGAGGATCGTCCCGTCGACACCGGTGCGGAGCGCGACCGATTGCCCCAGTTCAAAAGGCGGCGTCGCGCTCGGGGCGTACAGACCCTGCGGCACGCTGTCGCGCGGGTAGCGAATTGCGCAGGGCTTGTCGAGCGTGAGCGCCAAGCGCAGCGCTGCTTCGATCTCGTCGCCGTCGCCCGGCGCCATCAGCACGAACCCCGGCATCACGCGCAGGTACGCAATGTCAGCGAAACCGTGATGCACCGGGCCGTCGCCGCCGACGAGTCCGGCGCGATCGAGGCAGAAGATGACGGGCAATCGTTGGAGCGCGACTTCTTGAAACACCTGGTCAAACGCGCGCTGGAGAAACGTCGAGTAGATCGCGACAACCGGACGCATGCCCGCCTTGCACATGCCGGCGGCGATATCGACCGTTGCGCTCTCGGCGATCCCCACATCAAGATAGCGCTCGGGGAACACCTTCTGAAACTTCGCCGTGCCGGTGCCGTCGGGCATGGCGGCTGTGAACGCGAACACGCGGCGGTCATCGCGCGCGACGTTGATCAGCGCGTCGGCGAAGGCCGCGGTGTAGCTGCGCCCGCCCGATTGGATCTCCACGCGGCAGCCCTCGACCTTGAACGGCTTGGGGCTGTGGAACGTCGTCGGATCGGCGCAGGCCCACTCGGCCCCGCGGCCTTTCTGCGTGTGAACGTGCAGCAGCACGGGATGGTCAACGTCTTTCAGGCCTTCGAGCAATTCAATCAGGTGCGGCAGGTCGTGCCCGTCGGTCGGGCCGACGTACAGGAAGCCGAGCTGCTCGAAAATCTGGTGCGGCGAGATCGTCGCCTTGAGGCCTTCCTTCAGATGATCCAGTGCGTCAAAGGCGGCTTTGCCTACGAGCGGCACGTTGGGCAGGTAACGCTTGACCTTTTTCTTCAATTCTTCGTAGATCGTGCTCGTGCGGAACTTCGCGAGGTATTCCGCCATGCCGCCCTGCGTCGGGGCGATCCCCATCGAGTTGTCGTTGAGAATCACGAGCAGTTGACGGCGCAACGTGCCCGCCTGGTTCAACCCCTCGAACGCCACGCCGTTGAAGATGCTCGCATCGCCGACCAGCGCCACCACGCGGCGACCATCCTGCAACGCGGCCGACCCGCGGGCCATGCCGACCGCCGTCGGAATGGCTGTGCCGGCATGCCCGACGTTGAACAGGTCATACTCGCTTTCTTCGATGTTGGGAAAACCGCTGATGCCGCCGGCCTTGCGAAGCGTGTCAAAGCGCTCGTTGCGACCGGTGAGAAGCTTGTGGACATACGCCTGATGGCCGACATCCCAGAGCAGCCGATCGCTTCGGAAATCAAAGACGCGGTGCAGGGCGATGGTGAGTTCCACGACGCCGAGGTTGCTGGCGAGGTGGCCGCCGTTTCGCCCGACGACTTCGATGATGCGTTCGCGGATTTCGCCCGCCAACTGGGTGAGTTGCGCCGGATTCAGGTCGCGCAGCAACGCCGGGTCATGCAGATTCGACAGGATTCGGTCCATTCGTTCCTTGAGTCTCCACGGGCGCGATCCGCCTCCCTACGAATCGCGACAGATTACATAATCAGCCAGCGCGGCCAGCCGAACGCCGCCGGCTCCCAGTTCCGCCGCCGCCGCCGACGCTTCCCCGGCGAACCGCCGGGCCGCTTCGCGCGCCGCCTCCATCCCTACGGCCCGCACGAGCGTTTGTTTGCCCGCGTCGGCATCTTTCTGCACGCGCTTGCCCAACCGCTCGCCGTCGCCCGATGCGTCCAGTAAATCGTCCGCGATCTGGAACGCCATGCCCAGCGCTTGACCGTAGCGACCCAATGCATCGCGCTGCGCCGATGATGCACGTGCGGCGATGGCTCCGAGTCGGCACGCCGACTCGATCAGCCGCGCGGTCTTCATTCGGGAGATTGTAGTCGAAAGCGGCTCACTCGGGGGCTGCCGCTCGCCTTCCAGGTCGAGCGCCTCGCCGCCGATCATGCCGGCTGCGCCGGTCGCCCCGGCCAGTTCGGCGATCTGCTCCGCTGCGATTCGTGCATCGCTCACGCCGCGCGCGATCGTTTCAAAGGCCAGCGCGAGCAGGCCATCCCCCGCCAGGATCGCCGCGGCCTCGCCAAAGACGCGATGATTCGTTGGCCGCCCGCGCCGCAGATCGTCGTTGTCCAGCGCCGGCAGGTCGTCGTGAATCAGGCTGAACGTATGAACGAATTCGATGGCGACGGCCGCCGGCATGGCGACGGCGGATTGGCCGCCACACGCTTCGCAACTCCAGAGCACCAGTGCGGGGCGCAGGCGCTTGCCGCCGGCGTCGAGGCTGTAACGCATGGCTTTGGCAAGCGTGGCCGATTGGTCCGGCCCGCCGTCGGGCGGGCGATTAATATATTTGTCAAAAAAAAGCCCGATGGCGTCGTCGATGTCCTTCGCGGTCGCGGCCAGTTGTCGCCGGATGTCCGCCGGGTCCGACGTACCTTCCGGGTCCGAGAGCGGTGCATCAGATGGCGAGGGCGCACCAGGCGATCGGGATTCGGCGTCGGTCGCCTGGGCACCGGGGTCGGCGGATCTCATAGATGGAACATTGTAGTCGAAAAACGCGCCCCGTCGAACGCGGTTTGCTTCGCGCAACGATGCGCCGTGAGTGGTCGCGATTAGCCCGCCGCGGGCCCCGCGCGATCGGCCCCCTGCGCCTGCAGTTGTTGTATCTTCAACTCGGCCCCGGCGAGCACGTCGCGGCATTGGCGGATCAGCGCCATGCCTTCCTCGTATTGCTTGATTGCATCTTCCAGACCGATACGCCCCTGCTCGATCGCCTCGACGATTTTCTCCAATCGGGCCATCGCCTGCTCAAAACTCGGAGGGGTTGTTTGCGATTCTGCCATGCGTTGCTCCGCTCCCATGTTGGCCCAACGTGCCCGGTGCGCCAAGTCGGCTACGCCTGGTCGTCCGTGACACGGCTGCGGAAGGTTCCCTCGGCGGTCTGCGTTTCCACCACCTCCGCCGGTCGCACCTCGCCCGCCGAGCGGATCAACGTGCCGTCGGTTGCGCGGCGTGTCAGTGAGAACCCGCGCCGCAGGATGCTCTCGTGGCTTGCGGCCAGCAGTCGCTTCTCCATCGCGCTTAGCGCATCGCGCCGGCGCTCGAGCAGTCGCGTCAGCCCGACGGACAGCCGCGTCTCCACCTGCCGCGCCACCGATCGCTCGCGCGCCACCACCTGCTGCAATCCGCACGCCGCCAGGCGCGCCGCCACGTCGCGCAGGCGCCGTTCGCGCGTTCGATGGAGCCGTTCGATCACCAGGCGCAACCGGTGCGCCGTCGCGCCGAGCATCTCGCGCCGCGCGGCGAGCTGCGACGCGGGCTGCACGCGCGCCAGCCGCATCTCCATGCGATGCACTTGTGAACGACGCGCGTCAAGATAGCGATTCTTGGCCAGGTGCAGCCGGCCCATCGCCTCGTCCAGTTGCTGCCCCCGCTGACGGATGCGGCTGATCGGATCGCGAAACCACTCGCACCGCTCGGCCAGCTCCAGCCGCGCCCGGCACCGTTCGAGGCATCGTGCCACCGCGCGGTCCAGTCGGGCCGCCGTTTCGCTCACATTCGCCAGCAGTTCCGCGCGCACCGGGACGACCAGCTCCGCCGCAGCCGTCGGCGTCGGCGCGCGCACGTCTGCGACGAAATCGGCGATGGTGAAATCCACCTCGTGCCCGACGGCGCTGACGATGGGAATGCGGCTGGCGAAGATCGCGCGGGCGACGACTTCCTCGTTGAACGCCCACAGATCTTCCAGCGATCCGCCGCCGCGTCCGACGATCATCACGTCGATCCCGCCCAAATCCGCCGACGAGCGATTCAGCCGGGCGATTGCGTCGGCGATCTCGTCGGCCGCACCTTCGCCCTGCACGCGCACGCCGTAGATGAGAACCTCGACGCCGGGAAATCGCCGTGATAGCGTCGTCAGGATGTCATGCAGCGCTGCGCCGGTGGGGCTGGTCACGACGGCGATTCGCCGTGGCAGCCGAGGAAGGGGCTTTTTGCGCGCCGCGTCGAAGAGGCCTTCGCGTTGGAGGCGATCCTTCAACTGGCGAAACGCGAGCTCCAGGGCACCCACGCCGCGCGGCTCAAGACGACGGACGTAAAATTGAACCTGCCCGCGCGGCTCGTACACGTCGATCGTGCCCGACGCGATCACTTCCATGCCGTCTTCAAGCTTGAACTTCATGCGCGCCGCATCCGCCCGCCACATCACGCTGCGAAGCTCGCTGGCGGCGTCCTTGAGCGTGAAATACAGATGACCGCCCGCGCCGCCGCGCGAGACGTTCGACAACTCGCCGACGACCTGGATCGTGCCGGCGAAGGCCGAATTGATCGCGCCCTTGATGAGCCGCGTCACCTGCGAAACGGTCAGCGGTGCGATGGTGACCGCGCCCCCAAGGTCCGGCGAATTTGCCTGCATGGCCTCGACGGGTGGCATGGCTGTGGGCTTGGGCGGCCATGTTCGGGGAGTCTCCGGTGCCCGCTCGCTCGCGCTCGGAGCTGCGTTCGGCGGCGAATCGAGCGGCTGGCCGAACAGGCCGACGGCCTCGCTCGCGTCGGCCCCGCGCGCGCGGCGCGGGTCGAACGATTCGCGACCCGGTTTTCGGCGTGACTTGCTCATGGCGCTACCGACCTGTCAGAGCTTTGTAAGCACTGACGACAGACCACTGCCTGGTGCTCACAACGGCTCTTTCCAGAACCCGTACTCCGTCGCTTTGTCCGGGTCGTCGCAGATCCGCGAGCCGCATTGCACCAACCCCGCGTCGAGGTACATCCGATGCGCGTGCGGCAGCTTCACGTCGCTCCAGGCGATCATTCGCGTGCAGCCGTGCGCCCGGCCGAAATCCATCGCCGCGTCGAGCATCCTCCGCCCCAGCCGCCGACCGCGATAGGCCGAATCGAGGTACAACCGGTGCAACTCGCAATAGCGAAACCCCGCCGGCCGCTCCGCAGCCACGTCGCCCTGCGGATCGTGTGCCGGATTCGAGGCATCGTGCACGGTCACGCCGACGCACCCGATGACCCGCGGCCCATCGACCAGCACCCAGAACGCCCCGCCCGCGCGGAGGTACGCGCGATCAATCTCGTACAGGTCCCGGTGATACCCCGCCTCGTCCCACGAGAAGCCGTATTCGTCGTGCACCGCTCGCACGACGGCGATCACGCCATCGCGGAATCGACGGTCGTAGGGAATCAGTTCGCACATAATGGATATGATAAGCGGTGTCGCACATCTACGGTCAAACTGCAATCGAATCGCGGGTGACGTGAACATCCAAAGCGCCGATCGCGCAAGCAATCGGGATCGTACGATGAAATCGATTCGTCGCTTGCAAGCTACCTCGCACTGCTGTGTTGGCGACTTCAAACGCTGGTTCGCGGCCACATGGCAGCTTGATGTGATGTCGCCCGGCAACACCCCCGCATGAACCGACGGACGACTGATCGCAGCGCCGATCCGATAGTCACGCCGACCGCGACCGAGGCGGCGCGATTCTCTTGTTTCCAAGGTCCGCAATCACGTACCATGTCGGGTGCGGCGCACGGGTTGCCGCAGGGCGATCGCGCCGGCGAGGATGCCGCGTTTGCGTTCGGGAGGGGAGTTACTGGTGTCAATAACATCCTTCGATTGGAGGCCGCTGCGCTCTGGGGTATTCCTGTTCACGGCCCTGGTCATCGTCGGCGTGCTGGTCTGCACGCTCTGGCCGATGCCGTATCATCGCCGCCTGCCGGCTGCGTCATTCCTGGACGGATACCGTTATTTGAGTTGGCGGCTGTCGAACCCGCGCGACATGCTGAACAATCTGCTGCTGTTCATTCCCGTGGGAGCGTCGCTGTGGGCGTCGACAGCGCTGGTCGTCCGTCGCGGGCTGGCGCTGCCCATCGCCGCGACGCTGGGCGCGCTGTTGAGCGTCGCCATCGAGTGGACGCAGGTGTTCATACCCGGCCGCTTCCCCGGCGTGAGCGATGTGTGCATGAACAGCATCGGATGCTTGGCGGGCGCGATGGGGGCGATGGTGGTCGTCGCAATGGCACGGCTTGCCTTGCTTCGCGTCGTGGGTCAGGAGTTGGTGTCAGGCTGGCGATTGGTAGCGCGAAAGAATTAGAATGAAGAATTGAGAATGCACAAGCTGGTTCAAAACTCCCTCTCCCATTCAGGGAGAGGGTTGAGGTGAGGGTGAATCATTTCGTTTGAACCACATTTTCCCCCTCACCCGACCTCTCCCCCCAAGGGGGAGAGGAGTCTTGAAACCGGTTCTAGAAAGAGATCAACTCGCGTCGGCCGGGGTGTCTTCGCGATTGCGCTCTCCCGCTTCAAATCTCCAATCATGGACCTTTCGCTGGTTGCTCTTCGCAATTCACCCACGAGTAACGTCCGTGAGTCCACGAGTAACGTCCGTGAGTCCGGTCTCGCGCGATCTTAATCCCGCTCGTTGCCCTCTTCGGGTTCGAGATGGCCTCCTTCCGGACCGTGGATGCAGACGCGTTCGATGTGCGTCGCCTTGCCCGTCTCGGATTCGACGTTCACCAGGATTCCGCACATTCGCGCATCGCCCGTCGCCACGTCGAACGGACACGGCAGCCCCGTGATCATCGATCGCATCACGCGATCCTTCCGCCGGCCCAGCACGCTGTCATACGGACCGCTCATCCCCAGATCGGTGATGTACGCCGTGCCGCCGTTCAGGATTCGCTCGTCGGCCGTCGGCACATGCGTATGCGTTCCGAAGACGACGCTCGCCCGGCCGGCAAGATGCCAGCCCATGGCGACCTTTTCGCTCGTCGCCTCGGCGTGCATGTCAACGACAGTAATCTTCACGTCCGGCGGAATCCGCGCCAGCATGCGATCGGCCGCGTGGAACGCGCAGTCGCACGGCGGCTTCATGAAGAGCCGGCCCATCAGCGAGAACAGCGCGACGCGCGGCCCTTTCGCGGTTTCGTAGATCGCGACTTCGTGACCGACCGACTCGGCGGGGTAGTTCGCCGGACGCACGATGTTCTCGCAGCGCTCCAGCACGGGGAGAATCTCCGCGCGGCGGTAGATGTGATCGCCGACGGTCATCAGGTGCACGCCGTAGCGCATGAACTTGTGGTAGAGCACTTCGGTCAGGCCCGACCCGGCTGCGGCATTTTCCACATTCGCAATGACGCAATCGACGCCGCGCTCCTTCACGATGCGCGGAATCGCCTGCGAGACAACAGAGCGGCCTGGGCGGCCGACGACGTCGCCGATGCACAAGAGGGTGATTTCCAAACGACCGCCAACTTCCTAGCCGCGCGCTGCGCGGAACATCTGCACACGGAGACCGGCATGATGCGTGCAAGTGGCCTCATCCACAGTGGCCAGTCTAGTCTGCGCCGCGTTCGATTTCAATTGCGAATCCGCTATACTGCCCGGCCTGCACAGGGGATCGTGTGATGCGAATGCGTGTCTTGACCGTTTGTATTCTTTTTCTTTGCGTCGCGGCGGCAACCGGCTGCGGCCCGGCGGGCTACGAGCTGATCGTCGATGCGACGCCCGAAGCGCAGTGGGACGAAGCCGAGTCGAAGATTCTCACGAATGTCCGGCAGCTCACCGACGAGAAATTGAATATCGGCGACTCGGGCGAAGCCTATTTTTCCCCCGACGGCCGGCGCATTATTTTTCAATCGTATCCGCCCGGCGAGAGCGAGTATCAGATGTACACGCTTGAACTGACGGAGCAATACACCGCGAAGCGCGACACGATTCGGCGCGTCAGCCCGCCCGGAGGCGCCTGCACCTGCGGCTACTTCCGGCCTGACGGCGGCGGCATCCTCTACGCATCGAGTTACCTCAATCCCTCATTGCCGAATCCGAACTTCTATCACCGCACCGGAAGCAATTACACCTGGAACATGCCCGGTGGCATGGACATCCTCGCGGCCGACCTGAACGGCGACAACCCGCGACAGCTTACAACCACCGTCGGCTACGACGCCGAAGGTTCATACTCACCCGACGGAAAGCAGATCGTGTTTACCTCCGATCGCGGCGGGAATCCCGATTTGTACATCATGAACGCCGACGGCTCCGGCGTGCGGCAACTGACGAACAAACCCGGCTACGACGGCGGACCGTTCTTCTCACCCGACGGCCAGCGCGTCATCTTCCGCGCTGATCGTTTGCAGGACGATCATTTGCAGCTCTTTGTCATCAATGCCGACGGCAGCGGCGAGCGGCAACTCACCAGGCACAGCAGCGTCGTCAACTGGGCGCCGTACTGGCATCCCAACGGCCGATCGATCGTGTTCACAACCAGCCTGCACGGCCATCGCAATTACGAGGTGTACCTGCTCAATATCGAGACGGGCCGGCAGCAGCGTGTGACGTATCGGGCGAGGTTTGACGGCTTGCCGGTCTTCAATGCTGACGGTTCGAAGCTGATGTGGACGAGCCAGCGCGGCCCGAGCGGGCGCAGCCAGGTATTCCTGGCGGATTTCAATCTGCCCGAGGGGTTTTGACTCCGGCAAACGCCAACGTGTGAGATTAATCCGCAGGAGGTTTTAGCGGCGACAGACCGGCTTTCTTTCGAAGCTCGTTCACCGCGTGCAGGATTTTCCCGTCCGAGGCCAGAAACCGCGACAACTGACTGGTTGTCATCCCCAGTTGCCGGGCTGCTTCGCGCACCTGGCCGCTGGCTTCTGCTACGAAATCGAGCACATCGGCTACAACAAGGGCATATTGATCGTTTCGCGGGTTGATTTCGATTCGCCCGGCCGCAGTCAGGAACGATTTGACATGATCCGACGCGTTATCGGTCGATATTTCACAACGCAGTCGGAGCGCCAGTGCGAGTCTTAACCTTCGTAATGCACGAGCTTTATTGTCGTGCTGGGAGCGGCTTTCCTCGGCGATGACCAATTGACCAGTTTCGAGGTGTCGGAGCCTGACGGCCGAGCTGGTCTTGTTGCGTTTTTGTCCGCCCGGTCCGCTGGCGCGATAGGTATCGACCTCGCATTGAGCCAGTAATTGTGCGTCGCTCGCCGTAAGGATTGCGTTTCGGTGTGATCGTGTCATGAATGGGTGTGATCGCCGCACGAGCCTTGTGGGACGAATGCTTGAATTATTACACGAAAGACAGAATAGGCAATAATGGGGAATTTTGCCCCGAACAAAACAGCCCGTTCCGTCCGGGGGGCGCACGTGATTTTACTTAGTTTTACTGGATTGTGACGCGCGGAAAAAATTTTTTGCCGGAAGCGCTTCCCTTGTCTGGTTTGATCCCTTATGCTTTCCTGCTCGAAAGAGAAAAACGTGGACTTTCGAGCGACGCGTGTCAAAAAGGCGCGCCGTCGGGGATCCTAGGAATTCGATCCCGTGTTTCCGTTCCACACCAACCAGAGAGGGTAGTAAACACATGGCTAGGAAGAAATCTTCGAACGCAAAGGGAACGTTGCCGCCTGCCGAGCTGGACGTGCTGGCCTGCATCTGGAAGCAAGGTCCGACGACGGCGCGCCAGATCCGCCAGATGATGCTCAAGTATCGCCCGATGGCGCACGGTTCGGTTGTGACGCTGCTGACGCGCCTCGAGCACAAGAACTACGTCACCCGCGAGAAGGGCCCCGTCGGCAAGGCCTTCATCTACAAGTGCAAGGACAAGCCCGAAGTCGTCCACAAGAAGCTCGTCAAGGACATGCTGACCCGCGTCTTCAACGGCAACGTGAACGCGATGATCAACACCGTCCGCAGCGCCGCCCGCTAAGGGGTTTGGCAATCAGGCAGGGGATCTCGCCTGATTCCGACGCGCGATCGCTCCGAGCGGGCGGGTCGCGTGGTGCCATGGCCCGGTTGCCAGCGCGTCGAACCAGTCCAGGTAATGATGGACTTGGTCGACCAGCCGGTAGCGCGAGGCGACTTGTTTCACACCATTGGCTGCTAACCGGCGGCGAAGCACGTCGTCGGTTAGCAGTTTTTTTATTCCTCGAGCCATTGCTTCAGCATCCCCCGGCGGCGTCAGCAGCCCCGTCGCGCGCTCCGCCGGGCTGCCCACGATGCCCGGCAGAACCGTGAGCGACTCCACCTGCTCAACAATCCCCCCAACGGCGGTCGCGACAACCGGCGTTCCGCAGGCCTGCGCCTCCAGTACGGTATTTGGAAACGTATCGGCGTGCGCGGCGTGAACATACAAGTCCGCCGCGCGATACCACTTTGCAACGCGGCCGGGATCATGCTCCGGTGGGACGCACTGAACCGTTGCGCCTGCGATCGGCTTGAGTGTGCCTCGCTCGCCGAGGACGATGAACAGGATCGCCCGCGGCGAGGACGCAACGATCCCCTCCTTCGCGGTGGCCGCTCGCATCGCGGCAAGCCTTTCCGCCGCCGCCCGCAGCATCGCGACATCCTTGAAGCGATTGGTCGTCGCGCCCAGCCCCGCAAAGAGCAACACGTGGGCGTCATGCGGCAGGCCTAGCGCCGTCCGCGCGGCCGCGCGGTCGCCGGGTGTGAACACGTCGGTATCCACACCGTTGGGAATCACCCTCGCCTCGGAGATGGCCGGCCACAGCATCGATCGCTCGACCTGCCGCATCAACCAGCGCGACGGCGTTGCAAGATTCAATTTGCACTGCGAAAAGATGTCACGCTTCCGCCGCCAGTTGTCGGCCGTGGCGTCGCGCCGGATCGCCGGGTAGATCGTCAGATCGGGGCAGGCGCCGCAGCCGGTCTGCCAGCGATCGCAACCAAGCGAATGCGCGCAATGCCCGGCCAGCAGCCACGCATCGTGCAGCGTGAGCACGAGCGGCGCGCGGGAAGCAAGCATCGGCAGCGCGCGAAGGTCGAAATAGCCTCCATGCAGGTTGTGCAATTGAATCACGTCCGGCGGCGCGGGCAGACGATTCAACAGATTCCAGATTCCCGGGTAATCGAAGTTCTCCAGGCCCGTTGCGTCGTCGCGCCGGCCCTGCGGCGCAGCCAGTTGGTGCGACGCGCGCGCGAGTCGCCGCGCGATCAGGGACCGGCCATAGTACGGCTGCATCGTGTGATGAAGCCGCCACATCGTTCGTCGCCACACCGAACCGGCGACATCATGACGAATTTCCATCACGCCGGATTCGTCGGTGTATCGCCGCCCAACGGCCAGCGTCGCGCCGCGACCCGCCGCTCGATAGGCGCGATGCAGGTTCAGCGCGATGCGCTCCGCCCCGCCGAGCCGGTCGGCGGTGCTGATTTGCAGGATATCCCGCGATCGTTGGTTCATGATTCCATGGCCTGCTTGCGGCGACTGGTTTACGGCGCAGCGCAGCGTGATTCGAAACGCGACGACTTTCGATCGCGCAAGGCGCTTGTGCGAGCCTCGGAACGAGTTGTGTTTCGCACCGAGTCGATCGGCGGCAGATCCCAAACTTGCGTCAGTTGTCGCGTGAGTTCATCGCCGCTGACGTTTCGCACGATGGCACGCGGCAGCCGATGCAAGTCGCTTGAGGCTGTGACGATCGAACGAGGGGATGGCTCGCGCCCCGTGTTCGCGCAGGCGCAGGCGTATCCCGCCTCGCGCGACAAGGCGACCGTCACCTCGTTGAAATCCTCTCGGCAGCCAAACGGATAGGCGAACGTTGTGACCGGACGGCCGATGATCGCTTCCAGTCTCCGGCGACTTTCTTCCAGTTCGAATCGTTGCTCATCGCGCGACCGATTCGCAAGCACTGGATGCGTCACCGTGTGCGCGCCGATTTCAATGAGGCCGCTCGCGGCCAATTGTTTGAGTTGGGCATCGGTCAGGGTGGTATGGCTGGGCCGGCCTGTGACGGGCAGATGTGCCCACGCCGCAAGCGAATCCAGTGCTGCCCGGCGGCGCACTTCGCAAAGCGGTCGCAACAACTTCGACAGGAACAGATAGATCGCCTCGCGCGGTCTCGGCGGGCGGTCACACAGGACATTCCACGCCGGATCGACCCGTGGCGATTGATTGATGTCGGGCAAAGACCAGGTGTGTTCGTGGCCGTCGACGCGGAGCGAGAGCGCGGTCGGCAACGGCGCGTCATGCAGGAACAGGCGTTCGAGATCGTCCCACCAGAATTCGTGCCGCACCCGCTCTCCGCGCGCGGTCACGAAGACGGTCGCGGGGGCATCGTGCTTTTGTAGCAACGGCGCGGCGTGTGTCAGATTATCGGCATAACCGTCATCGAACGTGATCGCCACGGCGCGATCCGGAACGACTCCATCGCGCACGCCACGAACCAGTTCATCCAGCGGCACGATTCGCGCGATGCGGCGCAGCGCGGTCAACTGCTCGTCAAATCGCTCGGGCGTCACCGCGAGCCGTTGCGGATCGACCGCCAGCTTCGCCACCCGGTGATAAAGCAGCACGATGGCCATCAGGCCCCCTTCTCGGCACGGACGGTAATCAGCAATTCGTAGTCTGGATCCACGTGATCGAGTTCAAACGGCTCGAGTTCCTCGGCGCACAGGCCGTGCAGAAAGGCCGTCGCCGCAAGGGCATTGCCGTACGCACCTAGCTGCACGCGCGATGCGCCGAAGGCTTCCGCGAAGAGCCGCCGGGCCGAAGCGGTGGTGAGCCGCCAGAAATCGCCCCAGCGGTCCATGTCGTAGCGGCTGATCTGGCTGATGCCGGGCAGGGTGGCGAGCAGGACCCCGCCGGGCCGCAGCGCCCGGCGGCAGTTCTCGACGGCGGTCTTGATACCGTAGATGCAGTGCAGCGTCTGCGTCAGGATCATGCAGTCAAACGCGTCGGCCGGCAGCGCGCGCGGCGCGCCGAGATCGGCGATGTACGTCGCGCGGCGATGTCCCGGCGGCGCGAAGAGAATCTCGCGCTGCGTGACGCGCTCGCCGCCGAAGCGTCGCGTGTAGGCGTCGTCGGCGACCTCCAGCACGCAGCCGCGAATGTCCCCCGCCTGCGACGCGAGAAACCGCTCGATGTAGCAGCGATCAATCGGCGTGCCGCGATCCAGTCCGAAGACCCGGCTGATCGGCGTGACGCGACGCAGATCGCCGAATTGCACGCTTCGTCGCGGCGATGGCTCATTCGTTCGCTCGGCGTACACGAGGCAGAACCACGGCGCGCGGCGAAGGCGAAACGGTGGCTTCGACGCGGGATTGGTCGCACGATCGAAATCGTGAACCAAATAACGGAATCCGTGCCGCGCCAGCATGTCGAGAATCTGCCCCAGCCCCTGCGGCGAATCGGGCCAGCCGTGGTACTCGAGAATAATGCGTTCGACGTATTGCAGTTTCGACGCGGCCTCCAGTTCACGCAGCACGGGCAACTCCTGACCCTCCACGTTCAGCTTGAGTAGATCGACCGGCCCGTCGATGAACCGGCTTAAACGCGTCGTCGTGATGGCGGCGGTGCCAGAGCGCCGCGTCGTGGGATCGGTCGTCAATCGGCCGCCGTCGGCGCCATCGGATCGAAACGCGGCCGTCCCGTCGCGATCCGACAATCCCGCTTCGACGATCCTGACATCGTCGTGGCCGTTCGCCGCGAGGTTGCGCCGCAGCAGGGCGAGCGCCAGCGGGTCCGGCTCGAAGCAGACGACGCGCGCTGCCGGCAACGCGCGCTTCCACGTGAGCGCCGCCACGCCGATCGACGCGCCGCCGTCGACGATGAACGGATCGGACCGGCGCGGCGTGAAGTCGTAGATTCGTTGTTCGAGGATGTCTTTCACCTGCGTCTCAAGTGAGGGCCGGTCGGCGTAGTGGATCGTGAGGCCGTCGAAATGGACGACTTGCGTTGCGTCGTTGCCGGCGCTGGATTCGGAATCGGTCGCCACCGGCGGCAGCGGCTTGTCAAACCGCATGGTGCGACCGCACGCGCGCCCGGGCGACGGGACGCTCGCCCGGCGCAGTCGATTCAATTCCGCGGCCACCTTCGAAAATGACATGCGTCAGCCTGCGTCTTGATCCTTGGACTCGCATTCGTAACCAAGCGTCACCAGCGCGTCCCACAGGAAGCGGGTCAGTCGTCGCTGCTGGGCGAGCGTAAATTGGTGTCGATGGTCGCCGATTGCGCCGCGGCGAGCCGATTCAGCGGGGCGGCCGTCGGCGGCAGCCGGCATCAGGCCCGGCAGGACGTGCCGCGCGGCGATGCGGCGAATCTCGCTCGGTGAAATCTCCATGTTCAGGAACACCGCGACGCGCGCCAGCTCGCGCAGAACGTCACGCAGGAGATCTTCATAGCGCACCGTCAGCAGCATCGGATGCGCCGCGTTGGCCCAGCGCGGCAGCAGCCGTTGGTACACGTCGCTGTGTTGTGCCAATTCCCAGTCTAGAATTGCGTCGAGCGGCATGTCGGGAAAGGGCGGCAGTCCCGGCCGGTAGCCCTCGCGGTGTTTTCGCATGCTGACTTGTGACGCAATGACGTCACGCGGGTCGCGAAAAAGCAGGATCACCGGGATCCCCAGCGCCTCGGTGTGCCGCAGCAGCCGATCCGGCGACGTGCAAAGGTGGCGAATCAGCACCGTGTTCTCGCGATAGTGATTGATCTGCGCGAGCGTCTCGTCGGCGTAAGAGGCGCCATCGCCGGCGTGGTAGAAGCTCGGCAGACCGGTCAGGTCCGACACCATCTCGCTCAACCAGTGCGTGCCCGAACGCCACAGCGCGTAGATCAGGATCGTGGGCTGCACGGCCAGTCCCAGGCTGCCATCGCGAAACATCGGTTGGTAGGTCGTCACGTCGTCAACACACTTCCTTCGGCGATCTGGCAGGTTCGGCGATTCGGCACGAGCGCACGCTGCGTCATCGGGTGAAGCGGCGCCGCGCGGCCCGCCGCGGGGACGGCGTCGTCCAGATGAATGAAGCTGCCACCCGCAAGAAGATCATCCACGATTTGGTTGAAGATCGGCATGGACTCCGGCCAGCCTTCGAACGACTCGATCCGAATGCGCGGCTGCTGCGGCGAGCCGTGAATGCCGTCGAAAAACTCCGGCTGCTTCACGAGCCGGAACAGCACCAGGTGCATGAAGCGGCGCAGCAGGACCGGGTCACTGCCCTGCGGCGCGGGATCGGTCAGCAGCCAGCGGGCGTACTGTTCGCGGTCCGTCACGTCGTTGGTGAATCCCTTGCGCGCGTAATACGGCAGGCCGCAGACAAGCGGTTGCAGCCCCATCAGTGCGAATTCAATCCCCAGCGTGGACGTGTAAACGGCGCACCGCCGGCTGTGCCGTGCGATCTCGTAGGAGCTGAATTGCGATGCGCCGTCGATGACCCGCACGTGTGAGGGTACGCCGCCGTAGCGCTGTTCGATCAGGGCGCGGACCGTCGTGCGCGTCTGGAAAGGCAGCCGCGTCTCGCCGGGATGCGCGCGGACGATCAGCACGCCGCCAGGCTGCCGCGAGATCAGGTCGATTGTCACGAAGACCCAGTCCAGCATGTTCTTGAACGCGTCGTCTTTGTCGAGGGCGTTGGTGTCCCAGACGATGTTCGTGAAGATCGACGTGAGGACGGCCGACGGCGAGAGGTCCAGTGCCGCGCGAATGCGAGCGAAGTCGCGCTCCTCGGCGTCGTAGTAAGTGTAGGTCGTGGCCGTCTGACCGCGCCAGCGCGCGAAGTAATCGTCCACGGCGTCCGATTCGGCCTGCGACAGCGGACGCTGCCGCGCTGCATCCCAGACGGCATCGTCCACCGGGAAGTCAATCGCCCGCGCGTTGTTCGCGAGGATGATGCCCGTTTTGAAATAGACGCCTTCCTCCCACGTCGTCACCTGCACGCCGGCGGCGCGGCACACTTCGTACAGGTACGAGTACATCACGCTCTTGCCGTTCACCAGCACGACGAGGTCGGGCCGCTCGGCCGCCAGCACGGCCCGCGCGAGATCCACGCTCATGATCGCGTGAACGAGGTGGCGGCGAAGCAGCGTCCAATCGTCGCACGACTGTGGATCGAACAGGCCGAGCGTGTATTGGGTCAGATCGCGCCGGGCGATCCGGCCCACGGCGATTCCTTCGTGCGCAAGGCTCGCTAGATCATTGTCGGACGTCGCGGCGACAATCGACTCGGCGCGGCGGCGCGCGATCGCGCCGTCAAGATAGCGGCGGATTCCGCGCGCGGCGATGCCGAAGCAGTCGTACATGAATTCAAATCGGCGAGCGATCACGTCGGCGGCCGGCGCGGCGACCTGCGCGTTTTCCCAGGCGCAAAGCGGAAGAAGACCGTCGTAGTAGACGCTGACGGGCAGATGGCCGCGGCGGTGCAGCGCCAGATGCAGGAATTGCTCGAAGACGCCGATCTGCCACGGATCCATTGAATAAATCAACACGCGGCGCGGCTGGGCGAGGCGGGGCGGCGGCGCGTCGAACACGTGGGATTGCCTGCGTCGCAGTTCGCGCACGGCGTGAAGATCGTTCAAGGACATTCCATGGTTCCCGTTGAAGGCGACCCGGTCCATGCGCCGCGCAGGGCCGGACCGTTACTTTTCTGAAATGCGTCGCGGCGGTTCGACCACGCCGCGTCCCGCTCCGACGTACGCTTCCTCGTCGGCTCCCATCCGGTCACGCGCGATGAATTCCGCGATCCGCAGGTCCCACGCCGTATCGATCTGATGCGACCGATCCGGCGGCATGACGTAACCGATCGCGCCCGGTGGTTCGAGTGTCTTCTTGCTGCAAAGTATCTCGCGGCGTACGAGGTAAATCGCGCCGTTGAGGGCATAAGCCGCCGGCAGGTCCTGTCGCCGTGCGTACCCGATCGGGCACTGAATGAAGGCCGTCATCGCCCCGTCGGATCCCAGCGATCGCGCCAGGTACGGATGCGCATGCGTCTCGCACACACTGACCACGGCCGGCGCGCCGCGCGAGTTCGCGAGTTCAATCGACTCACGAATGTCCGCAGCCGTGCGGAAGGGCGACGTGGGCTGAAGCAGCATGACCCATTCCGGAACATAACTCTCGTGCCGGCGCAGCCATTCCAGGGCGTGCAGCACGACGTCGATGTGAGGGGAATCGTCGCGCGCCAGGTCCGCCGGTCGGCAGAACGGCGTTTCCGCGCCGTGTTGACGACAGATGTCAGCGATCCGCTCGCTGTCCGTGGAAACGACGACGCGGTCCAGGCATCCGGGACCGCTCCCCGTCGATTCGTGCGCCGCCGCCAGCGTCCATGCGATCAGCGGCCTGCCCGCCAGCGGCCGAATGTTCTTGTCGATCAGCCCCTTGGAACCGCCCCGCGCCGTCACCAGCCCCAGAACTTTTCCCGTCATCATCCGACCTCGCCCCGGCGCACGTTGCACCGGCCTCTGTAACGTGTGTAATTCACTGTAGTTATCGGGAGAAAATGGGGGTGACTTGATGGACCGGAAGCAGCGCTTCAAGCGGTTTCAATCCGTGCGAAAATGCCGCGCGAGCTTGTCTAGTAATGCATCAATCAGACTGTCGTAGGTGAAGCGCTGCAAGACAACCTCGCGCATGCGCGCCGCGACCGGCGCGCGGGACTGCGGGCATTCCAGATAGCGATCCAGCCGCGCGCGCAGTTCCTCGCGGCTGGAAAAACTCACCGACGCGTAATCCGCAAAAACTGCGCCCGCCACCCGGCGGTAGCCCGACGAGGCCAAATCGCGATAGTAGGCCAACTCGTCCGACGTGATTCGCATAACGTCCGGCGGTTTGGAATCGCCGCCCGGGGGAAGCGGCGCCAGGCCGCGCAAATACCGCGTTGTGGCGAGGGCCGCAGCAAGTACCGGATGATCCGATGGCGAGAACGTTGCATCACCTGATAGACCCAGGCGATCTACTTCGTCGAGCAACGCCGTCACCGGTTCATGCAGGTGATCCAGCGGGCAAGAACGAATCAGGAAGAATCCCCCGGCGGCCAATCCGTCGAGCAGACGCTGATGCACCGCGCCGGAGCCGATTACCTGGAGATTGACGCGCGATGCCTGGTACACCGCGCGCAGCATTACACCGTTCCGTGCGACGCCGCAGGCGTAACGACCCAATCGCGGATGGGATTCCCAACCCAGTCCGTACAGACGCAGCGTTCGCCCGGTTTGCTCGCAATACGCCGCGACCCACTCGAGCGTCGATTGCCGGAAAATGAGTTCGCTTAGCGGATGAATGAACGTGCGCGACAGCAGATCTGCCGCCGCCGCGTCGCTCGGCGCGATTCCCGTCGCCTCGCGCGCTTCGGGCAGCAGGAGCGTCGCCGAAGGAGGGGATGCTCCGCCGCGCACCTGCGACTCAATACGCCGCCACAGCCATTCGCACAATACGCGCCCCTTGTCGTGATTCATCGAGCGCGCGAGGTAGTCGGCGACAAACGCCTCCGGCGTCTGCGATTGATTGGACACATACGACACGTCGCAGCGGTGCGGAGCGAGATCGATCTCGGGCAGCGGATCGGCCGAATACAACGCCGCATCCGTTGCCAGCGTCCAGGCCAGGCCGCGCTCCGCCGGATAGCGATACGTCGTAACAAACTGGTGCAACTCGGGCGCGATGAAGAACTCCAGATCGTTCATCGATTCACCGGCGCGCGGCGTCATCAAGTGCGGCAGCAGATCCTGCACCCAGCAGACAAACGGCACGCGATCCGGGATGAGGCCGTTCTGCCCAGCGCGGGTATGGTCGATGGCGATGACGAGATCAGGCCGGAATTCATTGATCGTTCGCGTCACTTCGAGCGGGGTCAGCAGGTCGTGATCGGTCGGCTCGATGAGGGTGTGAAACCGATGCCCCCTGCGCTCGAAGGCCGCGCGGAGATCGCGCATGGCGTATTGCAGCACGGTCGTGAAGCGGCTGGTCAGGCCCAGGACGCGCAGCGGCTCACGCCGTGGGCGGGCGAAGCGCTCGCTCCAGTAGAGTGTCGTATGGTTGGCATACCACTGTCGCGCGGCGCCCATGTGCGACGTGGCAGCGGCCGCGCGGCGCGCGGTGAGATTCTCCACGGCAGCCAGCACGCGCGCTTGCAAATCACCCGTCGCGGGAAATCCCAGGACGTGTCGCGGCAGATCACGCTCGGGCGCGGCGTCGAGCAGTGCCTGCAATCGCTCGACGCAATCCGGCCCGATCAGCAGCTCGACGCGTTCGTGGCAAAGCGGCTCGATGTCCTCAAGAAGATACAACGCGGCGCCCAGCGCCTCCTCGTCGTGCTCGAGGGCGTACAAGCGCGGCGCGAACCCGTGAAGCATCCGACGCGTCAGATCGAAAACGCGTGACAGCAACGCACCGAACCGATCATCACACAGCGCATAGGGCGGGCAGGTGTGCGCGTGCGCTCCATGCGGCAGTTTCAAACCATCCAGCACCCCGCGCACGTCCAGCAGCGGCGCCCGGCCGTGCGGGACGCCGTCTTCGCCGCGCATCAGCAAATGGTGATTCCCATCCAGCGAGCGATACAACGCCGCTCGCTCGGGTAGTTTGCGCCAATTCTGCTCCCAGGCAGCCAGGTGTGGACGTGCGGTCAGAAGTCTGCGGCTGTTGTTCTCAAACCGTCGCGTCAGGCTGCTCCATTCGATGCGGCCGGTCGGTGCATGTTCGAGCCGCTTCAACAAGGCGCGATACTCGTCGCGCCGCAACAAGCCCCATCGTGCGTCGGTGATCAGGTCGCGGACCGGGCCGTAAAGCCCGATCCGGGCGAACGATAACACTGCCTGATGCACTGCGTCGGGCTGCGCCGGCAGCGCCGCCAGCGCCTCGTTCAGCAGGGCGTATTCCTGACTTCGTACCGTCACAGAAGCTTGAAGCGGCGGTGTCACACGGTGGGCTCCGGTGGTCGATTCGCGCATGTTCTGCGCCCGCGCGAGATTCTCACGTTCTGTTATCGACCGACCCGGCTGCCGATCGCCGCCGGAATCCCCCATCGCGTCGATAACGCTATTATGAACACCCACGCTCCGCTTCTCGATATCGTGATCGCTTCCTACAACCGGCTACCGCACCTTCGGCGCGCGATCGAAGCCGTCCGTGCGACGGTCGCCGCGCCGTACCGGCTGATCGTCGTCGATGGCGATTCGCCCGACGGCACGTCGAACTGGTGCCTGGCACAGCGAGACATTCATCTTATTCGCGAGGAACGGCGGGAGGGCGCCACGCGCGCCTACAACAAGGGCTTCCGCGCCGCGACCGCTCCGTTCGTGATGTGGCTCAACGACGACGCCCGTCCGCTTCCCGGCGCCATCGACGCGGCCCTGGCGATGTTCAGTCGGAGCGATCTGTTCGATCTGGGCATGGTGGCGTTCTATCACAACGAACGCAGGCCGTGGAACAGACTCGACACCGTCGTGTACGGGGGCGCGGCGTACAGCATCTACAACGTGCGTGGCTGGCCGTACGCCAATTTCGGTCTGCTTCCGACGGGCCTGCTGGGGGGGCTGGGGTACCTCGATGAGCGGTATCGGTTTTGTGCGTGGGACCCGGACCTGTCGCTCAAAGTGCAGCGCGAGGCGGGCTTGCGCGTGTTGGGATGTCGTGCGGCGCTGATTCACCACGACGAGCTTCACGACGAGCGCAAGGTGGCGGATCTCGCGGTCATCGACGCCGACAACGCAAAGTTATTCGAGAAATGGAATCTGCCGCCGAAAAACAGCTACGCCGACCCCGCGCCGACCTATCAGCAACTGGCGCGGGCGCTGGCGCTGTAAACACAGGTCACTTTCTTCCGGCGGCTTCGTTCAGGATCAGATCGATCACGGACTTGTCTCCGACCATCCATCGTTGGACGTGCCGATCGTTCACGAAGATGAACGGGATGCTTTGCAACCCGAGCGAGCGGGCCGTCTTCGCGTCCTCGGCGATGGCATTCTTGACCTCCTGCGATTCCATTTGTGCAAAGAGCGCGTCGGGGTCCAGCCCCATGCCCATCGCTGCATCGCGCAGCGCCGCGTCGTTGAACGTCTGCTGACTCGTCATCAACCAGTCGTGCATGTGCCAGTACGCCTCGGCGCCACCCAGCATGCCCGCGGCCTCCGCCGCCGCGGCGGCCCGACAGGCCAGCGGGTGCTTGGTCGTGCTGCCGGCCGGATTGCACAACTGGTTCACCGGGTAATGTCGAAACTCGTAGTAACTCTTCGGCAGCGTCGCGAGGATCTTGCGGATCAGCGCGTCGGCCTTCGCCGTGTACGGCTCCTGATAGTCGCCCCAGAGTACGACGCGCAGCGGCGCGGTCGCGTCGCCCCGCGGCCAACTCTGCGGATCGGGCGGGAGCATGCGCGGCGGCCCCTCGCGCCAGTCGGCGAGAACCTTCTCCATCGCCGGCGGCGGCTGATCCTGATCGCACGTCATCGGCGGCAGGTTCTGCATGGCGAGGCTCTCCACCGCGCGCGTTACCGCGTTGTGCGCGAACACGCCCTTCAGTTCCACGCCGTTGATGAAAATCATCGGCGTGTAATACAATCCGAGCCACATGCCCTCGTTGATGTCCGACGTGACGCGCCGCAGCGTTTCTTCGCTCTTCATTACCTCGATGAACTTCGGGCGAGCAAACCCCAGCGCCGCCAGCCCCTCGCTCAAATCGTGATCGGTGAACGCGCCCTTCCGCTCGAAGAGCCAGTCGTGCATCTTCCAGAAGCCTTCGTTGCCGTAGAGGATGCCCGCGGCCTCGGCGGCGCGCGCGGCCCAGCAGGCGTTGGGGTGCAGATTGCGCGTGGCGAAACCGGGGTTGCAATCGGCGCACATCGGGAAATGCTTTACCGAGAGCGACACATCGTTGCGCTGCTGCATGAGCTGCTTCACCTGCGTCGTCTCGATCCGCTGGCAGTCGATGCACTGGTAATCAAACAGCATCACGATGCGGATCGACGCCTTCTCGGGGCCGCGCAACCACCGCCCGGTGAACCCGCCGGTCCACGGTCGATCGGCACCGGTCTCCCCTGGCTCGAATGTAACTTTTTGTGTATTTTCTGCCGCCTTCGGCTGGACCGATGCCGTGTTGGCGGCGGGCGGCTGCGGCGTGGCGTCCGGCTTCTTCGGGGGTTGCGCCGGTGCGCCGTTCGGTGAGTTCATCGCTGCGTTGCCGTTCGTGGCGGCCGGCGGCTCGGTCGGCGTCGGCGTTGGTGACTGCGCGATCTGTGCGGCCTTCTCCTTGCTTGCGGCGGCGATGGCGGCCGTGGATTCGGCGAGCTTGTCTTCCTGCTTCTGGTTCTCTTGTTTCTTAACGACCGTGTGCGCGCCTTGCAGGCCGACCGCCAGCACGACGAACGCGACCGCGACCTTGCTCATGACGCCGCGCACGGAGACCTTCGACGCCGAGGTGATCTCCACCATCAGCCAGAAGACAAAGTTCGCCGCATGGGACAGGACGCAATACCAGCACAGATGCCCCTCGCGGATCAGCATCGCCACGAAGAAGATCGACGCCGCGACGCCCAGCCGCGCCGCGTTGCGATAGCCCTTCGTCACACCGTGCTGCGCCGCCAGCAGCCAGCCCAGCAGCATCGAGAGAAAGTACGCCAGCCCGACATACGACACCGGCATCTGAAGGCCAGGCACTTTTCCATACACGCTGGCCGCCGCGGCCGCGCACGCGCTGTTGATCCCGCAGCCCGGCAGACCCAGGCCGATCAGGCTTTCGGCCGTGAGCAGGGCGGTCAGCACGACCGCCAGGTCCAGCGCGACGAACCCGACCAGCCACAGTGGCATGGCGACGGCGAATCGAGCGGCTGGTGCGTTCTCCGCTGCGGGGGGGTTCTTGGATGGCATGTGATTCTTACCTCACGAGTTTGCGAAGCGGCTCGCGCCGCCGAAGCTGTTCAAGATACGCCAATTTCGTGATGCAAGCCAGCGCGCGCCTAAGTGGTGCCGCAATGTTCATTCACGTGTGGCACAGGCGTCTCGCCTGTGATTCACCGGCGGAACGCCGGTACCACACCCGATGAATCATTCTGCGGCTCTACTTAGATGTGCTATGGCCTCATGGATGATTCGGCGAGGCGGCTGCTCTATAATGACGGGCCGTCAGTGCGGCGGTCGATAACGGATGGAAGGCGCTTCATGAATCTCCTCACGCTGGTGTCCGAGGCGGTATTGAGCCTCGGTAAGAACAAAGTGCGAACGGCCCTGTCGATGCTGGGGATCATCATCGGCGTGGGGGCGGTGATCACGCTGGTGGCGATGGCCCAGGCGACGAAGATGCGCGTGGAGGAGGAGATCGCGCGCATGGGCGACGACTGGATGTTCATCGGCAACTGGGGCATCCCGCGAAGCGGGGTGCGCAAGGGCGACGTCGAGAAGAAGAAGTTCCAGACCAAGGACGACGCCGACGCGATCATGCGCGAGTGCCCGGCCGTGCGCGCGGCGACGCCGTCGAACCGCATCACGCTCCAGGTCCGCAGCAGCTACAGCAACTATCAGACGAACGTGATCGGCGTGTACCCGAACTATCACGACATCCGTCGATGGGGCGTCATCGCCGGCCGGTCGATGGAAGACGCCGACGAACTGATGAAGCGCCCGATCTGCCTGATCGGCCAGACGGCGTGGCGCGAGTTGTTCGGTTCGATCAATCCGGTGGGGGAGGAGATCACCGTCAAGAACGGGCGATTCCGCGTGGTGGGCGTGCTGGACTTCAAGGGCAAGAGCGATCAGCGCGACAACGACGACATCATCATTTTTCCGTTCTCGACGTTTACCAGCAAGATCGCCGGCGAGGAGATATCGGGCACGATCCTCGCGGCCGCGGCGCGCGACGCCGACCCGGCCGTGGCGGAGGATCAGATCCGCCGGCTGCTTCGCCAGCGGCACAACATTCGCGACAACGAGCCGGACGATTTTCGCATTTTCGCCACGAGTGAATCGGCCGCAGTCAAGGAGGAATCGAGCGAATCGTTCGGCTGGCTGCTTGGCATGATCGCGTCGGTGTCGCTGGTGGTGGGCGGCATCGGCATCATGAACATCATGCTGGTGAGCGTGACCGAGCGGACGCGCGAGATCGGTCTGCGCATGGCCATCGGCGCGTCCAACGGCGAGATTCTGTCGCAGTTTCTCATCGAGGCGATCGTGCTTTGCGCGATGGGCGGAGTGATCGGCATGTTCGCCGGCTGGGGCTTCTCGCTCCTGCTCACGTCGTGGAAGGGCTACGAAACGTACGTGTCTTACTGGATCGCGGCCATCGCCCTGGGGTTCGCGTTTGCTACGGGCGTCTTTTTCGGATTCTATCCCGCGTGGCGCGCCAGCCGGCTCGACCCCATCGAAGCCCTGCGCTACGAGTGACGCTTCACCAGGCCCGTCCATGAACGCGAACCAATCCGTTTGCCATCGATTCGTTCGCGTGGGGGCCATCCTGGCGATGGCTCTCGTTGGCGCTTGCAATGCCCGGCAGGCTCACCCGGAAATCGCTCGCGTGCTCGACGACCAGATTGCCGCATGGAACCGCGGCGATCTCGACGGCTTCATGGCCGGTTACTGGAAGAGCGACGATCTCACGTTCGAAACGACCGGCGGAGTGACAAAGGGCTGGCAGGCTGTGCTCGAGCGCTACCGGAAGCGTTACGCGACGCGCGATCAGATGGGCACCCTACGCTTTCGCGACTTGGTCATCTCTCGCACCGGGCCGGACGCGGCCGAGGCGTCGGGCCGGTGGGAAGTCCGCGCGGTCGACGGTCGCTCCTCCGGGCATTTCTACCTCACGATGCGGCAGATCGACGGCGCTTGGGTGATTGTGAAGGATCGCACGACCAGCGATTAGGCTCCGGCGAAGGGTGGGTTCCCGCGCAAGCCCGATAGCAAAATTCCACAACGTCCTCCGATCAATCCGGCTTCCCGGCATTTTCCCGATGGAGCGATGGGGGAGCAACCTCGCCGCGCGGCGTGCTGCGATCGGCGCGCCGATTGCTGGACGAGGAGTGGGGCCTGCCCCGGTCGGGGCCGGTCGTGCGTCGTCACCGCGCCGTGGCAGGTCGCCCATCGGGAGGCTGACCATGACCATCAAACTGTCCACATCCCAATCGGCGGCCTGGAAATTGGCCGAGCGGCAAATGCGGAACTGGGAGTTGTCGCGACAGCAGAAGCCGCCGTCGGCCGCGGACGCGCAACAGCCTGAAGTTCAGACGTTTGTCGCAATATCCCGGCAGGTGGGCGCGGGCGGGCACGAGATCGCGGAGCGGGTCGGTGAGCTGCTGGGGTGGCCGGTGTTTGATCGCCAGATTCTGGATCTGATGGCGGGGGAGGATGAGATGCGCCGCCGGCTGTACCAGGCGCTGGATGAGCGCGACGTGAACTGGCTGGAGGAAATGGTGCGCATGATGGGTCCGGAGGGTCCGACGCGGATGGACTACTTCCACCGGCTGGTCGAGGTGGTGCTGGCGTTGGCGCGCAAGAGCCACGGCATCTTTCTGGGCCGCGCGGCGGACCTGATTCTTCCAAGCGCGCTGGGGCTGCGCGTACGGATCATCGCGCCGCTGGCGTGGCGCCTCGAACGCTTCGCCCAGTCGAACCAGATCAGCGAGAACGAGGCCAAGTCCCGGATCACCGAGCTGGAGTCCGAACGGGCCGCTCTGATCCGGCGGCATTTTCACGTCTCCCCCGATGATTCGGAACGATACGATCTGGTTCTCAATCGCGAGCGATGGACCGTCGACGGCCTGGCGCAGCTCATCGTCGCCGCCGCGCGCGTCAAGGGGGTGATTCCGTCTCGCTGAAGATTTCCCGCTCGATCAAGTCGGTGAACCGCCGGGCGAGTTCGTCGCTGATGGCCGGGCGATTGAACGCCAGTCCGAGATTCAGTTTGCCCTGGTGCTTGTTGAAGATCGGGTTCATGCCCGGCGGCGTTCCAAGCGGTGCGGTCCCCCAGAGATTGGTCACTTTCGCCCCGCAGATCCGCCGCACCGGACGCGGAATCTGCCCGTAATAGGAAAACCCCGACGCCAGCGGCTCGACGCCGATCCCGCGCTTGAAGACAAAATCATACATCCCCACGCGCAGCCACGATGCGAAGTACACCATCGCCCATTGCGCGAGGTGGCCGCGCTGCGCGTAATAATGCTCCAGTTGGTTCAGCAGATCGCGCCCCAGTGCGACCCGATCATGCACGAGCTCGCGCCGGCCGTAGAGCGTCGGCGCCACGAGGTAATTGCCCGGCATCGGTCGCGCGGCTGCCGGCACGGCGTCCTTTCGCGGGCGAGCAGTACCGGCGAACTCCTTTGCTGGGGATTCGTCGTTGTCCGCATCGTCAAGGATTCCCAGCGGCAGCGAAACCGGATAGGCGTCGGCATGCAATCCGCGCTCGGTATACAGCGCGTGCAGCGCGCGGATGACGCACGCGGCCAGGTAACGAGCATGTGGCGCGGGTCCCGCCGGAGCAAAGCGATCCGCGTTGACGCGCATCTGTCTCACGTTCGCAGCGGGCCACGATCGATACACGATGCCCTGCGAAGCCAGCGGCGGCGCCGGCATCGGCGCGAGCGGCGCGAAGCGCAGCCCGCGAAACTCGGAACCCAGCTTGAACCCAGCGCGGCACAACTTGATTCGCTCGAACAGTGAATAGTCTTGCAGCGGTGCGAGGGGGCGATCATCCGGCGCAAGTTCGTCCGGCAATTCGCGCGGCGCGAGTGCGCCGATGGCGGTGGAAGTTTTCCCGTCGGCCGCAGCGGCGGGTGGCGAATATCGCCCAAGTTCAGCGAGAAACCATTGCCCGCCGCCCGCGTCCATGAAGGCGTGCGGAAACCGAAGGCAAAAACAGGTCTTGTCTTCGGGGAGCGTGTATTGTTCCAAGCGCACCTGCGGTCCGTTTGAAAGGTCCCAGTCCGGAAGGAACCGGTGCTCCAGCAGATCGTGAAATGCTCGCGTCGGGTCGGGGGCAGTGCGCAGGTCGTCGTGGACAAAACACGCCTCGGCCGCGCGGCATGCAAGTTGCGTGACATGTTCCGGGTCTGGCAGTTGCCAATAGGGTCTGCCCAAAACAATGCCGATGCGGGCCTGGGCGAGGGCAATCGGGTGCGCCAGGAGGGCCTCCGCAAGTGCCGCCCGCACCTGTTCCGGCGGTGCATGGCCGTCACATTCGAGTACGAGGAAGCCAACGGTCCCGCCGGCGCGGGTGCGGCGCATGTGCCGATGGTGGGCAAAATAAAGATAATCGCACGGATTAAGCCGAATTTGTCGCGTCGTCATAGAAAAGCCGACCATGACCACGGCAAGGAACGCACCGAACGGATTGAACCGACGAACAAGGCCGCTGCACGAGAATCGCTGCCGTGCGGCAGTATTCGGGAGTCGCGGTCGTTCGGCAAGTGTTGAGAGTTGACCGGGGGATCGGGCGAGTTGCGGTCGGGCGGCAGAATGGCCGATAATCAGGAAGCGGGAGGTCGCGAATCAAATTTTCGTGGCGCTTCGCAAAGGAGACTTGGCTTGGAATTCACACTCTGGACGTTGTTAGCCATCCAGATCGTGATTGTCTTCATGTGGGGATGGGGGCTTGGATGGGTCCGCCGACTGCGCGATGACTCGGAGATGACGCTGGCGCCGCAGCCGGGCGAGACCGACGAAGCGGGTCCGAGGCTGACGGTTGTGATTGCCGCGCACAACGAGCAGGAGCGCATTGAGCCATGCCTGCGCCGGCTGCTCGCCCAGAATTACGGCAACCTGCGCGTCACGGTGGTGAACGATCGCAGTGATGATCGAACGCGCGAGCGCGTCTTGGGTGTCATGGCCCAGGATCCGCGCGTCAGCCTGGTCGATGTTTCCGATTTGCCGGCGGGCTGGACGGGCAAGACCCACGCCCTGGCGCGCGGGGTTCAAGAGACCGACGGCGAGTACCTGCTGTTTACCGATTGCGATTGTCGATTTGTGCCCGGCGCGCTGGCGGCCGTAATGCAAAAGGTCACGCGCGAACGGCTGGAGTTCGTGTCGCTCTGGCCCCGACTGGATCTGGTCAGCCCGTGGGAGCAATCGGTCTCACCTGCGGCAAGCTGGCTGTTGGGCCTGTGGGGCCTGTGGCTTTCGGCGCGCGGATCGAGCAATTCGCAGGTCGAGCTGGGGAACGGGCAGTTCATGCTCTTTTCGCGCGCGGCGTACGTGCGCGTCGGTGGTCACGCCGGCGTGCGTGCCGAGCTGGCCGAGGACATCATCCTCGCGAAGAAGATCGCGGCGCTGGGGATTCGCCGCTGGGCCGGGCTGGGCAAAGGCCTGTACGTCACCTCGCGCGACAATTCCTTCGGCGCGATGTGCAACTCGTTGACACGCGTCCTGGTTGGCAGCCTGGTGCAACCCTGGCGCCTCGCCGTCAGCACGCAGTTGCTCATGGGCGGAATCTGCTCCCCATTGTTGTTCATCCCGCTTGGGGTCTATCTGGGCGTCGCGCAGGAGCTGACCGTCGGCTGGCTCCACGCGGCCGTCTGCACCGTTCAATTGATGGCCATGCAGCAAGTCACCGGCCGGCTCTTCGCCATCACGCTTGAGCAGCCGCCGTCGTTCTGGTCGTTCCTGCGCGGCGCGGTGGTCTGCATGGGCATCGTTTTCTGGGCGCTGGTCGTCACCTGTGGTCTGGGCCACGTTCGCTGGGGGAAAACCAGCTACCGCGTTCGCGGCTCACGCATCGTCGATGTTGTTCCCGCTGCCAACTAGAGTAGGCACACACGAAGGCAGCGGCCTGCGTCTCGCAGGCCGTCGTCGGCGTGTATGTTCCTCGCTCGGTGAGAACGCCGATCGCCATCATGCCAATTCCCATTGATTTGGCGTTACGCACTCCGTTTCGTTAGAATGTCCGTTTCGATCGCGGCGGTTCCGCGTGCGACCGGGTGGCGTCATGTTCGTCGTTCGCTTGCAGGTGGGCACGACGCATCGCGTGACGTTCAAGGATGTCTGGACGAACAACGGCTTCTTGTGATTCTTCAACACGGTTAGGACGGGTCATGGCGATTGATTCGGCGGTGGTGATCGGTTCGGGAACGATGGGCCGCGGCATCGCGCAGGTCTGCGCGACCGCCGGTCTGAAGACATGGGTCTTCGACGCGAACGCGAAGCAGCTTGAGGCGGCGAAGGGCGAAATCGAAAAGAGCCTCGGCAAGCTCGTGGAAAAGGGCAAACTTCCGGCCGATGCGGCCGCGGCGGCCAAGGCGAATCTCAAGACCTGCGCGGCGCTTGGTGACATCGATTGGTCCAAAGTCGGCATCGTGATTGAAGCGATTTTCGAACAGTTCGACGCCAAAGTCGCGTTGTACAAACAGATCCAGCCGAACCTGAAGCCCGACGCCATTCTCGCCAGCAACACCAGCAGCATCAGCATCACCAAGCTGGCGGCGGCCACGGACCGGCCGGCGAAGTTCATCGGCATGCACTTTTTCAATCCGGTGCCGCTGATGAGCCTGGTGGAGGTGATCCGCGGGCTGGCAACCGATGACGCGACGGTGGAGACGGTCGAGGCCCTGGCCCAGCGCATGGGCAAGAACCCGCTGCGCTGCAACGACATGCCGGGCTTCGTCAGCAACCGCGTGCTGATGCCGATGATCAACGAGGCGGCCTTCGCGCTGATGGAGGGCGTGGCCGACGCGAAGACAATCGACGAGATTATGAAGCAGGGGTGCAATTTCCCGATGGGCCCGCTGACGCTGGCGGATTTCATCGGCGTTGACGTTTGTCTTAATATCCTCGACGTGCTGCACCGGGACCTGGGCGATCCGAAGTTTCGCCCCTGCCCGCTGCTGCGAAAAATGGTCGACGCCGGGCGAATGGGGCGAAAGAGCGGCCGGGGGTTCCACGATTATTCAAAATGATTGCAGAGCCGGCGCGCATCGTCTGACGGCCGCGCGGGCTGAAGCCCGCGGCTCTTTGAAGGAGCGATCGAATGGGCTGAAGCCCGCGGCTCTTTGAAGGAGCGATCGAGTGGGCTGAAGCCCGCGGCTCTTTGAAGGAGCGATCGAGTGGGCTGAAGCCCGCGGCTCTTTGCGAGGCTCGATGATCGGAGCGTGAGAGGTCGTTTGACGCTGGAGGATGAAACGGCATGAGCACCGAAGTGCTGTATCAGCAGGAAGGTCCGATCGGGCGAATCACGTTTAACACCAGCGGGGGGATCAACCTGCTCTCGATGCCGACGATGGCGGCGCTGGAGGCGCGGCTGGACGAGGTGGCGTGCAATCCGCAGGTGCGCGTATTGATTCTCTCCGGCGAAGGGCGGACGTTCATGGCCGGGGCCGACATCGCGGAGATGAACACCGCGCCGGGCGACGCGGGCAGAGCGTTCAGCCAGCGTGGTCAGCGGTGCATGGCGCGGTTGGCGCGGTTTGAGCAGGCGGTGACGATCGCGGCGATCAACGGGCCGGCGCTGGGCGGCGGGTGCGAGGTGGCGCTGGCGTGCGATTTGCGCATCATGTCGAACGACGCAACGATCGGATTCCCCGAGGTCAAGCTCGGGCTGATCCCCGGCTGGGGCGGTACCCAGCGGACGTTCGCCCTGGTCGGCGGGGCGATGGCGCGGCGGCTGCTGTTTACGGGTGAGGCGCTGCACGGTCCGGAGGCGGTGGCGGCGGGTCTGGTGAGCGAATCGGTCGCGCCGGGCGAATTGATGACAACTGTAGATAATCTGGTGAAACAGATTCTGGCAAACGGCCCCTGCGCCGTTCGATTGCTGAAGCGCGTAGTCTGCTCCGAGGAATCGGCCTGGCTGGAGAAGGGCTTGTCGTGCGAGTCCGAGGCGTTCGGTGAGGCGTTTCTCGGCGAGGAAGGCCGCGAGGGCCTGCGGGCGTTCATGGAAAAGCGCCCGCCGAAGTGGGCGCGAGACTGATTCCGCGTGATGGTCCCGAGTTCGGCAACGTGATCGCCTCGAAATCCCTGTCGCACAGGCGATCAACCGATGAGCCTTGGATTCAGTAGGCGTTCGTGGCATCCGCCGCGCTCCTTGCGCGGGGCGCCCGGTACAATGAAAACGGGCTTGGCGCCGGCGAATCGCCCGCACCAAGCCCGCGAAATCCAAACTGCGGAACCCGTTGGGTTAGTACCGGCGTCGTCCGCCGCCACCACCGTAGCCGCCGCCGCCGTAACCACCGCCGCCGGAGCGATTCTCCTTCGGCTTGGCTTCGTTGACCTTCAGCGTGCGACCGCCGTGCTCCTTGCCGTCCAGCGCGGCGATGGCCGTCTTGGCCTCGCCGTCCGAACCGATCTCGACAAAGCCGAAGCCTTTGCTTCGACCGGTGTCGCGATCCGTGATGACCTGCGCGCTGACCACGTTTCCGTGCGGGGCGAACAGGGTTTGGAGATCGGCGTCGGTGACGTCAAATCCCAGGTTTCCAACATACAGTTTCTTGGCCATGTGCAAACTCCTGCGAAATAGCCTTGTGTGGCCCGTGTGAACTTTCAGGGACACAGTGAAAGGGTCCAGCGTTTCGGACCAGAAAGGCGGAAAGGCGAAAGAGGAGTGCAGGAGCGAGAGAAGTCGAAAGGACCCGTCACGTAGCCGCAAATGCTCGGTCGTCGAACCAACCACCGGTACTGTAAGGGCCGTGCGGGGGAAAGTCCAGCGACAATTCGCTTGGAACGATTTCGCCGTCTCAATCGCGGTTATTGATGGTAAAAAGGGCGATCGGCGCGCCATTTGCACGTCGCTGGCGCGCCGATCGCCCGAATTCGCAACAGGACCGTCATAGCTTCCCAGGAGGATTCAAGTCGGCTCAACCCCCCGCGCCTTTCAGCTTCGTCGGCTCGTCCTTGCCGCTCGCCGTCCAGCGGCGGCCCAGGTCGCTCATCGACTTGGGCGGCGGAATCTGTGGCACCTCGAAGCCCATGAACTTCCGCCGGGCGCGAATCTCATCGGTCTTGATGTTGAATTGCGCATCGCGCTTGGCGATTAGCTTGTTGTCGATTTGTCCGTCACCGTTGGCCGACCACATCAGCAGCGGTTCGCCGGTGGGATAGTCCGTCGTCGGGTCGGGCCAGGTGTGCCAGGTCTTGCCCCAGGTGTTGATGAGGCCGGGGAAGAGGTCGTCGCCCATCTTGGGCATGTCGGGCGCGACGAGCTGGCCGGAAAGGATTTCATACGCATGCGGGTGCCAGAATCGTTTCTCCTCGGCGGGCAGCTTCCGGTATGCCTCGTCGGTGATGATGTACTCGGTGCCGAGCAGCTTGGGGTTCGGGCCGCGCGAATCGTAGATCACGCACTGATGCAGATCGCCGCTCTTGGACTGCGGCGAGCAGTAGTGGTGCGCCTCGACCTGGAAGTCCGGCTTTTCCTTGGCGACGTGAAACGCGCAGAGGTACAGGTGCATCTTGTTGACCGGCGCCCAGTTCTCGGCGTTTCGGGCCGACGCGCCATGGTCGTGGCCAGCCGGCGCGTCGCCGTGATGGTGGCCGGCGTGTTCGTCTTTTTGCTGCGCGCTCAAGAACGCGGGCGAAACGAGTGCCCACAGAAACGCGCCGCAGACCAGGCTGCACAGCGCGACGACGGTGGTTCGATCGGGATTCGATGCGGACATGGATATCCTCCATTGAGGTCAATTGCACGCGGAGAACCGATTCTTCGCGTGCGTCGTTTGGGGGAATGTTACCGCCGTCGAATGGAATTGCGAGCGTGAATCATCGCGGTCGTGGAGCCATCGCAGTCAAGGCATGGCGTACGAAGCCGACGGAAAGCAGGCGGCCGAAGGATCGTGAAAAGGGGACGAGCCCCAGCCGTATCTATGCAATAATCAATAATTTCCGGCGGCGCCATAACGGCGAAGCCGGAACCCGTTCGAGGTTGGGGGATTGGTCGGTGCGCGGGTCGTGAAACCGGGTGGCGGCGGAAATCGGTCCGACCGGATCGCCGGGCAAGAATGAGTTTCTGATGGCGTCGGCCGCTGGGCCGGTTCGCGGGGCTTTTCGATTTTCCCGGGGTGGTTGGAATGGGCGCCGAATCTGACAACGTGAATTCGCAGATCCGTGGGGCGGCCGATCGGCAGTCGGATGGTCCTGAACCGTCCGGGAATGCCAACATTGCGGCACTCCCGATGCCGGCCTACCAGCGGCGGATGGTGGAGAGTGCGTCGCGGTTCACGTGGAACTGCTGGGCGCGGCAGACGGGCAAGAGTTTCACCTTCAGCCTGCGGCGCCTGGTGCGAGGCTTGCTGCGGCGGCGGACGCAGATTGTTCTTTCCGCCGGCGAGCGGCAAAGCCGCGAAGTGATGGAGAAAGCATACCTGCACTGCCAGGCGCTGAAGATCGCGGCGGAATTTCGCGGTGACGGCTACTTTCGCAACACCTCCTATCGCCAGTTGGAGATTCGCCTGCCCGGCGGGGTGCGCATCATCGGGCTGCCGGCCAATCCGCTGACCGCGCGCGGGTTTACGGGGGACGTGTTTCTTGATGAGTTCGCGATGCACCAGGAGGACGAGGCCGTGTGGGCGGCGCTTTATCCGTCCATCTTGCGCGGGCGCGGCGAGCTGGACGTGTGTTCGACGCCGCGCGGGGTGAAGAACCTGTTCGCGCGGCTGCGTGACAACGCGAGGTTCGAACGGACGACGGTGACGCTGGAGGAGGCGATCGCGGAGGGGCTGGAGGCGGACGCGACGGAGCTGCGCGAGGCGATCGGGGATGAGCTGATCTGGCGGCAGGAGATGTGCTGCGAGTTCGTGGACGAGGCGACGAGCTTCATGCCGTACGAGTTGATCCGGCGGTGCCAGGAGGTTCGATTGTCGACGACTGTAGATTGGTTGGCGTTGCAGCGCGCGGGGGCGGATGCGTACGTGGGCGTGGATGTGGGGCGTGTGCGCGATGTCACGGCGGTGTGGATCGTGGAGCGCAGCGGCGAGTTGCTAGAGACGCGGGGCGTGCTGGTGCTGGAGCGTGCGTCGTTCGAAGAGCAGGAGCGGGTGATCGGCGAGGTGCTGGGTCAGCGGAGCGTGAGACGGTGCTGCGTCGATGCGACCGGATTGGGGATGCACCTGGCGGAACGGCTGGAGCGGCGGTTCGGGAGCTATCGCGTGGAGGGATTGACGTTTACGGCGGGGTTGAAATCTGAACTGGCGGGGCGGTTGCGGATGTTGTCGGAGACGGGCCGGATTCGGATTCCAGTGGATGACGCCATCGAACGAGATTGGCATTCGCTGACCCGGGTCGTGTCACAAAGCGGGCACGTACGATACGAGTCGGATCGGGCGACGGGCGGACACGCGGACCGATTCTGGGCGGCGGCGCTGGCGGCGCATGCGGCGGCGCGGCACGTCGGGACCGGCGAGGTGGAGTATCTGACGGGCGGCGCGGCGCGGTTCGCGCGGCAGGGGATCTGGTGAGGAGACGTCGAAACGGCGGTACGACCGCGCGGATGAAACCGGGAAGCGGAATGACTAACGACTCACGACTCATCCTTGCAGACGAAGGGAGGGCGAGACATGCGGTTTTTGGATCGAATTGTCAACGCGGTACGGGGCGCGGCGGGGCGGCCGGCGAGCGGGGTGATGGTGAGCCGCGGGGGGGATTGGGGATTGCGGGCGTACCCGGCGGATGGTCTGACGCCGCAGCGGCTGCTGGCGATTTTTCGGGAGGCGGACGCGGGAGACCTGGGCGCGCAACTGGCGCTGTCGGAACAGATGGAGGAAAAAGACGCGCATCTATTTAGCGTTGCCGCCACGCGCCGGCTGGCGGTGACGGGGCTGCCGTGGCGGGTGTCGGCGACGCCGCCGGGGGTGGATTTGGCGCGGCCGGCGGCAGGCGCGGCGACGCGACCGGTCGGGGGCGGCGCTTCGGCGCAGGAAACCGCGGCGTATTGCGAGTCGGTGCTTCGTGACCTGCCGGGGTTTGAAGAGACGCTCGCGCATCTGTCGCTGGCGACCGGTCGCGGTCTTGCGGTTGCAGAAATTGTGTGGGAGGCGGACGGGGGCGGCGTGCGTCCGGTGGAGATCGTGCCGGTGCCGTTCGATCGGCTGACGCTGGGCGATTCGGGTGAGCTTCGGGTGCTGACGGAAGATGAGAAATATCAGGGTGAGGCGTTGCCGCCGAACAAGTTTGTCGTTCACGCGCCGCAGTCGGCGAGCGGTCATCCGCTGCGCGGGGGCCTGGCGCGGGTGACGGGTTTGGCGTACCTGGCGAAGCGGTTCGCGATCAAGGACTGGCTGATCTTCGCGGAGGCATTCGGGATGCCGGTTCGGATCGCGCGGTACGAACCAGGCGCGACGTCGGAAGAGAAGCGTGAGATGCTGGCGATGCTGAAGCAGCTCGGGGCGGATGCAACGGGCGTGTTTTCGAAGGCGATTCAACTGGAGATCATCCAGTCGCGCGTGCCGGGCGAGGTGAATCTGTTCGAGAATCTGTGCCTGTATTTTGATCGCGAGATCAGCAAGGCGTGGCTGGGCCAGACGCTGACGACGGACACGGCGCGGATGCTGGCGAGCGCGGGCGCGGCGAAAGTACACGACCACGTGCGACGTGATCTGCGTGATGACGACATTCGTCGCGAGGCGCAGACGCTGCGGCGCGATCTGCTGGGGCCGCTGGTGCGAATGCAGTTCGGGCCGGGTGCGGCGGTTCCGTATTTCGAGCGGCAGGTGGAGGGCCGGCTTGACGCGCGTCGGCTGGCGGAAGTGCTGGACATCGCGGTGAACCGGCTGGGGGCGCGGGTGCCGGCGACGTGGGCGCACCAGGCGTTGGGGGTGCCGGTGGCGTCGGCGGGCGAGTCGGTGCTGGCCGGCGGGGCGGATGGCGAGGGGTCTGGCGGGGGGAACAGCGGGCAAGAGTGAAAGCGTCCGGCGTTGGTGAGACGGCGGTGCGATCAACGAATCGGCGAACAGGCAGGTAGAAGGAGGGCCGGAGCGATGGCGACGGGTGTAGATATAGTAGCGAGCGGAGCGGCGGCGGATCGGGGCGAGGTGAGCGAAGTGGTGATGGAGGCGGCGGGGATCGGTCTGGGTGAGCCGCCGGGGGAGGTGCTGATTGCGCCGTGGGGCCGGGTCCGGAGCACGGCGGGGGATTTTTTGCTGGACGACGAGTCGGCGCGTGCCACAATCGAGGCATTCGCGGCGCACGGGACGGACGTGCCGATCGATTACGAGCATCAGACGCTGGGCGGAGCGTACAGCTCGCCGGACGGCCTGGCGCCGGCGGCGGGATGGATCAAGGCGCTGAAGCTGGTGCGTCCCGAGGAGGCTTCCGACGGGCGCGCGGCCGGCCTGTGGGCGGAGGTTCAGTGGACGCCGGAAGCGGCATCGAAGCTGGCGAGCCGGCAATATCGCTATTTGTCTCCTGTTGCGCTGGTGCGGCGGAGCGATCGGCGACTGGTGGGGCTGCACTCGGCGGCGTTGACGAACAAGCCGGCGATCGTGGGGATGCAGCCGGTGGTGAACGGGGGGGCCGGGGATGGCGCCGCGGGGGAGCGGCTGCGGCGGATGCTGGTGCTGGATGAATCGGCGACGCAGGACGTGGTGCTGATCGCGGCAGCGGATCGGATCGCCCAGTTGGAGGACGTGGAAGCGCGTCGCGCGGCGGCGGCGCTGGTGGCGGAGGCGTCGTCGTCCGGGAAGCTCGCTCCGTCGCAGCGGTCGTGGGCGTTCGAGTTGGCGCTGCGCGATCCGGAGGAGTTCAGGAAGTGGGCGGAGTCAGCGCCGGTGGTGGTTCCGATGGGTCGGTTCGCCTCTGCGCGATTGGGAGTCGGATGCGCGACGCAGGCGAGGCCGCCGGCGATCGAGGCGTCGGCACGTGCGGAGTATCGGGCGAATCGGTCGTTCCTGGAGCGGCTGTGCAGCGAGGAGGCGTATGTGGCGGAGGCGGTGCGAGTCGGGCGTGCGAATGGCGGGTAGTATAGTCAAGTGTATAATTTATGAACCGGGGAATTCGGCAACGGGCAAGGGTGGTTTGTTCAGCGCGTGAGAAGCGTGAGAAGGGAGCGAGGCGACGATGGCGATAACGGCGAATCGGGAGTTGAGTCGTTACGTGGATCAGGAGTTGCGAAGCTATTCGGTGGCGGCGTCGGCGCATGTGTGGAAGGGGGCGTTGCTGGGAATCGACCGGACGACGGGGCATGTACGGAACCTCGTGGCAGGGGATTCGTTCGCGGGGGTGTCGTACGAGGAGGTGGACAACAGCGGCGGCACGGGCGGTGCACGGACGGTCCGCGTGTATACACAAGGCGATTTTGTGCTGCCGGTGAGCGGGGTGGCGGCCGCGCTGGCGGGCGTGACGGTGTACGCGCAGGACAACGAATCGACGACGGTGAACCCGCTGGCGGGCGGGAGCTATTGCGGGGCGCTGGTGTCGATGGTGTCGTCTGGCAAGGGGATCGTGCGGATCGACCCGCTGGGGGGTTCGCGCGTGGAGCAGCTCATCAGCGTGCCGCTGGCGAGTTCGCTGTCCGGCGCGACGGTGAATCCGGTGATGATTACGCAGCGGGCGATTCGCATCCTGACGGCGCAGGTGAGTTTCAACACGGTGCCGGGTGCGGGGGTGCTGGACGTGGGCACGGACAACAGCGATCCGGACGAGGTGATCGACGCGTTCAACCTGACGACGCTGTCGGCGAATACGCCGACGGTGCTGACGCTGGAGACGCGCGACGTGTCGAAGAATCAGCGGATCTGGGCGAAGGTGGGCCAGGCGACGACGACGGCTGGCGTGGGCGGCGTGCTGACGGTGCGGTTCATTGAGCTGCCGTGAGCGTGGAGACGAAGGAACAGGGAACGGGGACGAAGAAAAAGCGGGGTGTGAGCCATGGCGGTGATTAATACGGGGTTGTTGACGAAGGGTTTGCGGAGCGAGTTTTTCAATCGGTTCGGCGCGACGCGGACGCATTTCGGGGAGCTGTCGACGCGGATCGTGTCGACGAGCGATCACGAGACGTATCGGTGGCTGGGGACGGTTCCGAAATTGCGCGAATGGGGCAGCGGTCGGCTGACGCAGGGGCTGCGAAGCGAGAGCTACTCGGTGTCGAACCTGAAGTACGAGGCGACGATCGAGGTGGATCGCGACGAGATCGCGGATGACCAGACGGGCCAGATCCGGTTGCGGGTGGCGGAGCTGGCGCAGCGGGCGGCGACGCACAAGGATTACCTGATCGCGCAATTGCTGATCGGGGGAGAGACGAGCGGGAACAACAGCTACGACGGGGTAAGCTTTTTCAATGGCGCGCACGCGTCGGGCGATTCGGGCAGCCAGGGCAATCTGCTGACGGCGTCGGCGCAGAACGAGGATGCTCCGACGGTCGCGGAGTTCAAGGAGGCGTTGAAGGCGGCGATCGGGGCGATGCTGGCGTTCAAGGATGACCAGGGCGAGCCGATGCTGATCGACACGACGGGGCTGGTGTGCGTCGTGCCGCCGACGATGCTGTTCACGGCGACGGAGGCGATCAATTCGACGGTAGTAGATAATACAAGCAACGCGCTGGCGGGGATCGCGAAGGTTGTCTCAATGCCGTGGCTGACGGATCTGTCGAAGTGGTACCTGTTGAAGACGGACGGCGTGGTGCGGCCGTTCATCTTTCAGGATCGCGAACCGATCGAGTTCAGCGCGTTGTCGGAGGATTCGGAAGAGGCGTTTCGGCGCGAGAAGTTTCTGTACGGCGTTCGGGCGCGGTATCGGATGACGTACGGGTACTGGCAGTACGCGGTGCGGACGGATTTTGTTTGAGCCGTGAGGCTTGAGGGAGTGAAGTCGTGCGGAGGAGGGGGTCGCCGGTGAAGGGGAGCGGCGACGGTGCGCGGCCGGTACGGTGTCGGAGTGATCGGTCACCGACCGGCCGTTCCCATTGGCTGGGTGGAACGGAGAGCAAGGGCGATGGCATACATCACGAACGGCGACATCGAGTCGTGGATCGGGCCGGCGGCGTACGTTCAGTTGACCGATGACGACGGGAGTGGTACGGCGAATACGTCGCGGGTGGACGAGGCGCGGCTGGGCGCGGAGGGCGAGGCGAACAGTTACCTGGCGGCGCGGTACGCGGTGCCGGTTGATCTGACCTCGGAGCCGGAGGTTGGGTCGGTGTTGCGGTGCTTTGTGCTGGACCTCGCGGCGTACCGGTTGCACAGCCGCAAGCCGCCGGTGCCGGGCGATGTGGTGAGACGTCGTGAGGAGGCGGTGACGTGGTTTGCGCGGGTGGCATCGGGGCTGGTTCAGTTGCCGTCGAGTCTGGCGCTGCGTGAGAATTCGGCGTTGGGAATCGGCGGCGAATCGGCGGGACCGGATCGCTCGATGACGCGCGAGAGTCTGAACGGGCTGTGAGCGGCGGGGGGTGAAGCATGTCGCGGTTGGGGGATTGGGAGGCGGCGATCGTCGAACAGTTGTCGTTGTTGAAGATCAGCGGCGAGTCGGTGTTCAAGACAGTGCGCGGGGTGAGCGGTGGGGCGCGGCCGGCGTTGCGGGAGGCATTGCTTCGCGAGGCGCTGCCGGGGGCGTACGTGGGGTTCACGTTCGAGCCGACGGCTCCGGAGACGAACATTCTGCGGATCGGGCCGGTTTATTCGGTGCTGGTGGCGGCGCGGACGCTACGGGTGGGTTCAGACCCGCGGGTGGAGGATGGTTCGACGCCGGGGGGTCTGGCGTTGATTGATCATGTGCGGGTGGCGCTGGACAATTTCATTCCCGACGGGTTGAGCCAGTTGAACAGTCTGTCGGTGAGTTTTGAGTACGCGGATGATCGGTCGGTGATTTACGAATTGATGTATCGTGTGTATCCGTTCTTCGAGGCGACACCCATTCCGGGGTAAGGGATCGGTGGTGGAAATAATGGCAGGGGGCCGCACAATACGTCGGGAGCGTGAGTGATTCGCCCGCGAGAGGAGTGTGCGAGCATGAATGGGATTGAGCAGCTACTCAACGCCATGCCCTGGTATGCGTGGATCGCGGTGGTGGTTCTGGCGGGCGGAATTGTGCGTCAACTCGTCAGCATGAGCCACAAGCATCGCGAACGGATGGAAATGATTCGCCAGGGGATGGACCCGCGGGATTATCCGAAGAAGTAAGATGACCGGCGCGGGACTCACGCGAGCGGTTTGGCAGGGATTCACAGTCCGGCGGCGGGTTACGGGAGCGCTGGTCGGACTGGGTGTCAGCGGCCTCATGGGCTGCGTGGCCCGGCCTTGTGTTCAATCCGCGCGGGTTCCGACGATTGATGGATCGGCGGGCGTGGGGGCGGCTGCGATTGATTCGTTTTCCGGTGAGTATCGTTATTTGTCTAATTTTTGGCTGGCGGCCGTGACGTATGAGGGGAAGCGGTATCCGTCGGTTGAGCATGCGTACCAGGCGGCGAAGACGCTCGATGTTGGTGAGCGGGCGCGAATCGCGGGGCTGGCGACGGCATCGGAGGCCAAGCGTGCCGGGCGTGGATTGAGGGTGCGCGTCGACTGGGAGCAGGTGAAGCTCGGTGTGATGGAGCAGTGTGTTCGCGACAAGTTTCTGAATCACGCTGATTTGGGTGCGAAGCTGCTGGCGACGGGCGAGGCCGAACTGGTCGAGGGGAACGACTGGGGCGATCGGTTCTGGGGCGTTTGTGAGGGCCGGGGAGAAAACCATCTTGGCAAGATCCTGATGAAGGTACGGTCGGAGCTTCGCCGGGGTAAAGGGGGCGGTTGAAGCGCGGATCGGTGGCATCGGGGGAAGGGCGTCCATAGAATGGAGCGTGATGTCCATGCCCGAATCATTTCATCCGGTTCGCCTGTCTGGCCCGATTTGCCTGATGCGTGAGATTCGGTTTTCGATCGATCGCGACTGGGCGCGTGCCGCGCACGGGGCGAGCGGGTTTGAGGGCGCGTTGCCGGTGACGAATTCGTGGGGGGGGTGGCCCTCGGCGGTGGGGGTCGCGCCGTACCTGAAGCTCCGGATCGTGGTGAGCGGCGAGCCGGACGCGACAACGGGGTATCTTGTCAATATTCAGGTGCTGGATGAGTTGCTGCGGCGGTATGCGATCCCGGCGGCGGCGCGGGCGCTGGCGGTTCGCGGCGTGTCGCTGACGATCGAGCGGCTGCTTTCGGAGATATACGCGGATGTATCGGGTCGGGTTCCGGGCGGGTGTCGGCTGGAGTCGCTGATGCTGGCGGCGACGCCGTATTTGTCGAGTCGGATCGACGGGAGGCGACCGGGCATGGTGGAACTGACGCAGAGTTTTGAGTTTTCGGCGTCGCATCGGCTGCACGTGGCGTCGTTGTCGGACGAGGCGAATCGGCGAGTGTTCGGCAAATGTAATAATCCCAACGGTCACGGACACAATTACGAAGTGCGGGTGACGGTGGGGGGGGAGTTGACGGCCGACCGGGGCACCGTGGTGGAGGTTCCGCAGTTTGAAGCGGTGGTGAAGCGCGAGGTGATTGACCGGCTGGATCACAAGCATTTGAACAGTGATGTGGCGGAGTTCGCGGGTGTGAATCCGTCGGTGGAAAACATCGCGCGGGTGATCTGGGGATTGCTGGAGGAGCCGTTGAAGCCGGCGCGGCTGCTTCGGGTGCGGGTGTATGAGACGGCGAAGACGTATGCGGAGTATTCGGGCGGGTGAGAAAGGTCGCAACGTCAACAAGTCGAAAGGGAGGCAGACGGTCGCGTAGGCACGGAAGGTCAAAAAGAGAACAGGGAATTTAAACCGGTTTCAATACTCCTCTCCCCCTTGGTGGAGAGGTTAGGTGAGGGGGAAATCGTGAGAAAACTTTTCGTTTTACCCTCACCCCAGCCCTCTCCCTTGAAGGGAGAGGGGGTTTTGAAACAGCTTGTAGGCGAAGGCGGCATCTGGCGATGGCGCGAAGACTTGAAGGGAGAGGGGGTTTTGAAACAGCTTGTAGGGATATGAAAACAGGAATATGGGGGATGGGGCGGGCGAGGGATTAGGGCGCGGGGGCGAAGGCGCGGGCGGCGATGGTTTCGAAGCGTGCGCGGACGCGTTGTCGGAAGAATCGGAGGCGAAGTTGATCGGCCCAGTTGAGGGCGTAGCGTTGGAAAAGCTCGGGCGAGAGCAACATCATGGCGGGCTGCGCGAGTTGGGCGTGATGGGCGGCCTGGTGCATGAGGAGTCGGTCGGTGTAGGTTGCACCCAACTGTTTCAACATGTAAGAGAAAAATCGGCGCGGCTTGCGTGCGGCGACGGGCTGGTTGTTTTGCCTGACGATCCTGGCGGCGACCACGAGGACAGCCAAGATGATTCCGAGGATGAGCAGTAGATTTCCGACGGAAGAGAAGGCGGAGTCCTTCGGGTCCGCGTGGTAGCTTCGAAAAGCTTCCTGGATGCGGAGCGTGCGCTCGGGGTAGGCGCGTTGTGCGAGGAGGGAGGCGGTCAGGTTGAGGAGTGTTGTCAGGGTCATGAAGCGGTCTCCACGGCCGGGTTCGTGGCGAGGGCGGTTTGCGTCGCAGCGGCCGGTTCCGGGGAGTTGGAGGCCTTGAGCAATCGGCGTGCGACGTGGTGGGCGATGCGTTCGATTCGAGGGTCGGGGTCGTGGTGACACATTTCAGACACTCTGGCGTGGAGTGGCGTGAGTTTGAGGAGGTCGATGATCCAGAGGGCGTGGCAGCGGTGATCGGGCCGGGGGTCCTTGAGCATTTTCAGCAGTTCGTTGGCGCCATCGGGCTTGTGCAGTCGGAGGAGGACGCGCACGGCGGCGGCGCGGACTGGGGCGTGCAGGCTGTCGCAATGGGGTGCGACGAGTTCGGCGCGCCGGCGGTCGTTGATGTAGTCGAGGGCGTCGATGGCGGCGGTTTGCACGAGGGGGTTGTCGTCGGCGAGTGCCCGCTCGAGGATGCGTCGCGCGGTTTCGTCGTGCACGCGCGCCACGGCTTCGAGGGTGGCGGCGCGGACTTCGGCGTCGGGATCGTTTGCCATGTTAAAGAGGGTGCGAGCGAATTCGGGAGCGACGTTTAGGGCGATGATGAGCCGCACGGCGCGGAGGCGGTCCGCGGCCTGATTGCTGACGAGGCGGACCTGGACCTGGGTGGCAAAACCGGAGATGTAGCGGAGGGCGCAAGGTCCAGCGGCGCCGGCTTCGCGCGGGTCGAGTTGATCGAATCGATTCCAGAGGCTTTCGAATTCCTCGTCGATGGCGGCGCGGTGGAGCATGCGCGCCCAGCCTTCCGGGCGATTGAGCCGGGTTGGGACGAGTCGATCTTCGATACGGCGGCGATGTTTCAGTTCGAGTTCAGCGATCCGTCGCAAGGCGTGGTTTTCGTGGTCGAGGAGTTCCCGAAGCGCGAGGGTGGAGGCGGGGACGTTGATCTGCACGAGTGCCCAGAGGGCGGCGCGGTTTGCGGCGGGGTTGTCGATCAGGGTGAACTGTCGCAAGAGGGCAATCTTCTGATCGGTCGGGATTCCGAGGGTGAGGAGCCAGTCTGGAGCAAGCGAGGCGGCATCGGCAGGGAGCGAGAAGGCGGCGCGCATGGGGTCGGCGAGCCAGGCGAGCGAGCGAACGAAGGCGAGTCCTCGTCGGATGCGAGGTTCGCGTGCGAGCCAGTGGCATCGGATCATGCCGACAAAGAAGTCGTCGTTGCGGGTGGCGGCCAGGGCGTTGAGGACGCGGCGTCGCGGTTCGGGGTGGCAGAGGGCGATGTAGACGAACGGCGCTAATTCGGGAGTGATCTGGTCAGTGAACAGCTCCATCATGGCCTGGGTGATCTTGCCGCGTTTGAGAGTGTTGGGATGGAAGAGGCTTTGCTCGAGATCTTCAGCGAGGAGCATGGCAGCCTGAAGGACCTCGGTGCGATGGTGCGTGTCGAAGTTGCCGACGGCGTCGCGGAGTGCTTCGAGCAGATGGCCGCGTTCGTCGCGGATCATCTGAAGGGTTTGAACGATGGCATGGGCGAGGTGGCGGTCGGCCGCGGCGTCGTGGCTTGGCGCATCGGAGGAGAGGTCTCGGAGGACCTTGCGAGTTTCATGGTGCGTTCGCCAGTGATGGGTCGTGAGTACACGGATGGTGGCGGCGGCTTCGGCGCGGACCTGGACGGCGCCGTCGTTGAGGGCGATGGCGGCGAGGTAAGCGAGGCGCGGATTGAGGCTTCGTTGAATGATCTGGATGCTGTTCAGGCGGGATTGTGTTTCGGGGTGGCGAGAGGTGGCGCGCAGGGCGCCGAAGAGTTGCGCGACGTTTGCGATGACATCGGACTGCGCGGTTATTCCGAGATGGTGGAAGAGGGTGGGAACGGCTTCCAGCCCTTCGTCGGTGCCGTGCTCAAAGAGGATGTGCAGCAGGTTTCTTTGTCGGGATTCGGGGACTTGCGGCATCGCGTCGACGATGGCCTTGTCGGCGGCGAGATCGCGGCATCCAAGAAAGAATTGGTCAATGGCCAGGGGAGAAATCACGGCGCGGCGCACCTCATGTTCCCGGAGACACACTCCGGTGGGGCTTATCGGCGTCGGGAATGGTCAGGCTTAGCTTGAAAAGCAGCGGGTCAGATAAGAATCGCCGCAGGGACGATGGGGATCGCGGTCCGCAGCGGATCAAGGTGATTCGAGTGGATTTCGTACCGGGGAAGGAGGGAGCGTGGCCTGAAAGAGGTGATAGCCGAGGAGGCCAAATCGCAACATTCGTTCGAGGGCGACGAGATAGAAGAACCGGCCGCGAAAGCCGCGTGCGGCGGACCAGCCTCGCTTGGCGATATCGTGGAGACCCTGTGCCAGGGACCGTGCGATGGCCGGCGCGGCGTTTTCGTGGGATCGGATTTCAAATCCGGTTTCGCGCAGGTGATGGAAATAATCGGCGGCCTGCCAGAGCAGCACGGCGCCGTTGAAGGAGGATGCAGCTCGATTGAGCCAGGCAATGGGAGCGAGGAATCGTTTGTGCACGGCGGTGATGTCGCCGAGGCAGAGGGTTCCGCCGGGTCGCAGGACGCGCGCGCATTCTCGCAGGAAGGCGGCTTTGTCGGGGTAGTGCAGGGCGGATTCGAGGTTGAAAAGGAGATCGACGGAGTCATCGCGGAACGGGATGCGCTGGGCGTCTCCCTGGATGAAGGCGATGGAGGGATCGGCAGCATCGCGGGCGCGTCGGACGCTGTCGGCGAGAAATTCGATGCCGATGACGCGCGCGGCGGGGAATTTTTGTGCGATCCATCGCGTGGGGCCGCCGATCCCGCAGCCGACATCGAGGACGGTTGCGTCGTGTGGGATGGTTGTGTTGCCGAGGAGTCGCCAGACGAGTTCGCGTTGAAAATCGGTGAACGTGCCGGGAGCGTTTAAAGGGGCGTACCCGCAGTTGTAGGCATGGAAGCCGTGGGCGGCGGCGATGCGGTGATTCGGCTCGTAGTGGGATTGCAGAACATCGTGTGTTGATGGCGAAGGCATGTTCGGAAGAGTAGTCTACGTCGAAGGGCGCCGGGGCGAAAGGACCCCGCGCGGGAAGTGATGAACGGCGAATGATGGTGGACGCAGAGCAACAGCCAGATTTGTCAGTGCGAATCGGGGCGGTTCAGTTGACGAACCCGGTGCTGACGGCGTCGGGGACGTGCGGGTATGGGGAGGAGTACGCACCGTACATGGACTTGTCGCGGCTGGGGGGGTTCATCACCAAGAGCGTGACGGTGCAAGCGCGCAAGGGCAACGCGCCGCAGCGCATCGCGGAGACGAGCGGTGGGATGCTGAACGCGATCGGGCTGGCCAACGTGGGGCTGGAGGCGTTTGTTCGTGACAAGCTGCCGTACATCGCGACGATGGGAACGGCGGTGTTTGTGAATGTGGCGGGTCACAGCATCGAGGAGTACGTGACGATCTGCCGGCGGCTGGACGGGGAGCCGGCGCTGGCGGGCTTTGAATTGAACGTGTCGTGCCCGAATGTGTCGGACGGGTTGCTGTTCGGGACGGATGCGGGGTTGTTGCGCGAGCTGGTGAGCGCGGTGCGGCCGGTGGTGACGCGCGGGTCGCTGGTGGTGAAGCTGTCGCCGAATGTGACGGACATCGCCTCGACGGCGCGGGCCGCGGTGGAGGGCGGAGCGGACGCGCTGTCGCTGGTGAATACATTTGTAGGAATGTCGGTGGACATCGATTCGTGGCGGCCGAAGCTGGCGAACGGATCGGGCGGGCTGTCGGGTCCGGCGATCAAGCCGCTGGCGGTGCATCTGGTGCATCGGGTGTATCGGGAGGTGGCGCGGGAGCGGGGCGTTCCGATCATCGGGCTGGGTGGGATCAGTCGATGGGAGGACGCGGTGGAGTTTTTGCTGGCGGGTGCGACGGCGGTGGCGATCGGGACGGCGCTGTATGTTGATCCGACGACGCCGTTGAAGATCGCGGAGGGATTGCGCGCGTACCTGGCGCGTCGAGGGTTGTCGAGCGTGGGAGAGCTGACGGGTCAATTGATCCGCCCCGGCGAGGATGGAACGGTGGCGACGGCAGGTTGAGAAATGTCTAAATGTCGGGTCCGTGGCACCGGGGCGCAGGGGCACGAAGCGGAGAGGCGGCGTCACAGGACCTGGCTGCGGTGCTGCGGCGGGACATGATACGATCAGAGGAACGAGCGGTCAGGAAGGGCCGATGATGCGGCGTTTGCGTGGGGTGGATCGCGGCTTCGGCGTATCGCGGCGCGAGGTGCCTTGATTCGCGGCCGAACGGTGGCCGGCACCTCGTCGCGGGTAAGTATCAGCCGAGGCATTGCGCGACGACTTGCGCGGGTCGCGCGGCGCGTCGGAACGCGTGGCGCGCGTCGGAGCGGCCTTTGAATGGCGCAAGGGGCCGGTGCGCGGGGCGCGTGAAGGGCTGCGGCGGGGGGCGATTCGTTCGTGGGCGGCGTGATCGGGGACTTTGTCCGCCAGGGCGCGAAGGTACTTGATTTCGTCGGGCGTGAGTTTGCGGTAGGCGCCGACGCCGAGCTTGTGAATGGACAGCTTGCCGACGCTGATGCGGACGAGTCGGCGGACGTTGTGGCCGAGCTTGGCGAGCATTCGTCGGATTTCGCGATTGCGTCCCTCGCGGAGTGTGATTTCGAGGATGGCGTGATCGCGCTGGCGGTGAACCATGCGGACCTGTGCGGGCGCGGTCTTGCCCTCGGAGAGCCAGACGCCGGAGCGCAGCCTGGCGAGGTCGGCGTCGGTCGGGACGCCGGCGATTTCGGCGCGGTAGGTTTTTGGCACGCCGTAGCGCGGGTGGGTCAGTTTTTGTGCCAGCGCTCCGTCATTAGTCATGATGAGCAGCCCCATCGAATCGGCATCGAGCCGGCCGACGGGGAAGATGCGCTCGCGCACGCCGCGCAACAGGTCGCAGGCGCGGGTGCGGCCGGATGGATCGTTGTTGGTGCAGAGGACGCCGGGCGGCTTGTTCAGGAGGTAATAGACGGTTTGCTCGGCTTGAACGAGCTTGCCATCCACGGCGATGCGATCGGTGGCCAGGTCCGCCAGGGCGGGTAGTTCGTGGAGCGTCTGCCCGTTGATGCTGACGCGGCCGTCGAGGACGAGTTGCTCGCAGCTTCGGCGAGAACCGAATCCGGCGGCGGCGAGAATTTTTTGAATGCGTTCGCGTGGCATGGTTGGTGTGTTGATCCAATCCGTTGAAGAGGATGGCAGCGAACGTTGCGGCCTGCCATCTTGAAACTGTTCGGCGGCGCCGCGCATCTCACGTTTGCGGCGATGCCGGCCGTTAACGGCCGAACACGCGACGCAGCGTGCAAGGGTGGATGGATTGTAGAGGAAGAAGTCGCGGAGTGCGCGGATGGCAAAATCGCAAGCGATCAGCCGCCGCCGCTACCGGAGCCGCCGGCGCCGGTGTTGGCGTTGCCGGAATTGGCATCGGTGGGTTCGTTGGTGGGCGGGGAGTTGGTCGGATTGTTGAAGGTGTTGCCGGTGCCGGGGAAGAAGATGGGATTTTGCGAATTGCCTGATCCGGTGGTGTTCAGGAACGGGTCAGCGCTGCCCGGTGCGCGCGGGGCCTGGGCGAAGTTGATGGAGCCGGCGGGGGAGGCGTATCCGAACCCGGCAAAGCCGTCGAGCGTGCCGCAGCCGGAAAGGGCAGCGACAAGTAATAGCGTGGCGGCGCAGCCGGCCTTTCGCGCGCTGCGAATGATAATGATGGTGAAGCTGCGTAGCGCGTTGGCTAGCTCGAATGTTGACACGGTACGCCTCCCGATGGGTATGACCGATAAGGCCTGGTCATCAGATTACTATAGCATCGGGTTCTGAAGTGGGTTACTGGAGGCTTCGATTGCTTGCGCAATCGGCTCTTTGGGGCGTTATCGGGGCAGTTTGTCGATCTTTGCGGCGAGGATGAAGTCGCTCTCGGTGAGGCCGTCGATCTTGTGGGTCCAGATGGTGATACGGACCATGCCCCATGCGAGGTGGATGTCGGGGTGGTGGCCTTGCTGTTCCGCGAGCTCGCCAACGCGATTGACGAATGCAAGGGCGGTGACGAAGTTCGGAAAGGGAAACGACCTCACAAGGTGGTGGTTGTTCTCCGCGGCCCAGCCGTCGAGCTGGGAGAGCATGGCGCGGACGGCATCGGGCTGCATGGGAGGCACGCCGCCTTTGCAGGGGACGCATTGCTGATTGGCGAGGTCGGACATGGGAGGCTCCCGAGAAACGTCGAAACGTTAAGAAAAACGAAAAATCGAAATGGCGAGGTCTTGCAGCATTTCGACAATCGCGAATCGCAATTGGCCATTTTCACCAACGTGCAGGATGCGTGCAAGGGCGAGGGAGAATCGACTTCCGCGCCGCAGTCAGATAATCAACATCGCGTCGCCATAGCTGAAGAAGCGGTAATCGTTATCGATGGCAATGCGATAGGCGTTGAGGATGCGGTCCAGACCGGCAAACGCGGCGACAAGGGCGAGCAAGGTGCTTCCGGGGAGGTGGAAGTTTGTGATCAGGGCGTCGACGGCGCGGAAGTTCCATGGGGGCTGAATCAGAATGTTTGTCGTCCCTGCCATCGGGCGCAGCGTCGCAAGTTGCTCGCTTCCTTGCGCAGGCTCGCGAGAAGGGTCCCCTTGGTTCGAGGAGGCGGCGACGTGCGCGGCGACGGTTTCCAGCACGCGGACGGTCGTCGTTCCGACGGCGAAGACGCGACCCCCGGCGCGCCGGGCGGCGTCGACGGCGCGGACGGTCGAATCAGGGAGATCGTACGATTCGGTGTGCATGGGGTGGTGATCGAGATCGTCGACTTCGACGGGTGCGAAGGTGCCGAGGCCGACATGGAGAATGAGATCGGCGGTGTTAACGCCAGCGGCCCGAAGGCGATCCAAGAGATCGGGCGTGAAATGCATGCCGGCGGTGGGTGCAGCGACGGAGCCGGTCTCGCGGGCGTAGACGGTTTGATAGTCATCGCGATCGGACGCGTCGCGCGGGTCGGCGGCGGCCTTGGCTCGGCGGATGTAGGGCGGCAGCGGCGCGCGGCCGATTCGTGCCAGAAGCGGTTCGGCTTCCTGCGGGGGTGACAGGGCGACTTGGCACAGTCCGCGTTCGAGTCGTTCCAGGAGCGTGATGCGCGCGTCGGAGCCGACGAGTTCGAGTGATTCGCCCGGTCGAAGTCGGCCGGCGCCGGTCAGGAGGATGGTCCACTGATCGGGTGCGTCGGCGCGGACCAAGAGTGCATCGAGGCTCGCTCCGGTGGCGCGGCGCGCGGTGAAACGAGCCGGGAGGACGCGGGAGACGTTTCGAACCAGGAGATCAGCGGGCCGTAGGAATTCCGTCAGGTCACGGAAGATGCGGTGCTGGATTTCCCCGGTGGCGCGGTCGAGGACCATGAGTCGTGCGGCGTCGCGTGGGTGGCACGGGGCCTGGGCGATTCGGTCGGGGGGCAGGTCAAACTGGAGGAGTTGGGTACGTATCGGAGCACCGTGATGAGTCGGCCGATAATGATACTGGAGGGATTCGGTCGGAAAAAACCTTTACCGCGGGGCGTCCGAATCCTACGATGAAATAAGCGTCGCGGTGCGGGCAGCCGTGAAGGGCGGCAGTCGCACTGTGACGGGCGTGCATGCGAGGAGCAGCGCCGATGATGGAACAACCGACACACGAAAGCGCGATTCGGCGATGGTTCGCCGGCCTGGTGGAAGAGTGTTTCCAGACGGAACTGGGGCTATGCGACCCCGGTGTGCTGGACTATCTCTCTGATCTGTTGACGCAGTACATTCACATCGAGCGGATCACGACGCTGGAGGACGGCAGCGGTCAGCGGGTGGCTGATCTGGCGGAGATGCTGGAGGCGTCGCTGGCGAGCGCCGCGCCGGCGGGCGAAGCGCGTCAACGGTTGATTCACCGGCAGATCGGTGACTACACGCTATTCTGGACTGGTGTTTATCCGGAGAACCTGCGGCGGCTGCATCGGCGTCGCACGCGCGACGATCTCATTTCTTACTTTGAGCAGGGCAAGCGTTCATACGACATCGCATCGCGGTTGAGCACGAGTGAGACGCGGCCGCCGGCTGGCGTGTTGCGAGCGCTGAGCGAGCAGTTTGAATATTGCGTGTACGGGCTGGGCCTGGTGCGCAAGAACTGGGAGCAGCGCGGTCCGCACTCGGCGGGTGTGATTGGATTGAGTTAATCGGGGTGGAATCGGTCACGTGTCGGGCGAATCATGACTCGGGGTCGGGGTTCGCGTCTTATTGCCCGAGGCGTTTCTGAATCGCCGCGCGAAGTGAGTCCACCCGGACGCCCAGATCATGCAAAGCCGCCTGGGCGACGCTGCCGTCTTCCCGCGCGAGGGCGAGCAGCAGGTGCTCGCTGCAAACGACCTTGCTGGCAAGGTGTCGAGCTTCTTCAATCGCGACGGCCATGACATTTCGAAAATGCGGCGTGCCGGGCAGCCGGCCGAAGACCCAGGTGTCTTCGAGGCTGGCTTTGATGAGTCGATCGACGGCGGCCTTGGCCTTGGGGAGGTCAATGCCGAGTTCCTTGAGGATTTCCGCGCCGACGCCGGTGCCTTCTTCGAGGACGGCCAGCAGCAGGTGCTCGGTTCCGACGTAATCCTGCTCGTAGTCGCGAGCGATTCGCTGCGAGAGTCGGATGATGGCCTCCATTCGGCTGGAGAGTTTCTCGTGCATGGTGTCCCTGAGTCGTATCAGCGGTTCGTCGGCGTCGATTCGGCGGAGTTCGGTGCGACGGCTGCGGGCGGGGAATCCTTGATCGGCCCGGGCAGCGTGCGATCCGCGAGCCATTTATAGCCGAGCGAGATGGCGGCGACAAGCGCCGAAAACACCAGCGTGATGCGCAGAATCTTGAGGCGGTTGGCGACTTCGCGGTCTCGCCATTCGGCGAGGCGCTGGTCGATCTCCAACAGCTTCGCGTCGATGCGCTGCTCGATTTCGTCGAGCTTTACTTTGATGTAATCGTCGGCGGCGCCGCGCAGCCGGCTGGCGATGCCTCCGACGATGCCGTGCTGTTCGATCTGCTGTTTGAGGGTGACGCGCGTCAGCTCGCTTCCTTCTTCGGGCAGGAACTGGTAGTCGCCTTCATCGGGTTCTTCTGCTCCGGCGATCAGCTTCGTCATGAGCGAGGTGACCCATTGGCGGCGCTTGCGGATGAAGCGTTTCAGGAGTCCTTCGGCTTTCTTGAGGCGGTCGATAACGTCGTGGGCATTCTCGTTCGGCGAGGCGGGCAGGCCGCGCAAGCGTGCGAGGGCCACGAGGCCGCGAAGAGGCAGACTGTTGTAGTTTGTTCGCTCGATGCGGGCGATTTCGCGTGCCAGTTCCTCCTTGCTCGCGGAGCGCCGCACGGGCCGGCGCGCCCAGACGACAATATCCAGCAGCGCGTCGCGTTCGAGTTCGATCAGCAATTCCTGGCGAGTGCGAATGGAAGCCACGAGCGATCCGGTGGGCAGGTCGGGATCAAGTTCGAGACCCAGTTGTCGACCGTAGCGCACTAATTCGTCGCGCGGCAGATCGCTCAAACCCTGTGCAGTGGGGAGCGAGGCGTGTGAAGGTGCGGGAGGCGTGTTCATTCGCGGCGGTTCCGAATCGTCGGCGACGTGCGAATGATACCGCGCCGACGGGCATCGAAAAGACGTGTTGCCTGTGGGCGTATCCGGCGCAATCAAGAAGCCGACGGATTGCAATCCGTCGGCTTCGAGGGGAGAAGAAACGAAAGCGATGTCGGCGCGCCGCGGGCGCTTATCGCTGAATACGTCGCCGTCGTGCGCGGGTCATCCCGACAAATCCCGCGACGAGGCCCGCCAGCGGCAAGACGCCGGTCGCGCCGCAATTGTTCAACAGCGACGCGAGCAGTTGCGCAAGCGTACCGCCCTGGCCGAATTCTTCGTCGATGCCGCCATAGTAGAGGTACCCACAGTCGTCGGCGTAGTAGGGCATCTCTTCGCCGGTGAAGAAGTCGGCCACTCCGGCGGACGTGGGCGCATCGCGGTCGGCGATGTTCACCGTCTGGAAAGAGGCCTGCGACAGCGCGAAGACGCGACCGTCAATGACGCCGACGCGTTCGACGCGGCCGCGATGCTCGAACAGGCCGCGCTGGACAAGGGCCGTGTCGGAGAAGTCGACCAGTTGCACGGCGTTCTGGCAGATAGGTTGGTTGATCTCCGCTGCCGAGCCGGGGCTTGATGAATCGGAGCCTTCGCCCGCGCCAGGAGGCGAATCGTTGAACGGCGTCGGACCGCCCGGAACCGGGGTCGGCCCGGCGGGGTACTCGACGTGGCGGAAGGGAATCGCGATGAGGTTCAACTCGTCCACGACCTTGAAGGCCTTCTCGTCGTAGGTGGCTTCGGATTCGGTGTACGAACCCGGCGGGCCGAGGATGACGCGCGCGAGTTGCTGCGGGCTGCTCGGGTCGGACACGTCGTAGTAGGCGACGGCCGGTCGCTGCCCGTCGGTGTCGTCGATGCCGACGGCGATGAGTCGATCGCCGCGCGGCTCGATGTGCGTGGACCAGCCGGGTACTTCGAGTTCGCCGGTGACGGCGGGATTGGCGGGGTCGGAGAGATCGAGGACAAAGAGCGGATCGACGCGGAAGAAGGTGACGGCGTAGCCGCGCGGTCCGTCGAAGCGCACGGCTTCAAGCGATTCGTTCTGGATGATGTCGACGCTGCCGAGGGGGAGGATGTCATCGAGGTCGGTCACGTCGTAGGTATAGAGCGTCACGTCGCGGAACCCGAAGCCGGTGGATTGCGTGACGACGCGCAGCACGCCGTCGAATTCGTCCATGTAGAAGCGGTTGCGGATCATGCCGGGGACGAGCACGTCGCCGCGGACGTTGATCGCGCCGGCGGGATCGGAGATGTCGATCGCGGTGATGCGCGTGGAGACGTCGCCGGTGTCGAAGTCGTACTCGCTGCTGCCCGCGAAGATGGTCGTGGTGGAGACGTGAATGACGGCGTTGTCGCCCTCGAAGGTCTCGCGTTGCACAGGCACGGGGTTGGACGGGTCGGCGACGTTGACCGAGGCGACAAAGGCATTGGTCGAGACGACGAACGCGGCATCCTGCGACGAGGGGGTGTCGCCATCGGACTGCCCGGCGGCGAGGCTGGTGCCGACGACGTAGATCACGTCGCCGACGCGTCGGCTCTGGCTGGCGTAGCCGACGAGGTTGATCTTGCCTTCGGACTCCGGCTGGGTCGGATCGCTGACATCGACGATGGCGAGCTGGCTGCCTTCAAAGTCGGGCTGTCGGCTCTGGGGCACGAGCGGGGGGCCGACGGCGACGCCCGGCTCGGCGCCGCCCAGGGCGGGGAGCACGTTGGCGTAGAAGAAGAAGTCGGCGCTAAGCAGGGCAAAGACGCGCGAGCCGACGACGTACATCTCGACGCCGCGGCCGCGCAGGTCAAACGTGCCGAGCACCGCCGGGTGATCGGCATCGGAGACGTCGATGATAATAAGTCCTTTGTAGCGATTCAGCACATAGACCCGATTGCCGACGACCTTGACCACGTCGGCCTCTTCGATGTCGCGGGCGACGGATTCGGTCTGGGCGGCCTCGGCCGATGCGGGCGCGGCGTCGTTCCCGAAGCCGAACTGGCTGGGGGCGATGTTTCCGGAGCCGGTCAGGCGCACGGTGTCGCAGGCCGCGCCGGCCAGTAGTAACGCGCAGGCCAGCGCGGGCACGCCGAACCGAACGGGGCGAATGAGAGAAGCGAGGCGGGCGCAGAGATCAAGCGGGAGTGACATCATGATGTTTCCTTTCGCGAGGAGCCATCGGGCGGGGACTCGGACGAAGGCGCGGCATGAGTGCCTCCATGTGTCCGTGCGAGTCATCGGATTATAAGGTCGGGTGACTTGAACGTGCAAGCGTTGGTATTCGGCAGGCTGGCCGGAGCATGGGTTCGATTCAGGTGAATCAATGCAATAGTGCCCGACTGAATCGGTGGACTGGGCAATAAGCCCATGCGATGGATCAATCGAGGTAGCCGAGGTCTCCGAGGCGGCTGGCGACTTCTTCGAGCTGGGACTTACTAAGGACGGGGGCGGTTTCGTCGATGCGGCGTTCGCGAGGCGGCTCGTAGCGGACGTGAACGGGCTTGTCGAACAGTTCCTGAATGACGTGGCCTTCCATGTCGTTCGGGACACGCTCGCCGAGTCCGGCGATGAGGGTCGGAGCGATGTCGGCGATGTGCGCGCGAATTTTTCGCCCGCCTCGGACGCCCGGGCCGTTGGCGACAAAGATGCCGTCGAGGCGGTGCGTGCCCTCGAGCCGGTCGAGCGGCACCCATCGCACGGGCGACGAGCCGCGGATCTTCTTGATAACCGCGAGTCCGTCGGCGGGGGCGAGAAGCAGGTCCGGCATCCACGGGTGATCCTGCCGATTGCAGCCGTAGAGTTCCTCGGTGACGAAGACATCGGTAAAGATGTTCATGGTCTTGCCGTCGCGATCCTTGCAGGTCGCGGCGAGGAGCTTGTCGCGGATTTCGCGCCGCAGCGCTTCGTAGTCACGCGGTTCGACGATGCCGTCTGGCTGGCGTCCTTTGAGATTGATGTAGAGAAAACCGTAGATGCCGGCGTGCAGGACGCAAGCGCGGGTGCGCGAGGCATCAAAAGCAAGATCGTGATCGAGCTTGCTGCCTTTGCCGGCGCCGTTGCGCGAACCGACAAGCCGCTTCCACCAGATGCCGGCGCGGGTCTGGGCCTTGGCCGCACCGTTGCGCAGGGCGAGGTAGCCCCATTTGGCGAGCAGCAGGTTGGGTTGGGCCTTGCCGTCGAGGCTGCCGTGCCCGTGGTCGGACATGATGAGGATGGTCGCGCCGTGTTCGTCGGCCAACGTGCGGAGCTTGCCCAGGACGCGATCCAGCGCGGCGAAGCAGTCGATCGTGAGCTGCGTTCGTTTCGGGTCGAGGTGGCGCGTGCGCGGGTCGAGGTAGCGCCAGGCCTTGTGCTGGAGGTTGTCGACCAGCTTGAACAGGACCATGAGCACGTCCCAGCCGTACTTGTCGCCGCAGAAGCGGGAGAGCTCGTAGCCGCGTTCGAAGCTGTCGCAAATGTAGCGGAGATTCTGGGCGAAGACCTTGTCGCCGCCGAGGGCCTTGCGCTCCCATTTTTTCTCGTGGGTGTAGTCGGGGTAGCGCGAGAGGATTTCGGCCTGGAGTTCCTTCGGGTAGGTAAAGTCCTGCCCGGTCGGTGTGTCGAAGCCGGAGATCATGAACCCGTTGACCTCCTCGGGGGGGAAGGTCATCGGCACGTTGATCGAGCCGACGCGGTAGTTCTTGTCGCTCAAGATGCTCCAGATGGTCTTCTGGCTGATGCGCTGATTGTTGTTGAAAACGAGCCGGTTGGCCTCCACATCATATCGAAGAAAGTCGATAATGCCGTGCTTGCCCGGGCCTTTGCCGGTCATGAAGGTCGTCCAGGCGGCGGGCGTGATCGGCGGGCGGGTCGATTCCAACTCGCCCCAGACCCCGCCGGCCGTGAGCGCCTTCAGATGCGGCATGATGCCCTGATCCATGAGCGGGCCGAGCACGTCGAAGGTCGCGCCGTCGAGGCCGATCAGGAGCACCCGTTTGAAACAGGCGCCGTCACCGTTGGTCGTGTTTGCACCGGACATGAAGTCGCTGACCGCTCCGGCCGCAGCATAAGGCCCGTCTGACGCGCCCCGTCGGCGCATTCTGACGCATGCTCGCGGCAGGTGGAAATCTTAAGGCCGGGGTTGAGCGGGGGCAACGGACGTAGCGGGCGTGGGCTGCGGCCACACGCTTATTTTCTGGAAAATCAGCAGATACGGCGCCTTTGCACCGGGGCGTGGTGCGGACTGGTGGATCAGCCGCCACGACGGGTGATCGACGAAATCAGACAGGGGCAGTCGATGATCCTCGCTGGCGGCGAACTGATTTTCCCACGCGAACAGGGCGCCGATCGGCGCGGCGGCCAGGGCTTCGCGCACCGAGGGGCGATCCGGCGGGAGGTTTCGCCGGGTGACGTAGTCGATCCAGACGTTTGCCGAAATAATCTCGCGCTCGCCGTGGCCCGCCTCGCGCAGCCATGCGAGCGTGTCTCGGACGATCGGCGCTTCGGGCGGCGGTCGAATCGGCCCGGCGAGTTTCCACGCGGTGAGCGCGATCAGGGCGATGACGAGGAGTGCCGGAGCGCGGACCGCGAAGCCCGCGCGTGGGCCGCCCCCGGAAACGCGCGGTTCCGCATGGTGGGCCTTTCGATCGACGATCACCGCGGTCGCGCAAGCAGCGAGAAACAAACCGGTCGCCCAGCGCATCGCCGTCCGCGCCTGGTCGACCTGGGGATACTCGGCGAGGATGTCGTGCAGGCGTTCGTGGATTTCGAATTGTCGTTCGAGCGAGGCATCCAAGATGATCATGCCAGCGACGAGGGCGACCGCGCACCGGCGGCGTTCGGCCGCGTCGGCGTCGAACAGGCGATTCCATCCGGCCAGGGCGGCGATGGCGACGAGCGGCGCGATCGGCACGAGAAACCGCGCGTAACCGCCGGAGGCGTACAAGCCCAGCGCCCGAATCGCGGTGTGCGCGAGGAAGTAGGTTAACGCGACGCCGAGCGTTAATCGCGCCGCCCGGTTTCGCCAGAGCGGTGCAAGCCCGGCGATGGCCAGGACCATGACACCGGGGCCGAACGCTTCCAGCGATCGACAGAGAAAAGTCAGCCAGCCGCCGCGCCCGTATTGCGTGGACGCGCGCGGCGCGAAGAGCAATTCAATTGCCGGTTGAACGCCGGCCGCGATGGCGGCGAGGTTGACGGCCGCCGGCGCCCAGAGGAGCGGCCACGATCGGCGCAGCGGCACGCCCGCGCGCCAGGCGCACCAGGCCCACGGGAGGGCGAGGATCACGGCCTCGTGCCGCGTGATGAATGCCAGCGACATGACAGCGGCGGACCCGCCCCAGCGCGCGCGCAGCGCCAGGTAGACCGACGCCGTGACGTACAGCGCCATCGGCGATTCGGTCAGCGTCGTCTGGGCGAGATTGAAAAAGAGCGGCTGCGCATAGCACAGCGGAATGACGGCCCAGGCGTATCGAATACCCAGTCTGCCGGCGATGCCGTACGCCAGCCACGCGGCCGCAGCATGCACGATCGCCGAGAGTACTTTGCAGGCGGGCCAGCCCAGCGCCGCAGGCAGGAAGTACGGAATCGTGAAACCCGGTCGCCCCCAGTCGTTGAGCAGATAAGTCGGCCAGGTCCAGGCCCATCGCGCGAAGAGGTAGTGCGTGAGATCGTCGAAGTGAACAAGGCCGTCGGGATGGACGCGCCCGCAGACGACCGTGAGGCAAAATCCCAACGTGAGCAGGATGGCGGCGAGCCGTCGATCGCGCGGGGCGGGGGATGCGGTGACAACGTCGTGTGATTCGGCGACGATCATGTGCGGCATCATCGCGGTTTGACGGATGGAGTAAAGTCGGTCGGAGTCGGTTGAGATGGGTCACCCGTCGGCGGGATTCGAGCGATACGAACGGATCGGCGAGACGATCGCGTTCGAGTTGGCCCAGGATGCGGCGATCGAGCCGTTTGACGCGCGGCGGGCGCGGGCGCGGTGCCTGCCGCTGATGGATCACGTCGCGGCGGCGGCGCTCTACGAGGGGCGAGACATCGACGACATCGAATGCGAGCGATGGGTGGAGATCGGCGATTCGTTGCAGGGGCCGTGGCGGTTGGCGTTGATCGAAGTTGCGGTGCGCGAGACGGAGTCGATGCCGGCGAGGCAACTGTTTCTACGTACGGTGCGCGTTCGCGGGACGATTCAACTGGTGGATCGGTTGTAATGAATCACGCGGACGAATCGATCCGTGCATGATTCACCAATTGGTTTACCGTTTCACGCAGCCGGGCATCGCCGCCGAAAGACATGCCCAGCTTCATGAGCTTGTCGACAGCGATTTGATTCTTCGGCAACGGGGCGCAGCCGGTGATTGTCGAGCGGCTGCCGCTCGATTGCGCCGCCAGCTTCGCCACCGTGTAGTCCGCCACGTACTGGTCATAGCAATTGAAAGCCTGGCCGCGAATCGACTCCTCGGGCGCGACCAGCAGAATCTCCACGGCTTTCGCGACGTCGGCCGCGTGGACTTCCTTGCCGCCGCGCTCGCAGTGGACGGACTCGCCTCGCACGACCCGCTGCACCAGATCGTACCATTTGCTTCGCTGCGGAGGATGTGCGACGCCGTAAATCCCCGTCGGCCGCACGGCACAGATCGGCCAGCCTTCGCCCAGTCCGAAACTATGCACGAATTTTTCAATCGCGGCTTTGTGCGCGCCGTAATGCGAAGTCGCCCAGAGCGGGTGCGCCTCGTCGAGCGGTCGATCGGCGAGGATGACTTCGTGCACGGCGCAGGTCGAGATGAAGACAAATCGCGGCACACCCGCCGCCCGCGCTGCGCGCATCAGCATGAGCGAGCCAAGCAGGTTGAGGCGAATGAACTCCTCGAATCCCGCGTCGGCCGCCGCGCGAAAGCCCGTGCCCGCGGCCCGTGCCAGCGCGCCATGGACGACGGCATCGGCACCGCGGCAGTAATCGACGAATCCGTCGGGTTCGCCCAGTCCGCCGGCGACCCATTCGATCGCGCCGACCGCGTTGCCCAGTCCGCTTGCGTCCGACTCCGCACGTCGCCAGCAGCGAAGCGCGTGGCCCGATGCGGCCAGGCGTTGAACGATGTAACGGCCGAGAAAGCCCGTCGCGCCGGTGAGGGCGATGCGCATCACGCTATTCCTCGATCTTGACGACTTCGATCTTCAGCCGGCCCATCAGCGGCAGCAGTGACATCACCGACTGCCCCAGGGCCTCGTCGTTCAGCGGCATCAGCGACAGAGCGATGTGCGTCGGGTCGCAATCGGTCTGACGCATCGCCGCATCGATGTCCACCCATTGTCCGCCGATGAAGACTTGCGTCCACATGTGATAGCCGAACGCGCTCTCGGCTCCGTTGGGCATTTCGCTCCACGGAATCTGCACGATTCCGCTCACCCCGCGCGACGGCAGGCCCGCCGCCCGCGCCAGCGCCGCCAGCAGCACGGCGTGTTCGCTGCAATCACCCGCCCGCGTTTTCGCCACTTCGCTCGCCGTGGCGAATCCGACGTCGAGGCCCTTGTTCTTCACATAGGTTGTCACATATTCGCGCAGCGCGTCGGCTTGCTCCGCCGGGGTCTTCGCATCCTTCACCGCGCGTTTCGCCAATCGCTTGATCCGCGCGTCGCCCGTGTTCACCATCGCCGAAGCCTGGAGAAACTCGCTCATCTCCTTTTCGGCGGAGGCCCTGCCATCCTCGCTTGCGGCGATCTCGCGAAGCTTTTTCCAATCCAGCCGGCGGATCGTCAGCGTCGCTTCATGGTCGTTCACCCGCTTGAACGACTGCATCCCCGTGTCCGGCATGTCGGGCAGCGGATCGCCGTCTTTGGGCACCGTCAGCTTCAGCACCACCGACTTGGCTTTCGCGGGGATCTTCTTGTCGGACGACACAAACGTGCTGAAGAACATCTCCGGTCCTTTCACGCCGTCCGTCTTCAGGGCCTCTTCCTTCGTTGATTGAACGATTCGCACCTCCATGAACCCGAGGTTCATGTTGGAAACGATCGGTTTGGCCTCTTCGTCCACCCACATCGTTGTTTGCACCGGCACCTGCATCTGGAGCGTGCTGGTCACGCGGTACAACTCGCGCTTCGTCCCCCGCACGTCAACTTTTTCCTTGTCCTCGACGTTGAACGTCACCTCCACCGGCCCGTCCGCGCGGACCGACGGCTCATACGTCTTCACCGTGAACTTCATCCCCGGCTTGATTCCCCGCGCGCGCTGCTCGAGCAGCAGGCCCCACGCGAACTTGCACTCCGGGTCGAAGTCGTACGTATTCGTATGCGACGCGCCCATCTGATCGGTCACGAGCGTGATCTTGACGTCGGCCACCGTCCCCTTCTGCTTCACCGGCATCTGGCCCATCAGCATTTCGCTCTCGAAGCCGAGCGGCTTGCCATCCATCGTTTCCCGGTAGCGCTGGTCCATGGTGATCTTGATCTTCGCCGGGCCGCGCACGATCTCCACCGTCATGGCCGTCCGCGTGTGCATCTCATCGCCGACCTGCTGCTGTGTCGAGTGCATGTGGCCGCATCGCTGGCCCTGCATTTCGACGGTGTACCATTCGTCCTCCGATCGCGGCGGCGTGCTGGACTGCGGCTTCGAACAGGTCAGCAGCGCCGTGGGCGCCAGACACAACCATGCCGCGAACAGGCGTTGAATGCTCATGCGGATCGAACCATCCCTTTCCGCCGTGCCGGGCACGGCCTGCTTACACAAACCGATTGGAGAGTATAACGAGCCGCGACGGCAGGCTTCTCGCGTACGTCGGCGAGACTTGACGCCGCGCCGAGGCCCGCTAAAGTGGCCCGCGTCATGCGTCTTCCACGCGATTGCATCGCTGCGGCTCCTTCAAGCAATTCCCAGCCAGTTCGTTTCTTCACGAAACGTGTTTGCGCCCTGGCGGTTTGCGCGGCCGGATTGATTGCCGCGATCGGGCAGGCAGGTTGTTCGCGACCGGTCCCGCCCGAGGCAGCGACGGCAAGCGAGATCAACGAAGCCGAACGCGAGTACCTGTGGGATGCGACCTTGAGCGTGCTGCGGAAGATGGAGTTCCAGCCTGATCGGCAGGATCGCGCGCAGGGCGTCATCACGACGTTGCCCATGACCAGCAAGCAGTGGCATGAGCCGTGGCGTCAGGACGTGAAGGGCGGCTACGAGCTGGCGCAGGCGTCGTTGCATACGATTCGGCGGCAGGTCACGGTGCGATTTGTTCGCGAGGGGACGTGGCGCGTGGACGTGCAGGTCGACGTTTATCGGCTGAACGCGCCCGAGTCGCAGATCACCACGGCGTCGTCCGCGATTCAGGCCTTCAGCGGCGTGCTGCCGACGACCGAGGGCACCTACCTCGGCGGGGAGCAGGCCCCGCGCGACTGGACGTTCCTCTATCGCGACGGCGCGATGGAAGATCGCATTCTCCGTCGCATCCTAAGCGAGTAACCCGGATCGGTTTTGATTCCGTTCAACAAAAAGCCCCGGGCACCGGCCCGGGGCTTTTGCGTTGCGTGAACGCGGAATCCGATGGCCTGTGTTACGGGGCCAGCAGAATATCGACGAACGGCTGAACGTCATCGAGCGTAACGCCGCCGCCGCCCGATGCGTCGCTGGCGCACAGGGCGTGCTGCGTCGCGCCGCCGGGGTTGAGCACGGTCGCCGTGAACCCGGCGAGGTCTTCGCCGTTCACGTCGCCGTCATCGTTGACATCGCCGACGGTCACGCCCGCGCAGGTGTCCGGAACGATCGCCCAGATTTCGATGTCGTCGATGTTCCAGCCCTGGTACGTGACCGAGCTATCGGTCGGACCGATGCCCCATCGAATATAGACAGTCGGCTGATTGTCAGCGCCGATCAGGTTGTAGGACTGCTGGGTCCAGGCCTGCTCGCTGAACGACCCGCCGGCGTGCGTCCAGACCGGCGTCCACGTCGTGCCGTTGGTCGACATCTCGATGTAGGCCTTGTCGAACGTCGCCGATTCGATGCCCAGCCACCGGCGGAACTTCAGCTTCACGTTCGACAGCCCGGTGCAATCAATGGCGGTCGTCGTGAGCCAGCGCGTCGGCGACAGGTTGTTCGTGTAACAGCCGATCAGGTTGTAGCCGTACACGTTCGAGCCGGTGAACCCGCTCGTCGGGTTGAGTCGACCGGTGCCGCAGGTGCCGCCGCTGTTGTCCGGCACACCCCAGGCCCAGCCGTTGCCGTTGGGTCCGCTGCCGCCGGGACCGGCGTCGGCCGACCAGCCCGGATCGGTATCGAGCGGCCAGCTGTAGACCAGTTGAGGCGGGGCGCAGTTGCCGCCGCTCGCGGCGATCTTCAACTGCCAGCCGTCCAGCGTTCCGACGTCCTGTCCGGCGTTGTCCGACACGCGCAACGTCCAGTTGCCCTGCACATTTTCACCGATGAAATCGGCCAGCGTGCCGGGACCATCGGGGTTGGTCACGCCGTCGTCATAGAGACGATGGATATCGTCGGCGCTGCCGCCCGTGCGATTGTGCAGCCGCACGATCGTGCCGGCCGGCGAGATGACTTCGACGATCAGATCGCCGATGTACGTGTGGGTGATGTCCACCTGCACGTTGACGTCACCGATGCAGTAGGCGTCGGTGACGTTGACCACGCTGGTGATGGTCGCGTTGTCGTTGATGTTCTGCGGCACGTCGGTGGCTGTGTAAGTGTAGCGTCCCACGTCGAGCTGCACCGCGCGCGTCGTGTTGCCGTTGTTGCTGCCCGACAGGTTGGTGAAGCTGACCTGGCCGTTGTACAGGCCCGCCGCGAGGCTGTTCGCCGCCGCGGAGTAGCCGATTGTGACGGCCGCGTTGTCACCGGTGCCGTTCAGGTTGAGGTTGACCGGACCGGTGCCGCCGTTGATCGAGATCCACGGCTGGTTGGCGGCGATCTGGATCGTCACGGGCGTCGGCTGCGTGCTGGTCAGAGTATAGACTTGTGTGGCAGTGAACGGGCCGCCGACCGGTCCGCCCGCGGAGAGGCCGTTGGCCGGCGTGGTGTTGAAACCGGTCTGGCCGACCTCCAGGGTGTGGATGCGGTCCATCGTGAGGTTGTTGGTTGTGTCCTGGAAGCGCACGGTCGTCGTGTAGATGCCAGCCGGCAGAGACGCCGCCGACGCATCCAGCGAGACCGCGACGCCAGCAGACGGGCCGCCCGCGGGCACGGTTCCATTGAGCGGGCCGGGACCCCCGTTGAGCAACAGCGGCGCGGTACCGCCGCCGACGATGCTCACCGAGTAATTCGCGGCGTTGGCCGTCTGGTTGTTGATCGAGTAGTTCGTCGGGTTGTTGGTGAACGGCCCGCCGACGATGCCGATGTGCGTCGTGCCGGTGGTCGGCGAAACGCTCAAGCCGCCGCTAAGCAGCGTGTCGGTGTTGAGCGCGCCGGTGTTGGTCGCGTCGAGCCAGTCGGAAAGGCGCGTGGCCGCGGTGCCGTTGCCGGTCCACGAACGCCAGATTCGACCGTAGCAGTCGGAGAGGTTGTCGCCGGTCTGGCCGCAGGCCGAAGCGCCGCCATGCAACTGGCCGATGACGCGTTTGAACTCGTCGAACAGGGGCGAACCGGACGAGCCGGGCTCGGTGACGGCGAGCGACCAGTAGACCTTGATGTGCGTGCCGTCGCCGGGGCCGGGGAAAGGTGAACATCCCCAGCTGGAACCATGCGTCGGCCGATCGGGCCGCACGGCGATGTCATAAAGCGTAATTCGCTTTTCGTCTGTATTGGGATGGTGGATGCACGAACCGCTGGGCGGGAAGCGATCCTGCCGATCCCATCCGGCGAAACCGACGTTCCAGGCCGGGTTCGGGTTGGCGGTGAGCTGCACCAGCGTAAAATCCGAGACCGACGCCGCGGCCCGGAAGGTCGAGCCGCTTTGGTTCATCGTGAGGACGCCGTCGCCCGGCTGGCCGCTGGCGGGGCTGCCCGGCGGCCGGCAGAAGGAGTTTTGGTAATTCCAGAAGACGACCAGCGAGGCGGCGTTGCCGGAGTTGATCCCGCAGTGGTTGGCCGTCATGAAGTACGGCACGAGGTTGTTTGACGTGTTGTTGACCATGAAACCGGTGCAGAAGCGGCTGCCGCCGGTGGAAATGACTCCGACGGCCTGAATCTGATCGCGCCAGGGATCGCCCTCCGGGCACATCACGTCCACGTTGCAGGCGCCCGAGCGCGGCGCGCCCAGGTCCTGTAGCTCCGGCGGGATCATGAACGGCCGATAGCCGACGTTGACAGACGTCAATTCCAGCTCGAGCAGCGTCGCGAGCGAGGCTGGCACGGTGACTTCGAGCATGAGATCGCCGCCGGCGACCGGGGGCGTCCACAGCTCACCGTGGTCGGCGTTGTCTTCGTGCGTGTAGGGGCGCAGCACGTGACGCATGTCGAACGAATACAGCATCAATCGCCCGCCCTCGGGCATCACGAAGCGCGAGAAGCCGAGATTGATCGAGACGGCATCCTCAACCGTGATGCGCAGCCGCCAGAGCAGCGTGTCGGCATCCAGTTGTTCCCACAGGCCGTCGGTTCGGGGAGAGAGCTGGACCGGCCGGGGGATGGCGTAGCGCGGTGCGCCGCCTTCCTCGGCGAGTTTGTCGTCTTCGGCAAGGATGGCGTTCAGATCGAGCGCGGGCTGCCGAACCTGTTGCACGATGTCGGCCGGGAGCGTGCTGCGTTCCTCGACGGTGGGCCGGTACGTGCCGGGCAGAGGCCAGGGGGCGATTCGATTCTGCGCCGATGCGATCGCGGCGAAGGCCGGAAGGATCAGCACGGCGGCGCACCAGCGCGCGCGGACTCGGCGATAGCGGGTCATGGTCGGGTTCCTTAATAGAGACAAATTAATCAACGCGACGCCTTTCAACAGCGTTTCGCGATGGGCCGGTCGCGCGGCGGGGGAAGGGTGAGACCGTGCGGCTTACCCACTTCACGGAAAAATATTGTACCAAGTCCGGCCCGGCTTCTGCAATTCGGAAGGCGTCCATCGCTCCGGTTTTTTCTCCGCGAACCGGTCAACGATGACGGTTCCACGAGCAGGCCGGCCGGGGGACACTCAACCGCGCGGATCGAGTTTTCGGCTTGTCGCGGTGGCGCGCGGTCGCGGTGGCGAATGGTTTGCCAGGCGAGGCTGCGCATCGGGACGCAGATCCGCGCGAGGGTACTCACCTTCGCGGTCCCAGAGGTAATAAACCGGCGGCTCGCCCAGCACCTGGCGAAACGTCTGCCCCAGCTCGTCGGGGCTTCGGCCTCGCAGGCGGAAGCCCTTGGCGCTGTGGGTGACCTGCGACCAGCCGAGAAGGGTCTCGACGACGAGCCTTCGCACGCGGGGATATTTTGCTATCTGGCTTGAGAAGCCGTCGCTGAAGGGGTCCAGCTTCAGTTGGCGCATGCGTTCGAGGATCGCCAGCCGCCCGCGCGGCAGGGCGCATTGGCCGATCCGGTGCATTCCGGCACGCTCGAACACCGGGTTGACGGTGCCCATCGCGGCGAGGCACTCAATGAATCGCACGCCGACCAGCGGCAGCGTGCGCCGCACGAACACGTGCCCCAGTCCGCAGCCGCGCACGTCGGGGTGCATGACCAGCCGGCGCAGGACGCGCAGCTCACGGTTGAGCCGGCGGAGGTTTCGGACGAATCGCCCGCCGGTGGCGCGGTTGCGCAGGGCCAGCTCCATCGATCCGTGGGCAAAGACGAGGATGCCGAGAGGCTCACCGCCGGGCTGTTCCCGCAGGAGGAAAACCTTGTCGACGAAGCCCAGACCGTCGCGATGGCGATAGTGCATGGCGGAAAAGAGACTGTAGTCGCAAACCGAGCCGGGTTCGACGACCAGCCGCCGATGCAGGGAGAATCGCCGCGACCGGGGAACAAAGGCATCGACGCGCGGCGCCGGCCCGCCGAGCCGCACGAGCTGATCGGGCTGCAAGTCGTCGAGAAAGTCATCCTGTGACGACGCGACAAAGAGCGTCAGGCCGGCGCGGCCGACCAGCTTGCGCAGGTTGTGGGCCATCGCCCGGGCGAGGCGGCGATGCAGGACCGCGGTGAACTCGTCGCAGAAGATCGGCGCGGGCACCGGGAAGCCGACGGCGCGGCCGATGGCGCGGGCCAGCGCCGCGCGAAAGCGCTCGCCGTCGGAGAGGTCTTCCGGCGAGCGCACCCACAGGCGCGGCTCGCCCAGGCCGCAGGCCGTGAGGATGCGCATCACCGTCGCGAGCGGACGCCGCGGGGCGACGAGATCGATGATGGAACTACGCTTGTCGAGTTTCTCGCGGCCGACCCAGACGGCCTGCCCGACCTGATCGGCGATGGCCTGGAGGATGCTGCTCTTGCCCGAGCCGCTCGGTCCGATCAGCGCCGTGATCGTGCCCGGCCGCGCCGCGAGCCGCAGGTTGTCGGCGACGACGTGCGAGCCTTCGTGCGGCGGAATGCCGAAATCCCAGCAGATGGCCCGCTTCCGCGGCGATAGCGGCGTGACGGCCGGCTCGCGGATGACGCGCAGGTGCAGTTCGGCGGCGGAATCGGTTTTTTCGTGCATGTGTGGCCCTCCCAGGTTCCCTAACATAAACCGAACCGAGCGTAGCGAAGCCATTGCGCGGAGTCAATAATTTGCAATAATCGGGTGACAGGAAGTGTCATCGCGATTGCAATCTCATGCCCGGTGGGGAATTAGGAACGGCGTGTCCCGGCGGTTTGGGCAATGGGGGCGGGGAAGAGGGGGATTATTTGAAAGTCGGCTTCGCGCGGAGGACGCGGCAGATTGTGTAGGGTGGGTCGGCCGCATCGACCCGCCGAGCGCACTATCGATTGCCCTTGGCCCGATTGTGGGTCGTGCAGAGCATTTGGCAGTTATTGGCTGACGAGTCGCCGCCCTTGCTCCACGCGGCCACGTGGTCGGCGTCCATTTCGTCGAAATCGTAGATGCGCGCCTTGTTCGCGTTGTCGCCGACCGCGCACAGCGGGCAGTTGGATTTGTTCTTGCCCTTCACCGCCTGCGTCTGCTTGGCGTACGCGACCTTCTTCGTCTTCTCGTCGAACACCCGCACGGCCAGCAGCTTCTTGTCGGTTAAGCCGCCCAGCACATACTCGAAGATGCCCTTGCGGTTGGTGACGTACTCATCCGCCATCAGCTTTTCCACGGCCTCTTTCATCTTCGCCTGGTTGTAGCTTTTGTCGTGGTATTCCTCGTACAGCCGCCCCCATTCCAGCCCCTTCATCTCCGGGTAAACGTCCTCGAACACCGTCGAAACCCAGTCGATCACGGCATCGAAGTAGTTTTTTAGCTCGGTGATGTTCTCATCACCACGGTGAGCGCTCATGTAAGAGCCGATGTCCCCCTTGCTCACCCAATCCAATGCCGTCGCCAGAAAATCCTGCCGGTTCGCGCTGCCCTTGATGTAGGCGCTCCACTTCTGGATGTTCGTGTTCAGGCTGTTGCTGAACTCTTCCTTGGCCCTGGTGACGAACGGGCCGGAGTAGACGGCGTTGAGCAGTTCCTGATCGTTTAGCGGCACGCCGGCGATATTCACCGTCTGGAACCACTGCTTGATCTCCGTCTCCGTCCCCTCGCACTCGAAGATCAGTAGTTTCGATTCGTTGATCTTCTTCTGCTGGTCCCTGGGCAGGCTGGTGAATATCCGCGGGTTGCCGTTCTCCATGAACGCGAACCTGTCGGTGACGAACCGCCCGATGCTGGTGATGCGCTGCTGCCCGTCGAGCACCTCGAACTTGTCCTTCGCGACCTTGTTGAAGTAGATCAGCCCGAGCGGATACCCCTTGAGCAGCGATTGAATGACCGCCTGCTCGCGCTTCCCGCCGCCCTCGGCATAGATGTAGTTCCGCTGATACTCCGGCTGAATCGTGAGCTTCCCGCCCAGCCCGAACAGCCCCTTGCCTTCAAGCTGGTTGTAAACAAACCCGTCCCTGTGCGCGCTTGCTGCTTCTCTTCTGCTTCAACCCTCGGCCTGCGCAGCTTTGCGCAGCGCGAGAAACGCTTCTTTCAGCGCTTGATTTACGCCGCTCTCGGGTTGGGCGAGGACGAGTTCCTGATACGCGTCAAGGAAGTCGGTGCGGAGCCGATGAAACAAATGCAGAAAGTGGCGCAGAAATCCGATGCAGTCGAGAATCGCAATCTCGACCCCTCCAAGTTCCTTGTACTGTTTGGCGGCGTATTCTCTCACCTCCGCGTCGATGCGGTCGGTGGTGACGAAGATGTAGTTTTGTATGTCCGCTCCGTCGGCGATCTTCTGGATCGCGATATTGATATCGCCAATGGTGACCGCTTTATCCTTCATTTCGTACGCGGTCACGACGTTGTCGTCATCGGCAAGGGTGATCTCGACGTCGCCAAGTGCCCCGGTTTGTTTGTCGGCGGCATTGTGTGCGTTTAGGCTTAGCACGCGTTCGCCAAGCTTAGCCGACGCCGCGGTATAGGCCGCGGCAACAACCAGCACGGGCAACCGCGCGGCGTACTTCAGTGCGAGATGCTGTTCAATGAGCTTGACTGTGTCCTCCGACGACAGGGGTAGCTCGCCCGCCTGCTCTTGCAAATCCTTTTTCAGCTTCTGGAGCTTCAGGGCGCGCGCCTCACGCTGGACGATGAGTAGACGGATTGTCTCTCTCATCACCACGTCAGCCTTGATCTTCCCCGATTGAATGGCATCGAGAATCTCAAGGATAAACTCGTAAAGCTCCGGGGGTCTCCCGCGCAGCTTCTGGGTCAAGTCGAGCACAATGTTCTTCGTTCGGAAGCCGGGAGTCAGGAAGGCAGTCGTAGAACTGCATGGGAGCTTGTGCCGCGTGATAAACTCGAAGACGTATTGCTCATCGTAGTTGCGACCTGGATAAGCGTCTGCCTTCTGATCGTCAGGATACGCTTGAATGAACGGCTTACGGATATCTACGTTGGGTTGCGTGACCTTCGCGAGAGTGGCAGCTAATAGGAACCGTGCGCCCGCGCGATTGCTCGGGCACATCGCGGCGAACTTGATGCGCTCCGCAATCTCTTTGTTGGTTACGAAGGGCTTGAGCAACTGTGCCTCAGCATCCTTGTATGCCCTTTCAAGCGTCGCCGAACAAGTGTCCATTCCCATTCTCTTTTCCGGTAGCTAGCTTCGGATCGTAATTCGTCCAAAGGCCCTCGATACGCTTGCCCTTGGTGGCGTGATTGGTGCGCTCCTCTGTTATGGTCTTGAACCACCGAGGCGCGGGATAGAGCTTGTCCATCAGCTCGCAAGGATAGTTCGAAATCGCCACCAACCCTTTTACCTTGTTGAGGACTTCCGCAAGCTCCTCGTGCTGACGGTTTGTCATTTCGTGGCCGTATGCTTTCGAGTCGCCGCGCGTCTCGTGGATATAGGGTGGATCGCAGTAAAACAAGGTGCCAGGAGAGTCGTAGAGTTCGATCGCTTGGATTGCCGGTCGGTTCTCAATCTGCACGCGCAGTAACCGCTCAGCGATTATCCCCAAGTCTTCTACTCCACCAAGCCAACGGCTTATAACACCGCTCATCCCCGCGCGGCTTGTGTCCTTGCAGTTTGCCCAGCGTCCGATCGTCGCAGTCTGAGCCAATCCAATCCGCACTTGCCGGGCGCGAACGTAGAATCTCCTCGCGCGTTCAAAAGCGTCTAACTCTGGGTCTAGCTTACAGGCCTTAGCAAACTCTTCGCGAGAGAACGGGGTGAGACCGATCGCTCGGACGAGCTTATCTCCTTCATCACGTAGCACGCGAAAGAAATTGACGACTTCGCCGTCAAGATCGTTGTAGGTCTCGACCGGTGACGGACGACGGTTCAATAGTACCGCGCCTGATCCCGCGTATGGTTCGCAGTAGTGGTGGCACTTTGGGAGCAGGGGGAGCAGCCAGTCAAGGTGCGAATACTTCCCGCCATACCATCCGAAAGGGATGACCTTTGGGCGCTGTAAGGTCGTGACAGCAGGCGGCCTCGCCTTACGTGTTCGTGTCGAGGATTCGTTCTCTGCAAGACTCATCGAGTCGATTATACGCGATTGAGGAACTCGACGCACTCGGGGCTGCGGAAGTCGCCGCCGGGGTATTGGTCGTTGCCCTTGAGGGCGATGCGGTTGGCCTTGTTCTTCTTGCGGAAGAGTTTGACGTCTTCGATGTCGGCCGCGCCGTCGTTGTTTTCATCCTTCACGTGGTCGACGATGACGGCGATGGCCTTGGGCTTCTTGCGGTGGCCGTCGCCCCCAATCTCACCGCCGTTGTATTCGTCAAAGAGCGTCATCTGCCCGGCGACGGGCGAGCCGTCGTAGCTGGTGCAGATGAGTTTCTTCAGCCCGAGCTTGTTGAAGTTGGCGGCGAAGTACTTGAAGAAGTTGCTCTCGAAGGGGTCGTCGCAGTTGCAGTAGACGATTTTGCCGCGGAAGGTGTTGGGATCGAACTCGAGGTAGGCTTCGACTTCCTTCTGGATGTCGACGTACTGGGTGTAGAACTCGTCCTGCTTGGCGGCCTTGGCGGCGCTGAGGGAGCGGTTGAGCGGCTTACTCTGCACAACTCGAGCTTGCGTCGGCATTGCTTTCTTCGGTGTCACGCGGGCCATGCTGGTTCGGCGGCTCGCGGCATCTGCTTTTTTTCAGCGCGTCTTCGTGCCATGGCGGCGGAGTTTAAGCAAGGCCCGGCGGGGATGGCAAACCACCAAACGGCTGGCACCTGCTGGTCGGCTGTGCCACGCATTGAGCCGGCGGGTTGAGACGGCCGACCCACCCTACCTCTATCGTGGTGGGCGGTGCCCATCCTACGGGACTCCCCCCTCACCCGGCCTCTCCTCCAAGGGGGAGAGGTGTTGCAGTCGCGCGGCGAGTGTTGGTGGGCGGTGGCCAGGTTACGCGCTGATTCAAAACACCCTCTCCTTTTCAGGGAGAGGGTTGGGGTGAGGGTAGATGATCTTCACTTCCGAGTTCTCCCCCTCACCCGGCCTCTCCCCCAAGGGGGAGAGGTGTTGCAGTCGCGCGGCGAGTGTTGGTGGGCGGTGGCCAGGTTACGCGCTGATTCAAAACACCCTCTCCTTTTCAGGGAGAGGGTTGGGGTGAGGGTAGATGATCTTCACTTCCGAGTTCTCCCCTCACCGGCCTCTCCCCAGGGAGAGGTGCTGATCGCGCGGCGAGTGTTGGTGGGCGGTGGCGGTTACGGCTGATTCAAAACACCCTCCTTTTCAGGGAGAGGTTGTGAGTGGTAGATGATCTTCACTCCGAGTTCTCCCCTCACCCGGCCTCTCCCCCAAGGGGGAGAGGTGTTGCAGTCGCGCGGCGAGTGTTGGTGGGCGGTGGCCAGGTTACGCGCTGATTCAAAACACCCTCTCCTTTTCAGGGAGAGGGTTGGGGTGAGGGTAGATGATCTTCACTTCCGAGTTCTCCCCCTCACCCGGCCTCTCCCCCAAGGGGGAGAGGTGTTGCAGTCGCGCGGCGTGTGTTGGTGGGCGGTGGCAAGCCTACGGGGCTTTGCGACGCTGCGCGCCCCGGTGGGCAACCGAATGGTGCCCGCTCGCTTGCGCTCGGGGCTAGGATCGGCCGGTTCGATGTGGGTTTCAACAGAGCAGGATCGCTTCTACAACTCCCGGCTGACGAGGCACACCGCCACGCCCTGGATGGCGAACTCGCGCGAGTCGTCGATCAGCATGGGCGGCGTCGCCGGATTGTCACCCCGGAGGATCACGACGCGCTGGCGAGTCTGTAGCTCGACGCTGACGCGCTTCAGCGTGGAGCGGCCGTCGACGAGGCAGGCGCAGATGCGTCCCTGCACGAACTCGGGATCGACGCCGGGGCGGTAGTCGACGAGGATGATGTCGCCGCGTTTGAGGGTCGGCTCCATGGAGTCGAATTCGCAGCGGAGGCAGTAACGGTCGGGCCGCCAGAGGTGTCGCAGGACGGGGAAGATTTCGAGCTGCTCCTGCGTGTCGGTCGGGGCGCCATTGGGAATGGTGCCGAAGAGCGGCAGGCCGCGGGTGTCGAGTTGCTGCGGTGCGTCGTGGCCGTCGCCGTCGCCGAGGAGGACGGATTCGGGCACGCCGAGCGCGACGGCGATGGCGCGGAGGGTGTCGGGTCGCGGGTTGCGGTCGCCGCGTTCAATGGAGGAGAGATAGCCCTGGTTGACGTTGGCGCGCTGGGCAAGGCCGCACTGGGAGATTCCCTGTTGCAGTCGTTGGCTGCGGATGCGCGCACCGACGCTGTTACGATGTGAGTTCGAGTCCGTGCGTGTGCGAGTGCCAGCCATGATTCCGCTCAACTGTATTGATGGGGCCCCCGATACGATGCCCGCCGCATCCACCTCCATACAATCGCCTCGTTGCTCATTGTCAAGCGCCGAGCAGAGCGATAGTCTGCCCAAATGCCGCGAGAGCATTCAAAACCGGGTTCGACGGTGACAGAGATTGTCACCCCCCCCTTGGGCCGACCGTTTGCGGCGTTCCTCTTTGTTGGGCTGGCGGGGGCTCTCATGTTGCGGGCCGATGGTTCGCCGTGGCCGGTGGCGTGGCTGGCGCCGCTGCTGCAATTGCCGTCGTGCGTGGTTTGGGTCCGCGCGGCATTCGGACGGCATCGAGCGATCGCGAGTGGACTGGATCGTGCGTTGTTCGCGATGGTCAGCGTGCTGGGAGCGGTCCTGGCGTTGCGCGCTCGGCGCGTGGAGTTCATGCTGCTGGGGCCGACGCTGTTTTTGGCAGGGTCGGCGGTGTTGGCGTGGCTGTCGCGGGTGCTGGCGGGCATCGAGGGCGACGTGAGCGATGCGCGGCGCGTGCTGGCGCGCGTGCTGCCCGGTTGGTGCGTGCTGATTGTCGCGGCGACGCTGGTGCTGGCGCTGCCGATCGCCACGCGCAGCGGAGTGCCGGATTACCGTCACAATTTCTGGTCGCACGTGTTAAGCAGCGCGGTGACGTCGGTGTCGGCCGGATGTTTGTCGGGTCAGACGATCTACAGCCTGGGCGAGGATTTTTCGCGCGTGGGGCAGACGGTCGTCTTCGGGGTGACGGTGCTGTCTGGGCTGGCGTGGCTGGCGGTGGGGACGTCGCTCGTGCAGCCGTTGATTGGCCGGGCGTTGCGTGTGGCGACGGTGTTGAAGGCTGCGGCGGCGGTGTTGCTGGCTGGCGCGGCGCTGCTGTACCCGGTGTGGTCGTCGACGGATGCGCCGACGGCCGACGTGCGCGCGGGCTGGAGCGTGTTGCACGCGGCGAGCGCGCTGTTCAACGCGGGCTGGACGTTGAAGGCGTCGGGTCTGGCGGCGGAGCTTCGCAACCCGCTGGCGTTCGCTGGTGTCACGATTCTGGCAGTGCTGGGGTCGCTGGGCTTGCCCGTGGTGATGGCGCTGCTGCGGCCGTCGCCGGGCGCGGGCGGCGGTGGGGAGGGGATCGACTCGCCGCGCGGCGGGGCGTGGGCGATGTGGGAGACGGGTGTGTTTGGCGGCGCGCTGGCCGTCGTGGCGCTCACGCTGTTCTTCTGCGAGACGCCGCGATTCCTGCCGGCGCGCCTGACGCCGACGCGGCCGGTCGAGTTTGGCGGCGCGCTGCCGTCGCTGCACGATCAGATGTCGCACGGCGAGCGGTGGTCGTTCTGCGTGTATGCGGCGGCGACGCGGTCGGCGGGTTTGCAGAGCTTCACGGTTTCGCAGGGAGGCATTTCCTGGCCGGGGTATGCCACGATCATGGCAGGAGCGATGCTCGGCGGGTCCGTCGGCGGCGTGACCGGCGGATTTCGACTCACGGTGTTGCCGCTGATGGCGATGCTCTGGCTGTCGGGATCGGCGGCCGGGTGGGATCGCTCGGCGCGCCGGCGCGTTTTCGGGCGACTCGCGCTGATTCCGATCGGATCAATGGGGTTTACCGCGCTGGCGATCCTCGCGCTGCGCGGGTGTTGCGATGGAACGCTCTATGAAATCGCGTTTGACGCGGTTGCGGCGGCGAATAACGTCGGGATGTCAACCGGACTGACGACGCATCTTCCGTGGGCCGGGCGACTGCTGCTGATCGCATTCATGGTATTGGGCCGCTTGCTTCCGATATGGCTGTGGGCGCGTGCGATGTCGCAATGGTCGAAGCTGGAAGCGCGCGGGGCGGCGCGGTAGCGTAGGTCCGACATGGCGACCCCACGACCGTTCAAACCGATCCGCGCGCTGGCACGCGGGATGCTGCTGTTCACGGCGATGACTTGCGCTTCGTGCGGCATGCCGGCCCCGGGCGCCATGTCCGCGCCCGCACAATCGGATTTGCCGCGCTTGCGTCTGGAGCGCGAGGGGGCGAACAGCGCGAAGCTGGTGGGTCTTTCGCCGCTGGTCGGCTTCGCGCGGGGCAAAGACTGCTCGCTGATGCACTGCCTCGAAGTGGCGCTGGAGGGGCTGGGCCGTTCGATACCGTACGACGATCTGATGGGCATGAGCGGGCACGCGTTTCGGCTGCAAGTGCGCGCGGACGGCTGGGACGCCGGGGCGGCCGATCCGGCGGTTGGTGACGGATGTCTTGATACGCTGTTCTCGGCGATCGGCTGGAGTTACGATTTTCGTGCCGTGTTGCGTGAGGATCTGACGGCGAGCGACGCGCTGCTTCAGGCCGTTCGCGACAGCATCGACCGGCGCGTTCCGGTGCTGGCGGCGAACATCATGCCGCCGGAGGACTGGGGGCTGATCGTGGGGTATCGCCCGGATCGCACGTGGCTCTGCCGGGCGTACAACGACGGAGCGGAGTCCGTCGATCGCGTGGCGAAGGGCTGGCCGACGGGGGTGATTCTGCTGACCGGCGCGCGGGCGCGACCGGCGAGTTTGCAGGTGCATGTGGACGGCGTGCGTCGCGGGATCGAGTTGTTCGAGCGGGTGCGGCCGGCGGGAGCGTACGTGACGGGTCGCAAGGCGTTCGAGACGTGGATGGGGCAGCTTCGCGCGCCGCGCGATGCGTCGTACGTGCATGCGAACTTCTGGCTGTATGTGAATCTGATTGACGCGCGGGCGGCGGCGGTGCGGTACCTGCGCGACCAGGCGCGGTCGTTCTCCAGCAAGGAGATGCACTGGTTGATGGCGGCCGACTGGTACGATCAGGAAGTGCGCTTGTTGATTCAGAATCTGCGGTATGTGCCGTCGGCGAAGGAGTCGGGCGACTCGGTGCCGCCGTACCAGATGCGCCAGCAGCAGATCGGCGTGCTGGGGCAGGCGCTGAAGCTGGAGGAGAAGGCGGTGGATTCGCTGAAACGGGCGATATAATCTCCAGCGCGTCCGGCGAGGCGTCTCGTGTCGAATCGGATTCGGTCATCAGGGCCGGCTTGCGTCGTGCCGGTGAAATCGTAAGGAGTCTAATTCATGTCAAGGTCAACCGCGCCGGATCCCCGGGCGCCGTCGCGTGCAGCGTCCGCCAAGCGCGCCGCGCTGATCGGCCTGCCGGTCACACTGGTCGGCATGGTTTCGTACATGCCGCTGATGGATGTGCCGTGGATTCGCTCGACGGCGCTGCCGAACATCGTGGTCGCGTTGATCGGGATGGCGATTTCGGTGTGGGCGATGGCGCGCTGCCGTTCGTGGTGGACGGTGCCGACCGGCGCGGCCAGCGTGCTGCTGGGCGGTTTCTTCATGTATTTCATGTTTGTGATGTCAGTCCAGCCGGAAGCGCCGAACGCACCGGCCGTGGGCGAGCGGATCGCCGATTTCACGCTGCCCAATCAGGAAGGTCGGCCGGTGTCGCTGGCATCGCTTCATGCGAACGGTCCGGCGTTGCTGGTTTTTTATCGCGGGCACTGGTGACCGGTGTGCATGTCCGAGCTTCGAGGTCTCGAAGCTGTAAGCAAGAAGCTGGAATCGGTCGGCGGCAAGCTGGTCGCCATTTCGTCGGACCCGGTCAAAGAGGCCAAGGGCGTCACGACGCGGCAGAAGTTGAGTTACGATCTTCTTAGCGATGAAAAGGTGGAGGTGATCCGCAGGCTGGGGTTGTTCTTTCACGAATCGACCATGGACAAGGACACGACGATCCCGGCGCACTATTTGATCGATCGCAACGGGCGGGTTGCGTGGCGCTGGATCGCGCGGAAGACGCACGATCGGCCCGATCCGAAGGATGTGATCGCGATCATTGAGGGGTTACCGAAATAACTCGTGAGTTTGGAAGTCGAACCGAACAACCAAACCGATCCGTCAGGAGGCGAGCCGGTGAAATCGTTCGGCGCCTTGGTTCATCGAGGCGCCGCGCCGCGACACAGTGCTAATCAATGCGTACGAGAATCGACTTGGAATAATCCGCGTCGCCGGCGAAGTCGGCGGGCAGCGCGGGGCGTTTGAGGATCTTCACGCGGCGGGGCGGGCGGGGGGCGTCGCGTGCTTCGGCGGCGGCGTGCAGTTGAGCTTCGATGCGTTTCATTGACATTTGTCGGTAATTGGTGGCGAAGAACAGATGCCCGCCGGGGGCCAACAGGCTGATTGCGCCCGCGAGCAGCCGATGAAGATCGGCATCCAGCTCGAAAACACGCGCCGGTCGGCGGGTGCGGGAGAACGTCGGCGGGTCCAGCACGATCAGGTCGTACGCCAGGCCCTGCCGGGCGGCGCGGGCGAAGAAGTCAAACGTATCCGATGCATAGAATCGGGTTATCAGACCGGCCTCCGATTCGGGGGCTGCCGCTTCACTGGTTGCGCGCGTTTCGATCCCGTTGAGCGCGAAATTGTCGCGCCCCCATTCGAGGTAGCGGCGCGAGAGGTCCACGTTGGCGACGAGGCTCGCTCCGCCGCACGCGGCTGCGACGCCGAAGCCGCAGGTGTAGGCGAACAGGTTCAACACGCGCCGGCCCGCCGCCAGTTCGCGGATCAATCGTCGATTGTCGCGATGCTCGAGGAAAAGCCCGACGGAGAAGCCGTCATAGGGGCGGATAAGAAATCGCAGGCCGTGCTCTTCGATGGTGATTTCGGGCGGCACAGGTTGCCCGATCCACGGTGTCGCATCGCGATGGCGGGCGTCGATGTCGGTTCCGGCGGCGGCCCGGTCCTTCACGAATCGCTTGAGATAAACCCCCGTCGTACCAAGGGCATCGTGAGCTGCCTGGGCAAAGGTTTGCACTCGTCCGGGTGAGACATCGGCCCGCCCCTCGTGCCATTGGACGATGAGCACGGGACCGAAGCGCTCCATGACGACGCCGTCCAGCCCGTCGGGCGCTCCGTTAAGAATTCGATAAGCGGTGGTTGCGCCGGATTCAATGAGCGACTTGCGGCGTGCGAGCGCGGCGTTGAAGAGGCGGGCATCGACCGGGGAGATCATGTGTGCATGATAGCTTGTGCGGCAGGTTGACCGAACCGCCGGACGATGGGTCGCGGGATCGGACAGCGAGCGGGGCGCGGCGCATTTACCGGACGCTTGCGATGGGCCGTACGGAGTCGTAAGATTAGGTGGTAGCAACGGCTAGGGAGCGCTGACGGCGCGGGCGAACGCGTGAGGCGCCGCGGCTGGGGAGCAACACCCACGAGATCGGGTTCCCGATAAGCGCCGGGATGGAAGTGCAGCGTGAACGCTCAAGCGACAGGGACAACGTGCAACGTCCTGGTGCTGAACCGGCACTACTTGGCGATTCGCGTCGTGAACGTGAAGCGGGCGTTCAGCCTGCTTTGTCGCGAGCTGGCGGAGGTGGTGCACCTCGAGAGCGGTCAGTACCTTTCATACGATTTTTCCGAGTGGTGCGAGTTAAGCTCGCTGGCGCGGGAGTTCGAGCCGGATGCGCACGACTGGATTCGCACGGTGCGGCTGCACATCGCCGTGCCGCGGATCATTCGGCTGGCGGTGTATGACCGGCTGCCGCGTCAGGCGGTGAAGTTCAACCGGCGGAACATCTACGCGCGCGATGGCAACAGTTGTCAATATTGCGGCAAACGATTCCCGACGACGGAGCTGTCGCTGGATCACGTCGTGCCCAAGAGCCTCGGCGGCAAGACGACGTGGGAAAACATCGTCTGCGCCTGCTTGAAATGCAACATCCGCAAGGGCGGTCGAACCCCCGAGCAGGCCGGCATGCACCTGACGACCGTTCCGAAGAAGCCCAAGCGCAACCCGGTGCTGACGGTGAAGCTGTCGGACGGGCGGTACTCGAGCTGGAAGGCCTTTCTGGACAACGCCTACTGGTCGGTCGAGCTGAAGTAGCGGCGGCGGTTTATTCAATCATCAGCAGGTTTATGGACCGTGAAACCGGGCGATTTGCCGGCGCGCGTGTATAATAACGAGGGCGCACGGGAACCCGGCCATGTCAAACCAAACGGAGGGTGAATTCGTCCTCACGATGAAATTGGCGTGTGCGCTTTCCATTGCGGCGTGCGGCATGGCTCGCGGTGATGAGATCGTTTTCGACAATTTCAATTCGCTGGGCGGCAACTGCTATTTCTGCACCGGGCCGAACTCGCAGGACGGGTACGCGTTCCCGTTTGATTCCGGTGTGGCCGATGATTTCATTCTCATGCCGAGTGCGGATCCGTCGGGGAAATGGAAACTCACGGAGCTGTCGTGGTCCGGCGCGTTTCCCCTCGGCGGCGGCCAACCCGCGCCGGTGGGGCTGTTCAACATCATCATCTGGCCGCAGGATGCGAACGCGACGAAACCGGCCGGCAGCACGCCGTTGGGCGGGCCGGACTACACCAAGGCAATTTACTATTTCGAGGACGTGCCGACGGTGTCGGTTCAGAATGAGAACGGCGAGCGTTTCTGGGATTACTCCGCCCAGTTTCCGGCCGGCGTGATGCTCGATCCGGATGTTCCCTACTGGCTGGAAGTGCAGGCGGTTATCGGTTTTCTGCCGTACTGGACCTGGCAGCCGGTCATCGGCGGACAGGGCGGCATCCCGCATCTGGGCGACACGCTGCTGGGCGTTCCGTTCTGGGAGCCAAACGGCTCGGTCCTTGATATGTCGTTCACGCTGTATGGCGAAGCCGCGCCGGAGCCGGGCACGGCGATGCTGCTGCTCGCGGGCGCGGGCGGTTCGCTTCTGCGTCGTCGCCGCTAGGGGTCCATCAGGGGGCCGGGAATACTCGACAGACGTGTATACGTGACCGGCACGCCGGCCAACATTCCCTGCAACGACAGAAAGTCCGCCGCCAGCGCGGCGTTTTCGAATCCCACCGGATACCCCAGCGTCGTCGTCACGAAGTTGACTGTGTTCAGGGTGCGCGTCGGTTCGTTGGCGGTTGCCAGCACGATCGACTGCCCCGGTGCGCCGCGGATCGGCCGGTTGTTGTACGCCACGTAAAAGTTTCCGTCACCGGCGATGGTTCGATCGAACAGGATCGCGCCGATCACCTGCCCGTTGCTGCCGAATCGGATGATGGTGCGTCCGTAGGCGTTGACGGATTCCCACGCGCCGGCCAGAACGGCGACCGTGTTATCGAGTTGCAGTGGAATGGTGATGTTCTGCGTGACGGGGTGGCACCCGTCGGCGGCGGCGACGACGGTGACGGTCTGGTTGGCGGTCAGATACCCTGGTGCAGACACTTGTATTGTAAAAGTGCCGAGCGTGTCGAGCGCGAGGACCAGACCGTTGCACGTTCCGTTGGCACAAACGCCGGAGAACGGCCCGACGTTATTGACGCGAAAGGAAACCGTCGCGGTCGGCAGAACCTGCCCCGCGCCGTTGGTGACCTTGAGGACGACGGAAGGGACCGGGTCGCCGGGGCATTCGCCGGTCGGAGGGAACGGGAAGCCGCCGCACTGTCCGCCGGACATGCCGAGGGCCGGCAGGAGCATGGCGATTAACGCGTACGTGGAACGAAATCGGCCGGAGCGAATGCGGAAAGTTCGGATCATCATGGAAGCAATCAGGTGATTCATCTGGGCGAGGGAATGTCCAATTGTAGCCGGGTCGTGATCGTATGTCGCGGCCAAGTGCAGCGCGTGCATATTCGGACGGAGGTTCCCGATTCCGGTGCCGGGTCGGTGGGCAAGCTTGAAATCCGCCGAGGCCGATTCGGCCGCGGGCCGGTTCGGCGCTGGAGCGTGCTCATTCTGCCAAGGGGAATCAACTATGAAACAGCATGGATTGTGCAAAGGATTGTTCGCCGCGCTGGGTGCGATGTCGGGTTGCGCGGGTGGTTGCGGCTATGCATTCAATCAGCACGCGCAGATGATGGACGCGATGCGCGGCGTGATGAAAGACGCGGCCTCGCGTCTTGGGGAGTCGGGCAACGGGCAGATTGCAGCGGGTGGGCACGTGGTTAACCCCGGGATTCGCGTGAGCGGCGGCGTGGAGTATTTCGCAGTCGCGCGCTACGAGGGCGTCGGCGGTCAGGTGCAGGCGTCGATGGCGGGGTCGCTCGATCGGCGGGTGTCGCCGGAGGTTCAGGCGGCGGCCGATGCGATCTGGCGAGATGCGTCGGCGTCGGCGGAGCGAAAGCTGGAGCTGCTGCGTGCGTTGATTCAGGGCCGTGAAATGATACAAGAATCTTCATGCAAGCCATCCGGCGCGCGGGAGTCGCTCGATGAGTGATCGCCGCGCGGTTCGGAAGGCGGCCTTTCGTGCGGGGGTTCTGATCGCGGCCTGCCAGCCGGCGGTGGGATGCGTTCACCCCGCCGCGGTGGCCGGCGGCGAAGCGGATGCCAGCATCTCGGCACTACGAATGGAGCTGAAGGGCGTCAGCGCGGCGCTGGTGCAGATGCGAACCGATCTGAAGGCCGGGCGAGACATTCAGACCAACGATCCGTGGACGCTGCGGCTGCTTGGCGCGGGGTTGTTGCTGCTGGGCTTGAGTTATCCCGTGGGGAAGCTGGTCTGGACGAAGCTGGGCGGCGATCGACTACGGCGTGGCGGGACGGACTCCTGGCCGCTGGCGAGACCACGCTCGGGAGGGGGTTCGCCCGCAGCGCTCGACCGTGACGGCGTCGACCTGGTGCCCGCGCCGTCGGCGCGCGCCGGCTCGTCCAGAGCCGAAAGCGACGGGATGCGAGGCGAAACCGGCTTTGTGGCCGGGTGCCGAGCGGGTATCATGGAGCGTCTCGAACGGAGTGTCCCGAATGAGCGGTGCGTCGGCCGCTGACGGGTCGATTGTTCAGCCTGCCGGGAGTGGTGCATTATGATACGAAAGTCGATTGTATATTTTTCAGCGGCGTTCCTGTTGGCGGCGTTTGGGGTGGAGTTGCTGAAGGCCTATGAGCCGCCGGTCGCCACGGGTCGGAAGATCAAGGCGAAGGCGTCAGAAGAAGAGGGGGGCGAGGGCGCGGCGGCCGGTCCGACGGAGAAGGGCGAGAAGAAATCCGCATCGGCGACGGGCTTGAACAAAGGCCCGAATGAGAAGACGCGGTATGAGTTTGATTCGGAGTCGGCGCGGAATCAGATTTCGTTCACGTCCAAAGCGCCCGGTGAGACGATCAAGGGGACGGCGAAGAAGATCGAGGGGTGGCTGGAACTGAACCCGCGGAACGTGGCGGAGGGGGCGACGGGGGAGTTCAAGGTGCCGTGGAGCGAGGTATCGACGGGCAACAAGATGCGCGATGAACACATGCGAGCCGATCCGTGGGTCAACGCGGGAACGTATCCGGAGATTGTCTTCAAGGTCACCGGCGTCGAGGAAAGCAATCTTCAAAAGAAGAACACGAAGCCGACGTTGTTCAAGACCAAGCTGGTCGGCACGATGTCGTTGAACGGTCGTGACGTGGAAATGACCATTCCGGTCACGCTTTCCTATGTTTCCAAATCGGCGAAGACGAAGGAGGCATTGGGCATCAAAGGCACCTTCAAGGTGCCGCTGAAAGAGTTCGGCATCGAAGGCAAGCCCGGCGCGGTGGGCAGCAAGGTGGCGGCGGAGCCGGAGGTCAAGGTGTCCGTGGTGCTGGTGCGCGCCGGGGGCGAGGAGCCGGCGGATGCTCCCAAGGCGGCGCCGAAAGGCAAACCGAAGCCGAGGCCGAAAGGAATCTGATCAGCGGTAGAAAGGCGCGCGACCGCGGCAGTCAGACGATCAGTTCGATCGCGCTGGCTGGCGGGTATCCGGAAAGCGCGGACGTGCGAAGCGATTCCCGCGAACCGTCGTGAACGGCTCGTCGCGCGAGCTTTCTCCGCGTCGTCGAGGTTCTCCAATCCCGGAAATAAGAAGAACGAAGGTAATCGCATGCAAGAGATTCTCAAGCGGTTGGGCATCGAGTCGGTCAATCCCGGCGGGTTCTGCGGGAGGTGGCTCGGCAGCGACGCGAAGCTGGAAAGCGCGTCGCCGATCGACGGCAAGGTGATCGGTGCGGTGTCGCAGGTCAATTCGGCCGAGTACGAACAGATCATGGAGGCGGCGGCCAGGGCGTTTGAGTCGTGGCGGGTGACGCCGGCGCCGGTGCGCGGGGAGGTCGTGCGGCAGTTGGGCAATGCGTTGCGCGAGCACAAGCGCGATCTGGGCGCGCTGGTGACGCTGGAGATGGGGAAGATTCGCGCCGAGGGCGAGGGCGAAGTGCAGGAGATGATCGACATCTGCGATTTTGCCTGCGGGTTGTCGCGCCAGTTGTATGGATTGAGCATGCACAGCGAGCGGCCGGGGCATCGGATGTATGAGCAGTGGCATCCGCTGGGGATTGTGGGGGTGATCAGCGCGTTTAATTTTCCTGTGGCGGTGTGGGCGTGGAACTCGGCGTTGTCGGCGGTCTGTGGCAACGCGACGTTGTGGAAGCCGAGCAGCAAGACGCCGCTGACGGCCGTGGCGGTGACGAAGATCGCCGAGCGTGTCTGCCGTGCGAACAAGGTCGATCCGGCGATATTCAGCCTCGTGATCGGCAGGGGATCGACGATCGGCGAGCAGTTGATCAACGACCGGCGGATACCGCTGATCTCGGCAACGGGATCGTGCCGGATGGGCTATCGCATCGGGGAGGTCGTCGGCAAGCGGCTGGGGCGGACGATTCTGGAGCTGGGCGGTAACAATGCCATTATTGTAACACCCGAGGCCGATCTTGATCTGGCGTTGCGGGCGATCGTGTTCGGCGCGGTCGGCACGGCCGGTCAGCGTTGCACCAGCACGAGGCGGCTGATCGTGCACGAAAGCGTGCGGAAGGAGCTGACGGATCGGCTGGTCGCGGCGTACAAGCAGGTGAAGATCGGCAATCCGCTGTCCGAGGGGACGCTGATGGGGCCGTTGATCGATGCGGGCGCAGTGACGGACATGCAGAACGCGTTGAAGCGGCTGAAGGAAGAGGGTGGCGAGATCCTGTGCGGCGGACAGGTGTTGACGGGCGCGGACTACCCCGGCGGGTGCTACGTGTCGCCGTGCATCGCCAACGCGAAGAACGAGTTCAAGATCGTTCAGGAGGAAACCTTCGCGCCGATTCTGTACATCATCGGATACGGCAAGGCGGGCGCGGCGGAAGCGGCGCCGCGCGGGCTGAAGCCCGCTGCTCGCTGCGGTCTGGATGATCTTGATGAAGCCATTCGTCTGCATAACAACGTGCCGCAGGGGTTGAGCAGTGCGATTTTCACGCGCAACCTGCTGGAGGCCGAGCGGTTCCTGTCGGCCGTGGGAAGCGATTGCGGGATCGCGAACGTGAACATCGGCACGAGCGGTGCGGAGATCGGCGGGGCCTTCGGTGGGGAGAAGGAGACCGGCGGCGGCCGCGAGAGCGGCTCGGACAGTTGGAAGGCGTACATGCGGCGGCAGACGAATACGATCAATTACACGACGGAGCTGCCGCTGGCGCAGGGGATTAAGTTTGGGGAGTGAGCCGGACTCTGCCTGAACCGCATTGCTGCAACGCGATCGAGATAGTCAGCCGACGCAAACTGTTTCTCAAACGGTTAAGCCGCAAATAGCGTCGCCGTTCATAGCAGCTACTCTTCTACATGTGCCTAATCACCGCATCGGCGAACTCGCTGCACTTCAACTCCTTCGCGGTGTCGTCGCCTTCGGCCTTCATGAGCCGGTGGAAGTCGTAGGTCACGGTTTTGGCCGAGATCGCGCCGTCCATTCCCTTGATGATTAAATCGGCCGCTTCGGTCCAGCCGAGGTAGCGCAGCATCATCTCGCCGGAGAGGATGACGCTGCCGGGGTTGACCTTGTCGAGGCCGGCGTATTTGGGGGCGGTGCCGTGGGTGGCTTCGAAGACGGCGTGGCCGGTGAGGTAGTTGATGTTTCCGCCGGGAGCGATGCCGATGCCGCCGACCTGTGCGGCGAGGGCGTCGGAGAGGTAATCGCCGTTGAGGTTGAGCGTAGCGACAACATCGAAATCGCGCGGGCGGGTGAGCACCTGTTGCAGGACGATGTCGGCGATGGCGTCCTTGATGAGCAGCATCTTCTTCCACTTGCCGTCGCCGTGGGTGGGCCAGAGCTTCAGCGCGGCTTCGACTTCGGCGACGATCTTCTGCTGCTTGTCGGCGTCCATCATGTCGTAACCTGGGTCGATCAGCTTTGCGTTGGCCTGGGGCGTGAGGTCGGGGTTGGCTTCCTTGTTGCCGAGGATCCATGACTCGCGCTCGGTGACGATCTGCCCGCGATAGAACTGCGTGGCGACCTGGTAACCCCAGTCGCGGAAGCCGCCCTCGGTGAACTTCATGATGTTGCCCTTGTGGACGAGCGTGACGGATTTTCGGCCGAACTTGAGGGCGTAGCCGATGGCGGAGTGGACCAGGCGCTCGGTGCCGAGGTAGCTGACGGGCTTGATGCCGAGTCCGACGAAGACGCCGCCGCCGGGTCCGCCGGTGATGTCGCGTTTGGGCGCGCCGATGGATTCGAGCAGTTGTTGCCATTCGACGGCCTTGGCCGCGGTGCCGAAGCGAATTTTTTCGTGGTCCTTGGGGAACTCGGCGGCGAGGAAGTCGAGGAGTTTCTTCGCCTCGGGCGAGCCGGCGGCGTACTCGATGCCGGCGTAGATGTCCTCGGTGTTCTCGCGGAAGATGACCATGTCGCAGTCGCCGGGTCGCTTGACGGGGCTGGGGACGCCCTTGAACCAGCGGACGGGTCTTAGGCAAACGTACAGATCGAGCATCTGGCGCAGCGCGACGTTCAGCGAGCGGATGCCGCCGCCGACCGGCGTCGTGAGGGGGCCTTTGATGCCGACGAGGTAGGTTCGGAAGGCGTCGACGGTTTCGTCGGGCAGCCAGGCTTTTTTGTCGCCGAGGGTTTTGCGGAACAGGTTGAAGGCTTTCTCGCCGGCGAAGACTTCCTTCCAGGCGATCTTGCGTTTGCCGTCGTAGGCCTTGGCGACGGCTGCGTCGAGTACGCGGACGGAAGCGCGCCAGATGTCCGGCCCGGTGCCGTCGCCCTCGATGAAGGGGATGATCGGTTCATCGGGCACGTTGAGGCGTCCGCCGGACATGGTGATGGCTTGCGCGGTCATGGTGAGGCTCCGTGGTGATGGCGGTTGTTCGATGTCGGCGCTGGCGGCGCGAAAAAAGAGCGGCCGCGAAAAGGGGGGATGGTAGTTGAGGGCGCGCGAACGTGCAAACGCGGGCAGACCTGTGGATGCCGGCGCAAAGAATGAAAGGGCGCCGCCGGTCGAGGCCGTCCAAACAGGCCGTCCACCGTATTGGCTGCCAGCTTGCTAACAGTCAATCCGCAGATTGGCTCAATGCAGTCGTGCCAGGTCGGCCTCGGCGGCGATGTGGCCGAAGGCCGGCCAATAGGGGCCTTCGACGACGCGTCGGAAGATCGCGCGGGCTTTTTCCGTGTCGCCGTTGTAGAGGTACCAGTTGCCGACGCCGTAGCCCTGGGTCGCGATGTCGAGCGGGCGGGCGTCGCGCTCGCTCAACAGATCGTCAGGCTTCAATTCGCCCTTGTACATGAGCACGCGGCGCAGGTAGGCGTGGTTCTCGATGATGATCATCTTCGCGTGGATCGGCGCGATCACGGCGGCGGCTTCGGCGGTGCGGCCCAGCCGGCGCAGGGTCATGTATTCCCAATCGGCGAGTGCCACTGTATTGTCATCGAATCCGCGGCCGAAGCCTTTCGCCCGTCGCCAGCCGGCCAATGCCCCCTCAAAGTCTCCCTTGAGGTACCGCGCCAGGGCGAGGTGGTACCACACGTTGAAGCCGGTCGTGGTCAGCGGGATGTTTTGTTCGTTGGGCATGCCGTCCGGTTCGACGGCGTCGGCGCGGCCGTCGATGAGCTTCGCGGCGGCCTCCAGATCGGCGATGGCGTCATCAAAGCGGCGGATGGCGATATAGCGATGGCCCCGGTGTCGCAGGAAACGGGCGTCGTCCGGCCAGCGGCGGGCGCCTTCGGTGAAGACGGCGATGGCGTCGTTCATGCGCCAGAGGTAACCGAGCCGACGGCCGATCCAGATTCGGCCGTCGGGGTTGTCGGGCTGTTGTGCGGCGAAGGCTTCAGCGTCGGCGAGATCGCCGAGGAGGTTGTCCAAGTTGCCGGGTGGCGTTGCGAAGAGCGGCTTGCCGAGGAGGGAAGTGCACTCCGGGGTGGTGGGGTGCTGCCAGCGGCTGGCAGCGGTTGCCGCGGTGCCGGGATGTTTGGGCTGCGAGCAGGATGGTGGGGCGAGGCAGATGAGGGAAAGGCCGATGGCGAGGCGAGAGGTGGTCATGATAGGTGGGATTGTCGGCGAAAAGCGGCGTGGTGTTAAGGTGGCGATGCAGGAGCGATTGGGCAGGGAGCGGTCGAACGATTGAGCGTCATTCGGTTTCGCGGTTTGCGATTGGGCGGCATAATGGGGTGAACCAACCTATCAGCAGGAGCACGCACATGCCACGCATTGTACGAGGCGGATTGATTCAGGCGACGTTGTCCGAGCCGGGAACCAGCCCGATTGAGAAGATCAAGAAGTCGATGATCGACAAGCACGTCGGGTTGATCGAAAGCGCCGCCAAGCAGGGGGCGCAGGTCGTCTGCTTGCAGGAATTGTTTTACGGGCCGTATTTCTGCTGCGATCAGGACACGAAGTGGTACAGCCTCGTGGAGAAGATTCCCGACGGGCCGACCGTGAAGCTGATGTGCGATCTGGCAAAGCGGCTGAAGATCGTGCTGGTGGTGCCGATGTACGAGGAAGACCTGCCCGGCGTGTATTACAACTCGGCCGCCGTGATCGACGCTGACGGAAAGTACCTCGGCAAATATCGCAAGATGCATATTCCGCACGTCGCGCCGGGATTCTGGGAGAAGTTCTTCTTCCGGCCGGGCAATCTGGGCTACCCGGTGTTTGATACGGCCGTCGGCAAGGTGGGCGTCTACATTTGCTACGATCGTCATTTTCCGGAGGGGGCGCGGTGTCTGGGATTGAACGGTGCGGAGATAGTTTTTAATCCGTCGGCGACGGTGGCGGGGTTGAGCGAGTATTTGTGGAAGCTGGAGCAGCCGGCCCACGCGGTGGCGAATCAGTATTTTGTCGGGGCGATCAATCGGCCTGGCGTGGAAGAGCCGTGGCGGATCGGCGAGTTCTACGGGCAGAGTTATTTCTGCGACCCGCGCGGGCAGATGCTGGCGATGGGCAAGCGCGTGGAGGATGACGTGGTGGTGGCGGATTTGAATCTGGACATGATCCGCGAGGTGCGGAACACGTGGCAGTTTTTCCGCGACCGCCGGCCGGAGAGCTATGGGGAGATTGTGCGGTTGTAGGGGTGCTACGATTAGTTTCTCATGTCAACAGCCAATGAGGACCGGTGATAAGCGACAGTGAAATGTTTCACTCAAAGTGAGACAGTTTGCCTTTCGGAATTAAGGATGGTCTGGGCTGTCGGGCAGGGCAGCAGGCGTTGGCGTGTAGCGGTTGAGCAGAGAAGACGATTCCGGGCGCGTTCAACGGCTTACCCTCACCCCGGCCCTCTCCCTGGAAGGGAGAGGGAATCGTTGAGACTGTGGCTTTGTCGCGGGCCTCCGCCGTCAGTTTTGAGATTTGCTTGCGACTTCGATCGTCCCGTTAGCGTTGGAGGCGGGAACGCGCGACTCGCCATCGCTTCGGTCAGGCGCCGAGCGCGTGTCACCATCCCGCGCCGAGCGTGCCATGCGAGCGAAGCGATCCGGGTGGTACATGTTGTGCGGCTCGGCCTTGCGCCAGAGGTACTGATCGAAGAACTCCACCGTGCGGCGTGCGTACTCGGCCGGTGCCATGTCCACCGATTGGTTGTGCTTCGCTCCGGGAACGATCCACAGGTACTTGGGCTGTGGGGCGAGGGCATAAAGCATGCGCGACTGCTCGACGGGGATGTAGCTGTCGCGTTGGCCGTGGACGAAGAGGAGCGGTCGGGGCGGCATGCGTTTGAGGGCCTTTTTGACCGACGGGTAGGTGCAGCCGAACTTGAATCGGCAGGTGACAAAGAGGCACCAACGCAGGAACCGCCAGAACTCGGGCGGGTGGTTTTCATAGACGAACTTCACTTTGGCGAAGATCTTGGCCCAGCGTTTCATGAGGTGTTCGAGCGTATGGTCGGAGGAGAAGGCCCCGTCGACGACGATGGCCTTCACGACGGGGTTCTGGGCCGCGACGAGGATCGACGTGCACGCGCCGCGTGAAATGCCGAAAAGACCGATCTCGAGGGGGTAGCCCATTTTCTCCAGCCATTGTTCGGCGAAACTGATGACGCCGGTCATGTCGGAGATCTCGCGGTCGCTGGCCCATTGGCGCGGGTTGTAGCCATCCTCTTTCGCACTTTCTCCGTGTCCGCGGAAGTCGAAGGAGAACACATCGTAACCGGCCTCGATCAGCGGGCGGCAGTACCGTGCGCAACTGTTGCGGTCGCTCATGAACTCCGGCGCGAAGATGATGAGGCCGCGGCGCGGGACACCGGGCGGGGGGTGCATGAAGACGCCGCGCAGGCGGATGCCGTCGGCGGCGAAGACGTCGCGCTCCTCGCCGGGGATGCGGTCGAAGCAGAGCTGCGGCACCGAGAGCGGCGGCACCGTGTCCTTCATGATGTTGAGGCTGATGCGGACGTACTTGGCGAGAACCAGCGCCGGCACGATGACCAGGAGGAGCAACGTAAGCAAAATGGAGAACAGCGCCCAGTTGTGGGAGATGGCTGTCCAGATTCCGCCAAGCATGAGGGGCGAGGTTGGGAGCATGGTTGTCGGTGCGGCGCAGTGTATCGGGGTCACAGCCGAGGGCAAGCAGGCTGCTATTGGGTTGCCGGGTGGGCGTGAAACCAGATTATCGGATGCGCCGAACGTCGCTATCACTACGGTTCAAAGGGGGCGTGGGTTCAGTCCGATCAAGTCCGATTAAGGTGGTCGGTCCGCATGGGCGGATGCTTCGCGTCGCTTGTCTGTCCATGCGGCAGCCCTTCTAATGCTCCGTTCGGTCGGCCCTTCCGGAAGCGGAGGGGTCGTCGGATGGCGAAGAATTCACAGGAGACAACTTCCTTGAACAGCAAGGATCTAGAGAAGCGAATTGACTCGCGCCGCGCGCTGGTCGGCGTCATGGGCATGGGTTACGTCGGTCTTCCGCTGGTGCGGACGTTCGGATCGGCGGGGTACAAGTGTCTGGGCTTTGATATAGACGGGTCGAAGGTGAAGCAGCTCAACGCGGGCAAGAGCTACATCAAGCATATCCCGTCGTCGACGATCAGTTCACTGGTTCGCGCCGGTCGGTTTCGCGCGACGGCGGATTTTCGGGAGTTGAGCAAGCCCGACGCGATCATCATCTGCGTGCCGACGCCGCTTTCGAAGAGCCGTGATCCGGACATGAGTTACATCGAATCGACGTCGCGGGCGATCGCGGCGCAGCTTCGCAAGGGGCAGCTCGTCGTGCTGGAGTCGACGACGTATCCCGGCACGACGCGTGAATTGGTCAAGCCGATCCTCGAAGCAGGCAGTGGTCTGAAGGCGGGACGTGATTTTTTCCTCGCGTTCAGTCCCGAGCGCGAAGACCCCGGCCGCAAGGACTACAGCACCGAAACGATACCGAAGGTGGTCGGCGGGAATGATCCGACGAGCAAGCGGCTGGCGGTGAAGCTGTACGCCGGAGCGATCGCGCAGGTCGTGCCCGTGTCGAGTTGCGAAGTGGCGGAGGCGGCCAAGATCGTCGAGAACGTCTACCGCTGCGTGAACATCGCGATGGTCAACGAGTTGAAGATGCTCTTTGACCGGATGGGCATCGACGTTTGGGACGTGATCAACGCGGCAAAGACCAAGCCGTTCGGGTATTCGGCGTTTTATCCCGGGCCTGGTCTGGGCGGGCACTGCATCCCGATCGATCCGTTTTACCTGACGTGGAAGGCGCGGCAGTACGGCGAGCCGACGCGGTTCATCGAACTGGCCGGCGAGATCAACACGCACATGCCGCGGTATGTGATTAATCGGTTGTCCGATGCGTTGAACGATCGGGGCAAGCCGCTTCGCGGATCTCGAATCCTCGTGCTGGGGCTCGCGTACAAGAAGGACGTTGATGATCTGCGGGAAAGCCCGAGCATCGAGTTGATCGAGCTGCTGCGGCATGCCGGCGCGAAGGTTGATTACAACGATCCGCACATTCCGCGCACGCATCGCGGCCGCGAGCACGATCTGCGCATGAAATCGGTGCCGTTGACACCGGCGAATTTGAAGCGCTATGACGCGGTGCTGATTTCCACCGATCACTCGGCCTATGACTACGATGCGATCGTGCGGCATTCGAAACTGGTGATCGACAGCCGCAACGCAACGGCGAAGGTGCGCAGGGGTCGTGAGAAGATCGTGAAAGCATAGGGTCAGTGGTCAGTGACCAGTGGCCGGAGATATCAAGGAGCCGCTCGCGCGGATTACCCGGTTGAGCGTTCTCACCGTATCGCAGCTTGTCAAATCGTACGGATCGAACCGCGCGGTCGACGGCCTGTCGTTTGAGATCGCCGCCGGGGAGGTCTTCGGCCTGCTCGGCCCCAACGGGGCTGGTAAATCGACAACAATCAACATAATTGCCGGCCTGCTCCGGCCTGACGGCGGGACGGTCACGCTCGGCAGCGCGTCGGCGGAGGATCGGGTTCCGCTTGGCGGCGCGGCCTACAAGCGCCGCATCGGCTACGTGCAGCAGGAGATCAGCCTCGCCGATCGCATGACCGGTCGGGAGAATCTCTGGTTCGTCGGGCGGTTGTACGATCTGCATGGCGCGGCGCTGGCTCGGCGCATCGATGAGCTTCTCGAAGCCGTGGGTCTGATCGATCGCGGCGACGATCTGGTGGGCACGTGGTCGGGCGGGATGAAGCGGCGGCTGAACATCGCGGCGGCGCTGCTGCACGATCCGCGTCTGGTGCTGCTCGACGAGCCGACGGCGGGCGTCGATCCGCAGGCGCGGGCATACATTTTTGAGATTGTGGAGGGTCTGGCGTCGTCGGGCCGTGCGGTGTTGTACACGACGCATTACATGGAAGAAGCGCAGCGATTGTGTCACCGCACGGCGATCATCGATCACGGAAAGCTGCTGGCGCAGGGGACGCTGGCGGAGCTGACGCGCGGCAGTGGGATCAAGCGGGACCTGGAGCTGTGCGCGCCGGACCTGACGGCGGCGCGGATGGGCGAACTGGCGCGGCGCCTCGGCGACGTGGCCTGGACGCTGGAATCGGACACCGCGCACATTGTCGTTCGCGACGCAGGTCAGACCATCGCGCTGGCGGCGCGCTGCGCGGATGAGCTGGGCATTCATCCGACGTCGATCAGCCTGCGCGAGCCGAATCTGGAGACGGTGTTCCTCGAACTGACCGGCCGCGCGCTGCGCGATTAACTCATGTCACACGCACGGATCATCGGGACGATCGCTTGGAAACATTTTCGGATTCTTTCGCGCTCGCGCGCGACGCTGGCGGTCATCTTCCTGCCGGGCATCGTGCTGTATTCGATCTTCACGCAGATTTTCGCCGGGCCGGCGGGTCGCCCGTTCAAGGTCGCCGTGATCGACCACGACCGCACGCCGCAGTCGCAGTTGCTCTTAGACACCTTGAAGGAAGAGCGTGTGAAAGTCATCACGACGCGAAACGAAGCGCCCGACGGCGAGCCGCTCACGGAGCAGAGTGTGCAGGAGGCGATCCGCCGCGAGGGCAAGTTTCGCGTGGCGCTGGTCATTCCCAAAGGCTACGGCCTGGCGCCGAACGTGCTGTCCGGCCCGGCGCATCGCGGCATCGTGATGTACTACGACGAAACGCAGGACAGCGAGGCGGACATTGTCATCGGCCTCGTGCAGATGGCGGCGGGGCGAAATGTCTTCGAGCAGTTGTTCGGTGTTCGTCGCAAAGAAGGTGAGTCCGCAACGACCGGGCCGGCCCGGCCGCAAGCGCTGATTCAGGTCGACCGGCGCGGCGTGGCGATTCAGCGGATGGTGGTCGCGTCGAAGCATACGTTTCTCGCGGGCATCGTGCCGATGTTCCTGCTGTTTCTCTCGACCGGTGCGGGGCGGGGGTTGTTGGAAGAAATCACCAGCGGCACGATCCGCCGGCAACTGGCTGCGCCGATCCATCCGGTGCACATCGTCATGGGGCAGCAACTGTTCGCGGTCACGCTCGGTCTCGTGCATTGTTACGTCATGTACCTTTACGCGTGGGCGGTGTTCGGCGTCGCCATCTGGGACATGACCGGCGGTCTGTTTGTGTTGACGCTTGCCACGTGCATGGCGACGACGGCGTTCGGGCTGCTGCTCGGCGCGATCTCGCGCACCTACGAGCAGCTCGACTCCATCGGCACGATGGTGAACCTCGCCATGAGCGCCATCGGCGGCAGCATGGTTCCGCGCTGGATCATGCCCGACTTCATGCAGAAGCTCGGGCTGCTCACGATCAACGGCTGGTCCTACGACGGCTTCATCGCGCTGATTCGCAACGAGGGACTGGGTGGGATTCTGCCCGAAGCGGCCGTGCTGGTCGGCATGGCCGCGGCGTTCGCTGGCGTCGGTTGCACGCTGTTGACGCGGCGTTTGCGCGCGGCGTGACGCCCCTTGCCCGCGCAGGTAGGCTTTTCGATCACGAGGTGCGATATGGACGCGCGCGATCGCTGGCGACGGTTCAATCAATTCTGGTGCTGCATCCCAGGCCTGGATATTTCGCTCGACGTCAGTCGAATGCCGATGGACGAAGCGTTCGTTCGGCGGATGGGTCCGGCGATGACCCGTGCGTTCGATGAAATGGCGGCGCTGGAGTCCGGCACGATCGCCAACCGCGATGAGAATCGCATGGTAGGCCATTACTGGCTGCGCGCGCCGGACCTCGCGCCGTCGGCGGAGATCGCCCGCGTCATTCGCGCGTCGATCGTCGCGGTGCAGAAGTTCGCCGAGGACGTTCATGCAGGGCGCGTTCGACCGGCCGGTGCGCCGCGCTTTGCGCAACTGCTTTGCATCGGGATCGGCGGCTCGGCGCTGGGTCCGATGCTCGTCGCCGATGCGCTGGGTCACCCATCGCGCGACAAGCTAACGCCGCACTTCCTCGACAACACCGATCCCGACGGCATCGCGCGTGTGCTGGCAGGCTTGAGCGGCCGCCTTGGGGAGACGCTCTGCATCGTCACGTCCAAGAGCGGCGGCACGCCCGAAACGCGCAACGCGATGTTGCTGGTGGACGCGGCCTATCGCGCGGCGGGATTGTCATTCGCACAACATGCCGTCGCCATCACGATGCCCGGCTCGGCGATGGACCAGCACGCCAAGCAGCAGCAATGGCTGGCGCGGTTTGAGATGTTCGATTGGGTCGGCGGGCGGACAAGCGTCACGTCGGCGGTGGGCCTGCTGCCCGCGGCGCTTCAGGGGCTGGACATCACGGCAATGCTGGAAGGCGCGAGGCTTTGCGATGCCGCGACGCGCATCAGCGACCCGATGAAGAACCCTGCCGCGCTCATGGCACTAGCCTGGCACGCGGCGACCGACGGCCGCGGGTCGCGGGACATGGTCGTGCTTCCGTACAAGGATCGGCTGCTGCTATTGGGGCGCTATTTGCAGCAGCTCATCATGGAGTCGCTGGGCAAGCGGCTGGACCGCGACGGGAAGACGGTCGAACAGGGGTTGACGGTTTACGGCAACAAGGGTTCGACCGATCAGCACGCGTATGTGCAGCAGCTTCGCGACGGCGTGGCGAATTTCTTCGTGACGTTTGTGCGCGTGCTGGACAGCGGCGGGGATTCGCTCGAAGTGCAGCCCGGCGCGACGAGCGGCGACTATTTGCACGGCTTCCTGCTCGGCACGCGCGAGGCGCTGTCGGATCGCGGTCGGCCGTCGATGATGATCACGCTGCCGCGCGTGGAAGCGCGCAGCCTGGGGGCGCTCATCGCCCTGTTCGAGCGAGCGGTGGGTCTATACGCGAGCCTGGTGAACATTAACGCATACGATCAGCCGGGCGTCGAAGCGGGCAAGAAGGCGGCGGCCACGGTGCTGGCGTTGCAGGGGCGGGTTTTCGCGTCGCTGAAGGGCGAACCGCGGACGGCGGAGGAACTCGCCCGGACGTTGAATCCTTCCGACGCTGCGGGCGATCTGGAAACAATTTATTTGATATTGGAGCACCTTGCGGCGCGCGGATTGGCACGACGCGTCGAGGGCCATTCGCCGGAATCGGCGAGGTTCGAGCGCGGGTCCGATAAAGGACAAGGTTGACGGGGGGGGGGCGGCGCGGTAGGATAAAGCCGTAATCACTTGCACTTGCATCTGATTCGGCAGTCGAAGTATGACAAAAGTCGAGATGGGCTTGCGGGCACGGTCCGATTCGTCTGGAGGGTCGGCTAGCAGGGTGCGGCCCGCCAACTTCGCAGCGGCTCTTTCAATCCTGGGCTTGCTTGTCGTCTCTGCGTGGGCGGAGGACTACCACGAGACCTTTGACGGTTTCCCTGAACCTGCCGCCCTTTCGATGGCCGGATGGTCGCTGGTTACCGGCACGAACAACCCGACGACCGTTTCGACGGATTTCACGATCAACAACAATCAGAACGTCAATAAGATCACCGCTCTGAATGACTTCGGCTCGCAGTTCACGTCGGGCCACGTATTCCTGGAACACGACTATTGGACAGGCGCTCCGGGGGACAACGGAAATGATCCCAACAACTTCGGCCGCGGCGACGCCCTTCTCTGGACGACGGAGCCGATCACGCAAAACGGCATCGCGGCGATCAACCTCAACGGCGCCTACGTGGCCATCGACTACTCCCACGGCAGTCCGACGGCCAGCGGGCCATCCTTTCAATTCGCGTTCCGATTGTGCGGGGGGGCGTGGTACGTCTACGAAACCCCGAAGCTGGGCATGACGACGGCGATGGTCACCCACGCCATGATGTCCACCGACCCGCTCGACAACACGTTCACCTTCATCCCGCTCATTTATGAGCCGAGCAATTCCTTCAACCCGGACGCGCGATTGATTCCGAACGACTCTCTGGCGCGTGAGCTCACGACGCAGGAGCTGTCCTGCATTGATGCCGTCGGCATCTACGTCTATCCCGGCGGGGACGCCCTCCCGGCTCGCTTCGACAACTACTCGATCACCGGCTTCACGGTCGTGCCCCTGCCGCCTCGGGCCGGCGACCTCAACTGCGACGGGAAGGTGAACGGCTCCGATGTGAATGCCTTCATCCTGAAGCTGATCGATGCCGCAGGTTACGACGCCCAATTCCCATACTGCGATTCGTCAAACGGCGACACCAATGCGAGCGGTGCGGTGGATGTGGAAGACGTTCCCGGCCTGGTGACGCTCTTGCTGCAATCGTAGCCCCCGGCGGGAATCCTCTATCGAAAGGAGCGAAATCGAGATGGTGTTGAGAAGCCCAATTCTTGGCGGAAGCAAACGAGAGAAGGGATCATCCCGGGGTTCTCGCTTCCTCCTCCTGGGCGGCCTGCTGGTTGTTTCAACCCTCGGCGTGCGCGATGCCATGGCGAGTGTAATCTACGTGGACGACTCGGCGACGGGCGCGAATTCCGGCCAGAACTGGACGGATGCCTACGTCAATCTGTCGGCGGCGCTGGGCACGGCCGCGGCGGGAGACGAAGTCTGGGTGGCAGAGGGGACGTATTTATCCGGCGGTGGGATCACGTTGCCGAGCGGTGTGGTACTTTATGGCGGCTTTGCCGGGAACGAGTCCGCCGCCAATCAGCGCAACTGGAATGTTCACATCACGACCATCGCGGGGCCGGGCTTCCCCGGGAACGACGGCAGCGTGCTGATCGCGACCGGAACGGCTTCGGGAACGATCCTGGACGGGTTCACCATCACGGACGGCTACCCGGTTTTCGCACCCGGCGGGGGTTTGTACGTAAACGGTGGATGGATGACGGTCCGCCATTGCGTGTTTCAGAATAATTACCTCGGCTGGTCGTACGGAGCCGGTCTGTGTGCTACGAATGCGACGCTAATAGTTGAAAATTGTATTTTTTCCGGCAACTACAGCCATCTGGGAAGTGGCGGAGGGATGGCCCTGACCGGCGCGACCGCGGCCACGATCACGGATTGCGTTTTTTCTGGTAATACCGTTGTAACCGCCGGCAGCGGAGGCGAGGGACAGGGGGCCGGGATTTATAACGAATCGAGTCTGCCGGTCAGTGTGACGCGTTGCACGTTCGACGGGAACATCGGACGGCCGTTTTTTGTCTGCCAGAATTCCTCCCAATACGCATACGGAGGCGGAATCGACAGTGTATCCAGCGGGCTGACGGTCCGCGACTGCGTGTTTCGCAACAACCAGGCGCACTATGGGGCGGGTATCTTCGCCTGGGGAAACACCACAATCATCAACTCGGTGTTCCACCACAATACCGCGACGGTCATGTGCGTGAATGACTTTATCAGCGCCGGCGGCGAGGGCGCGGCGGTGGGCGGCTTGACGTTCAGTCCCGCTACGATCAACGTCATCAACTGCACGATCGCGGCCAACACCGGCAGAGAGGGCGTCGGCTTGATTACGTACAATGCCATGAACGCCAATCTGCGAAACACAATCGTCTGGGGCAACATAGCTAATGGAGAAGACATTGCCCCGATCGACGGACAAATCAAGGGCAATTTGAATTCTCAATACAGTTGCATCCAGCATCTGCTTGAACCGATCCCCGGCGAGGATCCGCCTGATCCGGCGAATTATCCCGGCTGCCTTGACACGAATCCGCAACTTGTCAGCGTGGCAACTGGGAACCTTCGCCTGGCCGCCGTCTCCCCGTGCATTGATGCGGGCAAGAACGCGTTTGTGCCGGTGGGCGTTGTCACCGATCTCGACGGAGCACCGCGCTTCAGCGACGTGGCAAGCGTTCCCGATACCGGCGTGGGCACGCCGCCGATCGTGGACATGGGCGCCTACGAGCGTCCATCGCTTCTTCTGGGCGATTTGAACTGCGACGGCGTGATAAACATGCAGGATGTGCCGCTGTTTGTTCTGGCGTTGGTCGATCCGGCGGCCTACACCACGGGACAGCCAAACTGCGACGTCCTGCGAGCGGACATGAACTCCGATGGCTTGGCAAATGGGCGTGATACGCAAGGGTTCATCACCGCTTTGACCGGACCATGAAGAATGAACTGCTGCGGACGAAGGTTCAAACCGGCCGTCCGGTGTCCAGCCGCAATACCGTCAACTTGTCCGTCGATGGATCGAGCGTGGCCACCGTATGCGGCCGGGCGCGGTAGAGCGCGCCGGGGTTGATCAGCCGCGTGCGGCCGATGCGCGTGTCGGCGTAGCGATGGGTGTGGCCGTAGAGGATGTAATCGAAATGGTCGCTCCCGGCGGCAGCGTGAAATTCTTCCTCGTGTCCGTGAAAGGCTGCAATTGATTTGCCGGCGATGTAGAGCGTGAGTCGGCCGTTGGGGACCGGCAGACCGATGTCGCGGACGTACTTGTTCATCGCGGCATCGGGGTGGTCGCAATTTCCCCAGACGAAGTAGCAATCCAGTCCGGCGAGCGCGTCGAGGACGCCCGTGCCGCACAGATCGCCGCAGTGAATGAATCGCGTCGCGCCGCTTTCGCGCAGCAATTCGATGGCGCGTTGCGTGGCGTGGACGTCGCCGTGGCTGTCAGACAGGATTCCCAGAATCATTTCGCCGCTGCTTTCCCCCCGGTGGATGGAACGCCATTCGGACGGTACAACCATTCTAATGGCGCGTGCCTCGCTTTTGCACGCGTACAGCACGGGGTACGATGCATGCATGGCCGTCAATCAATCACCGATGTACAACAAGGCCGAGGAGCGTTATCGCAATGCGTCCTCGCCGGCGGAGAAGGTGGCCGCGCTGGAGGAAATGCTCCGGCTGGTGCCCAAGCACAAGGCCAGCGAGAAACTCCAGGCCGCGTTGAAACAGAAACTCTCGGCGGCGCGCGAAGCGGCCGCATCGGCTCATAAACACAAGTCCGGCGGCGGGCAGCACGACGCGTTCAGCGTGCCAAAACAGGGGGCCGGCCAGGTCGTGTTGATGGGTGCGGCCAACGTCGGAAAGAGTTCGATCGTGGGGGCGCTGACCAGTGCGAAAGTGGAAATCGCCGATTACCCGTTCTCGACGCATGCGGCCGTGCCGGGCATGGCGCATCACGAGGATGTTCCGATCCAGTTGGTGGACATGCCGCCGATCATGGCGGGGCATGTGCAGCCGGGGATGATGGGGGCATTTCGTGCGGCGGACGTATTGCTGATCACGGTGGATTTGTCTGCGATCGAGTTGATCGAGCAATATGAGCAGTGCCTGACGTTGCTGGCGTCGCATGGGGTGCGGCCGGTGTCGGAGGCGATTCTGGAGTTCGACGAGGACGAATCGGCGGCGGTGCCGAAACGGGCGATCCTTGCGGCGAACAAGCTGGATACGCCGGGGGCGCGGGATAATCTCGACGGATTTCGAGAATTGACCGGCTGCCCGCTGAAGATCGTGCCGGTGTCGGCGACGAGCGGCGAGGGTCTGCCGGAGATGATGGCGGCGGTGTTTGAACTTCTCAACGTCATTCGCGTCTATGCGAAGAAGCCGGGCAAACCGGTGGACAAGTCGTCGCCGTTCATTCTTCCGGTCGGCGCGACAATCCACGATTTGGCGGTGCATATTCATAAGGATCTTGCGGAGAAGTTAAGCGGCGCGAGAATCTGGGGCGGCACGGTTCACGATGGGCAACTTGTGACCGCAACGCATGTGTTGACGGACAAGAACGTGGTAGAATTGCACGAGAAGTAAGTTGGAGGCCGCGTCGCGGAGGCACGAAGGCATGGAGGGAACAGAGAAATGGGAGCGGGGCGTCGTGGGCGTCGTGGGCGTCGTGGGCGCCGCTCACCATTGAGTTGCAGGTGCGCCCGAACGCACCGTAAGAGGCATGTGGAGAGGCGTCATGAATAAAATTGCTGTTTGTCTAAGTGGCTGCGGCGTCTTCGACGGCGCCGAGATTCACGAATCCGTCCTGACGCTGCTGGCCATTGACCAGTCCGGCGCGAAGGCGATCTGCTGCGCGCCCGACGTCCCCCAGGCCGGCGTCGTGAATCATCTGACGAACAAGCCCGGCGAAGGTTCACGGAACGTGTTGGTTGAGTCGGCGCGGATTGCACGCGGCGACATCAGGAATCTTAAGGACGTTCATGCGGCAGAGATTGACGCGCTGATTTTCCCCGGGGGCTTCGGGGTGGCGAAGAACCTTTGCACTTTCGCCGTCGACGGCCCGAAATGCCGCGTCAACCCCGAGGTCGAACGACTCGTCGGCGAGATGCTGGCCGCGAGGAAACCGATCGGCGCGATCTGCATCGCGCCGGCCGCGCTGGCGCGCGTCCTCGGCGGACGGGACCTTCACGCGAAGCTTACGATCGGCAACGACGCCGGCACGGCCGCCGCCATTGGTGAAATGGGCTGCGAGCATGTGGTTTGCGCCGCGCGGGAAATCGTCGTCGATGAGCGGCATAAGATCGTGAGCACGCCGGCCTACATGCTTGGCAAGGGTCCGGCCGAAGTGTTCGAGGGGATTCGCAAGACGGTGAACGAGGTGCTGCGCTTGTGCAGCGCGTGACGCGTCGGAGGACGGGGCACGCTGCGACCAGGGCGCGAGCATGGTACGGAGGCGGAGGGATGCGCGGAATCAACGCGGAGTGGGAAATCAGCGTCCAGCAGGCCCGGCAGATGCTTGATGCCGGTGACGGATGTGTGCTGCTCGACGTGCGCAATCCGGATGAGCACGCGACGTGCCGCATCCAAGGGGCCGTGCCGATGCCGCTGCCGGACCTGGCGAATCGGCTGGATGAGCTGCGCGACCTTGCATCGGGAAAGACGGTCATCGTGCATTGCCACCACGGCGTGCGCAGTCTGAAGGCTGCGGCCATGCTGCGCGAAGCCGGTCTGGGACCGGTCAAGAGCATGGCCGGCGGCATCGATGCGTGGTCGCTGGAGATCGATCCATCGGTGCCGCGATACTGACGCCTCACACCGAGGCCATCTCGCCGCTGGGCAGGCCCACCTGCGTGACCGAGACAGGCCGGAAGTGCGGATGCTTGGGGATCGGCCGGCCGTCGGCGCCCAGTTCGTAATGCTCTTCCCATTTGAGATGGTTGGCCATCTTGAACGGCGTGTCCGACGTGGTTTCAAAAATGGCCGGGCATCCGTAACAGAAGTGATCCTTCAGCGCCGGGTCGTGCAGCACCGATTGCGGGTTCGAAACCATCCGCCGGGCCTGGCGATATTTTTCGTTGTTCCAGACTTCGCGCACGCTGGTCTGGAAGACGTTGCCCAGCACCCGCGCGTCGTCGCTCGCCGTGTATTGCTGACCGATGCGGTACGTGCAGCACGGAATCACGTCGCCGTTGTACTTGATGACGATGTTCCCGTGCGGCCAGTAGCATTGCGGGATGCGTTTGTTCTCGCGCGGACCGATGATTCGGAACGTGCCGGGGTCGCGATCGACGTAATTTCCCAAGTCGCCCCAAAAATCGGTGAACTGATCGATGCCCCAGCCAAGCAGCAGATTGCGAGCCGGCTCCAGCTCATCCACGTTGTGTTGAAACTTGATGTATTGCACTTCGATTTTCGGGTATGTGCGGCCCAATTCGCGGCGGAACCTGCACATCCGTTCGAGGTTATTCAGCACGCGCTCGATCCGCCCGCCGACCCGCGTCAACTCGTACTTCTTCTGCGACAGGCCGTCCACGCAGACAGTCAGGTGCGTCAGGCCGCTGTCGATCATGCGCTTGAGCCGCGCGTCGGTCAGCGAGAAGCTGAAATTCGTGCTGATGTGTACGTTCAGCTTCGCGTCACGCGCGATCGAGCACATCTCGTCCAGGTCCGGATGAACGAGCGGGTCGCCCACGTAGTACAGCGAAACGGCCGACGCCTTGCCGCGGATTTCGTCGATGATTCGCCGGAACTGCTCGACGCTCATGCGATGCTGCGGCTTGAATTCCTGTTTCTCCAGTTGCGGATCGCCGTGCGGATCGGCGTGGACGCAGGTCGTGCAACTCAAATTGCACATCGGCGAGATGTCGATCTTCACGATGACCGGCAGGGCGTGCATCCGCTCGCTCTTGAGGAAAAACTGCACGCCGGTCGTCGCCATGTTCATCAAGCGGCGGAACGTGAGCTGCTCGACGAACCAGCCGCTGCGCCGCAGCGCACCATGGATCATCTGATGCATGTAGGCGCCACGCTTGGCCACGCGCTGCAACAGGCGGATCGGGTTGAGCCGCGTCCCTAGGCCCGAGCGCGCCGCGGCGCCGGTTCCTCTTCCGATGTCATCTTTGTGCGCAATCATGCCGCCCGCCTCACCCCTCCAACGAGTCACGACGTTCTTTCCTGACCGCCGTCGGAGAATTCACAACAGGCCGCGTCGGTCGCGAACCGACTGACGGGTTTCTCAAGTTGGCTGGACCGGGGGCCGAGTGCGCAACGCAGCGCGAATTGACGCAGTCAGGCCTCGTCAGCATTCGCCGGCGCCCATTGCCTCTTCCCGTTCCTGACCCGCCTCAATTCTATGAGTTGCCGCGCAGCGCGGCAAGAAATCGCTTGCCCGAATATCGGCTAAACCGGTTCTTTGCAAGCTTTTATCCTGATGGTTCCGTGCGAAGGCTTATCGCACCTTCCGACGAATGGGTACGGAATGGGCGCGCAGGCGAGGCCGGGCACGCTGCCGCAGCCGTCCAACGTGGCGTCATAACTGGGTACAAAATAAGCACTTGACTTGGAAGGGCTTGGATAGGATTCTTTTGCGTCCCGTTTTCGGGCGACTACACTCTCGGACTGCCAGGGGGCGCCGGCTTGATGCGCCGTGCGCTCGGGCAGGCGTGCGAGCGACCGGCGGGGACGTCGAACGGGGTATTAGTTCCATGGGGGTTCGGGTAAGCGAGCGTCTTCCGCCCGTCGATCTGGGCCGGGATGGCGGAATCGAGCGGTAGCATGGCAACGAAGAAACCCACGAAGAAGAAAACGCCGACGGCAAAGGCTGTCAAGCCGGCGGCACGCGCCAAGTCGGCAGAACCCAAAGCGGCAACAAGACCGAAACCCGCGAAAGTGGTCAAGCCTTCGAAACCGGCGGCCCGATCGAAACCCGAAACGCGCATCGAGCCAAAGCCCGTGGCAGCGACCAAGGCCGTCGCCGTGGAGAAACCGGCGCCCGCGCCGAAAGCGCCGCGGAAAACCGAGTCGCGCCGCGTGGCGGTGGCTCAATATGGGCCGGAAGACCTGCGGCCCGCGTCGCGCGAATCGGCTGCCGCCGGCGTTGCCGTGGAAGGGACGCCGGCCAAACTGCAGAAGCCCGCGGTCGATGCCGAGTGGATGGCAACAATCCGCGAGGCCATGGTGCAGCAGCGCCACGAGCTTCTGTCGGTCGTGTCGTCCACGCAAGCGCAGATGGCGGAGAAGGCCGGCGATCTCCCTGATGTCAGCGATCGCGCATCGGAAGGGTTTGAAGACGAACTGGCAGTCGGGCTGATCGCCATTGAGGCCGCCAAGCTCGATGACATCGAGGCCGCGATCAAACGAATCGACGACGGCAGTTACGGTCTGTGCATCGATTGCGGCAAGGCGATCCCGCGAAAGCGGCTTGAAGTCCTTCCGTTCGCGCGGCGGTGCCTGGCCTGCGCCGGCGAGTCCGAACGGCGCGTGCGCGAAATGGAAGAGATCGAAGACGAAGACGACAACGACTAACGGTTCGGCCGCGAACCGGCAGGCGCTGATCGCCCGCGCGTCCTATTGCTTCTTCATCGTGATCTTCTTGCCATCCTGACGCAGTTCGAGTTTCGGCCCCATCATCAGGTAGGTCGCGCCGTACTTGCGCTCCGGCTTGCCGGGCGTGACAAGCTTCAGGTTCATGCCGTCGAATTGATAGGTGCCGGCCAGACGCACGTTCTCATTGCCCTGTTTGGCGACCGCCGTGTAGCTGCCGTCTTCCTTGAATTGGGCATTGGTAATGTAGAACGGCTCGTCCTTCGGCTCGGGATCGGTCTTCCAGGTTCCAACGATCGCCTGGCTGCAACCGCTGGCGAGGACGAGGAACCCCAGCGCCGCCATCGCGCCTTGCATCCATCCCTTGATGATTCGTGAACTCGACATGTCAGGACCCTCGCATGAAGAAAAACGCAGAGCGGACCATCCGCCGCACGGCATCAAGCTAGTCCCCGCGCCGGAGCTTGTCAAAGCCGTGCGGCTTGTCGGCGCCACGGAGGGCGGTTAGCATGAATTCCCGCGGATCCAGCACAACACCGGCGAGCCGACGCTCGCTCCGGATGCCAAAGGAGTTTATGTCCAAGTCGGAAGTGATCGAAGTCGAGGCCCAGGTCGTCCAGGCGCTGCCGAACACCATGTTTCGCTGCGAGTTCGAACTGGGCGGCAAGAAGCACACGGTGCTGACCCACATCGCGGGGCGGCTCCGAAAGAATTTCATTCGCATTCTCCCGGGCGACAACGTCCGCCTGGAGCTAAGCCCCTACGACCTCACCCGCGGCCGCATCACCCGGCGGCTCTAATCCGTCACCTGTTGTTGAGCGCTAACGCTTCTTCCGCGCCGCGCCGGGCGGCAGGTCGTTGTACGCCTGCACGATCCGCGTCACCAGTTTGTGCCGCACGATGTCCTCGTTTGTCAGGTGCACCACGCCGATGCCGTCTTTGCCCTCCAACCGGCGGATGGCATCGACCAGCCCGCTGTCGTAGCCCTCTTCAAGATCGGACTGGCTGGCGTCGCCGGTGACGATCATCTTGCTGTGATGGCCCATGCGCGTCAGGAACATCAGCATCTGCTGGGGCGTTGCATTTTGCGCTTCGTCGAGGATGATCGCCGCGTTGTTCAGCGTTCGCCCGCGCATAAACGCCAGCGGGATCACTTCGATCACGTCGTTCATCATGAACCGGCGGATCTGCTCGAAGTCCATCATGTCGTGCATGGCGTCGAACAGCGGCCGCAGGTACGGATTCACCTTCGCCTGCATGTCGCCCGGGAGGAAGCCGAGCTTCTCGCCGGCCTCGACGGCCGGTCGCGCGAGGACGATCCGCTTGATGCGATTGGCCTTCAGCAGGGCCAAGGCCATGGCGACGGCGAGATAGGTCTTGCCCGTGCCGGCGGGGCCAAAACATAGACAAAGATCGTTTTCTTCCACCGCTCGAATGTACGCCTCCTGGCCGGCCGTCTTGGGCCGCAGGAACCGTGCGTGCGCCATCAGGCTGTGCGGCCGATCGCGATGCTTCTCGGCGACGGCCAACTCGCCGATCACCTCTGCGGCGGATTCCCTGCCGAGGTGGCCGTGCTGGCGGAGGCGGGTCTGGAGGACTTCGATCACCGAGGCGGCTTTTGAGACGGATTCGGATTCGCCCGTGATTTTCAGCACGCTGTCGCGCGCAACGAGCTTCACGCCGAACGCATCGCGCACCGCGCGAAGATTGGCGTCGGCCGGGCCAAACAGCTCGCTTTGATCGACGGCTCCGTCGAGTGTGATGACCAGTTCCACGCGGGGGGCGACTCCTCCTGGGAGACCTATCTTAACAGCATCCAGCTGGCCGCGGGAGCCGACAGGATCAGCGAATCGATCAGGTCCAACACGCCGCCGAACGCGGGGATCGCGGTCGCAGAGTCCTTCGCCTGTGCATCACGCTTGATGAGCGATTCGAGCAGGTCGCCGGCCTGGCCCAGCAGGGCCAGGATCGCGCCGAACGCGACGATCGGGCCGATCTGGAGCGAGCCGTCGTCGGCCACGACAAACGGCCCGAGCGATTCGCGCACGAAATGGGCGATCAGAAACGCCGCGCCGATCGAGAACGCGATGCCGCCCAGCAAACCTTCATATGTCTTTTTGGGGCTAAGCCACGGGATCAGCTTTGTGCGGCCGATGGCCAGCCCGGTGAAATACGCGCCGATGTCACAGGCCTTGGCCGTGGCGACGAAAAAGACCAGCGGCCAGACCGAGCCGTCGGGCGATTCCACGCGCAGCCGCACGAGGAAGGCGGGAAAGAGGCCGAGATACAGCACGACGAACATCGTGGCGGCGAGATCGGCCGACGCCCGCTCGGTGCGGCGGCGATGGCCGATGAAGAGGAACGCACCGGCGAACGCGGCCACGAGCAGTCCGACCGTGAGCTGGTAATCGACGGTCGCGGGCGGGCTTTCCAGATTCAGCCAGCGGTTGTGCGCGGCAAACGGCGCGAGCGAGAGTGCCACACACATGGCAATTGGCCACGTGCGTCGGGGGGCCAGTCCCGCGCCGCGGAGCAGCGCAGTCAGTTCGATGCCGCCGGTGATCACAATTGCCGCGACGATGAGCGTGACGATGAGACCGTCGGCCCGCGGCAGGGCCGCCGCCGCGCTCAAACGGGCGTCGGCGATGAAGAGTCCGGCCAGGGCCGCGATGAGCAAAGCGCCGAAAAACAATCGGTGACGGAGCATTCGGGCAAGTTAGGGGGAAGCGGCGGGCTTGACCAGTCCGCGGGCCGTCAGCGCGTCCACGTTGAGCGAGACGGGCTTGCAGGCCGGGGCCGGCTTGCCCTCCCTCGCGAACGCGACGTGCAGGCGGCGGCGGTTTGGTTCGAAGACGACGCTGTGATGCGTTTCCAGGCGAGACCCGTCGCAGGCGACGCTGCGAAGCAGTTCCCACGCACGGGGCGGATCGACCGGGATGCCTCGTTGCGAGCAGACGACCAATTGATCGTAGAGCTTCTCGTAGCGATCGCAGGATGGCGGCGCGGCCCGCAGGCAGTAGTGGTTCGTGCAGATGAGAAATTCCTGTTTTGAGTACCTCTCCGTTCGCTGCGCCGGTTTGTCGGTGTAAGGCGGCGGCGGATCAATCAAAACCTTGCGCGCGTGACGCTTCATGGTGGCCTGGTTGGCTTCGCCGTCGCCCGGGGGGTACTCGTCCTGCCGCACCGTGACGCCCCGATCCATCGCGAGATTGCCGTCGTACTCGATCACCGCGAAGGGCTTGCCGCCTTCCGGCTTGTAAGGCCAGGCCACGGGGATGTTGTTCCCGACCAGGACGAGGCGCTTCTTAAAGACGATTGTAAACTTTTCAATCGCCGCGTCGGCGCCGGCCGCCTCCAATGCTTCGCGCAGGGCCATGGCTCGCGGCGTGAAGCCGAAGGGCATGGTCGGTCGCAGCGCGGGCACGTCGTGCAGGCTCCCGCAGACGCCCGCATCGTTCATCGCGGTGAGCGCGCCGGAAAAGCCCGGCCACGTGACCGAGACCCAGCCGCGCGATCGCGTCGAATCATCCGGCAGATGCGCGATGATCAGCTCTGTGCCGTGCAATGCCTTGATGCCGTGCCAGTCGAGATTGCGCCCGCAGATCGTGCCGCCGTCGCCGGTCAGGCTGCCCCAGGCGGCGAACGACGAACAGGCGAGGCGCGATAATTCGGGAATGCAGGCGACGGTGAACAAATCGTCATACGTGATTGCGCGATCGAGCGTCGCAATGCGGGCCGCGTCCCCCAGCCGCTTCTGGATGCCTTCGAGCATCCCGCGCACTTCGTCCTGATACCGCGGCAGCAGGCTCATCATCCGCAGGAACGCCTGCACGCGCTGCTCAAACTCCGCCGGGTCGGTCACCGTCTCGCGCAGATAACCGTCTAATAGCGAGACGATGTCCGGCGCGAGCAGATAGCCGTGCGCGAAGCCGCGCTCGTGCGGTTTGCCCCACAGCGTCAGCACCCGCGCGCCGTCAATCGTCTCCAGTTTGCCGCAAACTTCGACGGCATCGCGAACGTCGGCCTTTTTCGGTGCGTCGTCCGCCCGAACGGGCATGCCGAAGGCTAATGCGATGAACGCGCAAAGCGCCCACGATCTGATTCCGGCGTGTCGAGTCGAGTGTTGAATGGCCATACGCCTATTGTAGGCGAACTCGCACCGGCTGATCCTCCTATCGCGCCGACGCCGGCTTGCGAGCCGCTGCGCTGCCCGTTGCCACTGCCGTTCGCCCCTTCACCAGCGGGGCCGACTTGCTCACGGGCGCGGCCGCCCTGGATTTATCCGTGTTGTCTGATTCGGCCACCGACTTGTCCTTGGGGTCGGGTTTGACCGCGCCACCGCCCTTCGCCGCCGTGCCCGCCGCGTCTTTGCCGGTCGACTTGCTCGCCGCCAGCACGCCGCTGATTTCGAGAATCTTCATACGAATCTCCTCGAAGAGAGCCTTGTTGTCGTCGAGAAAGACCTTCGCGTTCTCGCGCCCCTGGCCGAGCTGCACGTCGCCGTAACGCAGCCACGCGCCCTGCTTCTCAATGATGTTCAGCTTCGTGCCGAGGTCGATCAGGTCCGACGAGCGACTGATGCCGCTGTCGAACATGATGTCGAACGTCGTCTCGCGGAAGGGCGGGGCAACCTTGTTCTTCACGACGCGGGCCTTGACCTGGCTGCCGGTCACCTTGTCGCCCTCCTTGATCGATGCGATCCGTCGCACGTCGATGCGAATGGAGGAGTAAAACTTCAGCGCTCGCCCGCCCGGCGTCGTCTCCGGGTTGCCGAACATCACACCGATCTTCTCGCGAATCTGGTTGATGAAAATGACGATGACGCGGCTCTTGGCGATGGCCGCCGTCAGTTTGCGCATGGCCTGGCTCATCAGCCGGGCCTGCACGCCGACGGTGGACTGGCCCATTTCACCCTCCAGCTCGCTCTTGGGGATCAGCGCCGCCACCGAGTCCACGACGATCACATCCACCGCATTGGACCGCACCAGCATGTCGGTGATCTCCAGCGCCTGCTCGCCGCAATCGGGCTGGCTCACCAGCAGTGTCTCCGGATTGACACCACAGCGCTTCATCCACGACGGGTCCAGCGCGTGCTCGGCATCGACGCAGGCCGCCACGCCCCCGGCCCGCTGCGCCGCCGCGATCACGTGCAACGCCAGCGTCGTCTTGCCGCTGGACTCCGGTCCGAAGATCTCCACGATCCGCCCGCGCGGCAGCCCGAACCCGCCCAGGCACAGGTCCAGTGACAGCGCTCCGGTGCTGATGCCGTCGCGGGCCGCGCTCAAATCGCTGTCCATCTGCATGATGGCGCCCTTGCCGTAGGCCTTCTCGATCTGCTGAAGCGCCCGGTCGAGGGCCTGCTGCCGCTTGCTGTCGGTCGTGGAAGGAATCATCGGTGGTTTCTCCGGTCAGGGGTCGATGCGGCGCGAGCCGCGTGGTCAGATTCTCGCATGCGCCGCGCGCCACGGCATCCATCGCCGAAGCATCGCGCGGCGGAGATATCATGGGCGCGCAGCGGGGCCTTGGCAAGGGGGATTTTCGGAAAAAGTTAGGTTCTGTTCGGAAGGCCGGATCGTGCCGTGTTTGCTCGCGTTTTCGCGCCTCTTGCCTGTCGTACGACTTGGGCCGCCTTGGCAATCCTGCATCGGGATGGCGGAGAAAGCATCGTCCACGAAGGTTGTCCAAGCGACTGCAAAAATGGGGATTCTTCCCTAGACGGGGTGCGAGCGAAGGCCGGCCCGGGGCGTATTCCGCGGCCGGTGTCAGGAACTGTCACCGGATCCCCATTAAGGATGGGAGTCGTTCGCATTCCCGGCAGGGATTTTCGTCGGTGCGCGGGGAGTGGATGGCCGATGTGGGCTTGCTTCGAGAAAGGCAGATGAGTAAATTCGCAGTGGGTTGACGGCCATCACGTTTGTAGTTTTCGCACCGATCCTTCATCCGTTTGGCAAGAGGTTGGATGTACCGCACGAGGCACGGGCCGGGTCGGCCAGACCCCTTCAACACAAGGTGACACCATGCAAGCACGATTCGTTACTGGGCTGCGAATGGTTTATGCAAACGTCTTGATCTTAGTCGCGTGCAACGCGGCGTGGGGGCAGAATCGCGCGACGCCGACCGCCGCGCCGCTCGATCCCGCCGTGATGAATCACTTGAAGGCCCAGGCGCGTCCGCATGAAGCGGTTCGCGAACAATTGTTGAGGAAGTTCAAGGATTTGCGCGTGGACCGGCAGTACCTCCAGGCAGCGCAGGTCCTGGAAGAGATTCGCAAGGAGCAGGATTTCACGCCGGCCCAGCCGCACCTCATGGACGGCGGGAAGCAGGAACTCGGCAAGATCGGCTCCCTCGGCAAGGCGACGATCATCGACGCCATCAACGACGACATGGCCGTCGTGACCACGTATTTCCAAGGACGGGAGTTCCTGGTGCTCGTGCGCGGTTTGGCCGGCGTGACGACGGTGTGCAACGATTGCCCGCTGGAGCTGCATTCGGTTCAGATCAAGGGAAATGAGAAATACGATCGTGTGATTGGCGAGCGCCGCGTGATCGGTTCCGGCGTACGGAAGGACAAAGTCACCCTGTCCCAGAAAGTGGAGAGCGAAGAGACGTCCAGCGAGGCGCAGGAGCGCATCGGCAGCCGCCAGGCCGGCGAGGTCGAACAGGAGGAGACCGAGCGCGTCTCGACCGAGAATGCCAAGAAGAAAAAGGGCCAGCAGAAGAGTGAAGCGGATCAGACGCACGAATTCGAGGAAGACCGCGTGGTCAAGCTCCTGGGGCCCAAGAAGGAACTGCTGTCCGTCGTGCCGATCGACTTGAGCGATGCCGTGCCGGCAGTCCGGCAATACTGGAACGACTATCGCGCCGCCGAGAAGAAGGCGACGGACACGGAAGCGTCACGCTTTTACAGGGAAATGGTTCAGATCAGCACCAAACTGCGGGACGGCAAGTGCGTGGTGAAGGCCAAGAACAAGACCGATTTCCTCATGCGGGATGTGAATGTGGAGTTGACCAGCAAACCGGCCCGTCTCAAGCCGGTTCCCCTGGCGATGTCCGACGTGGCGCCGGGGCGGGAACGGACCAAGACTTGTGATTGGAAGATCAAGGATGCCGAGCCGTCGGTGCGAATTGTCTCGCTCGCGGTTGAGCCGCCGCCGCCCTGCGCGGATTGCCAGGACACGCGCCTGCGCAAATGTCTGCATTGCCTGGGCACGACGAGCATCTCTTGTCAGGCATGCAAAGGCAGCGGGAAGCGCATCCACGTCAGGTCGAAAGGACCGAGCGGCGGCGCGACCACAGGCCATACGTCCGAACTGGTTGATTGCGATAAGTGCAATAACGGCCAAAAAACTTGTCCCGCCTGCAAGGGCCAGGGGCAAGTGATCTGTAAGAAATGCCAAAAGAAATCCTGACGCCATCGCCGGGCGCGGGAGCTTCCCCGTCGGCCTCTCCGCGCGCAGAAAAAATGCCGCCGGGTTCCCCTCCTGCCCCGACGGCTGTGCGGGTTGGTCCAAAAGGCTGTTCAGGGTGCAATCGCTTCGGCCATCGGCGATCCGCCGATTCGGAACGTGCTAGCTTAAGCCATTCATAACCTTAGCGTCAAGCGCCATCCTACGCCTCCGTCCCTGTGAATTGACCGTGACGCGAGGCCTATGGTAGCGTCAGGCCACCGCCCGGGAGCGCAGGGCCTCGGGTAAAGCCTTGAAGCGACCGGACCTCTGATGATCGATCGCGCCGTGGACCCGAACGACCTGTTAGCTGTTCGCTCTTTTCAAGTTCGCTCAACGCGGCGGAATCGGCTGCGCGCGCGGGTCTGGCGCGAATGGTGCTTTCTCAAGGCGACGATCGGGCACCTCGGGGTGCGGCTGGGGCTGATGGTCGCCATCGTCGTGATGGGCGGCGTGAGTTTCAAGCTGTTCGAGCCGGAGCGGCAGCATGGTTTCATCCGCGCGTGTTATTTCACCTGGGCGCTGGTCTTCGGCGAGTCGCCGGAGGAGTTCCCCGATCATTTGTTCCTGCAATCACTGTTCTTCATCGTGCCGGTGCTGGGGCTGACGGTCATCATCGAGGGAATTGTCGATTTGTCGCTGCTCGTGGGCGACCGGCGGCGATCCGAACGGAGGTGGTGCGCGATCATGGCGGCGGCCTACAAGAATCACATCGTGCTCGTCGGCTTCGGCAAGCTCGGCTTTCGGACCTACAAGCTCCTGCATCAACTCAACGAGTCGGTCGTCATCATCGAAAGCAACACCGGTTGTCAGTTCCTCGAAGAAGCGCGGCGCGACGGCGTGCCCGTGCTGATCGGCGATGCCCGGCGCGAATTGCTCCTTGCCGACGCCAACGTCGCACATGCCCGCAGCATCATCCTCGCGACCGACAACGATCTCGCCAATCTCGAAATCGCGCTGGACGCCCGCAAGATCAATCCGAGCATCCGCGTCGTTCTGCGCATGTTCGATCAGAACATGGCCGACAAGATCCGCGAGGGCTTCAATATTCCCATGGCCATGTCGCAATCCGCCATGTCGGCGCCGGCCTTCGCCACGGCGGCGATCGGCGCGGAGATCGAGAACAGCTTCGCCGTGGGCGACCAACTGGTGGTGATGCAGCGATGGAAGATTGACGCGGCCGGCGGGCTGGCGGGGCGGACGATCGGTCAGATCATCAGCACGCGCGGCGTGGGCGTGGTGGAGCATCGCCCGCGTGGCGGCGCGGCGAAGTTGTTCCCTCCGGTGGAGACGAAAGTCGAACCCGGCGATGAGCTGCTCGTGCAAGGCGTGTTTGAGATGTTGCACGAGGGGGCGACCGGGCGATTACAATCCCCCTGAATGGACGCCGCGATCCTGCGAATTCTGGATGCCAATCTCAACCGTGCCCGCGAGGGGTTGCGCGTGATGGAAGAGCACGCGCGGATGGTGCTGAACGACGCGCGGCTCACGGCCGAGATCAAGCAACTCCGCCACGAGCTCGCGGAGGTCGGCCGATTAATCGGATCGTCGCAATTGCTGGCGTCGCGCGACACGCCCGGCGATGTCGGCACGACGATCACCACCGCGAGCGAAGGCGTGCGTGACAGCGCCGAGGCCGTCGCGGCGGCGGCGTGCAAGCGCGCGGCGGAATCGCTCCGCTGCATGGAGGAATATGGCAAGACGCTCGCCGTGGACGTGGCGGCGCGCGTGGAGGCGATTCGCTATCGCGTTTACACGGCCGAGCAGTCGCTGCTTCTGACCGGCCCGCGCCGGCGAAAGCTTGCCGAGGCGAAATTGCACGTCCTCCTGACCGCGTCGCTGTGCCGTCGGCCGTGGCGCGACGTGGCGGTGGCCGTGCTCGAGGCCGGTGCGGGGGCGATTCAACTTCGCGAGAAGGCCATGCCCGATGCGGCGCTGCTTGAACGGGCGGTTGCGTTGCGCGAGCTGACGCAAGCGCGCGGCGCGTTGCTGATTATCAATGACCGGCCCGACATCGCGCGATTGTCCGGGGCCGACGGGGTACACCTCGGGCGGGACGATCTGCCGGTGCCGGCCGCGCGGGCCATCGCCGGGCCGACCGTGATGATTGGCGCGACGGCGCACGACGAGCGCGAAATCGCCGATGCGTTGACGGCCGGGGCAGACTACCTCGGCGTGGGGCCGATGTTCAGTTCGCCGACCAAGCCGGCCGTGTCTGTTAATGGACCGGGCTTGTTGAAGCGGTCACTGGAGATCGTTGGATCGGCGAGCGGGTCAAAAATGCCCGTCGTGGCAATCGGCGGCGTCAACGCAACCAACGCCGCGTCCCTGGCGGAATCGTGCCGCGGCGGCGGTCGGTTTAGCGTAGCGGTTTGCCAGGGTGCAATTGGTGCACCAGACCCGGCGGCGGCGGTTCGAGCGGTCTTGCACGCGCTGGGTGCGGACCGGCCGTCGGCTTGACAGATGGGCGTTTACGGAATAAATGGAAGACATCCCGGGGCCGTAGCTCAGTTGGGAGAGCGCTTGCATGGCATGCAAGAGGTCGAGAGTTCAAATCTCTTCGGCTCCAGTGATCGTAACTAACGCCGATTCCGCGATCTTGCGGAGACCCGCCTGCGGGCGGAGCGGCCGTAATCCGAGGCCTAAACGCGAGTAGTACTACTCGCGCCGCCAGGAGGACGGCCGATGCCCGTCGAGAAACCACCCCGCGTCCCCAAGCTCCGCACCCACAAAGCCACCGGCCAGGGCTACGTCGTGCTCAACGGCCGCGCGATCTACCTCGGCCGCACCGGCCTGCTCGTAACCGAGCGCCGCTACCACCAGGTGATCGCCGAGTGGTTGGCAGCCGGCCAGCAGCCTAAGTTCCAACTCTGCGACGTGACCGTCAAAGAACTGCTCGCGCGTTACTGGTGCCACGCGCGCGAGTACTACCGCGACGCCGCCGGCCGGCGCATGTCGCCAAGAACCGCCTCGGGCTGCCGGAGCAATTCCCGCAGGACTGCCGCATCTACACCGCCTTCGCCCGGGGCGACGAAGCCGCCGCCCGTGCGGCGGCCTGCGCTCTGATTTGCCGCTTCAATGGGGCCACGACCTTTCGGTCGTGGAAATTTCAGCGACGCGACTCGCTTATCGACGAGGACGGCGCTTCAATGGGGCCACGACCTTTCGGTCGTGGAAATCACTTCCCCCAGACCATTTCGCCATCCTCAACCTCGCTTCAATGGGGCCACGACCTTTCGGTCGTGGAAATCAACCCTTCTTTCGGCGTGCGCTTCGTGATCTGCCGGCTTCAATGGGGCCACGACCTTTCGGTCGTGGAAATGCGACAGTCCGAGGTGCTCGGCGTTCGCGCAGATCGTGCTTCAATGGGGCCACGACCTTTCGGTCGTGGAAATCGTACCATTGGTCACTATTCACTTTGTCTTTTAGAGCTTCAATGGGGCCACGACCTTTCGGTCGTGGAAATCTCGCCGCGGTGGACGCGGGCGGGCATATCCTCCGGCTTCAATGGGGCCACGACCTTTCGGTCGTGGAAATTTCGTGTCACGCCTGACGGCCCGCGCTTGCAAGCGGGAGCTTCAATGGGGCCACGACCTTTCGGTCGTGGAAATTGACCCCTCGTTTGGAGTCCGCTTCGTCATTTGCACGCTTCAATGGGGCCACGACCTTTCGGTCGTGGAAATCGCACTCTCGGCTAGCTCTTTGACGCCGGAGTTGGCGCTTCAATGGGGCCACGACCTTTCGGTCGTGGAAATGACCGGATCGGCGGACCGGGGCGCGCACCAGGACGGCGCTTCAATGGGGCCACGACCTTTCGGTCGTGGAAATTAAGGCAGGGTATCTCATACGTGCCAGGCCCGTCGCTTCAATGGGGCCACGACCTTTCGGTCGTGGAAATTCCCGTGTCAGGCGGATGACACGCTCGAGCGATGGACGCTTCAATGGGGCCACGACCTTTCGGTCGTGGAAATTCGCGCGAAACTTCTCACTCTGGTGCCGCCCGGGCTGGCTTCAATGGGGCCACGACCTTTCGGTCGTGGAAATCGCAATGCGGACCCTGATTTGTCGGCGTACATTGAGCTTCAATGGGGCCACGACCTTTCGGTCGTGGAAATCGCGCCGGTTTGGCTGAGCAGGATCGGGTTATGCGGCTTCAATGGGGCCACGACCTTTCGGTCGTGGAAATCGTTTCCAGGCCGTCGTCCATACGGTTGGTTCGGATATGCTTCAATGGGGCCACGACCTTTCGGTCGTGGAAATTATGCGCAAGCATACGCAGAACACCGGCGCACAGCGCTTCAATGGGGCCACGACCTTTCGGTCGTGGAAATGCGGGCCTCGCCGCCTGCGGGACAGAGCAGATAGCAGCTTCAATGGGGCCACGACCTTTCGGTCGTGGAAATGGCCTGCAAAAGACGCAAGCTCTGGGAAAATTGACGGCTTCAATGGGGCCACGACCTTTCGGTCGTGGAAATGGCGGCGAGGCGGTCATGGCGTCGGGATATCGGATGGCTTCAATGGGGCCACGACCTTTCGGTCGTGGAAATAGGCGGGCTAGTGCGAGCGCGAACCGGAGGGCGTGCGCTTCAATGGGGCCACGACCTTTCGGTCGTGGAAATCGCGGGCATCGCCGACCTGGAAGCCGAAGCCGCGGAGCTTCAATGGGGCCACGACCTTTCGGTCGTGGAAATATGCAAACCGCCAGCCACTCTGGAGGCATCAGATCGAGCTTCAATGGGGCCACGACCTTTCGGTCGTGGAAATATGAAACCCCCACCCTGCCCCGTTGACCCGATGCAGCTTCAATGGGGCCACGACCTTTCGGTCGTGGAAATGCATGGCACATGCTCATTCGCCTGTCCGCCGCGCTTGCTTCAATGGGGCCACGACCTTTCGGTCGTGGAAATATTACCTAACGGTCCAATCAACCTTGCTATTGAAGCTTCAATGGGGCCACGACCTTTCGGTCGTGGAAATATCAACGGCACCGCCGCTGATCTCGCAGCGCGGTAGCTTCAATGGGGCCACGACCTTTCGGTCGTGGAAATGCTGGCGACGAAAAAGTCGCCGCCGACAGACAGACTAGCTTCAATGGGGCCACGACCTTTCGGTCGTGGAAATAAACGGTGTGCACACTGGTCACTTCCTCACTTGAGGCTTCAATGGGGCCACGACCTTTCGGTCGTGGAAATAGCGGCACGCCTGACGGCCCGCGCTTGAGCGGGAGGCTTCAATGGGGCCACGACCTTTCGGTCGTGGAAATCGGCCTGGCTGCGCCTGCGGCGCTGCACCTACATCGGCTTCAATGGGGCCACGACCTTTCGGTCGTGGAAATGGGGATGTCTCGAGCATGAACGTATCGCCAGTTGCCCCGCTTCAATGGGGCCACGACCTTTCGGTCGTGGAAATGCGTTTCCAGACCGACGTATATACTCGTGGTTCGGAGCTTCAATGGGGCCACGACCTTTCGGTCGTGGAAATGATTTCTGATATGGGCACTGGCTTGAACGGGAACGGCTTCAATGGGGCCACGACCTTTCGGTCGTGGAAATGTTCGGCCACAAAACAGGCAGACGCATAAGGATCGGCTTCAATGGGGCCACGACCTTTCGGTCGTGGAAATGCAGGCTTCATAAATCGACATCCGTCGGCGCTGCTGCTTCAATGGGGCCACGACCTTTCGGTCGTGGAAATATTTTGGCCCGTGCTTCTTTGTCATCGGCAGCGGTGCTTCAATGGGGCCACGACCTTTCGGTCGTGGAAATGTCTGCGACAGGCCCAAGTGCTCGTGGTTCGAGCAGCTTCAATGGGGCCACGACCTTTCGGTCGTGGAAATCAAAAACCCTTCGCAGCGAAGTTCTCTGGATGAAGCTTCAATGGGGCCACGACCTTTCGGTCGTGGAAATACGCCGGAGCTGGTAAATCGCGTCAATGAGGCGTAGCTTCAATGGGGCCACGACCTTTCGGTCGTGGAAATGCTGTAGAAAATGTACACCACGCCACGCGCCGTGTGCTTCAATGGGGCCACGACCTTTCGGTCGTGGAAATAACGGAACCGGCACCAGTGTGACCATTACCGGCTTGCTTCAATGGGGCCACGACCTTTCGGTCGTGGAAATATCTGAAACCTTTGTGAATCTCGCAAAGGGCGGTCTCGCTTCAATGGGGCCACGACCTTTCGGTCGTGGAAATCCGGCAAATCGCCGCCGTTGTGAGTGACACGTTGACGGGCTTCAATGGGGCCACGACCTTTCGGTCGTGGAAATTTCGTGGTTCGCGCAAATCACGAACCGGACGCCAAGCTTCAATGGGGCCACGACCTTTCGGTCGTGGAAATGGAAAGGGAGACAGAGATGGATCCGTTCGTTTTCTCGCTTCAATGGGGCCACGACCTTTCGGTCGTGGAAATCCGGCGGCGAATCACCGACCCGGCGACAGTGCAGGCGCTTCAATGGGGCCACGACCTTTCGGTCGTGGAAATGGTTCTTCTGGCCGCCGAACCAAATGTCCTGCCCGCCGCTTCAATGGGGCCACGACCTTTCGGTCGTGGAAATGCCGACGCTGCTGGACGGAGCCGGCCGCGTGCTGGAACTGCTTCAATGGGGCCACGACCTTTCGGTCGTGGAAATGTCCATCGCATTCGGTCGGCTCGGCGGCCACGCACGCGCTTCAATGGGGCCACGACCTTTCGGTCGTGGAAATGAGAAATGGAGACTACAAATGTCAAAATATGCTGTCGCTTCAATGGGGCCACGACCTTTCGGTCGTGAAATCCCAACCAGCTAGCAATGTCGCCATTTGTGGCAATCGCTTCAATGGGGCCACGACCTTTCGGTCGTGGAAATCACCGGCGCGCTGCGGCGGACCGGACGGCGAAAAAGCTTCAATGGGGCCACGACCTTTCGGTCGTGGAAATGAGGCGGAGCCGAGCCTGCTGTCTCGCGCTGAAATCGCTTCAATGGGGCCACGACCTTTCGGTCGTGGAAATCGCTCGAGCGCGCCTGACGGCTCGCGCTTGCGAGAGGCTTCAATGGGGCCACGACCTTTCGGTCGTGGAAATGTATGCAGCGGGCGCGCGGAATCACGACACTTGACAGCTTCAATGGGGCCACGACCTTTCGGTCGTGGAAATCTATCAGCGCGTGCCCGCGGTGGTGGAGTTGTTCGCGCTTCAATGGGGCCACGACCTTTCGGTCGTGGAAATTGTCATATCTTGTCCCAGCACGAACACAGATGTCTTGGCTTCAATGGGGCCACGACCTTTCGGTCGTGGAAATGAGTTAAAAGGTATGCGTATTAATCCACACACTAGGCTTCAATGGGGCCACGACCTTTCGGTCGTGGAAATACGTATGCCGCCACGCCGAAGTCTCGCAGGTCCGCGCTTCAATGGGGCCACGACCTTTCGGTCGTGGAAATTCGAGAGTTCTCGGAGAAAGTGAGCACGGAGCATGGCTTCAATGGGGCCACGACCTTTCGGTCGTGGAAATGCTCGCGCTTGTGCGAGAGAAACGGAGACAAGATATGGCTTCAATGGGGCCACGACCTTTCGGTCGTGGAAATTCGGCGCGGTGGCCGAGGGCGAAACCTCCGGATCGAAGGCTTCAATGGGGCCACGACCTTTCGGTCGTGGAAATCCGCGGATGGACTAACCATGGATTGAGCGCATGGGGTGCTTCAATGGGGCCACGACCTTTCGGTCGTGGAAATCCGTGTGTATGTATGTAATATAGCATAGAATATATAGCTTCAATGGGGCCACGACCTTTCGGTCGTGGAAATTCGTATACGTCCCGCCCGTGATCTTCGCGCCGCCCCCGCTTCAATGGGGCCACGACCTTTCGGTCGTGGAAATCGGAACACGAACCGCGGCAGGCTCGCGATGGTCTGCGCTTCAATGGGGCCACGACCTTTCGGTCGTGGAAATACAAGCGCACGCACACCTTCGATCGCCGCATCGGCGCTTCAATGGGGCCACGACCTTTCGGTCGTGGAAATCATGAGAGGCCACCGTCATTAAGCCCTTTGTCTTAGCTTCAATGGGGCCACGACCTTTCGGTCGTGGAAATGGCGATGGGCCGCCGAAGCGGCGCTGGAGCGCGGCGCTTCAATGGGGCCACGACCTTTCGGTCGTGGAAATAGCGCACCGCCGACTCGGTCCGCATGTTCAAGTGGCTTCAATGGGGCCACGACCTTTCGGTCGTGGAAATTAAGCCAAACGCGCGAGCCGCGAACACGGCACGCGCGGCTTCAATGGGGCCACGACCTTTCGGTCGTGGAAATTCCACGGCTGGTACGGCCTGTCGGCTGAGCGGCTGGACGCTTCAATGGGGCCACGACCTTTCGGTCGTGGAAATCGGAAAGGATTGAGAATATGGACCCGTTCGTTTTGCTTCAATGGGGCCACGACCTTTCGGTCGTGGAAATGTCCGAGCCGCCGGTCCGAGCCGCCGGTCCGCCGATCCGCTTCAATGGGGCCACGACCTTTCGGTCGTGGAAATCTGGTGACACAGGAGATCGCGCTGGAAATCGCCAAGCTTCAATGGGGCCACGACCTTTCGGTCGTGGAAATTCGGCATCGTCCGGGTGGGGCACCCCCGTTGGCGTTAGCTTCAATGGGGCCACGACCTTTCGGTCGTGGAAATAGCGCAGCAGGAGGTGGAATTGCCGCCAAAGCTGGAGCTTCAATGGGGCCACGACCTTTCGGTCGTGGAAATGAAGAGAAGATTTCGCCGCAGATGGCGGTTGTTTTGCTTCAATGGGGCCACGACCTTTCGGTCGTGGAAATGCCGGCATCGCCGACCTTGAGCGCGAAGCCGACGAGCTTCAATGGGGCCACGACCTTTCGGTCGTGGAAATGAGCGCGGCGCGAAGGCAAAACGCCCTCTAAAGAAGCTTCAATGGGGCCACGACCTTTCGGTCGTGGAAATCAGAGCGTGGATTTAGTTGCATGCGCGCGACCGGCTTGCTTCAATGGGGCCACGACCTTTCGGTCGTGGAAATTGGTGCTGACTTCGGCTTTTGGGCCTGCAGCTAGTGGCTTCAATGGGGCCACGACCTTTCGGTCGTGGAAATGGGCATACCGGCGAGCATGACGTCCGGCGCCGGGATCGGCTTCAATGGGGCCACGACCTTTCGGTCGTGGAAATGCGTGGACACTAGACGCCTTGGTCGACGCGCTAAATGCTTCAATGGGGCCACGACCTTTCGGTCGTGGAAATCCTGCTTATCCAGTTTTGGAGGAAGCTTTGCCTCCTCGCTTCAATGGGGCCACGACCTTTCGGTCGTGGAAATCTGGCCGGCCATGCCTTCGTGGAGCAGTCCGAACGGCTTCAATGGGGCCACGACCTTTCGGTCGTGGAAATTCACGGCACGCCCAACGGCCCGCGCTTGTGCGGGAGCTTCAATGGGGCCACGACCTTTCGGTCGTGGAAATCTTGTGGCACGCTTGCTGTATGGTCATATTTTTCAGCTTCAATGGGGCCACGACCTTTCGGTCGTGGAAATTGCCGCGTACCGGCGAATCTGCGACGTGGAAACCAAAGCTTCAATGGGGCCACGACCTTTCGGTCGTGGAAATGCGAATTGAGCGTGCTCGCCCCCCGCCCAATTGTGGCTTCAATGGGGCCACGACCTTTCGGTCGTGGAAATACCACGGCCTTAGTCTGTGGAGTAAGGCGCCTAATGCTTCAATGGGGCCACGACCTTTCGGTCGTGGAAATGCGACTGTAAGTTGTTGGGCATGCGATAAAAACGTAGCTTCAATGGGGCCACGACCTTTCGGTCGTGGAAATCCAACTCACGCTATGTACCGGACGTGGGGTGTTGATGGCTTCAATGGGGCCACGACCTTTCGGTCGTGGAAATCGTGACGCCCGCCTTCCCAGTTGGCGAAGTAGGGGTCGCTTCAATGGGGCCACGACCTTTCGGTCGTGGAAATTTCGGCGTCTCCGCCTAGCGCGGCCAATTCGTTAGCGCTTCAATGGGGCCACGACCTTTCGGTCGTGGAAATTGCCTGACGAAGGCAATACTACTTCCAGCAAGAAGCTTCAATGGGGCCACGACCTTTCGGTCGTGGAAATCGGCGTAGAGCGCTGACAGCGGCGCGCCTTCGCTTCCGCTTCAATGGGGCCACGACCTTTCGGTCGTGGAAATTAGCCCTTCCAGCCCCCTTTTCTCGTAACGTAAAAGCTTCAATGGGGCCACGACCTTTCGGTCGTGGAAATTTCATGTCCGCGTTCGGTTCGCTGTGAACCAGCCGGTGCTTCAATGGGGCCACGACCTTTCGGTCGTGGAAATTGCTGTGGAACGGCACGGGCACGCTGGCGCTGCTGGCTTCAATGGGGCCACGACCTTTCGGTCGTGGAAATATATATGGTCCGACGAGGACGCCGCACGCAGTTGGGCTTCAATGGGGCCACGACCTTTCGGTCGTGGAAATTTGACGTGGTGACGCTGACTGCCAAGAAGCTGGCAGGCTTCAATGGGGCCACGACCTTTCGGTCGTGGAAATCGCAGGGCGTTCGCCTGGGCCGTCGTGCGTGAGTAGGCTTCAATGGGGCCACGACCTTTCGGTCGTGGAAATCAGCAACCGCTCCCAGTTGTGCGTCGCGCCGGTGCGCTTCAATGGGGCCACGACCTTTCGGTCGTGGAAATGGCGATGCCCGCGCTGATGGCCGCGGACGCGCGGTCGAGCTTCAATGGGGCCACGACCTTTCGGTCGTGGAAATCGTGAACGCGGCACAAGGAAAGGGTAGACAAAATGTGCTTCAATGGGGCCACGACCTTTCGGTCGTGGAAATGAGGCTTCCGATTTGGATGAGGGTGGCGAGTTAACCGCTTCAATGGGGCCACGACCTTTCGGTCGTGGAAATCAGACCGTATCCGCGGTCTGGCCGACGGATTCAAGCCGCTTCAATGGGGCCACGACCTTTCGGTCGTGGAAATGTCGTTTTCCGCGCCTTGCGTTTTGAAGTCCACGAGCTTCAATGGGGCCACGACCTTTCGGTCGTGGAAATACCACGCTGACCACCGGGGCGGCTCTGGGTCGTCGCCGCTTCAATGGGGCCACGACCTTTCGGTCGTGGAAATAAATCCAAAATCCGCAGCATCGCCAGGATGAGCACCGCTTCAATGGGGCCACGACCTTTCGGTCGTGGAAATGGCACGCGCGGATGCACGGCTCGCACGGTGCGTCCAGCTTCAATGGGGCCACGACCTTTCGGTCGTGGAAATTGAAGGCGGTGTGTTCGCTTGTTTTGCTGGCTCTGGCTTCAATGGGGCCACGACCTTTCGGTCGTGGAAATAGCGAATCTCGGAGATCGCTGAGCTGGCGGCAAGCGGGCTTCAATGGGGCCACGACCTTTCGGTCGTGGAAATGGGGTAAAGCGCTCGAATCAGCAGCGCCTTCTAGTGTGCTTCAATGGGGCCACGACCTTTCGGTCGTGGAAATCAACGCGCCTGAACGAAGCGCGGGCAGATGGCCTCGCTTCAATGGGGCCACGACCTTTCGGTCGTGGAAATTCCCGCGCTTGCGGGAGAAAGAGAGAGAGACAAATGGAGCTTCAATGGGGCCACGACCTTTCGGTCGTGGAAATCTGGCTATGGAGGATGCCAAGTTGCCGGTCGAACTGCTTCAATGGGGCCACGACCTTTCGGTCGTGGAAATGCGGTGGAAAGTTTTCGCCTCGAGGACGACGGCCCAGCTTCAATGGGGCCACGACCTTTCGGTCGTGGAAATCGTTGCCCCCCCGCCGTCGGACGCCATGCTCGCCGGCTTCAATGGGGCCACGACCTTTCGGTCGTGGAAATCCAGCGCCGCCGCGGCAAGCAAAAACAAAGCAGCGGCTTCAATGGGGCCACGACCTTTCGGTCGTGGAAATCCACCGCCGCCACCCGGCGCGAACGGGCTTTTCCTGCTTCAATGGGGCCACGACCTTTCGGTCGTGGAAATTACGTCAGGCCGGTTCCCCATGTGTCGGTCCAGGCCGCTTCAATGGGGCCACGACCTTTCGGTCGTGGAAATGAGGCAGATGTTTGCCCGCAAGCTGCAAGAATTGTTGCTTCAATGGGGCCACGACCTTTCGGTCGTGGAAATCGGAATCTCTGAATCCGAGGCCCCGCGCCTGCTGCGCGCTTCAATGGGGCCACGACCTTTCGGTCGTGGAAATGGGCAAGGCCCCGAACAGTGCTGCACCGTCTAGTGTGCTTCAATGGGGCCACGACCTTTCGGTCGTGGAAATATAGCAGAAAAGGAGAGATCGAAAAATGGCTAATTTGCTTCAATGGGGCCACGACCTTTCGGTCGTGGAAATCAAACGTCCGCACAGTATGCACACTAGTGTTGGCGCGCTTCAATGGGGCCACGACCTTTCGGTCGTGGAAATATGGCCGACAAAAAGACGCGCGGCGTGGTGTGGCGACGCTTCAATGGGGCCACGACCTTTCGGTCGTGGAAATTAACCATCCTCTACCGATTGGTAGGCTGGTTGGAAGCTTCAATGGGGCCACGACCTTTCGGTCGTGGAAATGCCCGCTGCCACAACGGCGGCCCGTCGCCGAACGCGCTTCAATGGGGCCACGACCTTTCGGTCGTGGAAATCTCGGAGGCGATCCGAGGCGCGGGCACGGTTGATGTGCTTCAATGGGGCCACGACCTTTCGGTCGTGGAAATTACGAAAACCGGGAGGAGGCGAAGGAAGGCTCGCCGCGCTTCAATGGGGCCACGACCTTTCGGTCGTGGAAATTCATGTACTGAAACTCATTCGCGCGAGGCATGTCCTGCTTCAATGGGGCCACGACCTTTCGGTCGTGGAAATAAAGGATGAGAGTATGAGTGACACGTTAATGACAGCGCTTCAATGGGGCCACGACCTTTCGGTCGTGGAAATAACCAAACTACCCACTGCGCGCTCAATTCGGAACAGGCTTCAATGGGGCCACGACCTTTCGGTCGTGGAAATGCCTGCTTGCGTGCGTCAAGCGGCTGTGCCGTCGCGCTTCAATGGGGCCACGACCTTTCGGTCGTGGAAATAAAGGATACCGCCGCGCGCGAGAGCAGCCGTCTTACGCTTCAATGGGGCCACGACCTTTCGGTCGTGGAAATGAGAGAATGGAGACAACTATGTACACTCGAATCGGCTTCAATGGGGCCACGACCTTTCGGTCGTGGAAATCGGCGTACCGGCGCAGCTGCGTGGCGTCAACGAGAGCTTCAATGGGGCCACGACCTTTCGGTCGTGGAAATCCGTCTTGATCTGGAACAGTATTCGGCGGCATTTCGGCTTCAATGGGGCCACGACCTTTCGGTCGTGGAAATGCCGGAGCCGCCGCCGTATCCGCCCGGCGCGGAAAAGCTTCAATGGGGCCACGACCTTTCGGTCGTGGAAATGCGAATTGCTCGTGGATGCCCCCCGCCCAATTGGCGCTTCAATGGGGCCACGACCTTTCGGTCGTGGAAATAAGGGCCAGACAACTGTCGACGATTCGGGCGAAGAGCTTCAATGGGGCCACGACCTTTCGGTCGTGGAAATCTCCGCGCTCCGGCAGTTTGAAGTTCGGGTTCCGCTGCTTCAATGGGGCCACGACCTTTCGGTCGTGGAAATCTATTCACGCGGTCTATGCCGACACGCTTGCTTTCGTGCTTCAATGGGGCCACGACCTTTCGGTCGTGGAAATCGCGGGCATCGCCGAGCTGGAGGCCGAGGCCCTCGAGCTTCAATGGGGCCACGACCTTTCGGTCGTGGAAATGGAGACAGATTATGAGTTGTGCCACGTTTCTGACAGGCTTCAATGGGGCCACGACCTTTCGGTCGTGGAAATTTTCATTCCAGCGGTCGGCGCGACGCAGCCAGCCTTGCTTCAATGGGGCCACGACCTTTCGGTCGTGGAAATCGGGAGAATGGAGACACAAATGGACCCCTTCGTTTATGGCTTCAATGGGGCCACGACCTTTCGGTCGTGGAAATATTGCCACGCCGCCCAGGGCCTCCACGCAGCGGATGCTTCAATGGGGCCACGACCTTTCGGTCGTGGAAATGAACGAGGATTCATGCGGTCGCGGCCCGACTTCTCGCTTCAATGGGGCCACGACCTTTCGGTCGTGGAAATGGCAAGATGCCGGAGTCTGCCGCAACTTCACCAGTGCTTCAATGGGGCCACGACCTTTCGGTCGTGGAAATCCAGTTGAATTAGACGGGCGTATCGCTGCGGTTGTCTCGCTTCAATGGGGCCACGACCTTTCGGTCGTGGAAATTCGGGCAGCGCTTTGTTGCTGCCTACGAAGTTAGCGCTTCAATGGGGCCACGACCTTTCGGTCGTGGAAATTTTTGTAGTCTCGTTTTGATTTCGTTGGAAGAAGCGCTTCAATGGGGCCACGACCTTTCGGTCGTGGAAATGTGTGTACTTTGGTGTTGTCGGCGCTTGAGGAAACGCTTCAATGGGGCCACGACCTTTCGGTCGTGGAAATGCACCGCCAGCGGTGCGCTCGTGGATGACGCGAAGGCTTCAATGGGGCCACGACCTTTCGGTCGTGGAAATCCGATCCGCGCTGGCTGATTGCGACAGACGCCGCGAGCTTCAATGGGGCCACGACCTTTCGGTCGTGGAAATGCCTACCTCCATAATTGGGAAGGCGGCAAACACGCCGCTTCAATGGGGCCACGACCTTTCGGTCGTGGAAATGTTCGCGCGAGCGCTGCCAGACCCTGACGAAGGCAAGCTTCAATGGGGCCACGACCTTTCGGTCGTGGAAATATCTCGATAATTGTCGATACATCTGGGAGCATGTCTGCTTCAATGGGGCCACGACCTTTCGGTCGTGGAAATGGATACACTACTGCTAGCAGGCAAGTAGCTTGCGGGCTTCAATGGGGCCACGACCTTTCGGTCGTGGAAATCATTCGTTGTGGAGAGGCTACTTCGCGTGCAGATTGGCTTCAATGGGGCCACGACCTTTCGGTCGTGGAAATGCGCTGCGGTCGGAACTGCGATAGCCGATTTCAGGGCTTCAATGGGGCCACGACCTTTCGGTCGTGGAAATATGCTTGCCGCCTTCCCAGTTGGCGAAGTAGGGGTCGCTTCAATGGGGCCACGACCTTTCGGTCGTGGAAATCGTCAGCGCTGGGAATCGAGAAGAAGGAGGAAGGCGGGCTTCAATGGGGCCACGACCTTTCGGTCGTGGAAATAATAATGCCTACGCGGTGATTCGCCGGAGACCTGGCTTCAATGGGGCCACGACCTTTCGGTCGTGGAAATCGTCTTTCCGGCTTTTTCCCACAGCTTCCAGAAATGCTTCAATGGGGCCACGACCTTTCGGTCGTGGAAATTCGCGTCTATTTGACGACGGCCCCTCTTACTGCCGGCTTCAATGGGGCCACGACCTTTCGGTCGTGGAAATGTCATTGTTCACACCGCCAACGACGTTCGGGAATATGCGCTTCAATGGGGCCACGACCTTTCGGTCGTGGAAATCTGAACCTGCACGCAAGGCTCATCGCAAGGGGTACGCTTCAATGGGGCCACGACCTTTCGGTCGTGGAAATAACAACCAGACCCTTGCACGCGGCGACCTGATCGTGCTTCAATGGGGCCACGACCTTTCGGTCGTGGAAATACTCCAGCGCGCCCATCCGAACCGTGGCCCGCTATGCTTCAATGGGGCCACGACCTTTCGGTCGTGGAAATGGCGACTTTTGCCCCGTATGCGAAAAGTTGACATGCGCTTCAATGGGGCCACGACCTTTCGGTCGTGGAAATGTGGTTTGCGAGCCGATGGTGGCTGCCGGACGCGACGCTTCAATGGGGCCACGACCTTTCGGTCGTGGAAATTGAAGAACGTCAAGAAGTCGAAACGTCGGAACGCTGCTTCAATGGGGCCACGACCTTTCGGTCGTGGAAATCCCGGACGATTCAGCCATCGCCACCATCCCGCAGAACGCTTCAATGGGGCCACGACCTTTCGGTCGTGGAAATTAAGTTCTCGCCATTTATAGAAAGGAAACGCAATGATGCTTCAATGGGGCCACGACCTTTCGGTCGTGGAAATACCAGAGCAGTTCGCCCACTCCGTTGTTTCCGCTTACGCTTCAATGGGGCCACGACCTTTCGGTCGTGGAAATCGGAGCGATCGGCTCGGCCAACGCAAACTACGCGGCGCTTCAATGGGGCCACGACCTTTCGGTCGTGGAAATCACGCAGACCGAGGCCGCGAAGCGGATAGGTATATCGCTTCAATGGGGCCACGACCTTTCGGTCGTGGAAATCCGACTTCGACCCTCAAAAACTTCAGGCGCTCTTTGTGCTTCAATGGGGCCACGACCTTTCGGTCGTGGAAATATCGACACCGGCGTAAGGATTGCCAGCGTTTTGGTTGCTTCAATGGGGCCACGACCTTTCGGTCGTGGAAATATGGAAGAAGTTGCCGGGATTGGAGAGCAGGAGCGTGCTTCAATGGGGCCACGACCTTTCGGTCGTGGAAATTCATCCGGCAATCCTGTCAACATTGGCATTCAGACGCTTCAATGGGGCCACGACCTTTCGGTCGTGGAAATTTCGCGACGATTACCGGCTCATCTTCCGCCGGAAGTGCTTCAATGGGGCCACGACCTTTCGGTCGTGGAAATATGGGAACCTTTCAACACCCCGCGGCTGGCCGGAAGCTTCAATGGGGCCACGACCTTTCGGTCGTGGAAATTGCCGCTCGGCCAACGCCTGATCCGGCGAGTAATTGCTTCAATGGGGCCACGACCTTTCGGTCGTGGAAATACTATCGAAAAGGTGTTGCCCGCGTGGATGGTCTGGCTTCAATGGGGCCACGACCTTTCGGTCGTGGAAATCTGCTATACGCCAGAAGAATTGGGCGCGGATTTAGACGCTTCAATGGGGCCACGACCTTTCGGTCGTGGAAATTCGCGGGCTTTGCTGATCCGATCATCATCAATCTGGCTTCAATGGGGCCACGACCTTTCGGTCGTGGAAATCGCCGACCGCGCAAGTCGATTGACGGCCGTAGTTTGCCGTGGGCATTTCGAGCGACTGGCGATCCGGGACCGCCGGCCGTGGCCGATGGCGGAGGTCGGATTGCAAGTCCAGTGGGTTCGGGCCCTTACGAATTCGAGCGACTCCCAACGTTTTGTCATCACCTCCTCGCTCGAAGGCGAAATCAAGTCTTAGACGGGTCCGGTAGCCTGGGACGACGTGGCAGGCGTGGGCCCGATATTCTGGCCGGTGCTTCCTGGTCGGCCTGGTTCCGAAGCCGTTGCTCCCTGCGAACATCATGCTACGGTCCGCCCTGCCCACCGTCGTCCGGGGTCGCTGGCCTGTGAGCGGAGATCTCCGTTGCGGGAGGCGGGCTCAATACGAGCGTTCAGACAATCACGACGCGTTGGCGCTCCCAAGACATCAACGGACTACCGAGGAATTCTACCTGATCATCGGAGCGGCCGTCAACAGGTCCGAGGCGGACGATCATGACGCGGTCGGTGCGGGTGTTCACAAGTTCGGTGAGGGCGCCGATCATGAGGGCCTTTTCGGCGCGGGAGAGATCGCACTTGAAAACCGAGAACTGGATGGGGTCGCCAAAGCCCTGCACCTTTTTGAACACGGCCTTGAGTCGCTTGGGGTCGGCAATGTCATAGCAGACGAGATAGCGATGGCGCATGGCGTTTAGCGGGTACAGAAGGGGACGTAATGGGGCAACTCACCTGCGAGGTGTGCGGCGAGGATGCGTGCCTGGACCTCGAGGACGCGGCGGTAGCTGATCGTGTATCCGAACATGGGATGGGTGACGAGCGAATCGAGGCGGCGTTCATAGGCGTCGAGGAAGGCCCGGCGGCCCGCCGGGCGAAGGGCAGCGGCATTGGCGCGGATGACGAAATCGGCCGGCCTGATCTCGCCGGTGTTAATGACCTGGATGACGACGCTGTCAGCGATGATCGGCCGAAACTCCTCGGCGAGGTCCAGGGCCAAGGCAGGACGGCCGTAGCGGGGCCGGTGGTACAGGCCTAGGAACGGGTCGAAGCCGACACCGACCAGTGCGGCTGTCAGCTCCTTGACCAGAAGGGCGTAGGCGAAGGAAAGCAGGGCATTGACGGGGTCACGAGGGGGGCGTCGGTTGCGGCCGGCGAAGTCAAAGGCGAACGGCGGTCCGTAAGAGGATTTGAGCATACCGGCAAAGTGCTGAAAATAGATTCGAGCGGCGCTGCCTTCGAGGCCCAGCAGAGAGTCAAGCGAGTCGGCAGCGGGGACGCGCTTGCGGAGGTCGTTAAGGTCTCGAAGTGCGAGATGCGGGCGGTCGGAATAGTTCCTCCGCAGGAGGGTGCGGCAGTTGCGGATTTTTCCGATGACGATGGCCTTGGCGAAGGCAAGGGAGGTGTCGGCGTTCGAGGCGGCCGCGTATTGGCGAATACGCAGCTCGACGTTCTTGTGCGGCATGCCGGTGGTGATGGCCGAGAACGAGCCGCCGAAGGTAAAGTAACAGACGGGAATACCACGGGCGACCAGTTCTCGGAGAGCCTGGGAGGAGACCTGGACGTTGCCGATGAGATTGAGCTGCGAGACGTCGAGCAACCGGATGGAACGAGGGGGATCGTCTTTGGCGACAATGCGGAGCTGGTCGCCCGACTTGCCCACGGAAGCACCTTGTTTTTGAACATAGACGGGGGCGGCCTCGATGCGAGCGGGAAGGAGACGACGAACTTCGCGGGCCGCGCCGCGCTCCTGATCCAGCAGGGCGTTGGTCTCATCGGGCAGGCAGATGCCGACGAGCGAGCAACCTGGACACTTGGGACTGTCCACCAGCGGCGGCGGGATTTGCCCTACGGCGGCCACTGCGTGGGCCTGGTCGCGCAGCTCGAGAGTGCGGCGGACGAGATCGTCGGTGATGGGAACCGTAACGCGGGTCTTGCCGGCGGCGTAATAGATAACTCCCTCGTCGCAGTCGAAACCATTCTCACGGAGGATCAGGGCCTGCGCACAAATCTGGACGCGATCCGGCTCCCATGCCCGTTCCGGGAGGTGATCCGGCGCTGCGCCTTTTTTGTAGTCGACGGGCGTCACGCGGCGGCCTTGGGCTTCGATGACATCGATTCGGGCGATGAGGCCCAGCGTCGGTGCCGACATCATGAGGGACCGGGCGTGAATTTCCCGGTCGGCGGGGCCGGCGCCGACACCAGAGGCGGGAACCGACTCGTCGATCAGTGGTTCCGCGCCCGCCGTGCGAGCGTCGTCGGGTTCGGGAACAGGGAGGTCACCGGATTCCTGATCGGCCCGTCTGTGGCGAAGGCGGCCCTCGATCGTGTCGGCGGAGTCTGCGAACTGTCCCTGGACGAACTCAAGGTAGTAGAGCCGCGGACAGTACGCGAACTCGTTGAGCATCCGCGCGGGTATGAGGTCCGGGACGCCGGGGCCGAGGATGGGCAGGCCGAGATCAGCGTCGGTGTTTGAAAGCGGAGGGGGCGAATCAGCCGACCCGGCCGGCGGGGCGGTGGAGGCACTCACCGCCGCGCCGCCGGGTGAAGCTGAATCGCATGTCGCTCGCTGGTCCGGTAGGGACATCTGCACCAGCCCTGGAAGTGGTATTCACTTGTCAAAGATCGGCGCGCGGTGCGGCCGCCTTCAGTTCTCACCGGCGCGGGTGAGATGATCGGACCCACGACGCGCGGCCCCGCCACGACGGGGGCGAATGCCGCGATTCAGCGGCGTCGCGAGGGGGCATGGTGTGGTCGTGAGGCGCTCCATGACGATCAGCTTTCCCTCGGAACCAGGCCAGCGGCGGGGAAGCGCCAATCGTCGGCGTCGGTGCGCTGGTCAAATGGCGCGATTTGGAGCAGGCACCGGAGCAATTTTTTATAAACAGTCTCGTTGACCGGCTCGAAGCCGTGGGCCAGGATGGACTGGTTGCGGGCGGCGAGTGGTGACTCTTCGTCGGCCAGCCCGAGTTCGAAGAATTTCCGGCCCAGCTCGTCGCCGCGCTCCTTCAGGAGTCGGTAGGCGTCCTGCAATCCGATGGCAAAGCAGCCGTTGTCGCGTCCACGGTTGGCCCACTCCGTACGGAGTACGTCGGGCAACTGTGCCAGAGAAACGGCCTTCGTGTCGGGGATGTCATGATTCTCGCGCAGTCGGACCTGGGCGAGGGCTTCGCAGGCGCGGTAAAGGCGGGCGACGGCGTCGTCGAAACGTTGCTCGGCGGCGCGGCGGCGGGCGTTGTCCATGAGGTCAACGACCCATTCAACAGTCGGTTCATTCAGCTCGGTCAATTTCGCAACGCGGTCACGATGCTGCTGAAGGCGCGTCAACAGCGCGGAAGCTTCGTGAGGGAAAATGGCAGCGAGGTCGTTGCGGTTCTTCAACGCGTCGGCGAAGTGATGCTCGGCCTTCCGATGCGCGAAGCGGTCCCAAGCGGCGTAGGCGTCGATGACGGCCTTGAGCGTGGCCAGCTCGCGCTTGACCTCCGGTTTGCCGGCGTTTTTCACCGCGCCGTCGAGCAGATGAGCGGCGGCGGCGTATCCGCCGTGATTGAAGACTGTGACGGCGTCTTCGACGGCCTGGTAGCCGAGGGCGTCCCAGGGTTTGGCAGAATAGACGACGCGCTCGGTGCCCGTTTCGACGACGCCGACGCCGCCCTTGGTGCGCTGCTGGCCGCCGACGTAGGAGAACTGGCACGGCCAGCGGCGGGCGACGAGGGCGAGTGTGGCGGTCATGCACTTGGTGCCGGCGGTGAAGTCGACGACGACGCGGAAGTCGGCGCCGTCGCGGGTGAGCCAGTCGGCCACTTCGGAATCGAGCGTGCGGAGGGCTGCGACGCCGGAGAGGAGGTTTTCGGCGTCGGGGACCGGTTTGACGGTGTACTGGCCGGGACTGAGCGGATCGCCAGCGGCCTCGGCGAAGGCGCGGAGGACGGCGTCGACATGGGCGCGCGTCTGGTTGGAGGGGATAAAGATGACGCGCGCCGGTCGCCAGTGCAGAAGGGACTTGACAATCGGATCGGGCGTACCGCCGACGGAGCAGATGAGGAGGGTTTGTGACATCGATTCCTGATCCATCTTCGTCATGACTCCATTTCTGCCGCCAGGTTCAGCCTCGCAGGGACGGCCAAACCGAATGCCGGATGGACGAGCTCGATGCTTCTTGCGCGGAGTTCGGACGCAGATGCCTGCGGGAGCACGAGGTCCATCGGCAGAGCCCTTCCGAGAAACGGGCGAGCCGGATCGGTGCGGAAGCAAGCGCCGGGTCGGAACATGATGAGCGTATGCTTGCGGACGTCGGCAAGGCCGAGGTCGGGGCCGAGCTTGCCGAACTTGGGGAAGGCCTCCCAGCAGCCGTCGGTCGGGTCGCCGGGGGCCGGTTGAAACGTGGAAAGCACGATCAGACCGTCGGCGTCCTGCGGCGCAGCGTCCAGGTCGGTAGCAGGTTCGGGGTCTCCGGCGATCTCGAACTGGCCGCGGCCAGTGGCGACGTCTGCACCGAAGCCGGTGAGTGAAAGTTCGTGCAGCAGGTCGCGGAGGAGGTCGGCGGCTGCGTCGTCCGCGGCGCGGAAGTAAAGCGTGAGCGCGGTTCGGCCGTTGTGCCCGGTGCGCAGGTGCGTGTCCGGTCTGGAGAAGAGGCCGCCTTCTTCGAGGGATGCGTCGGAGTCGCGGGCGAGCGTGTTGTGGCGGGTGGTTTCGTCGAGGAAGACGGCGGAGTCGGGCAGGAAGCGATCCCATGGCACATCGGCGTCGGGAGTCGCGGCGCGGAGTGTCAAGAAATCGTCACGAGATAGCCAGCGGCCGCGCTTGACGGCCTTGCGGTCCGCGTCGGGCGGCGGTTGGGCCAGGCGCACGGTGACGGGCACCGGCAGCAGATCGCCGGGAAAGGCGTCGGAGAGGACGCACGGCGGGGAACCGGCGAGCATGGGTTCGATGAGGCGCTGGCGGAGGAAGGCAGCGCCGTGGACGCGGGCGGCGGTAGCGCAGAGCGCGCCGATGAGGGTGTCGGCCTGCCAAGGCGTGCGCCATGGGGAACGGGGGCAGAGTTTGAGGCGGTAGAGCTTCATGAGGTTGCGCCAGGAGTGATGCAGGGACCGGCGGAAATGTTCCTGGCTCGGCTGGTGCGTTTGCACTTCTCGACGCTGCCGTCCCAGTGGATCTTGACCTTGCCGTAACCCTTGCTGGTTCCGGCGCCGATGCCGGTCTGCTCCATTTCCCAAAGGGCGTGATCGACGACTTCGAGCAACGCGTTGGCGCCGGTCAGCTCGTTGCCGTCGGCGTTCTTGTACTTGAACTGCGCGTCGATATCGAATACCTGAACGCCGATTTCGAGGGCGAACTTGGCCCCGGGGGCGACGCGTTCGACGGTGCGGGGGTGCTCGGCGGCGCCGGTGTCGCGGCGATTGGTGGATTCGGTCTTGTTCTCGATCGCGAATTCGCCGCTGATCAGCGGGGCGTCGCGGAGGATGATGCGCGTGGGGCCGAGCTGGTGGTTGGTTTGCTTGTGCGGGCCGAAGACACGACAGATGGGGCACTTGGCGTCGGCGCAGCCGCAGGGTTCGCGTCCGTAAGTCGTCTTGCCGAGGGCCTTCTCCAGGCTGGAGCGCATTTTGCCTTTGATGGATGAGCCGGGGATATAGGGGCGACCGGTGACGGGGTCTTTGATGCAGGTGAGATCGGTGCCGCCGATCTGGAGGATGTCGTCGGACCCGCCGATGCGTGTTCCGGAGAGCAGTTCGATCTCGGGGCGGATGACGTAGTGGTCGACTTTCTTCATTTCATCAACTCCTTTCCTTCTTGAAATGGGCTTGTCCGAAGCCGACGAGAGCCTCGAAGTGGGGCAGGAATCCCTTCAGAAAGTCTTTTTCGGATTTGATCGCGTCGACATTGCGCTGGATGAAGTCGTGGAAGAGCGTGGGAATCTTCGGAGGAGACTTGGAAACACCGTCGGAGGCGGCGATGGCCAGCTTCTTGACCTCGGGCCAGACGGCGGTCCAGGAGGTCCCGCCGGATTTCAGACGGGTTTCGAGCGCACGGCAGTGGCCGAAGTAGCGGCGAACCTGGTGCGAGGTGAGGCTCGCCATTTTCTTCACGAGCGGCTCGACTTTTTCGCGGCTGACGTATTCGATCTTCAGGCAGCCGTCGTCGTCGAAGTAGCCGCCCTTGAGGTAGTCGGGCCAGTAATTCGTGACCCTGTCATCACGTGGTAGATCCCGACCGCCAGCGTACCCCTGTTGACGGCCGCCCTGTTGGCCGCCTCCGCCGTAACCGGCACGGTTGTATTGATTCATGGCTTGTCCTCCGAACCGCCGGATCGCGTGGCGAGCATAGCGTATCGCACGATGGCCGGCAGGTGAATCGTATGCACGTGTGCTGTGGTATCGAACTGATCAAACTCGCGCAGGACGGCGTCGATCCAGTCGCGTGCGGCGTTGGCCGCGCGATCTCCGTCGTTGCGGGGATTGTTGCGCTTGCCCGGCCAGTTCCGGGCGACGTGATACGCCAGTCGCGAGGTGCCGACGGCTGGGTGTACGTCGGCGTATTCGGGTCCGGCCTGTCCGCGGCGCAGGAGGGCCAGTTGCAGCAGCGTGTGCAGCCAGCCGCGCTGGATGATGCCCGCATCCACCCAGTCGGCCAGTTGTTTTCCGGCGCCGATGATGGCATCGTGGTTGGCCCATTTCCAGAGGCCGCCCAGCGCGGCGCATTGGTCCTTGGGCTGTGCGGCATGCGGCGCGATGTGGCTCTTGGCTTCTTCAAGCAGTTCTTCAGCCTGCCGAACGGCCAGATGGACGGGATACCTTGACTTGACGATCGCCGCGCCGGCGCTGATCGTCAGCGGTATTGAGCAGGGGCGTTCGCGCGCTGCGGTGCCGAAGTGCTGGTCAAAGAGTTGGCACATGTGAGCGGCGAAGTCGAGCATGACGTCCCACGGGCCGACGGCGAGCATGTCATCGCCGCCGGAGAAGACGGTGTAGATGAGATCCCACGGCTTGCGCCGCTTTTCGGCTTCGAGCGTCTCCGCGAAGAAGCGGTCCAGCGACTGGCTCAGCCTCCGCATGGCGGTGAGGCCGTCGCCGTCGGAGTCGCGAAGCGCCGCGGATACCACGGTGCCGAGTGAGTCTGCGTCGGCTTTGAGCACGCCGAGCATGGGTGCGCCGCGCGACTGCCGGGCCAGGTCGAGGAACTCGATGGGCTGGCCGTGTCGATCTCGTGGCACGTGCCGCGCCAGATGGCGGGGATGGAAGAGGCCGCGATCGATCGAGGGCGGCGGGGTTTCCGGCTGGGCAAGATTGCTGCACGAGACCAGGTTGGCCCCCGAGTCCGGTTCATTGGCTTCGAGTGACACGCGGTAGCCGAGGGTGCCTGCGCGGGTCGCATCATCAGGCCGCCGGATGGTCAGCCATCGGGCGGAGACGAGGCGGCGCCCCAGATCAGCGTCGCGCTCGGCCTCCCCGTCGGCGTCCCAGATCGCGCGAACCGACAGCGCGCCGTCCGGCCATGTGCCGCGGTCGGCGGCAGTGGTGGCGTAGGGACGCAACTTTTCGGCGACCAGCGCACGGCCCGCGCGTTCAAACCGCTCGGCAAAGCTGCCGGGCCTTTCTTCCACCGCAATCGACAGGCGCAGCCGACCATGGGTTTCCTCGAGCAACTGCCGCTCCATGTCCTGGGCCGCCTCGCGCACCGCGCAGATGGCGCCCCCAGAAAGTCCCGTGGCGTCAATGCAGACCTTGCCCGCCGCGCTGAACAGGAGGCGGTGGTAGGCAAGCTCGGCCGCTTCGAGCAGGCGCAGCGCGACGCATTCGGCGATGAGCTGGATCCGGAACGAGCGATTGCGGAGCGAGCGGGCCTGCCCGCCGCCGGACTCGCGGACGTCGAACAGGAAGTCCTGGATGCCGGACAGAGAGGCGAGAATCAGCATGGAATGCCCTCTCCTGATCTGTTGGTTGAGTCTGGCACAAACAAGCCCATGCCGAAGTGCGACGAATGGCCCAGGGCGATGGGGCCGGCGACCGGCTGCGGGAACGTGATGCGAAACGCACCGGCGAGGCGTAGGCCGCCGTCGTCGCCGGGCTTGCGACGAAAGCGATTGAACTGGATCGGCCGCCAGCGACCGGCGATTTTGAACGCGCCGCCGTCGAGCACGGGAGTGATGTTCACCTTGTTCACTTTGTCTGCGTTGCTGGCGAAATCGGGGAGCACGGCACGAATCTGACTGCGCAGATCGGACATGAGAAAATCGACACGCGCCTGCGACGACGACGTGTCGATCCGGTCTCGCCCTCGAGCCTTCGCGTGCCGCGTGGCGACGTACGGCGTAGCGGAGACCCAGCCGCTTGACGCCCGAAGCGGCCCTGGGCAGTACTCGTCGAGCGTGCCCATGCCCAGCAGAAGCAGGTGAAGCGGATGGCGTTCTTCGCCCTTTCGGCCGGTCTTCAGTTCACGCAGGCGGTCCAGCGCGCGGCGCTCTTCGGGATCGAAGCCGTCGCGCGCGAAAACCGTGAGATGGTCGAGTCGGCCGTCGCCGTCTTCGTCGGTGGGCAGGAAGTACGCATGGATGTGGCCGACGAGGGGCTGGCCGCGTTCGTCCTTGCCAGAGAGGATGGGCGAGCGGCCGCGAACGCCGTTGCGCTTCGTGAGTTGACCGTGAATGCTCATCAGCTTGCGGCGCGCCGCCTCGGCAACGGGGAGCGTCTCCGTCACCATCGGCAGGACCGTCGAATCGAGTACGTAGCGGACGACCTGGATGTGCGGGCGGTCCGGTGAACGAGAACCGGTCCGCGCCGTCGGCTCAATTTTGAAGCAGTCGCGCGGGCGGGCGTATTGGACCCATCGCGAGCCGGGCGGGTCAGACCACTTCTCGTCGTGCAGTTGCAGCGTTTCCATGCAGAGGTTCCATGCCGGGTCGTAAATGGTAATGCGTTCCTCCGCTGTCTGTCTGTTCCTTCCGCGGCCGATGGTCTTCACGTTCACCTTGACAACGTGGCTGTCCGCGAACGCCGTGCCCGGGTCGGGGCAGAGCAGGCGGATGATTTCGCAGTCGTCGGGAACGCCGGCGCCGTTGAGCGGCTCGACGTGGACTGATCTGCGATTCTCAATCATGGCGCAAGCGTCATCGTCGTTCATAAGCCGCGCCTCACACCAGGACTCGGAGCGGCCGAGGGTGTTGACGTTTGCGAGAATGCGGTTCAGCGTATCGCGCTGCGCGTCGTCAAGCGAAGCCTCCGGCCAGCGGACAAGCAGCGCCGCCTCGCGCGAAACGGCGACAAAGGTGTCAAACACCAGCGTGCGGTCATCCGGGCCCTTCTTGAACCAGGGCATGTAGTGGCGCGTGTGGCCGGTTGAGGCGGGCGGCAATATGAACCGCGGCGGCGCGGCGGCGAGCGCCTCGAAGATAGGCCTCATCTCCGACTCGGCCACGTCCGGCATCGTGCGCTTCCACGTCGCGACCAGCGCGCGGAGAATCCGCCACGGCGAGGGCGGCCACTCGACCGCGCCTTCGTTGACGTGCCGGCCCCACGGCGTGGCGTGGTAACGGCCGGCGAGGAACTTAAAGGAGATTGCGATCATTCGTCGTCGTCCTGTTGATCATCCGTGTTACTATCGCCGGCATTCTCGTCTTCGGCCTCGTCACTCTCCTCAGACTTCTTGCCCTTGCCGCTCTTTTTTTTGCCTGGCTTCCACTCGACCAGCGTGACGGGGCGGTCTTTGAAGTCGCCGTCCTTCTGCGCTGCGGCAAAGTACGGCTTGCAAGCGCCGATCAGCTGCGTGCATTCCGCCAGGAGATCGCTTTCGGACGGCACTGCGAAACCGCCGGGCCGCGTGACGGTCAGTTCACCATCAAGTTCCAGGTCGCAGGCGGTACGCAAGCGCAGGCCGGTAGAAAGGAACCGGCGGATCTTGAACAGCGACAGCGCAATCAGCAGCTTCTCGGGGTCTGACCATTCAAAGCCGCCGTCCGTTTTCCGGTCAGGATTGTGCCCCAGGCCGTAGCCGCGCAGCAGGGCCAGGTCCAGGTTGAAATAGGCCTTGATCTCTCGCGCAGTGAACTCGGTCCGATGTAAGGGGACATTGCCTTCGCCGCCCTTCAGTTCGGGCTGAACAATGTTGTTCTTGACGCCACCGCTCTCCGCTACGGCGACCCCGCAAGCCTCGATGAAGCCCGATAGGGCCCGCGTCGCACGTAATCGACCTCCGATCTCTTCGAGAAAACACCCGTGAATGAGGCTGTTGGGATCGTACTTGAGCAACCCCGCGTGGAACTTCTTCCAATCGACACGACCATCCTTCTCATAGCCGATCTCTGTGGCAAACTCCTCGCTGAATGGCTTGTTGGCGATTTCCCGGTTCCCGTTTATCTCTAAGATGCGCCACGCCTCCTTCATCACGTACTCGGAGTTAATCCGATGCGCTTCCAACAGGGAATTGCTCACGTGCCTGTTGTTCGCGTCTATGATCTTGATGTATGGCAGGCCGCGCAGTTCAGCGATCAAATCCTCTGCTGGAGCGTCCCAACAGGCCAGCTCCATGCGGTTGGCCACGGACTGCACGGAGTCGACCAGCAGCATCTCCGTCCCGTCGGGCAGCGTGTAACGGGCCGGCCCGAGATCGGCGAAGCCGGTGGGTTGGAAACGGTGGCCCTGAAGCGGTTTCAGCCTGGCCTCCATGAGGAGGCGCGGGGCGTCCTTGAGTGCTTGATAATCAATCGTGTTGCCATTGCTCATTGGGATTCTCCTGCCGCCGAAGCGGCGAGTGCTTCGGCCGCGTCCGATCCGTCGGCGCGGCAGACCAGATGAACGAGTCGGTTGACGGATTCTGATGCAATCGGGATCAGCAGCGCGGCGGCCAGTCGCTGGGCACGACGCGGTTCAATGATTCGTTCGGCCCAGGCGCCGTCGCGCATCACGCCGGTCGGCAATGGCCCCGGCATCGGCGGCAGGCCGGAGACGCGCAGGCGCTGGGCGGCGATCCGGCACGCCTCGCCGATCCGTCCGGCGCGGAGAAGCGGCAGGATGCGCGGCTCGGGACGGATGACGATGCCCGATTCGAGGTGCCTGCGACGCGGGTTGACTGGATCAGTCCGGAGCCGGGCAAGCCGCCACCGGACCTTGTCGCCGGGCCGTTCGGCCACGAGCGGCCGCGGCAGGAACAGAAGTTTCAGCAGGGCGTACTCGCGCGGCAGCGGGTTGGGATCGGCCCGCTGACCGTCGCGGCTCTGATTCATGCCCGCAGGCGCAAGATCCCGGCGCCACGTGTCGATCAGCATCAGTCCCCAGATCAGTTCCTCGATCCGCGCGTCGTCGAGCTCGCCGGCGATGAAGGCCGCGATAACGTCGAGCGGCACGGTGAAGCGCGACGCCAGCGGCAGGCGCTGGCAGCCGGCGCGCTCACCGTCCATCATGCGGCGCTGGAGGACGTTGGCCAGATTCGTCGCCAGGTCGGCGGCGTTCCAGACGACGCAGCGCTCCTTCTCGGCCCAGGCGCGGCAGCGCTTCTGCCAATCCACGGGTTCCAGATTCGTGCGCAGCGGTCCGATCTTCGGCTGCTCGGCCGGGCCGTCCGGCTCGTGATGCACCCCGGCCAGGGCCAGGGCGATGCTGTACTCGCGCGATCCGTCATCGGCGGCCCCGATCCACTCCGCCGACAACCCGGCGAGCGGTTTGAGTTTCTTGTCTTCCCGGAACCGCTCCGTATTGGCGAGTTCCCGTTCGGCCGCGCCCAGCGCGACGATGATCCTCTGGAAAAACGCCGCGCCGCCGTACTTGCAGAAATCGAAGATTGCCGAGTCTATCCGCCGCAGCGCCGAAGCGAATCGCGGCGGGGGGTTCTTATCACCAGCGGCACGACGGAAGCCGTTGAGCCAAGGATCAACCTCGCGCAGTCGATCGACATCGGTGCGCTCGACGACCTCAAACCGCCCCAGCGGCGCGGCCAAGTAGGCCTTGCCGCTGCGCTTCAGGAACCCAAGCCGGTTGAATCCTGTGATGCCGCGGTCTACACCGAGACCCGTTACGGCGCGGGCGAAGTCCGCTCCGTCCCGTGCCGCGCGCCTGGAAACCTCCGCACGCCCTTCGCCGAAGTGCTGACGGAGTTCGGCGACGTTGGTCGGGCGGGTCCAGAGCGGGAGCCACAGCTCACCTCGGGAATCCACTCCGTCCTTGGATGCTGGCGAATCGAAGCCGGCGGCGATGGCGCGAACCGTGAACGGGAACGCTGCTCGTGCCGAATCTGCGACGCCGAACCGTCGTACCGCGGCCCCAGCGAGGACAAGCGCGCCCTCCATCATGAAGATGAAATCCCACGGGTCGTCGGTCGAGTCGCCCTCCATGCCCTGCGTGGCGTTCGGTCCGCCCGCACGCCCTGGAGCGAACTGGCCAACACTTGCCGAGTGGAGTTTTGCTGTCGATGCGAAGAGGGCATGGGCAAGCCATGCTCGAGATTCGTCAGTCGCCTGCTCTTCCTTATGCAAGCCGAGCGAGACGATCCGTTGCATGAAGTTCTGCGTAAAGTCGAGACGGCCGTCGTTGCCGCCCGTGCCGAGTAGAGGGGCAAACCCCTGCCCGTCCTGCTGAAGCACCATCGCGGCGTCCATCCACGCGACGACTTCGTCGGGCAGTTCGCGCCGGTATCGGCGGATCAGGCGGGTCTTGTCCTCGTCCTTCGGCTTGTCGCCGATTTTCTCCTCATCGATGATTGCTTGGACGGTCCGGATCACCTCCGCGCAAAGACCGACGCGAGACGTTTTGCTGTTGCTCAACTCCTTCACGTACTTTGTGTTGTCCTTCTTGAAGAATCCGGAGCCGCCGGCCCAGGGTGCGACGATCGGTGTGGGCTTGTATACCTCCAGGAAGAACGTCACCAGGGCGTCGCGGTCGAGCTTGGATCGCAGCCAGAAGACGTCGTTCTTCCACCAGCCGCGGGCGCCGGGGTCCTTCTGTTCGCTCACCAGGCGCAGAACGCCCAGGGCCTTCAGGTACGCCATCAGCGGTTCCGGCGTGCAGCCCGGCAGTTCCAGGTCGTGGTGGTTTGATCCGAGCCGCGACTGTGGGGGAGTGGGTTCCAACGATTTGTGCTCGGTACCTGCATCATCGTGGCGTTGCAACTCAGCCATCGCTCGCTCCCTCGCTGTCATCCGTGTTGTCAGCCGTTTGACTGGTCGCCGCCCGACTCGCCCGCATGTCCGCCGCGCGGAGGATCGCCTCCAAGTACGCCAGGCGGAATGGTCCGAGCGTATCGCGCAGGCGGATCATGCGCTCGGCCCACGACGGCTGACCGGCAAACTGCCCCTGTTCGCACAGGCCCAGTTCCATCGGTTCCAGCGAGAGCGTGACCCGGGGCGCGATGATCCGGGTGCCATCGCCGTTTTGACCAAGGTCGACCTCCGGTAGTTCGTCGCCGTCCCATACGCCGCGGGCGAAGCGCCGTTCGTGCCCATCGGTGTCAGTCCGCGGGTTCGGCCGCTGCTCGTTGGGCAGCGAGCGGATCGACAGCCGCACCTTGCCGTGATGTGCGGCGACGAGGTACGCGACAAGGTTGAGGTCATCGTCGCGCAGTTTTTTGAGCGCATCGTGCGGGCGCTGGAGCACGGCCAGCGCGGAAGCCAGCTCGTGCCGGAAATGCCGGCGGGCGTACCGCTTCCACGAACCGGGTGCCTTGGCCCACTGAACTGCGTGGTTCGGCATGCCGTCCGGCAGGGCGCCGCAAAACACCTGATGCGCCTTGCCCCAGTCGTGGTGCCGTGCCGCTTCTTTCAGCACGCTGGCCTGGCGACCGTCGAGCTTAAGTGACTTTACGATCGCGACCAGTTCCCTGAACACCGCGTCCGTGTGCTCGGCGATCGTCTGCCACACGCCGGCGCGGGAAAGCCGGTCCGAGTCAGTCCCGTCGAGCGTTTCACCCGCGGCACCCGACGGGGAGGCAAGGGGCGCAACGCGCGCTGTGCTCCCAGGATCCCATCCCGTTTTCGCCGAGTACCCGCCCGCGTCAGCATGGATCAGGAACACCTGTCCGGGCGCAATGGCGTCCGCCCGAGCCGGCTCCCACTTCTCGTCGAGAAAGCTCCAACGCCAGACGCTGTTAGCGTGCTCGTTCACGAACTTGCGGAACTCGGTGTAAGTCGTCTTCCCCTTGGTGTCCTTTTTCACCGCCCCGATCGGCGCCGGGCAGAGTTCCTCCCGTCGCGGGGCCGGTTCAATACGTGGGGCGCCCTTCTCCGCGTCCTTTCCCCCGATGTTGTTCGGCGTGGCGCCCTTCTCCGGGTCACCATAGTCGCGCCAGAACACGCGCACGTCCGAGTCCTCGACCTCGCGCACGAAGCGGTCGATGTCGATGTCGTTGCCGGCCAGGTCCGGCGTCGTGTCGAACAGGTCGATCAGATCCCGCCGGCGGATGACGTGGGTGTGATTGAACGGCAGGTTGACGTCCAGCGCACTCAGCGCGGCCAGGCTGACGCTCCGTTGCGCCTCGGGCTGTTCGGCGATGGCTCCCAGCGTGTCGCGTGCCTTCCGCAGGTCTTCCGCGTCGTACGGCGCGGCGTCCTTGTCCGGCACGTCGATCCACCGCACGGATGCGCGTTCATTCTGCTCTCCGCGCCGGTTGCACCGCCCGAATCGTTGTACCAGCGACGCCCACGGCGCCAGCTCCGTGAACAGCGTCGCGGCGCTCACATCCACGCCGGCCTCGATGACCTGCGTGCTGACGACGATCGTGCCTTCGGGCGGCGGATCGGCGAGCGCCTCTTCGACTCGCTCGGCTCTGTCGGGAGGCCGAAACCGCGAGTGCAGGAGGACGACCTTCGGCGTTTGGTCTCCCGGCGACGCCTGAACCGGCGTGTCCGCGCCCTTTCCTCGCCTGCCCCGTTGAGCCTTCGATCCCCCGGCCATCGATGTGCGCAACGCCTCAAACAGCGCGTAGGCCCGCTTGACCGTGTTCACCACGACGATCGTCCGCGTGCCGCGCTTGTGAGCCTTGCGAACTTCGTCGGCGAGGCTGGCCGCGTCGCCCATCGTCGCCGAGGACTTCCCGAGCGGTTTCTTCGCCGCCCAGCGCTTCTTGATCTCTTCGTTGTCGTGATCCGTTTTGTCCAGCTCCAGAACAACCAGGTTGCCAACGCGATCCTTGAAATCCACAGTCTCCAGCCACTTTCGGTCGAGCGTTGCAGACATCCACACGCTGAGGCAACCGTGGCCTTCCTTCGCGTGGGGCGATTCGTTGGTGGGTAAAAGTCGGCGGAACGCCTCCAACTGCGCCGTCGTCGCCAGCCCGCTGCCCATCAACTGGATTTCGTCGAAGACCCACAGGCAGTCCGTGTTGAGCAGCCCGAACTGCATCGGCCAGCGCGAGCGGCTGGCCGCGTACCCGCGGTTGAGCGCCCGCGACAAAAGCATGTCCTGCGTGCCGATGATGATGGCTTCGCGCTCGGGGTGGAGGTCCCAGTCGTCCTCATCCTCACCGCCCATCAGGACGTATACCGCGACGGTGCCCGGTTTGTCGGCGCTCGGTACGTACTTCGCAACGCCGTCGTTCGGCGTCGCCTGCCGACCCCAGCTCAGCGGAGGATCGAACGTCACCTCGCCGCCGAGCCGACCCACGTTGTGCAGCCATCGGATCGCGTTGTCCCGCGTCTGCTCCACCAGCACCCGCATCGGCAGGCAGTACACCAGCCGCCGCGGCGTCTGGCGGCGTAGCTCGTCGCCCGCCCCGAACCGCCGCCACAACCAGCCCACGACGGCCATCGCGGTCTTGCCCAGTCCGGTCGGGATATTGACCAGCGCCGGCAGCTCGCGCGCAAAACGCTCTTGAAATCCGAAGCAGCTTTCGCCGACGGCCTGCAAAAAGAAATTTGAGATCGAGCTTGGACCCATACTCGTCACTCGTCTTCATGTCCTGACAGGTTACCGCGCCTCGGCCTGGTTTTCGACCCCGCTGCCATCGGGTGATAGTCTCGGATTGACAGTCCTGACGCCTCGCGGAGCATCCAGCCGGGAACGCAGGTCCGAAGCGGGACCGATGAACTGTGTGTCGAAGAGGAACTCTGGGCAGGTCAAAGTGACGGGTCGGCTTGACGTCGGCTCGACGGGCAACCTGACTGATCGCTTGGCCCGCCACAATCGCGGCCAATCCAAATCGACGCGGCATGATGTGCCGCGGCAACTCGTTCACTGCGAGGGCTACTCCGAACGATCTCAAGCCGTTCAGCAGGAGCGTTATTACAAGTCGGGCTGGGGCCAGGAAACGCACCGACGATTGCTGGCGGGAGGGCTTGCTGGAGAGCGTTCGCCGCGGCGACAGGTCGAGAGTTCAAATCTCTTCGGCTCCATTCGAAAGACTGACGGGATCCGGCGGTGTATTCCCGGATCACTGATTTCGCGATAAATGGTGGTTTACGTCCCGAATCCATTTATCTATACTTGTTATCTATCTTGTATCTTGGGCACTCGGGCACTCGGTTATTGGCTTAACCGTTTGAAAATAATTGAGTTACGGCGAATCGGGCGGCTTGTGCATGTGGTTCAGGCGGCCGAACTGCTCGTGTTTTGTAGTGACTGCGGAAAAAAACGAAATCGAGTGCCGCAAACTCTTGACATCGAGTCGTGAATTCGGTTAGGATGCTCTCAAGTTGCGGTAGTGCAGGCCCGTTGGGCGAGCTGCGCGTGCCGTTGGAGCGAGGAAATACAGGCGGCGGAGGGTCAAATCGACTTGGCCGCCTCAAGGCAATCAGGAGGAAGAGACATGCGGAAGATTTCACTTGCGGTAGCGTTCGTTCTGGCTGCGGCCGTTTCGGTCAACGCCCAGAACATCAACATCGACTTTGACACGGCTGCACCTGGCGGTGCTGGCGACGGCGCTCCTGCTAACACCTATGGCGCAGCTGCTGGCGCTGCGGGTGCGGGTTGCTGGAACCTGTTCGACGGCATCTCGCAGACCCAGATTCTGAATGCGGGCACGGGTGCGGCATGCACGCCGACGCCTGTGACGGTCACACGCAGCTCCGCACTCGGTGGTAACTTCGCGTTCAACAATGCGAACACCACTGGCAACCAGGAGCTTCTGCTGGACGATGGCCAGGACCTTAGTGCGGTCACCGGCCCGCTGACGATTACGTTCACTGGCTTGGTCAACGGTATCTATGACGTGTACACCTACGCAGTCGCTCCGGACTTCACCGGAACGGACACCACGGCGGTTACCGTCAATGGTATCACGCTGAACTCGACCGGTCCGATTCCGGCCGGCAACGTCTTCATCGCCGGCCAGACGCACACGCTGCACGCGAATGTCGCCGTCGTCGCGGGTACGCTGACGATCAGCGCTGATGAAGTCGCTCCGAGCTTCGGCACGATCAACGGCGTTCAGTTGGTCCTGATCCCCGAGCCGTCGTCGCTGGCCCTCCTCGGCCTCGGCGCGCTCGGCCTGATCCGCCGCCGACGCTAAGCCTCCTGCCGCCCGGCTTGTATGGCGGGCAACAAAGCCTTGAAACCCAAGCCGCCGGTCAGCAATGACCGGCGGTTTTCATTTTTACCGCTCGGCCTGAATACGCCGGTAAGGCGGAGTCACTCGTTCCGCGCCACGCCCCCAGAAACATGCTCAATTGAATCCCTCTGCGATCGGAATCCGCACAATTGACGCGTTCACGGTGGAAGGTTGCGCAAATCCCGGCTCGCGGATAGGATGACCCCTCACGACCGGCGGACGGATCGGACAACCCCTCACCCAGCGCAGCCTGCCATGAGACGGACCTCGCGGCCGAAGCAAGCAGCCCTGACTTACAAATCTTCTGGTGTCGATATTTCCGCGAACGACGAGATGGTGGAACAGATCCGCCACGCCCTGCGCCGCACGCACGACCCGCGCGTGCTCTCGCGTCACAACGCCTTTGCCGGGCTGATGCTCCTGGACTACGCCGAGCCGATTCTCCGGCGAAACTACAAGCAGCCCGTGCTCGTCGCCGGGGCAGATGGTGTCGGCTCGAAGATGCTGCTGGGGCTGAAGTACGGCCGAGTCGCCGGGCTGGGCATCGATCTTGTCGCGATGAACGTCAACGACGTGCTGACGTGCGGCGCCGAGCCGCTCTTTTTTCTTGACTACGTTGCTTGTCACAAACTCGAACCGGCTCGCGTCGCCGAGATCGTCGGCGGAATCTCGGACGGATGTCTCCAGGCCGGCTGCGCGCTGCTCGGCGGCGAGACGGCCGAACTGCCCGATCTCTACGAGCCGGAGCATTTCGACCTCGCCGGCTTCTGCGTCGGCGTTGTCGAGCGGCGGCGGATCATCGACGGTTCCACGGTTCAGCCGGGTGACGTGGTCCTCGGCCTGGCGTCGAGCGGGATTCATTCGAACGGATACGCGCTGGCGCGGAAAGCGATCGCGCGGCTGCCCCGGCGCGGCAAGCTGCCGGTCGATCTCGGTGAGCCGCTTGTCGACGCGCTGCTACGGCCGACGCGGATCTACGCCCCGTCGATCACGGCGTTGTTGAAAAAGTATCGGCGCAAGCGCGTCGTCGGCGCGATGGCGCACATCACCGGTGGCGGCTTGGAGGGGAACCTGCCGCGCGTCATCCCGGAATCGTGCGACGTGGAGATTGATCGAACGAGCTGGCCGGTGCCGCCGATCTTCCGGCTGCTGGCATCGACGGGGATCGATCGTCGCGAGATGTTTCGAGTGTTCAACATGGGCATTGGCTACGTGTTGGTGGTTCGTGCGGCGTTCGCGCGGAGCGTTGCGGCGTTCTTGAAAGTCCGCGGGGAGACGGTGTACCGAATCGGCGTTGTTCGCCGCGGGAGCGGACGGCTTCGCTGGCGTTGAGGCGCGGCCTCCCCACGGCGATAATCCGCGTGGAACCATCATGCCCATTGTCGTTCAAAAGTTCGGGGGGACGAGCCTGGCCAATGCGGAGAAGTTTCATCGCGCGGCGCGGCGCGCCATTCAGGCCAAGCTCGCCGGGAATCAGGTGGCCGTCGTGGTCTCGGCGATGGATCAGACGACCGACGAGCTGATCAGCCTCGCGTATGAAGTGACCGACCGTCCCAGCCGGCGGGAGATGGATCAGTTGCTGGCCACCGGCGAGCAGGTGTCGATCGCGCTGATGGCGATGGCGATTCATCACGCGGGGCACGACGCGATCAGCATGACCGGCGCGCAGATCGGCATCAAGACGGATCGCTCGCACGGGCGCGCGCGGATTCGCGAAATTACGGGCCGGACGCAGTTGATGTCCCTGCTGAATCAGGGCAGCATCGTGATCGTGGCGGGTTTTCAGGGGGTGGACGAGCAGTTCAACGTGACGACGCTGGGCCGGGGCGGATCGGACACGACGGCGGTGGCGCTGGCGGCGTCCTTGCAGGCGGACGTGTGCGAGATTTATACAGATGTAGATGGGATTTATTCGGCTGATCCGCGGATCGTGCCGGCGGCGCGGAAGCTGGACTACATCTTCTACGACGAGATGCTGGAGCTGGCGTCGCTGGGAGCGCAGGTGATGCACTCGCGCAGCATCGAGCTGGGCAAGAACTACGGCGTGCGGCTTTGTGTGCGCAGCAGCCTGACCGACGCGAAGGGGACCGACATCGTGAACGTATCAAGCGACTTGCAGCAGGTGATCGTGCGCGGGGCGGCGCTGAAGAAGGGCCTGGCCCGCGTGGAACTGGTGCGCGTGCCGAACCGGCCGGGCATCGCCAGCGAAATCTTCCGGCGCGTGGCCGAGCGCGAGGTCATGGTGGACGACATCATCCAGGTGATCCATGCCGGCGGCACGACGGCCGATTTAAGCTTCACGGTCGACAAGGGCGACGTGGAGGCGTGCCGCAATCTGGGGCTGGAGCTGGGGCAGGAGTTGCCGGGTTTGTCCGTCGAGATTCGCGACAAGCTGGCGAAGGTGTCGGTCGTGGGCGTGGGCATGCGCACGCACACGGGCGTGGCCAGCCGCATGTTCGAGGCGTTGCATCAGTCAAACGTCAACATCGAAAACATCTCCACGAGCGAAATCGTGATTTCGTGCGTGATCCGCGAGGAGGACGGCGAGCGTGCGCTCCGCGCGGTGCACGAGGTCTTTGAACTGGATCACGCAGCCAGCGGCGGCCAGCCCGGCGCGAACCCCCTGCACAAGCCGTGATACCCGATCTGGTCAAGCGATGGCGTTGGCGTCGTCGATGGCGCGTGGCGAGCGTGCTGGGCGTCGTCGTGCTGCTGTCCGCGCTGGATCACGCGCGGGAGCCGATTCGCCGTGGCGCGCGCGATCAGGATTATCATGATCGCGTTGCACGGGTGATTCACGCCGCCGATGGCGATACGCTGGACCTTGAGTTGCCCGACGGCGGGCGACCGATGACGCGTGTACGCTTGTGGGGCGTCGACTGCCCGGAGATCGCGCACGCACCGGGCGAGACCGACGCGCATTTCGGCCGCGAGGCGGCGAACTTTGTGCGGCGAGAAGTCGTGGGTCGACGCGTGCGTGTGGAATTGGATCGAAACCGAACCAATCGCGATCGGTATGGTCGCCTGCTGGCGTATCTGTATGTGGTGGCCGAAGGTTCCGACACCGAGGGCGAGTTGCTGAACCGGATGCTGATTGAGCGCGGCTTGGCGTATGCGGATCGGCGATTTGGTCATGTCCGCGAGCGCGAGTTTGTGGCCGCTGAACAGCGCGCGGAGAAGGCGAAGGCCGGGCTTTGGGCGGCCGTCCGGCGCGAGCAGATGCCTGCCTGGCGGCGGGACATTGCGCGAGTCGGCGGCAAGTGAGCGAGCGCCGTCCGAGCCGCGATCGGTCCGGGATTCGCCGTGGCGCGGAGCGCAACGTACCGCATGTTCGACGCGCAGATCGTCGGCTTCTGCAATCGGCAGGACTCATGTCGAGAGACAAGCACATCAAGAAAAGCAATACTGGCATCCTGGGGGGGGGCGTTTTGTTCACCTGCCTTGTCCTGGGCACGGCGCGCCCGATCGCGCTGGGTCAATCCGGCGGGGCGGCGCGTTCCGATGCGCCAAGGGTTTCGACGGCGATAGAAGACGAGGTGCTCGAAAACCTGCGTGGGCAGGAACTCGGCCCGGCGGCGGTGCGCGATCTGAAACTCCCGGAGCCATTTCTCCGGCGCGTCGCCGATCGGGTCATCCGCACGACTTTCCGAGAACGGTATCGCGTGGTCGTCGCGCAGACGAACCTGCCGGTCCCGGTGGTGCGATCCGATGCAATCCGCGGATCGTCCGCAGGGAATCCCGTTGGCCCCGGCGTCCTGCCGGTGACGGAACGCGCGATGGACGATCGTGCGACCGCGGCGAACTGGCTGGCGTGGGGCGCGGGTGGGTTCGTGATCGGATTGGCGGTGTTGTACGTTGTGTTGTGGCGTCGCGGGAGGCGGGCATGACCCGACGCTTCATTCAAGCGTATGCGTTTGCTGTTTCGCTCATCGGCGCGCATGGATTGGCTCGTGTGTCAACTCGCGCCGAGGCGCAGCAGACTGACGGGTCGGGCGTCGTGCGAGTCATAGACGCGGGCGAAACGGTACCGGGGTATCGCGCTCGGCAGGAGCTTCGACGGTCGTATCCCGAGTCTCGCCCGGGCGCGCGTGGTTTTCGCGCGATGGTGTTTTCGCCTGCGGCGGGCGGTTCCGAGCCGATCGGCGGCAGGTGGTCGTTTGAAGTGGGCCGTGACGGAGAAACCGCGGCGAGAAAACACGTGGCGGATCTCGTGGCCAAACGTCTCGCGGCGGACGGTCTCCCGATGACGTTCGCGCGCGTGGAGTACTGGCTGGCGGCGCGCGATCCGACGTATCTCACCGTTCCGTATCGAGATCGCGAATCAGTGCTGCGTGGCATCGGCCTCCCCACGGATTTGTTATCGTTCTTCGTGGATGATTCCGCGTCGGAACGTGAATCGATCGGCGTACGCATCGCCGGCGATCCTCCTCCATTGGTGCGCGCGGTGGATGAAGCCGTCGCCGCGGGTCGTTCGGAGAACGAAGTCATCGCCATGGCCCGCGCGCGGCGCTTCGTGTTTCGCCCGACGCAGCCGGGCTATCGCGCCGCGACGGAGTCAGGTGAACACGCGATCGGCTGGGTCCGGCTCCAGGCGTCGGCCGGGAGTTACTACGAAGGCCCCGGTGACGGCGGCTGTCTGGACGTGTTTCACCAATTGCTCGCGGCGCTGCCCGACGCTCGGTTTATCATCAGCGTGGAGCGCAAACACGCCGGCGGGCTGCTTGGTTCGCTCCGCGGATGGGCGGTTCCGCGTCAGAATGAGACAATAGTAATTATTGAAGACTTTCCCCTCTCACAATGGGCGCAGGACAACGGAAAACCGGGGACGGTCCTCGCGCCGGGCGAGATCGATCAGGCCGCGTCGCCGTTGACGCTGGTGCCGCGCTACGCGAGCCGCGGCGAGGAGGCGTCGATCTTTGTCACCGGCGACTCGTTCGTGTGCGAAGGCGTGGCCGAGGCGGGGCTGCCGTTTGCGCAGTCGCCTCTGTTGTTTCAGGGGGGCAATTTGCTGGCGGTGTGGGACGCCGCGCGGCGTAAGCGTGTCCTGCTGGTGGGGGAGGCGGAGATTCAACGCAACGTATCGCTGGGCCTGACCGCGGCGGAAGTCGAAGCGGCGTTGGCGATCGAGTTCGGCTGCGAAGAAACCGTCGTACTACCGGCGGTTTCCTATCACATCGACTACGAAGTGGCGGTCCGCAACGTCAACGGCCGGCCCGTCGTCCTGATGAATGATGAGCTGGCTGCGGCGAGGGAGATCGTCCGGCTGGGCCTGGCGCGGCTTGCGTCAAGCGATTCGTCAGGTCCGTTGCCGCTCGATGCCCGGACATCGCTCGCGCGGTCCAGGGCGATGCTGGACCGGTCGAATGACCGCGAGGCAGGGGCCGCCGCGGCAGAATGCCTCGAACGCCTCGCCGTTCAGCCTGGACAGTGGCCGCTCGATCTGGTTCGCTGCTTTGCGGTCGGGTCGGGGGAGTCGGCCGTGGGCAACTTCAATCTGTTCATGGCATCGGTGGATATTCTTCACACAGCGGGAGCGACGGAATCATCCTTCGCGGGCGCGGATCACGCGTCGTCGTATTTCCGCTCGCTCATCCGGCGGCGGGCCCAGCGTCAGGACATCACGCAGGCGCTGACGCGCCTGGGCTGGGAGGTCGTCGCCGTGCCGAGCCTCGCCGATTCGGAGCAAAGTTTGTGCTATTTAAACGGCATCCAGTCGCGGTCACATTATTTCATGCCGGCATACGGTGGCATGTTCGTGGCACTCGATTCCAACGCGGCGGCATTGATCGCGCGCGCCTGGGGCGAAGGGGTGAAGGTTGTGCCGATTCGATGCGGAGAAAGCCTCCGTCGCGACGGGGGCATCCACTGCTCGGCCTCGGTGTACCCCGCCCAAGGAGGGCCGCTTACCCTTGGGGCCGATCGCCGTGGGCCGTAACTCATTGACAGGGCGATGGTTGCGGCCGCCTGCTACCAGCGTGCGTTAATGCGCAGCCCCATTTAAGAAACTTTTTCGACGCGATTGGGGGCGGTTTTCAGACGTTATAATGGAGGCGGTGGTTGCAACTAGCATTCCGTGTCATTGACGCGCTGGCCGCGCGCTCCTGCGGGACCCGACCAGCGAGTCGACCGATCCATGTGTGGGTGGAGTCGAGGAGCGGGTGAGGTTCACATCGCACCATTGGTCTCTAGTCGGTCCTACACCGCGCGCGGAATCGACGTCGGTTCGCCGGACGTGCTGCGGGATGGCCGCTCGTTTTATAAGGATGTGGAAATGAAAGTGTTTGGCTGGACGAAACGACTGGCGTTCCTGGGCGTGGTGCTGTCTGCGACCTCGGTTGGGGTGCGTGCCGAGGGGCCGGCGGCGAATGAGAAGCGATACGGCTTGACCACGGGAACGGCCCTGCTGGAGCTGAATGCCGGCGCGATGGGCGCTTTGGGCGTGACGTTTCCGGTCGAAACCAGGGCGGACGGTAACGTCGGCATGCAGTTCAATGTGAATGGCGCCGCGTCGAGTTTTCAGTTGGCGCGCGTGGATGGCGCCAGCGCGGGGTTGTACGGCGTGCTCGCGACGGAAGGCACCGGCAAGTGGACGATTTCGACCGACGCCGGCCGCCAGACGGTGAACGTCGGCGACTTTCTGATCGGCTTTGCCGGCCGACACGGCCATGTGAGCGATGCCCAGGACCTGCACCTGGAAGTCCTGTCCGTGTCGCCTGAAAGCGTCACCGTGGATTTCGACGGAGCGTTCGGCACGATCACCGTGCGGGGTGAGCTGGTCGTCTCGGAACAATTTGCCGCCAACGTCCTGAACCAGTCGGGCATGGCCGGGCGTTTTGTCGGCCATCTGACGATTCAGGGGATGAGCCGCGAGGCGATGGAGCCGAGCGAGCCGGATAGCGAGGCCGGTCTTCGTGCGCCGGGTCCGGACGTGACGGTGGGCGAGCTGCGCGGCAATGGGGATAGCCCGGGGACGCAGCCTTCGAATTGGGGCACGAATGGCGGATACGTGGCCTACTCGTTTGGAACGACTTCCTGCAACGTTGGGACGAATCCATTGTGGTGGTACACCTTTGGGGCGGCGAATCCGTCGTGGCACCCGGTCATCAACCAAGGTCTGTATCGCTACAAGGTCGTCGATGGCTCGGGTCGCTTTGAGATGCTGGGGCAGGCGTGGCTGAAGCATGGTTTCTGCGCGTTGCAGGGCACGGTGTGTAGTGCGTGCTCGCCGTACTGCGGCGGCTGCTGTGACAATCTCGGCGTCGGTTGTTCTGACCCGTACACGGCATCGCGCAACGGCGATCGAACGGGCATGGGCCCCAAGTCGCAGATTAATGCGGCGACCGGTCAGATCCTGGTTTGGCCCTATCCGACAAGCAATCCTCCCAGCAATTCAACCTTGGGTCGCTGTCGCGTACTGATCTCGGATATCGATCCGGCTCAAAATGCCGGGGCGGCGTACTATGCCGAGGGCATGTATGTTTCACAAGACGACGCCGGCGCCGGCAACGACAACAACAATGCCTCGTATCGGCGATGTCAGTTTGGCGCCAGCGGCAGCTATCCGATGACCTGGTTCAGCACGTTGGCCGGTCAGACGGTGCGGCAGCAGGCAGCGATCAACGCGTGGAAAGTGCATGATCCGGCGGTACAGATCGTCCACGTCGATGTCATCAACGACGGGCGCTTCACGATCGGCTATCGCGTCACCGATTTGAGTGGCGTCGGCAACGGCCCGTGGCACTACGAGTACGCCGTGTTCAACATGAACTCGGATCGCAGCGCGTCGTCGATTTCCATTCCGCTTCCGGCGGGCAGCGTGGTGACCAACACCGGCTTCCACGACGTGGAGTACCACAACGGCGACGGTGCGACGATTGGCATCAACTTCGACGGCAGCGACTGGCCGGCGACGGTCACTCCTGGAACGTCGATCTCGTGGAACATGCCCGTGGCCTCGCCGGCGGCGAACTCGAACGCCCTGCGCTGGGGCACGTTGTACAACTACCGGTTCGACGCCGACAGCCCGCCGGTCGAGGGCCTGATGACCATCGGTCTTTACAAGGCCGGCACGCCGACGAGCGTGGTGGCGGACGTTTTGGTGCCCTCGGTGCCGACCTGCGATTGTCCGGGCGATCTGGACAATAGCGGTGTGGTGGACGGCGGCGACGTCGCCCTGTTTACCCAGATGTACATCGGCAGCATCAGCACCAGTGCGTGCGCCCAGGTTGAGAAGCCGGAGAGCGGTCCGCTCGACTCGGCCGACGTGGATATGTTCGTCAGCCTGCTGCTCAACGTGACGCCGTGTAATTAACGCGCGGCGGCAGATCGGCCAGTCGGTGAGCCGTTGGCGACCGATTCGGCGAGAGAGTTGAACCCATTCAGCGCCCACGGGGTAATAAGACCCGTGGGCGTTTTTTTGCGCGTGGCCGACTCGGCGAGGGCGCGGCATGATTATGATTCGTAGAGTTGTTTGCGCGCGCGAACGCACCGCGTCGCTCGAGCGGCGGCGGCGAGGTTTCACCGGATCCGATTGAGGGCGCAATGTATATTGACTTGGCAACTACCGAGCACTCGTGGCGGGCCATGCACCGCTTGTACCTGTCCTTTGTTCAACCGCGGCCGATCGCCTTCGCCTCGACGATCGATGCCGAGGGTCGGCCGAATCTTGCGCCGTTTTCGTTTTACAACATGATGTCGGCGAATCCGCCGGTGGTGGTGTTCAGCCCGGCGCTGAATCGCCACGGGCAGCCGAAGGACACGCTGGCGAACATCCGGGCGACAAAGGAGTTTGTCATCGCGACGGTCACGGAGGCCATCGCCGAGCGGATGAACGTGTGCAGCACGGAGTTCCCGCACGGCGTGAGCGAGTTTGAGAAGAGCGGATTGACGCCGCTGCCGGGGAAGAAGGTGCGGGCAATGCTCGTGAAAGAAAGCCCGGTGAACATCGAGTGCCGATTGATGCAGATTGTCAGTTGCGGTGACCAGCCGGGGGCGGGCCAGGCGGTGTTCGGCGAGGTGGTGGCGGTGCACGTGGACGAGACGGTGCTGGCGACGGGGGATATGGTATGCGACCCGGCGAAACTGCGGGCCGTGGCGCGAATGGGGGGCGATCTGTATTCGCGGACAACCGACCGCTTCGCGCTGAAGAGCCTGCGCGACCCGGCGGAGTTTGAGCGGCAGGGACCGGCGAAGCTGACAAACGACTAGATGCAATCTCCGGCAGGGTCGGCGCCGCAGGTTCATCTCGGCTCCATTTCTTAACAGAGCGTGCATGAACGATCTTGAAACGCTTCAGATTGCCGCCGGGTCCGGCGTTGTTGAGCAGGGCGTGTCTCAATCGTCCATGTCGCGGCTGACTTTTTGCCGGGGCTTCTGGTTACCCCTGACGCATCTACTGCGTCCGAGGGCGATGGGCGCCGCTCTTGTGGGATGCCCAGCGGCTGCGCAAACGCTGTCCCTCCTTGCGGGGCTGGCGTTTTTGAGTCTGACCGTCTTCGGACTGGTCATTTTTGAGGACGGTCTATCCGGAAATGGGTTCGCCGAAACGCTCGCGCGCAACGTTCGTGGTCATAATCGAGCTGACGGCCAGGCGGCGCTGTTCGGGGCGCCGTTGGGGTTCGTGGGCATCTCGTTGATTCTCGCGGTATTGCGGTTTCCCGGGCTGCATCGCAACGGGTCCGTGTGGCAGACGCTGGCAAGGGGCCTGCGATCGTCCCTGCTCCTCGTCTGGCTGGCGGCGATCCTCATTGTGGTGAGCTATTTTGTGGTGATCGCGGTGGATTATGAACTCCGGCGAGTTGTTCCCCCTTCCCATCGCCACGACGCGGAAGGCATTCTGGCTCTTACGGGGGTCTCACTTCTGTTCTGGGGGCTGGTCTGGTGGGTGAGGCAACTGGATGAAGGCATGGTCTCGCGCACGAAGACGGACGAACTGCCCATGGTCTGCGAGGGCTGCGGCTACCAATTGGTGGATGAACAGGCCGAAGCGGTGTGTTCGGAGTGCGGTCGTGTGGCGGCGGATTCCCTGCTGCCGGGGCGGTCGCGGAGGACGCCCGACTGGGAGGCGCGTCCGGTTTTTTTAAATTGGCTAAAATCGACCTGGTCAAATTTGCTGATGCCGACCGAGGCTTACAGGATGATGCCGATGCGCAGCGGGATGCGCGCGTCGGGCCGGTTCTTGATCATGATGTTCCTGGCGATCGGCGTTGGGGCATATGGCTGGTTTTTTACGGTCTATTGCATGGTCGCGTTGTTGCGCAAGCCGGCGACGCCGGGCCGATTTGATTGGGTCGAAGCGCTGGCGATTCCGATGGTTCCCGGATGCATTTGTCCCCTGGTCGGTTGGCTCTGGCATCGGGGGATTGGGGCCGTTGTGGCATTGCTGGTAGCGTGGCAAGCGCCGCTGCGCGATGGGCGCTGGCTGCTGAAGCTGCTGAACTACGAGAGTTGTTTCCTGCTCGCACACTGTGCGTTCAATGGCTCATTGCTGACGGTGTTCATTCTTGCTTCAAAGCAATTCGAAGCGTTCATGCATGCGGTTACCGGAATGCGAGGAATCGGCGGAGTTCCGTGGGGGGTTGTGATCATGTTACTGGGGAATCTCGCGCTGGGGGCGGTCTGGGTGGCGCGGTACGGGCGCACGGTCCGGGCGATTCGATGGAACAACTTTTAGCGGAGCTTCGCCGGTGATCACCAGTGCCTCGAACGAGCGCATCAAGGAACTGCTTCGGCTGCGGCGGCGGTCTCGCGGCGGGGAGGAAGTCCTGATTGACGGCGTGCGGGAGATTTCGCGTGCGGCGGCGGCGGGGGCGGCGATCCTTGAATTATACTATTGTAAAGAATTGTGGGAAGCCGCTCCTGGCGGGGCGCTGGTGAACGCGGTGCAGGCAACCGGGGCGCGGGCCGTGGAAGTGGCGCGGCCGGTGTTTGAGAAGATTCGCTACGGCGACCGGACCGGCGGCGTGCTGGCGGTGGCGCGGCGGCCTCATCGCACGCTCGATGGATTGAGGCTCTCATCGTCGCCGCTGGTTGCGGTCTTAGAAGGCGTGGAGAAGCCGGGCAATCTCGGAGCGATCGTGCGAACGGCCGACGGAGCCGGCGTCGAGGCGGTGATCGTCGTGGATTCGGCGATCGACGTGTACGGTCCGAATGCGATCCGGGCGAGCGTGTCGACAATCTTCTCGTTGCCGGTGGTGGAGACGACGGCGTCCGCGGCGAGGGCGTGGGTGTTGACGCGGGGCATGCAGGCGGTCGCGGCCGATCCGGCGGCGGACGAAATATACACGAATATTGATTTGGCTCGGCCGACGGCGTTGGTGTATGGCAGCGAATCGCGCGGGTTGTCCGGCGTCTGGCGCGGTGCGGAAACACGGCTCGTGCGCGTGCCCATGGCGGGCCTGGCCGACAGCCTGAACGTGGCGACGACGGCGGCGGTGATGTTCTACGAGGCGCGGCGCCAGCGCGGCGAGCGGGGCCGTGCTCGAAGCGATTAGCCGGCGAGCCGGCTCATCGTCCGTGATATAATGAGCTTGTCCGTTCATTCGCGGCGATTTCGTCGCGTGGGGCAGCAGGAGAAATCACTCATGGCAAGTTTCCCGTTTCCGTCGGATTGGCCGTTCAACGTGCAGGGGGTGCGGAACGAGGTGGATCGGCTGCTGGATCGTGTGTGGCATCTGGGCTTGAGCACCGCGCCGCTTGATGGTCAGGACTGGGCGCCGTGCCTGGATCTCTTCGAGGAGGCGGATCGGTACATCGTCCGAGCCGAGTTGCCGGGCATGGCGGCGGAAGACGTTTCGGTCGAGATGCTGGGTCAGACGCTCTCGATTCGCGGGTTCAAGGCCGAGCCTGCGCGGGCGAGTGAAAAACCGGGCGCCGTCGGGGCGGGCGAGAGCCAGGCGGCGTGTCGCAAGCTGCGCGGCGAGTGTCGCTATGGCAGCTTCGCGCGCAAGATCGAACTGCCCGGTCCGGTGAGCGAATCGGGTGTGTCGGCGACCTGTCGCAATGGCGTCCTGGACGTTACGATCCCCAAGGCGCAGAGCAGCCTCGGTAAAACGGTGAAAGTGTCAGCAGGATGACGCCAGGACGTCGCGCTGCTCCGGTCGAGCGCGGCGTACGGAAGCGCGGATGGGAGAACATGAGCGCGTTTACTTCGACGCGCCTTTGGCCTTCATGGCTTTGGCCTTGGCCTTGAGGCGGGCTTTGCGTTTCTTGTGTTTTTTCAGGGCGTTCTTGGCTTTCTTGTACATTCGTTCAGGCTCCACGCGGGCTGGGTATTGACGTCATCGGCATGGAGCATACCACGGCGGCGCGACGGCTGGCAAGACGGTGCCGCGCTTGCGGGCGGGGATTTGCCGCCCTATCATGCCTTGGCGGGCTGTGGGAACGGTCATTCGTTTGAGCGGATGTCCGGCGGCCTGTCTTCATGATTCGTCGAACCGTCCATTTTTCCGGTCGCGTGCAGGGTGTGGGGTTCCGGTTCACGGCGCACAGCCTTGCCAGGAAGTTTCCGGTTTGCGGGTACGTCAAGAATCTGCCGGACGGCCGGGTCGAAGCAGTCGTGGAAGGGGATCGCGACGCCATCGAGCGTTTTCTGGCCGACGTGCAGAAGGAGATGTCTGGCCATATACGCGAGGTGATCGCGCACGACAGCGCGGCGACGGGTCAGTTCGTCGGATTTGAGGTTCGTTATTGAGTGCAAGCTTCGGGCGGATCGGCCGAAGCGTTCGTGGGGAAGCGACGCACCGCGCGGCGGATCGGACATTATCGCGCGAGGCGCCGGCGCTCAAACCAGTTTCTTGGATCGGAATTGTCCGCGCCCTGGGGGGGGGGCGGACCAGCGGGAATCGAATTGATGCAGCCAAATGAACAAGTCGTCGAGGGCACGTTGGAAATCGCGGGCAACGGGCCGGGGTATCTTCGCGACCCGAAGCGCAATTACACGGTTTCACCGAATGATCCGCAGGTGCCACGCGACCTTATCCAGCGATTCAAGCTTCGCGGCGGTGAGGCGCTCACCGCGACGGCCAACCGCGGTCGCAAAGGAAACGGCCCGCTGACGGTGTCGTTCATCAAGGAAATTTGCGGTCAGCATCCGGGGGCCTGGGCGAAGGTATTGCCCTTCGAAGAGCTGCCGGTTGTCCACCCCACGGAGATCCTCAAGTTCGAAACGCCGGGCGGGCCGATGTCGACGCGCATCGTCGATTTGCTGGCGCCGATCGGCAAGGGCCAGCGCGGCCTGATCGTCGCGCCGCCACGCACCGGCAAGACCGTTCTGCTGCGGCAGATGGCCGAGGGCATTACCGCCAATCATCCTGAAATCTTCCTGATGATGCTGCTGATCGACGAGCGGCCGGAGGAAGTGACCGAGATGAAGCGGGCGGTGGTCAAAGCGCCGGGCGGCTGGCAGCACGGCGCGCCGGAGGTCGTGTATTCGAGCAACGATCACGACGCGAAGAGCCACGGGCGCATCGCGAAGCTGATGATCGAGAAGGCCAAGCGGCATCTGGAGATGGGCGAGGACGTGCTGATTCTGCTGGATTCGCTGACGCGCCTGGGCCGGGCGTTTAATACACTTGTAGGAAACAGCGGTCGCACGATGACCGGCGGGCTGGACATCCGGGCGCTGGAGCTGCCCAAGCAGATGTTCGGCTCGGCGCGCAAGATCGAGAACGGCGGCAGCCTGACGATCATCGCGTCGGTGCTCGTCGAGACCGGCAGCCGGATGGACGATTTCATCTTTCAGGAGTTCAAGGGCACCGGCAACATGGAGCTGGTGCTTAGCCGCGAACTGGCGAACCTGCGCATCTGGCCGGCGATGAACCTGTCCGAAAGCGGCACGCGGAAGGAAGAATTGCTCCTCGGGGCCGAGGGTTACGAGAAAATGTCCCGCGTCCGCCGCCGATTGCTATCCCAGACGCCGCAACGGCAGATGGAAGGCATGATCGACGAATTGAAGAAGTTTGAGACGAACGAGGTATTCCTCAAGAACCTCGCGTAGGCCCGGTCCCCGGCGCACCCATTGATTCTTCGCTGTTTTTTCATCGTCGGAGCACTTTCGTTGCGAAGAACCACACCGCGCCAAACATGAAGGCCGTGCTCGACCACATGACAAGGATGCTTAACCATCCGTATTGCGGTCGATCCGCGAGGTTCCGCCCGATGATCGACGCGATGACGACGAAGGCCATCGGCACGCAACTGATCCCGAACGCGGTCAGCACCTGCCCATTGCGGACAATAATCCCCAGTACCGCGCCGAGCAGGACAATCGCGATCGCGCTGAACGAATACGACATGCGGAAGTGAATCTCGCCGCGAATCTCGGATTGATACTCCTGCATTCGCTTGTAGATCTTCTCGTGCAGTTTGGCCTGTCGCCCCGGCAGCCCGATGCCCGCGTCCGGCTCAAGCATGTCTTCCAGTTTGAAACTCGCCCACCGCGCCGCAAGACCGGGCTGATCCATGTACTCGACGGGCGTCAGCGTCTCCTTCGGCCGCCGCACAATGCGCCCGCCGGGGGTGGGCGGGTCGTCCTGGATCTCGACGTTCCCGTTGAGCGTCACGATGACCAGCGGCCGGTCGCGTTTGAATGAGCTTTTCAATTCGATCACGGCCTCGTCGGCGCGGAGGATGCGCCGATCCTTGCCGGCTTGTTCGATCAGCTTCACCTGCTTCACTTCGGGTCGGCCGTCATCGGGATTGATCCGCCAGGTCCCGGCGGTCAGTTCCATGGAGAATTTTGACTTCTCCGAGCCGACGAGGGTGAAGGGCTTTCCCGCCGAGAGGGCGGCGTCGATGTCCTGCGCGAGAAACAGCGTCATCATCTCGCGGGCCAGGCCCCAGAGCCGATCCTGCAGTTCGGGAATCACAATCGGTTTTTCCATGAACTTCAGCAGCGTGAGCAGGTCTTCAAACTTGGTCTTGCGCTTGATCGGCAGGGCGATCTCGATTGGGCCGAGGATCTGATGACGCAACTCGTAATACTGCCGCCGCGTGGCGTCGAAGGTGCGCACCCCCTGCAAATCCACGGTGATCTTGGGCGACGGGCTTTCGGCCGTGCCGGGGTCGAAGTCGATGATCGTGTCGTCGGCCGTTCCGTACCGCATGACCTCCTGGTCCTCAATTTCGAGGAACGAGACGCCGATCAGTCGCAGGTAGGTGTGGTGTGGCTGGATGGGAATGGGGGCATCGGAGCCGGGGACGGCATCGGATTCGTTCGAGGCGATCGAGAGCGAGTTGGCGGCGGGTTGCGAGGCGAGCGCAGCGATCATTTGGGCCGGGTCCAGCTTCTCAAAACCGTTGGCCATAATCCGGTATTTGCCGAACGCCAGCGGCTTTGCCTTCTGAAACTGGTACAGCACGATGGCGGGCAGATCTTTGCGTGTGATTTGTTCGATGGCGGCGGACAGGCCCGGGATCATGAAGTTCCAGGAGACCAGCGTGAAAAGCGTGACGAAGACCCCGAGCAGACCGGCGGAAAGCAGCAGGCGGTGAACGTTGATGCCGGCGGCGCGGGCGGCGAGCACTTCGTTATCGGCGGATGCCCGGCCGTAGGTGATGGTGGCGGAGAACAGTGCGGCGACGGGAAGTATGAGCGTCACGGCGACGGGCGTGAGAAAAGCGAAGACTTTGGCCATTTCCTCGGCGCCGATGCCCTCTCCGCGGAAGATGTTGGCGACCCCCCCGCCCATGACCATGAGAATGGTCAATGCGACCGCAGTCATGAGGAAAGCCTTGAGGAGTTCTCGGCCGAAGTAGGTGTGAAGGGTGCGCATGAGCGATGGGAGAGAGTCTAAGGGGGCTTGGACACGGGTCAAGAAAGTGTGAATGGGGCGGCCTGCTGAAAAGTTTTTGGCGTCGAAGGCGGCATCCGGCTTGACTCGCCGGTTGGAGAATGCTCTCATATTCCATTGCACGGCGTCGTTTCCGCGCAACCGGAGGAATCAGGCGAGGTTGCGGATCGGCAGCGCCGCGGGGCATGGACGGGCCCGATCAACGCCGGACATTCCACCAAGCCAGCAGCCGCGAACCGCCACCCGCACCCTCGTTGCGATTCCTGACTCGAGCTGGCGGCGAATCAAACCGACAAAGGACTTATTCTCCTTCAGGGAAATCAATTGATGGCCAACATTCTCAAAACGGCGCCTGCGCGATCGGACATGCTGCACAAATGGTCGATCGCGGACTCGCTGGACCTGTACAACGTCTTGCAATGGGGCGCGGGGTTCTTCGGCATCAACGAGAAGGGCAACGTGACGGTCTCGGCGCGCGGCGCCGGAGGCCCGTCGCTCGACTTGAAGGAACTGGTGGACGAGCTGATCCAGCGCGGCATCGAAGCGCCGATTCTCATTCGCTTCTCGGACATTCTCCGCTCGCGCATCCAGCAGCTTTGCGAGGCATTCGCCAAGTCGATCGCCGAGCACGAGTACACCGGTTCGTACATGGGCGTGTACCCCATCAAAGTGAACCAGCAGCGCCACGTCGTCGAAGAGATCGTGCAATACGGCGGGCCGTTCTCCTTCGGCCTCGAAGCCGGGTCCAAGCCCGAGTTGCTCGCCGTGCTGGCCATGCTCGAAGCCCGCGAGCCGCTGATCATCTGCAACGGCTACAAGGACAACGAATACATCGACATGGCCCTCTGGGCGACGAGGCTGGGCAAGACGATTGTCCTCGTCGTGGAGGAGTACCAGGAGCTTGTGCGCATCCTGGATCGATCCAATGCGATGAAGGTCCGCCCGAAGATCGGTTTTCGCATGAAGCTGGCCACGCGCGGCTCGGGTCGCTGGCAGGAGTCGGGCGGTTCGAAGTCCAAGTTCGGCCTGACGCTCACGGAAATGCTCAAGGGCGTCGAGCTGCTCCGCAGCGAGGGCATGCTGGACTGCCTGCAACTCACGCACTTCCACATCGGCAGCCAGATCACCAACATCCGATCGATCAAGCAGGCCCTGGCCGAGGGCTGCCGGCTTTATCTCGAATTGACCAAGCTCGGCGCGGGGCTGAAATACTTCGACGTCGGCGGCGGCATGGCCGTGGACTACGACGGCAGCAGCAGCAACTTCCAGTCCAGCGCCAATTACACCATGCAGGAATACGTGAGCGACGTGGTGTCGGCCGTGGCGCAGGCCTGCAACGCGGCCGAGGTGCCGCATCCGACGATCGTCACCGAGTGCGGCCGGGCGATCACGGCGCACCACAGCGTGCTGATCTTCAACGTGCTGGGCGTGACGGAGCAGGCCGAGCACCCGGCGCCGGCGAGCCTGCCGGAAGACGCCCCGCAGGTGTTGCAGAACTTGCTCGAGGCGTACAACTCGATCAGCGCGAAGAATTTCCAGGAAGCCTATCACGACATCCTGCACCTGCGCGACGAGGCCATGAGCGCCTTCAACCTCGGCTACCTCACGATTCAGCAGTGCAGCACGATGGAGGTGATCTTCTGGGCGGCCTGCCGGCGGATCGCGAACATCATGCGCGAGAAGGACTACGTGCCGGACGAGTTGCAGGGACTGGAGGCGATGCTGGCGGATACGTACGTCTGCAATTTCTCCGCGTTTCAGAGCGTGCCCGACTGCTGGGCCGTCGATCAGCTTTTCCCGATCATGCCGATTCACCGGCTGACCGAGGAGCCGACGCGGCGTGGCGTGCTGGCCGACATCACCTGCGACAGCGACGGGAAGATAGACAAGTTTATTGACTTGCGCGACATCAAGAGTTCGCTCGAGCTGCACCCCGTGCAGCAGGGCGACGAGTATTACGTCGGCATCTTCATGACCGGGGCCTACCAGGAAATCCTCGGCGATATGCACAACCTCTTCGGCGACACCAACGCCATCCACGTCACCCTCGGCAACGACGGCGAGTATTTCATCGAGCACGTCGTCGACGGCGACACGATCCAGGAAGTCCTGCAATACGTGCAGTACCCCGCCGAAACCCTCATCGCCAAACTCCGCCGCACGGTGGAGGAGGCCGTCCGCAGCAAGCAGATCACCTTCCACGAGTCGGCCGAGTTCCTGCGACGCTACGAGCAGGGGCTGAAGGGGTACACGTACCTGGCGGAGTAGGGGGAAGGTGCAGACTTGAGGCGTGAGGCGTCAGGATTGAGAGCAGCGTGAGGCTTGAACGTCATTCCCGCACAGGCTGGAATCCGTCTGTGTCGCGCTCGGATAAACGAAGAACGCGCTTTTCAAAGCCATTTTCCACGCCCCGCGCGGGGTTTCTCGCAGGCCTGATACGCATGAAACCGCGTTGCGAACCCTGAATTCGCACTTTTCTCGTTTTCACGACGAATCATTGCACTGGCACCGAAATTGCTTATCTGCTGACCGAGGGTGTGTCGCCCTGGAGAGCGATCCGGCTGTCATGAGTACGCAGATTGATCGTGATCGATGCAAGGGATGCGGGCTGTGCGTGGTGTTCTGCCCGCGGCACATTCTGAAACTCGAAGACGGACTGAATCGGGCGGGGTACCACCCGGCCGTGAATCATGATCTCGACGCGTGCACGGCGTGCGGCCTGTGTGCCGAGATGTGCCCGGAGACGGGCATCCGCGTGACGCGTCGCAAGAAGAAACCCAGGGGCTGATGGCAACAGGATGCGGTTCAACATGCCGGTGCAAGTTGACAACAGACTGTCGGGAGCCGCCGCGATCGACCACCTCACCCCCTCTTCCTCCTCCAGTTCGCGGCGGCTCGTCAAAGGCAACGAAGCCCTCGCCCTCGGCGCGATCGCCGGCGGCGTCGAGTGCTTCTTTGGATATCCGATCACTCCGCAGAACGAAGTGCCAGAGCTGCTGTCGGACCTGATGCCGCGGCTCGGGCGCGTGTTCCTCCAGGCCGAAAGCGAAGTCGCCTCGATCAACATGGTCTACGGCGCGGCCGCCGCGGGCCATCGCGCCATGACCAGCAGCTCCAGCCCCGGCATCAGCCTGATGATGGAGGGCTTGAGCTACATCGCCGGGGCACGCCTGCCCTGCGTGGTGATCAACGTGATGCGCGGCGGGCCGGGTCTGGGCAACATCGCTCCGTCACAGGCCGATTACTTTCAGGCATGCAAGGGCGGCGGCCACGGCGATTACCGCTGCATCGTGCTGGCGCCGTGGAACGTGCAGGAGATGTTCGAATTCCCGCGGATGGCGTTTGAGATCGCCGAGCGCTATCGCATGCCGGTCATGATTCTGGCCGACGCCGTGCTCGGCTCGATGCTTGAGCCGGCGACCGTCCCCGACGAGTTTCCTCCGGCGGTGCATCGCCCGGCAGACTGGGCATGCACCGGTCGCGGCGCACGCAGCCACAAGAACGTGGTCAACTCGCTTTTCTTAAGTGCCGACGAGCTGGAGCGGCACAACCTACTGCTCCAGCGGACCTATCTCGATGCGCAGGCGGAGATTCGCTTTGACACGCGATTCACCGACGACGCCGAGCTGGGCCTCGTCGCGTTCGGTGCGGCGGCGCGCGTCGCGCTTTCTTGCGTCCGGCAATTGCGAGCGGCCGGTCAGCGCGTGGGCCTCTTTCGCCCGCAGACGCTTTTCCCGTTCCCCGCGGAGGCGCTGCGTCGTGCGACGGCCGGCGCGAAACGCCTTGTCGTGTTTGAGCTGAACGCGGGCCAGATGGTGGAGGATGTTCGACTGACGATCAACGGCGCGAAGCCGGTTGAATTCTTTGGGCGCATGGGCGGCGTGATTCCGTCGCCCGAGGAATTGGCGGAGTTCGTGACGCGCCAACTCGCGGGTGATTCGTCGCCGAAGCGCGCGATGGCCACAAGAACCGAGGAGGCCTGCCATGGGTGATCTCTGTGGGCCGACTTGCGAAGAAATGGGGCAGGCACCGGAAGCCTGCGCGGCGGCCAACAACGGCCATGGCGAATGCGAAGTCGTGTTCGACCGGCCCGAGTGCATGACCGACAAGGTGATGCACTACTGCCCGGGTTGCACGCATGGAATTATTCACCGGCTCGTCGGCGAGATGATCGACGAGTTCGGATTGTTTGAGCGCACCGTCGGCGTCTGCCCGGTCGGCTGTTCGGTCTTTGCATTCGAATACTTCCACTTTGACATGATCGAAGCCAGCCACGGGCGGGCGGCGGCGGTGGCGACGGCCGTGAAGCGGGCCGATCCGAATCGGTTCGTGTTCACTTATCAGGGCGACGGCGATCTCGCGGCGATCGGACTCGCGGAGTCGGTCCACGCGGCGGCGCGCGGCGAGAACATCTGCGTGTTCTTCGTGAACAACGGCATCTACGGCATGACCGGCGGTCAGATGGCGCCCACGTCGCTGATCGGACAAAAGACGACGACCTCGCCGCGCGGGCGCGATCCCGGGATCGCCGGGCCGCCGATCGGCGTGTGCGAAATGCTCTCGTCGCTGCCGGCCGTGGCGTACCTGGCGCGCGTGCCGATCACCAGTCCGAAGAACATTCACACGGCGCGGAAGTACATGCGCACGGCGATTCGCGCGCAGCTCGAACGCAAAGGCTTCGCGCTGGTCGAGTTCTTGAGCACCTGCCCGGTGCAATGGGGCATGACGCCGATCAAGGCCATGGAGCACATCGACAAGACGGTCGTGCAGACGTTCAAGCCGGGTGTCTTTATCGACCGCGTGACGCCCCCGAAGGAGACGACTGCGCCGGCGGTCGAAAGGACGGCGGTGGCGCCATGATCCAGCGCGTTCTCATCGCGGGCTTCGGCGGGCAGGGCATCCTGCTCATCGGTCAGATTCTTGCCGACGCCGCCATGAAACAGGGCTATCACACGACGTGGTTCCCGTCGTACGGACCGGAGATGCGCGGCGGCACGGCCAATTGCACGACGATCTTCTCCGACGAGGAAATCGGATCGCCGATTTCCTCGACGTATGACGTTCTCATCGCGATGAACCAGCCTTCGCTGGAGCGATTTATTTCGTCCGTGCGGCTTGGCGGCGCGGTGCTGGTCAATTCGTCGATGGTGCCGATCCGCTGCGACCGAGCCGATGTCACCGCATTGCACGTTCCGGCCTCCGACTTGGCGCGGCAGGCCGGCAGCGAGCGCGTCGCGAACATGGTCATGCTCGGGACGCTGCTGGCGGTGCAGGACGATTTGAAGCAGGAATGGCTGGAGCGCGCCGTGGCGGCGGTGGTCGGCAAGAAGCACGCCGAATTGATCGAGGCCAACCTCGCCGCGATCCGCGCCGGGGCGGCGTATCAGGAGTCGACCGACCAGAGGGCGCCGTCACGCGGCAACCCGATTCTGGCCAGCGGTTAATGGCAAATAACTATCGGCTCGTCCAGAGGTGCCATCATGATGACAACTGAACCTCATCCGACCTCGCATCGAACCCGCTACGACGATGCGCACGACTGGCTGCTGCACAACTGCCACGACCTTCGCTACAAGAAGCTGCTGGAACGCGGCCTGGAGTACGCCGCCGCGGTCGAGCGCGCCGGCATCTGCACCGACGCCAACACGGCCGACGATCTCTACGCGTTTCTGACCGATCCCGGCGCGTGGGAGGCTCGCACCCGCGCGTTTATCACGTCGACCTTGTAGATGGGATTCAGCCGCAGCATGCGGTCCGGATTCGCATTCTCACCGCCGCGCAGGTGAGTTCCGCGCGCCTGCGCCCGGCGTTGAGCCGAGTGTGTACCTTCCACCAAAAAGTGCCCTGGAAGCCGCCAATTCGGGCATCGCCAACGTCCGATTTGCGGGTGCCTGCCAGTTTTTTCTAGTTTCCCGCCACCACAATGAGATAAGATAGAGCGACTCCCGACGGTGAGAGCGTCATAAGGGTGGATACAGGAGCGAGCTGATGCGCAAGCCACTTCCGGCCGTGGTCGCATTCATTTTTGTTGTTTCCGCATTCTCTGGCGCCATTCAGGCAAACCCGAACCCGCCGGTGGATGAGTCGGATGGTTACACCGTCACGGGTGAGCGGCTGGATGAAACGCTGATTGGTCCCTGGATTATTGAATCCAACGAAGAAGTCATCGCACGCGATCAGGCCATGCCGCCGTCGATGCGGAATCCCAAGGCACGGAACGGCGAGCACGGTCAGTGGATTGTTCCGACGCCGCGCGCGGTCAGTCCGACCGGATCGGGCAATTACAACATCACGAACAAGTGGGGCGACACGCGCATGGGCATCGGCTTTCCTCGCCCGGTGCGCCTGCTCGGCGCGCACCTGGGAGGCCAGACGAACCTTTCCGTCACGACTCCCGGTTTGCGCGTGGTCGGCTATTTGCAGGGCAAGGAAGTCGGACGAACGGAATTGATTCGCGGACTGACCCTGGCACCCCAGTGGTTCGATTTCAACATGGACAACGTCGATCGCATCGTGTTTGAGGCCGAGGCGGCCCAGGCCGACGCCGGATGGTTCACGCTGGACGATTTGACGTATGTCGATATACCGGCGCCGGGCGAGGCGTTTGGCCAGGCGACCATCATCGATTTTGACGATCTGCGCTACAACTATAAGCTCACCGGCTCGGGATACCGCGGCCTGACCTGGGAAGAGGGCAGTGGACCGATTCCGGAAGCCGATCCGGTCGATGCGAACATCCTTCCGGCGCCGGCGGCCCCCGTCGATCGGCAGCCTGTGGATGCGTCCTCGAACACCGACAACGAAAGCGCCGGCGAGTTCCTGCTGCGGGGCGGCGGCAGTGGTCCGACGCTGCTGGCCGGGTACCAGGGCGTCTTTTCCGGCAGCGATCCCGGGGCGAACTCCATTCCGCCCGACACCTGCGGCGCGATCGGCCCCAGCCACTTCGTAGAAGTCATCAACACCAGCTACGTCGTGTTCAACAAGTCGAACGGGGCGAAGGTGCAAAGCATGAGTCTGACCAGCTTCTTCAACGGCAGCGGTCAGGGCTTTACCGGCGGCGATCCGCGCGTGATCTACGACACGCATTCCGGGCGCTGGATCGTGATCGGAACGAACTTCAACGGGGTAAGCCCGGCGACGATTCACATCGCCGTCTCGACGACGAGCAGCGCGACCGGCAGCTATTTCAAAACTTTCTTTGTCGCCGCCGCGGGCACGGACGCGGCCTGCTGGGTGGACTATCCCACGCTCGGCGTCGATGCGAACGGTATTTACATCGGCGCATACATGGTCGGATGCGGTTTGACGATCTTCGCCATCGACAAGGCGCCGCTGGTCGCGGGCACGGGAATGGGCACGGTCACGGCCTTCCGCGGCATCTCCACGGGTGAAGTGACGCTGCAAGCGGCGCAGGTTTATGGCACCCCCGTGACACCGGGCGGATACATTATTTCGACCCCCTCGGCCAGCTCGTCCAGCATTCGATTTCGCCGCGTGAATCCGCCGATCTCGTCGCCGACCCTGACGACCGTCGCCACCGTGGCGGTCAACTCTTATTCCAGTCCGCCCGATGCGCCGGCGAGCGGCAGTTCCACGCCGCTGGACACCGTCGGCTCGCGCATCATGAATGCCCTCTTTCGCAATGGGTTCTTCTATGCCACCCACTGCATCAACGTCGGCGGGCGCGCCGCCGTGCGCTGGTACAAGTTCCAGCTGAACGCGTCGTCGCCTTTCATCACGCTGAACCAGCAGGGCAATGTCTCCGATGCGACGTTGAGTTACTTCTTCCCGTCGGTCTCCGTCAACGACAACGGACACATGGTCCTGGGCTTTTCGGGTTCCAGCCCGAGCCAGTTCGCCGGCGCGTATTACTGCGGCCGCCTCGTGAACGATCCCGCCGGGCAGACCACGGCGCCGGCGCTGCTGAAGTCCGGCAACGCTTCGTACCAGGTGCTGGACGGTGTGGGGCGAAACCGATGGGGCGACTACAGTCTCACCTCGGTTGATCCCAGTGACAACGACACGCTCTGGACGGTTCAGGAGTACGTCCACGCCGGCAACACCTGGGGGACGTGGCTGGGCAAGTTCACGTTCGCGCCGGTCGATCTGACACCGCCGTTACCCGATCCGATGTCGTTCTCCATCGCGCCAACGACGGTCAGCACCTCATCGGTGTACATGCAGGCGACCGAAGCGACCGACACGGATTCGCCACCGGTGAATTATTACTTCGATTATGTCTCCGGCGCCGGCGGCCACGACAGCATCCAGGCCTCGCGCGACTACACCGATACGGCTCTGCCGCTGGCCAACAGCAACTACACCTATCGCGTGGCCGCGCGAGACAGCGCGACGCCGAACTTCAACCAGACCGGCTTCTCGGTGAATGCCGCGGTGTCCACGGCCATCGAGACGCCCACGGGCGTGTCGTTCGGGACGATTACCGATACATCGGTCGTCGTGAACGCGACCGGCTCGTTCTCCAACCTCGGCTTCCTTCAAACGGGCATGTTCTACGAGATGACGCCGGCTGCGGGCAGCGGGGCCAACGTCTGGGTGACCGGGGCCGGGGCCAACAGCATCACCGTCACGGGGCTGGCGCCCTGCACGCAATACGGTTTTCGCGTGAAGGCGCGTAACTTCCAGGGCATTGAGACCGGTTTCGACAGCGCATCTCCCACGCTCGTACTCACGACCGGTTGCGGCGATTGCGCACTGCTGGGTGATCTCAACTTGAACGGAGCGGTCGAGGGCGGCGACATCGCCGGTTTCGTCGGCGCGAAGCTCGGCAGCCCGGTCGGCGGCACGAATCCGCAATGCGCCGAATATGGCGGAACGCTGGAACAGGACATCGACGCATTCGTGGCCGACCTGCTGGCGACTTCCTGATTACTCTCGCGCGGCAAGAATCAACCGAAAGGTGGAGCAACATTCATGTACAGAACAATCTGGTTATCCGTTGTAGCGAGCCTCGTATCGGCTGCGGTGGTTCAGGCCCAATCGGCGGACGACGGGAGCGTCCGTCGCGCGACCGGGGACGATTCTTCAGATCACACACACCTTCAGTACATCGAGCCGCAGGATCCGATCACGTTCGACGACGAGACCGGTCGCCCGGTCGAATACACGACCGAACGGCGCTGGCGATACATTTGCGGCTCCAGCGTGGATGGCAAGACGGTGGAAGACCTGGCACGCATTGCCGAAGAATCCAAGCGCCTGTTTGAGCAGGGGCCGGTGCTTCAGGTCAGCCAGGGAGCGTTGCGCGGCCCGGGCGGGCTGAACATTGTTTTCAACGTCAGCGGCAGTCCGCCGGCCGGCGCGGTTGAGGCGCTGGAAGCGGTGGCTGTTTACATCGAGAGCCAGTTCAGCGATCCCATTACCGTCACCATTAACATTGGTTTTCAGGCAATGGGGGGAGGCGTCCTCGGCGCAACCAGCTCGGACTACGTCAACAACATCTCGTATTCAACCATCCGGTCCAATCTTCAGACGCTGGACTTCGATGACACGATCCAGACATTCCTTCCGCCGGCGCCGACCTGCCCGGTGCGCTACGACGCCAATTCGGATACGGTGACCAATCAAGCGAGCATGGACATCACCGAGGCCAATTGGGCCGCGATGCGCAACATCACCACCGCCGGCACGAACGGTTCGACGACGTTCAATACGAACTTCACCTTTGATTATGATCCATCCAACGGCGTGGGCGGATTGACGTGTTTCCGCTCGGTTGCGGTGCATGAAGTCGGTCACGCCATGGGCTTTGTGTCGGCGACGGACTTCAATCCCGGCGACATGGAAGGCCTGGACCTGTTCCGATTCCAATTGACCGACGGCGCCTTCGATTACAACCCCGACACGACGGCTGAATTCACGTCGCGACCGCGACTGGTCCACAACAACAACCCGAACGACTCGCATATTTTCGACAACATCCAGGCGGAATACCGCATGGAGGACGGCAGTCCGAATCAGGCGTCGCACTTCCGCGATAATTTCAACATCGGCATCATGGACCCGACGCTCGGCGGCGGCGAGACGTTCTTCCCGAATTACTTTCGCACGGCCGACCTGCGCGCCTTTGACGCCATCGGCTGGGATTATCCGCCGCAGGACCCGGGCGACGTCGATCCGCCGACGCCCAACCCGATGAGCTTCTCCATCAACCCGAACCCGGTCGATCACCAGTCGATTGCGATGCAGGCGACCGAGGCGACCGACAATGAAAGCCCGCCGGCATTTTATAACTTTGACTACGTCTCCGGCGCGGGCGGGCACGACAGCGGCTGGCAGCCCAGCCGTGACTACACCGACGTGGCGCTCCCACAAGCCAACAGCGCCTACACCTATCGCGTGGCCGCGCGGGACAGCTCGCCGAACATCAACCAGACGAGCTACTCGGCGAACATCGGCACCGGCTCGGGCATCCAGACGCCCACCGGCATCTCGTTCGGCACGATCACCGACACGACGATTCAGGTCACCGCCACCGGCACGTTCACCAACATCGGTTTCCTCCAGACCGGCTTCTTCTTCGAGATGACGCCGCCCGCGGGGACCGGCGCGAACGTCTGGGTCACCGGGGCCGGCGCGAACACCATCACCGTCACTGGCCTGACGCCCTGCACGCAATACAGTTTCCGCGTCAAGGCGCGGAACTTCGAGGCCTTCGAGACGCCCTTTAACAGCATATCGGGTACCGTTACGCTGACGACGGGCTGCGCCGAGTGTTCCCTGCTGGGCGATCTGAATCTGAACGGCTTGGTCGAGGGCGGCGACATCGCCGGTTTCGTCGGCGCGAAGCTCGGCAGCCCGGTCGGCGGCACCAATCCGATGTGCGCCGAATATGGCGGAACGCTGGAACAGGACATCGACGCATTCGTGGCCGACCTGCTGGGGTTGTAATCCGCCGGCGTGCCCGCCGCTTTCGCGACAATTCACAGGCTTTCCGAGCAGCGCAGAACGCCGCGCGGGGGGCCTGCGCGCCGTGCGTTGGCTCGGACGCACCTTGCCCGTAAAATGCCGCACGTTGAATCGCACCCTCGCACGGTCACCCACGGGAGCAGCGCATGAAGTTCTTCCTCGACACCGCCAACCTTGATGAGATTCGCGCCGGCGCGGCGCTCGGAATCGTCGACGGCGTCACGACCAATCCGAGCCTCGTCGCCAAGGAGGGCAAGGATTTCAAGACGCTCGTCGGACAAATCTGCGAGATCATCCCCGGCCCCGTTTCGGCCGAGGTCGTCTCCACCACGTGCGATGCGATGGTCAAGGAAGGCCGCGAGTTGTCGAAGATCGCCGAGAACGTGATCGTCAAGCTGCCGACCATTCCCGAAGGCGTGAAAGCGCTGAAAATTCTCGCGGCGGAAGGCGTCAAGACCAATCTCACGCTGGTGTTCCAGCCGATCCAGGCCCTGATCGTCGCCAAGGCCGGGGCGACGTATTGCTCGCCGTTCCTGGGCCGGCTGGACGACATCGGCCAGGACGGCATGGCGTTGATTGATGACATTCGTCTTATCTACGACAACTACGGATTCCGCACCGAGATTCTCGCCGCCAGCCTGCGCCATCCGCTGCACGTCGTCCAGGCGGCCAAGGCCGGCGCCGACATCGGCACCATGCCCTACGGCGTCTTCAAGCAATTGCTCAACCACCCGCTCACCGATATCGGTCTCGAACGATTTCTCAACGATTTCAAAAAGTTGCAGGCGAAATAGCGTTGGCCGCTGCCGCCGCGTCACCCTAAGATCACGCCCATGTGCGGCATCGCCGGTTACATTCGCCCGAAGGGGTTGTTCGACGACGCGGTTCTCGCGCGCATGCTCGAGCGAATCGCCCATCGCGGACCGGACGGCACGGGCACGTGGAAGCGGCCCGACGTCGGTCTGGCCTTCGCGCACAGCCGGCTGAAAGTGCAGGACCTCACGCCCGCGGCCGATCAGCCGATGCACAGCGCCGACGGCTCGACGAGCCTCGTCTACAACGGAGAAATATACAATTTTCGTGAATTGCGCGAGGCGCTGCGTGCCGACGGCGCGACCTTTCATTCCACCGGCGATACGGAAGTCCTGCTGGAACTCTGCCGGCGCGATCCGGCGCTGGGGTTTCTGCCGCGGCTCAACGGCATGTTCGCCTTCGCCGTCTGGCACGCGCCGACGCACACGCTCACCCTCGCGCGCGATCACGCCGGCGTGAAGCCGCTCCTGTACGCCGAGCTCGACGGCGGCCTGGCCTTCGCGTCCGAGCTGGCGGCGATCCGCCCGCCGTTGCGGGGTCTATCGATCGACCCGCGGGCCGTTTACGAATTGCTCTCGCTGGGCTTCATCACCGCACCGCGCACCATCTTTCGGCAGGTGTTCAAACTCCGTCCGGGCCATCTGCTTCGTTGGCGCGACGGCGCGGTGACCATCGAACGATGGTCTCGCCCGCTGCGCCGGCCGGATGCGTCGCTCCCGGCGCAGCCGCACGGTCCGGCCTACACGGCCGCCTGCGAGGAATTGCGAGAGCTCGTCGCCGACGCGGTCGAACATCGCCTTATCGCCGACGTGCCGGTGGGGGTGTTCCTCTCGGGCGGCATTGACTCGGCGATCGTCACGGCCGTCGCCGCGCGGGTGGCAGCGGGGCGGGTGAAGACGTTCTCGGTGACGTTTCCGGGGTTCGCGTATTTTGATGAAAGTCGCTATGCGCGGGCCGTGGCGGCCATGCACCGCACCGATCACACGGAAATCCCGCTGCGCCTCGACGACGTGCGCGAGATCATCCCCACGGTGCAGTCGCACCTGGGCGAGCCGTTCGCCGACAGCAGCGCGCTGCCGACCTATCTGCTTAGTCGCATGACGCGTCAGCACGTGACGGTGGCACTCTCCGGCGACGGGGCCGATGAGCAGTTCGCCGGCTACGCACGCTACGCCGCGGCCACGCTGATCGAGCGCTTCGGCTGGTTCGCGCGCACGCCGCTGTACGGCCCGGCAAGGCGGATGGTTGAAGGTCTGCCCGCCAAACGCGAAACGTTTTTCGGCAAAGTCGCCAGCCAGCTCAAGCGCGCGATGCGAGGCATGGACCCGCGCGGGCCCCATCGTTACGCCAACTGGATGCGTACTTCGGACGCGGCCGCGTTCTCGCGCCTCTTGCACAGGCCCGAGGATTCACCCGCGATCATCGACGATATCGCGCAGATGCTCTGGAGCTTTCGCGGCGAGCCGAAAGACTCGCCCGACTTGAATCATCATCTGCGCGTCGAATGGCAGACGTCATTGCCCGACGACATGCTCACCAAGATCGATCTGATGTCCATGGCCCACGGGCTGGAGGTGCGTTCGCCGTTCATGGATCATCGCGTGGCGGATTTTGTCGCCGGGCTGCCGTGGCGATGGAAGCTCAACGGCTGGCGAAAGAAGTTCATGCTCATCGACGCGTATCGCGATCTGCTGCCGCCGATCCTGCACCACCGCCCCAAGCGCGGGTTCGAGGTGCCCGTCGGCCCGTGGATGCGCGGTCCGCTCAACGGCATGGTGCGCGAGCTTATCGCCGCCGACCGCTGCTTCTTCGGCACGATTCTCGATCGCGGCGGCGCATTGGCCATGCTCGACGAACACACGCGCGGCCGCGCCGATCACAACTATTGCCTCTGGGCGCTGGTATCGCTGCTGGTGTGGCAGCAGGAGCACGCGCGAGACGTAGCAGTGGCTTAGTCGTCGTCTTCGCCGTCCGCCTCGTTGCCTTCCGCGCGGCCGTCGGGCGTGTACTTCACTTCGTGGCGCTTGCCATTCTTCGTGAACTTCACTTCGTAGTGGATGGTTGTCAGCTTCTCGGCATGAAGCTTCGCGTCGCTGCCGGCGGTCTTGCGCACCGCTTCGAGAACCGCCTTCGGCAGCACCTCGGGCGAGATATGCTCTTTCATCTCCACGAGGTCTCCCTGCGCCGTCACCTCGGCCTCGACTTCGCCGTGCGGACCCTTCCACGATCCCTCGTACAGCGTGACGCCGTTCTCGATTTCCATCTCGAACTTGGTGATCACCGCACCCGCCGCGAGCTTTTTCAGCGCTTCCAGAGCAGCTTTGGGCAGATCACTCGCCTGGACCTCTTGCTCTTTCTCATCGCCCGGGCCCTGGGCGAACGCCAGAAAGCCGACACCCAGCAGAAGCGAACCACCGACCAACGACACCATTCTCCATCGCGCGGTCATGGAACACCTACCTTTCTGAATTGCCCGGCAGCACATCCTGTTCATTGGCACCCGGGCGACTTTCTTTGTCCCCCCCAAGCACGGCGCATCATACCGCGCCGCAGCGCCGGCTCGTCAAAAGAAACGACCCGCTGCCGGAAATACCGGAAGCGGGTCGATGGATTTCCAAAACCCTCATGGGTTCAATGAGAACCCGGCTTATCGCCGCCGGCGAATCAGGCTCACGCCGCACAGCGTCAGCAGCGCCAGCGTGCTCGGCTCGGGGACGAACGTGCCGGGGTTGCCCTGATCCAGTCCGGTCGAGAAATACGAACCGTATTCGTCTCCGTCCAGCGCCAGCTTCCACTGGTAGGGGTCGTTCGCGCCGAGGGCCGCGAGCGTGATCGGGTTGCCGCTGCGATTCTGCGTTCGGATCGAGCCGACAAAGTCCTGATCGCCGTATCGAAGGCGATCCACAAGTGTGCACGACGCATCAAAAATGTTGATCGCGTCGTTGCGGCCGAGGTTGTCGGTCACGCCGCCCAGAACGGGCACCGTCGGCGCGAGACTCCACGCCGTGCGGAAGTCGCCCTCCACCGCCTCGGTGAACACGGCCGACTGACCCGGCTGAAGAACACCCAGCGAGCTAAGATCGACCGAGCCGCAGGTGTCGCTGTTGTCGTCGTAGCTCCAGCCGGTCAGGTCGATTGGCGCGCCGCCCATGTTCGTGATTTCCACGAACTCGCCGTTCGCGCCCGAGTACATCCACTCCGTGATCATGATCGACGCCTGCGCTCCGGCTGACATCAATCCCACAAGCAATCCCGCGATGACGATCTGCTTCTTCATGTTTCGTCCCTTCCTCCCGTAATGTGTTCGGTTTGTTCCGTGTCTTCCCATCCGAAAAGCGCCTCGATGCTCGCTGCCTCCGGTTCGACCGGGCGACGATCATCGGAATCCGCCATCCGTTCGTCCTATGCTTGGGAACCTTATCGCATCGGGATTAAGCCCATACGAGGCTGCGGTTAAGAGTCTGTTAAAGTCCGGCATGGAATTCGCGAGTCGGTCCGCCGCCGCCGCGTCGTTACACTCTTTGCCGAAATGGCTTTACGCACGCGTACCCAGCGCTCCCTTCTACTCGGATCCATCGCCCCTCGGATTCATCGCCCCGGTTTAGCTCTGCGAGCTGGTGGGGATCTATTGCCTCGTGATCAGGCAGATCGGCCCCTTCGAGGAAAAAATCCTCACCACCACCGGAATCGTCAGCGCTTGTTCAATCCTCGGTCACGCTGCGGCCGGTGCGGCCTCAAGTTCGCCATCGAGATAAAGGAAGATAACGGTCGTCAATGCGGCTACCTGCTTTATCAGATTCAATCCGCCGTTTGCCGCGAGTGCGGGACGCCGATCGCGTCTTCGGTGAACGAGTCGCTTCACTCGATCGGCCGGTAGTGGTAGTCCCGCTTCACGGCGCGCCAGCCGGCGTCTTCGATCAACCGGCGGATCATGGCTTCGTCGAGGCGATAGGTCGTGCCCGCGGCGCTGACGACGTTCTCCTCCATCATCACGCTACCCATGTCGTTCGCGCCGAAGAACAGGGCAAGCTGCCCGATCTTCGGCCCCATCGTCACCCAGCTTGATTGAATATGTGGTATGTTGTCTAAATAAACCCGCGACAGGGCCAGCATCGTGAGATACTCGTTCGCGTCGGCCAGCAGCAGGTGCTTCCCGTCGTTGAGCGGCCTGCCCGATCGCCCGTGGCGGAATTCCGGCGCGTCCGGCAGCGGCCGCATCCGCCCCAGCGGCGTGTGGTCCGGCTGGAACGTCCAGCAGATGAACGCCCCGAACCCGCCGCCGTTGCCGCGGGCGAGGGACTCGTCCTGCAAATCGCGCAGCAGCCGCAGGTGCTCCAGTCGCTCGTCGAGCGTCTCGATGTGCCCGAACATCATGGTGCAGCTTGTGCGCATGCCAAGAATATGGCACTGCCGCATCACCTCCAGCCACTCGCCGGTCAGCGTCTTGCCGATGCCGATCTTGCCGCGCACCCGGTCGGAGAGAATCTCCCCGCCGCCGCCCGGCACGCTGTCCAGCCCCGCCTCCATCAGCCGCGCCAGCACGTCGTGAAGGCTCATGCCGAAAATCTGCGAGAACGCGAAAATCTCCGGCGGGCTGAACGCGTGAATGTGAATCGTCGGAAAGTTCCGCCGGATGAACCGCATCAGATCGAGATACCACTCGAACGGCAGCCCCGCCTCGCCCTCGCCCGGCACGAGACCGCCTTGCATCAGAATCTGCGTTCCGCCGATCGCGACCAGTTCCTCGATCTTTCGCCCGATCTCGTCGAAACTCAACGTGTACCCGGCGGGCAGATCGGTGCGGCCGCTGGGTTGCCCCGGCACGTCGGCCTTGAAGTTGCAGAAGATGCACTTGGCCGTGCACCAGTTCGCGTAGTTGATGTTGCGATCAACAACGTAGGTGCGGTAGTCCTCGGGATGCAACCGCTGTGTCACGTCGAAGGCACGCCGGCCCAGTTCGTGGATCGACGCGTCGAAGTACATCGCGCGCAGGTCGTCGGTCGAGAGCCGCGACGACGCCTGATCCGCGCCGTGACCGTGAGAAGGCGATGGCACCGTGGCGGAGACGATACTCACAGCAACCCCTCCCGCCGCGCGAGCATTTCAAACCGATCCATCGCCTCGCGCATCGCCGGCGTCAGCGTGTACTTCAGCGTGCGACACAGGTACTCCACGGCGATCGCCTTCGGCCAGCCGTGCTCCGCTGCCGCTGCCTCCGCGATCTGCGAGGCCGAAGCGACCCCCGCGTCCCGTGCCTCGCCCAGCAACCGCGCCAGCGCTGCATCGTCGCGTCCGCGCGGCCCGAACCACGCCGCGAACACAAACGGCAACCCGGTCAGGTGCTTCCACGCCGCGCCCAGATCAACCTCGAACCCGTACCCGCGCGGCGCCTGGCGAATCACCTTGTCACCGATCAGCAGGATCGAATCCGGCGCATCGGCCGCGCTTCCGCTCTCCGCGACCGGCCGAATCGTCTCGCTTGGCGATTGGTCGCCGCGTTGCAGCGGAACCAATTCCAGCGCTCGGCCATACAGCTCCCGCCAGATCACCTGCGCCAGAATCACCGACGTATGCGATTCGCCATCCACGCACAGCCGCGTCACCTTGTCAGGCGGCACGCGCGAAAACACGCGCACCGTCAGCGTCTCGCCGTCGCTGGCGATGCACCCGTCGCCGACCGGCTCCAGTTCCGCCGTCCGCCGAAAGTAGTCCACCACCGGCAGCATCGCGCAGTCGCACTCGCCCGCCGCCAGCAGCGCCGCCAGCTTCGCCGGCACCGCCGCGCGAATCGCCACGCGCTCGTGGCCGATCAAGGTGCTGTAAAGCGGAAGGGCGTTGAGATACGACACGACGCCGAGCGTGACGGTGGGGTTCGAAAGGTCGCGCGGTCCCTCGGTCGAAACCGGGTCGCTGTGTTGTGCCTGCGTGCCGGGGGCCATGTCGGTATGCGGATTATAGAGGCGACCGGCCCGGGCGGGAAAACCGCCCGGCGGACCGGGTTTGCCGATAAACTGGTGGCGGGAATCGCATCCGCGCGGCTGCGAGCGGGTAGAAAAGCGGAGAAGGCCCAGCCTGGGCGAATCGACCATCCGGAGATTTCAATGGACCCCAGCGTCGGAATGGAAAATGGTGTGCAACTCGCCGTGATCGATATCGGCTTTCAGGCGCTTTCGATTTTTCTCAATCTGATCCTGCTCTTGTTCCGCGACGTGCTGGGCAACTTCTTCGGCTCGATCCTCGGCCTCTTCACCGGCACCACGCCGTAGCCGCACGCGATGTGGAGGCGTATTGTGCCAGGGATGTGCCCTTCGGTAGCACGACGACCCGACCGGCTGGTTTGCTCATGTGGCAGGGCTGCGGTGACCCTTAGTCACGAGTTTAGTAAAATTGGTGGATTCTTGAGAAGAAACTCTTGACATCCACGCGATAGGGTGATACCCTACGCACAGTGAGATAGGAGAATCCAAATGTGCCAAAGCCAAGTCTCTCACCGTCTCACCGTCTCACCGTCTCACCGTCTCACCGTCTCACCGTCTCACCGTCTCACCGTCTCACCGTCTCGGATCTACTCTAGTTTGCTCCTGACGAGCGTCGTGGTAATTGCCCTTAACGCCTCGTCGCACTCTGATGACTGCGAGCCTCCGGTATACTTATCCTGTGGGGGAGGCAGTTGCACTTGGGATATTCAGTATTACGTCCCCTGCAACTTGAGCCCAATCCCCCCGTCATGCAAGTGCGGGTCCCAGACATGCGGTCCTGCGACCTATCCGGCGGCCGCCCAGACTTTACATTGGCTGGTCATTGGGAATGGTTCGCGGCCCGAAGGATGCTGCCAGAGAATCCCATGGGGCCGTTGTGTCTATGAGGAATCGCGTACCTGTTACATCACAATGTGGTGCACTAACTTGGCTGGCGGTTCGTATTGCCATACGACCAGCGATTGCGATTATTACCCAGGTGCGCCATACGTGGTTAACGGACTTTGGGCCGGGGTGAACTCGTGCTGCATGGATTCCCTATGACGAATGCGAAGTATGCGATTGGATGGTGGGCGGCGCTCGGCGTTTTCGTCGCCGGTACCCGCGTAGTGGCGTTCGCGGGCGACTCACCGGCGACGGTGCCGCTGATGAAGGCCTATGTCGCGCGGACGCTTCCGAAGACGGGTCATATCCGTTACCGGATGATCACGCAATATCCGCAGCAGGCCGCGCAGCTTCATCGAATCGAGGCCCGCTTCTCCGGAGACGACCTTTACCTTAAGGACTTCGGCGACGACGACGGCATCCGCTTGCGTGAACCGGATGGCCAACCCCTGTTGGGAGTGATGGAATCCTGCGCGCCCGAGACCATTATCCTTGAACGATCGGCCGGGCGAATCTGGCGGTATGGCGAGAACGAGTCGGCTTGCGGCCTGCTGCGGAGCGAAGATTTCGTTTTCCATGTGGATCCCCGAATTGTGGGGCTCCATTGGAACCTAAGCGCGCTCAAGACTCCGAGCGAAATGATGCGAGAGCTTGAATCCAGTGTCGGCGGGCAAGGTCAACGATTCGAGATTCGGCCAAAAGGCGAGCTGCTCGAAATTCACAGTACGGTTCAGACCGACGATGCAGCAGTTCAAACCGAGCTGGTTCGCGGCATCGCTCCCTCCAAAGGGAGTTCAATCGTCTACATTGAGTTCCGGGAGCGCAACAGCCAGTCGGGCGCGACCACGATCCTCGCGCGTACCGAGGCCGAGTACGATCTCATCGACGGATACTGGTGGCCCGTACGTGTCGAATCGCAATGTCCGCGGACGAAGTTTTACTTTTTATACCAGTTGGAAGAAGCATCGTTTGACAAGCAGGAACATCCCAGGCGGCTCGACGGCGATCTCCTGGGGCTTCCGCCGGGTACGTTTCTCGGCGGCCCGGCGATAGAGGGTTGGCCCCAGAAGACCGCGCGGTATCTCGGCGGCGGCAAGATCGCGACCGACGCCGAATGGCCCACGATCAAGGATGGATTCGATCTCGCCGCCTATGAAGCCTGGCGGCAGCGCATGGAGTCCAAGCGAAACACCGCGTTCCCAGAATGGTGGAGCAGCGACGACGGCCGGTTCGGAATCGAGGCGGTGGAATTCCGGGTGGACGAATGGGAGGCGTATGTTCGCCGCTGGGTTCTCAAGCACTCCGAGGGAGTCGGCTACAAACTGGTCGAACCGCTGACGGACAAACAGAAATCGGCGGCCCAGGCTGTTCTCATCGATTGCAGAAAGCGGGCCATGCCGCTGGTGGAGAAGCGATTAGTCGAACTGCGCGAAGCGCGCCACATGTTGGATTCGGCGCGGGCATCGGCCGCGCAATCGCGCGATGCGTCGCCGCCCGGCAGCGCGCGGCAAACGACGGCGCGCGAAGGAACCGCCGCATCGGGATCGGGAAAGATTGATCAACTCGCGGCTGCGGTCAAGCGGCTGGAATCGCCGGACCAGCGCGTGGCGGAAATCTTCGCGGAATTGAAAAGGCGACTGGAGGAACTTCTGACGACCCGCCAGCGCGACCCGTCGAAAAACATCATGAAAAGACCATCGAAGCTCATACCGCAGGGCGGCAAGCTGACGCCGCAGCAAAAGCTCGAACTTGAAAGGGCCACGCGCGCCGCGGGCGGATGACCCCCGCGATCAATTCTGCACCCACGCCTCATCGCGGCCGGTGCCCGACCAGAGCGAATTGTTCCCGTCGAAGAGATACTCGCCGTGCGGCCCGAACTGGTAGCCCAACTGGCTCGGCGTCATCGACTCCACGTGCGTGTCGACAAACATGACGCTGCTCTTTTTCAGGTGGCGCGGGTCGACGGCCGTGCGCTCCGATGGATAGCCGGCCGACTCGCCGTTGACGGGCGCGATCTTCGGCGGGTCGAGATTGAAGCCCTCATTGCCGAACCGCTCCGGCTCGTTCGCATTGTTCGCGTACGCCATCCGATGATCCACGCCTTCGGTGGCGGCCGTGCCCATGCTGTCCGCGACGGCCACCGTGCGCGACGGGTCCTTGATCCGCGTGACCGAGACGGGCCAGTTCTTGAACGACGTGATATCGCTCGTTGTCTTTAATCGAGAGTTGCCGAGGAACGAGTAGTTGTAGCCGTAGGAGCCGTTGCGCTCATCGGTCCATTCGGGCGTGGCGGGGCAGACATAGACGCGGCTGCTGTAGTTCTGCCGGTCGCCCTTCTCGCCGAACAGGTCGAACAGGGTCGCGCTGGGCATCGGGTCGGCGAACGCCTGGATGCCGACGTTCGTCCCCATCATCGCCAGAAAAGTCGGCCGATACTTGAAGCCGCCCAGGATCAGCGTGCGCCAATTGTCATCGTCGATCCTCGGCAGCCGGCCCGGGACAAGCTGGTCGGCGTGATCGGTGGTATACATAACAAGTCCCTGCCCGAGGGTGCGCAGGTTACCCAGGCACTGTGCGGCCGTGCCGGTCTGACGCGCGGCGGACATGGCGGGCAGCAGCAGCGAGACCATCAGCGCGATGATGGAGATGGCGACGAGCAGTTCGATCAGCGTGAAGGCCCGCGCGCGCGCGGAGGATTCCGCTTTCGACTGCTTAGGACTCTGGACTGGGATCATTAGCCGTCTCCGAGCGGGATTCGAAACGTGCAGGGGCATTATACCACGTCGTTTCGTGCCCCATACCACGTTCGGGGGAACTTATCGAACCTAGAATACCCTGTCACATCGTGATTCGGATGAGGGTTGAAGATCGATAACTCATATCGCCTCCGGCGTATGCCGAAGAATCGAAGGTCGTCCACCGATGTCGCGGACGACGGGCTGTTGACGGAGCAACCTGCCATGAATCCCGCACACGCGAATTTCACCGCACGATTCAACCACACGCCCAGCCGCTTTCCCGCCATGCGCAAAGACATGCGAATCGAATCGCACGACATCATCCGCTGGAAGCGCCCCGGCAGGATCGAAGATCACAAGGCTTGGGCCGTGGACAAATCGCCGACCAGCATGGGGTTCCTGACTGACGTGCAGGCCGCACCGCAGGTCGGCGACACGCTCCATGTTCGCTTCCGGATTCACGGCGAATGGCAACCGATGGAGCGGACCGTCCGCATTGCGCGCACGCAGCTCACGCCCAGCCGCGACCTCGTGATGGTCGGTTGCACGATCGAGCCGTAATGGCTCACCATTGCCGATTCGTACGCTTTCCGCGCCGTCCCCCTACAATCCGCGGCTCAACATGACGCCGCGAACGGTTCGAATCAACTCGTTATGTCCTGTGCACGTGGCCTGCGTCGGGGCGCTGCTCTGGAGCGCGCTGCTCGGGGCGGGTTGCAACCCCCAGCGCGAAATCCATTTGAACCTCGGACCGACGGTTCGCAGACCGCCCGCCGCCGTTGTGCTTTTCTTTGTTGACGGGATGGATCTCCAGACCATGGAACTGCTGCGCACGACGGGGCAGCTTCCCAATATCGATCACCTGTTTGAGGACAACGGCATCGAAGTGCAACACGCCGTCACGTCCATCCCGGCGGTTACGTATGCCAACACCGTGTCACTCTTCACCGGGTGCTTCCCCGGCACACACGGCATCGTCGGCAACACCTGGTTTGACCCGCGCGATCTGCGTGCCGTCGATTACATCACCCTGCGCGATTATCTCACCGTGAACCAGGATTTTACGCACAAGACCATCTATGAAATGCTCGACGACCGGCTGACCTTTAACGTTCACTGCCCCACGCGACGCGGCGCGGCCGTCACACTGGATAATCCCGTGCTCAAGGGCGCCGCCTTCGCCGTCCAGCGCTACGCCAACGTCGACGAACTGGTCGGCGGCACGATCGAGGAAGTCGGCTGGGTCGCCTGGTACGAGAAACGCTGGCCCGAGCTGCTCGTGCACTACTTCCCCGGCGTCGATGAAATCGGCCATACCTACGGCGCTAACAGTCACGAATACCGCGAGGCACTGCGCAACATCGACCGGCAGATCGGCCGCGTGGTGCGCGCCGTGCAGCGCGAGAAAGTCGCCGATCGCGTGTATTTCATTCTGACCAGCGATCACGGGCATGTCCCGGCCGACCCCGAGCGTGTAATCGACCTGACGGCTTTTCTTAAGGATCGTTGCAGGCTCCGCGTAGCCACCACGGCCGATGCGCCCGCGGTCATCACCGCCGCGTCGCGGGAGGCGCGCCGCGCTGCGCTGGAGCCGTTCGATGCTTTCCTGGTGGACGCCTCGCATCGGCATGGCGTGATCCATCTCCGCGATCATGACGGCTGGGGGAGACGACCCGCGCTGGATCGAATCCAGCACGTGCTCTTCCCCGGCGGCGAGTTCTCCGGGCCACCGGACTTGTGCCGAATTCGGGGCATCGCGCTCCTGTGCCATGCCGACGGACCGGATCGCGTGCGTATTTACTCCCGCCGCGAGTCCGCCGTCATCGAACGACGCCTTCCCGCATCGGACCCCGACAAGCCCGAACACGCGACGCTCGCCGAGTACCGCATCGCTCCGGACGCCGCCGGCCGCGTCCCCGACCCCCTGCGCTATCGCCGTCACGGCCTGGCCGATTTTCTCACTGCCGGCTGGCACGGCTCGCGCGACTGGCTCGCGGCGACGGCCGACACCGAGTTCCCCGATTTCGTTCCGCAGATCGTCGAGTATTTCGATTCGGTGCGAGCGGGCGACGTCGTCGTCTTCACCTCCGGGGACTATGCCTTCACCGGCCACCACGCCGGCAATCACGGCTCGGCCGTCCGGCGTGACCTGCGCATCCCGATGTTCTTCGCCGGTCCGGGGCTGAAGGGCGACGCCGAAATCCCCTGCGCCCGCATCGTCGATGTCGTGCCGACGATTCTTCAGATGCTCGGTCGCGACGATCGACTGGAAGACCTGCCGCCGATCGACGGCGTCGGCCTGCTGCCGCAGCTTCAGACCGCTGTGGACCGTTGAAAGCGTCGAGACCCGCCGATTTCGCGGGGACCGCCGATGCCGTTGGATCGTTGTTGGCGATGGATGACGGATGGCACTGCAAGGAATCAAACGGCTGCTGCTTCAAGCGTTCGTTCGCGTTGGCTACTGGCCGTCACTGCTGGCGGGACGGTTGATGTACCGGCTGGGCCTCTGGCGGCAGTGGGACATCCTTGACGAGCATGTCATTCTCGGCGCGATTCCCGTCGGCGGTGATTTGAAGCGCTTGCGCGCGCTCGGCGTCACCGCGATCATCAACCTCTGCGAGGAGTTCCCCGGCGAACGGCAAAAGCTGGCCGCCCTCGGCATGACGCAACTTCACCTGCCGACGCTCGATTATCACTGCCCCTCGCTCGATGACATTAACAAGGCACTCGATTTCATCCGAACGCACACGGGTTCCGGCGGCAAACGTCCTTCCGCGGCGAATCCGTTCGAAAGAATCTATATCCATTGCAAGGCCGGCCGCGGCCGCAGCGCCGCCGTCGCGCTGTGTTACTTGATGGCCTCGCGCGGCCTGACTGCCGCCGACGCCGCGAAATTGCTCAAGCAGCTCCGCCCGGCCGTGCGGCGGGGGATTCACGAGCAGGGGCCTATTCGAGCGTTCGAGGCGGGCTGGCGGGAAAAGCGGGCGAAATGGCGACACGGAAAGTAAAAAATAGGCAATAAGATGAGTACGAATCCGATGAGTGACACAATCTGTCGCTTGGCGAAAATTCCGCAGTGCGATTCCTAAAAAAGTCTTGACTTTCATCAGAGGGGGGGTACCCTCGTTGCAGTGGTGGCAATGTCGGTGGAACCTTTTGGTGAAGGAGATTACTCCATGATGAAGGTGTACCTGTTGAAATGTATACTTTTGGGTACTCTTGTCGTTTTCGTTCTCTCCATGATGGGATGCAACGAGTGCGTGAATCCATCAGCTACTACTAATTGTGTGACTGCTTGTGCTAATGCTGGGAATCGCCTCGTGGCCTGTGGTTCCTGCTGTAACTCAAAGCCTTCGCAGACTCCGGCCCAGCGTGATGCATGTAAGGCAGCATGTGAAGAACAATATGTGCCGCAGCTCACCGCCGATAATGAAGAGGTTGACATCAATCCACTGCTTGAACCGGGGCAACGGTCAGAGGTAATGTCAATCAGTGTTCAGTCACCAACGCAGTCTCAAACGTCTGAGATCAGTGATACCACTCCGTGTCGTTGCGAAAGAATTGCTCCTTGCGATGCGGCGATCCTTGATCCGATCTTTTCGCAATTGCCGACTTTCTGGCGAACGAACGCAATCGGCGATTTCATCTGTTCACTCACAGCCGAAGAGCGCGTCCAATTACTGGCGGATGTTATGGAGATGCATAACTCTATCTTCGAGATTACTGAAGAAGACTTCAATGTCTACATGCAGGATTTAAACGGCACTGTAGTCGAAATCATGCAGAATAATGAAGTCGAAGGCGATGCTCATTACGTCTTCTATAGGAACAATCTCCTGTATGGACTCTGGGGGTACTATGGGTTTGTCGGAGAAGTTATAACAGACATCGGTAATCCGGTGCCGAATCCGGGTCATGAATGAAGCGTGTTTCATGAAAGATCCATTCCGCCATCACGCGGCCTGTCTATGCATGGTTGCTGTATTCATCGGCATTGCTGTTTCGAGGGCAACAGCGCAGTCACCGACAGTATCCGTCAGCGATCAGGAGAAATTGTGCGCATTTGATTCGGGTGCCTGGTTGAACGTAGCGCACAAGTTAAATTGGAGTGAATTGAAAAACCGGCCGGTCTTGCTCGAGTTCTGGGCGTCGTGGTGCCCATCCTGTATTCGTCAGATTCCTCGCCTGAATACACTTCAAAAGCGATTTGAGGATCGAGGGCTGATTATCATCGGCGTGACGGAAGAAGCTCCTTCGCGGGCATTCGCATACGCGAAAAAACTGGGTATGGGATACGCCGTCTGCGCGAATCAGCGAACACCCGGCGTATCGATGCTGCCGACAAGCATCTTAATTGATCCGAACGGCGTCATCGTGCTTGAGGCAACCGGCGATATTCCGATGGACCAGTTAGCCGCTCGGCTGGAAAAGTGTCCAAAAGTCAATTTACCGAGCTTGCTTCGCGCTGGTCACATCGTCGGATATACCGAGAATCGTCCCCCGCGTAGCCGCGGGTATGATCAAGCCGCCCTGCAGGACGAAATTCATCGGATCATCAACAAGGTTGAGGCTGGCGATTCGGATGCGGCTTTGGCAATTGCAGGTCTTTTTGAGTATTTTTCGAGAAACCTTCCGGTCGGGGACTGGCAGGGCGACCGCGAATGTCGTTCGGAAGTATTGGACTGTGTTTTTGAACTACATGCGGTGTTAGGCAAATATGCTAAGCAATCTGGCCTACTGCAATTGAGACATGAACTGAAGCAGGCAATCGCATTGCACGATCCGGACTGGCCGAATCGTGCGACTCTGGCCAGGCAAGTGGGCAGTGTTTATCTCGCAGGCGACCAGAGCGCCATCACGTTTCTACAGGATGAATTAAAGCGTGAGAACAACCCCGTTGTTCAGTTGCACTTGACGAACTCCCTTCAGCGACTCGACACATCACGGACTTATCCGCAGCGTCAGATTTCACGTTGCGATACGGCAATCCGGCAATACCAGGAAGCGCGCGACAAATGGAGCGCGAAGTTTCTTGGAATGCCCCGCGATATCAAGCAGTTCGAGGCAACTGCCGACCGTCTGGATAAGATCATGCACGAGGAGGCCATCGAGGCCGTAATAGAATCTTTTGCGGGTGAATTATCGCGCCATCGCACGGACAGTCGGCAAGACCTGCTCCTGCGCAACCACATTCTCGAACGTGCGGGAATGCTCACCGCCATTCGAAAACTGTCCAGTTCTGAAAAGCAGCTATTCCAAGAATGGCTGTTTCAACTGTTTCAGAAGGACGAGCAGGATTGGAGGCTCCGACTGAAAACATGGCTTGCGCTTGACGCTGCCGGCGTCGAATGGTTGGATCAGGATCAAGTCAGGCGCGTCCTCGAAGCCAGAATTCAAAGCGAGCAGGTACCTGATGTTCGCGCGTACCTCGAACTTGGCAAAATGGAATTGAACAACAAGGCCAAAAAAGCCTTTGCAGGCTCACCCTGACCATCGGTCCGCAATCTCTCAAGGCACCTTGCTCGCCGCTAACTCAGAAAGAAGCGAATGAGTCATTCTTGGCGGACGCCATGTTTAGCCAATTGCCGGCATTTATGGACACGGCGGAGACGAGGGATTTCGCTGCAGCGCTGTCACCGTGTGAACGCGCGGCACTGCTCGCGGACGTCATTCGATGGAACGACCGGATTCTTGAGGTTACACCGTCGCAGTTTGAGGAGATTCATAATCAGGTTGTCGCCGAAGTACTCGATCGAATGGAGGCTGAAGGCAAACAGGGTGAAGAAGCTTTTCGAAGTGAATTGAATCAGCTTGTCGGTGAAATTTGGTATGATCGAGTGGTTCAGTCCGGACCGAACTATGCCGTTGAAGGGGAGAGGGAACGGTATAACGGCAGGAGTTGATCAAAGGAGCCGAGTCTTGTTGTACGCGCGACGACCTTATTGGCGGGCTGCGACCTGCATCGCGCTCTTGCTCGGAATCGGGCTTGTCCGTGTCGGAGCACAGGCACAGGATTCAAGCCGCGCCGCGCCTGCCGTCACGACCGGGTTACCGAGCCTCTCCGGAACCGGTTGGTTTAATGTTGACAAACCGCTCACGTGGGAGCGCTTGCGCGGTCGCCCGGTGCTCGTCGAGTTCTGGGCGACGTGGTGCGCGCCGTGCGTGGCGAACATTCCAGTGTTGTGTAAGTTGCAGGATACCTGCCGGGAACAGGGTCTGGTCATCATCGGCATTACCCATGAACCCCCCGAGCGCTTGGAGACAACGCTTCAACGCCGCAACGCAAATTATGCGATCTGCGCCGGGCAGCCCGAAACGCACAATTCATTCGTCCGGTCGATCCCCTATGCCATGTTCGTCAACCCATCCGGAGAGGTGGTTTGGCAGGGGTTTCCGGATGACTTGGAGAATCGAGTCCGAACGTGGATGAAAACGTCGGGCGTGCGCAATGCCGATTCGTTAATCGTACCCGAGGCGCGAACGTGGAAACCCGTCAGTCGTCCACGTGGCGCCGCGGCGTTTGATACCGCGCGCCTGATCGAATTAACCGAGAAATTGGTTGCCAAGGCGGACTCCATTTCACCAAAGGACATTGGACCGCTTTATGAGTTCTACTGGAGGAACCTGCCGCGAACTGACTGGAAGGGCGATTCTTCTGCTCGCTATGAATCGATTCGTTATGCGTGCATTCTGACGAAGGCATTGAAATCGACGGGCAATTCAGCAGCGATGGAGAGCATGCGAAGGGAGTGTTTTGCCCGGATCGCCGGACCTGAACCGGATTCACTGATTCGAAGTGCGATGATTATGTATATGACGAGGTACACGTGTGAACCAGACGATTCGGATTTGATCCGATTGCTCGAGTCTCGTCTGAAAGCCGAGCCTCATCCCGTTGTGCGATACGACATCGAGGAAACACTGGAACGATTTGATAGCCGGCGCAGGCGCGAAGCTCACGAACGGCTGAACCGCGAAGGGCGCAGACCTTCGGAGTCGACCAAGATCAACGATGCCGAAGAATACGAGCGCGTGACTCGTTCCAAGTGGATAACGCGCTGGTTCGGACCGCCGGCCGAGCTACGCAAATTCGATGCCTATTGCCAGACAGCGGCGCGGAGAGTGTCCGGCGCCCCCAACGCCGAATCGGTCCGCGCGTTTCTCGCGGATTACCGCGCGCACGGCTCGTCCAGCGTCAGTGACTTGCTCATTCGACAACGCGTGCTCGACACGTTGGGCGATTCCCGTCTCGCGGATCATGCGGACCCGTCGGTTCGTCGTGCCCTCCAGGAAACGGTATTTGAGATTGTTCAAATGGCCGACCTCGAGTATCCCCTGCGGAACCGCGCGATCAAACTGCAAATGCAAGTCGGGTATGACTCGCTCGAAAGGGATCGAGTTCTGCTTGTTCTTGATCGATTGATTCGAAGTGAGCAATCGGGCCATCCTCGATCGCTGCTCGAAGTCTGGAAACTCCAGATGACCGATCCGGCCAAGCTCGAATAGCTTCTTCGACGAACACGCGTCTCGCCCGCCTCCGAATCAAACCAGCCGGTGGCAGCCATTCCTCTTTTCAGATTCGTGCTTCGACAACGCGCCCGCCGTTCACGGCACTTCGTCGCTCCGCCCGTCGCGCCGATGCCCCTTCTCGTCATACAGGCTCACGTCCACATCCAGCATCGCCTTCGTCATCGTCACGATCTGCCCTGTATGAAACGCGAAATGCTCCACCACGTGCATCACCGCCGCCGCACCGCTCACGCGATACGATTGAATCGAAAACTCCCACGCCAGATGCTCCTCCTCCATCCCGCGGATCACCCCGCACGCCTCGCGCACCGTCTCATGCAACTCCGACAGCAGCGCCTCGACCTCCGCACCGCCCCGCGTGTCAAACTCCGCCTGCCGATCGCGCTCGATCTCCCGACCCGCCAGCCCGCCCAGCACCCACTGACGGATGTTCCCGTTCAAATGCAGCAGCAAATTCGCCACGCTGTTGCTGTGCCCGTTGATCCGGTGCCAGAGCTGCTCCACGCTTAACATCCGCGCGCACCGACTGACCTGCGCGAAATGATCCTCCAGCTTCGTCGCCGCATATTCCGTCAGCAACTCCGCAGACAGCCGCTTGTCGTTCATGTCGCACCCGCATTCCAAACGCGCTCGCCCCGCCGCGAATCCTACCGCCTCCCGCCCGCTCACTCCTCAAGCCCCAAAGCCCCTTTATACTCCCCACATGCGAATCCTCATCGACGAAGACATCAGCCACGATGTTCTTTTCAGCCCCTTCGGCGACGTCCGAGCCTTCTCCGGCCGAACGCTCAACGACCCAACCCAGGCTCTCCTCGCCGATCTCGCCGCAGCCGATGCCCTCATCATCCGATCCGTCACCCGCATCGACCGAACCCTGCTCGACCGATGCCCACGCCTGGCCTTCCTCGGCACCGTCACCACCGGCACCGACCACATTGACGCCGCCGCCGTCCGGGAACGAGGAATCGCCCTCGCCGACGCCGCCGGGTGCAATGCCCTCCCCGTCGCCGAATACGTCCTCGCCGCTATCAACCTCCTCCTCAACACGGAGATGGACGCGAACGGACCTTCCTCTCCCGCGC